>NZ_CP032101.1:0-1458549 GCF_003544855.1 Malaciobacter marinus
ATGACAAATAAAGAGTTTTTAGCAATTATTAAACAAGAATCTACAGCATTAGATTATAATAGATATTTAAAACAGCTAGTTTACAAAAAAATTTCATCTGATGAAAAAATAGCTGTATTTGAAGTATCAAATAAATATATTGCTTCGTGGATAAAAAGTAAATATAGAAATCTTATACAACACTGCTTTGAAACTATTGATGGAACAAAACCAGAAATAGAGATAAAGGTTGCTGGTGAAAAGAAAACTAAAAAAGAAATTATTACTGAAAAACTAAAAAATGATACAGCTGAAAGTACGATATTAAACCCTTCATATACATTTGACTCTTTTGTAGTTGGGGGCTCAAATCAAATGGCTTACAACGCTTCACTTGCTGTATCAAAAAAACCTGGTATTCAATACAATCCATTATTTATTTATGGGGGAACAGGACTTGGGAAAACCCATCTTTTACAAGCAATTGGAAATGATGCAATTCAACAAGGAAGAACAGTTATTTATGTAACAATTGAACAGTTTATGAATGATTTTACTTTCTCAATTAAAAATAAAAACATGGAGCACTTTAGAAATAAATATAGAAAGTGTGATGTTTTACTAATTGATGATATTCAATTTTTAAGTGGAAAAGAACAGACTCAAGAAGAGTTTTTCCATACATTTAATGAACTTCATAATGCAAAAAAACAAATAGTTATGACATCAGATAGACTTCCATCTCAAATTGCTGGACTTGTTGATAGATTAAAGTCTAGATTTGAATGGGGATTAACAGCTGATATCCAAATTCCAGGACTTGAAACAAAAATTGCAATTATTGAAAAGAAATCTGAATTAAATGGAATTCATTTAAGTAGAGAAATTATTAACTTTATTGCAACTAATTTAGATAACTCAATTAGGGAAATAGAGGGTGTTCTTATTCGAATTAATGCAAGTGCTTCTTTATTAAATCAAGAGATTAATTTGGAATTAGTTCAAGGTTTATTAAAAGAGCAAATTAAAGAAACAAAAGAGAATATTAAACTACCTGATATTATTAATTTAGTAGCAAGTGAGTTAAATATTAAACCAAGTGATATAAAATCTAAAAAAAGAACTGCAACTGTAGCAAATGCTAGACGAGTAGTTATATATCTTGCTAGAGAATTAACTCATAACTCAATGCCTGATATTGCAAAGTTTTTAGGTATGAAAGATCACAGTTCTATTTCACATAATATAAAAAAAGCAAATGAGTTAATAGAAAAAGATGAAAACTTTAAATTAATCATCGAAAATTTGAAAAATAAGTTAATAAATAAGGAGTGGTAAAAATAAGTTACAGTAGATAGTGTGAAAAGGTGTGAATATAAACATTTTGTTATTCACTTTCATTTCGTACGATGAAATGGAAGTTTCAAAGGTATTTTCATCTTTTCACACACACTACTGCTACCACTACTTAAAAGAAATAATAAGAGGAGATCTAAGTGAAATTTATTATCACAAAAAATATCATTGAGAATATAGTTTCTTCAATGCAACCATTTTTAGAAAAAAAAGATGCAAGTGCTATTACTTCACATATATATTTAGAAGTAAACAATGATAAACTTATCATAAAAGCAACAGATTATGAGATTGGATTAGAGTCTCAAATCGAAGAACTAAATGAAAGTCTTAATGGAAAGGCAACTGTTAATGGTTCAAATTTATTAGGAATATTAAAAAGATTAAAAGATTTAGAAATAATTGTAGAAACAATAGAAAACAATTTAATTATTAGACAAAATAAATCTACTTTTAAATTGCCTATGTATGATCCTAATGAATATCCAAGTTTACCAAAACCTGATAATATAAATAAATTAGATATTAGTATGCTAAATTTAATTAATTCTATTAGAAAGATTACTCCTGCAATAGATAACAATAATCCTAAATTTGAATTAAATGGAGCATTAGTTGATATAAAAAGTGATAAAATAAATTTTGTGGCAACAGACACTAGAAGATTAGCAGTATCTCATTTACAAAATATATCAAATGATCAAAATCAATTTATAATTCCAAAAAAAGCAATAATAGAGATTCAAAAACTATTTTTAGATGATGCAACTGTTGCTTATGATTCTACTAATTTAATTATTTCAAATGAAAGAATGACTTTCTTTACAAAATTGATTAATGGAAAGTTTCCAGATTATGATAGAATAATTCCAAATAGTTTAAAATATAACTTCTCTTTACCAAAAGATATGTTAATTGAATCAATTAAATTAGTTACATCACTATTCTCAAATATAAAAATTACATTTAGTTCAAATACTATTGTATTTGAATCATTAGATGAAGATAGTGAATCAAAAACACAAATTGATATAGATCTAAATATAGAAGATACTTTTTATTTAGCAGTAAATGCAAAATACCTATTAGATTTTTTAAGTTTAACAAACAATGAAAATGTAAATATTGGTTTTAATGAATCAAACTTACCATTTTATTTAGAAGATGAAAAATTCTTTACAATTGTTATGCCAATAGTTTTAGAAAAATAATATAGTACATTAAAGAAGGAAAAATTAAATGAGTCAAGAATACGGCGCTAGTAATATTAAAGTTTTAAAAGGTCTTGAAGCTGTAAGAAAAAGACCAGGTATGTATATTGGTGATACAAACTTAAATGGTCTTCATCATATGGTATACGAAGTTGTTGATAACTCAATTGATGAAGCAATGGCTGGTTATTGTAAAAATATAAAAGTAACAATTACAAAAGATAATGTTATTAGAGTTAGTGATGATGGTAGAGGTATTCCAACTGAAATTCACAAAGGTGAAGGAATTTCAGCTGCAACAGTAGTTTTAACAGTATTACACGCAGGTGGAAAGTTTGATAAAGATACTTATAAAGTTTCAGGTGGATTACATGGAGTTGGTGTTTCAGTTGTAAATGCATTATCTAGCGAACTTAAAATGACTATTTATAGAGAAGGTAAAATTCACTATCAAGAGTTTTCAAAAGGTATTCCAAAAGCTCCTTTAGAAGTTATTGGAGATACAAGAAAAACAGGTACTACTATTGAATACTTAGCAGATGATTCAATTTTTGAAATAGCTGAATATATGTATGATACATTAGCTAAAAGATTTAGAGAAGTTGCATATTTAAATCCTTTTATTTCTATTACTTTAGAAGACGAAAGAACTAAGACAAAAGAAGTTTTCCACTTTGAGGGTGGTATTGCTCAATTTGTTACTGATTTGAACAAAGAGACTGCTTTATGTGATGCTATTTCATTCTCTGATAGAGTTGATGATGTTGAAGTTGATATTGCTTTGATGTATAACTCTTCATATACAGAAAAAACTATCTCTTTTGTAAATAATATTAGAACAATAGATGGTGGTACTCATGAAGCTGGTTTTAAAGCTGGTCTTACTAGAAGTATTGTTAAATATTTAAATAATAATGCAAATGCTAGAGAAAAAGATACAAAAATTACAGGTGATGATGTAAGAGAAGGTTTAATAGCTGTTGTTTCTGTAAAAGTTCCAGAACCACAATTTGAAGGACAAACTAAAGGTAAACTAGGTTCTTCTTATGTAAAACCTATTTCTCAAAAATTAACTGGTGAACAACTAGATAAATATTTTGAAGAAAATCCAACAGCAGCTAAATCAATAATGGATAAAGCTTTAATGGCAGCACGTGGTAGAGAAGCGGCTAAAAAAGCTAGAGATTTAACTAGAAAAAAAGATTCAATGACAGTTGGAACACTTCCTGGTAAATTAGCGGAATGTCAAAGTAAAGATCCAGCAATTAGAGAACTATATTTAGTTGAGGGAGATTCAGCAGGTGGTTCAGCAAAACAAGGTAGAGATAGAGTTTATCAAGCAATTTTACCTTTAAAAGGTAAAATTTTAAATGTTGAAAAATCTAGACTTGATAAGATTTTAAAATCTGATGAAATTAGAAATATGATTACAGCTCTTGGTTGTGGTATTGGTGAAGATTTTGATGATGAAAAAATCAGATATCATAAAGTTATAATTATGACAGATGCCGATGTTGATGGAAGTCACATTCAAACACTTCTATTAACTTTCTTTTTTAGATTTTTAAGACCTGTAATTGAAAAAGGTTATTTATTTATTGCACAACCACCTTTATATAGATATAAAAAAGGTAAAAATGAGACTTATTTAAAAGATGACACTGCATTATCAATTTTTCTAATTGAAAATGGTTTAGAATCTTATGAGTTTGAAGGTTTAGGCTACAATGATTTAGTAGACTTATTTAAAACTGTTTCAAGATATAGAGAAATGCTTTTACAACTTGAAAAAAGGTACTCTTTAATTGAAGTATTAAAACATTTAATTGAAAAACCTGATTTAGTAAAATTAGATTATACTGCATTATATGAAGAAGTAAAAGGTTTCCTTGAAAATAAAGGTTATAATATATTATCAAAAAGTATAAGTGATAGTATGATTCAATTATTTGTTCAAACAAAAGAGGGGCTTGAAGAGCTTCTTATTGATGATGATTTATTTGCATCTCCATATTTTAGTGAGGCAACATATATATATTCAAGATTAGTTCAAAGAGATATTTCTATGTTTAAAAATGATTTAATTGATGAATTAGAATATATAGAAGGTTTAGCTAAAAAAGGTGCTTATATTCAAAGATATAAAGGTCTTGGTGAAATGAACCCAGAACAATTATGGGAAACTACAATGATACCTGAAGATAGAAGACTTCTTCGAGTTACTATTGAAGATGCAGAAGTAGCAAGTGATACATTTACACTATTTATGGGTGATGAAGTAGAACCAAGAAGAAATTATATTGAAGAGCATGCAAAAGACGTAGAACACTTAGATGTATAAAAAGAGGAATATATCCTCTTTTTACTCTCCTTTTATCTTTCAAAATTTTTAATTATTTGGAGCTTATATGAGAAAAAAAAATCTCTTATCTTATGAAGCAAAAATAGTTTTAGCAATAATTATTTTACTTTTACTGATTTTTTTACCAATACCTTTTTTAGATACAACTATAAAAATAAAAGATTATTTTATAGTAAATTATGAAAAATATATTTCATCTTATCCTATTTGGATACAAATAATAGCAGTGATTACTCCTATTGTTATATTTATAATTATTAAGGTATTTCAAAAAAATAGATGTAAATATACAGAAGATGTATTTTATGGTATAAAATGGACTTGGTCTTGGAATAAAGATAAAGTTGTAAATTTGAAGTGTTATTGTCCTTCTTGTAATGAAGAACTTTATTATGATGATACAGTTGCTTATGAAAATTCAACAGTTAGAAAATTTGAGTTTATTTGTGATAATTGTAATAAAGCAGTTGGTACTATTGCAAATGAAAATCAAAATTTGCGTTCTTCAAAGATTATAAATAATGAAATTCAAAGAATTATTAAAAAAAGAGTATCACAAATGTAAGATGGCAATATTGCCATCTTTTTAAAATTTAGAATTGTTATTTTGCCAGTTCTTTTTTGCTAAAATTTTTTCTTTTATTTTCCAAACTTTTTTTATGTTTTTATTTTCTATATAAAAAAGTTCATATAAAGCATAATTAATATTTGATTGTTTTATTTCACTTACACTTAAAACAAACTCACCATTTGCTAATATCATATGGTTTTTTATATAAGTATTATCTTTAATAATCTTATCATGAATATATTTTTTTATTAAATTTTTGTTATTTTTTGTTGAATTTTTATTTAAAACCTTTGTAGGTAAGCCATTAATTAAATCTTTATTTTTAATAGTTTGTATATTGTCCCAATGCTCAACAATTAGGCCATTTTCAAATCTAAAAATATCAATAATATGCATATAAGTATTATCTTCTCTTGATAATGTTTGTGCGATTACATAATTTTCATCTTCAAATACTCTAATTACTTTTGTTTCTATATCTTTTGTTGATAAATAATCAAGATAAGCTATCAATCCATCTTTTTGATCTTTTGCATATAAATTATGTTGAATATATTTTTTATCACTTACATACTTTAATACACTTCTATCTTGATTTTTAGTAAATGCTTTTTCTAATAACATTACTACTTTTTGTGAATTTGATATCTCTTTTGCATTGATATTTAAAACAAAAAGTGATGATAAAAAAGATATAGACAATATCAATTTTTTAAAATCCATTTTTACTCCTATGGTAATTTTTTGAAATTATATTTTTTTAGCTTCATTTAGTAAAGGTTAATTTGGTATAAAAAATGGTAAAAATCAAACTAACAGCTATTTTTCTCTTTAAATTTGCTAGGAGAGATATTTGTGTGTTTTTTAAAAAATTTTATAAAGTTTGTAGTTTCTATAAAACCCAATTCATAGGCTATTTGTTTTATGGCGCTATTAGTAGTAATTAATTTTCTTTTTGCTTCAAGTATAATATAACTACTTATTAATTGTTTTGCAGTTAAATTTGTTTTTTGTTTACATATAGTATTTAAGTGTTTTGAACTTATATTTAATAAACTACTATAATAATTTACACTTCTATTTTTATAATAGTTTTTGTGGAAAAGATTTTTGAACTTATTATATATATCATTGTATTTTTGATTTATATTATTTTTGTTTTGTTTACTAAACTCTTCTTTTGCTTTTAAGATTAAGTAATTAAATAAAGTGCTATTTAGTTTTTCTTTATACTGATAGGATTTTTTATAATCATTATGTAATTGTTTAAAAATAGTTTGATAATCTTCTTTGCAATTATAAAGAATAGATGGTTTTAATAATATATTAAAAATAGAGTCATTTAAACTAAGAAAATTTCTTTTTAAAAACTCATCAGTAAAAAGAATAATATAACCTTCATAATTAGTAGTTTTGCTAAAACTATGTATTTGCTCTTTTGATAAAAAAATCATACAATTATCTTTTACATTGTATTTTTTAAAATCAATAAAATGATAATCCAAAGCTTTTGTAAAATATAAAATATGATAAAACTTAATTCTATGAGCTTTAGTCATAAAATGAGTATTTAAATCTATATTTTTAAATAACTGCTTAAAAGTTAATATTTCAAAGCCGTACTCTTTTAATTTATGTAAAAACTCTACTTCTAATAAATCTTTCATAAATAGATTATAAAGAATTAATCATAATAAAGCAAACTACATAATCTTATAGTAAAATATAAAAAACTTTAGGAATAGTTATGATTATTGAAAATTTAGACCATTTAGTACTAACAGTTAAAGATTTAGATAAAACAGTAAAATTTTATACTGAAGTTTTGGGAATGAAAAAAGAGATTTTTAAAGATACTAGGATTGCTTTAAAGTATGCAAATCAAAAAATAAATCTGCACAAGCTTGGAAGTGAGTTTGAGCCAAAAGCTACAAATGTAAAACAAGGAAGTGCTGATTTATGTTTTATTGTAAAAGATGATATAAATGATGTATTTAAATTTTTACAAAAAAAAGCTATAAAAATTTTAGAAGGTCCAGTTTTTAGAACAGGAGCATTAGGAGATATTTATTCTATTTATATAAATGACCCAGATGGAAATTTGATTGAATTATCAAATTATATAAAAAATAATGACACTAAATTGTCATTTTAAAACTTGAATAATAGGTATTTTGATAAATATAGTGTCAAAAATATAAAAAATATAAAAAAGCTATTTTTTACTATATAATTTAATTATTATTTTTTAAATTTATGATATTATTTAAAGTATATTTTAAAACTATACTTAAAGGGATATTTATGTATGCTAAACAAATAAGTTTAAATGAGAAGTTAGATATTGCAAAAACTAGTGAAAATCTTGATGAATTAAAAGTTTTAGCAGATAGCGAATCAATGCTTGTAAGACGTGCAATTGCTAGAAATATAAATATTGATGAAGATATTGCAAATTTATTAACTTTTGATCCAGTCTTAAATGTAAGTTATATGGCATCTAATAATCCAAAATGTACACAAAAAAGAGATTTTTCTAATTACTCACTGGTTGGTTGTGTAGTGTGTGATAAGGATGAAAGAGAACTAAATTGTGTAGAATGTCAAAATAAAAAAATTTATTAAATCTATTTATTTAAATAACTAAAGATTTTTATACCTGCTACACTTGTAAGTAAGTTTTTGATAAAATTGGCAAAAATAAAATATTAAAGGTTATTTAAATGGAAATGAAATATGGCGAAAAAGAGATTGTTGAATTTGATATTAACAATGAAGAGCATTATTGGCCAAATAAAAATGAAAAAAACTATATTATAAATATTGAATTACCAGAGTTTATGGCAAAATGTCCAAGAAGTGGATATCCTGATTTTGCAACAATTAAACTTCAATATACTCCAAATAAAAAAGTAATCGAATTAAAAGCGTTAAAGATTTATATTAATACTTTTATTTATAGAGAAGTTTCACATGAAAATTCTGCAAATGAAATTTTTGATACATTGTATGAAAAATTAGAGCCTAAATGGATGAAAGTAGTTGCAGATTTTAAACCAAGAGGGAATGTACATACTGTAATAGAAATAGACAGCGCAAAAATGTAAGGATAAGTCTTGGAGAGATTAGTAACTACTTCTCAGGCGGCTCAAATTCTTGGGCTTTCTCTTCAAGGTGTACACTATAGAATAAAGAACAATCAATTAAAATCTATCAAAAAATCTGGGAAAACGTATGTTTACATAAGTGAACATGTAGAAGATAAATCTAAAGAAAATGAAAAACCTGTTGAAATTATAGAAATAAAAGAGTTGATAAAAGTAAAAGATGAACAAATAGATTTACTAAAAAAAAATATGAAGTGGATGAAAAAACAGTATACTTCAGAGATTATAAGACTTGAAAAAAATCAAAAAAAAATCATAGAAGTTTTTAATAGAGAAATAGATTTATTACAAAGTGCATTTAATGAAATGCGTTCAATTTATAAGCCACAAATACAAAATCAAAAAAAAACCCAAGAAGCTGAAGAAAAAACTCAAAAACCAATAAATGATGAAATAAGATATATAACTTTACAAAAATTTACAAAAATGATGAAAGCTTATGGTAAATCTGACTTAGAAATTAAAACTATAATTTTAACAGGTGTTAAAAGTAAAGATCATAGGTTTTTATATGATAAAAAAAGTAAAAAAGTAATAATAAAAGATAGTGATTTTAAAGATTTTTTATAAAGTAATAAATTTTAAGCAAAAAAAAAGAGTGCTTTATAGCACTCTTCTCCAGATACCCAAACACACCATCAAGTAAGGTGCCTTGCTGTGTTCCCACCCTGGGGCATTGTCTTAAATGATGATTGCAAAGGTCTAAAGAAGAGCACTCAAAATAGTAAACTATTCTCAGTGCTTCTCTTTAAGAGATGTATTCTAACTAAATAAACTTAAAAAAAATTTTAAAAAAGACTGTTTTAAGGAAAATTGGATATAAATTTGGTCTATTTAAAAAAAAGAGTTTAATTTGGGAAATAAAATTAGTATATTAGGAATTTTATCTTTAACTTTTGCAATGTTTATTTGGGCAAGTTCTTTTATTGCTTTGAAAGCTGCTATGAATGAATATGGAGCACATACAGTTATTTTTGTAAGAATGGTTTTTGCATCTATGTGTTTTTTGATTTTTATTAAAAGTTTTTTAAAATATGACTTTACAAAAAAAGATATATTACTTATACTTTTATTAGCTTTATTTGAACCTTGTTTATACTTCTTATTTGAATCAAAAGCATTACAATTAACTACTGCTTCACAAGCAGGGATGATTGCTTCTTTAATGCCTTTAATTACCTCTGTTGCAGCTGTTTTTATATTAAAAGAGTTAATTTCAAAACAATTTATCTTTGGTTCAATTTTAGCTGTATTTGGTGCTATTTGGTTAAGTTTAGAAGCAACATCAAGTATCACTGCACCAAACCCAATGCTTGGTAATTTTTTAGAATTTTTAGCAATGACATGTGCTGCTGGTTATACAATTGTCGCAAAACATTTAACTTATAAGTTTTCTGCAATATTTTTAACAGCTGCACATGCTTTTATAGGAACAATATTTTTTCTGCCTCTTGCATTTTATGAACTTACTACAACACCTTTTGTTTTTAAACTTGAAGGTTTTTTATGGACAGCTTATTTAGGTGTTATTGTAACTTTAGGTGGTTATGGTTTATATAATTATTCATTAACTAAAATAAATGCTTCTAAAGCTTCAATTTTTATGAATTTGATACCTGTATTTACTTTAGTGCTTGCCTATTTTATTTTAAATGAAAGATTAAGCTATATTGAAATTACTGCATCAATTGTAGTACTTTTTGGTGTATTTATTTCACAAATTAAAATTGTAATTCCTAAAACTATATTTAATTTATTTAATAAACAATAATGACATATATTAGTCTATTTTTCATATCTTTTATTTCAGCAACCTTATTACCAATGGGAAGTGAGGCTTTTTTAGTTTTTAATATCAAGGAAAACTATAATATTTATTTACTCTTACTCTTTGCTACACTTGGAAATACTTTAGGTTCTTTGTTAAACTATTTTTTGGGTTTAAAAGGTGAAGAGTATTTAGAAAATAAAAAATATTTAGATAAAAAAAAGATTGCAAAATATAAAGTTTTTTTTGATAAATATGGAGCTTTTTCATTACTTTTATCGTGGGTTCCTATTATTGGAGATCCTTTGACATTTATAGCAGGTGTTCTAAAATATAATTTAAAGTTTTTTATACTTATTGTATTATTTGCAAAGTTTATAAGATATCTATTTGTTACATTAGTGACTTTATCTATTATTTAATAGTTGCTTGTAGGAAGAGTTATAGTAAATCTTGCACCTTTGTAAGAATCACCTTTTATATTAATTGTTGAATTTTCAACTTTTATATTTCCCTTCATATGTTTAGTAATAATTTCTTTACTCATATAAAGCCCAATTCCTGTTCCTTGTTTCTCTTTTTTTGTACTAAAATATGGTTCAAAAATTTTATTAGTAATTTTAGGTGAAATTCCACCTGCATTGTCTGTTATTATGATTTTTACTCTATTTTTTGTTTGTTTTGTTTCTATTACAATAATTTTATGATTTTGTTCTTTTTTTACAAGTTCATCTCTTGCATTATTTAAAATATTTATTAATACTTGAATTAATTCATTTTCTAAACCAAAAATTTCAATTTCATCAATATTTTTTTCTATATCAATACTTTTTGCTTTAAATTGTGCACTAATTAAAGATAGACTTTTCTCAAATACATCTGTTGTTGTAAATTTTTCTTTTGTTTTATTTGGTTTAAAGAAGTTTTGAAAGTCATCAATTGTTTTTGATAAGTGTTTTGTAGCTTTAGTAATTGCATCTACACTCTCATCTAAATCTTTATCAGTTAAGGTACCAAACTCTTTTTGCATTTTAATACCACTTGAAACAGTAGATATTAAAGATAAAGGTTGTCTCCATTGGTGGGCAATATTTCCTATCATCTCCCCCATTGAGGCCATTTTTGATTGTTGAGCTAATAAACTATCTTTTTTTCTATTTTTATTCATCTCTTCATATATTTTTTCTTTATATTTTAAGAAACGTTTTTTAAGAATATTTGATATATAAAAAGAAATTACTAATAGTATAATAGTAATTATTATACTTATAATTAAAATATTTACTACATAAGATTTATTTCTATTTTTTACTTCTTGTTTTTTTTCTTCTAATATTTTTGTAAATTCATTTTTATAAAAGCCTGTACCAATAATCCAATTCCATGGTTTAAAACTTTTTATATAAGAGGTTTTTTCATTTTCAATATTATCTTTAAAACTTTGATTATATGTTATAAAGCCATCATTATCTTTTGCTTTTTTTATGATTTTGTCTAATAAAATATTCTCTTTTTGTTTTTGTAGTTTTGATTGTTTAATATTATTGTGAACTAATATATTTTTATCAAAATCAAATAAAAAAATATATCTTTGATTTTTCTCATTCATCTTTTTTATATATTTTATTATCTCATCTTTTATATCATCTTCAAAATCTTTTATATATTCACCTGTACCAATTGTAATATTTAAAGGTTCAAAATATTTATAAAAAGATATTTTTTTATAAATTCTTTTTCCTTCATTTGTAGGTTTACTCCAATAGTAAATATCAAATCTTTGGGTTTTATTTTCTATAGTTTCTATTATTGTTTTTACAAATTCATAACCTTTAGCATCTTTTAGATTTATATAATTTTTATCTTCAAGGTTTTTGTTTAGTGGATAAAGCCTATTATTGCCTTTAATATCATGGATAAAATAATAACCTCTTTTGTCATTAAATCTAACTTCTCTTAGTGCATCTTTAATCATTTTACAAATTTCAGAGTTAGTTTTAGATTTATTCTCTTTATAGATGTTTGTAGCAATAGCATGAGCTTCATTTACTCTACTTTTTAATTGAGCTTTTAAGGTCTCTTCACTTCTATCTTTTTTATATAAAATATACTCATAAATTTTTTCAACTTCAAGTTTAATCTCTTTTTGTCTATGTATAAAAAATTCATATTCAATCTTTTTAATGTCTTCTTTGTAGATGTTTTGGTTATTTAAAATAAGTAAATAAGTAGTTATTGTAGATAGTAAAAGTATAAATAATAAAGGAGCATATTTAATAATACGTAAAATATTTTTTTCATTACTTTTAAACATGCGATATTATAGTGTTTTTTTTATTAATTTTTACATATAAAACTCTTTTAAGATTTCATCGTTTTTAGAAAATAATTTATAAGTTGTATTATTATAGTTAAACTCTAGATAATTTGCATGTAACCAAAGCCTATAACTACCTGTTTTTTCATATCTTTTTTTATCATCAAGCTCTTTATTTAAATAAGCTTCTGCTATTTCATCATCAATTCCATAGATAGGATCTCCTATTATTCTATGACCAATAGAATATAAGTGAACTCTAATTTGATGTTGTCTTCCTGTATGTGGAATTGCTTCTACTAATGTTATGTTCTTTTTACAATTATAATTTAATGGCTTAACAATAGTTAATGATTTTTTTCCTTTTTGGGAAGTTTTCATCCTAACACCAATATTTTCCCCCTCTTTTTCTAAATAGTTTTCTATAGTAATATCTTTTTTTAATTCACCTTGAACTATTGCAAGATATGATTTTTTATACTCTTTTTCAATAAACATATCTTTTAGTCTTTTTTCACTTTGTTTATTTTTACAAACTATTACAAGCCCAGATGTTTCAGCATCAATTCTATGGGCTAAATTTGCATTGTTTCCAAAATGATAACGAATCTCATCTAATAAAGAGTATTTTGTGTTTTTTGAAATTGGATGAACCATTAGTTTTGTTGGCTTATCAAATAAAGCAAAATCTTTAAATTCAAGCAATGGATTAAGACCTCTTGTATGTCCCTCAAACTCTGCTATATATATACTATTTGTATTTATTTTTTCATTTAAAATAAATGGTTTTTGGTTTTGGTCAAAAACTCTTGCTCTACTTATATACTTTTGCGCTAACTTGGGCTCTATCTTTAAATCTTGCAGTAAAAAATGTTGTATTTTTTTGCCTAAAATAGCTTTATATTTTTTTAAAATAAAAGGCACAAACTTTTCCTAAAAATTAAGTTTAAATTAACCAAGATTTAATGAAAAACTTTGGCTAACTTAGTTAAGATATCATACACTAAAAAGCAATAAAAACAAATAAGGGACTAGTAAATGGTTGAAAGATATGCAAGAGAAGAGATGAGTTCAAAATGGACTATGCAAGCTAAATATCAAGCATGGTTAGATGTTGAAAAAGCTGTTGTTAAAGCTTGGAATAGACTAGGTCTTATTCCTGACGATGATGCAAAAAAAATTGTTGAAAATGCTAATTTTTCAGTTGAAAGAATTGATGAAATTGAAGCTGTAACTAGACATGATTTAATCGCATTTACAACAAGTGTTTCAGAAACATTAGGTGATGAGTCAAGATGGTTTCACTATGGAATGACATCTTCTGATACTGTTGATACAGCTGTTGCTTTACAAATGAAAGACTCTTTGAATTTAATTATTCAAGATGTAAAAATGATGATGGAGTCTATTAAAACAAGAGCAAAAGAACATAAATATACTTTAATGGTAGGAAGAAGTCATGGTATTCATGGTGAACCTATTACATTTGGATTAGTTCTTGCTGTATGGTATGATGAGATGGCAAGACACTTAGAAAATTTAGAACAAACTCTTAAAGTTATATCTGTTGGCCAAATTTCAGGAGCAATGGGGAACTTTGCCCATGCACCTTTAGAGCTTGAAGAATTCGCTTGTGAAGAGTTAGGATTATCTTTTGCACCTGCTTCTAATCAAGTAATTCAAAGAGATAGATATGCAAGACTTGCTTCTTCTTTAGCCCTACTTTCTAGTTCAATTGAAAAATTTGCAGTTCAAGTAAGACATTGGCAAAGAACTGAAGTTTATGAATGCGAAGAGTTTTTTGCAAAAGGTCAAAAAGGATCTTCTGCAATGCCACATAAAAGAAATCCAATACTAACAGAAAATATAACAGGACTTGCAAGAATTATCAGAGCTTATGCAACTCCAGCAATGGAAAATGTTGCATTATGGCATGAAAGAGATATCTCTCACTCATCAACAGAGAGATTTTGGCTTCCAGATTCTTTTATCACTTGTGACTTTATGCTTCATAGAATGAACAATGTTATTGCAAATTTAACTGTTATGCCAGAAAATATGATGAAAAATTTAAATTTAACAGGTGGATTAGTATTTTCTCAAAGAGTATTATTAGAATTACCAAAAGCTGGGGTAAGTAGAGAAGATGCATATAGAATTGTACAAAGAAATGCAATGAAAGTTTGGGAAGGCTTACAATCAGATAAACCAACTACAAATGAAAAAGGTGAATCTTTATATCTTCAATATTTATTAGAAGATGAAGAGTTAAGAAACTCATTGAGTGAGGAGCAAATCAGAGAGTGTTTTAATTATGACTATTACACAAAAAATGTTGATGCAATTTTTAATAGAGTATTTAAATAATTTATAAAATTTTAGGTAAAAAAAAGGCAACAAAAATGGCAATAATGATTCAAAAAAGAAACGGTAGAAAAGAAGTTTTAGATATTACTAAAATTCAAAAGATGACTATAGATGCAACAAAAGACTTAGATGGTGTTAGCCAAAGTGAATTGGAATTGGATGCACAAATAAAGTTTATTGATGGTATGAGTTCCTCAGATATTCAAGATGCACTTATTAAAACAGCAGTTGAAAAAATTGATATAGATGTTCCAAACTGGACTTTTGTTGCTGCAAGACTGTTCTTATTTGATTTATATCATAGAGTTGGTAAATCAACACATGGTATTAAGGGTGAGCCATATTGTCATTTAAAAGATTATCTAAGATATGGAAAAGAAGCTGGAAGATTACTTCCTGCTCTTGGTGAGGGTTATGATTTAGATGATTTAAATAATTATATTGATTCAGAAAGAGATTTATTATTTAATTATTTAGGGATTAAAACACTATATGATAGATATTTAATCAAAAATAAAAAAGCCAATCCAATTGAACTTCCTCAACATATGTTTATGGCAATTGCAATGTTTTTAGCACAAGATGAAGATAATAAACAAGAAAGAGCAAAAGAGTTTTATGATGCAATTTCAAAATTTGAGGTTATGTTAGCAACTCCAACTTTATCAAATGCAAGAACAAATAGACATCAACTTTCATCTTGTTATATCGGTTCAAGTCCTGATAATATTGAAGGAATTTTTGATGGTTACAAAGAGATGGCACTATTATCTAAGTATGGTGGTGGTATTGGTTGGGATTGGAACCAAATCAGAGCCCTTGGTGGAGTTATTGATGACCATAAAAGTGCAGCAGGTGGAACAGTTCCATTTTTAAAAATTACAAATGATTTAGCAATCGCAGTTGACCAACTTGGAACTAGAAAAGGTGCAATTGCTGTATATGTTGAGCCATGGCATATGGATATAGTTGATTTTATTGACCTTAAAAAGAATTCTGGGGAAGAAAGAAGAAGAGCACATGATTTATTCCCTTCTTTATGGATAACAGACTTATTTATGGAAAGAATCTTAGAAAACTCTCATTGGACATTGTTTGATCCATATGAAGTAAAAGATTTAAGTGAACTTCATGGAGATGCGTTCAAAAAAAGATATGAAGAGTATGAAAAAGATGAGACTATTACAAAAGATACTATGAAAGCTAAAGATTTATGGAAGAAAATCTTAACTTCATATTTTGAATCTGGAAGTCCATTTTTATGTTTTAAAGATAATGCAAACAGAGCTAATCCAAATGCTCATGCTGGACATATTAGAAGTTCAAATCTTTGTACAGAAATTTTTCAAAATACAAATCCAAACTATTATAAAATAAGATTAGAGTTTGAAGATGGAACAATCAAAACATATGATGAAGATGAGATTATTAAAGTTGATGCAGGACAAGAGAAAAAAGCAAATAAAATAACTGCACTTGATTCAATCAATGGAAAAAGAGTATTTATAGTAGAAAAAGAGAAAATTGATGGTGATACAGCAGTTTGTAACCTTGCATCAATTAATCTTTCAAAAATTAATACAAAAGAGGATATTGAAAGAGTAGTTCCAACTGCAATTAGAATGCTTGATAATGTGATTGATTTAAACTTCTATCCATTAAGAAAAGTAAAAGCAACTAACTTAAAAACAAGAAGTATTGGACTTGGAGTGATGGGTGAAGCACAAATGCTTGCAGAACATCAAATCATGTTTGGTAGTGAACAGCATTTTAAGAAAATTGATTCAGTTATGGAAGCAATTTCATATAATGCTATTAAATCATCAAGTAAACTTGCAGTAGAAAAAGGTGTATATCCTGCATTTGAAGGTTCAAACTGGTCAAAAGGAATAATGCCACATGATCATGCACCTCAAGCTGTTGAAGCCTTGATGAATAAAGATTTATTTGATGGTGGATATGATTGGCAAGAGCTAAAAGAAGAAGTTAAAGAAAATGGTATGAGAAATGGTTACTTGATGGCTATTGCTCCAACATCTTCTATCTCTATTTTAGTAGGTACAACTCAAGCAATTGAGCCAGTTTATAAAAGAAAATGGTATGAAGAGAACTTAAGTGGACTTATTCCTGTTGTGGTACCAAGATTGAGTCCTGAAACATGGCAATATTATATTCCAGCATATGAAGTTGAGCAAACAGATATTATTAAAGCAGCAGCTATTAGACAAAAATGGATAGACCAAGGTCAAAGTACAAATATATTTATGAGTTTAGATAAAGCAAGTGGAAAATATCTACATGAAATTTATACATTAGCTTGGAAACTAGGATTAAAATCTACTTACTATTTAAGAAGTCAATCTCCTGAAGCAAATAATGATGTTGAAGATAGAAGTATGGAGTGTGCAGGTTGTCAATAAGATAACCTTACACACAAGGTATACAAACTTTTAAAAAAGTATTATAAAATAAATTTAAATTTTAAATATAAGAGGAAATCCTAATGGATAGAAAAACGATATATAATCCACAATCAAAAGAGAACTTAAATGATAGAAGAATCTTTGGAGGTAATCCTGATGGTATGATTAACTTTACAAAGTTAAAGTATCAATGGGCACTTAATCTTTGGGATACAATGGAAGCTAATACATGGTTTCCAAAAGAAGTTCAAATGACAGGAGATGCCAAAGATTATAAGTATTTAAGTCCATCAGAAAAAAGAATGTATGATTTAGTACTTTCACAACTTATCTTTATGGATAGTTTACAAACAAATAATCTAATGGATAATATCAATCCATATATAACAGCACCTGAGGTAAATGCTTGCTTGTCAAGACAATCTTATGAAGAAGCTAACCACTCGAAATCATATGCTGTTATGGTAGAAAGTATTTCAGATAATACAGATGAAATATATGAAATGTGGAAAACAGATCTAAAATTAAGAGAAAAAAACAACTATATCGCTGATGTTTACAAAAGTTTAGCAGCTGGTGATAAAGAAGAAATTACAGACCAAAAAATAGTATTAGCAATGTTTGCAAACCAAATCCTAGAAGGATTATATTTTTATGCAGGTTTTGCAGCTATTTATGCACTTGGAAAATCAGGGAAAATGCTTGGAAGCTCTCAGATGATTAGATTTATTCAAAGAGATGAAGTAACACACCTTTTACTTTTCCAAAATATGATTAATTCTGTAAGAAAAGAGAGACCTGATTTATTTACTGATGAACTTGAAGTAATAGTAAGAGATATGTTTAAAAAAGCAGTTGAACTTGAAGCTTCTTGGGGTGCATATATTACACAAGGACAAATTTTAGGTTTTACAGATGCAATAATCACTCAATATATTCAATACTTAGCAGATAGAAGACTTGAAGCAGTAGGATATAAACCTATGTATAATGTAAAACACCCTATTCCTTGGGTTGATGGTTATGCTTCATTTAATGATCAAAGAACTAATTTCTTTGAGGGGAATGTTGTTAACTACTCAAAAGGAAGCATAGATTTTGACGACTTTTAAAAAAAAGAGTTTTATTAATAGCTCTTTTTAGAAATTTCTGCGTTATCGCGGAAATTTCATCACTCACTTACAATAGTAAGCTCCTAATAAAATTACCACTCTAGCCTTGAACTTTCAAAAAATAACTATCACTAAAACTCTTTTTGATATTCATTTATTTATAAAAATAATAATTATAAAGAGATAGAGGAGAGGTTAAAAGAGACAATGTAAATAAAAGCTAGAGGAATATCAATTTCCAGCATTTGTTAAAGCTGAGTTGTTTTAAATTTTTTTCGAAAAAGTCGAGGACTGTTTGAGTAAGTAAAGTGCTAAATGCACTTTACTTAGGAGTTCCGCAGACAGAAAAGAAATTTAAAATGACGAGGGAAGCTTTGCCTTTAACAATTAGCTGCTTGCTTTTTGCAATACTTTTTTCAATAAAAAAGTATTATATAGAATATTATAGTTCTTTCGTTATTCATATAATAAGCCATTTAAACACTCACCTTAACAAAACCATTAATTTCTAAGAATAATCACTTTAAAAGCTATTTATACATAAAATAACACATATTTTAAAAGGATTGACAATGTTAAAAGATAAAGCATTAGGTTTTATAAAAAAGCAGATACTAGATTTAAATGATTTTTCTTATGAAGTAGAAGAAGATGACCAGTTTATACATGTTATTTTTACAGAAGCATTAGGAAAAGAAATAGAAAAAGAGTTTACATTTAAACTAGTAAATGATACATTATATATGCACTCAATTTCATATGGGTGGAAACCTGTAGAAAAAGGTGTAGCAAATAAATATTTTTGGATAGATTTATTAACAAAGGATTAAAATGAATGAAATATTACAAGAGTTATTAAATAGAAAATCAATAAGAAACTTTACAGGTGAAAGTGTAAAAGATGAGGATTTAAAACTTATTTTTGAAGCTGCACAAAGAGCACCAACATCAGTGAATGGACAACAAGTTTCTATAGTATATACAAAAGATAAAGAAAAATTAAAACAAATCAGTGAGTTATGTGCAGGTCAAGAGCATATTAAAAATTGTGAAGTTTTTGTTATGTTTGTGATTGATTATAATAGAACAGCTTATACTCTTGAAAAAATAAATCAAAAGCAGATGATTCAAGAATCAGCTGAGGGAATTATTGTAGGTTCAGTTGATGCAGGTATTATGCTAAGTACTTTACAAACAGCTGCTAGATCATTGGGATATGGAACAACTGCTATTGGAGCTGTTAGATTATCAGTTGAAAAATTTATAGAAATACTAGATTTACCAAAAAATACATATCCACTTGTAGGGTCTACTATTGGTGTACCTACAAAAGAAGCATTACAAGCACCTTTAAAACCTAGAATACCTTTTGATTCTTTTGTATTTGAAGATAAATATGATGATAAAAAAGCAAAAGATGGTATTGAATCTTATGAAACTATTTTAAGTGATTTTAGAAAAGCAAATGGTATGAATTACAAAACATCTTATAAAGAAGAGATGGCAAGATTTTATACAAAAAGTTATACTAGAGATATTAAAAAAACTTTTGAACATCAAGGCTTTATTTTTAAGGATAGTAATTAAAAAATAAAAAAGATACTATGAAGATACTATTTTAAGTTAAACTTTTAAAAGAATAATTTAAAAGGAACCTGCTTTATGCAAAGTAATAAGATATTAAACTCAAGTCTTTTAATATTAACTTTTATAGGTTTAGCAAGCTTTATAGTAGCATTTATTTCAGTTCTTCAAATAAATGATGATACAAAAGAGTTTGATAAAATAAAAAAGATTTCAACTATATCAGAAGAGATAAGATATTATGATGAAGTTTTGACTATGAGTGCTAGAGTTGCTACTTTAAATCAAAACGATTATTGGATAAAAAGATATTATGAAAATATCAATCCATTAGAAAATAGTATAAATGAAGCTATAAAGTTAATGCCTTCTTTAAAAGATAAATTTAAATCTATTGAAAAGACAAATAAAAAACTTATTTCTTTAGAAGAAAAAGCTTTAGAATTAAGTAAAAAAGGTAATTATAAACAAGCTGAAAATTTACTATTTTCTTTAGAGTACAAAAATCTAAAACAAAGTTATATAGTAGGATTAGATTCAGTTTTAAGCGAGATAGAAAAGAAAAATAAAACTCTTCAAAACCATCTTTTTGTAAATATAAACTTCTCTTCTTTTGTTATTCTTTTTTCAATTTTATTTATGATGGTTATTTTTTATTTTATTTTTAAAGAGCTACTTAATAAAAGTAAATATATAAATCATATACTTGATTCACAAAATGCGATAATCTTTATAACTGATGGAAAAAGATTAAAAGTAGCAAATAAAACTGCACTTGAATTTTTCAAATGTAAAACACAAGAGCATTTAAAACAGAAGTTCTTATTTTTATCAGATACTTTTACTAAAGGTGAAAACTATTTAAGTGGTAAAGATTGGTTACTTAATGCTTTTGCTTTAAAAAATAAGATTTTAAAAATAAAAATAGATAATAAAATTTTTCAAATAAACATATCAAAAGATAAAATTGATGATGTAAACTATGTTGTAAGTTTAGTTGATGTTACAGAATTAACACAACTTCAAACACAACTTCAAAAAACAGTAGATATTCAAGTTGAAGATATTAGAAAAAAAGATTTAACTTTAATTGCTCAATCAAAAATGGCAACAATGGGAGAAATGATAGAAAATATTGCTCACCAATGGAAACAGCCCTTATCTATAATTACTCTTAGCTCAACAGGAGTAAAAATGGAAAGTGAGTTTAATGAGTTAACAGATGATTATTTACAAAATGCATTAACAAATATAGAAAAATCTGCAAACTATTTATCACAAACAATTGATGATTTTAAAGATTTCTTTAAAAATGACAGTCTAAAACAACAATATGTATTAGAAGAAGCCTTTAATAAATCAAAAACTTTAATAGCTTCAAAACTAGAAAAAAGAGATATACATATAATTACTTCTTTTGATAGTGGAACAATATATGGAAATAAAAATGAGATAATTCAAGTATTTATGAATCTATTAAGTAATAGTATAGATGCTTTTGATGAGTTTGATTTAGATACAAAAGTTATATATTTTTCTACAAGATACGAAAAAGAGTTTGTTGTTATAAAATTTTGTGATAATGCTGGAGGAATACCTAGTGCAATTATTTCAAAAATTTTTGAGTATAAGTTTTCTACAAAAGGTGAAAATGGTACAGGAATAGGTCTATATATGAGTAAACTTATTATTGATAAAATAGATGGTCAAATTCAAGTAAAAAATAGTACTTTTACTTATGAACAAACAGAGTATAAAGGTGTGGAGTTTACAATTAAATTACCATTAAAAGAGCCTAAAGGCTCTTTTATGCAATAAGAAGTTTTTTTAAATCATCTTTTGCATTAGTTGTAAGTGTAAGATTAAAAGTTTCGCTTAAAAAGTTAAATATATCTTCATTTACAAATTGTGGAGGTTTTGGTCCTAAATAGATATTTTTTACTCCTAAAGAAAAAAGAGCAAGTAAAATAATTACTGCTTTTTGTTCCATCCAAGATAGTACAATTGATACAGGAAGGTCATTAATTGGTGTATCTAAGGCTTGGCTTAGTGCTTTTGCAATCTCAACAGCGCCATTACTATCATTGCATTGTCCTAAGTCTAAATATCTTGGAATACCTGTTCCTTCAATCTCTCCAAAATCAATATCATTAAATCTAAATTTACCACAGCTTGAAGTTAAAATAACTGTATCTTTTGGAAGAGTTTGAGCTAATTCTCTATAATATTCTCCACCTTTTCCTGGTGCATCACATCCTGCAACAACAAAGAATTGTTTAATTTTTCCATCTTTTATTGCATCTAAAATTTGTGGTGCTAATGTTAATATAGTTTTATAATGGTGCCCTGTTACAAGTGTTGTATCTTCGTTTAAATCAACTCCATTTGCATCTTCGCACTCTAAAGTTCTTTTTATAAGTTCATCAAAGTTATCATCTTCAATTTGTGTAGCTCCCTCAACTCCAACTATTTTGTAAGTAAATAGTCTATCAAGATATGTACAGTTTTTCTTTGGAGGCACAATACAGTTTGTATTAACTACAAAAGTTCCAGTAAATTTTTCCATAAGTTTTGCTTGATCGAACCAAGCTTTACCTACATTTCCTTTTAAATGTGGATACTTTCTAAGTTCTGGATAACCATGTGCTGGTAACATCTCAGAGTGAGTATATATATTTATACCTTTATCTTTTGTAGCTATTAAAAGTTTTTCTAGCATTTCAAGATTATGCCCACTAACAAGTATAGCTTTACCTTCAACTTTGTTTTGAGTAACTTTTACAGGAGTTGGAATACCAAACTTTGAAGTGTGAGAGTTTGAAAGTCTATCCATAACTTTAACTCCAGCATTACCTACTTTCATTAATTGATTTATATGGTCATCAAAATTAAAATTTACATTTGTTAATGTAAAGTATAAAGTTTCACTCATAACATCATCAATCTCTTTTGTTAAGGTTGAATCTAATTCATTTAAATGTTCTCTATAAGCACTAAGCCCTTTTAATCCAAATATCATAATATCTTGAAGTCTTGAAAGGTTTTCATCTTTTCCACATGTTCCAACACTAGCACCACTACTACCACAACCATCTTTTTGACTCATTTCACATTGATAACAAAACATACTCATTAAATAATCCTTAATATTTTTTGTTAATTATAAGGATTTTAATAAGTTGTTTCATTGATTAATATCAATATAAAGATTAACAGGCTTCTTGTTCTTTCAAGTTTGCTATATAATTTTCTATAGCAATAGCAACTCTTTTTGATAAAGCAACAGCTTCTACAACTGTTCTAGCACCTGTTACTACATCTCCTGATGCAAATACACCCTCTCTTGTAGTTTCTCCATTTTCATTTGTAACTACTAATCCATCTCCACCAACATTAATTCCTTTTGTATTAGACACAATTAAATCTCTTGGTTGTTGGCTAATTGATACTAAAATAGAATCTGCTTCTTCAAAGCCTTCAATATTTTCTTTTTCTTCATTTGTATTTAGATATTTTATACCTTTTGGAGTAAATTCAAGTGGCAACTTATAAAGATTGAATTTTACTCCATCAATTTTTGCATATTCAATTTCTAATTTTTCTGCACTCATTTGCTCAAAACCTTTTCTATACATAATAGAAACTTCTCTTGAACCATTTCTAATAGCAGTTCTTGCTACATCCATGGCTACATTTCCAGCACCAACAATTACTACTTTTTTACCAAGATTGTAGGCTTTTGGACTTTTTAAATAATCAATTGCAAAGTGTACATTTCCTAATGATTCACCTTTTAAACCCAGTTTTTTAGGTGTCCAAACACCTGTTCCTATAAATACTGCTTTGTAACCATCTCTAAATAATTCATCAATTGTAATGTTTTTTCCAATTAATGTATTTGGTCTAATCTTAACACCAATATTTTTTAGTTTTAATAGCAATTCATCAAGTATTGATTTATCAAGTCTAAAATCAGGTATTCCATATCTTAAAACACCTCCAATTTTATCATGACCTTCATACATTGTGATTTCATAACCTTTTAATGCAAGAATCATAGCAAGACTTATTCCTGCTGGTCCACTTCCAATAATAGCAATACTATGACCATTTGATTTAGGTTTTTCAAACTCTTTATAGTTCATATAGTATGTTGAAATATAGTTTTCTATTCCTCCAACATTTACAGGTGTATATTTTTTATTTAGTACACAGTGTCCCTCACAATGTTTTTCATGGGGACAAACTAATGAACAAATAATTGATAAAGGATTATTTTCAAATATTTTTTCTCCTGCAATTTTTATATCTCCTGCTAAAAATAATCTAATCATCTCAGCAATAGGAGTATTTACAGGGCATCCTTTTTGACATTTTGGTTTTTTACAGTCCAAACATGTCTGTGCAGAATTAATAATATGTTGCATTTTTCACCTTTTAAATTAAACTTAGTTTAAAAATTTTATATAAATTAAATGATAAGTATATGATAAATTTGAAAAATAATAGATAAATTTCTTGTTTTTGTACCTATAAAAAATCTATTAAAGCTGTAATTTTAAATAAGATAATAAAGTAATTTATTAATTTTAGCCATATTTTTATCTCTTCTTATAATTTTTAAGATATAATAATTAAATTTTCAATAAAGAGTAAGTTAGATGCAAGTAGGTAAAAAAATTTTTTTATTATCCCTGTTGTTACTGTTATTAATAGTTTCTTGTGTATATAAACATGCCAATGAGTTTATGAATAGTACAGCTTCTGTTGTTGAAGATAAAGAAGTTCAATTACAAGAAAATAATAATAGTGATGTAGTAGAAGTTGAGTTAGAACCAGTTGATTTACAATTAAAAGAGACTCATGATTCAGTAACAGAAAAAATAATTAAAATTGAAGAAGAGATAAAAAAACCTGAACCAATTATTTTAAAAAGAGTTGATGAGGGTTATAGAAGATCAAACGGCGAACTTTCTTATAAAGACTTATCTAAAAAATCAAAAGCAATTCAAGATGAATTATATTCGATTATGAGAGATGAATCTTTTGAATTTTCAAAAGCAGGTATTGATTATTTAAGTAAAAATGACGAGCTTTTAAATAAAATCTATAAAATTATGGAAAATAATGATAACTTGAGTTTTGAAATTGCTGGCCATGTAAGTATTAGACCAGGAGATGATAAGTACAATAGATATATTTCAGTAATGAGAGCTGCAAATATAAAGAAAAAACTTATATCTATGGGCATAAAAAATACAAGAATGAAAGGAAGAGGATATGGAGATAAGATACCTTTAATTCAAGATGAAATCAAGATTTTCAATAGAATAGAATTTAATATCATAGGAGAATAATTGTGATAGAAATAGCTTCGAAAATAGTATTATGTTTAGTATTAGCAACAATTATTGGATTTTTAATAGGTTACATACTAGGTAGAGCTACAAGAAAACAAGAGTATGCGCCAATGCCACAAAAACCTACTAAAAATGTAGGGAATGTTTATAATAAGCCAGTTATATTTAGTTGTCCACGACCAGCTGGTAAAGATGATTTAAAACAAATAGAAGGAATTGATTCTTTAATTGAAGCACAATTAAATCATCTTGGAATTTTTCACTTTGATCAAATTGCAAATTGGAGTGATAAAAATTCTGATTGGATAGAAAATTATTTGGAAATAGAAGAAAAAATAAAAGAAGAAAATTGGGTAGAACAAGCAAAAGGCTTTACTAAACCTCTTGTATAGTTTTTATACTTAATTTGTAATCATATTGGAATCAACTAGTGTTATAATTTAACTACTTAAATATAAAAGGAGTTAGATTATGATTACGGAATATTCTTTATTATATATGGCAACAGCTAGTTTTCACTTAGCAGGATTATCAACGATTTTTTTACTACAAAGATATAGAATCTTATAAACAAAAGTTTAAGACTTTTGTTTAATAAGTTCTATTACGCATTTTTCAATCATGCTATAAACTTTGTCAAAGCCCTCAAAACCCTCAAAGAAGAAAGGGTCAGGTACATCTTGTCCCTCAAAACCAAAATTACCCAATTTAATTGCATCCTTACAACCTAATTTTTTCAAATCTTGCATATTTCTCTCATCTAAACCAACAACTAAATCATAAGTTTGAAAATCTTCTAAGTTTACTTGTCTTGCTATTTGTCTTGATATATCAATGCCATTTTCTTTTGCAATACTAATAGAGTGTTCGCAAGGACTCTCTCCTATATGCCAACTTCCTGTTCCTGCACTATCAACTTTTATATCTAATTGATTATCTTTTATATATTTTTGGGCAATACCTTGTGCAATAGGAGACCTACAAATATTTCCTAAGCATACAAAAATAATTGATTTAATTTTACTCATAATCTATTCCTACATCTAAAAATTTTCTTATTTTTCTTATTTGTTTTTTATCAAATAAAACTTGTAGTAACTCTTTTGAATCATCAAGTATAACTTCTCCAAAAGGATTTATTATGCTACTTGATTTACAACAGTTGTCATCTGCACTATTTGACGCTATAACAAAACATTGATTTGAAATTGCAAGTGCTTTTACTAAAGTCTCAAAGTGTTCTTTTCTACCTTTTCCCCACATAGCAGGTACAAGTATTATATCTGCACCTTTTAACCTATTCCAATATTTTGTAAATCTAAGTTCAAAACATATTAAAGTTGCAACCTTAAGTTGCCCTATTTTAAAAAATTTTATTTTTTTATCATTTTTGGGTTTAGAAAAGTATTTTTGTTCATTTCCAAGTTTAAAAAGTCTATATTTATCTTGGGTATGAATAATTTGTTTTTGATAAAACATATAAAATCTATTGTAGTAGTTACCATCTTTAAAAATGGTTAGTGTAAGAGCTATAGCCTTATTTTTTGATAACTTTTTTAATCTTTTTATGGCTTTTTTTGAAAACTCTGCAACTTTGTGTATATTATCATAAGAGTAACCAGATAGTGCAAGTTCAGGTGCAAGAATTAAAGAATCATTCTCGCACGAATTTATTAGGTTTTCTAAATAATTAAGATTTTGTTCTAAATCTTTTGTGTAATTAGTTTGAAGAGTTACTAAGTTCATCTTTTGCCAATAAAATTAGTTTATTAACTTCTTCTTCATACTCTTTTGCAGTTTGTTCATTTGTTGATTCAAATCTAGTAACTAATACAGGAGTAGTATTTGAAGCTCTAACCAATCCCCATCCATGTCTAAAGTTTATTCTAACCCCATCAACATCGATTATATCAACTATTTTAGGAAAATTCTTTGGAGGATTTTTAAGAAGCTCTTTTATTTTGTCTATTAATAAAAACTTTTCATCTTCTGTTGTTTTTATTTTAATCTCTTCTGTTGAGTATGTTTTTGGAAGTTTTTCTATTTGTTTATCAATATCCATTCCATTATGAATTAACTCTAAGATTCTAAATGTAGCATAAACTGCATCATCAAAACCATAATATCTATCATTAAAGAAAATATGCCCTGAAACTTCAGCTGCTAAATGAGCATTTACTTCTTTTAGTTTTACTTTTAAATTACTATGTCCTGTTTTGTACATAATAGCTTTTCCAGTCTTATTTATAATATCATACATAACTTGAGTGCATTTAACTTCTCCAACTACAATTGGGTCTTTCATCGTTTTTGCAAAAAGAAGTGCTAAAATATCACCTTTGACATTATGTTTTTTAGTTAAAAATGCAATTCTATCTGCATCACCATCATATGCAAATCCATATAAAGCATCACCTTTTAAAAGCTCTTTTAAATCGTGTAGATTTTTTTCTTCACTTGGGTCTGGATGATGATTTGGAAATGTTCCATCAGGATCACAATATAAGCCTTTGTAATTTAGTTCTAATCTATCTAAAATCTCACATAAAACAGTATTTGCTACACCATTACCACAGTCAATTGCAAAAGGAATGTCAAAACCTTTTAAAAATGAGAACTCTTTTAACATATAATCTATATACATAGCTTTTGCATTAATTTTTTCAAACTGTTTATTGTCTTCTATTTTTATGTTTTGATTTTTGATGATTTCATCACCTAATGTATATATGTCTTCTGCAAAAAATGGAGTATTATTTACTGAGATTTTAAAGCCATTATATTCGCTTGGATTGTGACTTCCTGTAATCATAACAGAAGCATTTGGTTTTATGCCATTAAATGTTTGATAAGATGCAAAATAGTTAACTCCAGTTGCTACCATCCCCATGCCAAGAACTTTAACGCCAGCTTTATTAAATCCACTTGTAAGGTATTCAAATAGTCTTGGAGAATGTGTTCTTGCATCATAACCAACCACAACATATGGAGTTTTAACTGTTTTTTTAATAATTTCTAAACCTAAATAATAAGCAATTAGTTTAACACTTTGTTCATTTAGTTCTTCATCAACTATTCCTCTAATATCATACTCTCTAAAAATAGACTTTTTAATCATAAAGACCCTTACTACAATTTTTTTATTATTATATCGTTTGAAGCTTTAAGAGTACTAACTTTAATTTTGATATAATTTTTCTTTTAAGGAGAAAAATATGATTGAATTAAGTAATTTATATATGTTTATAATTACCTCATTTTTATTATGTATTGCCCCAGGACCTGATAATATTTATGTATTAACACAAGGTATGACAAAATCAAAAAAAGCAGCAATTATTACAACAATAGGGCTTTGTACAGGACTTATTATTCATACAAGTGCAGCAGCTTTTGGTATCTCTATGATTTTTAAGACTTCACAAATAGCTTTTGATATTGTAAAGTATCTAGGAGTAATATATTTACTTTATATTGCATATCAAGTATATAAACATAGAAATGAACCATTAAATCTTGATACAAAAGCTTCAAAGAAAGACTTGAAAGCTTTATATTTTAAAGGTTTTTTAATGAACATTTTAAATCCAAAAGTATCAATATTTTTCTTAGCATTTTTGCCTCAATTTGTAAGTGTTCAAAATGGAAATGTACCTTTACAAATGATTATTTTGGGATTAATTTTCATGGGTTTAACTATTATTTTATTCTCTTTGATAGGAATTGCAGGAAATCTTTTAAGTGAAAAATTATTAAATAATCCAAAAATAGTAAAATATATGAATATCTTAACCTCATTTGTATTAGTAAGTTTAGGGGTAAAACTAGCACTTTCTCAAAGATAGTGACACTTAAGTGATAGCTATCTATCAACATAATTATGGTAAAATAAAAAAATGAAAATATTATTTTTAATTATGATGCCTTTTTTATTGTTAAACTGTAAGGAATTGATTTTACCTATAAAATCTGGAATAGCTTATGATTTACAAAAAGCACTTTTAGGTAAAAAGCTCTTTTTTGATAAAAGATTAAGTAAAGATAATACAATTTCTTGTGCTTCTTGTCATGATCTTGATAATGGTGGAGATGATAATAGAGATTTTTCTATTGGAGTTGATAATAAAAAAGGTAAGATAAACTCTCCTACAGTTTTTAATACACGATATAATTTTACACAATTTTGGGATGGAAGAGCAAAAAACCTAAAAGAACAAGTTAGTGGACCAATACATAACCCAGTAGAAATGGGAACATCGTTAGAAGAAATAATAAAAAAATTACAAAATGACAAATATTATAAAAAACAATTTGCCTTAATATATAAAAATGGTTTTACAAAAGAGAATTTAGTTGATGCAATTTCTGAGTTTGAAAGTGCTTTAGTAACTCCTGATTCAAAATTTGATTTATATCTAAAAGGCGATAAGTCTGCTTTAAATGAAGATGAAATTGAAGGATATAAATTATTTAAAAAAAATGGTTGTATTTCATGTCATAATGGAATAAATATTGGTGGTAATTTATTTCAAAAAATGGGTATTTTAAAAGAGTATAAATCAAAAGTAGGAAACTTAGGAAGGTATGAAGTTACTAAAGATATTGAAGATAAAAGTTATTTTAAAGTTCCAACATTAAGAAATATAAATAAAACATCTCCTTATTTTCATGATGCTTCTGCAAAAACTTTACATGATGCAGTTTCAATAATGATGGAATACCAATTAGGTATGAAAGCAAATAAACAAGAAATAGAAAAAATAATAAAATTTCTAAAAACATTAGATGGAAAAAGACCAGAAATATTGGATAAAAAATGAAAAAAGTTTTAATTATTATATTTATATTTATTTCTCTTATTTTTTCATTGGTTTATACAACTGATCATTCAAACAAGAAAATAGAAGATTTTTTTAAAATGCAAGAAAATATTTCATATTTGATTTCTACAAATAAAAATTTTGATATTTTTATGTCAAGCAGTATTTCTTACAATAATTTTGATGTTATTCAAAAAGATATATTCAAAATAAAAGATATATTATCTCAAATAAAAAAAAGTAATTATTTTGATGAAGAATTATTTACTTTTAATGATGATTTTTTACAAATTAGTGATTTATTTAAGAAAAAGATAAAAACTATTGAAAAACTAAAATCTACTAGTGCTGTTTTAAATAATTCATATAGATATATACAAACAATTTATGAAAAGCTTGATAATAAAGTTTTTAATACAATTTATACACGAATTATAGGCTTAGAGTTTAATAGTGAAATTGATATTAAAAAACTTCAAAATCAAGTAAATAGTTTTAAAGCTAAAGACAATACTGAAAAAATATTTCTTGTTCATGCAAAAAATATTTTGCAATATTTTGAAAAATTCCAAAAACAAAAGCAAGAGATAGAAATTTTAAGATTAAATAAAAAGTTAGATAAGTTTGAAAAAAACTTCAATGACTACTCAAATGTATTCATAGAAGATATAAAAACTGTTTTATGGAGTATTATTATACTTTTATCAAGTAGTTTAGTACTGTTTTTATTTTATTATACAAAAATAGCTTATCAAAAAATTCAATTAAATAGATTTAAACAAGCAGTTGAAAACAGTGATAATATTATTATGACAACTGATTATCATCAAAAAATAAAATATGTAAATGAAAACTTTATTAGACATACTGGATATACCTATAAAGATGTTATTGGTAAAAGAGCTTCTATTTTAAAATCAGGACTTAATAGTAAGAAATTTTATAAAGACTTAAACAAAACTATTTATAGTGGTAAAAGATGGTATGGTGAGTTTGTAAATAAAATAAAAGATGGTAAGTTAAGTTATGAAAAAACCTCTATTTCTCCTATTTTTGATGAAAAAGGTAAAATTATTGAGTTTTTAGCTATTAAACTTGATGTTACAAAAGAAAAAAACATAGAAAAAGAGCTTAAAGAAAAAGAACACTTATTATCACAACAATCAAAAATGATAGCACTTCATGAAATGCTTGATAGTATTGCTCATCAATGGAGACAACCCCTTTCTACTATATCAACAGCAGCAAGTGGAATGAGATTGAATAAAGAGTTTGATTCTTTAGATGATAAAACTTTTTATGAACTGATTGATTCAATAGTTGATAATACATTGTATTTATCAAAAACAATAGATAGTTTTAAAACATTTTTTAAGACAAACCATGAAAATACACTTTTTAATATAAAAAATACTGTTAATAAAGTACTTGATTTGATTGGATATAAATTCAATGAAAATAAAGTAGAGTTTATTTCAAATATTAAAGAGTTAAATATTGAAGGTTTAGAGCATGAACTTATTCAATCTTTAGTAAATCTTTTTAATAATTCTCAAGATGCAATTGCTAAAAATCTTGATAAAGATGATGAAAAATTTATCTTTCTAGATGTTTATGATGATAATGAAAATGTAGTAATAAAAATAAAAGATAATGCTAAAGGTATTGATGATGAAATTATTGATAAAATTTTTGAACCATATTTTACTACAAAACATAAAAGTCAAGGAACAGGTATTGGTTTATATATGACTTATGAAATAATTTCAAAACATTTCTATGGTACAATAGAAGTTAATAATAGCACTTATATGTATAAAGATAAAGAGTACACAGGTGCTTTATTTACAATAACAATACCAAGTAAAAAAGATGATAAAAATAAATAATATAAAAGTTTTATATGTAGAAGATGATGAACTAGCAAGAGAAAATGGGATTGAGTTTTTACAAAACCATTTTGATACTATTTATGAAGCAAGTGATGGTCTTGAAGCACTAAGTTTATATAAAAAATATAATCCTGATATAATAATAACAGATATCCAAATGCCAAAGATTGATGGCTTAGAATTAATTAGTCGCATTAGAAAAGAAGATACAAAAACACAAGCTATTATTACAAGTGCATATAGTACAAAAGAGTATTTACTAAAAGCTGTTGAACTTCATTTAGTAAAGTACTTAATAAAACCAATAAAACATGATGAACTTTTACAATCTTTACAAGATTGTATTGATACTTTAAAAAGTAACAATTCAAATATTATACAAATTTGCGATAATATTAGTTTTGATACTTTTAATAAAACTTTGACAAAAGATAAAGAGCTTGTAAAGTTAAGAGCAAAAGAGATACTACTTTTAGAGCTATTAATAAAAAATCAGAATAGATATGTGACTTATCAAGAAATAGAAAATTATGTTTGGGCAGATGATGTTATGAGTAAAGATGCTTTAAAAACTTTAGTAAGAAGATTAAAAGCCCATTTTTGTTGCAATAGCATTTCAAATCTTTCAGGGGTTGGCTACAAAATTGATGTTTGATATAAATATAGTTTTAGCATATGGAGTAACTTTTGGAATACTTTTGATGAGTATTTTATTTACTGCAATTAGATATGTTTATTTAAAAGAGCTATTTTATTTAGCATATTGCTTAATGCAGATTTTTTCCCTTGCATACATAGTTATATATAGTCAATTTTTTGAGATTCCACCAATTTTTAAAGAGATATCACTAGGTTTTGCAACAATCTTTGCAATAATCTTTGCATTTGCTTTTTTTAAAGTTGAATTTATTCCAATATTTAAAAGCATAAAAGAACTAATGATTTTTACTGCTTTTTTGATTTTTGTTTTAGCAACAGTTTTTTATCATTATATGTTATTTGAGTATTTACCTTATTCTGTTGTCTATTTTTTACTATTTTTATCAGTAATTTTTAATATAAAAGATGGTGTAAAACCTACATTGATTTATGTTGTAGGTTGGTCTTTTGTATGCTTATTTTTATATATTATTCAGTTTAAAACTCTTTATGTAAGAAGTGGTTATGTTGATTTAGTTCTTGTTGCATTTGCTATTGAAGCAATTTTATTTACTTTTAGTCTAGCAAACAAGCAAAAAGAGTTAAAAAATCAAAATATAAACTATGAAAATATGTTATTACATCAAAGCAGATTAGCAAAATCAGGAGCTATGATAGGTAATATTGCTCATCAATGGAGACAACCTTTAAATAACTTGTCATATATTTTTATGAATATAAAAACAAGATTTGAAAATGGTAAACTAAAACAAGACTATTTTGATAAAAAGTTTATGCAAGCAAATGAACAATTGCAGTTTATGTCAAAAACAATTGATGATTTTAAAGACTTTTATACACCAGCAAAGAATAAAGAGGATTTTTTAGTAAAAGAGTCTATAAATAAGGCTTTGACTATTTTAAATGCAAGTTTAAAGCAACAAAGAGTGGATTTAACTCTTACTTTTCATACAAGTGAAGTATCAAAAATCTATGGTATTTCAAATGAATTCTCTCAAGTTATATTAACCTTGATAAAAAATAGTATTGAGGCTTTATCAAACCAAGAGTATCCCAAAATTGATATTGATGTCTACTCAAATCACTCAAGCTTAATAGTTAAAATAAGTGATAATGGAGCAGGTATTTCTAAAAAAGAGCTACCTAAACTTTTTAAACCTTATTTTACTACAAAAGAAGATGGCTTTGGTATTGGACTTTATTTGGTTAAGACTATTATAGAAGATAGTTTTAAAGGAACTATTGAAGCTAAGCCTTTGAAAAAAGGCTTAGAGTTTATAATAACTATTGAAAAAAGCTTTTAAAAGCTATATTATAAGCTTATAAAAATTTATAAGTATTGTTCTATTTTTTCTTTAAAGCTTCATATGCAACTAATATTTTTTTTCTTTCAATTCCCCATCTATATCCAGTCATAGCACCAGATTTTCCTAAAACTCTATGACAAGGTATTAAATATCCAATAGGATTTGATCCTATTGCATTTGCAACGGCTCTTACTGCTTTTGGATTCTCTAAATATTTTGCAACCTCTTGATATGTAGTAATTGAACCATCTGGAATATTAATCAAAGCTTTCCACACATTTATTTGAAAGTTCGTTCCTTTTAAATAAAGACTAAATTTTTTGTCTTTTTTTATAAATATACTATCTAAAACCTCAGTTGCTTTTTTATTATCTTCAATCAAATCAGCTTTTGCCCATATTTGTTTAAATCTTTTATATACATCTTCTTTATTTGTATCATAAAAACCTAAAAAACATATCCCTCTTTTTGTTAGTGCAATTAAGGCATTTCCAAAAGGTGTATATCCATAACCATATGTTATTTGAACATTTTGACCTAGCTGTTTATACTCTTTTGGAGTAACTCCAATTACATTGACAAACAAATCATGCAATCTACTTGGACTTGATAGTCCTAAATCCAATGAACTTTCTAAAATAGATGTTGATTCTTTTAAGTGTTCTTTTGCATAATTTAATGTAATTGATTGTAAAAATTGAATAGGTGTAACACCAACGTACTCTTTAAATACTCTAATAAAGTGATATTTGCTCATACCAATATATTCAGCAATTGTATCAATACTTGGTTGTTCTTTAAAGTTTTCATCAATAAATTTTATTGCTTTTACGATTTTATTGTAGTTTTCATTTTGTAAATATAGTTTATCTTCGCTCATCTTATATCTTATAAAAAATGGTTTAAGTGGAAAGTATACCACTTAAACCTTAAATAAGTACAAGAAACTATTAGTAAGTAGATTGAGAATAAATAACAAAATTAGAAGCAAGAGCTTCAAGTTCTTTGTTTATATCATCTTGAAGTTTTGTGTTTTCAATGTCGTCTAAAACATCGCAAATTTTATTTGCAATAAACTCAAACTCTTTCTCTTTCATTCCTCTTGCTGTTAATGCAGGACTTCCTATTCTAAGACCACTTGTTACAAATGGACTTCTAGTTTCACCTGGAACTGTGTTTTTATTTACTGTTATACCTGCATTCCCAAGTGCTGCATCTGCATCTTTTCCTGAAAATGGTTTATTTAAAAATGATACTAATACTAAGTGATTATCTGTTCCATCACTTACTAAATCATATCCTCTTTTTACTAATACATCTGCTAATACTTTTGCATTTGCTTTTACTTGTTTTGCATAATCTTTCCATGATGCTTGTAAAATCTCTCCAAATGCTACTGCTTTTGCTGCAATTACATGTATTAATGGCCCACCTTGAATTCCTGGAAATATTGCTGAATTAATCTTCTTTGCAATATCTTCATCATTTGTTAATATAAGTCCACCTCTTGGTCCTCTTAATGTTTTATGTGTAGTTGTTGTTACAACATGTGCATGTGGAAATGGTGATGGATGTTCATTGGCTGCAATTAAACCTGCAATATGTGCAACATCAGCAAAAAGAAAAGCACCAACTTCATCTGCTATTTCTCTAAATCTTTTAAAGTCAATCTCTCTTGCATATGCACTTGCACCACAAACAATAATTTTTGGTTGAACAATTTTTGCAATTTCTAAAACTTTATCATAATTAATTCTTCCATCAAGCTCAACTCCATAATAAAAAGCAGAGTAGTTCTTTCCTGAAAATGATGGTTTTGAACCATGAGTTAAATGTCCACCATGAGATAAATCCATACCTAAAATTTTATCACCAGCTTTTAATAATGCTGCATATACTGCACCATTTGCTTGGCTTCCTGAATGTGGTTGTACATTTGCATATTTACAATTAAAAATCTCACAAGCTCTATCTATTGCTAGTTGTTCTACTTCATCAGCAAATTCACAACCTCCATAATATCTTTTATATGGATATCCTTCTGCATATTTGTTAGTAAATACTGAACCCATTGCTTCCATTACTGCTGGGCTTGTAAAGTTCTCACTTGCTATCATCTCTAAATGATTTGTTTGTCTTTTTAACTCTTTTTGTATTATTGAATATACTTTCTCATCTGCTTGTTCTAAGTTTGCGCTTGTTATATAACTCATTTATTGCTCCTGTTTGTTAACTTTATTAAATTCCAAAATTTAAAGAAGTATAACCAAAAATTTTTTTTTCTACAATCCAGATATTGCTAAATTACTTAAAGCTATCATTTCTTGGATAAATAAATGATATTGTTTGTTCTTTAAATACTTCTTTTGGATTCTCTTTTGCAAACATAACTATTTTTACATCTATTGGAGTATCCTTTTTATCAGATAGAAATAATCTTTTTTTAGTCTCTAAAATTAGAACTTTTTTAACTCTTTTATCTATACCCAATTTAAATGGTTTGAATCTTTTAAGTGTAAAGTTTTTGTTATCAAGAATTTTTATGTCAAAGGTATATGCTTTTTTATCTCTATTTTGAATTGTTAATAAATAGTTATTTGTAACATGACCATCTTCTTTTATATTATAAAGTTTTGTTGTTTTGTTTACATTTAGCAAAAAGTACTCTTTTTTAGATGCAGAAATAACTAATAATACAAAACATATCCCAATTGCTACGTAGTACATTATGTTTCTAATACTAAAGTAGTTCGTTTTTTTATCATTTATAACTTCGTTTGTACTTCCCCAATCAACAAGTGTCTTCTTACCAAGTTTTCCCATTACACTTGTACATGCATCTACACACTCAAGACAGTTTATACATTCAACTTGTAGACCTTTTCTAATATCTATTCCTGTTGGACAAATTTTTACACAAGCTTCACAAGCAGTACACTCTTCATGCTCTTGTAGTTGCTTAGCTTTAAAGATAGTTTTTTCTCCATTTTTATATATCTCCCCTCCTCTATTTGTATTATAAATAGCTTGGATTGTATTATCATCATATAAAACAGATTGTATTCTAGAATAAGGACATACATATGTACAAAAGTGCTCTTTTGTAAAAACAATATCATAAACTAAAAAAAGTGCAACAGTTACAATAAACATTACCATAAATACATGATCTTTTGGTTCTTGCATATATCTAAAGAAATCTTCTGGTGGAATAAAATACCACATAAAGTTTGTAGCAATTATAAGTGATAAGATACCAAATAGACTAATAGATAAAATCTTTTTGATTTTATTTTCTGTTTTTGAATAATCAACATCTTTTACTTTATTTTTAATTCTTCTTAGATTAAAAATCTTAGACTCTATTAAATCCCTATAAATTACTCTAAAAATAGTTTGAGGACATGCCCATCCACACCAAATTCTACCACCAATAGCAGTAGTTGCAAAAATACCAATAAATAAAATCATAAGTAAAAATGGCATGATGTAAAGCTCTTGCATCTCAAAAGCAAAACCTAAAAAGTGAAATTCCATTCTATCAAAAGATAGTAGTAGCATATGATTACCATTTATTGTAATAAAGGGCAATACTAAAGTAAAAATTGTAATGGCAAAGAAGTTTAAATATCTCTTTTTTGCATATGTCATAAAAGCCTCCTAAAATATTTAATAACACTTTAGTGACATTTGGTGGCAAAAAAGTAAGCTTGAAAGTAAAAAGTGAAAAAAAGTGACAAATTAGATAATATTATCTAATTTGTCCATTTCCATAAATCTTATATTTAAATGTAGTAAGGTCATTTATTCCCATAGGACCTCTTGAATGAAGTTTATTAGTAGATATACCAACTTCTGCACCAAGTCCAAAAGCACCTCCATCAGTAAATCTTGTACTTGCATTTGCATATACACAAGCTGCATCAACTTCATTTAAAAATTTATTTACAACAGAGTAATTTTCACTAATTATACATTCAGAGTGTCCAGAACCATGTTTATTGATGTGACTAATAGCATCACTTACATCTTTTACTACTTTAATAGACAAGATATTTGCTAAATACTCTGTATCAAAATCCTCTTGTGTAGCAAGTGGAATATCAATATACTCAACTGTTTCTTCACAACCTCTAAGCTGAGTATTTTTACTCATAAAATTTTCATGTAGTGGTGGTAAGACATAGTTTGCTACATCTTTATGAACTAATAAAGTCTCCATTGAGTTACAAACACCAGGTCTTTGACATTTTGCATTGATTGCAATTTCAATTGCTTTTTTACCATCTGCAAACTTATCAATATATGTGTGACATAATCCTTTATCATGTTTAACAACAGGAATAGTTGCATTTTGGCTTATAAATTTAATTAGAGCTTCTCCTCCTCTTGGAACAAGTAAATCAACGTATTTATCTTGTTTTATAAACTCTGCTACCCCTTGTCTTGTAGAGTTAGGTAATAATGAGATAGCTTGTTCAGGAAGTTTATTTACTGCTAATACATTTCTTAAAATATCTGCAATTGCTTTATTACTATGTTGTGCTTCTTTTCCACCTTTTAAAATACATACATTCCCACTTTTAAAACAAAGGGCAGCTGTATCACTTGTTACATTTGGACGGCTTTCATAAATTATTCCAATTACTCCAATAGGAATTGATACTTTTTGAATATTTAATCCATTTTCTGTTACCCATCCATCAAGAGTTCTTCCTACAGGTTCTTTAAGACTTGCTATTTGTCTAATTGCATTTGCCATAGCTTTTACTCTGTCATTTGTTAGTAAAAGCCTATCTTTTAAATCCAAGCTTAAATTTTCTTGCTCTGCTGCTTGCATATCTTTACTGTTATTATGTACAATAAAGTCACTATGTTCTATTAAGGCATCTGCCATTTCATTTAGTACTTTATTTTTAACTTCTCCACTAAGTGTGGCTATTTCTCTACTGATTTTTTTTGATTGTTCTAAAAATTGTTGCATTTGAATTTTCCTATGTGTACAGTAAGTCTTTGTTATTTTATCAAAAGTTTGTTTATATTTTAGGTTTTATAAGTAGTTTTATTAATTTAAGATAATTAAAAAGGGATATATTACCCCTTTTTATTATGCTAATGAATTTAATTTGTCAGAAAGTGCTTGTTTAGAAGAAGCACCAACCATTTGATCTACAATTTCACCATCTTTCATAAAGATAATTGTAGGAATAGATCTGATTCCATATTTAACTGCTAAGTCTTGTTGCTCATCAGTGTTTACTTTACAAATGTTTGCTTTTCCATCAAACTCTTCACCTAACTCTTCAATTACTGGTGCTAGCATTCTACAAGGTCCACACCATGGTGCCCAGAAATCTACTAATGATACACCATTTGCTACTGTGCTCTCAAAATTCTCTTGTGTTAATTCAATATATTTTCCCATATTTTTTTCCTTATTATTTTGTATTTGTCAATTTGGCGAAATTTTATCTGTTTAGATACTATTTGTCAAGTATGCACTTTTTAGTTTTATAATAACCTTTAAGTAACTATTAAAATTAATCTTTGTAAACTTATAAAAACTATAAAGGCTTTTTATGGAATCTAACAACAAAAAATACAACTGTTTTTTTCAATTAGCAACTGATATTATTGGTGGAAAATGGAAAGGTATGGTTCTTTGGGCTTTAAAAAAAGATGTTAAGAGAAATGGAGAATTAAAAAGATTAATTCCAAATATTTCTCAAAAAATGTTAACACAACAATTAAGAGAATTAGAAGAAGTAGGAATTGTACAAAGGATTGTTTATCCTCAAGTACCTCCTAAGGTTGAGTATAAGTTAACAAAAGCTGGTGAGAAATTGATTCCTATTTTATATGATTTACATGATTGGGGTAAAGAGTATGCTGTTGATAATGAGATAGGATTAAGATTTGATGAAGATGCAAATTGTGTAATAGATTAAACTTTTAAGTTTAATCTATTTTTACTAGATATCTTCCAGTAGCTTTTGATGTTAATATTTTCTCATATGCATCTTTAATTTCATCTAGAGTAATTTGGCTTGTAAGTTTTTCTAAATTAGAATTTTTATACTCTTTTGCTATCTTTTCCCAGATTTTTTCTTTTTTCTCTAAGGGTATTTCAACTGAATCAATTCCTATAAGTCTTACTCCTCTTAATATAAAAGGAAATACATTTGTATTTAACTCATGTGATGAAGTTAATCCACAACAAGTTGCAACTCCACTATGTTTTATTTGTTTTAGTGCATGGGCTAAATATTCCCCTCCTACTGTATCAACTACTGCATCATAAACTTCACTTAACATTGGTTTTTTATTTGAAATATCAAAATCTTCTCTTAATATTACTTCATTAGCTCCTAAAGATTTTAAATACTCTATTTTATCTTTTTTACCTGTGATAGTAACTACTTCATATCCAAGTTTTGCTAATATCGTCACTGCAATACTTCCCACTCCACCTGTTGCACCTGTAACTAATACTTTACCACTAGTTATTGAATTTTCTTGAAGTTCATTAATGCTAAGTGCTGCTGTTAATCCAGCAGTACCAAATGTCATTATCTCTTTTTCATCAAGACCTTTAGGAATTTTAATAAGCCATGAAGCTGGTATTTTTACATATTCTTGATGTCCTCCATCTGTATTCATACCTAAATCATATCCAGTGGCAACTACTTTATCACCTTTTTTAAAATTTGAATTATTTGATTCTACAACTTCACCTGATACATCTATACCTGTTATATGAGGAAAAACTTTTGTAACTCCTTTATTTCCAATAGAACTTAATGCATCTTTGAAGTTTAAAGAAGAGTATAATGCTTTTACTAATACTTCATCTTTTTCTATTTTGGGAATATCAATATCTTTTATAGAACTAATAAACTTTTTATCCTCTATTTTTTCTACTACAAATGCTCTCATTAGTTTTCCTTTTTCTTAATAGTTTAAAAAAGTTTAGCTAAAATAAATAAGAAGCACAAGAGCTTACACAAAAGATATATAGTTTCAAAAAAGATACTAATGAGGTTTTATGAATAAAGATATTGATCTAATAATAGATAAAGAAAATGAAAAATGTCCAGTTGAAACAGCTTTGGATGTGATTGATGGAAAATGGAAAATTTTAATACTTTGGTATTTAAGAAGAGATACAAAAAGATTTAATGAATTGCAAAAACAAATGCCAAAGATTACACAAAAAATGTTATCACAAAAATTAAAAGAATTAGAATTAGATGGAATAATTAATAGAGTTGTTTATCCAGAAGTACCTCCAAAAGTTGAGTACTCTTTAAGTGATTATGGAAAGAGTTTAAAACCAATTTTAAAGCAGTTGTATTTTTGGGGAGAAAAGCATAAAAAGAATAAAGAGATATAAAATAAACTCTTTATTCTTTCTTTATTAAGCTTCTTTATTAAAGTTTTTATCTAGTGCTGTTCTAATTCTTAAGTTTACTTCATTATATCCAAGTATAGCCATGATATCATAAACAGAAGGAGCTTGTGTTCCACCTGTAAGTGCTATTCTAATTGGTTGGAATAATTGTGGAAATTTTAGTTCAAACTCTTTTATAAAAGGTTTAGTAATATCTTCGTAATCACAAGCTAAATGCAATGATTCTTGTTTCTCTTCTAAAGTTTTTAAGTATGCATCCATAAATTTTGAAGTATCTTCTTTTATAAATTTTCTTACACCTTTTTCTTCATATTGAGTTGGTCTATTTATTATAATATTTATTGCATTTTTTAATTCTATTAATGTTTGGGCTCTCTCTTTTGATAAGTCTAATATCATCTCTTTTTTATCATGTCCTTGTAAGTGACAATCAAAAAATTCTAACTCTTTTGCTAATCTATCATTTGATACATTTTTGATGTAGTGTGAATTTAACCATAAAAGTTTCTCTTGATTATATGATGATGCAGACTTATTTATATTTGAAGGATCAAAAAGCTCAAGCATCTCTTCCATTGAAAATATTTCTTGATCTTTATTTGACCATCCAAGTCTTACTAAAAAGTTTAGTAGTGCTTCTGGTAAATATCCTTGTCTTTTATATTCCATTACATCCAAGGCACCATCTCTTTTAGAAAGTTTTTTCCCTTGAGGATTATTTATCATAGGAACATGGAAAAATTTTGGAATATCAAAACCTAAAGCTTCATATATAATAATCTGTTTTGCTGTATTTGTTAAATGGTCATCCCCTCTAATTACATCAGTCATACCCATTAGTGCATCATCAATTGCAACAACAAAGTTATAAGTTGGATTACCATTACTTCTTGCAATAATAAAATCATCTACTTCATTGCAGTTTATATTCATGATTGACTTTACACCATCAACAAAAGTGATTTTTCCCTCAAGTGGAGCTTTGATTCTTACTACTGGCTCAATGCCACTTGGAGGTGTTCCTGTAAAGTCTCTGTATCTTCCATCATATCTTGGAGTTTGTTTATTAGCCATTTGCTCTTCTCTTAAAGCTTCAAGCTCATCTTTACTCATATAACAATAATAAGCTTTTCCTTCATCTAAAAGCTGTTGAATATATTTTTTATAAATATCCATTCTTTTTGATTGATACTCTACTTCTCCATCATAACTTAATCCAACCCACTTAAAAGCTTCAAGTATTGCTTCCATAGCTTCGTCATTATTTCTTTGTGTATCTGTATCTTCTATTCGTAATCTAAATTCACCATTTGTTTTTCTTGCCCATAAATAATTATATAAAGCTGTTCTTAATCCACCAATATGTAGATATCCTGTTGGGCTTGGTGCAAATCTTGTAATTGCCATTATTTTCCATCCTTATTTTTATAACTTCTAAAAAATCCAATTGCTGAGACTATTGCAACTATACATATAAATACTATCATTACAATATCAAGAATTTCCATTTGATTCCTTTTCTTTTAACTGCCCACATGCTGCTGAGATATCAAGACCTTTTGATTCTCTAATAGTACAAAGCAATCCTTTATTTATTAAATATTCTTGAAATTTTACCATATCTTTACTTTCTGGTCTTTGATATGGTGTGCCAGGATATGGATTAAAGTAGATTAAATTTACTTTTGCTTTGATACCATTTAATAGTTTCAATAATTTATCAGCAGATTTTATATCATCATTTTTATCTTTAATTACAAGATATTCAAACATAACTTTTTTTCTTGTATCAACTGGAAAATTTCTCACAGCGTTAATAATACTTTCAATATTATATGCTTTGTTCATTGGGATTAGTTCACTTCTTAATTTGTCATCAACTGCATGTAAAGAAATTGCTAGTTGAATTCCTAAATCCTCTTTTCCTAGTTTTTCTATTTTACTACTGATTCCAGAAGTAGAAACTGTTTGTCTTCTTCTGCTTATTGCAAGTCCATCAAGTTCACTAAAAACTTTAACTGCTTTTACAAAATTCTTATAATTATCAAGTGGTTCACCCATTCCCATATAAACAATATTAAGTGATTTATTTTCAGCTATATTGTTATCTCTTTTGATATTTACAATTTGTGCTATATATTCGCCAACTGTTAAATTCCTTACAAAACCACCTTTTGCTGTTAGGCAGAATGTACACCCTACTTTGCATCCAACTTGTGAAGAAATACAAACAGTATATTTCTCACTTCTTTCTATTTTTCCATCTTCACTAATTTTTTTCTTTTTCATCAAAAGTAGAACAGCTTCAACTGTTAATCCATCATGTAGTTGAAAAAGATATTTTATACTTCCATCTAAACTTTGCTCTTTTTTAACTATTTTCATAATATCCAAAGCATAATTTTCTTTTAATTGTTCTTTTAAATCATTTGGAATATTTTTCATTTCATCATACGATGATGCATATTTTTTATATATCCAGTTATAAACTTGTTTTGCTCTAAACGAAGGTTTCAACTCTTCTTTTAACTCGTCTAATGTAAAGTCATATATTGATTGCATTATTACCTTTCATTACATCTATTCTTAGGTTTAATTATACTCTTTTTCTACTCTATTTCTGCTTTTAATAAGATAAATTGTTTAGGCTAATATTTTATCTATATGTTAAGAAACTTAATAAGTGTTTCACGTGAAACACTGAAATGAAACCCTATTTTTGTCTTTAATAAAGTATTGATATAAAACTATAAAGTTAAATAAAGATTGTTAAATAAGTACTAAGTAATAGTACTAGTATGATAAAGTCTAAATAAATATGATTATATAAAAAATAAATTATTGTATAATTGTATGATTATTTTAGTTTATTATTATTTATATATTTTATACTAATTAGAAAAATATGTTTCACGTGAAACATCGTAATGAAATGCAAATAGTTTTGCATTTTTAGATGTTGAAAGCGTAATGGTCTGCAAGCATGCAGCCATGAAGCTAGGGAAATAAGTAATAAAATGCAAATAGTTTTAAAAAATTGAAGATAATTGTAGTTATTTTAACTACAATTACTTAATAATATTTTTCTCTAGTAGTGAATTAGTCAATTTAGACATAGCTTCTTTATGATTTTTTAGAAAATCTTCATGTGCAGTTTCATTTGTATAATTTGTAACGACAAATATTCCACCAACTGGAATCTCAAACTCTTTTGCAACTTGTAAAACTGCAAAAAATTCCATATTTTCAACTCCAATACCATAGGCATTGAACTTCTTACTTAAAGAAAAATTTGAAGAAATATAGTTGGAGCTATTTACAATTGTATCATTTTTTACAAACTTATTTTCTGATTCTAATACATTATCTAATGGAGTATATGAATTATTCTGCAAAAAAGACAATTCAATATTTGCTGCTCTTTTTGACTCTATAATATCAAAAATATTATGTTCTCCATATGAACCTGCACTTCCAACAAAAAGTATAAAATCTGGTTTATCAAAAAGGCATTTTCTTGTAAGATTAATTGATGTCTCAATTAATCCTACACCCATAGGTTCAGCAAACTTAAAAGTTTCATTTCTACCAGCACAAATTATCATTTGCACTCCAATTTGTAGTTAACATTCATTTTTATATTTTTTGTTGTTTGTTGTGGTACAGAAATTGAAGCATTTGATGATGATTTTGCACTATACATAACTTCACTTCCTCTGTAATAAGAATTTTGTAAAGAGTGTATATTTATATTTTTAATTTCACACTTCTTTTTTAAATCATTTGATAAGTTTTTTGCATATTTTTCTATCCAAGTTATTGATTCATATCTTAAAAGATCAATAGCGATATTTGCTGAAGTATCTTTAACCTTCCATGATAAGTTTGAAACAATAATAGAAGTATCTCTATGATTTTTTAAATCAATTAATCCATTAATAAACCTACTGATTTTTTTTGGGTCATTTGATTCAATACCATATTTTATCTCTCCAATATAACCATCTATATGTGGAGTATTACTTTTGTATTTATATCTAGGTCTTATATTAAAAGTACCAAGTTTTTTTTCTACATAATTCATATCTTTAATATAATTATCAAACTTTTCAAGCTTTGAAGAGACATTTTTCTCACTATCTAATTCAACAACTAATTTAATATCTGAATTTAAAATATCAGGTGTTAATTTTTTTGTAAAAGTTTTTGAAAAATCAATTTCATATGATAAAAGTGATAACGGAAGTACAGAAGATAATACTGCACATTTTAAAATTTTATTCATTTTATATCCTTACGGGAATGTTATTTTCTTTTAAGTAGTGTTTTAAATCCATTATATCTATCTCTTTATAATGAAATATAGAAGCAGCTAATGCTGCACTAGCACCACAATTAAATGCATCTTTAATATGCTCCATTGTTCCAGCTCCACCACTTGCTATAACTGGAATATCAACTAAAGAAGAGATTTTTTTTGTAATATTAAGTTCAAATCCAGTTTTAGCTCCATCTGTATCCATAGAGGTTAGAAGTATTTCTCCTGCACCTCTATTATAAACTTCTTTTGCCCATTCAACTGCATCAAGTCCTGTATCCTCTCTTCCCCCTTTTACAAAAACATGGTATGTCCCATCTTGAACTTTTTTAACATCTATTGCAACAACAATACATTGTGTACCAAATCTTTTTGCACTTTCATTTATAAAATTAGGATTGTTAACTGCTGATGAATTAATTGATACTTTATCACAACCTACATTTAGTAGTTTATATATATCTTCAAGTTTTCTAATACCTCCACCAACTGTTAAAGGAATAAAAACTTCTTTTGCTACACCTTTTACAATATCCACAATAGTATCTCTATTTTCATGGCTTGCAGTTATGTCAAGGAAAGTTATTTCATCTGCACCTTCATTATTATATCGTTTTGCAACTTCTACGGGATCACCAGCATCTTTCAATCCAACAAAATTTACCCCTTTCACTACTCTTCCATCTTTTACATCTAAACAAGGTATAATTCTTTTTGCAAAGTTACTCAATATTTTTTCCTTAATTTTAATATTGAAAAATATTATCTAATTGTAAGTTAAAATTAGATATAATATCTGCTTATGGAAAATATTAAAGCTAAAAAAAAATACGGACAAAACTTTTTAATCGATAATGCTGTTTTAAATGGAATCATCCAAGCGATGCCCAACAATGAAAACTATCTTGTTGAGATTGGGCCTGGCTTAGGTGATTTGACAGAAAAATTAGTCAAGTACAAAGATATGACTGCTTATGAAGTAGACACTGATTTAGTTAGTGTTTTAAGGTCTAAATTTAAAGACGAAATAGATAGTAACAAACTTGAATTAATACATACAGATGTATTAAGAACTTGGGAGAGCCAAAAGACGTTACATGAGGGTAAATATGATTTAATAGCAAATTTACCCTACTATATCGCAACAAACATTATATTAAGAGCGTTAGAAGATGCTAATTGTGAGCATATAATAGTAATGATACAAAAAGAAGTAGCAGTAAAATTTACTGCAAAAGTAAATGATAAAGAGTACTCTTCTTTGGGTATTATTTCTCAATTATTAACAAGCGATTCAAAGATACTTTTTGATGTATCTCCAGAATCATTCAACCCTGCTCCAAAGGTTGTTTCTTCTATTTTGTATTTGAGAAAAAACATGACAAATTCTTTAAGTGGTGATTTTAAAAAGTTTTTAAAAGCCTGTTTTTCACAGCCAAGAAAAAAACTTTCAAAAAATCTATCCTCTATTTTAGAAAAGTCAGAAATTTCTCAGATTTTCAATGAACTTGATATAAATGACAATAAAAGACCTCATGAAGTTAGCGCATCTTTGTATAGCCAAATGTATACAAAGGTTAAAAATGGAAGAGAAAAAAGTTCAAGAGGATAAGGCCGAACAGCAAAATCCTAAACAACAAAAGAGTTCAACGAATACAAGGCCAAGAAGTAATAATAAACCTACTTCAACAACTACAAATAATACAGAAAAAACAAGTACTTCTACAGAAGATAACAAAAAGAATATAAACAATAACAATCAAAGAAAAAGAAAACCAAGACCAAAATTCCAAAAAGGTGATGGTTGGATAAGTGATCTTAAAAAAGCACACTTAATTAATGAAAAGATTCATAGAGATAGATTAAATCCACACTATAAATTAAATTTAAATACAAATGCCAAAGTAAGAATCACTCCACTTGGTGGATTAGGTGAAATTGGTGGAAATATGATGGTAATTGAAACTGAAAACTGTGCAATTATTGTTGATGTTGGTATGAGTTTCCCTGATGATGATATGCACGGAGTTGATATTTTAATTCCAGATTTTACTTATATTAGAGAAATAAAAAATAAAATCGCAGGAATAGTAATTACTCATGGTCATGAAGATCATATTGGTGCAATGCCATATTTATTTAAAGAGATGCAGTTTCCTGTTTATGGAACATCATTACCATTAGAGATGATTGGTTCAAAATTTGATGAACATAAAATGAGAGAACATAGAAAATTCTTTAGAGCTATACAAAAAAGAACTCCTATAAAAATCGGTGAGTTTGAAGTTGAATGGATGCATATTACTCACTCTATTATTGATTCATCATCAATTGCTGTAAAAACAGAAGCTGGAACTATTATTCATACAGGTGATTTTAAAATTGACCATACACCAATTGATGGATATCCAACTGACTTACATAGATTAGCACATTATGGAGAGCAAGGAGTTTTACTTCTTACTAGTGATTCAACAAATTCACACTCTCCTGGTTTTACAAAATCTGAAAAAACAGTTGGCCCTACTTTTGATAAAATTTTTGCAACTGCAAAAGGTAGAGTTATTATGTCAACATTTTCATCAAATGTTCATAGAATATCTCAAGCAATTGATAGAGGAATTAAACATAACAGAAAGATTTGTATTATTGGAAGATCAATGGAGAAAAATCTTGATTTAGCAATGACATTAGGTTATATAAAATTTCCTAAAGAAGCTTTTATTGATCCACATGAAGTAAATAAATACAATGATAATGAAGTTCTTATTGTTACAACAGGAAGTCAAGGTGAACCAATGAGTGCATTGTATAGAATGTCTATTCATGAACACAGACATATTAAAATAAAACCTACAGATCAAGTTATTTTATCAGCAAAAGCTATTCCTGGGAATGAAGCTAGTGTATCAGGTATTATGAATCATTTATTAAAAGCTGGAGCTAAAGTTGCGTATAAAGATTTTAGTGATATTCATGTTTCTGGTCATGCAGCACAAGAAGAACAAAAACTTATGTTAAGACTTATTAAACCAAAATTCTTTATGCCTGTACATGGTGAATATAATCATGCATTAAAACATGGTGAAACGGGTGTAGACTGTGGAGTTTTAGAAAGAAACTTATATATTATGAGTGATGGAGAACAAGTTGAAGTTACTCCAAAATATCTTAAAAAAGTTAAAACTGTAAAAACTGGTAAAGTATATATTGATAATCAATTAAATAATAAAATTGCAGATGATATTGTGATTGACAGACAAACAATGGCAAATGAAGGTGTTGTTATGATTGTTGCACAAGTAAATGAAGATGATAGAACATTAGCTCAAAAACCAAGAGTTACATCATTTGGATTAGTTCCAAATAAACAAGATAGATTTTTTGCAAAAGAGATTGAAGATATTTTATTAATTGCTCTTAAAAATGCAAAACCTGGAATATTTAAAAATAACAAAATTTTAGAAGATGAAATTAGAAAAGTAGTAAGAAAACATTGTTTTAGAAAATATAAAAAATATCCAATGATTGTACCTACATTAATCGTTCAGTAAGGATAAGAAATGAATTATAAAGAGCTTGCAAAAGAAGTATTATTAACAGAAGCAAAAGAGTTAGAATTAGCTGCAAAAAACCTTGATTTTGATTTTGAAAAATTAGTTGATTTGATTGTTAATTCAAAAGGAAAGTTAATAGTAACAGGTGTAGGTAAATCTGGATTAGTGGGAACTAAAATAGCTGCAACATTAGCTAGTACTGGAACTAGTTCATTTTTCTTGCATCCAACAGAAGCAATGCATGGCGATTTAGGAATGATAGGAAAAGATGATATTGTTTTAGGGATTTCATATAGTGGAGAGAGTGAAGAATTAATTCAAATTCTTCCCCATTTAAAAAGATTTGATATTCCTTTAATAGCAATGGCAAAAAACAAAAATTCAACGCTTGGAAAATATGCAGATTTCTTTTTAAATATAAATGTTACTAAAGAAGCCTGTCCCTTAGATACAGCCCCAACCTCTTCTACTACTTTAACAATGGCAATGGGAGATGTTTTGGCAGTTTGTCTTATGAAAAAAAGAGAGTTTAAAAAAGAAGACTTTGCTTCATTTCATCCTGGCGGAAGTTTAGGAAAAAAACTTTTTATAAAAGTTGATGACTTATTAAGAAAAGAGAATTTACCTGTAGTTTCACGTGAAACAAAATTAAAAGATGCAATTGTAACTATGAGTGAGGGAAGAATTGGAAGTGTAATTATAGTTGATGAAAATGAAAAAGTAATAGCACTTCTAAGTGATGGAGATTTAAGAAGAGCTCTTATGAATAAAGATTTCTCAATTGATTGTGCAATAGAAAAAGTTGCAACAATGAACCCAAAAGTTATAAATGATAAAAACATTTTAGCAAGTGATGCTTTACAAATAATAGAAGATTATAAGATACAACTTCTAATAGTAGTTGATGATAAAGAGAAACTAGTTGGAGTTTTACATATTCATGATTTAATTGAAGCAGGTATAAAATAAGGAAAACCATGGCTAATGAAAAAAATATCACAAAACAGAGAGAAGATTTAGTAAGATTAAATAAATTTCTTTCTCATAATAGTACATACTCAAGAAGAGAAGCAGACAAAATCATTGAAGAAGGAAGAGTATCAATTGATGGAAAAGTTGTAACAAACCTAGCAACTAAAGTATCAGAAGATGATCTTGTTAAGATTGACAAAAAAGTGATTAAAGCTGATAAAAATAGAATGTATACAGTTATAGTTTATAATAAACCAAAAGGTGAACTAGTAACAAAAAGTGATCCTCAAGGAAGAAAAACTATTTATGATACATTAGGTAAAAAATATAAACACTTCTTACCAATTGGAAGATTAGATTATGCTAGTGAGGGTGTAATTTTACTTTCTGATAGTGTAGATGTAGTAAATAAATTAATGCATTCAAATTTAGAAAGAATATATAAACTTAAAGTTGATGGTGAAGTTGACCACAAAGTAGAAAAAGCTATGCTAGATGGCTTAGAATTAGATGATGCTAGTGAGGGTGCCCATGAAAAATCAAAGATAAAATCTATGACTTTTGCACCCTTTGTTGCATATCAAGTTCTTTCTGCAAATAACAACTTTTCAAAACTAAAAGTTGTTATTAGTGAGGGTAAAAACAGAGAATTGAGAAGATTTTTTGGACACTTTGGACTAAATGTAATGGATTTAAAAAGATTAGAGTTTGGTGGAATTTCATTAAATAACTTGCCAACAGGAAAAAGCAGATACTTAAATAAAGAAGAGTATAGAAATCTAAGAAAATATTTAAATAGTGATGATGATTGATTTATCAAACCAACTAAGACCAACAAGTTTAGAAAACTTTGTTGGTCAATCTCACATTATAGGTAAGGACAAAGCTTTATATAAGCTTTTGATAAAAAAAGAGATACCACATCTATTTTTTTATGGGAAGCCAGGAACTGGAAAAACTACTCTTGCAAAAATAATTGCTAAACACATTAATAGTGACTACTACTATTTTAACGCCACTACTATAAAAATAGATGAATTAAGAAAAGTTTTTGACAAATATAAAAATTCATTAATTAAACCCATTGTATTTATAGATGAAGTACATAGATTATCAAAAAATCAACAAGAGGTGTTATTACCAATAATGGAGAGTTATCAAGCCATAATTATTGGTGCAAGTACAGAAAATCCGTTTTTCACCCTAACCTCTGCTATTCGTTCTAGATCATTTTTATATGAGTTTAAACCATTAACAAATACTGAATTAGATGGAATAATTCAAACAGCATTAAATAATAGTAATATAACGTTAAGTAAAGAGGCTAGAGAGTACCTAATTGCTTCAAGTAGTGGAGATGCAAGGGCGATGCTTAATTTGCTTAATTTTGCTTCTAAAATAGAGAATAATATTAGCTTTGAAACTTTAAAAGAGTTACGATCAAATGTAATTGGTGATGGAGTTAGTTCAAGTAATAGTCACTATGATCTTGCAAGTGCAATGATAAAATCTCTAAGAGGTTCAGATGTAGATGCAGCACTATACTATTTAGGAAGATTAATAAATGGTGGTGAAAGCGTCGATTTTATAACTAGAAGAATGGTTATTTTTGCAAGTGAAGATATAGGAAATGCAAATCCAAATGCTTTAAATCTTGCAGTAAGTACAATGCATGCTTGTAATAAAATAGGATATCCTGAAGCTAGAATAATATTAGGACAATGCGCTGTTTATTTAGCATCATGTCCAAAATCAAATAGTGCTTATAATGCTATTAATAAAGCATTGGCTGATATAAAAGATGGTAGAATTTTAGAAATACCAAAACACATTGACTCTTTTCATAAAGGATATAAATATCCCCATGATTTTGGAGGATGGGTAAATCAAGAGTATTTAAATGAGCCAGTAAGTTATTATAATTCAAGTAAGATTGGATATGAAAAAACTTTAAACGAATGGTTAAAAAAAATAAAAGGAATAGAGTAATGGACCTAATGCAATACTATTTATGGATAGTAATATTTCATATTATGGCTATGATGTCATGGATGGCAATGCTTTTTTACCAGCCAAGATTATATGTATATCATACAGAACACAAAAATAAACCGGATTTTGTAGAAGTTGTAAAAATGCAAGAGTATAAAATGTATAAGTATATTGGTCTTCCTGCTATGTGGGCAACAGTAATAAGTGGTTTACTTATGATTTATTTAAGACCTGAAATGCTTAATTTAAGTGACCCATGGCTTTTTGCAAAACTATTTTTTGCTGGGCTTTTAGTAGCTTACTCTTTTTCAATGGAATATTTTAGAAAAAGATTAGAAAAAGGAATATATCCAAAAAGTGGGAATTTTTTTAGAGCATATAATGAAGTTCCAACAGTACTTTCTATTTTAATAGTAGGATATGTAGTTGTAAAAACTTTCTCATTATTATTTACTTTTATTACCCTACTTTTTGGTGCTTTTATTATCTATAAAGTATTAAGACAAAAACCAAAAGATGAAGCATGATGTTTGAGAAAGTTTATACATTAGATACAAATATATTACTTGAAGATGCAAAAAATATTTTCAATCTAAGTGATGAAAATAAAAATCTAATAGTTCTACCTGAAACAGTTTTAGATGAGATTGATTCTAAAAAAACAGGCTTTGATGAGATTAACTTTCAAGCAAGAGAGTTTGCAAGAATTTTAGAAAATTCACAAATTATCCAAAGTAAAAAAGTAGCAGATTTTAAAATTGTTACAATTAAAGTTTTTGATATATTTGAAGCAACAATTGATGTTATTTCAAAAGAAGAGTACTTAATTAATATAAAAAATGTTGCACCAAATATCATAAATGATAGAAAAATCCTTGAAGTTGCTAAGTTTGTTGAAGGTCATTATAAATGTGAGTCTAATTTTTTATCTTTAGATATTATGGCAAGAACAAGAGCAGTCTCTATGGATATCAAAACTGACTCTTTGCTTGGAACTAGTGAAAAAGAGTTTAATTATGAATTTATAAAAACTATTACAATACAATTTGAACAGTTAGAAACAATCAATAACTCCTCTATTTTTGAATATGATGAAGAACATAAAGCTTATAATTTTGCTTATTGTTTTAAGGTGAAAGGTTCAGACCAAGTATTATTAGCTTGTGTTCAAAATAAAAAAATTATTGTACTTGATGAATCAGAGATAAGAAATCAAATAATTACACCTTTAAATAAAGAACAATTGTTTTTTTCAAATGCAATTTTAAAACATTTTTTTAATGTTTTAATAGTTGAAGCAAAAGCAGGAAGTGGTAAAACTTTGTTAGCATTAAGTGGTGCATTAAAGCTAGTTAGACAAAAATATTTTCAAAGAATAATATATATAAGAAACTCTATTGAATCACTAGATAAGGGTGAAGATATTGGTTATTTACCAGGTTTTGAAGAGAAATTTAAAATATATAACCACCCTTTAATGGATAGCTTAGATTATATTGTAAGAACTGAGCATAAAAAGAAGTCAAATAAAAAGAATTTTCAATATGATGAACTTGATGATGTAGAAGTAAATGCTCGAATAGAACAACTTATTCAAAATTATAACATTGAAACAATGTGGGTAGGTGAAATGAGAGGAAGAACACTATCAAATGCATTTGTTATAATTGATGAAGCACAAAATATGTCAAATAAAACTATGCAAATGGTGCTTTCAAGAGTTGATAATAGCTGCAAAGTTGTAATCTTAGGGAGTAATAAACAAATTGATAACTTTTATGTAAATAAGCATACAAATGCACTTACAACTCTTTTAAAATCTACTAAAAATGAAAACGATTTGGTAAAACCTTTTGCCATAAAATTAGAAAAAGTTCTACGAGGTCCAATTACTGAATGGGCTGAACAAATTTTTAGCTCTAAACACAAATAAATCATTTTAAATTAAATTTAGCAATATTTAGATACCTTTACATAATAAAATATGTAAAGGTGTACACAATGAAAATAGTATTTTTAGATAGAGCTACATTAGGTTTTGACATATCATTAGATGGGTTTAATAAGTTTGGGGAAGTAGTAATCTATGATACTACAAAACCAACTGAAACACTAACTAGAGTAAAAGATGCGGATATTGTTATTACAAATAAAGTTGTAATAAACAAAGAAATAATGGACAACTCAAATCTTAAATTAGTTTGTATTGCTGCAACTGGAATGAACAATGTTGACCTAGAATACGCTAAAGTTAAAGGAATTCAAGTTAAAAATGTTGCAGGATATTCAACTGATAGTGTAACACAATTAACATTTTCTTATGTATTTCATTTTATTCAACAGTTAAATTATTATACTTCATATGTAAATGAAGGAAATTGGGAAAAGTCAGATATCTTCACACATATAGACAAACCATTCTATGAATTAAAAGACAAAAATTGGGGAATAATAGGATTGGGAAATATTGGAGAAAATGTTGCAAAAATAGCAAAATCTTTTGCTTGTAATGTAAGTTATTATTCAACAAGTGGTAAGAATAATAATACAAACTATGAAAGTAAAAGTCTTGATAAATTACTTAAAGAATCAGATATAATTTCTATACATTGTCCTTTAAATGAAACAACTACTAATTTGCTTAATAAATCAAATTTAAATTTGATTAAAGATGGAGCAATACTTATGAATTTAGGTAGAGGTGGAATAATAAATGAAGATGATCTTGCAAATATAATTGATAGAAAAGAACTATATTGTGGGATTGATGTAGTATCAAAAGAACCAATTGAAGAAAATTCAGCCTTATTAAAAGTAGAAAATAAAAACAGATTAGCATTAACTCCTCATATTGGATGGGCATCAATTGAAGCTAGAAAAAGACTTGTTGATATGATAATTAATAACATATCAGAATATGTAAAATAATACATATTGTAATTTGTATTGGAGTATAAATGAATTATTTACAATATACATCTAAAGAGATGTTCTCTTCAACTGAGTTAATCAGAAAAAGTAAAATGATATTTGAAAAAATAAATAAACATGAAATTGAAAAGGCAATTATATTAAGAGATGGAAAGCCAAGTTTTATGTTATTAGATTTTGAAACCTATGAAAAGTTAATGCAAGAGTATATGCAGTTGAAAACTACAAGCAAAGAAAAAATTATGCCTAAAGTTGATAAAGAAGTAAAAAGTAATAGTGAAACTATAACTCCTTCTGAAACTAAAATTCATAAAATAACAAATAATCCTAAAACATCTATAGAAGAAATTGATGAAAATGAACTAAAAAAAGCATTTGAAGATATTGATAACATAAACTTTAGCAGTTCTTTGGATAATGATGCTCAAGAGGTACTTGATGAAGTTTATATTGAAGAGCGACCAATTGAGAAAAACGATGAATCACTAAAAGATTTTTGGGATTAAATAAAAAAATTGAAAGTTTATTAAAAGGCTTAGATTAAAATAATAATATAAAATTATATTTGAAGTATAATTTTAGTATTATAAATACTTATATTAAGCTATAAGGATAGTCATGTTAAATAAACTTTCAATAATGCTAAAACTTAAACTAAATAGTGCACTAATAATATTTAGTTTATTAATAGCAGGTGTTATTATTTATAACATATTGAACTCTTTATCAAGGGAGTATATAAACTCATTAGCTATTGCAAAACAAAATGAAACATTAAATGCAATATATATCAATGGACTTTTATATAACTCATCTTCTGGCGTAGTTTTTCAAAATCCAAACTCGAAAAAAGCAAAAAATACTATGCAAAATGCAATTAATAATACGCAAAAAGCTGCAAATAAATTTAAAAAAATAAATAACTCATTGTACATGGAGTTTGAACAAAAAGTAATTGATTTTTTACTTATATCAAATGATTTAAATAAAAAAGTAATTAATAAAAAAGTATTAGAAAAAGATGATATGAAAAAATCGCTTAAGGCATGGAGGAACCTGAAGTTTACTATTATTGATATATTAAAAATAATCAAAAAAAATTCAGATATGGCGCAAAAAAATTTTCATAATACAATAAAACAATCAATAATCACTGTTATTGCATTAATGTCAATTTTTTCTGTAGTAATACTTATATTTAATATTCTTCTTTCAAAAAGTATTATATCTCCACTAAAAATATTAAAAGATGCTATGAAAAAGCTTACAGATTCATCTAACAAAGATATTAAAATACAGATAAAAACAGAAGATGAAACAGCCCAAATTGCAAAATATTTTAATGAATATATTAGTAAAATAGAAAAAGATCATCTTGAAGATACATTAGTTATAAAAGATGTAAATTATGTAGTAAATGAGATAAAAAAAGGTAATTTAAGCACGAGAGTTACAAAAACTAGTTCAAGTAAATCTGTAAAAGAGTTAGTAAATGCATTAAATAGCATGCTTGATACTTTAGCTGATATCGTAGAACACGCATCTAAAACACTTAATAAATATAAACATGAAGATTTTACTCAAAAAACATCAATTAATGCACAAGGTGAAATTCAAAACTTATTAAATGGTATTGATTCATTGGGAGAATCTATTTCAAAGATGCTACTTGAAAGTACAAGAAGAGGAGTTGAATTAAAAAGTAGCTCAGATACATTACTGAAAAATGTAGATGTATTAAATGAAAGTTCAATACAAACAGCAACAAATCTTGAAGAAACAACTACTGCTTTAGAGCAAATAACATCTAATGTAAAAAATAGTACATTAAAAATGAATGAAATGACAAGCTTAGCTAGTAAGGTAAGCTCTTCTACTAAAGAGGGTAAAGAACTTGCTTTAAAAACAAGTTCATCAATGGATGAAATTAATGAGCAAGTTAATTTAATAAATAACTCAATTACAGTAATTGACCAAATAGCTTTTCAAACAAATATATTATCATTAAATGCAGCAGTAGAAGCAGCAACTGCTGGAGAGTTAGGTAAAGGTTTTGCAGTAGTTGCAGGTGAAGTTAGAAACTTAGCAACTAGATCAGCACAAGCAGCAAAAGAGATAAAAGAGTTAGTAGAACATGCAACAATTAAAGCAAATGATGGAAAAGAGATTTCAAATAATATGATAAATGGATATGAGAGTTTAAATGACAATATTGAGCAAACTTTAAATATTATTGAGTATGTTTCTACTTCAAGTAATGAACAAGAAAAAGGTATTGTTCAAATAAATAATGCAATAAATGAACTTGATAAAAAGACACAAAAAAATGCAACTATAGCCTCACAAGTACAAGAAATAGCACTTTCTTCTGAGAAATTAGCAACTACAATAGTCTATGAATCAAATAATAAAAAGTTTATAGGTAAAAATGAAGTCTTATATTAAAAGTAAATTTTATATCAAAGCCCAATATTAAATTGGGTTTTGATAACTTATAAATTATCTTTTATGTATTGATAATCAGAAATAATTGTCCACTCTCTAATACTTTGCATATAATCTTCTTGTGATTTAAAAATCTCTTTTAAAAGTGGTGATTTTGCAGCCATACTCTCTCTTAGCTTTTTATTTGAATCTTTTAACAGTTTTTTTACATCTTCTGGAAAGCTTTTAACTTTTATTTGAGGATGCTCTTTTTTCATTTTTTGCCAAGCTTTTGCATTCATATCATAATTTTGAATATACATATCATAAGCTGCTAATCTAAATGCCAAGACTAAAATCTCTTGTAGATTTTTTGGAAGCTTTTTATAAGATCTTTTATTAACAATAAATTGCAATTCTGAAGCTGGTTCATGCCATCCTGTATAGTAGTATTTTGCAACTTTGTGAAAGCCCATATTAATATCCATTGATGGGCCAACCCACTCTAAGGCATCAATTGTATTTCTTTCAAAAGCAGTATAAAGTTCACCTGGGGCAATATTTGTAACTAATGCTCCTGCTTTTGCCATTATTTCACCTGCAAAGCCTGGAATTCGGATTTTAAGACCTTTTAAATCTTCTACCGATTTAATCTCTTTTTTAAACCAACCTCCCATTTGAACACCAGTATTTCCTCCTGGAAAAGATAATACTTTATGAATCTTATAAGTTTTTTGCATTAGTTCTAATCCACCACCATGGTAAAACCAAGCATACTGTTCAGCAGCTGTCATTCCAAATGGCATTGAAGTAAAAGGTAAAGTATTTATATCTTTGCCTTTCCAATAGTATGAAGCACTATGTCCAATATCATATTGTCCTGCTTTAACCATATCTAAAATACCTAAAGGTGCTTTATGTTTGCTAGCACTATCAACTCTGATAATTAGTTGACCATTTGACATAACTTTTGCTAAATTAGCCATTTTTATTGAAGTATCAATTAAAGGACTTGCAGTTTTACCCCAAGTAGTAGCCATTTTAAGTTTATAAACTCTTTGATTTGCAAACACTGTCATACTCATAGCTATAAGTAAAACAGATATTACTCCTAGTTTTCCAATTAATTTTTTCATTTTTCTCCCTTTAAAAAAATTATTTTAGAATAGACTCTTTTAAGCTTTTCTTCTTTTCCCATCCTATTGTTTTAAGTTCTGGCTCTTTTAAAAAATCCTTTGAATATCCAATACATAAATATCCAATTAATTTATACTCTTTTGAAACATTTAGTATTTTTCTTATTTTTTTTGGTTTTACGATAGATACCCACCCAAGACCTAAGTTTAAAGCTCTAGCTGTTAACCACATATTGCATATAGCACAAACAACAGAGTATTCTCCACTTTTTTTCATATATGTTTGTCCAAGAATCTCTTTTTTTGGTTTTTTATAAAAAACTGCAATATTTATAGGTGATTCTTTTATTCCCTCAAGTTTTAATTTTTTATAAAGTGGTCTATTTTCAAACTTTTTAAAGCTCTTTTTATAACTTATTTCAAATTGATTATATACTTTATCTTTAAGGTTTTTATCTTCAATGATTTTAAAATGCCAAGGCTGTGAATAGCCAACAGATGGTGCTTTTAAAGCAGATTCTAAAATAATATTCAACTTTTTTTTAGATACTTTTTTATTTATAAAATTATTACCTCTTATATCTCTTCTTGAACTAATAATCTTATTTAAAGTGTTTAAATCTTTTTTATTAAACCTTAACATTAATATTTAATAGGTTTTAATTTATCAAGTAAAAAAGATTCAATAATTTCATCAATACTTTTTTGAGTATCTACGCTTAAAACAGAAATATTTTTTTGTTTAAAATCAATTAAATAATCAGTCTCATTTATTACAATAATATGATCAATCCAGCAATTTGCTTCTTTTCTATTTTTAAAAAAGTCACAATTTACTATTCTACCTTCATCAAGATCAATATAAGCCCAATAATTAGACTCTTCAATAGCACTTATAATAGCTTCATGTCTTCTGTTGCAGTCTACTGGAATTAGTATATTCATTTTTTCCCTCGCATATTTTAGCTTCTAAAATGATATCTAATAATGATTTAAAAATATATGATTTATAAGTACTCTTTTTCAAACCATTTAGAAAATATAAATAAAGACCATAAATGTTGTTTAAATTTTCTATTTTTTGCTAAATTATAAATTTGTTTTATATACTCATCATTAAAAAGTTCTGTTTGTTTATTCACTCTTAAAATTAGATTTAAAACTTCATCTTTATACTCATTTTGAATCCATTCATTAAAGGGTGAATTAAATCCTTTTTTTGTTCTATTTATGATTGTTTGTGGTATATATTTTGAAGCAATTTTCTTAAGTAAATATTTGTTTGTGTCTCCTACTTTTATATTTGAATCCACACTAAATAAATAGTTTACTAAATTAAAGTCTAAAAAGGGAGTTCTAACTTCTAAAGAATTAGCCATGGAAATTTTATCAACTTTACTGAGTAAGCCCTGCCCTAGCCAAACTTTTAAATCTGTATAACTCATCCAGTCAACTGGATCTTTTTTTGCTGTTTCACTTTTAAAAGTTGGTACTTTTTTAAATAGCTTTTTTTTCTGAATAGATGTAAATACTTCTCCAAAACCATTATAAACATTCTCTTTTTTTATAATTCTTCTTAAGTACTCACTCTCTTTTGTATTATTTTGTAAAGCAGAGATTATACTATTTAAAAATTGTGTTTGATTTTTATCTAATGTTTTTTCAAACTCATAATATTTTAAAAATTTTGCATAATTATCATAACCTAAAAATATCTCATCACTGCCCTCACCGCTTAAAACAGTTTTTATTCCCATTTGTTTAATTTTTTTTGTTAATATATACAAAGGAATTGCTGCGCTATCTGCGTGAGGTTCTTCTAAAGCTTCTAATGTATCTTCAAAGCTATTTATAAAATCTTTTTGAGAGATAATTAAAGGGTGATGATTTGAGCCTATGTGCTTTGCAGTGATATTTGCATACTCTAATTCGCTATAATTTTTGTATTCATCATAACCCACACTAAAGGTATTTATTTTTTTACCAGAAATTTTAGTATATAGTGCAGAAATAAGTGAACTGTCAATACCTCCACTTAAAAGTGAGCCAACTTCTACATCTGATGTTAGTCTAGCCTCAACACTCTTAAATAAAAGCTCTTCTATATCTTTTAAAGCTGTTTGTTCATCTTTTATTTTTTTATATGTATTAATCTTATAATACTTCTTAATTTGCAAGCTATCATTTTTTAATAAAAGATAATTTGATGCTTCAAGTTTTTTAATATCTTGATAAAAAGTATTATCATCTAAACTTACGAAATATTGCATATATTGTGATAAAGCAACTTTATTTAATTTTGGTTTTTTATCTAAAAGTTCTAAGATAGCTTTTATTGAAGAAGAGAAAATAAACTTATTATTTGCAAAGTAGTAGAAAAAAGGTTTTTTCCCATATCTATCCCTTGCACAAAAAAAGCTATTTTGCTTTATATTATAAATACAAAAACTAAACATTCCATTTAGGTAGTTTAAAAAATCTTTTTCATATTTTTGATAAAGCCTTATAATAACTTCTGTATCAGATTTGGTTTTACATTTTAAATCATGCTCTTTTATTAACTCTTGATAATTATAAATTTCACCATTAAAAACTATTACAATCTCATCAAAAACCATAGGTTGGTTTGCTTCATTGTCCAAATCAATAATTGAAAGTCTTGTATGGGCAAAAGTATTGTTATTAAATGATTTAATAGCTTGAAAATCAGGTCCTCTATTTTCTATATATTTGATTGCATTTTTGAATTTATCGTTTGTAAAATTTGCACCTAATATTCCACACATTAAAAATCTCCTATAAAATATTTGATTATAAAAATATAAAAATATAAAAGCAAGGAAAAGGTAATTGTGGAGATTAATATGCTTGCAGTTACATCATAGGGTTTACAGTTATATAAAGCAGCTAAATTAACATTGTTTACTGCAAGAGGTATCATTAGTTGCATTAAGACTACAGAGGCTACATATGAGCTTAAATCGCTTTGTAAAACAAAAAAGATTCCAACAGCAGGAAGTATAAAGTGTTTTACCAAAGAAATGTTAAGTGATAACTTCCAATTCATCGTTCTTATTTTAACTTCACTTAAATATACACCAAAGATTACTAATTGAATAACCATTGAAGCATATGCTCCCATTTCAAGAGTTCTTGAAATATCTTTATGAATAGGAACATTAAAATAGTTTATAGCAATAGCAAAAAAAGCAACCCAAAGTCCAGGAAGTTTTAAAATTGAATAGATTGACTTTTTTAATGTAAAAGAGTCTTTTGCAAAGAAATATATACTAAAAATATAAATAAAAAACATATTTGCAATATTTATAATACTTGTGTAAGGAACAGATTGTTCACCAAATAAAGCAATCCCTAATGGAACACCAATATTTCCAGTATTACCCACTAATGACACAGCGATAAATATAGTTCTATCTTTTGAATCAGTAAATATTTTTTTTGAGAATATTATTAAAAAGAATACAACACTTAAAACTGCATATAAATAAATAATTGGTGACATTACAAATGCATAATCAATAGGAGATTTAGTTAGTCCCCAAAATATTAAAATTGGTTGTAAAAAATAAAAAGATAAAATTACATAGCTTTTTTCATCGATTTTTTCTTTAAAACTTTTTTTTAAAATTAGTCCAATTACAATAAAAGAATAAACAGGAAGTACTGAAATTAAAGTTTGAATGAAGTTACCTTTATAATATAATAAATTTTATTTTATCATAAAGAAGTAAAAAATATAATTTAGTCTTAGAAGTATTAGGATTTAGATATTATGTCGTAAATTTACGACATAATACCTTTTATCATAAAGAATATTGATGCAGATAAAAGTCCAGCTGCAGGAACTGTTATTAACCATGCAGCAACAATTTTTTTGATTGCATCTCTTTTTACATACTTAACTCTTTTTTTAGCTTTAAAATCTCTTTTTTCAATTCTTACTTGCTCTATTTTTTCTTCAATTAGTTTATAAAGTTCAACAACTCTAATATATTCAGATTTGCTTTTTTTATTTTTATCTTCTAAGTCAATTAATTCCGCTTCATATTTATCAAGAATTTTTTTGTCTTTTTTTAATTTTTTTCTAATATCACTTAATATTTTTGATTCACTTGAATCTAAAAACTCTCTTAAGAACCCTACTCCAAATACTCCACCTACTGCAATATGTGTTGAAGATACAGGTAGTCCTAATTGACTAGCAATAATAACAGTAATAGCTGCTGCCATTGCAATTGAAAATGCTCTTACTTGATCTAATTCTGTAATTTCTGAGCCAACTGTTTTGATGATTCTTGGTCCATAAAGAGCTAAACCTATTGCAATACCTAATGCACCTACAGCCATAACCCAAAAAGGAATTCCTACTTGTGAAGAAACAGATGATTTAATAATTGCATCATTTATAGCAGCAAGTGGACCAATTGCATTTGCAACATCATTTGCACCATGAGCAAAAGATAAAAGTGCTGCTGAGAAAATCAATGGTATTGTAAATAGTGAGTTAATGCCAAGTCTTGTATTGTCAATTTTTTGTGCAGATTTTTCAATTAGTGGTCTTACTACAAAGAAGACTATAAGGGCAATTATTAATCCTACTAAAGAAGCTGTCAAAAAATTAACTTTAATTAAATGTTTTATTCCCTTTACGATTAAATATGTAGAAAAGGCCCAAGACATAATGGCAATTAAATATGGAACAAACTTTTTAGCTGAGCTTACCATATCTTTTTGAAACATAATATTTTTTTTAATAAATAATAAAAACAGTGCCGCAACCACTCCACCAAAAACTGGGGAGATTATCCAAGAAGCTGCAATTTTAGCCATGGTTCCCCAAGAAACTATGGCAAAACCAGCTGCTGCAATTCCTGCACCCATAACACCACCTACAATTGAGTGTGTTGTTGATACAGGAGCACCAACAGAAGTTGCAAAGTTTAACCAAAGTGCAGCTGAAAGTAGTGCTGCTGTCATTGCCCAAATAAATATTTCAGGATCAGAAATTAAAGCTGGATCAATAATTCCTTTTTTTATTGTTTTTACAACTTCTCCACCAGCAATTAATGCACCTGCTGCTTCAAAAATTGCTGCAATAACAATTGCCCAAAACATTGTTATTGCTTTTGAACCAACTGCTGGACCTACATTATTAGCAACATCATTTGCACCAATATTCATAGCCATATAGGCTCCAAAAACAGCTCCAATAATCAAAAATGAATTATTAGGAACATTACCATGTGAGGTATAACTCCATAAAAAGACAACAACTATAAATAGAAGTCCTAGTGATAGTTTAGCAAAGCCCGGAAGTGTCTTGTCTGTAGCTTTATCCATCTTATTGATAGTTTCAAAGTCCAATGTAACCCTTTACGTAACCATTTTGTAATTTAATTTGTTTAGTATTGTAATGGATAATTCTTTACATAACCTTTAAATAAGCTTAAAAATTATATGGATAAAATATTTATAATATTCAAGTTGTCTATATATTATTCTTTTATAATTTGAAAATTTACTCCATTTTAAACAATATTACAGAATAAGAAATTAATCTTTCTTTAAGATTTTATATATATAATGCCAATAAAATATAGACAAAACACATAAAGGAGTAGTTATGTTAAGCATAAGAATTTTGACAAACAACGATATTCCTAAAATTGAAAAAATGAAACAAGATTTCAATATCTTTAGAGTTGTTGATACTAAAAAAGGTAAACTTGAAATGGTAGAATTTTTCAATAAAGATGGGGTATTTAGAGGTTTTGGTAGAGATACAAAAGCTGCTTATAAAAGAGCAAAAAGAGCTGTTATTAAATATTATAATAAATAAAGAAGAAAATCTTCTTTATTTATCTAGCTTCTTCGTCTTCTATTTGAAGATGAAGATGAACTAGAAGATTTATTTCTATTATTTTTAAATCCTCCACTTCTTGGACCTCTTCTTCTTTGTCCGCCTCTTTTATCATTATTTCTACTACTATTTCTAACAGCACTTTCAATTAACTTTTCAATATCTTTATGAGATTTACCAATTGTATTGCTTCCTTTTACAGAAGTAGCACTTGTAAGCATTGAAGCTAGTTTAAATGCAATTGTAGAAATATCATACTCTTCTTTTAAGTTTTCAATAATTAATAATGCTGAATCATCAACTTTGTGTGCTTTGATTTTTTCAACAAGTGAATTTGTTTTTTTATCTTTTACAGATTTAATATTTGGAATCGTCTTAGCTTCTAATCTTCCACCAGTAGATTTTTGAATCTTTTGAAGCATTCTAAATTCATGTGGAGTTACAATAGAAACAGCAACACCTTCTTTTCCTGCACGACCTGTTCTTCCAATTCTATGAACATAACTTTCAGAATCAAAAGGTAAATGATAATTAAATACATGTGTTACATCATTTACATCAAGTCCACGAGCAGCTACATCTGTAGCAATTAAAACATCAAGTCTACCTTTTTTAAAGGCATTAATTGCTTCTTCTCTTTGTCTTTGCTCCATATCTCCATGAAGACCTTTAGCACCAAAACCTTGAGATACTAAAAATGTAGAAAGTCTATCTACTTCTTTTTTTGTTCTACAAAAAATAATTGATTTATCAGGATTTTTATAATCATACAATCTAATAAGTGCATCATCTCTTTCATATTCATCAACAACATAAAATGCTTGTTTAATTTTTGAGTTTGTTATTTCACTTGTTGTAACTGTAATAAACTCTGGTTCATTTAAGATTGTTTTTGCTAATTGTTTAATTGCATTTGGCATAGTTGCTGAAAACATTAATGTTTGTCTTTGCTTAGGCATATAAGTAAAGATTTCTTTAATATCATCTAAGAACCCCATATCAAGCATTTCATCTGCTTCATCAAGGATTACATAATTTGGTTTAATATTGATTTTTTTATCTCTTAGTAAATCTAAAAATCTTCCTGGTGTTGCAACTAAAATTGATGCATTAGAGATATGCTTTAGTTGTCTGCTATAAGATTGTCCACCATAAACTGTTGCTGTATTTATATCTAAATATTTTCCAAACTTAAATAATTCATCTGAAACTTGCATTGCAAGTTCTCTTGTTGGAACGATTACTACAGCTTCTACTTCTTTGTTACATTTCATCATATTTAAAATTGGTAGTCCAAATGCTGCTGTTTTTCCTGTACCTGTGTGGGCTTGACCAACTATGTCTTTACCTTCTAAAATAACTGGAATTGCATCTTTTTGAATTGGACTTGGCTCTTTAAAGCCTGCATCATCAATTGATTTTTGTAAATTTGTTTTGAAATTGAACTCTTGAAAAGTCACTTCTTACCTTCGTATATTTGAATTTAAAATACACTTTATATAACTTCTTTTGTTCTTTTTAAAAAAATCTATGATAAATAATTGGATGTCAATAATTTAAAATCTCTGAGTTGAAATCAAAGTAAAATAGGTATATAACTGTGTATAATTGTCTGATTATAGCTAAATTTATATAAATTTAAGCTTTAGAGTAAAAGTAAGGCTTAATGCCCTACTTTTAACCTTTGTAGTTTTCTAAGTATTTTGTATCGTAGTTGTTGTTTTTAAAGTCTTCGTTTTGCATCATCTTCATATGAAATGGAATAGTAGTTTTAATACCTTCAACTTCAAACTCATTTAATGCTCTTTTCATAATATTTATAGCTTTATCTCTATCTCTTCCCCAAACAATTAGTTTCCCAATCATTGAGTCATAATATGGAGGAACATCATAGTTTGTATAAACGTGAGAATCAACTCTTACATTTCTTCCACCAGGAACCATCCATTGTTTTACTTTTCCAGGACAAGGTAAGAAAGAAATAGGATCTTCTGCTGTAATTCTACACTCAATTGCATGACCTCTAAATTTAACTTCTTCTTGTGGAGGAACTTTTTCACCCTCTGCAACTCTAATCATTAGTTCAACTATATCAATTCCAGAAACCATTTCTGAAACAGGATGTTCTACTTGAAGTCTTGTATTCATTTCCATAAAGTAAAAGTTTTGTTTATCATCTGCTAAGAATTCAAATGTTCCTGCTCCCTCATACTCTAAGTATTTTGTAGCTTTTACTGCAACTTCATGAAGTTGTCTTCTTGTTTCATCATTTAATAAAATAGCAGGTGATTCTTCAATAACTTTTTGGTGTCTTCTTTGTAATGAACAATCTCTTTCACCAATATGAATTGCATTTCCATGAGAATCTCCAACAACTTGAACTTCAATATGTCTTGGGTTGTTGATAAATCTTTCTAAATACATTGTTCCATCACCAAAGGCAGCAAGTGCTTCTGATGAAGCTGCCATAAATAGTTGATCAAATTCAGACTCTTCATTTATAAGTCTCATTCCTCTACCACCGCCACCAGCAGCAGCTTTAGCCATGATAGGATAACCTATTTCTTTTGCAACTTTTTTACCCTCTTCTAGTGAATGAATAGCGCCTTTACTACCTGGTACAACAGGAACCCCTGCTCTTACCATTTCATCTTTAGCTTTTGATTTATCAGCCATTTTTTCCATTACTTCAACAGATGGACCAATAAATTTAATACCATGTAATCTACAAATTTCAACAAAATCTTGGTTTTCTGATAAGAAACCATAACCTGGGAAAATTGCATCACTTCCAGTCATCTCAGCTGCTGTGATAATTGCTGGAATATTTAAATATGATTCATTAGATCTTGCTGGACCAATACAAACTGCTTCATCTGCGTGTTTTAAGTAAGATGCATTTTTATCACCTGCACTATAAATTACAACAGACTTTTTTCCCATTTCTCTAATTGTTCTAATTGCTCTTTGAACAATTTCACCTCTATTAGCAATTAAAATTTTCTTTATTTCAGCCATACTAGCTCTTTCCTAAAGTTTTTCAATTGTAAACAGTGGCATATCAAATTCTACTGGATCAGCGTCGTTAACTAATACATCTAAAATTTTACAATCACACTCAGCCTCAACTTCATTCATTATTTTCATAGCCTCTAAAATACATAAAGTATCACCTTTTCTAACTGTATCTCCTGGTTTAACAAATGCAGAAGAATCAGGTGATGGTGCAGTATAAAACGTTCCAACCATTGGTGAATTAATAGTATCTGAACAAGTTTGAGTACTTTTTTCAGTAGTGCAAGATGTCTCAATTGGAGCACTTACGCTTGGAGCAGGAGCAGCAACTTGTTGTGCTACAGGTGCAGAAGAAACTTGAATGTCTCCGTCAAATCCTTTACCCATTGAAATTTCAAAATCACTCTCTTTTATTTTTAGTTTATTAAGTTCACTTTTGTCAAATACTTTAATTAATTCTTTTATCTCTTTAAAATCCATGACGTACCTTTTTTATTAATTTTTGCTATAATGTAGCAAAAAAATGATTATAAACCAATTTAATTAATGGAGTTTAAGTGTTAAGTGATAGAAATTTTATAAATATAGCTCATGAGATAGCAAGTGCATCTAAGTGCGTGTCAAAACAAGTAGGTGCAGTAATAGTAAAAGATGGAAGAATACTTTCAACAGGATATAATGGAACACCAGCAGGATATGTAAATTGTTGCGAACATTGGGATGGTGCATATACAAAAGACCATCATGAATGGTCAAGAACTTATGAAATTCATGCAGAAATGAATGCAATAATTTGGGCAGCAAGAAATGGAATAAGTATTGAAAGTGCCACTATTTATGTAACTTTAGAACCTTGTGCAGATTGTTCAAAAAATTTAATAGCAAGTGGTATTAAAAGAATAGTTTATGATAAAGCTTATGAGCATACAAACTCTGATGTTGTAACAAAATTTATAAAAGATAATGGCGTAATAATAGAACAAATAGCTAAATGAAACTAGACAATCATACCTTTTATAAAAAGTCAACATTAAAATATGGAGTAACAGCAAGAGGTGTTCATTGGAACTCAAAATTTTCTCAATATCTAAGATTTGAAGTACTTACTAAGTATTTAAATAATTTAGAAGATTCAACTATTATTGATATAGGTTGCGGATTTGCTGAATATTTGAACTTTTTAAAAAGAAAAAAAATAGATTTTAAAAAATATACTGGCATTGATTGTGAAAAACATATGATACAAATAAGTAAAAAAAGATTTAATGATTATGAGTTTTTACTTCTTAATGTATTAAAAAACAGATTACCACAAGCTGATTATTTTGTTTGTAGTGGAGCTATGAATTTATTAGAATTCAATGATATGCAAATATTTATACAAAAATGTTTTGATTCAAGTAAAAAAGGTTTTGTTTTTAATTTTTTAAAAGAGGATAACTTTACTTATGTAAGTCAAAAAGAAATTTTAAGTTTTTGTAAAACAATTACTACTAAAATAAAGATTGAAGATACATATTTACACAATGATTGTACCATATACCTTGAAAAATAGCATAGATGTCTTAAAGAAAGAAAATATCATAAGTTTTTCATATATCTAGTGTAAAATTTCTCATAATTAAAAGGAGTTTGCATGAAAATTGGATTATTTATCCCATGTTTTATGAATGAGCTATATCCAGATATATGTATGGCAACACTTAAAATTTTAAAAGATCAAGGCTTAGATGTTGATTACCCTATGAGTCAAACATGCTGTGGTCAACCAATGGCTAATTCAGGCTGTTCAAAAGATGTAGAAACACTAGCAAAACAGTTTGTAGAAAATTTCAAAGATTATGATTACATTGTTGCTCCAAGTGGATCATGTGTTTCAATGGTAAAAGAACACTATGCACCATTTTTTGAGAATAATAGTGATTATGACAAAGTTAAAACTTCAATATATGAAATTTGTGAATTCTTGCATGATATAATAAAAATTGAAAAGTTTGATGTGAGTTTTCCTCATAAAGTAGGTATTCATAATTCATGTCATGGACATAGAATGCTTAAACTTGGAAGTGCTAGTGAATTAAATATACCTTATCAATCAAAATTGAAAAATCTATTATCATTAGTAAAAGATATAGAAATTGTAAGTTTAAAAAGAGATGATGAGTGCTGTGGTTTTGGTGGAACTTTTTGTGTAACAGAAGAAGATATATCAGTTTCTATGGGAAAAGATAGAATTAAAGATCATCTTGATTCTCATGCCCAAGTAATAACAGGAGCAGATATGTCATGTTTAATGCATATGGATGGAATCATTAATAGAGATAATGAAAATATTAAAGTTATGCATATAGTAGAAATACTTGCAGGAGTTAAATATGAGTAATAAACACCCTCAAAATGCAAAAGAGTTCGTTGCAAATGATGAAAGAATGCATTGGCATGACCAAGCATTATGGTTTGTAAGAGAAAAAAGAGATGTAGCTACTAAAACAATTCCTGAATGGGAACAATTAAGAGAGCATGGAAATAATATAAAAACTCATACAATGGCAAATCTTGATAAATATCTTTTAGAGTTTGAAAAAAATGCAACAGCTAAAGGAATTACTGTTCATTGGGCAAAAGATGCAAAAGAACATAATGAAATAGTAGAAAAAATCTTGAGCCAAAACAGTGTTAAAAAAGTTGTAAAGTCAAAATCTATGTTAACAGAAGAGTGCCACTTAAATCCTTATTTAGAAAGTAAAGGGTTTGAAGTAGTTGATACAGATTTAGGTGAAAGAATTGTTCAATTAAGAAAAGAACCACCATCACATATTGTACTTCCTGCCATTCATTTAAAAAAGCAAGATGTTTCTGATACATTTCATGAAAAAATGGGAACAGAAAAAGGAAATTATGACCCTACTTATTTAACAAGAGCTGCAAGGGCTGATTTAAGACAAAAGTTTTTAGATGCAGATGCTGGAATAACAGGGGTTAATTTTGCAATTGCAAATACAGGCGCAATTGTAGTTTGCACAAATGAAGGTAATGCAGATATGGGTGCAAATTTACCAAAACTTCATATTGCTTCTATGGGAATTGAAAAAGTTATTCCAAGATTAGAAGATTTAGGAGTATTTACAAGATTACTTGCAAGAAGTGCAACAGGTCAAGCAATTACTTCATATACATCACACTTTGCTGGAGCAGTTGAGGGTGGACAAATGCATATAATAATTGTTGATAATAAAAGAACACCTTTTTTACAATCACAAAAGTATCAAAAAGCATTAAATTGTATTAGATGTGGCGCATGTATGAATACTTGTCCTATATACAGAAGAAGTGGAGGGCACTCTTATGAGTATGTTATTCCTGGACCAATTGGATCAACTTTAGCAACATTTAGAGACCCTAAAAAGCATAAAACACTATCTTTTGCTTGTACACTTTGTGGTTCTTGTTCTCATGTTTGTCCAGTAAAAATTGATTTAGATTCACAATTATATAATCATAGACAAGATTTAACAGCACAAGATATTATTGATCCTAAGAAAAAATTTGCTATGAAAGCTACATCTTGGTTGATGTCTCATCCAACTTTATTTGATATTGCAGGAAAAGTAGCAAGAAAAGTAGTTCCAATACTTCCAAAATCATTTATTTATAATAAAGCAAATGTTTGGGGAAAACAAAGAGACTTACCACAAATGCCAAAAAATAGCTTCAAAGAACTATATAAAAAAGGATTAGAAGATGACAAGTAAAGAGCAAATCCTATCACAAATTAGACAAAACAATGTAGTAAATGATGCAACTTTACCATCATATGATAATTTCGGAATTACATTTGATGATAAATTCTCAATGTTTTCAAAAATGCTTGAAAATGTAGGTGGTAAAGCTTTAGATATAAAAAAAGAAGAGTTAGATGAAACAATTAAAAAGCTTTATCCAGAAGTAAAAATAGTTGCAACAAATGTTAAAGAGTGTTCTTTAGGAACATTTGATTCAAATGCCCAAGATGATATACATAATTTAAAAGATATTGAATTATGTGTTGTAAATGGAAATTTTGCAGTAGCTGAAAATGGTGCTGTTTGGCTAAAAAATGAAGAAAATAGACATAGAGGTTTATATTTTATTTCTGAAAATATTGTAATTGTAGTTAAAAAAGAGGATATTTTAAATAATATGCATGAAGCATATGAAAAAATATCTTTTGATAAAGCTGGTTATGGAGTATTTGTAAGTGGACCTTCAAAAACTGCTGATATTGAACAATCTTTAGTAATTGGAGCACATGGACCAAAGTCAGGATATGTAATTTTTATTTCATAATGATATAATATAGGTTTAAAGGATTATATTTTGAAAAAGATATTAGTTTTAAGCCTATTACTTAGTATATATTTATTTGCACAAGAGCCTTCAAAAGAAGTTTTATTACTTCATTCATATCATAAAGGTTATAAGTGGACTGATGATATTTCAAAAGCAATTGAAAAAAACTTTGAAAAATACTCAAATATAAATCTAACAACAATATATATGGATACTAAAAAAGTATCTAATGATAACTATTTCCAAAAACTATACGAACTTTATAAAGAGCAGTTTAAAAATAGAAAATTTGATGTAATAATTGCAAGTGATAATTCTGCTTTGGAGTTTTTAGTTGAATATCAAAAAAAACTATTTCCAAAAACACCAATTTTATTTTCTGGAATAAACTATTTTGATGAAAAACTTATTGAAAAAAATGGAATGAGAAAATATATAAGTGGAGTAATTGAACAAGTTGATTTAAAAAAGAATTTTGAATTAATTTCAAAGATTCATCCAAAACTAGACAAATTAATAATAATAAATGATAAGTCAAAAACAGGACTTATCATGAAAGATGATTTAAAAAAAATTATTCCTAAGTTCAACAATAAATTTGAAGTTGAATATATTGATGATATGCAAATGAATGATTTAAAAAAATATGTATCTAATACAAATAATAATACAGCTTTACTTTTTGTGCTTCTATTTAAAGATAAAACAGGAAAGTTTTTTACATATAAAGAGAGTTTAGAACATATAAAAAGTTTTTCTCATGTCCCAATATATGGTCTTTGGGATTTTTATTTAAATTATGGAGTAATTGGAGGGCTTTTAACTTCTGCACAAGCTCAAGGTGATGCCGTTTCAAAAATGGTATTAGAAGTTTTAAATGGAAAGAAAATAACAGAAATACCAATTTTAAGAAAGTCACCCAATGAGTATATTTTTGATTTTAATGAATTGAAAAAATTTGATATAAAAATAGAAGACTATGTTGATGATTTTGTTATTGTAAATAAACCTTTTTCTTTTTATCGAAAATATAAACTACTTGTTAATATAACTATTGCAACAATGCTTATTTTTGTAATTTTAATAATCTTAATGAAAGCAAATATAAATAGAAGAAAAAAACTTCAAAGGGATTTATCAAATAGATTAGAATTTGATAAAGTATTACTAGATACCATTCCAAATGCAATCTATTATAAAAATGTTGATGGTAAGTTTATAGGCTCAAATTTAGCTTTTGCAAATTTGATGGAACTTTCAAAAAGTAGTGTAATTGGTAAAACAGCTTTTGATTTTTTTCCACATGATATTGCAGTTAAGAATACAAAGATTGATGATAAACTTTTAAAAACTCTAAAAACAGACACTTCTGAAATGGCACTTCATTTTAGTAATCAAAAAATAAAATATTTCATTTTAAATAAAGCAGTATATAAAAATATAGATGGAAGAATAGGTGGAATAGTTTGTATAATGGATGATATTACAGAAAGAGTACAGCAAAAACAATTTCTAATTCAACAAAGTAAATTAGCAGAAATGGGAGATATGGTTGCAGCAATTGCTCATCAATGGAATGAACCTTTAGTTGAACTGTCTGCTCAAATACAAGATATACAAACTTCATATTTATTAGATGAATTAAAAGATTGTCAAGTAAAAGAGTTTGTAAATGATTCAATGGTTCAAATAAAATATATGTCAACAACATTAAATGATTTTAGAAACTTTTTAAAACCTTCAACTAAAAAAGTAACTTTTCCTATAAAAAAAGCTCTTGATGAAATAAATGAAATAATAGGAAAACAGGTATTTTACTCAAATATAAATATGAAATTTAACTATATAAATGGTGAAGATTTAGTTGTTTATGGATATGAAAATGAGTTTAAACAAGTATTATTAAACTTGATTAATAATGCAAAAACAAAAATACTTGAAAATTTATTGAAAGAAAATACTAAAGGAAATATTATTATAAATATCTCTAAGTCAAAGGAGTATAATAAAATAGAGATAATTGATGATGGTGGAAAAATTGATGAAAAAATAATATCTTCAATATTTGAACCATATTTTACTACAAAAAAAGATGGAACAGGAATAGGACTTTACATGGCAAAAGTAATAGTTGAAGATAAAATGCAAGGTAAGATAAAAGTAAAGAATATAGACAATAAAGTGGTATTTACAATTAAAGTACCTTTTAAAAAGGATTAGAATATGAATATATTACTTCTAGAAGATAATAAAAAGCTAAATCAAATAATAAGTAAGAGATTGAAACTCAAAGGATATAAAGTTGATTCATATGTAGATGGAAATGAAGCATATAATAACATAACAGAAGGATTTAGCTGTTTTATTTTAGATATTAATGTACCAAATATTGATGGAATAAAAATACTTAAAAAAATTAGAGAATTTTATGATGAGGTTCCAGTTATAATTATTAGTGCATCAATTGAATTAGAAGTAATTAAAGAGTCATATAATTTTGGCTGTAGTGATTATTTAAAAAAACCATTTTTTATAGATGAGCTTGAAATTAAAGTTGAAAGACTTTGTAAAATAAAGAATGATTTAATATATTTTGATGAAAGCTGCTATTTTGATTATAAATCATCAGTTGTTTACTTAGAGAATCAACCTCAACGTTTAACAAAAAAAGAGAGACTTTTATTAAATCTATTTTTAACAAAACGAAATCAAGTTTTATCATATGACACAATACAAAATTATGTTTGGGAAGGAAGTTTCGCTTCATTAGAATCTATTCGAAGTCTTATTAGACGTCTAAGAAAAGTACTTTCTAACAAATATATAGAAACTGTAGTTGATACGGGGTATATTTTTAAAACTACATAAAAATTACATAATAATTCCAAAATATCATATTATTATCATATCAAGTAGTTACAATTTGTGTCAATACAACATAAAAGGGGATGTTAAGATGTTAAAAACGACAACAAAATTACTTGTTGCTTCTGCTTTAGTTGCGGGACTAAGCACAGCAGCATTTGCGAAAGATAAAGTTTATAAGTGGAAATTGGCAACTACTTGGGGTTCAACTTTATCTCCATTTATTGATGCTCCAACAAATATGGCAAAATTAGCAAAAGAGATGTCTAATGGTAGATTAGATATTAGAGTTGATGCTGCAAATAAGCATAAAGCACCTTTAGGTATTTTAGATATGGTAAAAGGTGGTCAATATGAAATGGGTCATTCTGCTTCATATTATTGGAAAGGTAAAGATATAAATACTTTACCATTTACTACAATGCCATTTGGTATGACAGCACCTGAACAGTATGCATGGTTTTATTATGGTGGTGGATTAGAACTAATGCAAAAAGCATATAAAAGACATAAAGTATTATCATTCCCTGGAGGAAATTCAGGAAATCAAATGGGTGGATGGTTTAAAAAAGAGATTAATTCACTTGAAGATCTAAAAGGTCTTAAGATGAGAATTCCAGGCTTTGCAGGAGAAGTTTTAGCTAAACTTGGTGTTACTGTTACAAATATTGCTCCTGGTGAACTTTATACTTCTTTAGAAAGAGGAACTATTGATGCATTAGAGTGGGTAAGTCCATCAATGGATGTAAAAATGGGTTTTCATAAAATTGCTCCATATTATTATACTGGATGGCATGAGCCAGCAACTGAATTACAGTTTTTAGTAAATGAAAGACAATTTAAAAGATTACCAAAAGATTTACAAAAAATCTTAATAACTGCTATGAAAGTTGCTGCTTATGATATGTATATTCAAAATTATCATATGAATGCTGTTGCATGGTCAAAAATTTCAACAGACTATCCAAATGTAAAAATCAAAACATTACCAAAAAATGTAATCAATGCAATGAAAAAAGCAAATAATGAACTACTTATAGAAAAGGCAAAAGAGAGTCCTTTAGTAAAAGAGGTTTTAAAATCTCAAAAAGAGTATCTAGAAAAAGCTAGAGAATGGACAAAGATGTCAGACTATAAATATCTAGAAGATAACTTATAAGATTTACAAACTGCACAAATAAAATACGTAGTTTTTCTAAACTACGTATTTTTAGTTTATATATTAGATAAAATTTAAAATAAGTGATGAATTTAATAAGTGTAAAATTTGCATTTATTTAACTCATTTGAGAGAGAAAAAAAGGATAATATGATGCTTTTAAAACTAGAGAGAGGTTTTGACAAGTTCGCAAATATCATAGGTGGCTTTACTGCAATTGTATTGGTACTTATGATATTAAATGTATTTTATGATGCAATTATGAGGTATCTATTTAATACAGGAGATATTGCAATGCAAGAAATGGAGTGGCATCTTTTTTCTGTTGTAATATTATTTGGAGTTTCTTATACATTAAAAGAAGATGGACATGTAAGAGTTGATTTGATTTATGATAGATTAAAACCAAAGAAAAAAGCAATTATTAATATGATTGGAGTAATAACATTTATTTTACCTATTACACTTTTAGTTATTTTTTCATCAATAGGTTTTGCGCAAGAAGCTTATGAATTCAATGAAATTTCAGGTGATCCAGGTGGATTAACTCATAGATGGATAATCAAAGCTATGATTCCAATATCATTTTCTCTTTTGATTATAACATCAGTGGGATTTTTTATTAGAAATTTGAATATATATTTAGGTTTACATGAGTATGAAGACCATTCAATCGCCCATGAAGCTCAAAAATATAAAGAAGAGATAACAAGAAAAACAGGAGATAAATAATGATTGGTATAATAATGTTTTTTACAGCACTATTTATGCTGTTAATTGGTTTTCCTGTTGCTTTTACTTTTGGTGCTGTTTCAGTTTTATTTGGATTAATTGCTGGAATTGTTGAAATATATACATATGCTGATGCTAGTATGGGAATTACTGCAATTATATCAGAAGGTTTAACTGAGGGTATGTATATGTTTGATTTTATGCCACATAGAATTTGGTCTATTATGAATAATACTATTTTAATGGCAGTACCAATGTTTATTTTTATGGGAATTGTTCTTCAAAAAACAGGACTTGCAGAAAGACTTTTAGAATCTATGGGATTTTTATTTGGAGAAATTAGAGGTGGAGTTGCAATTTCAACTGTATTAGTTGGGTCATTACTTGCAGCATCAACTGGTGTTGTTGGTGCATCTGTTGTTGCTATGGGAGTTATTTCACTTCCTGTGATGCTAAAATATAAATATAATACAGAATTAGCAGCTGGAACGATTTGTGCTTCTGGTACTTTAGGACAAATAATTCCTCCATCAATTGTATTGATTATCTTAGGAGATGTTTTTCAAGTTCCTGTTGGTGATTTATTTAAAGCTGCTATTTGGCCTGGTCTTACTTTGGTTGCTTCTTATATTCTTTTTATATTAATTGTAGCTTTTGTAAAAAAAGATATGGCTCCTGCAATTCCAGCAGACCCAAGTAGAGGAAAAAAATCAAAACAAGTAGTAAGAGCATTGATTGATATTATTCCTTCACTTACATTAATAATTCTAGTTTTAGGTTCAATTTTTGCAGGTGTTGCAACACCTACAGAATCATCAGCTGTTGGATGTTTAGGTGCAATTGCTTTAAGTTTTTTATATAAAAGCTTTTCTATTGGTATGGTAAAAGAAGCAGCTTTAGAATCAGTAAAGATTACATCAATGGTATTTGCAATCTTAATTGGTGCAACAGCTTTTTCTATGGTATTTACTTACACAGGTGGAGATGAACTTGTTGAACACTTTATGTTAAGTTTACCAGGTGATCAAAAATGGACATTTATTTTATTTACAATGATTGCTATTTTAATCTTAGGATTTTTTATTGATTTTGTTGAAATCTCATATATTATTGTTCCAATTTTAGTTCCAATTGCTGTAAATTTAGATATAAATCCAGTTTGGTTTGCTATACTAATAGCAATGAATTTACAAACATCATTTTTAACACCACCATTTGGATTCTCTCTTTTTTATCTAAAAGGAGTTGTCCCCTCAAGTGTTAGAACGATGCAAATATACAAAGGAGTACTTCCTTTTATTCTAATTCAAATAATAGTTTTAGGATTATTGGCTGTATTCCCAGAGTTTTTTGGAATAAATCCAAGTCTTTAGAATAAGAGAAATCTCTTATTCTAATAATATTTTAGGATAAAGATTGTGTGTAAAAAAGATATTATAAAACTTATTAAAAACCTTATCTTTAAATGTTGTGATAAAATGTTTTTCTTTATTGATGACCCACAACAAAGAATATATACTGTGCCAAGGCTTGAATAGTACTTTCTTAATTTTCATATAAAAATATAAAATATAATTAAGGATTTCAAATGTTAGCTGGAAAATACCAAGATTTCTATAATCAAATAATAAACAAAATACCCCAAGAAATAATATATACAGATGATTTACATACTTTAGCGTATGGAACAGATGCTTCTTTTTATAGACTTATTCCTAAATTGGTTATAAAAGTTGAAAACTCAAAACAAGTAAAAGATATTTTGCAATTAGCTTGTAATATGAAACTAAGTGTTACATTCAGAGCAGCTGGTACCTCGCTTTCTGGACAAGCAATTAGTGATTCAATTTTAGTTATTACTTCAAGAAATTGGACAGATTTTAAAATTGCTGAAGATAAATCACATGTGTCATTATCACCTTCTTTAACAGGAGCACAAGCAAATAATATTTTAGCACCATTTAGTAAAAAAATTGGACCAGATCCAGCTAGTATTAATTCTGCAATGATTGGTGGGATTGCTGCTAATAATGCTTCTGGAATGTGCTGTGGAGTTGCTCAAAACTCATACAAAACATTAAAATCAATGAAACTAGTTTTTAGTGATGGAACACAATTAGATACAGGAAATGAAGATAGCAAAGCAGAGTTTGCAAAAACGCATAAAGAGTTTTTGCAAAGTTTAAAAATGTATGCAAAAAATATAAAAGATGATGAAGAGCTAAGTGCAAAAATTAGAAAAAAATTTAAAATGAAAAATACAACAGGGTATAGTTTAAATGCCCTTGTTGATTTTGAAGATGAATTTGAGATTTTACAACATCTAATTATTGGAAGTGAGGGAACATTAGCTTTTATTAAAGAAGTAACATATTATACAGTTGAAGATTATAAAGATAAAGCAAGTGCATTAGTATATTTTAAAGATGTAAATGAAGCCTGTAAAGCAGTAACAAAATTAAAACTTGAAAAACAGAAAAATATAATAAGTGTTGATGCAGTTGAACTTATGGATAGAGCAGGTCTTGCAAGTATTGAAGATGATCCTAAAATGCCTTCATATATAAAAGAGTTTGATGAAAATGTTACAGCTTTATTAATTGAAACAAGAGCAAAAAGTGATAAAGAGTTAGATACTCAAATTAAGCAAATTGAAGATAGTTTAAAAGAGTTTTCTTTAGCAAAAGAGCTTTATTTTACAAAAGATGTTGAAGAGTATACTCAATATTGGAAGATTAGAAAAGGACTTTTTCCAGCAGTTGGAGCAGTAAGAAAAATAGGTACAACTGTTATTATTGAAGATATTGCATTTCCTATTGAGTATTTAGCAGAAGGAACATTAAAACTTCAAGGATTATTTAAGCAACATAAATACAATGAAGCTTTAATTTTTGGACATGCTTTAGAGGGTAATTTACACTTTGTTTTTACACAAGATTTTTCAACACAAGAAGAGATTCAAAGATATGATGACTTTATGTATGATGTTACACAACTTGTTGCTGTGCAATACCAAGGAAGTTTAAAAGCAGAGCATGGAACAGGTAGAAATATGGCTGCTTTTGTTGAATTAGAGTGGGGTAATACAGCTTATGAAATGATGAAAAAAATTAAAAGCTTATTTGATCCAAATAATATTTTAAATCCAGGGGTAATCATCAATGATGATAAAAAAGCCCACATAAAAAATCTAAAACCACTTCCAAAAACAAATGATTTAGTTGATAAATGTATTGAGTGTGGTTTTTGTGAACCTGTATGTCCATCAAATGTTTTAACATTAACTCCAAGACAAAGAATAGTTATAAATAGAGAAATTTCAAGACTTGAAGATGAAGAACACAATCTAAAAAAAGCAAAAGAGTTAAAACAACTATATCAATATGATGGAATAGAAACATGTGCTACATGTAGTTTATGCTCAACTGCCTGTCCTGTTGGAATTGATACAGGAAGTTTAACAAAGTACTTAAGACATGAACAAGTAAGCAGTACTCAAAATAAAGTTGCAAATGTTATTACAAACAATTTTTCAGCTACATTAACAGGAATGAAGTTTGGTTTAAAAGCAGCAAATTTAACACACACTATTTTAGGTACAAGTTTAATGAGTGGCTTAACATCAGGACTTAGAAAAATATCAAGTGATAAAATTCCAAGATGGAGTGAACATTTACCAAAAGGTATCTCAATAAATACAAGAATTGAGCAAAAAGCAAATAGTTTAAAAGTTGTATATTTCCCATCATGTATTAACAGAACTATGGGATTAAGTAGTGCAAGTAAAGAAGAAAAAGAACTTTTTGATACAACAGTAGAACTACTTCAAAAAGCAGGTTTTGAAATTATATTTCCAAAACAAATTGATAATTTATGCTGTGGTATGCCTTTTTCATCAAAAGGTTTTACAAAACAAGCAAAAATAAAATCAGATGAATTAGAAACAGCACTAAATGAAGCTAGTAATAATGGCCAATATCCAATTCTTTGTGATACTAGTCCTTGTACTAAAAAAATGATGGAGAGTTTTAACTCAAATTTAGATTTATATGAACCAATTGAGTTTGCATTAGAACATTTAGTTGATAAATTAGAGCTTGAAAAAATTGATGAGGCAATTACTATTCATACAACTTGTTCTTCAAGAAAAATGGGATTACATGAAAAGTTTATTAAACTTGCAAATATGTGTTCATCAAAAGTTATAGTTCCCTCAGATGTTACATGCTGTGGATTTGCAGGAGATAGAGGCTTTAGTTATCCAGAACTAAATCAAAGTGCACTAAGAAATCTTCCAAAAAGTGTAAAAGATGCAAAATATGCCTTTTCAACTTCTAAAACTTGTGAGATAGGACTTAGTGAATATTCAGGGATTGATTATAATTCAATTTTTTACTTAATAAATAAGTGTTCAAAGGCTAAATAAAAAGTAATTTTCTTAAATATTTCTTCATAAAAGTGATATTTACTATTTTTTTGGTAAAATATCACTTTTAAGATAAAGGGATTAGATTATGAAAAAGCTATTAGGTATACTTTTATTATCAACAACTATAAGTTTTGCAGGTTTAGTTGATGCAGTTGCATTAGTTGTTAATGATGAACCAATTACACTTTATGATATTGATAAGCGAATGGTTGAATCAAAAGTTAGTAAAAAAGAGGCAGTTAGTTCTTTAATAGATGAAGCATTATATGAGCAATTACTTCAAGAGAAAAATATCAATGTAGATATCTTTGATGTAAATAACTATTTAGAAAAAATTGCAGCATCAAATGGTATGGATTTATATACTTTTAAATCAGTTGTTAAGCAAAAATATAAAAATTATGATGCTTATGAAGATGAAATAAGAAAAAGAATACAAAGAGAGAAATTAATAGGTCAACTTGTAAGAGGGAATCTAAAAATTGCCACTCAAGAAGATTTAAAAATATATTATAAAAATAATAAAAATCAATTTACTACAGCAAAAACGATTGATGTGGTTCAATATGCTTCAAATAATAAAAAAGCATTATTAGAAATTCAAAATAATCCTCTGACTGTAAACAATGAAGTATCAAAAAGTAATATTTCACTTGATCAAGAAAAGTTAAATTCACAAATGAGATTTCTTTTAAATGATACTAAAATAAATCAATTTACACCAATTATCACTGCAGATAAACAATATGTGACTTTATTGGTTACACAAAAGAAAGGTGTTAATACTTTAGCTTTTGAAGATGTAAAAGATAAGATTTTTACAGTATTAATGCAAAAAAGAGAACAAAACTTCTTAAAAGAGTATTTTGAGAAATTAAAACTAACTGCTAATATAAAAGTTGTAAGATAAAAGGAAATAGATGTTTGAAGTTATTATAGGATTAGAAGTACATGTTCAATTAAATACAAATAGTAAACTATTTTGTTCTTGTGCGACAAGTTTTGGTGAAGAACCAAATACAAATGTTTGTCCTACTTGTTTAGGACTTCCAGGAGCACTTCCTGTATTAAATAAAGAAGCAGTTCATAAAGCTATTATGCTAGGAACTGCACTTAAATCACAAATAAATAAAAAATCAATTTTTAATAGAAAAAACTATTTTTATCCAGATTTACCAAGTGGTTATCAAATCTCTCAGTTTGAAGTTCCTGTTGTAGGACTTGGAGAACTTGTTATTGACTTTGAAGATGGAACAAATAAAAAAATTGGAGTTACAAGAGCTCACTTAGAAAATGATGCAGGAAAAAGTATCCATGTAGGGGATGTTTCTCATGTGGATTTAAATAGAGCTGGAACACCACTTCTTGAGATAGTTTCAGAACCTGATATGAGAAGCTCTGAAGAGGCTATTTTATATCTTAAAAAGCTTCATTCTATTGTAAGATACTTGGGTATTAGTGATGCTAATATGCAAGAGGGAAGTTTCAGATGTGATGTAAATGTATCTATTAGACCAAAAGGTGATGATAAGCTTTATACAAGATGCGAAATTAAAAATATGAACTCATTTAAGTTTATTGAAAAAGCAATTAAATATGAAGTTCAAAGACAAATTGAAGCTTGGGAAGATGGTTTTTATGAAAAAGAAGTAGTTCAAGAAACAAGACTATTTGATCCAGAAAAAGGTGAAACTAGATCTATGAGAGGTAAAGAAGATGCTGCTGATTATAGATATTTCCCAGATCCAGATCTTTTGCCTGTTATTATTACAGATGAAATGATGGAAAAATATTCAAAAATTCCTGAACTTCCAGATGAGAAAAAAGCTAGATTTGTAAGTGATTTCAAAATTAAAGATTATGATGCATCTGTTATTACTTCTTCATTAGAAACTGCAAACTTCTTTGATGAAATGATGGAAGAGAATATCAGTGGTAAAAATGCAGCAACATGGTTAACTGTTGAGTTACCAGCAAGATTTGGAGAGGGTGTAAGCTTAGAAAACTCTCCTGTGAAAGCTAAAAAATTAGCTTCTATTGTAAAAGCAATTGAAGATGGAACTATTTCAGGAAAAGCTGCTAAAGAAGTACTTGATTACTTAATGGAAAAACCTGAGATGCAAGTAGATTCAGTTATTGATGAACTTGGATTAAAACAAGTATCTGATGATGGAGCAATACTTGAAATTATTGATGGGATACTTGCAGCCAATGAAGATAAAGTAGAACAATATAAAAGTGGGAAAGATAAACTATTTGGATTTTTTGTTGGTCAAACAATGAAAGCATCTAAAGGTAGTGCAAATCCACAAAAAGTAAATGAACTTTTAAAACAAAGATTATCATAATGCAAAAAAACTCAGTAGCAGTAATAGGAGCAGGGAAGTGGGGACAAGCACTTCATTTTGCCCTTGGTCAAAAACAAAAGTGTTATATTACTTCAAGAACAAAAAGAGATATAAATAATTTTGTAGATTTAAATACAGCTCTGAGTTGTGAATATCTTATAATAGCTATTCCTGCACAACAAATTAGACAATGGTTAGACGAACACTTTGAGTTTAAAGGCCAAAAAATACTTGTAGCTTCAAAAGGTATTGAAGCTAGTACAGGAAAGTTCTTAAATGAAATATATGAAGAGTTTATTCCTAGTGAAAACTTAGGTTTTATTTCAGGACCTTCTTTTGCAGCAGAGGTAATAAAAGGCTTACCATGTGCTCTTGTTTTAAATAGTTTAAATAAACAAATTTTTATTGAATTTGAAAAACTATTCCCTGATTTTATTAAAACATATTATAGTGATGATGTTATAGGTGCAGAAATATGTGGTGCTTATAAAAATGTACTTGCAATTGCAAGTGGAATATGTGAGGGAATGAATCTTGGAAATAATGCAAGGGTTTCATTAATCTCAAGAGGCTTAGTAGAAATGCAAAGATTTGGTAGCCATTTTGGTGCAAAAATGGAAACATTTATTGGATTAAGTGGTGCAGGGGATCTTTTTTTAACTGCGAGTAGTGAATTGAGTCGTAATTTTAGAGTAGGGCTTGGACTTGCAAATAATAAAACACTTGATGAAATACTAGAAGAATTAGGAGAAGTAGCAGAGGGCGTTAAAACATCTTATGCAATTAATTCTTTAAATAAAAAGCATAAAATTTATACGCCAATAGCAAATGAAGTCTACTCTATATTAGAGGGTAAAAATCCAAAGGATAGTTTAAAAGATTTATTAAAAGATTAAAAGAGTAATAATGAGTGATGTAAAATTATATACAAAAAAGTATTTAATCTTAGTCTTTTTATTTATCATAAGCTTATGTGTATATATTTATATTGTTTACTCAAATTATACTAGCAATAAAGAGTTTTTATTAAACTCAACCACTCAAAATCAAATAAAACTTGTAAAAGCGTATAAATCAAAAATTGATGAAAAACTTTTACAGAAAAAAAGAATTATAAAATCAACTGCAAATTATATAAAGAAAAAAGATAGAGAAAAAAATTATACTCTTATAAAAGAAACATTAGCTTTAGCTATTTTAAATGGGGATTTTAGAAGTGTATATATAGGTTATTATGATGATTATTTTATTACAGGTATTAATTGGATAGCACCAAGTTGGTATAAAGTAACAAAAAGAAAATGGTACAAACAAGTAGAACAAGCAAAATCTATAGTTGTTACAAAACCATATTTGGATTCAGATTTAGATTCAAATGTTATTTCAATTGCAACACCATTATTTGTAAATGACAAACTATATGCTGTATTATCAAGTGATATAAAAATCGATGATTTTAGACATGATATTTTATCTTTATTACCTGTAAAAGAAGGTTTTGCCTTTATGATGTCAAATGACGGTGATGTTGTATTGCAACCTAAAAAATTTAGTTTTAATATTGATGAAAAATTTTTAAAACAAATAAGCAAAGATTTCTCACAAAATTCATCGGGAGTGAATATATATAAAATAGAAGGTGAGAATTATATATTCACTTATGACTCTTTAGAAAATAGTGATTGGATATTTATCACCGTATTAAGTGAAAAGAAAATTTTCCAAAATATAAATAAAGAATTATTCAAAAATCTTTTAATTGCTGCGTTTTTAATGTTAGTTGGAATATTAGTAGTAATTTATCTATCTTCTATTCAAAGAAAACTTTTAAGAAATAAAAATTTATTGGAACTATTTGCTAAAAGCTCTAGTTGGGGAGTTTTAATGACTGATAAAGAAGGGCATATAGTTTTTATAAATAAATTTTATGAAAAAATATTTTCACTTGGAAACAAATCTTTATATGAAAAAAATATCTTGAAGATACCTCATAGAATAGGACAAAAAAACTATTTTGATAAAGATACACACTTTTTTAATTTAGCAAAACAAAATCCTGAAAATATAGCAACTTATAAAATCGGTGATGAACAAATCTATAATTTTCAAGTTACTCCTTTATTAAAAGCGAATCGTTATTTTGAGGGAATTATTGTAACAGTAAATAATATTACAAATGAAAGATTAATAGAAAAAAATAAACTAAAACAAGAAAAGATATTTATACAAAATAGTAAGATGATTGCTTTAGGAGAAATGGTTAGCGCAATTTCACATCAATGGAAACAACCTTTAAGCTCACTTCTTCTTCTAATAAATAATATTGATGAAAAGATTCAAGAAAAAGATTTTGAAGATATAGATGAATACATTTCTCGTTCTAGAACAAATATAGAATTAATGAGTGAAACTATGGATGCTTTTAGAAGTTTTTATAAGGAACAACTAAAGCAAAAAGAGTTTGATTTAGTTCAAACAATAGATGAAATAATAAATATTAGTTCAGCTTTGATTAAAATGAACTCAATTTCTATAAATTTTTACTATAATAAAGAGTATAACTATAAAATTTATGGTTATCCAACATACTTAAAGCAAGTAATATTAAATTTAATATCTAATTCAAAAGATGCACTTGTAGAAAAGATTAATGATAGTGATTTTGACAAAGCACAAATTTCTATTTATTTAGAAAAGCATGATAATAATATTATAATAAGATTTGAAGATAATGGAAATGGAGTAGATTCATCAAAAATAATAGATATCTTTAACTCTTCATTTACAACAAAAGGTGATAAGGGTACAGGGACAGGCTTGCATTTATGTAAACTTTTAATAGAAGATAAAATGGATGGAAAGATTTTTCTTGAAAGCAATAAAAATCCAACTTCTTTTGTAATTGAATTAAAGGAAAGTAGATGATTAGAAAACTTGAAAATATTCTAAAAAGCACAAAGGTTTTACTTGTTGAAGATGAAGAAGATTTAAGGTTTATAATTCAGCGTTCCATTTATAAATATGTAAATAGTATAGTAGAAGCAAAGAATGGAGCAGAAGGCTTAGAAAAGTTTCTTTCACATGATATTGATTTAATACTTTCTGATATAAATATGCAAAAGATGAGTGGACTTAAGATGTTGAAAAAAATAAGAGAATATAACTCAACTATTCCTGTGATTTTTTTAACTGCATATGATACAGATGAAAATATTCTTGATGCGATAAATCTTACAAATAGTTTTTTACTTAAAAAACCTTTTGAGAAAAAACAACTACTTACAACTATTCAAATGGTTATGGGACAACAAAATATCAATGAAGAGATAATAGAATTAGGTGAAGGTTTCTCATATTCAGTAAAAAATAAAGAATTATTTTACAAAGAAGAATTAATTTCATTAACAAAGTTAGAAAAAAAACTCTTAGAAGTATTAGTACATAATAAAACGCATGTTGTAACATATGAAATGATTGAAAACTTTGTATGGCAAGAAAAAGGTGCTACTCAAGAGGTTATAAGAGCATACATAAAAAAACTTCGTAAAAAAACTTATCAAGAACTTATTGAAAATATCCAAGGTATTGGATACTTACTTAAAATCTAAATAGAATAAAAAATTCATAGTTTATTCACACTTTACTTATACAATAACTTTAAGTAAAAAAATTAAGGAAAAACTATGAAAAAGAGAAGCTTAATCTTAATTGGTTTAATTTTTTCAAACTCACTACTTTTTGCAGGACAAAATGCTTATTTGAAAAATGATGGGCAAGTATTTATAACTCCAAATGCAAAAAAAGAGATAGGAAAGATTGACACAGCTACACCAGTGGAAGTTTTAAAAGAAAAAGGTAACTTTAAAAAAGTAAAAGTAAGTGGTTGGGCTGCTTATGGTTTTGAAAATGTACTTTTTAAAGATGCAGGGAAAAGAATTTTTTATTTAGTACTTGATGATAACAAAACTATAAAACCAAAAGTTCTAGGAGAAAAAACTGATACATATGATACTGTATGGAAAAATGTATCTTATACATTTTGGGTAAAAAAAGACTCTTTAAGTAAAGATATAGATAGTATTTATGCTAAAGGGAAAGAACTATTTACTAATAGATGTGGAGCGTGTCATGCTGCACCTGAATTAGAGCACTATACAGTAAATCAATGGCCAAGTATTATTAACTCTATGAAACCAAGAGCTGGTTTAACAGATGAAGATATGCAGTTTGTTGTGAAATTTGTTCAAAAACATGGAAAATAAGGAGACATTATGGGAAATATAAAAAGAAGAGAGTTTCTAAAAGGAAGTGGTGCAGCAGCAGCTAGTACACTTTTATTTAGTGATTTATCAGCAAATAGTTTAATTAGTGGTCCAGTTGCAAATAAATCTAAATCTTTAAGTGGTTCTCACTTTGGAGCATTTAGAGCTCATGTAAAAGGTGGACAGTTTACTGGCGTTACAGCTTTTGAAGATGACCCAAACCCATCTCCTATGATTAATGCATTACCAAGTAGAACATATGCAAAAACAAGAGTTGAATATCCAATGGTAAGAGAAGGTTTCTTAAAACATGGACATAAAAGTGATACTTCAAAAAGAGGTTCTGACAAATTTGTAAGAGTTAGTTGGGAAAAGGCACTTGATTTAGTAGCTTCTGAAGTTAAAAGAGTTCAAAAGTCATATGGATATAAAAGTATTTATGCAGGAAGTTATGGTTGGTATTGTACAGGTAAACTTCATAATCCTCAAACATTAATGAATAGAATGATGAAAATATCAGGTGGTTTTGTAGGAAGAATTGGTGATTATTCAACTGCAGCTGCACAAATTATTTTACCTCATGTTTTAGGAAGTATTGAAGTTTATGAGCAACAAACTTCTTGGCCATTAGTTTTAAAACATGCTAAAAATGTAGTTTTTTGGGGTGCAAATCCACTTGTTACTTGTCAAATTGATTGGGATGTATCAGGACATGGAGCTTTTCCTTATTTAGAACAGTTAAAAAAAGCACATAAAAAAGGTCAAGTTGATGTATTCTCTGTTGATCCTGTAAAAAATGATACAGCAATGTATTTTGATTCAAAAATGATACAACCAAAACCTAATACAGATGTTGCAATGATGCTTGGTATGATGTATTATTTACATACTTCAAATCAATATGATAAAGAGTTTATCAAAAAATATACTGTTGGATTTAAAGATTTTGAAGAGTATTTACTTGGAAAAGTAGATAACACTCCAAAAACATTGACATGGGCTTCAAATATTTGTGGAATAAAAGAAAAAGATATTAAAGACTTTGCACAAAAATTAAAAGATGAAAAAAGTATGTTAATGGCTGGATGGGGAGTTCAAAGAGCTGACCATGGAGAGCAATTTCACTGGACTTTAGTTACATTAGCTTGTATGTTAGGTCAAGTAGGAGTACCTGGGTGTGGATTTGGATTTAGTTATCACTACTCAAATGGAGGAACACCAAGTTCATACGCACCAGGTTTAGGTGGAATCTCTACAAACATTAATAGTAGTAAAAATGGTCCTTGGACAAAATATGAGCCATTTAATATTCCTTGTGCAAGAATGGTAGATATGATATCAAATCCTGGTAAAGTTATTGACTTTAATGGTAAAAAAATAGAGTATCCAGAAATTAAAATGGTATATTGGACAAGTGGTAACCCATTTCATCATCATCAAGATAGAAACACAATGATTGAAGCTTGGAAAAAGCTAGAAACATTTATTGTGCATGAACCTTTTTGGACACCAACAGCTAGAATGGCGGACATAGTTCTTCCAGCTACAACTGAAATTGAAAGAAATGATATTGAAATAATTGGTGACTATAATAGTAGCCATATTATTGCTATGAAAAAAGCTATTGACCCAGTTAAAGAATCAAAAGATGATTATGAAATTTGTAGATTAATTAGTAAAAGACTTGGATATGAAGAAGAGTTTACAGATGGTAAAAAATCACAAATGGATTGGATTAAAGAGTTTTATAATAACTCAAAAGTTCAAGGTGAAAATAAAGGTATAAAAATGCCTACATTTGAAGAATTCTGGGAAAAAGGATATGTTAAATTTGACGTAAGAGAAGAAGACAAAAACTTTACTAGATATGAAGAATATGTAAAAAATCCAATGCTAAATCCTTTGGGAACACCATCTGGAAAAATCGAAATTAGTTCAAGAGTAATTAAAAAATTCAATTATGATGATTGCTTACATTATCCAAGTTGGATAGAACCAGCTGAATGGTTAGGTTCAGAAGAATCAGAAGAGTATCCATTGCATGTATTATCTCCTCATCCAAAATATAGATTACACTCACAGTTATCTAATACTTGGATAAGAGACTTATATGAAGTAAATGGAAGAGAGCCAATTTGGTTAAATCCAAAAGATGCTAAAAAAAGAGGAATTAAAAACGGAGATATTGTAAAAGTTTACAATAAAAGAGGTTCTACACTTGCAGGTGCAATTGTAACTAAGAATGTTCTTCCAGGTGTTGTTAAAATGGATGAGGGTGGATGGTATGACCCAAAAAATCCAGGTGAAGAGAAAACAATGTGCAAACATGGTGATGTAAATCAACTTACTATTGATAAAGGTACATCAAAACTTGCACAAGGAAATATCTCAAACACAGCTTTAGTTCAAATTGAAAAATATACTAAAGAAGCACCACATATATCAGTTTTTGAAAAACCTTCAATAGTATAAACATATAAAAAGAACAAGTGAAATCAGCTTGTTCTTTTTTAATTAATTAATAGTATGAAAACTTTATAATAGTTTTCATACAAAATAAATCAAAACAAACTCATTAAGCTACAAGTATTTTTTACTTGTAGCTTTTTTTATATAAACTCCCTCAAAATAGTACTTTACACAATTTTTTATCTTTATCGATTTATAGAATATAAAAAATAAAATTTCAAAATTAGCTAATATTAATCTTGACTTATGAACATATGTTCGTTATAATTATGAACATATGTGCATATAGGAAGAAAAAATGAATTGTTGTGGCAGAAAAAGAAAGAGTAGAAATATTAATGCTGATTATTGCAATATCGCATTTAAACCAGCTGGTATAAGAAGAAAATTACTAGAAACAGTAATTATTTATGAAGATGAAATGGAATCAATTAAATTAGCAGATTATGAATCAATGTATCATCAAGATTGTGCTAATAAGATGAATATATCTCGTTCTACTTTTTCAAGATTGATTGAAAGTGCAAGAAAGAAAATTGCGGATGCTTTATTAAATCAAAAAGCCATAAGTGTAGAATCAAGAATTGAAGGATAAAAAATGAGAAATTGTAGAAAACTGAATAATAAAAGTTCTAATCAAGGATTAGGACAAGGTAAAAGAAGAGCTCAAGGAAAAAGACAAAGAAGAGGAGCTCAAGGATTAAAAGAAGGTAGAAATTCAAATAAAATTGAAAATAGTTTTGAATCTTCAATGACTAGAAGATTTCAAAATAGAAATCAATTCTAATGAAAATTACAATTGCTAGTGGAAAGGGTGGTACAGGAAAAACAACTCTTTCTACTAATTTAGCAATGTATCTAAAAAGTAAAAAAGAAGATATTGTTTTAACAGATTTAGATGTTGAAGAACCAAATATTACTCAGTTTTTAAAAGGTGATTTGAAAAATGAGTATCTTTGTAATAAGTTTGTTCCTCAATGGGAAGAAAACAATTGCACCTTATGTGGACATTGTTCCGAAATTTGTAATTTTAATGCAATAGTAACAACAGACAAAAAAGTTTTGATTTTTAATGAACTTTGTCATAGTTGTTTTGCTTGTAGTGAATTATGCCCTACTACATCTTTATTGATGAAACCTACAAAAATAGGTCGAATAAAAGAGTTTTTTAATGAATTTGTTTTCATAGAAGGATGCCTTGATTTAGGGCAAGAAATGGCTATACCTGTTATATCTCAAACTATTTCTTATACAAACAAAAAATTTCAAAAAAGTTTAAATCTTTTTGATGCTCCACCTGGAACTAGTTGTTCTTTTGTGGAAGCTTGCAGACAAAGTGATTTTATTTTTTTAGTTACTGAGCCAACACCTTTTGGTTTAAATGATTTAAAACTGGCAGTTGAAACTTTAAAAGTAATAAAAAAAGAGTTTGCAGTAATTATAAATAGAGATGGAATAGGAAATAGTGAAGTAGAGGATTATTGTAATAAAGAATCAATACAAATAATTACAAAAATCAAAAATGATAAAAATGTTGCAAAATTATATTCTAATGGAAAAATAATATATAACAAAGTTGAACATTTTAAAGAATCATTAGAAGAAATAAGCTCTTTTATAGGAGGTATAAAATGAGGGAAATTGTAATAATTTCTGGAAAAGGTGGTACAGGAAAAAGTTCTATAAGTGCATCTTTTGCGTATTTAGAAAAGAGTAATGCACTTATAACTGATTGTGATGTTGATGCAGCAAATTTACATTTACTTTTGGATGCAGATTTTGAAGAGAGTGAAGAGTTTTATAGTGGTAAACTTGCAGTAATTGATAATGAAGAGTGTCTTAGTTGTGGGGCTTGTTTAAGAGGTTGTAAGTTTGAAGCAATAACAAAAGAAAATAATAAACTAATAGTAGATGCAATTTTATGTGAAGGTTGTGGCTATTGTAGTCAAATTTGTCCAACAGATGCTATTCGTATGAAAGATCAAAAAGCTGGTGATTTATATATTTCAAATATAAAAACTGGTTCAAAATTAGTACATGCAAAACTTGGATTTGGAGCAGAAAATTCAGGAAAACTTGTCTCAAAGGTGAAAAAAGAGGGAAAAGTTTTAGCTTTAAAACAAAATAAAGAGTTTGTCATTACAGATGGAAGTCCAGGTATTGGATGTTCTGTTATTTCAAGTTTAAGTGGGGCAAATTTAGTTGTAATTGTAACAGAAGCTAGTAAGTCTGGTTTTCATGATTTGCAAAGAGTAGTTGAACTTGTAAAATCATTTGAACTTGAAGCAATTTGCATAATAAATAAGTATGATTTAAATCAGGAATTATCAGAAAAAATAGAACAATATTTAAAAAGAAAAAAAATAAAAGTTGTTTCAAAACTACCTTATAATGAGATTTTTTCTGAAGCATTAGTTCATTCACAAAGTTTAATAGAGTTTGATAAAGATTGTGAAATCTCTAATCTTATAAATGAGAGTTGGAATGAAATAAAATGGACAATAAGAAGACAAGATAATGAAAATAGTTTTTACAGCAATAAATAAAAGTGAAGATAGCTTAATAGATAGTAGATTTGGTAGAGCAAGTGTATTAGTAGTATATGATGAAGATACTAAAACAAAAGAATTTATATCAAATGATGAAAGTGAGGGCATGAGTCAAGGTGCTGGATTACAAACAGCACAAAAAGTTTTAAAAATAAATCCTGATATGATAATTATAGCAAATGCAATAGGATATAAAACCTTAGATGTCATAAAACAAACAGATATAAAAGTCTATATTGGAGCTATTGATATGACAATAGATGAAGCGTATAAAGCTTTTAAAAATAATAAATTAAAATTACAAAATTAAGGAGTAAAGATGAGATTAATTTTTCCAACAAATGAAAATCAAGGATATTTAAGTAAAAGAGGTGCCCATTTTGGCAAAGCAAAATTCTATACAGTAATTACATTAGAAGATGAAAAAATAGTAGATGTAGAATCTTTGAAAAACCCAGGTCATGAAACAGGTGCTTGTAGTAATGCAATTAGTAATATTCTAAGTTTTAATCCAGATGCCCTAATAGTAGGTGGAATTGGTACAAAACCAGCTGAGGGTTTTAAAGAAGCAGGACTAGATGTATATTTTGATGAAACAAGTAAAACTGTCGAAGATAGTATTAAACTGTTTTTATCAAATAAATTAGAAAAAAGTGTAGGAAAAGGTACTTGCAGTGTACATTAGGAGTTTTTGTGTATAATTTACATAAAAAATAATATAAAGAATTTTTATGGTAACTATCTCTTTTTTAAATTTATCAATAATGCTCTTGCCTTTAGCTTTTGTAGGCTTTTTCTATTATAGATATACAAGTGATAAAAAAGAGATAGCTTATGCAAGCTTAAGAATGGTTTTACAGTTGACATTAATAGGCTACGTATTAATTTTTATATTTAAAACAAAAGATTTACTTATTGGTTCTTTTATTCTTCTTTTTATGCTTGTATTTGCAACTTTTATTATTTTAAGAGTAACCAAAGACAAAAGTCTTAAAAACTATATGCATATATTTATAGCTACTTTTATTTCATCATTTATACATCTTTTTTTAATTATTGTAGTGGTTTTAGATTTAGATAGTTTGTATGAGCCAAGATATGTTATTCCTATTGCTGGGATGATATTTGCAAACTCAATGAATGTTATTTCTTTAGCTATTGAAAGATTTGAAAAAGAGTTAAGTAGAAATGAAAGCTTTAAAAAAGCAAGAGAAATAAGCTTTAAAGCCTCTATGATTCCTCAAATAAACTCACTTTTAGCCGTAGGTTTAGTGGCTTTGCCTGGTATGATGACAGGACAAATTTTATCAGGAGTTGATCCTTTAATTGCTGTAAGATATCAAATCATGATTATGATAATGGCAATATCCAGTGGAGGAATGGCAACTATTTTTTATTATATACTAAAATCAAAAATTATTTTTAAAAAGTAAGATTTTACACGATAAATCCATACTATTTTTATATATTTAAATAAAAATGGTTGAAAAAATGAAAATATTATTACTTGAAGACGATATGATCTTAAATGAGATAATTGAAGAGTATTTACTTGAAAATAAATATGATGTAAAGGCAACTACTAACTCACAAGAGGCTTTAGAGTTAATCTATGATAATCTTTTTGATATTTTACTTTTAGATGTTAATGTCCCTTATCTAAATGGATTTTCCCTTTTAAAAAAATTAAGAAAAAACTCAATATATGTACCCACAATTTTTATTACTTCAAAAAATCAAGCAGATGATATGCAAGAGGGCTTTGATGCTGGTTGTGATGACTATATTAAAAAGCCTTTTAATTTAGATGAGTTAAATTTAAGAATTAAAAACTTAAAAAGACTATATAGTATTGACTCAACTTTTGTAAAAATAGCACCTAATCTTTGTTATGATGTGAGCAATAGAATAATTTTAAAAGATGAGGTGAAGTATCAACTTTCAAAGATGGAAGCAAAAGTATTTGAGTATCTTTATAAAAACAAAAATAGAGCAGTATCAATAGAAGAAATAGGATTAAATAACTGGGTTTATGATGATATACCAATTGATACTACAATTAGAACATATATTAAAAATTTAAGAAAAATTGTGGGAAAAGAGACAATAGAGACTATAAAAAGTATTGGTTATAAATTAAAGACAGCATAAAAGCTGTCTTTATCCAGAATATTTAGCTGTTTTATTTAAATCTTCTAATAATCTATCATAATTTGTTTGTTTTATATTAGATTGAGAATCTTTTTTTGCAAAATTTTTATGCATCTTAATGCATAACTCTTTTGTCATTGCACCTTTCATGCTTTGCATATTATGGTGACTCATATTTGAAGCAAAAAGTGCGCTTGTAAATAAAGCTGTTCCTAAAATTGTAACTGTAAGTTTTTTCATCATACATCCTTTTTCTTGATTTGTAGTATGATTTTAGTAGTTTAATATGGAAAGAATATGGAAAAACTAAAAGTCTTCAATTAAGAAGACTTTTTAGACAGAAATATTAGTTTCTAAAATTTTATCTGTTTTTTTAAGAGCTAATATAAAAAATATTGCTGGAATAACTATAAGTGTTAAGAATGCTGAAGATATCATTCCTCCAATCATAGGTGCAGCAATTCTTTGCATTACTTCACTTCCCACACCATTTATATACATAATAGGTATAAGTCCACCTAAAATAGCAAATAAAGTCATAAGTTTAGGTCTTAATCTTAAAACGGCACCTTTAAAAACTGCATGAAAGATATGCTCTTTTGTAAACTTTATACCTTTATTTTTAAGTTCAAGCATTGCTTCATGTAAATATACAAGCATAACTATTGAAGTTTCAGCTGCAACTCCAAGTAATGCAAGAAATCCTACAATAACTGCGATTGAAATATTGAAGTTTAAATACTCTAAATAAAATACTCCTCCTGTTAATGCAAAAGGAAGTGTAAAGAAGATAATTAGTGTATATGTGATATTTCTTAATGCAAAATAGATTAAAATAAATATAATCATCAAAGTAAAAGGAATAATATATGTAAGTCTTTGCATAGCAGATTCTAAATATTCACTTTGACCTGCCCATTCAAAAAAGTAACCACTTGGTAGCTTTATCTCTTCTAAAAGCTCTTTAGCACCATCCTTATACTCTTTCGCACTAACCCCACTTTTAGGTGTAATATATATAAAGTTTACATTTAAAGCTTTTTCTGATTTTATAACAGATGGCCCCTCTTCATATTTTAATTTTGCAAATAGTTTTAAAGGTTGAAATCCAAGTTTTGTTTTAATTTGAAGATTTTCTAAACTTGCAATATCTTCTCTTTGTGTTGTTTCATATCTTAAACTAATAGGATATCTTTCTAAATCTTTATAGAAAGTAGAAACTTCTGCTCCACTTACACCAAAAGAGATAGTATTTAATACATCATCTTTTGTAATAGAGTATCTTGATAACATTTTATCATCGATTTTTATATTTAAATAATATCCAGAGTTTATTTTATCAGATGATACTGCAAGAGTTTTATCATATTTTTTTAATTTTTGCTCAATTTTAAGTGCTACATTTTCCAATGTTTCATGGTCATTTCCATATAATTTTATTCCAAGTGGAGTTCTAATCCCTGTTAAAAGCATATCTATTCTTCCTCTAATAGGATAAGTCCATGAATTAGTAAGTCCAGCAATTCTTAGTTTTTCATCCATTTCTTGCATAAGTTTTTTATATGTCATGCCTTCTCTCCACTTCTCTTGTGGCTTTAAAGTTATAATTGTTTCAATCATTGCAAGTGGAGCAGGGTCAGTTGCTGTGTCTGCTCTTCCTGCTTTTCCAAATACAGTTTCAACTTCAGGGAAAGATTTCAGAATTTTATCTGTTTTTTGAGTTAACTCTTTTGATAAATCAATTCCAAGTCCATAAGGAGTTACAGGCATATACATAAAAGTTTGCTCATTCATCATTGGCATAAATTCCCAGTTTTGTTTTTTATAAACAGGGTATGCTAATATTATAGTTGCTAAAAATAGGGCTACAATTACATATCTAAATCTAAGTGAGAGTTTTAAAAGTGGTGAATAAAGCTTTACAAAGAATCTATTTAGTATATTTTTGTCTTCACTTAAAATCTTGCCTTTTATAAAAAATATCATTAAAATAGGTACCACTGTAATTGATAAAATAGCTCCACTAACCATCGCAAAAGTTTTTGTAAATGCAAGGGGAGTAAATAATCTTCCCTCTTGTCCTGTTAATGCAAAGATTGGTAAAAAAGATACAACAACTAAAATTAAAGCAAAGAAAATAGGGCGACCTACTTGTTTTGCTGATTTTATAATAATTTCAATCCTTTGTTTATTTGAAATATCTTCTTTTCCTTGTAAATGTTTATGGGCATTTTCTACCATTACAATAGTTGCATCAACCATAGCTCCAATTGCTATTGCAATACCACCTAAACTCATAATATTTGAACCCATTCCAAATATCTTCATAAACAAAAAAGTTAAAAGTACAGTAATAGGAAGAGTAATTATTATAATTAATGCAGATCTTGCATGAAATAAAAATAAAGCAGTAACTACCATTACTATAATAGACTCTTCTATTAATGTAGATTTTAAAGTATCAATGGCTTTATCAATTAGTGAGCTTCTATCATATGTCTCAACTACTTCAACTCCATCAATTTTAAGTGTTTCAATCTTTTTTTTCACATTTTTAATTACTTTATATGGATTCTCTCCATACCTTACAACTACAATACCACCAACAGTTTCACCTTGACCGTTTAAATCAGCCATTCCTCTTCTACTTGCTGAACTTATATTAACACTTGCAATATCTTTTATTTTTAAAGGGATATTATTTTGAGTTTTTATAGTGATATTTTCAATATCATAAACACTTTGTAAATAGCCTTTTGCTGTAATTAAGTGTTCATAACCATTCTCTAAGATTATTCTTCCACCTTTGTCATTATTGCTTTTTTCAAGGGCTTTTTTTATCTCGTCAATACCTATATTGTATTGCACCATTTTATTTTGATTTAAAGTAATTTCATAATTTTTTATAAATCCACCAATTGAAGCAATTTCACTAACTCCATCTACACCTAAAAGTGCAAATTTATAGTAATAATCTTGTAATGTTTTTAGCTCATCTAAACTTTTTGTATCAGATTTTAATGCATACTCATAAGCCCAACCAACACCAGTTGCATCTGGACCAATAGTTATTTTTGCATTTGAGGGAAATTCCCCTTGAAGTTGAGATAGTTGCTCTAATATTCTGTTTCTTGATTCATAAAGGTCTGTATTATCTTTAAAAATTATATAAATTAATGCATTTGAAAAAGAACTCATAGCTCTTACTGTTTCAATATTTGGCAAACTCATCAAGTTTGATATAAGAGGATATGAAACTTGCTCTTCAATTGTCTTAGGACTTTGTCCTGCCCATTCTACTTGTACAATTACTTGAGGAGGAGATAAATCAGGCAAGGCATCTAAACTAGTATTTTTAACTGCCCAAAATGAACCTAATGTTAATATTATAATAGAAAAAAGTACTAGAAATTTGTTTTTTATACTATATGAGATTATATTTTCAACCATAATTTATTTCCTACCAATCATCGTCATCATTGTCATAAAGACCATTTGTAACAGCATCACTATCAAGTAAGAATAGAGAGTTATTTATTACTTTTTGACCTTCACTAAGACCGCTTAGGATTTGATACTTATTTGAAGATACTCTTTTTACTTTTACTTCAATTGGTTCAAATTCACTTTTTGAAATTGGTTCAAAAACATAATATTTGCTTGCTTTATTTAAAACAGCTGTTTTAGGTAAAGTAAGCATTGTTTCATGTGCAATCTCTACTTTTACTTTTGCAAACATATTTGGATATATTTTTTTATCTTTATTATCAATTATCATTCTAACATCAACTGTTTTGCTTGTTGAGTCTATGTTTGGATAAATAAAATCTATTTTTGATTCAACTGCTTGTTCTAATCCATCAAAATAGATTTTTGTTCTTTGACCTACTTTTATATCTTTTAAATCACTTTCATATATTTTTGCAATAACCCAAAGTTTATCTATATTTGCAAGTTGTAAAAGAAGTTTCCCTTTTTTTGCAAATGATTTATAGTTTATATTTTTTTGCAAGATTATTGCATCTATAGGAGAGTAAAAAGTCACATCTTTAAACTCTTTTTTTGAATTTTGAATTCTATTTATCTCTTTTTTATTAATAGCTAGAACTTCGAGTTTATCAAGTGTACTTTCATAAAGGTTTTTATCTAAATCTTTTGCTATTTTTAACTCTTTAGTTATATTATAAATATCATCAGAATAGATAGAAAAAAGTGCTTGGTTCTTTTTTACATCCATATATAATCTATTTGCATTTAGTTTTGTTATAAAGCCATCAAATCTTGTTACTATATCAACAACTTTATCTTCTATTATTAAGCTATTTGCATAAAATTCTTTGCTAAATGATACTTTTTCTTTTTTTACAGTGGTGATTTTTTTATTAAATAGTTGTTCAACTTCTATTATTTTTGCATTTATAAAAGTTAAGCTAATTAAACATATAAATAGTACTTTTTTCATCTATTTTCCTTCATAATAAATAGCTTTTGATAAAGCTGTGAAATATTTTGTTTTTTCATCTAATGCTGCAATTTTTAAGCTAATTGTTTTATTTAGATTTTGAATAATTTTTGTAGTATTATTTTTAAATCTATTGTTTATATTCAAACTTTTTTCAATAGCTTTTTGTAATGAAATAATATCTTTTGAAATTAACTCATGATTTTTATAGCTATTATCTAACTCTTTTTGTAAGATTTTGTTTGAAATAATAAAGTTTTGTTTTAAAGTTTGTAAATCATCTTTGGTTTTTAAGTATTGTAGTTGTGCTTTTTTTACTTTTATATTTTCTGTATTATAAATTGACAAAGGAATAGAAACAGAGACATTTACATAATCTTGAAACTCTCTTCTATTAAAATATGTAGCATTTAATTTAATATCAGATGTTTTAGAAGCCTCTTCAAAAGCTTCTTGCTGTTTATTTAATCTTAATTGTTGTTGTAAAGCTTTTATTTTAGGGTGATTATCAGATTTTAGTTTAATAAGTTTTTTATTAATTGTAGTATTTATATTTATATCTTTTATATTTTTATATGTTATCTCTTCTAAATTTAATTTAAGTGTTTGGATATTTGTATCTAAATTATTTAATACAATATCAAAACTCTTACTTGCAATTTTTGTATCAAATAAGGATTTTACATCTATATTAGAAGTTTGATACTTATAGTTTTGTAGTTTTTCAATTTTGTTTAAATTTTGTTTTTGTTTTATTATAAAATCTCTTTTTTCTTTTAAAATAGCTATTTTATATGCAAGTTCATAAATCTTTGATTTTAATAATAGCTTTTTATCCTCTAAACTAAGAGCCAAAATAGTTTTATTTGTGATTTGAATTGATTGATTAATTTCTAGTTTATCAGTTATAGGAATAGCTTGAGTTATCCCTATAGACTGTGCTTGCATTGGTTCTAAATCTCTTTTGTTATAGTTTTCATTTGTATGAATATCTGTTAAACCTAAAGACAAAGTTGGATTTGAATACTTTGTTGCAAGTAAGATGTTCTCATTTGCAATCATAATAGATTTTTCTATACTTTTAAGCTCACTATTTTTCAAAATAGCACTATTTACTAAAGTATCAATGCTATTTGCTGTTAGAGTTGATATAAAAAGAGTGATTACAAATAAAAACTTTTTCATTATAAGTTCACGCTTCCTCTTAAAGTATGAACTTCTCCATTAGAAGTTTTAAACTTTAGTTGATATTGCCATGTTCCACTCATTGATAAATTTACATCTAATTTATATTTATCTCCTACAAGCTTACCTTTATCTTTAAACTCCATATATGGCATACCTGGCATCTCTGGCATATAAAACTTTATTTTAGTTTTTGCATTAGTGATTTGTTTGCCATCTTTAAAGATTTGAACAAAGAAACTATTTTGTCCAACAACAAGTGATTTTTCAGATGTAAATTTTACATCATAGCCATTTTTATTTCCAGATTGTGAAATAGGTTCTGCATTTGCAATACCAAATGCTAAGATTAGAATAGAAAAAAGTTTTAAAAAACTTTTCATAAGAACTCCTTTTTGTTATTTTATAAGGAATTCTTACATTTTTACTGTGCAATTAACGTGGAATTTAAATTTAAAGTAAAAGTTGTGCCTTTATTTTGTGTAGAATCAACATTTATATCAATATTGTGCTCTTTACATATTGTATATACTATATTTAGACCTATTCCAAATCCCCCTTGAACACTATTTGCTCTATAAAATCTTTTGAAAATATCTTTTAAATTTTTTTTATCAATACCTGTACCTGTATCACTTACAATAAATTGATTATTTTTCAAAATAATATCTACTGAACCACCTATTTTATTATATTTTATTGCATTAGAAATAAGATTATTACTTAGTCTAATAAAACTCTCTTTGTCTATAAAAAAAGAAGTTGATTCAATATCTGTTGTGATTTGCACTCTTTTTTTTGATGCTAAAGTTGTAAAATACTCTATTTGTTCATTTAAAATTTCATCAATTTTTAAAACCTTTGGTGACTCTTTTTTCTTCTCTTCTAAAAATAGATAAATTAGGTCTTTATATATTTCTGAAATTCTTTTTGCACTTAGGTTTATTCTTTGTAAGTTTTTTTCACTAAGTGATGAACCTTTGCTTGTACACATTAAAATAGCAGTAATTGGGGTGTTTAATTCATGGGTTGTATCTTTTATAAAGTTATTTAATTTTAGCCTTTCATTTGTAATAGGTTTAATAAACATCTTTGCAAGATAAAAACCAGTTATAAATAAAAATGCAAAAATTAGTAAAAAGGATATAAAAATCTTCTCTTTTAATTCAAGTATTTTTTTATGAAAGAAATTCTCTTTAATAACAACATAATTTATTCCTAAATGTCCCAATGCAGAATCATCAATTAAAATAAAACTGTTTCCATATTGATTTATCTTTTTTGTAAAATCAATCTTATCTTCAATATTCCCTACAAGTTTTTCATGCTTGTTATTATAAAGTGCAAAATCAAAATCAATATTTTTTCTAATCTTTTCAGGATTTATTTTTTGATTTGTCATATGTGCATAGATTATGGTTGAAGATATTTTAGAGGCAACACTTTTCATATTTGAAGTTATCAAATCATAATATAAGTTTGACTCTACTTTATAAAAAAGCCAAGCAATAATAGTAAGTAAAATAAACGATGAACCAAGATATAGGCTCAAAAATCTAACAAGTGCAGATTTTTCACTTCTTGTTAAAACTATAACCAACTCCTTTTTTTGTTTGTATATACTCATCACTTAAAATTTTACGAAGATTTTTTATATATGTTCTAAGTGTTGAAGAACTAGGAGTATCTTCATATCCCCAAACATTAGATATCAACTCTTCATGGGGTATTATTTTATTTGCATTATTTACTAAATAAATAAGTATCTTAGCCTCTTTTTGTGGAAGATGATGAATAATACCATCATTATTTAAAATTAAATCTTGAGTATTAAAAGTAATATTCTCTTCAATTTGTAAAATATTTGCATTTATATTAAATATTTTTTTTATATTTTCAATTCTTAATCCTAACTCTTCAAGTTCAAAGGGTTTTTTGATATAGTCATTGCAACCTACATCAAAGCCTTTTTTCAAATCATCAATTTGATTTAGTGAAGTAATAAAAATAGATGGAGTTGTAATACCCTCATCTCTTAATCTTTTTAAAATTTCAAAACCATTTATATTTGGTACATTTACATCTAAAAGTAATAAATCATAGATATTTGAAAATAGATATGATAATGCGTCTTCTCCATCATAAGTTGAAGTTACTTCAAAATCTTTATTTTCAAGATATTCTGTGATTATTTCATTTAATATAAGGTCGTCTTCTAATAATAGTATATTCATAATTAATCCTAAAAGTTAAGGTAAGTATAACATAATAATAAATAAGATTTCTACACAAACAATACACATAAGTATTCTATAATGCTTTTGTATAAAAATGACACGAAGGAGACAATATGAAGTTAACAGCAAAATTACTAGCAGGCTTATTTTTAGCAGTGGGATTATTAAATGCAACGCCTTACTCTTTAGATAAAGCACATTCAGAAGTAGGTTTCTCGGTTAAGCATCTTATGATTACAAAAGTAAATGGTCAGTTTAAGAAGTTTGATGCGAATATAGATTTTGATTCTAAAACAAAAGTTTTCAAATCATTAAACGCAACAATAAAAACAGAATCAATAGATACAGGTATTGAAAAAAGAGATAATCACCTAAGAAGTGCAGATTTCTTTTTAGCAAAAAAATATCCAGAACTTAAATTTGTTATGAAAACTTATATTAAAAAAAGTGATGACGAAGGTGTTATGATTGGTGACTTGACAATAAGAGGAATTACAAAAGAGGTTAAATTAGAAGTTGAAATTGGTGGTACAATCAAAGACTTAGAGGGAAATAATAGAGTAGGGTTTTCACTTGAGGGAGAGATTAATCGTACAGATTTTGATTTGAAATGGAATAAAGCTTTAGAGTTTGGTGGAGTAGCTGTTAGTGAAAAAGTTGAATTAGAAGTTGAAGCTCAAGCAGTAGAAAAGTAGTTTAAGGAAAAAACATGAGAAGTAATACAAAATTAAAACTAGCAGGTATGATGCTAGGAGCTGCTCTTACATCAACAACAGCAGTTGCTGCAAGTAGTGGTTCTTGTGGCGCTGGCAAGTGTGGTGGCGATATGAAGAAAGTAGAGAAAAAAGGCTCATGCGGTTCTGGTAAATGTGGAGCTGATATGCAAAAAGAGATGAAAGGTTCTACTGGTTCTGCTAAATGTGGTGGTGATATGAAAAGCAATGACATGAAAAATGACATGCACAACAATAGTATGAAAAAAGATAAAAAAGTTACTGGTTCTTGTGGTTCTGGTAAATGTGGAAGCTAACTAAGAGTTTTGTATGACTAAATTGAAGGGGTGTGGATTAGGTCTAAGAAGTGATTTTTTATTAGATTTAAAACATAACAATTTCTCACCTGATTGGTGGGAAGTTACTCCTGAAAATTGGATGCATATGCCAAGGGTTTATGAAAAAGCCTTTGAGCAAGAAGTATTCTCAAAACCTACCGTTGCCCATGGATTATCACTATCAATTGGTTCTATTGATAAATTAAATAAAGAGTTTGTTAAAAAGATAAAAGAGTTCTTAGATAGATATAATATTGAGTTTTATTCTGAACATCTTAGTTTCTCATCATTAAATAATATGCAAACATATGAGCTTTTGCCTTTGCCTATGACAAAAAGAATGGTAAATATTATAAGTGATAGAGTAAAAGAGGTTGAGGATATAATTCAAAGAAATTTAATCTTAGAAAATGCCACATATTACTTAATACCTTATGCAAATATGCGTGAAGTTGACTTTATAAATGAAGTATTGGAAAAATCAGGTGCTAAAATGCTTCTTGATGTAAATAATGTATTTGTAAATTCAGTAAATCACTCTTTTAAAGCAAGAGATTTTATCGACCAAATTGACAAAAGTAAAATTGCATATATGCATATAGCAGGACACTATTTTGATGAGGAGTCAAATCTTAGAATAGATTCTCATGGCATGCCAATTTGTAGTGGAGTTTGGAAACTTTTAGAGTATACTTTAAAGCAAATAAATGCCCCTGTGATGATAGAAAGGGATAATAATATTCCACCATTAAGTGAGCTTGAAAAAGAGTATCTGCACATGAAAAACATAGTAAAAGAAGTTCAAAATGGCTGATTTAGAAAGAGATATACAAGAAAATTTTATTAATATTGTTACAAAAGATAATAAAAAAGAGATCTCTTCAAAATATAAAGTTTATCAAAAGTTAGTTTACTATAGATATGAAGAGATTATAAAAAATAGTTTTTTAGAGTTTAAAAAGTATATTAGTGAAAAAGAGTTAGAAAACTCAATAAAAAAGTTTCTAAAAGAGCCTTGCACTACAGAGTTTGTTTGGCAAATTGCAAATGATTATAGAAAGTTTGTAAAGAAAAACAGACTATTTCATGATAGAAAATATCTTTATGAACTTTTGTATTTTGATTGGATTGAGATTGAACTAGCTATGCAAGAGTACAAAATAGAAGAGTTAAAAGAGTTTCATTATGAAAATAGCTATAAACTTTCAAATAGTGCAAGACTTAAGAAATTTAACTATGATATTTTAAATGCAAATATAGAAAAAAAAGAAGAGAATTTTGCAATTATTTATTATGATTTTAAAGATGATGAGGTTAAGTATAGACAAATAAACCCAGTGATATTTTATCTTTTACGAAAAATAGATAAAACTAAAAATATTCAAAGCCATCTTTTAGAACTATGTTTTGAAAATGATATAGAGTTTCAAGAAGCAAAAGATGTTTTGTTTGAGCCTTTAAGTGAGTTATTTCATAATAGAATCTTCGAATCTAAATAATATACTCATCTTTTATAAAAACTTTAATTTAATAATAGATATTATAAATAATGCAAAAGAACAATAATTTTTTAACAATTTTAAATAATCTTCCTGAAATCATTATTCTAGTAGTAAAAAACGACACAATAATTGATTCCTTTGGGCAGATAAAAGAGAAGTTTAATAATAGCAAATTATATGAACATTTTAGTAAAGTAACTTATAATAAACTTTTATTATTAAAATCAAAAAATATAGATAACTTGACTATATATTGGAATAGTAAAGATTATGAAGTTTCATATTTTGATGATACATATTACTTCAAAGATGTTACAAAGTATAGGAATTTATATTTAGAATTAAAAAAAAGTCTTAGAGATTTAAGGTCTAAAAAAGAAGAACTTCATGCAGTTTTTGATTTAGCAGGAAATGGTATCTCTATTTTAAATGAAGAGGGTACTTTTCTTTATGCAAATAAATTTTTTCAAACAATGATGGAGTATTCAATGGAAGAGTTATACAATGAGTCTTGTATATCTTTATCCTCTCCTGAATATGCACAGCCTAGTAAAAGTGCAGTACAAAGAGCTATTGAGGAAGGGATTGTTGAAAGATTTAGGAAAATATGTGTTACAAAATCAGGTAAAAAAATCAATGCTAGTATGTCTTTAAGTTATATTAAAAGTACAAATGAAATTGTGATGATTACTTCTGATATTACTTCTGATGTAAAATATCAAGAAGATTTAAAAAGAAGAATAAACAAAGAAGTACAAAGAAGAACTAAACAATATGAAATCATGTGTCATCAATCAAGACTTGCTTCAATGGGAGAGATGATTGAATCAATTGCGCACCAATGGAGACAACCTTTAAATAGTCTTGGAGTTATTGTTCAAGGTTTAAAACATTTAAACAATAGTGAAAATTTTGATTTTGATTTGTTAAATGAAATGGAAACAGAGATGATTGAAAAAATCAATTATATGTCTGAAACAATTGATGATTTTAGTAATTTCTTTAAAATTTCCAAAGAAAAAAAAAATTTTAATATATTAAATAGTGTAAAAGATACAATCAAACTAATTGATGTTCAATTAAAAAATGAAAATATAAAAATAAATGTAAATATTGAAGAGGGTGTAAACTTAGAACTTTATAGTTTAGAAAATGAGTTTAGGCAAGCTCTTTTAAATATAATACAAAATGCTTTAGATATTTTAATATTAAGAAAACAGTTAAATAGTTTTATTAATATTGATATTATTCAAAATGGAAACTTCACAGAACTTAATATCTCTGATAATGGTGGAGGTATTTGTATGAAAAATATTGAACAAATATTTAGACCCTATGTTACTACAAAAAAACAAGGAAATGGAATAGGTTTGTATATGTCAAAAGTGATTATAGAACATAATATGAAAGGAAATTTAACTGTGCAAAATAATCAAATGGGTGCAGTATTTACTATTTCCTTAAAATCAAAAGATGAAAATTAATGGAAAAATTACATACAAAACTACAAGCATTAACTTTATTAATTGTTGAAGATGATGAGAGTACATTAAAATGGCTAGAAAGAATACTCTCAATTTATTTTAAAGATGTAAAAGTTGCAAATAATGCAATGGATGCCTTTGCAATATTTAGAAAAGAAGATATTGATGTAATAGTTGCGGATATTCAGATTCCAGAAGTTGATGGTTTGCATTTGTTACAAAAAATTGCAAGTGTTAAGCCAAGTTGTATCAGAATAGTAATGACAGCTTTTAATAATCATATTTATTTAAATAGGGCAATTGATGCAGAAGTGGATTTTTATTTCAAAAAGCCAATAGATATAGATGAGTTATTGGTCTCTATTTCTTTAAGTATAAAAAATCAAAAGAAAATTATTGAGAAAATCAAACTAAAAAATAACTATGTATATGATTCTGTACAAAAGATGATAATAAATAAAAATTCAAAAATAAATTTAACAAAAAAAGAGTCCTTACTATTTGAACTTTTATATGAAAATAGAAACACAATTGTAAGTTTAGAGTATATAGAAAATTCAATTTGGGAAGAACCCACAACTAATGAAGCTATTAGAATGGTGATTTCAAGTCTTAGAAAAAAGCTTTATGAAAACTCAATCAAAAATATTAAAGGTTTTGGTTATAAACTTTGCATGAGTTAAATCTTATATTAATCTTACACTAATCTTATTATTTCCTTTTGTTCTTTTGTTAGAATTAATTATAAAAGGAGTTTCTATGAAGAAAAAAATTCTTATTGTGGGTGGTGGTACTGCTGGTACAATGACTGCAAATAATTTAGCAAGAAGACTGATGCACGAAATTGATAAAGATGAAATAGAAATTACAATGATTTCAGATTCAAAATATCATTATTATAGACCTGGTGCTATGTATGTTGCTTTTCACAAAGCATCAGGACATGAATTTGTAAGAGAACAAAAAACTCTTTTAATGCCAGAAATAAATTTCATAATAGATAAAGCAATACAGATAAAACCTAATGAAAATTTTGTAAAAGGGGAGAGTGGAACTATTTATAAATATGATTTTGTAGTTCTTGCTACAGGTTGTGAAGTAGCAGTAGATAGAATTCCTGGATTAAAAGAGGGTGGAAATTGGTTCTATTCATATGATGGAGCAAAAAAGCTAGCAAAAAAGCTTGGGCACTTAAAAAAAGGAAGAGTTTTAGTAACTGTTAGTTTTCCAAAAACTCCAAATGTTCCTTATCAATGCGGTATTGCACCTGTTGAAACGACGATTATGTTGCATGATTATTTAAAAGAACATGGAGTAAGAGAAGATGTTGAGATTATATATACTTATCCAAAAGTTGCACAAAGCATAACAGATGGACTTTTTATGCAAGGACCTACTTCTAAAGTTTTACCTTCTATTTTTGATGATATAGGTGTAAAGCATAAAACAAGTTTTACTTTAAACAAAGTTGATCCTGATAAGAAAATTGCTTATTCAGAAGAGGGTGAGGAAATTGAGTTTGATATTTTGATGTCAACACCTCCTTTTATTGCAACAAAATTTATAAGAGAATCAGGATTATCAAAAGCTATTAATGATGAGGGATGGTTACCAACTGATAAAAAAACTTTAAAAGTTAAAGGATATGAGAATATATATACTTTAGGAGATACAGTTGATTTACCAGTTTCAAAAGCAGGTGGAACAATACATAATCAAACAGATGTTGTTGCTGATAATATTGCCTCAGAGCTTAGATACGGCTATCCAACAGAAACTTATGATGGTAAAGTAATTGCAATTGCTCAGATGGGATTATCTTGCGGAATGCCACTTTGGTATGATTATGACGAAGATGTAAAACCTACTCCTTGTAGTAAACTTGGGAGTTTCGTAAGAAAAGGTTTTAATATGGGAATTTATTGGGCAGCAGCTCGTGGAATGGTATAGGAGAAAATAATGAGTGAAAAAGTAGAAGTTTTAAAAACAGAAGAGATGGAAAAACTTGAAGAGAAGTTCTCAATGCTAATACAAACTGGTAGAATAGATAATCTAATAGATCTATTAGCTGTTATATCAGATAATATTGAGATGACAACTGCTCCAATGGTTGATAAAATGATAGGTACAGTAGATAATCTTGCCACTGCAGGTTTTGTAACAGAAAATGCTGTAAGATATGCAAATAGAGAAATGAAAAAAAATGAAGTACCATCTTTATTTGGTTTACTTAAACTGTTAAAAGATGAAGAGACAAGAAAAGGCTTAGCTTTTGTTCTTCACTTAACAAAAGGTATCGGGAAGCAAGTATAGTTTTTTAAATAAACTTTCTATTTTTTAGAAAGTTTATTTAGCGTAACCTCTTTTAAAAGCTTTTGTGTATAAAAGTACGCAAAAATCGCAGCACTATAAATCATGATAAGAACACCAACCCAAAGATAGATATAATCTAAAGCAAGCCAAATAACTATAACATAAGCAATAGCATACTTAGCAATTAGTTGGCGATATAAAGCTATATACAAAATCATCTTAGGTCTTTTTATACCTTGAAGTGTTGATACACAAATAAATAGTATTACATAAGCATAAAAAACTAAAACTTCAATAACTAAATAGTCATATCCAAAGCCTATTACTATAGGATCTGAGTCAAATTGAGAAATAATAGTTTTACCAAAAATATATAAAAATATTATTCCAAAAGTAGCAATTATAAATCCATATTTTAAAGCTTTATTTACAGTTTCCATAACTCTATCATATCTTCTTGCTCCAAAGTTATTTGAAACAATAGAAAGAACAGCAGAACTAAGTCCAAGTGCTGGTAGAAGCATGATTTGCTCAACTCTAAAACCTACTCCATATCCTGCTACTGCTTTTACTCCGTAAAGTGATACAAAGTACATTAAAAACAAAGAACCAATAGACATAATAAGCATATTCATTGATGAGGGAATACCTTGATTTATAAGGTCTTTATATATCTTTTTATGGGGAAAGAAATAGTTTATTTTATTAAAATGTACAAGCTTAGTATCCATAACTTTAAGTAAAAGATATGAAGCATTTAAAAGTTGTATTAGTATAGTAGAAAGTGCTATTCCTTTTAAACCCATAGCAGGAACAAATAAAAAACCATATATAAATAAAGGATTTAATGCTAAGTTTGCAAAAAAACCAAATATTAAAGTATTTCTATAAGCTTTAGTATCTCCTTTTGATACAAGTATTGCATTAAGTGCAAAATTAGTCATGAAAAATATAGTTCCAGCTAAAATTATATATATATAATCAAGTGCCATTTGTAAGTATTCACCACTTGCACCCAATAGTTTAAATAAATAAGGTGAGATTATAAATCCAATTATTGTAAGTACTATTGCAAGCAGTTGCATAAAGAAAATACCTTTATGGGCATATATTGAAGCTAAAAAACTTTTAGAACGACCACTAGCATTTCCAATAAGTGCTGTAATAGCAGAAGAAAATCCATATCCTAATCCAATAATTGTAAAAAATATCATAAAAGATAGAGAAAGTGCAGAAATAGCTTGTGTAGAAATAAGTCCAGCATAAAATGTATCTACAACATTGTACATAGTATTAAAAAACATTCCCGTACTTGCAGGAATAGTTATTTGTTTAAGTAAGCTTGGAATATTATCATTAAGTAAATGGGATTTTTTTTTCAATTTATTTGTGTCTTTTCTTTTATTTTTTTAAAGGCATCTTCAAGTTTTTTAATTCTTTCTTCAACTTTTTTAACAGAAGATTCAAGAGTAAAACCTTCATCAAGGAGTTCTTTTATAAGAAGTATTTTTTTGATATTTAAATAATCAAACTTTCTAGTACCACCTTCTTTTTGACAAGAAGATATTATTATTCCTTTTTCTTCCCAATATCTTAATTTTCTTTGTGGTATCCCTGTTACTTCTGAAACATCACCTATAGTTACAAGTAATTGAGAAACTAATTTAGGGTCAAACAATTGTTCTATCATTTTATTCCTTTAGTAAATTAGGATACAATAATTGTAATTAATTTACAATTAAGGAAACTAATGTAAGAATTTACTTTCATAAATTGTAGATTATCTACAAAAAAGGATAGTAAATGACAAGAATATTTTTGATTTGTTTGATTATATTGAACTTACATGCTAAAAAAGAGGATAAAATGAATAATATATCATTAGAAAATAGTGGATTGGTATTGATAGAATATCAAAATGAGTGGCTTAATGAGGGAACTAAATTGTCAAAATTGATGAAAGATAAAATTCAATTTAAAAACTCAATTGAGAATTCTAAAAAAGTTTTATCTTATGCTAGAAAACTAGGCTTAAATATAATTCATGTTCCTCTTATGATAAGTGACGATTATAAAGAGTTTGGAAATAATGCCAAATACGGATTACGTGCAATTATTCCAAAAGTAAAAACATGGCAAGGAAATAATAAAGATTTTCATGAGGATTTCAAACCTTTAAAAAAAGAGTTTATTGTTTCAGGAAGAATAGGTGCAAGTGGTTTTGCTAATTCAAATTTGGATGCAATATTAAGAAATAATGGAATAGAAAATATATTTTTAATTGGGTATGCTACTAATGTTTGTGTAGATTCAACTATGAGAGAAGCACATGACAAGGGTTATAATACAACTATCATTTCTGATGCTACAAGTTCTTTTACAAAAGAGGAACAAGAACACTTTTTAGAATATATTGTTCATCATTTTGCAGCTAAAATAACAACACAAGAGTTTTTATCTCTAAAGCCGAAATAAATATTATAAAATTTTGATTCTAGAATTGATAGGTTAGATGAAAATAAAAAAATATCAATTTTTTAAAGATTAGAAGAGGAGATTAATCCTCTATTCTAATCATTGCTGGTTTTTGAGTTACTACTTTAGTATTTTCTAACTCTTCAATTGCTTTTAAAATATCTCTTTCAACTGAACTATGTGTTGAAAGTAAAAGATTTGATTTTTGATTACCTAAAGGTTTTTGTAGCATTTTTTCTATTGAAATACCACAATCTCCCAAGATTGAAGCTACTTTTGCTAAAACGCCTGTTTTATCTGCAACTTCTAATCTTAGATAATATTTTGTTCTTGTTTGGTTTTTATTTAATAATGAAAGTTTATTTCCATAATTTCTTTCAAAACCAAGCATTGGAGAGCCTTTACCTCGTCTTGCTATATCAACAATATTTGCAATAACAGCACTTGCAGTTGCATCACCACCTGCACCTGGCCCATAATACATTGTTTCACCAACTTTATCACCAATTACAGAAATACCATTCATAACTCCATCAACTTTTGCAATCATTTGATCTTTTGGAACAAATGCTGGATGAACTCTAAGTTCTACATTGTCATTTTCTCTTTTTGCAATACCAAGAAGTTTAATAGAGTAATTAAACTCTTTAGCAAATTCAATATCATAACTTGTGATATTTTCAATACCTTCAATTAATATATCTTCTGGTTTTGCATCAATTCCATAAGCAATAGAACCAAGAATTAGTAGTTTATGTGCTGCATCAAAACCACCTACATCAAAAGTTGGATCAGCTTCTGCATAACCTAAATCTTGTGCTTCTTTAAGAATATCCTCATATTTTACACCCTCATCAATCATCTTTGTAAGCATATAATTACAAGTACCATTCATAATACCTTGAATTGAAAGAATATTATTTGCAGTTAATCCTTCTCTTAATGCATTAATAATAGGAATACCACCTGCAACTGCTGCTTCATATTCAAAAGGAATATCTTTTGCAAACTCTTCAAGCTCATATCTATGATAAGCTAATAGCGCTTTATTTGCAGTTACAACTGATTTTCCTTTTTTTAAAGCTTTCTTTACAACTTCATAAGGCTTCTCAACTCCACCCATAAGTTCAACTACAATATCAATTGAGTCATCGTTTAAAACCTTATCTATATCATCAGTTAATTCAATAGATACATCTCTTTTTTTAGATAAATTATTTACAACTCCAATTGTTGGTATTAGTTCCCTTCCAGCTCTTGCAGTAATAATCTCTTTATTATCTTTTAAAATATTTGCTACACTTGAACCTACTGTTCCTACACCAATAATTGCTATTTTTAACATTTTCTATCCTAATAATTATAAAGTTTTTAAATATTTTTTTATATTTTTTGCTGCTTGTCTAATTCTTTTTTCATTTTCTATTAAGGCAATTCTTACATACTTATCACCATAATGCCCAAAGCCAATACCTGGACTTACTGCAACTTTAGCTTCTGTTAGAAGCTGTTTAGAAAATTCCATACTTCCAAGATGCATGGCTTTTTCTGGGATTTTTGCCCATATAAACATAGAAGCATTTGGTGTTTCCATTTCCCACCCCGCATCTTTAAATGCTTCTATCATAACATCTCTTCTATGGTTATATTTTTTAATATGTTCAGCTACACAATCTTGTGGTCCATCAAGTGCAACAGTAGCTGCAACTTGGATAGGTGTGAACATACCGTAATCAAGCCAAGATTTAATTCTTTTTAAAGCTCCTACAAGCTTTTCATTTCCAACTATAAAACCAACTCTCCAGCCTGCCATATTGTATGACTTTGAAAGAGTAAATGACTCAACTGCTACATCAATAGCACCTTTTGCTTGGAAAATTGATGGTGTTTTATATCCATCAAAAGTAATATCAGCATATGCAATATCAGAGATAATATAAAATCTCTCTTTTTTAGCTAAATCAACTAATCTTTGGTAAAACTCAGGTCTTACTGTTGCACAAGTTGGATTGTGTGGAAAGTTTACTAAAACATATTTTACTTTTGGAATAGATTCTCTTAATGTTTTATTTAATCTTTCAAAAAACAGATCTTCATCAACTCTATAATTTTGCTCATCAAATGGTAGTTCAAAGTTATGAATAGCTCCACCTGCAAGCATAAATGCATATGAATGTATTGGATAAGTTGGGTCTGGAACAACTGCAACATCTCCAACATTTACAATAGCTTGAATAAGATGAACATATCCCTCTTTACTACCCATTGTAGCACAAGCATGTTTATTAGGATCAAGATAATCAACCCCATATTTTCTTTTGTACCAATTACAAATAGCTAGTCTTAATTTATAAATACCAGCACTTGCACTATATCCATGATTTTTTGGTTTATCTGCTGTTTCTTTTAGTTTATCAACGATATGCTGAGGAGCTGGACCATCTGGATTACCCATAGAGAAATCTATAATATCTTCGCCTCTTCTTCTTGCATCCATTTTTATTTCATTAACTTCTGCAAACACATAGTTTGGAAGTCTTTTCATTCTTTCAAATTCAATTTCAGGAAACACTACTACTCCTTAATTATAATACTTAATCCACGCTTGATATTTATAAGCGTGTATAAGTCATCTATTTTTATATATTTTGTGTTTTGTGGCACTTCAAGAACTAACTTTCCATGCACCTTATCTTCTTTGATAAGTTTTAAAATATTTAAACTCTTATCATAAAATACAACTTTAGGGAACCAGTTATTTAGTATTTTTGATACAACTGTAATTTTGCTTGCATCACCTTTGATTTTTAGTAAATAAGGCTTAAGCGGTTTTCTTAAATATTTTTTTTCATCTACTGTTATTTGAATTGAGTTATTTAATGATGAAAATGTTGTATCAATGCTGTATTCCCATTTATTATCTCCCTCTCTTTTTATATCAGCAACTCTACAGTTTTGTTTATAGAGTTCATTTGCTAAAATGAGAGGGTCAATGGCGGCTTCTGTTTTCAGCTTGATTTCCCAATTTAGATTTTCTTTGTCATATTTTAATGTTTTTGTAAAATAATAGTAAAAGCCTAAAGATTTAAGAGTGTCTTTTAAAATTTTTAAAGATTTTATAGGGTCATGATTTGTATTGAATTTAATATAAACATCTTTTGGTCTATCTAATGATAGGTTTAAAAGACCATTGCTTTGAAGTTTTTTAATCACCTTAATATAATCAATATTTTCCCCAATTATATAATTGTGTTTATCTTTGAATATATAATTGATAAGATTTTTATGCTTAATGTAGTCAAACTTTCCAATTAAATTTGATATTTTATTATCAAGTATAGTTGAAGCTTGTAGTGTTAAAGCTAAAATTGTTAAGAAAAATATTTTTTTTATCATGGCCTACTTCTATTTTTTCAAATTATATATTAATATTCCTGCTGCAACAGATACATTTAAAGAGTTGAAATCATGTTGCATACCAATAGATACTTTCAAGTCAAGTTTTTTTTCAACTTTTTTTGAAAGACCTTTTCCTTCACTTCCTAAAAATAGTGCAACCTTATCAGATTCGTCTATTTTTCCATATTTTTTCAAGTCAGTACCATCCATCGTTGCACCAATAAGTGCAAAACCACACTGTTTTAGTTCATTTGCTAAATCAAGTGTATTAGGATATAAGGCAAAAGGAATATCAAGCATAGCTCCAGAACTTGTTCTTATAAGACCTGAATTATTAAGAGTTTTTACATTTGAAGCTACTATTGCATCAACACCTAGTGAGTATGCAGATCTTGCAATTGCTCCAATATTACCAACATCTGTTAGTCCATCTAAAACTAAAATAAAATTTTTTTCTTTTATTTCAGAAATATCACTGTACTCAAACTCTTTTAGTCTTAAAAAAAAGCCTTGATGATTTCCACCTTGCGCAAGGGCTTGTGCTTTTTTATTATCAAGTCTTATGACTTTTTTACCAAGTTTTAAAAATTTTGAGAATATTTTTTTATCTATCTCTTTTGAAAATAGAACCTCTTCAATTAAGTGAGGATGTTTATCAAGTACGTGTAGTACTATTTGTTTTCCATATATTATCATAGATAAGATTTTATCGAAAAAATCTTGATAAACCTCTTTAAAGTTAAGAATAAACAATTTAAAAGAAGTGAGTAGGTGAATTTATTTATTGCATTAGTTCTTGATAAATATCTTTTGTTTTCTTTCCTGTAAGTTTAGAAAGAAGTTTTGCTTTTACTTTTGGAGCTAAATCTAAATCTTTTATATCATCAACATTTAAAGCTTGACCCTCAAAAATAGTTGGCTCAATAATTACTACCCATTCACCTTTGATATTTACATCTTTAAAAATTTCAAAGATATTTTTAGCACTATCTTTAAAGCTTTTTTGATGTAATTTACTTATCTCTTTTACTAAAAATATTGTTCTATTTTCATCTATATTTTTAAGCTCTTCTAAAAGTTTTAAAAGTCTATGTGGTGACTCATAAAGGATACCAAGTTTATCACTTTGCATTATTGTTTTTAGTTTTGAAGCTCTATCACTTCCTTTATGTGCTAAAAAACCATGAAATGAAAAAGTTGTATGTGTAAAACCACTCATTGCATAAGCTGTAAGTATTGCATTTGCACCTGGAATAACATCATATTTAATATCATTTTTTATACAAAAATCAACAAGCGTAGCTCCTGGGTCACTAACGCATGGCATTCCTGCATCACTTACATAAACAACATTTTTAGTAAAAGTTTCTTTATCTAAAGTTTTTAAAACTTTATTTTCATTATGAGAGTGATAAGATTGAAACTGTTTATTTTCAAAGTTTAGATTAAATTTTTCAGATAGTAAATTTAGTAGTTTTTTTGTAACTCTTGTGTCTTCACAAAAGATTAGTTCCGCTTCCATAAGGGCATCTAGAGCTCTTTTAGAGATATCCTCCAAATTTCCTATGGGTGTGGGAACTAATATTAACAAGACAAAGTCTTATTTATTTAAATTATATTTAGCTTTAAACTTCTCAACTCTACCAGCAGCATCAACAATTTTTTGCTCTCCAGTAAAGAATGGATGACAAGCTGAACAAATGTCAATTCTTAATGTTTCAACATTTGATTTTGTTTCAAATGTATTTCCACAAGCACAACTAACTGTACAAGCTTTATAATCTGGGTGAATGTTCTTTTTCACTTTAACTTCCTTAAGGTTTCTAATGTCTACTAAAAGGTCAAATTTATGTGTTGCCCTTTAATAAACTCTTTTAGGAGAGGGATTATAGCGAAAAAAACTTAAGAATCTCTGAATTTAAGTTTTCTATAATATTTGAACTTTTATTTTCTACGAATTGTGATTTATTAAAAGTATTTTGTCTTTTTGCTAATTTTGCTGTATTTGTTAAAATCTTTTCTTCAAGCTCTTTTTTTGTAAGTTTTCCATCAAGATATTCTAACGTTTCAATAATTCCTATTGCACTCATACAGTTTGGCTCTCTTGTATAAGTTTTTTCTAAAAATATAACTTCATCAATAAGTCCATCTTCTAACATCTGTTTTGTTCTTAAAGCAATTCTTTTTCTTAAGTCATCTCTTTGCCAAACTATTTCAAAAATTTGTAAATTTTCTATAATTGGTATTTTTTTGTTTTTTTTGAAAAACTGTGTTGGAGTCATACCACTTTGTGTGTATATACTATAAGCTTTTTCTATTCTATATGTATCATTTGGAGCTATTTTTTCCATATACTCTTTATCTAAATTGTATAAGATATCGTATGCTTCTTCTTTTGGGATATCTAGTTTATTTTTTGTATCAATTCCTGTAGAAATTCCCTCAACTAGTGCTTTTAGATAAAAGCCTGTACCTCCTACAATGATTAGGTTTTTCTTATTGTTTTGTGCAAATTTTTTTGCTCTTTGATAACAATCAATAAATTGAATAACATCAAAAGTTTCATTAGCATAAACTTCATCTATACCAAAATGAATAATATCACCTCTTTCTTGTACAGTTGGTTTTGCAGATGCAATATCTATTTGTTTGTAAACAGACAAAGAATCAAGAGATAAAATTATTGAGTCTGTTTTTTTTGCAATATCAAGTGCTAAAGATGTTTTTCCTGATGCAGTTGAACCTATAATTGCTATTTGTTTCATTTAGTTGTATCTTTTCTCATACTCTGATAATTTTTTTTCAAGTTTTGTAATCTTCAAGTCTTTTTGATGAATCTCATCTAATAATTCAGAGATTTGTTTATTATTTGAGTTGTGAATACTTGTTTGATTTGTTGAAATACAAGCTGTAAAAGTTGTTGTAATTAAAATTAATAATAATATTTTTATATATTTCATTTGATTCCTTTGTGAAATTTTAATTAAATACCAATAAAAAACAGTTGAAAAAACATCATATAAATTACTTTATATGTAATATTAGATAGAATCGATTTTATGGAAAAAATAACAAAACTATTAAATGATTTCAATGAACTAGTAATGTTCAAACACTCAATTTTCTCGCTGCCTTTTATTTTTATTGCAATGGTAGTTGCTGCAAATGGTTGGTTTGGGTTTAGCCTTTGTATTTTAGGTATCTTAGCTGCACTTACAGCAAGAAATTTTGCTATGGGATTTAATAGATATCTTGATAGAGATATTGATGCTCTTAACCCAAGAACAGTAAACAGACCAAATGTAGATGGAAGAATCTCGCCTACACAAATGGCAATATTTGTAGCACTAAATGCAATTGGATTTATAATTGTAGCATATTTTGTAAATGATTTAGCTTTTTATATGTCTGTGCCTATTCTTATTGTAATAGGTTCATACTCATACTTTAAAAGGTTCTCATTCTTAGCACATCTAATTTTAGGTGTTTCTTTAGGACTTGCTCCAATAGCTGGAGTTGTTGCAGTTAGTGAAACTATACCTTTATGGGCTATTTTGTTGAGTATTGGGGTGATGTTTTGGGTTGCTGGATTTGATTTATTGTATTCATTGCAAGATATTGATGTGGATAAAGAGTTAGGACTTCACTCAATCCCAAGCAAATTTGGTGCTAAAAATACTATGATAATCTCAAGAGTATTTCACCTTTTTACAGTAATATTTTGGTTACTATTTGTAATTGTATCAAATAGTTCAACTTTTGCTTTTATAGCAGTAGCAGTAAGTGCTTTAATGCTAAGTTATGAACACTATTTAGTAAATAAAGATTTTAGAAAAATTGATAAAGCTTTTTTTACTGTAAATGGTTACTTAGGTATAGTATTTTTTGTACTAATAGTATTGGATAATTTATAAAGATAGATGATGAGTAATAGACTTAAAGAAGTTACATTTTTAACTGTTAATGATTTAAAAAATGAAGATATAATTTTACCAAGTAAATACTCCCAAGTATTTGAAAATCATGCAAATAGTTTAGAAGTAAATATAGAAGATGAAAATGTATTATTTAAAGATTTACATGAAGATAATGTAAATATTGACAAAATAGTAAGACAAACAAATGATAACTTAAGTATCTTATATCAATCAACAGATGATGCAAGAACTGCAATTTTAAATAAAGATGATAAATCTCTTCAAAATATTTATGGTGAACTAGCAAAAATGAAAAGTAAAATAAATCTTTTACAAAAAGAACTTTTTTCAGATAGTTTAACAAAAGCTTTTAATAGAAAATGGTTTATGGATTACTACTTAATAAATAAAAGCTTCCCAGAAGATGGAGCTTTGGCATTTATTGATTTAAATAAGTTCAAATATATAAATGATACATTTGGACACTTAGTAGGAGATCAAGTACTAAAGTATCTTGTGGATTTTTTGAAAAAAGAGTTTAAAGATAAAGAGATAAAAGTTTTAAGATATGCAGGAGATGAGTTTATTGTACTTTTTAATCAAGATACAATAAATCAGTTTGATATTAAAACACTTATGACAAATGCACAAAAAAAACTTGCAAGACAAAAACTAAAAACCTCAAAATTTAAAAATATCCAATTTTCATTCTCTTTTGGATTAGTACCATTTAAAAAAGATGAACAATTAGAAAAAATAGTTCTAAAAGCAGATGAACTAATGTATAAAAATAAAAAAGCCTTAATATCTAGATAATTTTAAGTTTTCTTTTGATAAAATTCCAAGCTATCATAAACGCGTCTGTGGCTCAACTGGATAGAGCTCCCGGTTTCGGCCCGGGTGGTTGTGGGTTCGAATCCTACCAGGCGTACCATTACTAGAAGTAATTAAAGTTTATCATATGAAATATATTAAATAATTTTTTAGTTAATTATATTTTAGTTTAATGTGTTTTTTGAGATAATGAATTGATTACTTTAATATTAAAAGATTATCAATACTAGTGTATTTGTTTAATAAAATATTTAAAAATATTATACTTTTTTCGTTATTGGTACAGTTGTACATTATTTTTGTAGGTAATTTTTTATATATTAATTTTTTTGTTTTGGTAAAAGAGATATATTCTGAATCTCCATTTGTGTATTCAATATAAATATCCTTTTCCATAATATCAATAAATTTTATTTCCAAATAGGTAAATATTCCTTTAGTTTTTATGATTATAGTAAATTATTTCCTTTTTGTCAATACTTTTAAATAGGAATTTATAAAAATGACTAAAAAAGAGTTAGCTCACAGAATTAATGTTGATCCAAAAACTTTAAAAAACTGGGAAGAAACTAAACCCGAGCTTTTAAAACTTATTTATTTAGGACTTGCTACGGAAGAGCATATTAAAGATACTGAAGAGTATTTAAAAAAAATAAAAAGAAATACAGAAAGTTAATTTTAGTATCATGATTCAAAAAGAAATATCTCATAGAAAACTTTATCCTAGAACTAGCAGTGTTTCTAATACTCCAGGCATCTATGCTTGGTACTATGACTATAGAAAGTTAATAGATATTCTAAATATAGCTGCTCCAAGAAATACTATTATTGATACTTTTTTAAATGAATTAGAAAGTGTTTCTAAAAAAATAAAACTACCAACAGTAAAAGGAAATATAAAAGGAAAGCTAAATACAGAATATTCTTGTATTATCGATAACATTGACTATTTAAAAAGTAAATCATATCATGCAAAAATGGCATCAACAGATTTTGATATGCTTAAGGAAAGTATTTATGTACTACAAAACTATTCTGCACCTTTGTATATAGGGAAAGCTGTTAAGCAAACATTAAGAGAAAGATATAAACAACACATAAAAAACTATGATGATGCATCAACAGGGAAAAATAACAAAAATACATTTGGATACAGACTTTATGAAGTAGGTCTAACTCCTTCTGAATTAATTTTTAAGTATCATAGCCTAACTAATAGAGAGAATGAAATAGATATGATAGAACATATAATAAATAGAATAACTAAACCTACACTAGGAGAAAGATAATGAGCTTATTTTGTGCAAAAGAAAAAGAATGGGATATAAATAAAAAAGGTCATTCTGGTGTTTTTAAAACAAAAAATGATATATCTATTGAGTATATACAAACTACCTTTAACACAAAGGAACTAGATTTAATAAAACCTTTAAGAAGTATTTTTAACCCTGATGATATTGAAGATTTTGATCTGTTATTACAAAGAGACTTAGATGAAACTAGAATTAAAAGAGAATTAATTCCTTATTTAAAAAGAGATGATAAACTAAGTTTTTTTCCTTCATTATTAGTTGTTGTACTGAACATTGAAAATAATGGAAGTGGAGCAATGATTAAACAACAATATCCACCACTTGATGAACAAATTATTGATAACCCCGAGGATAATTCAGGAAATAGTAAAGTTAACTCCAAAAAATATGGTGACTTATTTAGTGTTGAAATCTTGGTTGATGAGAATGAAAAAAAACAACGATGGTTTAGTATATTTAATTTTAATAGAAACACTCAATTATTAGCTATTGATGGACAACATCGGCTAGTAGCACTACAAGCAATTACTGGAAAACTTACAACAGAAAGAGATAAAGAAAAGTTTTTGGCTTATTCTGATGAAAAAGAGTTATTTAATGATTTAGAAATTCCAGTAACAATTTTATATGTTCCTGATATGCATCAAGGTACGGATGACAATAATGAACCATTAACAAGTATTTTTAGACAAGTTTTTGTGGATGTAAATAAGAATGCGATTACAGTAAGTAAAATGCGGAATATTCTTTTAGATGAGAATGATTTTAATTCAATTTTTACGAGAATGATTTGTTCTGAAATATTAAAAAATACTAATTTAAATATTTCAATTAATGAAATTGAATGGAATAAAGAGCAAAAAGTAGATCAACTTACAGAAGAATTATCTATTACAAGTATTGTTTTTATAAAAAACTTTTTAGATAACTGGCTAGGAGATATCAAAACGCTTGAGGATGATTGTCTCATAAAAGACAATCTACAATTATCAAAAATAAAAATAGATTTAGAAGATGAAACATTACCGTATGATGAAATGACAAATAAAAAATTTACATATAATCAAAAAAATAAAATACTTGAATATTTTTCTGATAATTATTTAAATGGATTAATTATTTTAATTTGTTCTTTACCATTATTTAATAAAAGACATGCCCATATAAAAGCTATCAAAAATGAATTAACTAATCAAATTGAGAATCATGAAAATATTGATGCTTCAAATGCATATAAATATTTATTTGGTGGAAATGAAAATAATATCTTATTAACTAAAGAATTAAATGCATATATTAAAAATACAATTATGAAAGATTTAATACAATTTGAAGATGAAAATCACTATGAGCTTGTAAAAACACAAATGTTTCAAGTAATGTATTTTAAAATTGTTATTGATATTTACGCTGATCAAGAAGATATGGACTTTAATATTTTTTTAACAGAATATAATAAAATCATTAATGATATTGATTTTATAAATGCATGGAAAGATATTTTTGTTAATAAATACACTATTTTAAAAACAGGAATAGGTAATTTTGGAAAAAATAAACAAAATCTAATATATGACTATCTTCAACTATTTATGAATAAACATAAAGATATTTTGAATAACGGTAAAATAAAATTTGAAGAATATGATGTAAACATTAAATCAATATATACAAAATTTGAAGCAAACAAAATAAGAGAATTGGAAAAATTAGACTTAGATGAAGAACTTTACGAAAAACAGCTAGAAAATTATAAAAATCAATTAAAAGAAATTTATATTGAAGAAAATGTAGAGTAATTAATAGTAAAATCTATTTAGGAGAAGGGGAGAATTAAAAATCCTGCCCAATAAACTCAAAAATATTACTATCAGATTTTAGTGATGTTTTAAGTATCAAATAACCTCTTACGATATGTCGTTGGAGGTTTTCCTCTAGTTTCTTTTTTGATGTAATAGTAATATTATCAAAAACTTCAATCATATCCCAAAAAAGTTTTGTATAGTCTTCGCTCTCTTTTCCTTCACCTGTTATTTGTACCAGTCTATACTCTTTGCCATCATAATTTGGAACATCTATATCTTTAAACTCCTTTTCTAATGATAGCGATATATTTATCATAAATCTAAGGATTACCCATTTGGGTTCATTTTCAAGGTTTAGCATTTTTGATAAGGGATAAAGATATTGTTCTATTTCTTGTGTTGTTTTTATCATGTTATTTCCTCTATATTCGACCCTAAATCATTTCTTTTGATTTGGTATGTTTTATAGTTGAGATTTTGAGTTTTTACAAAATCATATTCACTATCTGTTAGTAGTAAAATTAGATTTTCAAAAGATAAATAACAAGAGTTAAGTAAAAGCTCTTTATTTTTATTTGAAAGTCTTCCAAATGGAGTATCTACCATTACAAATGATGCAAAATTTTTAAAATCTAAAATCGTCTTAACTATCAAAAAGTTTAATATTTGTTTTTGACCTGCTGAAAGTAATTTAGTACTTAACTTCTCTTCTTTTTTATCTGTGATTATTATATTGTGATTATCATTGATAAATATATTACTTATATGGTCATATTGTTTTAAAAACCGTGATGTATTTTCTTTTAGTTTCTCATTAAAGATTGAAAGTTCTTTTTCTAATCTTTTATTATAAACTCGGGCACTTACTTTTGAAATAATCTGTAACTCTTCATATCCTTTTATAAATGCATATTTGTGTTGATTTTCTTTAAATGCTTGAGTTAAAGTTTTATTTATCTCTTTTGATTTTATAGTATTTGATTCGATTTTATCTTTTAATTCTTGAATATATTTATCAAGTACATTTAGTTCTTCTTCTTGTAAATCTCTTGATTCTACTAAAGAACGCATCATTTCTTGTTCCATTATTGAGTCTTGTGCTATTTTAATCTTTTCTTCTATTTGAACAGTTATAAGTTTTAAGTCTTTCATCTCTTCAATAAGTTTTTTAAAATCATTGTTAGACATTGAAAGTTGAATTTTTGGTGAATTGTTAATCATAGTTGATTTAAATAGTTCTAAAATTTTATTTTCTTCAAGTGGTGAATTTATTTCTTGAATAAACTTGTGAAACTTATTTGAAAAAAGTGATTCATCTTCTATTTTTAAAGCACTAGAAGTTCTATCTTGTATACCATTAAATATTCTTTTATTCAAAAGCAAAGGCATCTGCCAAAGAATAATCTCTTTTAATTTCGATGCCTTTTCATCAAGTATTGCTTTTGTTTTATCTAATTCTTCATGTAGTTTATTGACCTTTTTACTCTTATTTCTTATTTGAGTATTTGATTTTTGTAAATTCATTTTTTGAATTTTAAACTCTTTTTCTTTTTCTATTAACTCTTCTTTTTGATTTGATATTAAGTCCAATATATCCAATCTTTGATTTTCAAGAACTAGAAGTTCTTTTGTAGAGTCATCATTATTTTTTTCAAGTAATCTTTTTGAAACTGCTTGTGAGTCCTTTTGAGTGTTTACTAAAAGATCTAAATCAAATATATAATCAAATATTGATTTTAGTTTTATATTTGATAATAAAAGTAAATTATTACCTATCTCACCATCATAAAATAAAAAATCAATCAAAAACTCAGGTATTTTATTCTGAATAAAATGTTCTGCTTCATCATCTTCATATTTCTCACCATCTTTTAATATAACTGAAAGTGACTCTTCAAATTTAGAAGTAAAATTCCAAGTCCTTTTAATATTAAACTCATCAAAATCAAGATTTACCCAACATTTTTTTTCTTCTGCATTATTATTAAGTACAGAATCAATATCTATTTTTGATTGACCTAAACATAATTTGATAGAATTTAGAATTGATGTTTTACCATACCCATTAGCTCCTATTATGCATGAGATATTATTAAATAATATACTATTTGTTCCATGATAAGAGAACATATTGTTCAATGTGATACTAGTTAGTTTCACGAAACTCTCCTTTATAGAAGTCAACAACTCTTTTTTCTATATCATTTAATACACCATATCTATTTGATATGTTTTTTCTATAAGCTTGAATCTCATGAATCCTTTCAAATAAATCAATGTTAAAATTCTCTTCATCTAAGACTTCTAAGTCTTCTCTTAATTCAGTTTTTACAGGTTTATTTAGCAATTTATCAAATTTTTGAGCTATTCTATATGCAGTATTTGAAATATCACCATCTTTATTCCAGTTTTCTTGAATCAATTCAATCTCTTCATCTTTGATTAAAGCAATTTTTTCACTTGGATTATAATCAGCATCGTTTATTTTCATAGAATGATAATTTTCATTTACTTTAACTTCTGTTTTAAGTAAATCTTCTAAAAGTTCTTTTCTTGTTTCCATTAAAAATGGTCCAGCCCCCACTTGACCACTTCTTCTTCTTGTATCTCTTTTCTCTAAATCGTTTCTATATGTATATATTTTTTCTCTATAATGCCAAAGTGGACTCATCCACTCTTCACCATTTTTAAGCATCCCTTCCATTGAACGGTCACTTTCAACAACGGTACAAACCCAACAACCAAACCTAGTTTTTCCACAAGTTGCCGCATCAGGATGTAATGCAATATTGCAATCAGCTTCACCTGAACCTTTGTCATATAAGCTCATCATATAACTATGGTCACCCCATGGAAAAGGATTTTTAGTTAAATAAGTCCAAACTTCTGCATTTGACCAAAATTTAATTGGAGATAATACATACGCATTTGGAATACTATCATGTACTGATAATCCTCTATGATTTAAAACTCTTCCCTCAATTGAATTAGATCTTGAAATAGACTCATCTTTTCTTACACCTAAAAGCATAAGAATTGATTGATGTTTATTTACTAAACTTTTTAGAAATTCTGTAGCTGGATCTATTTTCATTCTTTCCGTACACCATCTAAATGAACTCGTTGGTGCAGGATAACCTTTTCCTAGCATCAGTGTCCAAAATGATTCTTCAACTTTTGGTTCTAGCTTATGACATGATATTTTTAAATCTGTTTCATTTGAAAATTTTGTAATTTGATTTAATCTGGTATTCGTATAGTTTTCTATTACTGGCATTTCAACTGTTGTATCAGATGATACAACATAAATATGCTTAGTATCTTTTCCCTCAGTATGTAGTTCTTGTATCATAGTAATCACAAGATGCAATACTGTAGTAGAATCTTTTCCCCCAGAATATGTCACTACCCAAGGTCTATTGTCTGCAAAATATTGTTCTTTTAATGCATCTATTGTTTGTCTTGCTATTTCCATAATTATATCTTTTTAAAATTTATTAATATCTATATTATTTTTGAGATAATATCTAAAAATTAATTTGATTGTGGTTATATTAATATATTAGTTTTATTAAATTAAAATAAATAAAATTTTATTTAATAACCTTACTAGTTTTAGAAAATCTGTTAAAAGAATATAGTTTTATACTTTTATTCTTTTATTCAAGACCAAAGCTGTAATTTTGGCAGATGTGAAACTGCTTTGATTATATCTGTTTTTGAAACTATTCCTACTATTACATCCTCTTCATTTACAACTGGAATTGCATCAATTTTAAAATCAAGCATAATTTTACAAACACTTCTAATATCTGCTGTTGGATCAGCTGTGATTACTTCTTTTAAAATTAAGTCCTCAAGATTTCTATTTAATATATTTTGATAGTTTTCAATATCCTCTATTAATAGATTTAGAATAGTTTTTTTGTTTATTATTCCTATGATTTTTTTTCCAAAAGAGACTATTGGTATATGACTTACACTCTCTTCTTTTAGCTTTTCATAAGCTTGTTCTACAGAAGCTTTATTATCAATATAAATTATATCTTTTGTCATTATATCTTGTACTTGATAAACCTCTTCAGAGATATCTAAATTGGCCATTTTTTTATAAGCATTTACTGCTTTTTGATTTTTTTGTTCTGTTTGCTTATCTTCTTTTTCATGTTCTAAGTAGTCTTGAAAAAGTGTATCATCATCAGGTTTCAATCTAGCCTCAGCAGGAGCATCAAGATTTTTTAATTCATATAGATTATCAGCAGTACTTCTAAATCCTACACTTCCATTATTATATATAGCAAACATCTTATATCCTTTATGTTGTTATTATATAATAATATATTTGATTTAATGATTGTTTAATAAAAAACATAAATTTTATGGTAAAACTGTATTTCTTCCATTTTCTTTTGCTTTATATAATTGTTCATCAGCTTTTTTATATAAAATATCAACAGAGATAATATCTTTTGCTTTTGTACAAACATATCCAAAAGAAGCTGTCACATAAGGTGAAACATTGTTTTTTTTATGGGGAATTTTTAGTTCTTCAATATTATTTTTTATTTTTTCTAAAAATTTCTTTGATTTTTCAGGATTTGAGTCTTTAAATACAACTCCAAACTCTTCTCCTCCTAATCTAAAGCAAAAATCATCTGCTCTATTTAAATTACTCATTACTTCTTTTGTAACTTTTCTTAGCGCACTGTCACCTTTTAAGTGACCATATGTATCATTGTATAGTTTAAAATAGTCAATATCAAATATTGAAAATGTTATATATTCATTTTTTCTTTTTATACTATTTAAAAGTTTTGGCATTAATTCATTAAAATATCGTTTGTTATAAGTTTTGGTAAGTTCATCTGTTATAGATAATCTTTCTAATTTCTTTTTTATTGTAATATTTTCTTTTATTGAGGTATAGCCAACTTTTATACCATCTTCATTGAATGTAGGAGAGATAATTGCTTTAACCCAAAAACAATCTCCTTCTTTTGTCTTATTTTTTATTTCTCCTTGCCAAATTTTATCTTTTGAAATAGTTTCCCAAAGTTCTTTATATATTTTTTCATCCATTTTCTCATGTTTTAAAATAGAATGTGTTTTACCTAATAACTCTTTTTTTGAGTATTTTGAAACTTTACAAAATGCATTTGAGACATGAATTATATTACCTTTTAAATCAGTAGTTGCCGATATTATATTTTCATCTACGATTTTGATATATGATTTAAGCTCTTTTTCTATTTTTCTTCTATTTTTTATCTCTTTGTTTAATTTTCTATTTGCTCTAATTATTATGAAAAAAATTGTAAAAAAGAAGATACTAATTGCTCCTAGCCATCTAAAAATATATCCATAATTTGCATTTGTTTCATACTTTACACTTATCCATTTATTTAAGATAGATTGATGTTCTTCTTGTGAAATTTTTATAAGTGTTTTATTGAAAATAGAGTTCAAAAGTGGCATATCTTTTCTTGTTCCAATACTTAAATCCCAAAAATTACCAAATTTTGCAGAGATTTTAAGTTCACCAAAATAGTGTTGTTGTATTTGATATCCTGCTGCTGTAACTGTATCTATAAAACCAAATAACTTATTGTTCTTAACTTTATTTAATCCCTCTTTTAAGTTATTAACTTCAACTACTTCTAGATTTGGATAATCTTTTTTTAGTTGTTCTATAAATGCATAATCTTTTACAATACCTACTTTTTCATTGATTTTTTTTAGATTTGCAATATATAGTTTTTCGATTTTTGTAACAAGTACTAAAGGTATTGAAAGATAAGGCTCTGTAAAATTCAAGTACTGTTGCCTAGTATCTGTTGGCATTACAAGTGAAAGAATATCACATTTTTTTTGTTTTGAATACTTCAAAGATTGTGACCATGAGTCTGTTTTTATTGCTTTTATTTTAATATCCAATTTCTTTTGGAATATTTTCATATAATCAGAAGTAATTCCTATATATTTATCTTTTTCAAACTTTTCAAGTGGCATCCAGTTTGGATCAATACAAAGTTTTAGTGTATCGTGTTTTTTTAAAAAATTAAGCTCTTTTGTTGTTAGATTTGTATCAAATTTTTTATCAATAGGAAGGTTCTCAATATTTTGAGAATATGCATAATAAAATAAGAAAAGTATTATAAATATAGCTTTCATAATATACTCCTATTTTAATTTTAGCATAAAAAGGACACTTTTTTACTAAAATAGCTTATATTAATTAAGTTTCTTATTTTCTTTTACTGAAATAGGTACTTTAATAGTAAAACAAGCACCAAGATTAATGTTTTCTACAATAATAGCACCACCCATACTATTTTCAATAATGGTTTTTGTCATATATAATCCTATACCTGTTCCTTTTCCCTCTTCTTTTGTTGTAAAATATGGCTCAAATATTTTATCTTTTATATCTTCACTTATGCCTTTTGCATTATCTTCTATTTGTACTATTGCACTATTTTTATCTTTATAGACTCTTATTTTTACCTTTGCATCTTCTACTTTTTTTTCTATTAATGCATCTTTTGCATTTGATAATATATTTAATATACTTTGTGAAAACTCATTTGTATATCCATATACTTCTATATCTTCTTTGCTAAACTCTTTTTCTATTTCTATATAGCTATGTTCAAATGTTGATTCTATTAAATATATCGCTTTTTTTACTGTTTTATTTATCTCAAAATACTCTTTTGTTTTATTTGGTTTAAAAAAGTTTCTAAAATCATCTATTGTTTTTGACATACTTGATGTTAATATATTTGTCTTTTTTATACTTCTTTCCATAAACTTATCATCCAAATCACCCATACTATATGCAAACTGCATATTTTGCATTACTAATCCCAATGCATTTAGTGGTTGTCTCCATTGATGGGCTATATTTCCTATCATCTCTCCCATTGCTGCTAATTTACTTTGTTGTATCAATAACTGCTCTTGTTTTCTTTGTTTCTCTATCTCTTCTCTTACTTTTTCATGTAACTGCTTTTTTAGTTTTTCTTGATAAGAAGTATGTATATATAAAATATAAAGTAACACAATAAATAGTGAAGAAATTATTGTATTAAAAATTAGAATCTGTTTTTGACCTTTTATATATATCTCTTTTTTTTGAGATACTTTAAGGGAAAACTTTATTTGTTTATTATGGTTATAAAAATATAAGTATGAGTTTATATTTTTATCTTTTAATGTTGCAAAAATATCTATTTTGTGAAGATATCTACTATTTAAAGAGTCATTAAACTTTTTCTCTTTTTTAGAGTTTATTTTTATCTTATCAAAAATTGCTGCATTATCTAAATCTTTAATAGTTATTTCTTTTCCTGCAAAAAGATAACCTCTTATTTTTCCTGTAGAATCAGTTTTTAATATATTAGTTTTTACAGTATAAAAGTATTTATTCTCAAATGTTAAAATTGTTGCATGTTCTTCTTTATTGTATTTTTGAATAATTTGATTAATAAATTCATTAGTATCTTTTTTTAATTCAAAGTTTTTATTGAAATTTGAGTAAATAGTCTCATAGTTTAGGTTTTGAAATATCATAAAATCCAAACCCAAATCAGCTAATGTATTACTATTACTTCTAAAAAGTTCATAAATATATTGTTTATTTTTTGTAAGAATAAAATCGTAAGTTTTATCCCATTTTGCATAATCATTTGTAATATTATATATGTTTTCTAAGTTATTATCTATTTTATTTATTAAAGATGATAAGTTTTTTTTATTCTCTTTTATTTCTAAGTTTTTAAAATCTTCTAAGAAGTAGTTATAACTTAAAATATTAAATGTTAATAAATATAATATAAATATTATGAGTACTAAATATCGATTTTTAAATAGTGTTTTCACTTTTTTCCTTTTTGTTTATTTATTCTATCTCAAATAAATGTGTATTTTATAAATTAAACATAAATATTCTTTGAATAAAGCCCAAAATACAGTACTTTATTTAATAAACATAATTTTAAGATTATTTTTAGGATATATTGCTTTTAATAGAATATAATTACATACTAAATAATATAATTTATCTAATTTAATAATAGAGTTAATATGTATCAAATCAGTAACAAAATATATTGTCCAAAAGATATTATGCAGTTAGAACTGCCAACTAAGCTTTTGCCAAATCCTTATTATGAGTATCCTTTTTTAGTTATAAAAGATTTCTTTTCAAAAGAGAATTTAGAACAATTAAATGAAATTCTAAGAGTTGATGATGATGTCGAACAAGCAAAAGTTAGAAAAAAAGATATCAATATAATAAATAGAAAAATTGATAAGAGTATTAGAGAAACAAAAATTCATAAACTACCAAAAGAGTATATAAATCTTTATAAAAAGCAGTTTATATTTTTTCAAAAGAAAATAGAGGATTACTTTTGTTTAGCTTTGACAACTTCAACAAAACCACAAGTTTTAGAGTATACAAAAGGAAGTTTTTATAAAGCACATAGTGATGATTCAAATATGATATTAAAAGATAATAAGCTTGTTGGATTTACAACAGTTGCACATCAAAGAAGAGTTACAACAGTACTTTTTTTAAGTGATGATTACACTGGAGGAGAGCTTGTTTTTAACTATTTGTATGATGAAAATAAACAAGTAGTAAAACTTAGAGTAAATAGTGGTGATATGGTAGTGTTTTTAAGTAATCCTGTATTTACTCATGAAGTTTTAGAAGTAACAAGTGGAAATCGCTTCACACTTGTTCAATGGCATGATGCTATTATAAATTAGGATAGAAAAACTCTATCCTAAAAATTCAATAATATCAACAGCAGCAGTAGCACCATCACCAGCAGCACAAACCACTTGTTTAGCAGCATCAATTCTAACATCACCAGCAGCATATAAACCAGGTAATGAAGTTTTCATTTTTAAATCAACAATAACCTCACCTTGCTTGTTTGTTTCACATATAAATGTTCCATCTTCATTCTTTATTGGCTCATTTAATACATCTCTTCCTACAAATACAAATACTCCTGGTACAGCTAAGTCTTTGATACTTCCATCAATCTTACTTTTTACTTTTAATCCTGTAACTCCTGACATATCTCCATATACTTCTTCTACATCTACATTTGTTACTTCTTCTATATTTTTTGTATTTTTCATATGCTCTATTGTTGTAGGTGCTGCTCTATATGTATCTCTTCTATGTACTACATATACTTTTGAACATATCTTTGATAAGTATACTGCTTCTTCTAATGCTGAATCTCCTCCACCAATAACTGCTACTTCTTTTCCTTTATAAAAAAATCCATCACAAGTAGCACAAGTTGATATCCCTCTTCCAAAAAACTCATTTTCACCTTTAAATCCAGCACGTCTTGGAACTGAACCTGTTGCTAATAAAACAGCTTTAGCTTCATATGTATTTCCATCTTCTGTAGTTAATGTAAAAATATCATTATTTTTAACAACTGATGTTGTTTTTTTCATTTCATGTTTTAAACCAAATTTCATTGCTTGTTCTGGCCATGTTTGCATCAAATCTAATCCTGACATTACTTTTTCTTGTCCTGGATAGTTCTCTATTTCTGAACTTCCTGTGATTTGTCCTCCTGGCATCCCCATCTCAAACATTACTACATCTTTTAATCCACCTCTTGTGGCGTATAATCCAGCTGTTAATCCTGCTGGCCCTCCACCTATTATCGCTAAATCTAACATATTTTATTCCTTACTTTGTTTTATATTGTATAATTATGATGAGATTATATAATTTAAAGGATAAAAATTTTCTTAAGAAAAAGATTATAAATAAATAAATATTTTCTTAAATTTTTTTATTAACAAAATTAGTCAAATATAGATTAAAATGATTTGTATATAATTTCACCAACAAAACAAAAAAAATTATTAATAAAAGGAAAAACATGTTAGTAACAAACAAAGCAAAAGATTTTACAGCAGCAGCAGTTTTAGCTGATGGACAAATTGTTGAAGATTTTAATTTATATGAAAATATCGGAGAAAAAGGTGCAGTTGTATTCTTTTATCCACTAGACTTTACATTTGTATGCCCATCAGAAATTATTGCATTTTCTAAAAGAGCAGATGAGTTTAGACAAAGAGGCGTAAATGTAATTGGTGTATCTATTGATTCTCAATTTTCACACTTTGCTTGGAGAGAAACACCAGTTGATCAAGGTGGTATTGGAAGAGTTAAATTCCCATTAGTTGCTGATATTACAAAACAAATTTCAAGAGATTTCGATGTATTATTTGATGAATCAGTAGCTTTAAGAGGTTCATTCTTATTAGATGCAGATGGAACTATTAGACATGCAGTTATTAATGACTTACCATTAGGTAGAAATATTGATGAAATGATTAGAATGGTTGATACAATGATTTTCACAAACGAAAATGGTGAAGTTTGCCCAGCTGGATGGAATAAAGGTGATGAGGGTATGAAAGCAGACAAAGAAGGTGTTGCTGAATATCTTGCTAAAAACGAAGATAACTTATAATATTTTATTAAAAGAGTAAGCCTAAGTCTTACTCTTTTATATTCTTAGGAATTATTACTTTTACCTCCACAAAATTTTTAATACTTTTTATTTCCATTGTTCCTTTTAGGCTATTTTCAACTAGATTTTTACATACAAAAAGACCATTACCTTTACCTTGTTGTTTATATTTTGTAGTAAAGTATGGTTCAAAAACTCTTGAAAGTGTCTTTTTACTTATGCCAAGAGCATTATCCACTATAGTTATCTCAAGGTTTTCATCTTTATTTTTCATCTTTATATCTAAAATCTTATTATTAATAATAGATTCAGAAAAAGCCTCTTTTGAATTTCTAAAAATATTAATTAAGACTTGTATTAAATCAGATTTATAACTACTTAAAGTTATAGAATCAATAGATGTTTTTATTAATATTTGTTTATCAAACTTTACGATATTAAAACATTTATCCAAAAGTTCATCACTACTAAATGTAGAGATTATATCTTGGCTTTTAAAGAGTGTATTAAATTCATCAATAGTTTTAGATAGTTGTTGTGTTGTATTATTTATAGTATCAAGGTTTCTTATTAGATCTTTATCATCTAAGCAATCAAGTTGCTTTTGAACTTGCATAGAAGTTGAAATAGTACTGATTATTGATAAAGGTTGTCTCCATTGATGAGAGATATTAACTAGCATCTCTGCTAAGGCAGTTGTTTTTGCTTGAAAAGCAATATTTTTTTGTTGTTTTGTTTTTTCATTAATATATTTTTGAATAGAGTTTTTATATTTTTTAAATATTTCTTCAAAATGTTTAGATAAATAAAGACTAAGTCCTAAAAATATTAGCATTATGAAAAATAAAATTACAAATAATGTTTGTATATTTTCATTAAATTGATCATCTAAAAAATCTTTTCTAGTTTTTAATTGTTTCTCTATATCACTTCTATAAAAACCTTTTCCTATTATCCAGTCCCACTTAGGAATATATTCAAAGTAGCTTGTTTTTGTTAAATTTTTTTTATTGTCAAATCGAATTTTTTGTTTGTAAGTAATATACCCTTTACTACTCTTTTTTGCTTCATTTATTATAAAATCGATACTATCTTTTTCTACATTATTTACTGTTTTTATATCTTTATTTATATATTTTTTAATAGGATGGCTTAAATAGTGTGCTTTTGAGTTTATTACAAAAATATAATCTTTTTTATACTGTAATTTACTAATATAATCTAAAACTTTATTTTGTTGTTTTTTTTCAAAGTCATCTATGTACTCACCTGTTCCAATATACCAATTAAATGGTTCAAATGATTTATTAAAGCCAATCTTTTCATATTGATTTTTCATATCATTAGGTTTGTGATACCACCATTTTAAAAAACTTTCTTTTTTATTTTGTAGTGATTTAATAATCTCTCTTGTTAGATATTTACCTTTTCCTTCTTTAAAATAATAAAAGTTTGAACCTTCCATACTTCTATTTACAGGAAGTAAAATGCATTCATAATCAAATGAATAGATATAAAAATAACCTCTTCCATCTAAAAATCTAATATTTACAAGGGCATCTTTAATCATCTTTTTTATTTCTTCTTTAGGTCGTTTTTTATTTAAATTATAGATACTTAGTGCAATATTATATGCTTCATAAACTCTTTGCTGAAGATTTATTTTTAATTCATTTTCTGTTTCTTTTTGAATTTTATTTATATAACTATGGATATGTTCTACATCATTTTTAATATTTTTTTTATTTGAATTTATAAAATTTTCTTCTAAAACTTTTTTATCATCTTCAAAATTTTTTTTATTTTGAGAGTATAAAAAAAGACTAATAGTTATAAATATAAGAAAAATAAAAATTAAAGGAGAATATTTAAGTAAATTAATAAGCTTTTTTTCATCTTTGTAAGTCATAGCCCTTTACCTCTTAACTAATTATAACTAAAAAGTGTTAAACACTAAAGATTATATTAGTATAGTTTTGAAAGTTAAATATAAAAATAATTTTATATTATGTATAATCAATAAAAACAAAAGTAGAATCATGTTATCAAAAAAAGAAAAATATATCATTAGAATTATAAGATTTTTTCCTTTCTTTTTAATATTTGCAATTGCAATTATTGGAATGTATCTATTTTTAGTTGAACATGAAAGACACTATTATAAAGAAATAACAAATCTAAAGTCAAAGTTTATAAATAGAGAAAAACAAAGAATAAAAAATGAAGTAAATAGAGTTTATGAGTATATACAGTTTCATAAACAAAATAGCGAGAATAGATTAAAAAAATTGATTAAATATCAAGTTTATGAAGCCCACTCAGTTATGCAAGGACTTTACAATGAATATAAAAATCAAAAATCAAAAGAAGAGATAATTCATATGATGAAAGCTGCATTACAAGAAATGCGCTTTCTAGATGGAAGGGGATATTTTTATATTTACGATATGAAAGGCAATAATATTTTTCATCCTATTATGAAATCATTAGAAGGGCGCTCTTTATGGAATTATAAAGATATAACTGGAAAATCAATAATTCAAGAGGGGATTAAAGCATTAAAGTTAAAAAATGAAATTTATGATGATTGGTATTGGGAAGAACCAAAAAGTAAAAAGATTAAAAGAAAAATAGGTTTTCATAAAATATTTGAACCTTACAATATTTTTGTAGGAACAGGTGAATATACACAAGAGTATGAAAAAGAGTTGAAAAGTTATATCTTAAGATATATTTCAAAAATTAAATATTTAGATAAGAAAATAATTTCAGTAATTGATTATGATGGGATACTTCTTACTTCAAGAAACAAAAAAAATCAAAAAACATACAAACAGTTATTAAATATTGCAAAAAGTAAAAATCATCAAGGTTTTTTCAGTTATGTTAACAATAAAGATGAATATGAAGAAAAAATTACTTTTGTTAAAGGTTTTGATCATTGGCAGTGGGCAATTTATGCCTCATTTCATAAAGATTCATTAAAAAAAGAGCTTGATTTAAGACTTGAAACTTTAGAAAAAGAAGATAAAGAAACAATAAAATCCTTTCTTTTTTTATGCGCAGTTTTAACTATAATAATGTTGGCAATTTCATTTTATGTAATAAAATTATTGGAAAAAAGTTTTTATGAATATAGAGAAAAGATATTAGAAGAAGCGCAAAAAAATAGACAAAAAGATACTATTTTGGCACAGCAGTCAAAAATGGCAGCAATGGGAGAGATGATTGCAAATATCACTCATCAATGGAGACAACCTTTATCTGTAATATCAACAGCAGTTACAGGACTTAAGTTTGAAAAAGAAATGGATATATTAAAAGATGATAACTTTTATAGAGGAATGGATAGTATTCATAACTCTGTTATGCATTTGTCTAAAACAATTGATGATTTTAGAAACTTTTTTAAGCCAAATAAAGACAAAATCAATTTTAATTTAAAAGATGTTGTAGAAAAAACTTTAAAACTATTAAGCTCTCAGTTTGATATAAATAATATATATTTTATAAAAAATTGTGAAAATATAAAAATTCATGGTGCAGAGAATGAACTGGTTCAAGTGCTTATAAATATCATAAATAACTCAAAAGATGCTCTTAAAAATACAGATAATAAAAGATTAATATTTATAGATGTTTTTAAACAAGATAATAAAGTTATTTTATTAATAAAAGATACAGCTGGTGGAATAAATAAGAGTATTATAAATAAAGTTTTTGAACCATATTTTACTACAAAAAAAGACAAAGGTACAGGAATAGGGCTTTATATGTCAAAACAGATAATAGCTGATAGTTTAAATGGTGAAATTGCAGTATCTAATGAAACCTTTGTACATGAAAATATTCAATACAAAGGTGCATGTTTTAAATTAACTTTTGATTTAGTTGATTAGTATAAATATTTTTCAATATCTTCTGGTGTCTCTAAGACAAATGCACTATTTTTATTTATATTAGTTCCTATTTTTGCTTCATGAATTAAGATAGTTCCCTCAATACAGTTATCAAGAGAGATATTACCTTTTTCAAACTCTTGTGCATCTATAATTGAAAAGTCATTATGTTCTTTTTGATTTAAAAGTTCTTCTTTTATTTTATTTGTACAAACAATTGCAATATTTATTTTATTTTTTAAATAGTTTTGTAAATCTTCCCATGAATCTACTAATTTTCCTTTGTGCAATCCAGCTCGTGAATAAATAAGTGTATAGTTTTTAGGAGTTTTTTTTCTACTTTTTAATATATTATATTTTGTATAATCAAAAAACTTTACATCATCAAAGTATTCCATGATATTTTTGTACTCTACATCTTTATAAATAAAGTTTTCTTTTTCCCATAAAATATCAGAAGTTTTGTTAAGTTGAATATGTAATTTTAAATTTTCTTTTTTTGCTTTTCTTTTTAAGGCATTTATCTCTTTTATTAATTGTTCGAAAAATTGTTCTTTTTGAAGTAAGAATTTAAATGTTCTTTTGATTCTAGCTTGTTTGATTTTGTTTTTACTAAAGTGTGAATTCTGAAATAGACCGTTATGATAAATACAGGCTGTGACACACCCATTTGTAGCATTTTTACATAGATTCACTTTATTTAAATTAAGAGCATTTTTATCATGTTCTATGCCATACATAGGAGCATGCATTATATTTTTTTGCGCTGCTAGATATAAAGTACCTACTATAGTTGTTTCATTTATTTTTTTAGATAGTAGATTAGTTGTGTTGTAATTGTATTGCAAAAGTATTCCTTTAGATTAAATAAGGCGGGTATTATATAAAGATAAAGATTAAATAACATATAATAAGAAAAAGGTATTTTTATAAATAACTCAATTAAAAGCTTTTAGACTATACGCAAACGTGAGAAAATATAATTAGAACTTTACTTTAACTAAATAAACAAATATAATATAAACAACAACAAATATAAAAGGTAAACCAAATGCAAAAACAGATTGACAGTAATATTTTAGAGTATTTAAATATTACAAAAGGTCTATATTTAATATTGGATGAAAATTCTAATATTATTTTTGCAAATGAACAAGCCTGCAAAATATTAGGCGTATCACAAGAAAAAATTGTCTCTATGAATTGGGTTGATAGTTTTATTCCTCAAGAACTAAAATCTTATATTGCTAATATTATAAAAGAGATTGCAAATAAAAATATGCAAATAAATAGATATGTAGAAAATGAAATATTAACACTAAATGGAGAAAGAAAATTTATTTCTTGGAAAAACTCTTTTGTAGAAAGACAAGGAAAAGTTACTCAAGTAATTTGTTCAGGAGAAGACATAACTGAAAAAAGAGAAATTCAAAAATACATTGAGGAAAAAGAAGAGAGATTAAAAGCAATTTTTGATTTTTCTCCTTTAGGAATTTTAATTTCAGATAAAACAGGAAAGATGATAGAAGCAAACTTGGCTTTTTTAAATATGCTTGGATATGCACAAGATGAAATCTTAGGAAAATCATATCTTGATATAACTCACTCTGATTATTTAGATTTAAATGAAGATCATTTTAATAGACTTATTGATAATGAAATAGGAATGTATAAAATCACTAAAAGATATATTACAAAAAATAATAAACTTTTATGGGGAAATGTTACAGTTTCAACTATAAAAGATGAGTTTAATGAAATACTTTATGTTTTAGCAATTATTGAAGATATCACACAAATGAAAAAAAGAGAAGAAGATATTATTGCACAAAGAAAGTTTCTTCATACAATAATCGATGAAAATCCAAATATAATAATAGTAAAAGATTATGAAGGAAGATTTGTATTGGTAAATCAAGCCATAGCAAGACTTTATAATACAACAACTGAGGATATGATAGGAAAAAGTGATGGAGATTATAATCCAAATGAAGATCAAGTAAAACACTATTTACAAAGTGTTCAAGAGATTATGGATTTAGATGAGACGAAGTTAGTTTATGAAGAATCAACTGATATATTAACTGGAAAAATAAGATATTTCCAATCTATTAAAAAACCAATAACTGATAGGTATGGAAATAAACAACTTTTAATTATAGCAAATGATATTACAGATATTAAAGAAGCTCAAAAGAAACTAAAAGATAATGAAGAGATGATTCATCACCAATCAAAAATGGCTGCAATGGGAGAAATGCTTGAAAATATTGCACATCAATGGAGACAACCTTTATCAGTTATAACTACTAGTGCAAGTAGTGTAAAAATACATAAAGAAATTGGAACTTTAAGTGATGACTTTTTGGATGAGGTTTTAGATGCAATAGTAAAATCTGGTAACCATCTTTCTCAAACTATTGATGATTTTAGAGACTTTTTTAAACCTGATAAAGAAAAAGTTAGATTTAATATAAAAAATACATATAAAAAAGCACTTTTCTTAGTTAGCTCAAAATTAAAAAATAGAGAAATTGATATAATTGAAAATATTGAAGATATAGATTTATATGGTTTTGATAATGAGCTTGTACAAGTAATAATGAATTTAATAAATAATGCAAGAGATGCACTAGAAGAGTCTTCATTAGAGTATAAATATATATTTATTGATATATATAAAGATAAAGAGAATAATATTATTTTAAAAATATGTGATAATGCAGGAGGAATACCTGTAAATGTAATAGGAAAGATTTTTGAACCATATTTTACTACAAAACATAAAAGTTTAGGTACAGGAATAGGACTTTATATGTGTGAAGAGATTTTGGTAAAACATATGAATGGTGAAATTGCTGTAAAAAATAAAGAGTTTGAATATGAAGGAAATAGTTTTAAAGGAGCAGAGTTTACTCTAAAGATTCCTATTTTAGAATCTTTAGAGGATTGATTTAATCATTGAAATTTTCAATTAACTCTTTTGCTTGTTGTAAAGCTTTATCACTACTATTTTTGTCAAATGTTAAAGAAACTGCCATTCTTCTTCCTTCATGGCTTTGAGGCTTTCCAAAAACTCTTACGTAAGATGTATTAGTAAAAGCTTCATCTTTAATATCTATTGTAGGATTAAAGCTATCATTTTTTGCTTTGTAAGCAGCACTTGCACCTGCTCCGTAATCAATAAAATTTAAAGGAAGTCCAAGTACTGCTCTAATATGAAGGGCAAATTCACTTTGAGATTGTGTAATCATTGTAACCATACCAGTATCATGAGGTCTTGGACTTACTTCACTAAAATAAACTTCATCACCTTTTACAAATAATTCAACACCAAAAATACCTCTTCCACCTAAACCATCAGTGATTTTTTTTGCAATCTCTTGAGATTTTTCTTTTGCAGTTTCACTCATATTCATTGGTTGCCACGAAAATATATAGTCACCATCTTGTTGTATATGACCTATTGGTTCACAAAATACAGTTTGATTCTCATTTCTTGCTGTTAAAAGTGTAATCTCATAATCAAATGTAATAAACTCTTCAACTATTAGTTCACTAGCATCTCCTCTAGCTTCCTTCGCAAGTTCCCAAGATGAAGCTAAATCATCTTCACTTTTTGCAATACTTTGACCATGTCCAGATGAACTCATAACAGGTTTAATTACACAAGGAAATCCTATGTTTAAAGCTGCACTTTGCAAAGCTTCAAATGTAGATACAAATTCATATTTTGAAGTTGGAAGTTCTAAATCAACTGCTGCAAATTCTCTTATATTTTTTCTATTCATTGTTTTATTAACAGCATCTGCATTTGGTATTACATGGTAACCTTCTTTTTCAGCTGTAAATAAAGCATCAATATTTATAGCTTCAACTTCTGGTAAAATAAAATCTGGTTTTTCTCTTCTTATTACATCTAAAATCTCATTTTTATTTTTCATATTGATTGTATAAGCTTTATTTGCAACAAGTTGAGCAGGCGCATTATTATAACTATCAACTGCAACTGTTTCAACTCCTAATCTTTGAGCTTCAATTACTACTTCTTTCCCTAATTCTCCACTTCCAAGAAGCATAACTTTTATTGAATCTGATTTTAATGGTGCGCTAAATTTCATATTTTCCCTCTTATATTAATTGATTGATGTTGTAAAAACTTTTTTTACAGCACCTTTGAAGTATAGTTTTTCATCTTTTTTTGTAAGTGTTAACTCTTCTTTACTTTTTGGATAAACATTTGCAATATCTTCTACTAATCCCAAGTTATTAGCTCTTAAAAAACAAGCTGCCATTCCAGTTCCACAAGCTAATGTTTCACCCTCAACACCTCTTTCGTAAGTTCTAACATATATTTTACCATCTTCAATTTTTGCAAAGTTTACATTTGCGTTATACTCATATCTCATTTTAGAAGCTAAATTATTATCATACTTTTCTAAGTCATCAACTATACTTACAAGATGAGGTACTCCTGTATCAACTAAATACCAAGTAAATCCATCTTGACTAAACTCATCTTTAATTAATATAGGTTTTGTAAGTTGTGTTTGTACAACATCATCTTCAACAATAGATTCAATAGCTCCAGCACCTGTCAAAAACTTCATATTAGATGATGCTAAATTATTAGTATAAGCATAGTGTGCACAAGCTCTTGTGCCATTTCCACACATTGCTGCGTGGCTTCCATCACTATTATAAAATAACCACTCAAAATCATAATCACTATTTGGAATTAGTACTATTAAGCCATCTGCTCCAATTCCCTCAGTTCTATTACACAAAGCAATTGCTTCCTTTGAATAATCTTTTTTAATAAATGAGTGAAAAATTACAAAGTCATTTCCACTTGCACTATATTTTGTATATGTCATATTATCTCCCCCATAATTTTTTCAACTTCTTTTTGAAGATGTTTTAAATTTTTTGAATTATCAATTACCATATCTGCTAACTCTTTTTTCTTTTCAATATCCATTTGATTAGAAATTTTAAGTTTAGCTTCTTCTTTGCTAATATTATCTCTTTTCATAAGTCTTTGTATTTGTATATCTTTTGGTGTATAAATAACTAAAGATTTAGGAATAGGATAGTGCATTTTTTCGAAAAACAAAGGTATATCAATAAAATAGGGTTTATTTGCTTCTTCAAATACTTTTGATTCTTTTATTATCTCTTCTTTAATTAAAGGATGAAGTAAAGCTTCAAGTTTTAGTTTATTCTCTTCATTTGAAAAAATAATTTTTCCAAGTTCTTTTCTTAAAACTTTTCCATTTTCTACATATTGTGCACCAAACATCTCTTCTACTTTGTGGCTGTTTTTATCAAGAAGCTTGTGGGCAATTTTATCTGCATCAATAGTTAAAAAACCGTGAAGTTTAAATAGATTACAAACTGTACTTTTTCCTGTTGAAATTCCGCCTGTTAAGGCAATTGCATTTTTAAACAAATCATTATTCATAGTAAAATATTACTATAATAATGATTTATTTTAGTTTTAATTGTAGATTATTAAAGTTTATCTTTTAGCTATTGTAGTTAAAGCTTTATGTATTGCTGCTGGAAAAACAAATGATGCATGATGTATCTCTGTTGAATAATACTCTAAATCATCTAATATATCAGATCTTTGAAGTATAATATCAGCAGTTGGATGATATTGTTTTGAAGCTAAAATAGCTGTGCTATGACTAAATTTAAATGGCATTGCAATCCAAAATTTTGTTCCAACTAATTGTAAATCTTCTTTTAGTCTATTTTCATCATTTTGAAAACTTTCAGTTTTAAAAGTTATAAGACCATCATCTTTTAATACTCTATTGATATTTGCCAAAATTAACTCACTAATTTTTATATTAGTTAAAATTATTATATCAATATTTTTTTCATCTTTAGAGTTTAATAAAGCTTCATCTCCAAACTCAATATTAAATGGGTGTTTTTCTAACTCTTTTTTTAATTCAGGGCTAGTTTCTCCGATTACTAAAATATTTTCAGGCTCTTTATGTGTGCATAAAGGTACATGTACCATCATTTCATTAAAAGCTTGGTTATCATTCATTGAACATGACATAAAATCCGTCCTTTTGTTTTATTAAATTTTCGATATAATACCACAAAAAATTTAAATTACATAGATATATTTGTATGTGCTAAAAAATTACAGAAGTTTTTAAACATATTTGTGTTAGAGGTAACATTTTAATAGATACAAGTATATATTGCTTTAAACTTTAAAACATAAAAAGGGAAATAATGTCTACAGTAAGTTATAAAGATGCTGGTGTTGATATAGACGCAGGAAATCAGTTTGTTGAGAATATAAAACCACATGTAAAATCGACTTTAATACCAGGTGTATTAGGAGGTATTGGTTCTTTTGCAGGTGCATTTGAGTTACCAACTGGTTATAAAAACCCAGTATTACTTTCAGGAACAGACGGAGTTGGAACAAAATTAAAACTAGCAATTGATTCTAAAAAGTTTGATACAGTTGGAATAGATTTAGTTGCTATGTGTACAAATGATTTATTATGTAACTTTGGTGAGCCACTATTTTTCCTAGATTATTATGCAACAGCTAAACTTGAAGTTGATGAAGCAACAGATGTTGTAAAAGGAATTGCTCAAGGATGTATTCAAAGTGAGTGTGCTTTAGTTGGTGGAGAAACTGCTGAAATGCCAGGTATGTACAAAGAAGGTGATTTTGATTTAGCAGGTTTTTGTGTAGGAATTGCAGAAAAAGAAGAGTTAAATAGAATTGAAAAAGTAAATGCAGGAGATGTATTACTTGCTCTTCCAAGTTCAGGTATCCATTCAAATGGTTTCTCACTTGTTAGAAAACTTTTATTAGAAAAACTTGAAATGAGTTTAGAAGATGAGTTTGATGGAAAAGCATTAAAAGATGTTTTATTAGAACCAACAAGAATTTATGTTAAAGAGTTTAAAGCAAATAAAGAAAATATTAATGCTTTAGCTCATATTACAGGCGGTGGAATTACAGAAAATCTTCCAAGAGTTTTACCTGAAAATTTAAAAGCAATTGTTTACAAAGATAAAATTAAAACTTTACCAATTTTTGATTTTATGAGTAAATATGTAGAATCTGAGGAGATGTATAGAACATTTAATATGGGTGTTGGTATGGTTCTTGTTGTAAATCCTGCGAATGTAGATGCTATTTTAGCAAATACAGATGCTTATGTAATTGGAGAATTAGCAAAAGGAGAAAAAGAAGTAGAATATAAATAATAATCTACTTCCATAAGATACTATATACCTTAAAAGGTATAGTATCTTCCTGCAATATCATTATGTGAACGATCACAAAATGGCATATACCTAGAACTACCACACCTACACAAATTAAAATTTCTTTTATTTATTATTTCTGGAATATTATTTATTTTTAAAGAAATATTACCCTTTGCAAGAATGGGAGAGTTTTCTTTTATAATTAGTTGTGCACAATTATGCAACTCATTATTAGTTGAAGTTAATGAGTTATTTTTAAATGTTTGAGAAAACTTCTCTTTTGAAGTTTTACATCTTGTATCAAAGCTACTATTTGAATGGGAGCCTTCACAAAAAGGTTGTTTTTTGCTTCTTCCGCATCGACAAATAAAAGTACACTTATTCAAATCAAAACTTTTGCCCTCATAAATAATACTATTTTCTAGTAAAAAATTTGAGTCATTAATTAGTTTGATTGGACCATTCTTAAAAAACCTGAGTGAAAGCTTCTTCATACTAACTTCCTTTATTAAAGTTGTAGTATTTAGCTTTTAAGTAAGAAAAGCACCATGTTTAAAGACTAATATTTATCTTAACATAACAAAGTGACAAAAACAGAAGAAAAAGGGGCATAAATAAGTTTTAATTAAAACTTATTTTACCCCTTATTTTAAAAAGTTAAAATACTTAATTATTTACTTAGTATTCCCTCAAGTTCTACTGTTAATTTTACTTTTTCTCCAACAGCAACGCCACCTGCTTCTAAGATTGAATTATATTTGATTCCATAATCCATTCTATTAACTTTTCCTTCTAATATTAAACCTGTTCTTGTATTTCCCCATGGATCTTTAATTGTTCCATTTACTTCTACATCTAAAACAACATCTTTAGTAACACCTCTCATTGTTAGCTTTCCATATGCTTTGTCATCTTCAACTTTATTAAGGTCAAATTTAATCTGTGGATATTTATTTGCTGCGAAAAAGTCTGATTCTTTTAAGTGCTTATCTCTTTTTTCATCAGAAGTATTAATTGATGAAACTTGAATTACTCCATTTAAAGATTTTAATGTTTTTGTTTTTTCATCATATTCAAATGAACCTGCGAATTTATCAAATTTACCAGCAACATTCGAAATCATCATATGTTTCACTTTAAATCCTACATTTGAGTGACTTGCATCAACATTGTATGTTCCTGCAAATAATGCACCTGCACTTAAAACTGAAACTAATCCAAGTTTTACTAATTTTGTCATTTTCTTTTATCCTTTTATTGTACTAATTAGTACTATTGGTCTAAATTTTTTTAGTTTGCTTTATAAAGCTTATTTAAAAGCTCATATAAAGTATCAAGTTCTTCATCATTTAAAACTTCCATCCAATTGTATAGATTTTTTGCATGAAGAGGAAATACTTCTTCAATAACTTCTTGACCTTTATTTGTAAGAGTTAAAATTGAAGCTCTTTTATCTTTTTTATCAGGAATTGTAGCAATCCAACCATCTCTTTTGAGATTTTTAATTACAACAGTTATATTTCCTGGAGTACTCATAGTTAGTTTTGTAATAGAGCTAATATTTAAATCACCTCTGTGATATAAAACTTCTAAAACTTTAAACTGATTAAATGTAAGGTTAAAATTATTTAAATAATTTACAGTTTTATTATGAATTTTTAATCTTAATCTTTCTAGTCTTACGACAGCTTTCATAGATTTGTCAGTTCTTTTTCCATAACTTTTTGTAGTTTTATTCTTCATATTAAAACCCCTTGGCGAAATTATACTACTAATTAGTAGTAATGTCAAGTTAAAAATTGATATGGGATTTTTTAAATTTTAATTCTTTATACCCTTTTTGCAGTTGATACAAGAAAAGCTGCTAGTGCTAGAAAAAAACCTGTGATTCTATTTTGGATTTTCATTGCTTTTACATCTTTAACTAAAAATTTGAGTTTTGAAGCAAGAGTTGAATATCCTGTCATTACAATAGTATCAATAATACATAAGGTTAAAGATATAATTGTAAACTGCATTATCATAGAGTATTGCGTACTTAAAAACTGAGGAATAAATGCAACTAAAAATACAGTTGATTTTATATTTGTAAGATTTATCAATGTAGCACTAATATAAGCTTTTTTGAAACTATAAGTATTAATTACCTCTTCTTCTTTAACAAGTTCGACTTTTTCGAAAATTTTTGTAAAAGCTAAATATAATAGATATAAAACTCCAAGCCATTTTATTATAGTAAAAAGCATAACTGATTTTGAGATAATAGTTCCAAGACCAATAACAACAATAAAAGTCTGTAAAAATAGTCCTGTTTGTAAACCTAAAATTGCACCATAAGATTTTTTAAGGCCATATTTTAATCCGTAATTCATAGATACTACTGCTCCAGCGCCTGGAGAAATAGATAAAAAAATTGAAGCAATAACTAGTGTAAGCCAAATATCTAAATTCATAATAATCCTTGATAAATTTTTACTTTGTGTTGTATGTTTTAAATATTAAGTATTTGAATTTGAAATTATAACTTTTTTTTTATTTGTAAAGAGTAAGTCTTTGTAGTATAAAAAGGCTAGTATTAAACTAGCCTTTTATTATGAAGCTTTTTTAGCAGCTTTTTTAGCAGCTTTTTTAGCAGCTTTTGGTTTAGTTAATTTTAATTTGTTTACTTTTTTTGCAACTTTTTTTGCAACTTTTTTAACATCTTTTTTCTTTTCTACTACTTTTTTAGCAGCTTTTTTAGCTATTTTAGCAACTTTTTTTTCTTTTAATTCTTTTGCCATGTCTTCTTCCTTTAAATTAATTGACTTTATACTAAAAGTCATAAATTATGGTCATTATACATAATAATTATGTCAATGTCAATAGCTAATCTGTAAAAATTCAATTTTTTTGTAAAGAGGAAATTAACCTCTTCATAATATAAATTTGGATAAAATATTGAGTTTTACTAAATAAAGATATTTTTTAAGGATATTAAATATGTTATTAACACCAGGTCCAACTCCTGTACCAGAGTTTGTAAGAAAAGCTATGGCAGATACTACAATCCACCATAGAACACCAGAGTTTGAAAAAATATTTGAGCAAACAAGAGAACTATTGTTTGAGTTATATAAAATGGATGAGGTAGTAATGCTAGCATCAAGTGGTTCAGGTGCTATGGAAGCTTGTGTTACTAATCTAACTCATAAAAAAGCTTTAACAATAAATTCAGGAAAATTCGGTGCACGATTTGGAAAAATCTGCGAAGCTTTTGAAATAGATTATACTGAAATAAAAAATGAATGGAATACTCCTGTGAGTGTCGAATCAATAGTTGAAGCAGTAAAAAATGATAAAAATATAGATGCGATTTTTATTCAACTTTGTGAAAGTGCTGGAGGATTAAGACATCCAGTTGAACAAATAGCAAGTGAAGTTAAAAAACTAAACAAAGATATTATGATAATTGCAGATGGAATTACTGCTGTTGGAGTAGAAGAAATTGATACTTCAAATTTAGATGCTGTTATTACGGGAAGTCAAAAAGCACTTATGCTTCCTCCAGGACTTGCTGTAATTGGTTTTAGTAATGATGCAGTAGCAAAAGTAGAAAAAAAATCAAGAGGTTTTTATTTTAACTTAGCAACTGAAATTAAAAAGCAAAAAACAAATACAACTGCTTGGACAGCTGCAACTACACTAATTATTGGACTTAAAGAGATTTTAACTCATATAAAAGAGAATATAGGTTTTGATAAACTTTATGAAGACACTAATAAAAGAGCAGAAGCTACAAAAGAAGCCTTAAAAGCAATTGGATTTGAAATTTATCCAAAAGTTCCAGCAAAAGCAATGACAGCAGTTTATACAGAACAATCAAATGAAATTAGAAAAATTTTAAAAACAAAGTATAATGTAAATATTGCTGGTGGACAAGATCATTTAAAAGGAAAAATTTTTAGAATTAATCATATGGGATTAGTTGAAGATTATGAAGCATCTTGGGTTGTAAATACAATCGAACTTGCATTAGATGAGCTTAAAATTAGAACTTTTGATGGAACAGCAAATAAAATATTTTTATCAAAAATGTTTGGGGTATAATATATGATTTTCGAGCATGAAATACCAAATGGAAGTAGATTATATTTTGGTAAAAAAGCGAAACAAAAAAGAGAATTAGAGTATAAAATTAGCAATATTTTATACAAAAATGATTTTGAAGAAATTATTACTCCAAATTTTTCTTATTCGCAACACCAATCAATACAACATGGAAGAAAACTAATAAAGTTTTCTGATAAAGATAATGAACAAGTATCACTAAGAGCTGATTCAACTTTAGATGTTGTAAGAATAATCACAAGAAGGTTAGGTAGAACAACAAGTCATAAAAAATGGTTTTATATCCAGCCAATTTTTACTTATCCCTCAAATGAAGAATACCAAATAGGTTGTGAGTGGATAAGTCATGATAACATTGCCGATATTATAAATTTAAATGTGAAAATTTTAAATGAGCTTGATATAAAACCTGTTTTGCAAATAGCAAATATTAAAATACCAAGAATTATTAGCAAAGAATTAGATATAGATATAGAAGTTTTTAAAAATGGAGAAATAGCACAACTTTTTGAATTAAAAAATGAGTGGCTAACAAAACTTTTAGAAGTAAAAGATATTGCTGATTTAAAAGAAGTAATAAAAGTTGTACCAAATAGTATTAAAGATGAATTAGATAATCTATATAATAAGGCATTGGAAGTAAATTATGATAATCTTATAATTTCACCTTTATATTATGGTTCATTAAAATACTATGATGGAATATATTATAGAGTTATTGACGGTAACTCTATTTTAAGTAGAGGTGGGATGTATAGTAGTGAAGGTTTTACTTCACTAGGATTTGCACTTTATACAGATAGTTTATTAAAAATATTAGAGGATTAGAGATTATGAAAGCGGACTTAATAGTTGGAATTCAATGGGGTGATGAAGGAAAAGGTAAGATGGTTGATATGCTTGCCCAAAATTACGATATGGTTTGTAGAAGTCAAGGTGGACACAATGCAGGTCATACAATATGGGTAGATGGAGTTAGATATGCTTTACACTTAATTCCTTCTGGTGTTTTAAATCCAAAAGCAATAAATATTATTGGAAATGGAGTTGTTTTATGTCCAGAATCAATAATTAAAGAGATGGAACAATTTAAAGGACTTGAGGGAAGACTTTTTATTTCAGATAGAGCTCATTTAAACTTACCATATCATGCACAAATTGATCAAGCTAAAGAGAAACTTAAAGGTGATAAAGCAATAGGTACAACTGGTAAAGGTATTGGCCCAGCTTATGCAGAAAAGATTGCACGATCAGGTTTTAGAGTGGGGGAATTATTAAATCCATCAAAACTTGCAGCAGGTATAATTGATTTCTTTGAACAAAACAAAGCTATATTTGATGTATTAGGTGTAGAAGTTCCATCAAAAGATGAACTAGTAGCATTATTAGAATCATACAAGCAAAAACTTGAACCATATATTGCAAATACAACAAATATGGTATGGAAAGCTTTAGATGAGGGTAAAAAAATATTATTAGAAGGTGCACAAGGTACATTACTTGATATTGACCATGGAACTTATCCTTATGTTACTTCTTCAAGTACAGTAAGTGCTGGAGCTTGTACAGGTCTTGGTATAAACCCAAAAGATATTGGTGTGGTTACAGGAATAGTTAAAGCATATACTACAAGAGTTGGGAATGGGCCATTTCCATCAGAAGACTTTACTGAACAAGGTCAAAAAATAGCAGATATTGGTAAAGAAGTTGGAGTTACAACAGGACGTGGAAGAAGATGTGGATGGTTTGATGCCATTGCTGTTAAGCATGCAAGTAGATTAAATGGATGTGACCAATTATCATTAATGAAACTTGATGTTTTAGATGGTTTCCCTAAAGTTAAAGTTTGTGTTGCTTATGAGTACAATGGGCAAAGAATCGATTATATGCCTTTAGATTTAGAAAATGTTAAACCGATTTATGAAGAGATTGATGGTTGGGATAGTGTTGTTGGAGTACGAGAGTTTGAAAAACTTCCAGAAAATGCAAAAAAATACATTAAAAAAATAGAGGAACTAACAGGAGTAAAAGTTGGAATTATTTCAACTTCACCAGAAAGAGACGATACAATAATAAGAGGGTAGGTTATGAGAATAAAGTTACATCATACAAAATATATTGCAAGAAGAGTTACAAGAGACTTAATAAATTGTGATTTTGTTGAAGTTAGAAAAACAAAAGAAGAAATTGTTCAAGAAATTGAGAGAATATTACTTGAAGATATGGATAAAGAACACGATTTAGATGAAAAAGTTGCAGATATTTTAGAAGAACAAGAGTCTGAAATAGAGTTTTTAAATGCAGATTATAGACAACTTTTTTGGATGACAAAAAAAAGAATGGCAAATGAATTTGGTGTAATTTTAAATAATGAAGACAGGTTTTCAGATATTGCACATAGTATATTAGACTATTTATGGGAAGAAGATTATATTCATTATACTTGTTCAGACAATCAAGTTAAAAATGTGATTTTTACTTCAATTGATGAATTTTTAAAAGGTTTTGAAAAAGCAGATGAAGTGGTATTTGAAAAAATAAAACATTATAAAAGAAGATTGATACCTGGTACAGATGAGTATGATATTGTTTACAATAGATTGTATGAAGAAGAATTAATAAAAAGAGGGTTAATGTAACATGCAAAAAGTTTGGGTTTATTTAGAAAATGGGATTTTTTTAGAGGCAAATTCTTTTGGTGCAACAGGAACAAGTGTTGGAGAAATAGTATTTAATACATCAATGACTGGCTATCAAGAAATCATCTCTGATCCTTCTTATGCTGGTCAGTTTATAACATTTACAATGCCAGAAATTGGAAATGTAGGTATAAATAGTGATGATATGGAAAGTAAGTCATGCCATTGTAAAGGTGTATTAGTTAGAAACTATCATCATGAATATTCAAACTTTAGAGCCAAAGGTGATTTAGATGCACTTTTAAAAGAGCATAATGTATTAGGTATTTGTGATATAGATACTAGATATTTAACTAAAATTGTAAGAGATGAGGGTGCTATGATGATGATAGCATCAACAAAAATCCATGATAAAGATGAATTAAAAAAATTACTAGAGCAAAGTCCTAGAATTGAAGATATTAATTATATAGAAGAAGTTACAACTAGTGAGCCTTATATTCATAAATATGGGGCATGGAACCATAAAGAAATGGCTTATAATAAAGCAGTAATGAGTGATAAAAAAGTTATTGTTGTTGACTTTGGAGTAAAAAGAAATATCTTAAATGAATTAGTTGAATCAGGTCTTGAAGTTGAAGTTGTGCCATCAAGTTTTAAAGCTGATGATCTAATAGCAAGATTTGAAGCTTCAGAAATAGGTGGAGTATTTTTATCAAATGGACCAGGTGATCCATTAACTTTAACAAATGAAAAAGAAGAAGTTCAAAAATTAATCAATACAAATATTCCTATATTTGCGATTTGTTTAGGGCATCAAATGTTATCAATAGCTCATGGATATGATACATATAAACTTAAATTTGGACAACATGGAGGTAACCATCCAGTTGCTAATCCAGAAACTAAAGTTGTAGAAATAACTGCACAAAATCATAACTATAATGTACCTGATAATATTGTAGAAATAGCTAATATAACACATATGAATCTATTTGATAATACTATTGAGGGTGTTAAATATAAAAATAAAGATATTTTTTCAGTTCAACATCATCCAGAGGCAAGTCCAGGTCCTCATGAGTCGAAGTATATATTCTCAGAATTCGCAAAAATTGTAAAATAAAATAGCTATTTATATTCATCTTCTTCGTTGAAGATGAATTTTAGCTCAGTCATTTACTACTTGTAAACTCCTTCGCAAAAATTAATCTCCGCTTTTAATCTAAATATAACTAGCTATTTTTAGACTTTAAAAGTTATTCATCAATTTCTCTTTGTTTGATTTATTTTTGCATGTAAATTATACCAAAAACAGATGCTCCAATTGTAACCATAGTACCAAGTATAGTTACTGAAGTTTTAGAATCGATTTCTTTTAATGCAGATATAAAGAAATCAAAAATAACTGAAATAAATATTTAAATTAGGATAAAGATAGTTAATACTACTTAAGTTACAAAATTAAACAAACGAAATTAATCGTTTGTTTTAGATAATAGGTAAAAGATACTTTTCAATTAAAAAATAAGTTCCAGCAGTTGATATCCCAGCGAAGATACCAGCTATAATATCATCTCCCATTACTCCCCAACCACCTTTAACATCTCTATCAATCTTACCTATAATTGAGGGTTTCCAAATATCAAAAAGTCTAAAAAAGAAAAATGCTAAAATAGACATTATTACTATATTTGAACTGTTTATTCCACATATAGAAAGTGTTATCCACATTCCTGCTAATTCATCGATTACAATTTCTTTGCTATCATGAATACCAATCTCTTTTTCATATAAATCTATTTGTTTTACTGCAATAGCACTAATAAATAATGCTATTAGAAAAAAAGTTGAAGCTGGTATATACTGAATTAAAAATATACCAATAATTAATGACACAAAACTACCTGCTGTGCCAGGTGCGATTGGACTTAATCCACTAAATCCAACTGTTAAGAAAAATTTTCTCAAATATATTCCTTATTTCTTTTTTTCAATTCCAAGTTTTTTTCTTTTTTCCCATAAAGATTTTCTTGAAATACCAAGTTTTTTACTAAGTTCTGTATCTGGATACTTAGATTGGAATGATAGCACCATTAGCTTTACATAATCATTTATTGTCATTATATTATTGTTTAAAACAACTAAATCGGATTTATTAAACTCAATTTTTTTGTATGGAAATGACTCTTCTTTTTCTAGTGAAGTTAAAATACAGTTTTTATCTTCTATTATTTTTACTAAATTATCTTTTGCATTCTTTTTCAAGGTATGGTAATCTGTTAAGTAAATAATCCCTTTAAAAGGTGTATTTAATTCTTTTTGCCAGTTATCACTACTAAAAGAGATAAACTTTACTCCCATATCTAGTTTTTTTGAAAGTTCAAAAACTAATTTGTCAGCACATTTTTGTGAATTTGTTTCAATAAGTATTGGAAAAGATGGAGGTAATGTAGTCTCTTCTAACTCAATATCTTTAAACATAAAATCAAGATATCGTCTCATTGTATTTAGTTCTTGTTTTAATGTTCTGCACTCTTTATAATGATAAATTTTTCTTACTAACTCATCCATTATAAATGGTTTCATAATATAATCTTTTGCACCATCTTTAATTGGGTTCGTAACTGTTTCATCTGATATATATGAAACAAGAAGAATAATAATTGAATCTTTGTATCTTTTAATTATATTTTTGCATTGTAATGCAGGTAAAGATGTTGATAAAAGTATAATATCATACTCTTTTGTTAAACTATCTAAATTTGGCGATTCTACATAATCACAGCTATGTCCATCATCAAGTAATCTTGAAACAACTTTTTGTGCTAAATAAATTTCGCTTTCTATAATTAATATATTCATCTTTTCTTCCAATCGTAGTATTTTAATGTTGCTATACTTTGCACAGCTACTCCTTCTTTTCTTCCTATGAAACCTAATCTCTCAGCAGTGGTTGCTTTTATATTTACAAAGCATTTTTCTAAATTTAAAAGATTTGCTATTTTTGACTTGATTTCATTTTTATATGGATTGATTTTAGGTTGTTGTGCAATAATTGTTAAATCAATATTTACAATTTCATAGCCAACCGCATAGATAAACTTAACAATATTTTCTAGTAAGATTTTAGAATCAACTCCTTTGTATTTATTATCTGTATCTGGGAAAAATTCACCAATATCTCCTGCACCACATGCTCCAAGTAGTGCATCAATAACTGAATGTATCAATACATCACCATCACTATGGGCTTTAAAACCATAAGGTGCATCTATTTTTATTCCACCTAAGAACATATCTTTATTATCTTCAAATGGATGAATGTCAAAGCCTGTTCCTGTAAAAAAGTTTTTACTTGGTGATTCAAGCTTTTCTATAATACTTAAATCATGACTAAACGTTAGCTTTTTACTTCTTTGGTTACCTTTTATATATTTAATAGAGCCACCAATTGATTTAATAGCTGAGCTATCATCTGTAAAGTCTGTATTTGTCTTTAAAGCTTGAGTTAAAATTTTTGTTTTTGAAAGTTGAGGGGTTTGAATAAGTTTAATATTGTCTCGATTGATAGTTTCATCTTCATAAACAACTGTATCAGAAACAGTTAATATAGGGACAATACAATCTGCTTCATTCTTGAGTTGAATGAGGTTTTTTATAACTTCAATAGGGATATCAACTCTTGCAACATCTGTAATCATTACAAAGTCAGTTTCTACTTCTTTTAAAGCATTTTTTATAGAATTCTGCCTTGTATCTCCACCTTCTATAAAAGTTATATCATCATTAAAGTTTTTCATGTAATTAATCTCATTTTTATGAGAGGTAACAATAACTTTATCAAAATCATGATATGAAGTGAGCTTTTTTGAAACATAAAGCCAAACAGGATCATTATCCACTCTAAGCCATTGTTTCTTAGCTTTTAGACTAAATCTAGATGAATTTCCTGCACAAAGAATAACCAGTGTTACATTAGACAAACTTTCCCCTTGTGTAAAAAAGTTACAAATTATAGTCTAATGTAACTTATGTGTAATTTAAGCATTGTTACTAGTTTTTACTTTCAAGCTATCAATAGTATTCATTAATGGTTCTATATCAAAATTATATTCAATCGCCTTATTAATTGCTTTTTGTATATTATTATCATCTAATGGATTAACAATATCACATGAAATTTTTGTTATTTCAAGAACTTGGCATTTTTTTATAAACTCTTTTGGACATGTATCTAAATCTTGTACAAAACCAATTGAAAAAATTAGATTTGGATCAAGTTTCCAATGTTTAAAAATATTTGCAGTGATTTTTGCACAAGTGAAACCAACAAACTCATTTTCAGCTTTTGAAGTATCTGTTTTAAGTGCTTTTTGAAATTCATTAATTTCATTATTTTCTATTACTACATCTGAAATAATAAATTTACCTACTTCTTGTAAAAAGGCAGCTAGAACTAATTCATCTTTATCTTCAAAATTAATAGTACTTAACCAATTATTTACAAAAGATGAAGCAAGGTTTGAGTTTTCCATAAAATCATCAGTTGTTATATTGTAAGCTTCAAGATTAGATTTAATTAAATCTTGAACAACTGAACCTAATGCAATAGAAATACAAAAATTTACTCCAAGCAAAGAAATTGCTCTATGTACAGTATCTACTTTACTTCTAAAAGCAAACATTGATGAATTTGCTACTCTTAATAATGTTGTTACAATTAAAGGATCTTTTTGAATTATTTTTAATAGTTCTTCAGGATCTTTATCCGGAAGTTTTCTAAATTTCTCAAGTTCGATTACACTTTTTGGTAAAGGTGGCAGTGAATCTATTTTTTCAATAATTTTTTTACTCATATATTTCCCTATATTAAAACTAATTTTTATTATACAAAAAAACTATGAAAAATCGAAACGTAATTCTTAATAATAAGAATTTAGATTAAATAATTAAGCTTATATAAAAAAAATTTGATATAATCAAACAAATTTTATGTTAGGATTTTTATAATGAGAGATTGGTTAGACAATCATAATAATGATAATGTTAGAACTCAGATGTATTATGCAAAAAAAGGTATTATTACACCTGATATGGAGTATGTTGCAAAAGTTGAAAAAATTGAACCAGAACTTGTTAGAAGTGAAGTAGCAAGAGGAAGGTTAATTATACCAGCAAATGTAAATCATAAACACCTTAATCCTATGGCAATTGGATTAGCATCAAAATGTAAAATTAATGCAAATATTGGTTCTTCTGCCCTTGCTTCTAATATCAATACTGAAGTTGAAAAAGTTGATGTTTCTTTAAAATATGGAGCAGATACAATTATGGATTTAAGTACAGGAGGAGATTTAGATGCAATTAGAGAAGGTGTAATTAATCACTCTACTGTGCCAGTTGGAACTGTACCAATTTATCAAATCTTACATGACTGTAAAGATAAAATTGAAGATTTAAGTATTGAAAAGATGCTACAAACTTTACAAAAACAAGCAGAACAAGGTGTTTCTTATTTCACAATTCATGCAGGTTTTTTACTTAGATTTATGCCTCATATTGCAAAAAGAAAAATGGGTATTGTAAGTCGTGGTGGTTCTTTAATGGCTGCATGGATGATGCACTATCATAAAGAGAATCCATTTTATGAAGCTTTTGATGATATTTTAGATATTTGTAGAAAATATGATGTATCTTTATCTTTAGGTGACTCATTAAGACCTGGATGTTTAGCTGATGCAAGTGATGAAGCACAATTATCAGAGTTAAAAGTCTTAGGTGAATTGACACTTAGAGCTTGGGAAAAAGATGTTCAAGTTATGGTTGAGGGACCAGGTCATGTTCCTTTAAATCAAATTGAGCGAAATATGAAATTAGAAAAAGAGTATTGTCATGAAGCACCATTTTATATTTTAGGACCTCTTACAACTGATATCGCTGCTGGATATGATCATATCTCATCTGCTATTGGTGCAGCTGTTGGTGGATGGCATGGAGCTTCAATGCTTTGTTATGTTACACAAAAAGAGCATTTAGGGCTACCAAATGCAGAAGACGTTAGAAGTGGTATCATTGCTTATAAGATTGCGGCTCATAGTGCTGATATTGCAAGAGGAAGAAAAGGTGCAAGAGATATTGATGATGAGATGAGTGATGCAAGATATGGTTTTGATTGGAATAAACAGTTTGAATTATGTCTAGATCCAGAAAGAGCAAAAGAGTTTCACGATGAAACACTTCCTCAAGATGTATTTAAAGAAGCAGAATTCTGTTCAATGTGCGGACCTAAATTTTGTTCATATAAGATTACTCAAAAGATTGTTGAAGAACATGGTGATAAAATGAAAGAGACAGAGTAAAATTATATTTATAAAAATAATTTAAAAGAGTGGTATTCCCACTCTTTTTTTTTGTCTAGTTTTTTAGGTAAAAAATATTTTACTTTCTGTACAATACAATATTAGATATTCTGAATATAATTAAGACAATAATTATCCTATTTAGAATATAATATCGTAAATTTAAAATAAGGAATTAATATGGCAACAGTAGCAGATATTAAAAGTGCATTAGAAAATGTAAAATATCCTGGTTTTGCTAAATCAATTATAGAATTTGGTTTTGTAAAAGATGTTCAAATTGATGGTTCTGCCTGTATATTAACACTTGATATTACATCAAGTGCTAAAGAAGTTGAATCAAAATTAAGAGAAGATATTACTCAAACTCTATCAGGAATTGTTGAAGAAGTTATAATAAATATTAAAAAACCTGAAGAAGAAAAACAACAAAGTAATAGTACTAGTGGAAAAAATATAGCACCACATATTAAAAACTTTGTAATGGTAAGTTCTGGAAAAGGTGGAGTTGGAAAATCAACTACAACTGTTAACTTAGCAGTAGCAGCAGCAATGCAAGGTAAAAGAGTTGGTATTTTAGATGCTGACATTTATGGTCCAAATATTCCTCGAATGATGGGATTACAAGGAAGAGAGGTTGAAGTTATTGGAAACAAAGCAAAACCTTTTAGAATTCATGGTGTTGATGTAATGTCAATGGGTTCATTAATGCAAGAAGGACAAGCACTAATTTGGAGAGGTGCTATGATTATGAAAGCAATTGAGCAATTATTAAGAGATATTTTATGGGAAAATTTAGATATTTTATTTATTGATATGCCTCCTGGAACTGGTGATGCACAATTGACTCTTGCTCAAAGTGTACCTGTAACTTGTGGTGTTAATGTAACAACTCCACAGCATGTTGCTCTTGATGATAGTAGAAGAAGTTTAGATATGTTTGAAAAACTTCATATTCCAATTGGTGGGATTATCGAAAATATGAGTGGTTTTATTTGTCCAAAATGTAATGAAGAATCAGATATTTTTGGAATGGGAACTTGTGAAGCTTTAGCTGAACAATATAATACTCAAGTTCTAGGAAATTTACCAATTGAACCTGCAATTAGAGAAGGTGGAGATTCAGGTAAGCCTGTAGTATATTTCCAACCAGAATCTGAATCTGCAAAAAGATATATGATAGCTTCACAAAAACTTATTGAATATGTTGATCAAGTAAGTGATAATGTTTCAAATGAAGAGATTCAACCAACTACACCTCCTGGTGTTAGTGCTTGTAGTACAGCAGGCGCATCAACACAAGCTAAAAGCTCTAATGGCGGAGGATGCGGCTGCCATTAGTTAAGTAAAGAGTTTTAACTCTTTACTTAATATAAACTTTCTATTTATCATAAAGGTTTTTTATGAACATGACAAAAATACAAGAAATAATAAAAGAGTTTTCAAAACAAAGAGATTGGGACAAACATCATAATCCAAAAAATTTAGCTATGGCACTTAGTGTAGAAGTTTCAGAACTTGTAGAAATTTTCCAATGGTTAGATTTAGAAGCTTCAAAAAATTTAGATAATCATAAACAAGAACACTTAAAAGAAGAAATAGCAGATATTGCAATATATTTAATTAGAATATGTATGGCTTATGATATTAATTTAGAAGATGCAATATATGAAAAAATGGAAAAGAATAAAAAGAAATATCCTTTATTTGATAAAGATGAAAATAGAATAATATATAAAAAGAAGTAATCTTAAACTTTAAATTTCTACTTACTTGAACTAATATATAATAGTACAATAACTAAAGGAATTAATAATGTCAATTTCAGAAATAATATCTATAATAGTTGGTGTACTATTTATATTTATAGGATTAAACTTTATTATTAAGGTTTTTAGAAAAGATAAACAAGAAGAGCTTTAACTCTACTCTTGTTTTCTTGAATTTTTTTCTTCTATTCCAGAAATTCCAAATCTTTTAGCTAATTCTTGTTTTACTCTGTCTGGACTAATATTTTTACTAGCCATTGCTACTAAACAATGATACATTAAATCAGCAGCTTCATAAACAATCTCTTCTTCATTGTCATCTTTTATTGCAAATGTTAATTCTCCTGCTTCTTCTACAATCTTTTTTAGCATAGAGTTCTCTTTGCCTTTTAATAACTTTGCAGTATATGATTTTTTTGGATCATCATTTTTTCTTTCACAAATAGTATGATAAAGAGTATCAACTATTCCATATGCAGAACTTGTATCAACTTGGATTTTAGAAACTTCTTCATTTGTTTCTAAATTAGTAAAAAAACAAGATTTTCTTCCTGTATGACAAGCTACACCAATTTGCTCAACTTTTAAAAGTAATGTATCATTATCGCAATCTAATAAAATCTCTTTTACATTTTGAAGATGACCAGAACTTTCTCCTTTTTTCCATATTCTTTGTTTACTTCTACTAAAATAGTGGGCAATTTTTGTTTCTAGTGTTAAGTTTAATGCTTCTTTATTCATATATGCAAGCATCAAAACTTCATTTGTTTTTGCTTCTTGAGTAATTACTGGAATTAAATTATCCATTTTTTTCCAGTCAATATTTTCTTTTATACTCATTTGTAATTTCCTTTTCCCTCTTTGCTGGGCGAATTTTACAACAATATAATTAGGGTGTCAAGTTAGTAAAGTGATTTTAAGTTTGTAGATAAAAAAAGAAGTAGTTTCCTACTTCTTTTTTTTATTTGTTTATTGAAGTGTCTCTTGATTTATTTTTTGTATCAACCCAAATATTTGGAGTTGAACCACCAGGTGTTAAGAATATCTTAGCATCTTTATTTTCTCTAAGTGCTTCATTAAACTTACCTTGAACTTGAATTTGTTGCATTTGAAGTAAGTTCGGAGTTAAAGATTTTGCAATCTCTTTATTTGCTTGAGATTGTGCTTTTGCTTCAATAGTTACAGCATCTGCTCTACCTTGAGCTTCAATTCTGTTTTTATCAGCCTCACCTTTTGCAAGTGCAGCTTTTTTCTCAGCTTCTTGTTTTGCTCTTAAAACTTCGTATTTTACTCTTTCTGATTCTTGATTTGCAATTTGAACTCTTTCAATTTGCTCTTTAATTTTTACAGGTAAAACAATCTCTCTTAATTGTACTGATTCAACTGATACAGGCATACCGTCTAAAGCTTCGATTTTTGTTCGAACACCATTTTCAATCATAACTGCAATTTCATTTCTTTTTGTTGGTAATGTTTCTGCATTAAATTCACCAACTACATTTCTTACAATATTTCTAACAACTGGATCAACAATTTTATTTTCCCAACCAAGACCCCATGTAGAAATAGTCTTAGGTGCACCCTCTGCTGTTAATCTATATTGTACGGTAAGTTCAATAGATACAGGTAAACCTCTTGCATCTAAGATATTAATAGCAGGATTCATTCTAATACTTCTATCAAATTGACCATTAACTTGTTCAACTGACATATAATTAATAAGTCTAACTTTTGTATCAACAATAATTACTTTTTGAAATACTGGAATATATAAATGAAAACCAGGTCTTAGTGGAGTTTCAGTATATTTACCTGTTGTAACTTTAATACCAACTTGTCCAGATTCAATTATAACAAATGGTTTGAATACAAACATCATTATTACAATAATGATAATTGCATATAAAAAACCAGCTTTTTTCCCGAAATTTTTAAAAAATTCAGGTGGCTCAAAAGGAGGTTGATAGTTTCCTTTACCTCCACCATTTGAATTATTGTTGTTTTGTTGTCTATTCTTAAAATAGTCATTATCTATTGGCATATTTTTCCTTTTAATTTATATATGTCAAATATTGTAAATACTTTTCATTTTTACCACTTACTGCATCAAAATATGCAGTTTGTAGTTTTTCTGTAATTGGTCCTCTTGAACCACCTCCGATTATTCTTGCATCAACATCTCTTATTGGTGTTACTTCAGCAGCAGTTCCAGTAAAAAATGCTTCATCTGCAATATAAATCTCCTCTCTTGTTACTCTTCTTCTTTCAACTTCAATTCCTAAATCTTTTGCAAGATCAATAACTGTTGCTTGTGTAATTGATTCTAGTGAGTTGTCATTTGGTGGTGAAATTAAAACTCCATCTCTTACAATAAAAAAGCAAGCTCCACTAGCTTCTGCTATATACCCTTGGTCATCTCTTAAAAGTGCTTCATCATAACCAGCCTCTACAGCTTCAAATTTAGCCATTTGTGAGTTTAAGTAATTAGCAACTGCTTTTGCTTTTCCCATACCTGAAGTATTTGGAGTTCTACTCATAGATGAAATTTTTACTCTAACACCTTTTTTAAGTCCCTCTTCTCCTAAGTATGCTCCCCACTTCCAAGCAGCAACTGAAACTTTAACTGGAGCTTCTTTATGATAAAGCCCCATTACTCCATAGCCTAAGTATACAAGAGGTCTTATATAAGCACCATCAAAAAGCTCATTTTTTTGAAGTAACTCTACTTGTGCATTATTTAGTTCTTCTGCACTAAATGGTACATCAATAAGGGTCATCTTTGATGAATTAATTAATCTTTTTGTATGCTCATTAAGTTTAAAAATAGCGCATCGTCCATCAACTGTTTTGTACGCTTTTGTTCCCTCAATAGCACCATTCCCATAATGTAAAGTATGACTTAAAACATGCGTTTTCGCATCATTCCAGTTTACATACTCTCCATCCATCCAGATGTATTTAGCTTCTGTCATCTTAAATTATCCTGATTGAAATTTTAATTGTTAGTGTAGCTAAGATTATATTAAACAAAAGTGAAGATATTTTATTTAGTAGTATTAAAATTTATCTTTAAACTTTTTTTGCTACTATTTTGCTAATTTTAAAAGAGGTATTATAATAATGACACAACAAGAATTATGGAATAAAAAATTTTCAAGAGATGATTACTTTTATGGTACAAATGTAAATGAATTTTTAAAATCTTGTGAGCATTTATTCTCAAATTCAAAGAGTATTCTTTGTTTAGGTGAGGGAGAAGGTAGAAATGCAATATATTTTGCAGAAAAAGGCTTTAATATAGAAGCTATTGATGCATCTAATATAGGTTTAGAAAAACTAAGAAAAAATGCATTGTCAAAAAATTTAGAAATTGACATATTATGTATGGATTTGCAAGATTGGGCACCACTTAAGAAACATGATGTTGTAATAGCTTCTTATTTGCATATATATGAAAATCAAAGAGATAAACTTTTTGATAAAATTGAATTGTCTTTAGAAAAAAATGCTTATTTCGTAGGAGAATTTTTTTCAAAAAATCAAATAAATTATTCAAGTGGTGGTCCTAAAGACTTAGAGCTTTTATATGATAAAAGTGATTTTGAAAATAGATTTAAAGCATGTAAAAAAATAAAAGTAGAAGAAGAAATAGTTCATTTAAATGAAGGGTCGGGTCATCGAGGTGAAGCTAGTGTTATAAGGGTTGTTTTACAAAAGCAGTAGAAAGAACTAACTACTTCTTAATAAGCATTTATATATACTACAAATTAATAATAATAACTATAACTAGAGAAAAAAATGAGAGAAAAAATCGAAGAAATTATAAAAAATAGGGTTTTAGTAATAGATGGAGCTATGGGAACACAGCTTCAACTTGCTGATATAAAAGATGAAGATTGGTTTTTTGAAAATAATAATTTAGAAGGATGCAATGAGTTATTAAATCTTACTGCACCTGATGTAATTAAAGGTATTTATAATGCTTATGCAAAAGCTGATGCAAACTTAATAAGTACAAATACCTTTGGTTCTATGCCATGGGTACTTGATGAGTATGGTATTGGGCATATGTCTTATGAACTTTCAAAAATAGGTGCAAGCTTGGCAAAAGAAGTTTGCCAAGAGTATCAAAGTGAAGATAAACCAAGATATGTTTTAGGTTCAATAGGACCAGGAACTAAACTACCCTCATTAGCTCATATTGAATATGATGAGATGTATGAGGGATATAAAACAATGGCAAAAGGCTTAGTTGATGGAGGAGTAGATATATTTCTTCTTGAAACTTGCCAAGATCCCCTTCAAATAAAAACAGCACTTCATGCACTTCAAGATGTAGCTTCACATATACCAATTATGGTCTCTGTTACTATTGAACTTAGTGGAACAATGCTAATAGGAACTGATGCTTCTACTATTGCAACTATTTTAGAACCTTTTAATATATTATCTTTAGGTTTTAATTGTGGTACAGGACCAAAACAAGTACTTAAGCATGTAAAAACATTAAGTGAAGTGTCAAAATTTCCCATATCTGTTCATGCAAATGCAGGTTTACCACAAAATAAAGGTGGATATACTTATTATCCAATGGGACCTAAAGAGTTTGTTCAATTGCAAGAAAAGTTTTTAGATATTGATGGAGTTGCTTTTTTAGGTGGATGTTGTGGAACTACTCCTCAACACATAAAAGCATTAGCAGATGCAGTTAAAGATAAAACTGTAAAAAAACCAATAGGAACTCATGAAGCTTCTCTTGCTTCATTGTTTAATAGTGTTGCTTTAAGACAAGAGTCATCTGCTTTATTAATTGGAGAAAGAAGTAATGCAACAGGAAGTAAAGCTTTTAGAGAATTACTTAAAGCTGAAGATTATGAAGGTACTTTAAGTGTAGGACAACAACAAGTAAGAGCAGGAGCACATGTAATTGATGTTTCTGTTGGCTTTGCTGGACGAGATGAAAGTAAAGATATGCATAAAGTTATATCTTTATATACTCAAAAAATACCATTGCCTCTTATGCCTGATTCAACTCAAATAAAAGCCTTAGAAGTAGCACTAAAAAAAATCGGTGGAAGACCTATTATTAATTCTGTAAATCTTGAAGACGGTGAAGAAAAGTTTGATGAGGTTTGTAAATTAGCAAAAAGATTTGGTGCAGCATTAGTTTGTTTAGTAATTGATGAAGTTGGAATGGCTAAAACTAGCCAAAGAAAAGTAGAAGTTGCCCAAAGAATATATGATCTAGCAGTAAATAGACATGGCTTTAGACCTGAAGATTTAGTTTTTGATATGCTTGTATTTACAGTAGGTTCTGGAGATGATGAGTATAGAACTGCTGCTATTGAAACAATAGAAGCAATAAAAGAGTTTCAAAAAAGACATCCAAATGTTGGAACAACACTAGGTTTATCAAATATTTCATTTGGATTAGATTCAAAAGCTAGAGTCTATTTAAACTCTATGTTTTTACATTATTGTGTACAAGCTGGACTTACAAGTGCAATTGTAAATGTTAAACATATACTACCAATAAATAAGATTTCACAAGAAGATAAAAAAGCGTGTGATGATTTACTTTTTAATAATCAAAAAGATGGTGACCCTTTATTTAAATTTATTGACCACTTTTCAAATTTAGAAGAACAAGAAGATCAAAGTGATGAAGAGTTTCAAAAATTAGAACCAATAGAAAAAGTTAAAAAATTACTTTTAGATGGTGATAAAGAAAGAATGCTTCCTTTAGTTGAGGAATTAAGACATGAGATTAAACCAGAAATAATTGTAAATGAATGGTTAATTGATGGGATGAAAATAATTGGTGATTTATTTGGAAGTGGACAAATGCAGTTACCATTTGTACTTCAAAGTGCAGAAACAATGAAAGCTACAGTTGATAGTTTAAATCCTTATTTACCAAAAGAAGATAAAGCAACTGAAACTGTTCTTGTTCTTGGAACAGTTAAAGGTGATGTGCATGATGTAGGTAAAAATCTTGTTGATATTATTTTAAGTAACAATGGTTTTAAAGTTATAAATATTGGTATTAAAGCAGATATAAATGACTTTGTTATTGCTGTACGCGAACATAAAGCACAAGCAATAGGAATGAGTGGACTTTTAGTTAAAAGTACAGCAGTGATGAAAGAAAACTTAGAAGAGTTACAAAGACAAGGTATTGATATTCCTGTATTATTAGGTGGTGCTGCATTAACTAAATCATTTATTAATGATTTTTGTAGACCTATTTATGATGGACCAATTTTTTATTGTAGGGATGCTTTTGATGGAGTAGTATCTATGAAAAGAATAGAAGATGGGGAAGAAAACAATACTGCATTAGCTGCTGATTTAATTCAAATAAAAGATACAAGTCCTAAAAAAGAAGAAAAAGAGATTATTATTCCACCTTATGAAGATATAAAACTTCCAAGTAAAGCTGAATTTACTTTTCCTCCATATTGGGGACGTCAGGTAAAAACATCTAAAGATATAGATAATGAATTAGTATTTAAATGGATAAATCATAGGGTATTATTTAGACAAAGATGGGGATATAAAAGAGCTGGACAAAAAACAGAAGATTTTATAAAACATGAAGAAGAAGTAGTTAAGCCCTTATATGAAAAATTAAAAGAAGAATTAATTCAAAAAAAGGTTTTTGAACCAATTTCAATACAAGCATATTACCCTTGTATGTCACATGATAATAAACTATATATATTTGATTATGAAAAACATGGATTTAACTCATTAGATGAAGCAAAAAAAGTTCCAAACTTAGATGAAGCAATAAAAGTACTAGAGTTTCCAAGACAAAAAAGAAAACCACATAGATGTATATCTGATTTTTTTGCAAATGATAGATTAGATGTAGTTGGATTTACTCTTGCAAGTGCTGGATTAAAAATTACGTCATATGAAAGAGAGTTATATGATCAAGGAAAATTTAGTGAATATTTTCAAGTACATGGATTAGGAGTAGAATTAGCCGAATCTTTAGCAGAAGTTATTCATAAGCAAATTAGACTTGATTTAGATATAGTTCCAAAAGAAGGACCAACTCTTTATGATGTTCAAATGAAACAATATGTTGGTTGTAGATATTCTCCTGGTTATGCTGCTTGTCCTGAACTTAGTCAAAATAGAGATTTTTTTGATTTATTGAACCCTGAAGAGTTTGGAATCACACTAAGTGAAACTTTTCAAATGGATCCTGAACAAACAACTTGTGCTATAGTTGTGCCTCATCACGAAGCTAATTACTATAATATTTAGTTTTAACTATAAAGAAAGTGCTCATTTTGAGCACTTGATAATATTTCCCAAAATTTAAGCCAAAATTAAGACTAAACCCTTGACAAAGGGAAAGAATTTGTCTATAATTCCCGTCCAAATTCGCTGAGGCAAACAAGAGATTGAGAGCTGAAGAAGGGATTGAGTTCTTTAACACAAAGTAAGTTTGTAAGAGAAGTAACTTTTATAAACTGAATATATATATGACAAGAAAAAAAAGAAGAATACAAATTCTTCGTCTATAATATCATACAAAAAAGTATGATAAAACAATGAGTAATTAATTTTGTATAGAAATACATAATTAGTCAGAGAACAAACACTTTATGGAGAGTTTGATCCTGGCTCAGAGTGAACGCTGGCGGCGTGCTTAACACATGCAAGTCGAACGAGAACGGGATTAGCTTGCTAATCTGTCAGCTAAGTGGCGCACGGGTGAGTAATATATAGGTAACGTGCCTTCAAGAGGGGGATAACAGATGGAAACGTCTGCTAAGACCCCATATGCCTTTAATACAAAAGTATGAAAGGGAAATATTTATAGCTTGAAGATCGGCCTGTACAGTATCAGATAGTTGGTGAGGTAATGGCTCACCAAGTCAATGACGCTTAACTGGTTTGAGAGGATGATCAGTCACACTGGAACTGAGACACGGTCCAGACTCCTACGGGAGGCAGCAGTGGGGAATATTGCACAATGGGGGAAACCCTGATGCAGCAACGCCGCGTGGAGGATGACACATTTCGGTGCGTAAACTCCTTTTATATAAGAAGATAATGACGGTATTATATGAATAAGCACCGGCTAACTCCGTGCCAGCAGCCGCGGTAATACGGAGGGTGCAAGCGTTACTCGGAATCACTGGGCGTAAAGAGCGTGTAGGCGGATAGATAAGTCAGAAGTGAAATCCAATAGCTTAACTATTGAACTGCTTTTGAAACTGTCTATCTAGAGTATGGGAGAGGTAGATGGAATTTCTGGTGTAGGGGTAAAATCCGTAGAGATCAGAAGGAATACCGATTGCGAAGGCGATCTACTGGAACATAACTGACGCTGAGACGCGAAAGCGTGGGGAGCAAACAGGATTAGATACCCTGGTAGTCCACGCCCTAAACGATGTACACTAGTTGTTGCTATGCTCGACATAGCAGTAATGCAGTTAACACATTAAGTGTACCGCCTGGGGAGTACGGTCGCAAGATTAAAACTCAAAGGAATAGACGGGGACCCGCACAAGCGGTGGAGCATGTGGTTTAATTCGACGATACGCGAAGAACCTTACCTGGTCTTGACATAGTAAGAACCATTTAGAGATAGATGGGTGTCTGCTTGCAGAAACTTATATACAGGTGCTGCACGGCTGTCGTCAGCTCGTGTCGTGAGATGTTGGGTTAAGTCCCGCAACGAGCGCAACCCTCGTCATTAGTTGCTAACACTTCGGGTGAGAACTCTAATGAGACTGCCTACGCAAGTAGGAGGAAGGTGAGGACGACGTCAAGTCATCATGGCCCTTACGACCAGGGCTACACACGTGCTACAATGGGGTATACAAAGAGCAGCGATACAGTGATGTGGAGCAAATCTAAAAAATACCTCCCAGTTCGGATTGTAGTCTGCAACTCGACTACATGAAGTTGGAATCGCTAGTAATCGTAGATCAGCAATGCTACGGTGAATACGTTCCCGGGTCTTGTACTCACCGCCCGTCACACCATGGGAGTTGATTTCACTCGAAGCGGGGATGCTAAGATAGCTACCCTCCACAGTGGAATTAGCGACTGGGGTGAAGTCGTAACAAGGTAACCGTAGGAGAACCTGCGGTTGGATCACCTCCTTTCAGAGAAAAGATTAAGAGAGTCAAAACTCTTAATCAAAAAGTCAATATATATTCAGTTTATAAAGGTTATTTAAAAGATAGGTGAGAGGGCCTATAGCTCAGCTGGCTAGAGCGCTCGACTGATAATCGTGAGGTCCCAGGTTCAAGTCCTGGTAGGCCCACCATGATTAAATAATCTTAAAAGAAGAGATTAAAAAGTTGGGGAATTAGCTCAGCTGGGAGAGCGCCTGCCTTGCACGCAGGAGGTCAGCGGTTCGATCCCGCTATTCTCCACCAACAAATAAGAAGAAGTTAAATATAAGTTCAATGAAGATTGAATTTATATTTAATTTTTTCAGAGATGAGAAGATTAAAGAGTTATTTAAAAATATAATGTTAAAGTCAAAAATTTTTCTAAGAAAAGAAAGCAATTTCAAGAAAAGAAGAAGAACACAACTATTTTATTAAATTTAATAAGATAGTAGCCAAGGAATAATTATCAAAAAAGGTTAGAGTAAGATCTAATTAAAAAAATAAGCTATTAAGGGCTAATGGTGGATGCCTAGACTGTAAGAGGCGAAGAAGGACGTACTAGACTGCGAAAAGTCACGAGGAGCTGTCAAGAAGCATTGATTCGTGAATATCCGAATGGGACAACCCAGTATATAGAGATATATATTACCCAGCAATGGGGGCTAACGTGGTGAAGTGAAACATCTCAGTAACCATAGGAAGAGAAATCAAAAGAGATTCCCAAAGTAGCGGCGAGCGAAATGGGAGCAGGGCAAACCCTATGCTTGCATAGGGGGTTGAAGGACCATAATATGAGACTAAAGATAATAGTAGAGATATCTGGAAAGGTATAGCAAAGAAGGTGAAACTCCTGTATACAAAATTATCAATAGCTCTAATGGTATCCTGAGTAGGACGGAACACGTGATATTTTGTCTGAATCCGGGGGGACCACCCTCCAACCCTAAATACTACTTACAGATCGATAGTGAACAAGTACCGTGAGGGAAAGGTGAAAAGTACTCCAGCGAGGAGAGTGAAATAGAACCTGAAACCATTAGCTTACAATCATTCAGAGCCCTATGTGAATTTATTCACAGGGTGATGGACTGCCTTTTGCATAATGAGCCTGCGAGTTGTGGTATCTGGCAAGGTTAAGTCAAGTACGAAGCCGTAGCGAAAGCGAGTCTTAAAAGGCGAAATAGTCAGATGCTGCAGACCCGAAACGAAGTGATCTATCCATGGGCAGGTTGAAGCTGGTGTAAGAGCCAGTGGAGGACCGAACCGATGGGCGTTGAAAAGCCCCCGGATGACCTGTGGATAGGGGTGAAAGGCCAATCAAACTTCGTGATAGCTGGTTCTCTCCGAAATATATTTAGGTATAGCCTCTAGTAGTAGCATGTAGGGGTAGAGCACTGAATGGGCTAGGGCTGCTTACCGCGGTACCAAACCCTATCAAACTTCGAATACTACATGTGCAAGCTAGGGAGTCAGGCGTAGGGTGATAAAATCCTATGTCGAGAGGGGAACAACCCAGACTAACAGCTAAGGTCCCAAAGTTACATCTAAGTGGAAAACGATGTGGAGTTACTGTGACAACCAGGAGGTTGGCTTAGAAGCAGCCATCCTTTAAAGAAAGCGTAACAGCTCACTGGTCTAGTGATTCTGCGCGGAAAATATAACGGGGCTAAGATGTACACCGAAGCTTTAGATTCATAATTTATTATGAGTGGTAGGAGAGCGTTCTATTCAGCGTCGAAGCTGTACCGGTAAGGAGCAGTGGAGCGGATAGAAGTGAGCATGCAGGCATGAGTAGCGATAATTAAGGTGAGAATCCTTAACGCCGAAAACCCAAGGTTTCCTACGCGATGCTCGTCATCGTAGGGTTAGTCGGGTCCTAAGTCGAGTCCGAAAGGGGTAGACGATGGAAAATTGGTTAATATTCCAATACCAACAATTAAGCGCGATGTGGGGACGCATAGAGTTAATCGAGCTCACTGATGGAATAGTGGGTCGAAGGACGTAGGTTGATACTTAGGTAAATCCGGGTATCACGAGACCGAGATCTAACAGGCTGAACAATCTCTTCGGAGAGCGTTTAGAATCGATGATACTGTCGTGCCAAGAAAAGCCACTAAGTATATTAATTGTTGCCCGTACCGCAAACCGACACAGGTAGGTGGGATGAGTATTCTAAGGCGCGTGGAAGAACCCTGGTTAAGGAACTCTGCAAACTAGCACCGTATCTTCGGTATAAGGTGTGCCTACTTTGGTATAGAGATTTACTCTCAAAAGCTAAAGAGGTTGCAACAAAGAGTCCCTCCCGACTGTTTACCAAAAACACAGCACTTTGCTAACACGTAAGTGGATGTATAAGGTGTGACGCCTGCCCGGTGCTCGAAGGTTAATTGATGATGTAAGCGTAAGCGAAGCATTTGATCGAAGCCCGAGTAAACGGCGGCCGTAACTATAACGGTCCTAAGGTAGCGAAATTCCTTGTCGGTTAAATACCGACCTGCATGAATGGCGTAACGAGATGGGAGCTGTCTCAACCAGGGATCCAGTGAAATTGTAGTGGAGGTGAAAATTCCTCCTACCCGCGGAAAGACGGAAAGACCCCGTGCACCTTTACTACAGCTTGACACTGTAGCTTGGATATTCATGTGCAGGATAGGTGGGAGGCTTTGATTACTAGACGCAAGTAGAGTATGAGCCACCCTTGAGATACCACCCTTGAATATTTGAGTTACTAACTGCGTACAATAAACTTGTATCAGGACAATGTCTGGTGGGTAGTTTGACTGGGGCGGTCGCCTCCTAAAAAGTAACGGAGGCTTACAAAGGTTAGTTCAAGGCGGATGGAAATCGCCTGATGAGTATAATGGCATAAACTAGCTTGACTGTGAGAGAGACAACTCGAGCAGAGACGAAAGTCGGTCATAGTGATCCGGTGGTTCTGAGTGGAAGGGCCATCGCTCAAAGGATAAAAGGTACGCCGGGGATAACAGGCTGATCTCCCCCAAGAGCTCACATCGACGGGGAGGTTTGGCACCTCGATGTCGGCTCATCGCATCCTGGGGCTGGAGCAGGTCCCAAGGGTATGGCTGTTCGCCATTTAAAGCGGTACGCGAGCTGGGTTCAGAACGTCGTGAGACAGTTCGGTCCCTATCTTCCGTGGGCGTAGGAAAGTTGAGAAGATTTGTCCCTAGTACGAGAGGACCGGGATGAACGTACCACTGGTGTACCAATTGTTCTGCCAAGAGCATCGTTGGGTAGCTACGTACGGATGAGATAAGAGCTGAAAGCATCTAAGCTCGAAGCCAACTTCAAGATGAACTTTCCCTGAAGATCCCAGTAAGACTAACTGGTTGATAGGCTAGATGTGTAAGCATAGAAATATGTTTAGCTGACTAGTACTAATAGATCGTTCGGCTTATTATTATACTTGGTTTACTATCTTATTAAGTTTACTAAAGTTGTGTTCAAAGAGACTTTAACATTAATATACTCAAAATATGAGTATAGAGTGAATAATAAAATTCATTGTATACTCATATTGCTGGTGGATATAGCGAAGTGGAAATACCCAGATCCATACCGAACCTGGAAGTCAAGCACTTCTGCGCTGATAATACTGCACCTTTCAGGTGTGGAAACGTAGGCCTCTGCCAGCTCTTGAGTTTTTTTAAGCCCTTATCTATTTTAACTTTTTACAGTTATCTTAGTTATGGGCTTTTTTTTTGCCTTTTTTATCCTATATTTTTTATAGTTTTAATGTCTTAATGCTTCTCTTTTATATTTTCTCCACTTTTTAAAGTATTCTTCATTATTTAAATTATTATCATGACTATAATCAGCAGCAAAGTTCATTAATGCTTGTTCTAAAAAAGTACTATAATCAAGTGCTATTACATCTTTTTGTTTACTTTGTGGTTTATCTCCCCATCTATTTTGAAACCATTGATTCCATTGTTTTGATCCAGGTATATGCATATCCCACATACCATCTGAACTAATATTCTTTACTGGATAGAAAAATGTAATCATATCAGAATCATAAGGTACATAACTTGATGTTCCATGGCAACTTAAACATGATGAGCTTCTTAGTTTTTTTACTATTTTATCATCTACTTTTACATCATATTTTACTGCAATATCAAAAGGGCCTGATAATCTATTTCCATATCCTAATGTAACTTTTGCAAATTTAGGTGCATTTGGATTTATATATGTTTGTTTTAACTTTTGCTTTGGATTTTTTACAGAGTTAATATTTGGATCATTTCCCCAAATTGCACCTAATGGAACCATTCTATCCCAAGCAGTTTCTCCTTTTGCATCTTTGTCATAAACTAATGTAGTAAATACCCAACCAGTTTTAGGTGCTGCAATAGAGTCTTTTACTATAATATCAAATATAGTAACTCTTGTATTCATAACTTTTGGTTCTTTAGATTTAATTGTTCCATTTATATTAAAAGGTTTTCTATATATTTTCCAAATGGCAGCATCTTTTAGTACAGGCCACTGTTCTGGTGTAGCAGAAGCAGAAGCTGCTTTTATAATTATTGAACCTTCTTCAAATTGAGCTTCATTATTATCTATATTTGGAATGCACTCTTTTGTATTTTTTTTACAGTCTTTAAAAATTTTATATAAAGTATATGCAGCTATTTTATCATAATATATTGCTGCATAATTTCTTACAGGCACTGTTAATCCAGAATCTTTATATACACCTGCTTCTTGTATTTGACCTGTATATGTGCCATATATTGCTTCTCTTCCCTCCCAAGAAGTTAAAGGTACACTTTCTCCTGCCCAAAGCATACTATACCAACCTTTTTGCTTACTTTTATTCCATTTATCTTGATTTATAATAAAGGTTTTCATTGATGGAGCAACATACTGTTTTAATGCCAAAATATAGTCATATGCATTTTTTCTTGTTAATGGCTTATTATTTCTTACTTTAAACCATGGTCTATTTATTGGTTTTTTATATTCATTTGGATAATCATAATTGAATCTAAATAACTCTTTTGAATATTCACTTTTTGTAGGAATATAACCATTGTTAACTGCAAATGGATTAATATCTTTAGCAAATAAACTATTTGCTAAAAATACAGGTACTAAAATAGCTAAATTTTTTTTAATCATTTTTTTCCTTTTTTATATGATTTGGTTTCTACCTTTTTTCTTTGCTATGTATAGTTTTTCATCTGCTATTTTAATTAAGTTCTTTGGAGTAATAGTTTTTAATTCTTTTGTGCAAGCAATCCCCATACTTAATGTAATATATGAACTTACCTTAGACTTTTCATGAGTAATTTCAATTTTTCTAATATTGTTCTTTATTTCAGTGGCAATTTTTAGTGCATTTTCAATTGAAGTATTAGGAAGAATCATTGCAAACTCTTCTCCTCCATATCTTGCAACTAAATCATTTGTTCTTTTTAGACTACTATTTAAAGTTTTTGCAACATATTTCAAACACTCATCGCCTTGTAAATGACCATAATAATCATTATATAGTTTAAAGTAATCAATATCACACATAATTAAACATAAGCTTTCATTTGTTCTTTGTGCTCTTGCAGACTCTTGTTCTAAAGTAAGATCAAAAACTCTTCTATTATTAATATTTGTAAGGGAATCTGTTGTTGCGAGCATATCTAGCTTTTTTATTGCTTCTTGGAGTTCTTCTTCGACTTTTTTTCTTTTTTTATTCTCTTTTATAATATCTGAATTTAATTCTAAAATTTTTTTATTTTGTACTTGTAATTTAATATTTTGATTTTCTAATTCATCATTTTTTTTATCTAGTGCTTGTGTTCTTTCAGCTACTTTTTCTTCAAGATTTTTATACATTATAGTATTTTCAATAGAGATAGCAATTTGACCACTTAAATGTTTTAATAATTCTATTTGTTCTTTTGAAAATACTCCTGACATTGCATTGTTTTCTAAATAGATTAAACCTCTTATTTTATTATGAAAGATTAAAGGTAAACATAAAACAGATTTAACACCTCTATTAATTGCATCATCCTCTCTTATAAAAATTGAGTCACTATTTAAATCATTAATAACAATTGGTTTTTTAGTTCTTAAAACATAATTAATTACATTATGAACAACATTATTAGATTTTTCAAACTCAATATTTTGCATAACCTCAATGGTCGTTGATTTATATGATGCAGTAGCTTGTATATAATACTTTTCATTGTCTTCTAATAATACATTTGCATATTGAGCACCAGAGTTTTCTAATATAATATATAGTAAGCTTTTTAATAAATTTGGTAACTTTTGTTCTTTAACAATAGCTTCAGCAGCTTTTGTTAAAGTATCAAGATTTATTGCTTTTGAAAAATTAATTGTACTATTTGAATGGTTTTTTATTGAAACTCCCCATTGTATAAGTGCTTCTTCCTCTTCATTTTTTAATAATTTTGATACTCTTTCTTGATTAATTTTTTTATAGATATTTGATAATAGTCTATTTGCTATAGCTTTTAAGTGTATTTGAGAATAGATTTCTGCTGCTTCAATTGCTTTCTCAAAATATTTAAATGCTTCATTAATTTTATTTTCAATTCTATATAATTCTGCTTTTATTAGATTTTTTCTTACTATGAAATTTTCTGGACACTCAAGGCTATATTTTTCAAACTCTATTAGGTTTTCTTTGATTGTTTTTAGATATTTTTTCTTTAACCCATCATTTACTTTTTCATACAAATTTGAAAATATTAATGATTCATAAAAATAATGTTCTATTCCATGTATAGTACCTTTAGAATTTTCCAAAAATCTTTTACTTTGTAAATAGTATTCATAAGCTTGTTTATAATCTTCATAAATATATAGAGTAATCATTTTATTAATATAATAGTAATGTGCAAAATGTAAAGAGTTATAGTTTTCTAAATCTTTTACATACTCATCTTCATCAAAAAATTTATTACAAAAAGAGTTTTTATTTATTGTATTTGCTTTTAATTTGCAAATTGCTTGTTTTACACTTAAAATAGCTCCTAATTGTTCATGAGCCTTAATTCTTCTAAGTTTTTTTTCAAAAATTTCAATTTGATTATTTATATTATCTAAGCAAACACCTCTTAAAAACATACTTTGTATAATTCCCGCTGCTGCACAGCCACTATGAAAAAGATCACCTATTAATAAACCTTTATTATACGATTCAAACCACTTTTGCTCAGTTATTGCTGTTGGTAAGAGCCATGAAAATGCAAAATAACCAGATACAAAATTAACTTCTGGATATAAAACACTGTTATTGTATTTTTTTATCATCTCTAAAGAGAGATTTGCATATTTATAACCTAATTTATGATTTTGTTTTATTGCTCCTTGAAAAATAACTCCAAAAACCATAAATCCAATGACAGCATCTTTTGTATCACCATATTTTAAACACAATTTTACTAATTTCATTGATACAAGTACACACAATTTTGGATCAATTTGATAGGCAGCTTTTAATAATGCAGATAATAGTTTTATCATAATTATGATTTTTTCATCTTTTGTTTCTTGTAATGAAATTAGGTTATTTGGGTTTTTGTTTTTAAGTTTGTAATTTAAATACATAGAATCTTTTGTGTATACAATTTTGCTAAACTCTTTTGGTATATTTAAGTCAAATAATTCTAAAGCCTCTTTTCCTGTTTCATAAGCTTTTTTAAACTCTGAAAAATCAGAATAAAGTTTTATTATCTGTTCATAAATATAAGCTTTCTCAAGATTTGTATTAGCCACGCTAATTGCTTTATTATAATATTTTAATGCAGTTTTTTTATTTAGAATCATATGTTCACAAATTGCATAATCTTTTAATATTTCACTATAATTATCTTTTGATTTTATATCATTGAAGAGAGATAAAGCCTCTTCCATATATTTTTGTGCCATAATAAAATCTGCATTTTCTCTTGCATTAATTGAAGCTTTGTGATTAAGAGTTGCTAAATAATCTTTCTGTTCTTTTGTTTTAAATAGTGATTTTGCATTATTATAATGATTTATATAAGTTAAAAAGTCATTATTTTTTTTATGAAAATTTAAACTTAATATTGAATCTGCAATTTGTTTATGATATAGACTTCGTTCACTTAATATTATAGAGTTATATATAACTTGTTGTATTCTATCATGTGAAAATTTGTATTTTTCATGTTTACTATTGTTGATGTTTTTACTTTTAATTATCCATTCATTTAATATAGTTTTATTTAGTGTTTGTTTAAAACTTTTTTCATCGTTATAAACCTTTTTTAAAAGCACTTCATCAAACTTATTTCCAATACATGAGGCTATTTTTAATAATTTAGTTTCATTTATTTCAAGTTTATTTATTTTATTTTCTAAAAGTTCAATGATATTATTACTTGCTGAAACTGTATTTAATTGTGTCAAGTCACATTTCCATTTAAATTCTTTATAATTGAAATATATAATGTTTTCATCTAATAGTTGTTTTAAAAGTTGAATGATAAAAAAACAATTTCCTAAGGTTTTGCTAAAAATTAGTTTTGCTACTTCGCTACTATTTTCTAGCTTTATATTTGTTTTTAGTATATTTTTTATATCTTCAAGTTTTAAAGCTTGTAAATGAAACGTTTTTAATTTTATATCTTCTTTTGTTAACTTATTTAAAAGTTTGTATAATCTTGAGTTCTCTTTTACTTCATTATCTCTATATGAAATGATTGTAATAGTGTTTTTTAATTGGTAAAGTGAAGTTTCTAGCCAAGTTCTTGTAATTTCATCACTCCATTGCATATCATCTATGAAAATAAGTAAAGGAGATTTTTTTGTTGCAAATAGTTGCAAATATTTAAATAAATAATTATCAAATTTTATTTTAGATACTTCTTCATTATTTATTGTTTTATTACTTTTATCATCTAAGATAATCTTTAATTCAGGAATTAGTTCATAAAGTATATTTGCTTCATTTCCAAGTGCATTTGATATGTTTATTCTCCATAATTTTAATGTATGAGAGTCTTTTGTTAATAGTTGTTTTGAAAGTTCTCTTATTTTTTCATATAATATTTTGTAAGCAATATTTTGTTTATAGTTATCTAATTTTATTTCTAAGGAGTTAGAAATATCTATATTTGAATGTTTTAAAGCTGTTTTTACAAATGATGTTTTACCTACTCCTGAGACACCTTTTATAATTATAAGTTCATTACTAATATTATCTATTTCTTCTTTTAATTCCTGTAGTTCTTTTTCTCTTCCAAATAGTTTTTTGTTACTATTAATTAAAAAGTTTTTTTGAAATTGATCTATTTCAAATTCATCAATATTTCTATTATTTAAAAGTTGATCTTCTATTTTTTTTAAATCAATTAAAACAGATAAGATATTACTATATCTATCAATAGGGTTTTTTTGAATCATTTTATCAATTATATTTGATATAACCTTTGGTATTTTAAGTTCAAGTTCATATAAAGATAAAAACTCTTTGGTAATAATCGTATGAGATAATGATAATAAATCTTTCGAATCATAAGGAATTATTCCAGATAACATTTCATAGAAAACTATTCCCAATGAGTATATATCTGTTTGTTCAGTAATTGAAAAATTAACTCTATTAGTTTGTTCTGGAGCTTTATATATATCAGTGTTGTTAGTTTTTTCTTTATTGTTTTTTCTTTTAGATATTTCTTTAGTTTCACAAAAATCAAAAAGTTTGACTCTATTTGTTTTTTCATCAAAAAGAATTGAATCGCTTGAAAAATTTTGATATATCATTTGATTTTCATGTAAGTAGTAGCAAGTTTCACAAAGTTCAATTGCAATAATTAAAAAAGTATTTAAATCAAATTTTTTATTTTTTATTTGATGTTTTAAAGTACTTAGACTAAAGTTTTCTAATATTAGAAAATATTTATTACCTTGTTTTTCAACTTTTTTTGCTTTAATAATATTCTCATGTTTTAAGTTCTGTAAAATTAAATACTCATCTTCTAAATTTTTTTGATTAGATAAAATCTCTTTATTGGTTTTTATAAAAACCTCTTCTTTACTATTTAATTGTTGTGCTAAAAAAAAATCAGATTCTTGTGAAAATTCTAGTTTTTTAATTAGTTTATAGTTTTTAGTAATCAAAATAAACCTTAATTTTTTAATATTTTAGTTAAATTGAACTTTAGTATATTTTATAAAATATAATTAAGTTCAATAATTATAGTAAAAATATAAATAATAGTAAATTTTATTATCTTAATAATATTTTCTAGGAGTGAATTCTTTTGTATTTTTCTTTTAAATTTAATCTATAACACATTTTAATTCCATAAAGATAAATAATCCAAGAAATATAAATCCAGAAAAAAGAAAAAAGTAGTGTTGACAATGAACCATATATTGTTGAGTAAGTTTTATTATATATTACATAATAGACAAACAGATTTTTAGTAATAGATAATATTAGAAGAGTAAAAAATGATGAAATTAATGCAGCTTTTTTATATACAAATTTATTTATACTAAATTTAAAAAGTAAGAAAAATATAAACCATGCAATAGTAAATGCAGTTATACTATTTACAATAGAGTTATTATACAAAGATAAAATAATATCTGATATAGTAAATAAAAAAGGAAGAGCAACTAAGAAGATTAAATAAAGAAAAAAAAGTTTATACATTGGTCTTCTTTTAGCTTTATGTATTTTATTAATAATATATTCATAATCTTTAAAAAACATAATAAATACAAAAAACATATATATAATTCCTATATAACCTAATTTAGTAGAATTTGATATGAAATCTTTAAATGAATTAATAAAGTCTTGTGAGTGAGTGGGATTTAAGATATCAAAAATATTTGTTATAAAGATATTTAAATAACTTTGAAATATCTCCATTGTTGAAATAATTGCTATTAAAAGAGTAATTATTGGTAATATAGAAAATATTGTGAAAAAACTAAGACTTGCAGCATAATATGTTGTATCATCATTAAAAAATGAGTCAAGTAACTTAATAAACTTTTTAGAATATTGTGTTACAAGACTTTGTTTTTCCATTTTATAAACCCATTTTAAAAGGATTTAAAATATTATTTGGATCAAAAGCTTTTTTGATACTTCTAAATAGTTCAAGTTCAGCTTCATTAAATGCAATGTTCATAAAAGGTGCTTTTGAAAGTCCAATTCCATGTTCTCCACTTAATGTCCCACCCATATCTACAACAAGTTGGAAAATCTCTTCAATAGCTTTATGACCATCTTCCATCTCTTTTTCATTTGTTTTGTCTTTAACCATTACATTTACATGAATATTACCATCACCTGCATGGCCAAAACAAGGAACATTGAATCCGTATTTTTCCCCAATTTTGTAAATTTCATCAAGAGCTATTGGTAGTTTACTTCTTGGAACTGAAATGTCTTCATTTAATTTTTTTGTTCCATAAATGGCTGTTGCAGGACTAGCATTCTTTCTTGCAAACCATAATGCATTTGAGTGTTCTTCATCTTTTGCACTTATAAAATCTACTGATCCATATTCAGCAAATGCATCTTTTAGTGTTTGTATTTGAGAATCTATTTCTGCTTGGCTACTTCCATCCACATCTCCAACTAAAATTCCACCTGCATTTTGAGGAAGTTCTACTTGAGGAAATTTTTGTTTTAATGCTTTTATTACTAAAGCATCTAAAAATTCCATTGCAACAGGATTTGCTCCACTTGCAAGTGATTTAAATACTGCATTCATTGCTTTATTTACATCAGGAAAAACACCCATATATGTTTGTTTAAATTTTGGTTTTGGAATTAGTTTTAAAGTAATTTCTGTAATAACTGCTAATGTTCCCTCACTTGCAATCAAAATACCAGCAGTGTTATATCCTGCAACATCTTTAATTGTTTTTTTACCAGCTGTAATTATTTCACCATTTGGTAAAACAGCTCTTAATGCAACTACATAATCTTTTGTAATTCCATATTTTGCAGCTCTCATTCCACCTGCATTTTCACTTACATTCCCACCAAGTGTTGAATATTGTTCACTTGCAGGATCTGGAGGATAAAATAGTCCTACCTCTTCAACAGCTTTTTGAAATTCCATATTTATAAGTCCTGGTTGAACAACACCTACCATATTTTCCATATCAATTTCAAGTAGTTTATTCATGTGTCTTTCTAAACTTAAAATAATACCACCATTTGAAGGAAGTGCTCCTCCTGTAAAGCCTGAACCAGCACCTCTTGGAACAATTACTATTTTTTCTTCATTACAATATTTTAATATTTTAGATATATCTTGTTCATTTTTTGGAAAAACCACCGCATCTGGTTCAAATCTCTCTTTTGTAGCATCATAGCAATAAGCAATTAAGTGAGCTTTATCAGCTTTTACATTTTCACTTCCTACAATACTTTCAAAGTGTTCTAAATGTTTTTTATCTATCATTACTTTAATCCTAAAATTGATTTGTAATAATCATTATACATATCATTTTTATTTACTATTTCATCTTTTTTCATTTCACCCTCAAGTAAAATTTCTTCTTCTGATCTTTCATCATCACCAAAAATATCTTTTAAGAAACTAAGTTCAGTAATACTTTTAATTATACCTTCAAATGGAGCTTCTTCTATTCCACTAATTCTTGTATAAAAAGGCATTTTTTCTGTATCTAGGTAGTTATAAGCTAAAGTATAAAAATCTAAAATAGCAAATGTTTTACTATCAACTACATAAGCTTTATTTTTTATTACAACAAAAATTGTTCCTAGGTTTTGTTCAATTGCAAAATCTTGAATTGTACTTTTAGATGGTAAAGGTTCTCTTTGTGATTTTAAATTTGCTGCAAAAATATCAGAGTGTAAAAATGTATTTAATCTAAATTTTCCCCTTGCAACTTGAAAAGCATCTTGTGAAGGAGCAATTAAAAGTGATTTATCATACATGTAGTTTAAAATTAATGTATCACCGTTTTTAGGATTTGCATTAGAAGTTGGTATTGCATTTTGTTTTAAATCCATAAATGGAATAAATTTGATTTCAGAAGAGTTTTCTGAAGTTTTTGTAACATAAGCATTAGATACGATTAGTTTTTGTCCATCTTCATATTTCTTTAAAACTATACCACTTTGTCCAACTCTTAAATTCCCAATATCAACAGTAGCAGTTTTATTATTAACATTTTTTATACTAGTTTTAATCTCTTTAAAAGATAAAGGTTTTTGATTTTGAATTTTTAATGCAGCATTATTATCTACTTTTATTATATCATCAGTTGTTAAAACATATTGATAATTTAATCCCTCATCAGAACTTGTTATTTTTATATCTTTTAGTTTCCAACCATTTTTCTTCATGTCAAGTAGTGATAGTTCACCCTTACAAACACCACCATCTAGTTTTGTTTTTTCTATAGTTGAAGGACTTGTCCAGTCTTTTTTATAGCAAATCGTAGTATCAGCACTTACACTGTTTGCAAATAATAAAGCACTTGATGCTAATAATAGTTTAATTGAAGCTTTTTTCATTATTGTTTTCCTTATTTTGATTGTAACTCTTTTAATTTTTCTTTTACTGCTTCAACATGACCTTTTACTTTTACCTTAGTCCATAAAGCTGCAATTTCACCTTTTGGGTTAATAATAAATGTTGATCTTACTACTCCCATATACTCTTTCCCCATAAATTTTTTAAGTTGCCATATACCAAAGTCTTCACACATTTTTTTATCTTCATCAGATAAAAGAGTAATTGTTAACTCTTTTTTTTCAATAAATTTTCTATGTTTTGCAGTATCATCAGGACTTACTCCTAAAATCACTGCATCTAAATCATCAAACTCTGGTTCGTTCGCAGTAAACTCACAAGCTTCAGTAGTACAACCTGGAGTTAAATCTTTTGGATAGAAGTACAATACAATCCATTTGCCTTTTAAATCTCTTGAATGAATTTCAACATCATCTTGATTTTTTGCACAAAATTCAGGTGCTTTTGATCCAATTTCTAACATTTAAATCCTTTTATTTATTTTATTGCTATAAATGTTGCAAAGTTTACCCACTTAAATAGTACTTCGCAGTGGGAAAAACCTGCATCTAATATCATTTTTTTATTTTCATCATCAGTATATGGTATTAAAACATTTTCTAATGCTTCTCTTTTTTGTGAAATCTCAAATTCACTATAACCTTGTTTTTTCTTAAAATCATAATATGTATCAATGCATTGTTTATTTAAAACTTTGTTTGATGATATTACTTTTTCACTAAATATAAAAATACCATCATCTTTTAAAGAGTCATGTATTTTTTTAATAAGTTTTTCTCTTTGTAGGGGTCTAATAAATTGTAATGTATAGTTTGAAATAACTAATTTTGCATCATCATAAGATGTATCAAGTAAATCTTCATTTTTAAGTTTTATATCAATACCAAATGCTTTACATTTTTTTGAAGCCCTAGAAAGCATTGCACTTGAGTTATCAATACCTACTAAATTTAAATCAACATTTGATTGTTTTCCTAATTCTATAAGTGTTGATGCTGTTGAGCAACCTAAATCATATACCGTATCAGCTTCTTTTAAATAATTTAATGCAAAATCTATAGTTAATTCTTGCATTTGTTTATAAAAAGGAATTGAGCGATTTAGCATATCATCAAATACAGATGCTACATCTTCATCAAACTCGAATTGTTTTTTTATCGATTTTTCAAATATTTTATCTACCATAAGTATATTTTATCTAAATGAATATTAATTATTATTTATCAAAATACTTAAGTGCGTTATTTATATCTTTATCAATTTGCTTTTTTAAATCTTCAAAGTTATCAAATTTTTGATTCTCTCTTATTTTATCAATAAATTCAATTTGAATTTTACCCATAATATTTATTATATCTTCACCAATTAGATGGGTTTCTATAGCATAGCTACCATCTGTTGTTACTCTATGGCCTAAAAAAGTTACTGAATTATAAGATTTATCTTTTATTATTGTTTTTGTAATATAAACACCTTCATTTGGAAGAAGAAAGTTTTCAACTGTAAGATTAATAGTAGGAACAAAACTTTTTTTCCCTAAGCCTTGACCTTTTGTAGTTTGACCTATTATTTTATAATTTTTTCCTAAAAGTTCATTTGCTTTTTTTATATTTCCAACTCTAATGAATTCTCTTATATATCTTGAATGAATTGCAAGATTATTATCACATATTTCATCAACAACAATTACCTCTCCCTCAAAAAGTTTCTTAAGTCCTAAAGTATTGTATTTTCTATTTTTACCAAAACAAAAATCAAAACCAACAATAATCTTTTTAAGATTAGGAAACTCTTCTTTTAAAAGCTTTATAAACTCTTCTCCCTCAAGATGTTTAATATTATCAAGAACATAATAGTAAACAGGAAAGTGAGTGTATTCTTGTCTGTTACTTTTAGGAGTAAGATTTGAATGCCCAGATTCAATTACAACAATTGCACCATTTTGATCAAGCTTTTTAAAAAGTTGTTGATGAGCAATATGCATGCCATCAAAGCCACCAATTGCAATAGATGTAATATTTTTTTTATTTATCAAAGTAGAATAACTCTTCTTCATTACCATCTTTTCCTTGTATTTTACTATATGAACTATACTTTAAATTCCAATCAAAAATTTTTGTAGTATCTATAAATCTTTCTCTTGCTCTTAAAATGGCTTTTTTATCTTTTACAACACCTTTTTTATCTCTTTTTATATTTTTACCAACTTCAAATTGAGGTTTAAAAAGTATAATAATTTTATCTTTTGCCAATCTATTTATATCCTCAAGAATATTTAAAATAGATATAAAAGATACATCACAAGTTACTAAATCAAATTCTTTTTCAGATTTAAAATCTCTAATGTCTGTTTTTTCATAAAATAAAATTTTTCCATTATTTTTTATTTTTTCATGTAGTTGATTTGAACCAACATCAACACATGTTACACTATTTACATAATTATTTAGTAAAGTTTGTGTGAAACCACCTGTGCTACTTCCAATATCTAAAGCATTTAAATTTTTTATGTTTATATTTATTTCATCTAAAAAGTATTTAAGTTTATAAGCAGCTCTACTTACAAAAAAATCATCTTCTAAAATCTTTATATCTATTGGTTCTTCTACAATAAAAGAAGGCTTTGTAATTATTTTATTATCTACTTGAACTTTTTTTGATTTAATAAGTTCACTTGCTTTATTTCTACTTTGAATATCAAATTTTTTTGTAAGGTATTGGTCTAATCTCATAAAGATATTATAATATAAAAATATTCAAAAAATGATTATTTATTCTTACATAAGAGAAAAAATGCTTTAATAAAAAAGAATACAAATAAAAAGAGTTAAGATTGAAATATGTAAAAAAAGAGTTTTATGAAATCTTTGAAGAGAAAAAATCAAAATTTATTGCACACCTTTTTCCCTCGAAAAATTTTGATGAAGTAATGAACAGATTAAAAAAAGAACACCCAAAAGCTAGACATCATGTATATGCATATAGATATTTAAATGAATTAGAACAAATTGTTGAAAATAGTAGTGATGATGGAGAACCAAAAGGTACAAGTGGAAAACCATCTTTAAATGTTTTAGCAGGAAATGAACTTATTAATAGTGCAGTAATAATTGTTAGGTATTTTGGGGGAGTTAAATTAGGAACAGGAGGCTTAGTAAGAGCTTATTCTGATTCTGTAAATAAAGTTATAAAAAATAGTGAACTTTTTATATATGAAAAACTTGAAAATTTAACTATAAGGTGTGATTATAGTGAACTTTCAAAGTTGGAGTATGACTTGCAACTTTTAGAAATAAATATCTTAAATAAAGAGTTTAATACTGATGTAACACTTTTTTTGCAAGCTACAAAAGAGAAATTGAATATATTAAAATCAAAACTAGGAAGAAATATAATAACAATTTAAATATATAAGCTTTTAAAAGATATAATTTTTAATATTATTTTTTTAAGGCATTAGTATGAAATATTTTGTTTTATATTCACTACTTATTTTTAATACTTTTTTATTTGCGGAAGATTTAAAAAAAGAGGTTAAGTTTAAAAATTTGGACTTAAATGAATTAATAAAAGTAAGTTCAAAAGTCTTAAATAAGAACATACTTGTAAAAGCTGATATAAAAGGAAAAGTAGATTTTATCTCAGTAAAACCAATATCAAAAAATCAATTGCTTGAAGTATTAAAAAACTCATTAGAATCTTTTGGATATGAACTAATCAATAAAAATAGTTTTTATATAATAAATGAGAAGAAAGAAGAAGAGAAAGAAGAAAAAACAGAAGAAAAGATTGAACCTAAAGTAATCACAAAAGTAATTGCTTTAAAAAATATTGAAGTAAAACAGTTAAAGAAAATTTTACAAAAATTCAAGTCTATAAATAAATATGAAAAACTTTTTATTTCAAGTGATGATGAATCAAACTCTTTGATTTTGATTGGTAAAGTGCATATTATTAAGAAAATAGAATCATTAGCAAAAAAATTAGATAAAGATGAACCCCAAATATTTTTGAAAGCAAAAATTGTTGAACTTAATAGTAATCTTGTAAATAAAATCGGATTAAAGTATGGCTTACTTTCAGGTAAAACTTCAAATAGTGGAATTTTTACAATGGCATCAAATTTAAACTCAAACGAAGCAGTAGATTTTGATATAAGTAGTATTGGTTTATCTATTCCCACTTTAAAATCTTCAATATCATTAGGAGCTACATTATCTTTGTTACATCAAAATTATGCATTAAAAATTGTATCTGAACCCTCTATTTTATGTATAAATAATAAAAAAAGTACAATATATGTAGGGCAGAGTATATCTTTAAAGACTTCTTCTACTACAACAAGTGGAGGAAATACAAGTTACTCTTTTGAAAGAAAAGATGTTGGTTTAAAACTAGAGGTTAAACCAAAGTTAAAAAGAGATGATAATAAAGTTAGACTTTATATAAATACTGTTTTAGAGGGGATAAAAAATAGTACAACAAATAACCAACCAGATACAACTAAAAAAAGTGTTTCAACTTTTGCAGTAGTTTCAAATGGAGAGAGTATTATCTTAGGAGGATTAGTTGAAAATAGAAATGAGAAATTAGATGATGAGGTGCCTTATTTCTCCTCTTTACCTATAATTGGTAACTTATTTAAACATAAAAATAATTCTAGTAAACAAAGTAATCTTGTAATTGTAATAACTCCTTATATTATTCCAAAAAATAAAGATATAACTTTTATAAGAGAAGAATTGGCAAAATTAAAAAGATTAGAAGATTTATTACTTATAAAAAGTACACAAAATAAAAATGTTCACAATGAAAATAAATATTTAAAGCTACATAATCAAAGAGTAAAGAATCTTCTTGAAGGAAGATAGATTATTTTACAGTTGTCTTTGTTAGTAATGCATCTTCTATTAGTGAAGATTTAATACTTTTTATTTGAGAGTTTAATATCTTATTACAATCTGAACATAGTGTAATTAAATTTTCAAAATTATAACCACCTCCATTTGCTAAAGGTCTAATAAGAATGATTTGTGCATCTATTAGTTCAATATTTAATCCACATCTTTTACATTTACAATTATCTCTTCTATATGTAAACTCTTTTCTTTTTGACCAATCATTTGGTAGTTTTTCTTTTATTGGTTTACAGTTTTGTTCATAAGTACTCCAAAGAAAATCTTTGTGAATACATTTTTGAGTTTCAAGTTCATACTCAAAATCAAAAAATTGAGAAACTAAATCTTCAATAACTAATATTTGTCTAAGTTTTGCATCTTTTTCCATTTTAGTTTTTTGAATAATTGAATAGTCAAATTCTATTTTAGGATAGTATGTGTGTAAATAGTTTTTTATATTCTCTTCGAAGGTTTCAAAGTCACCTTGTCTTGTAAAAAAATTATATACTTTTTTTCTATAAATATATAATGGAGTCAATAAAATAATTATTATACTTCCAATGATAATAAAATCTGTATCAAGTATCATCTATACTAACTTTGGATTAATTAAGTGATTATTTAAAGACTTTTTGGCTTCTTCAAAATTTCCTGCGGCAAGATTTTTTAGTTCATCTATGTGTAAAACTGGAAGATTAACCTCTCTTCTTGCAATTTTATTTAACTCTTTTCTATTAAAATCAAATATGTAAAAATCATTTAAATTATCAACTACAATAAAATCTGCACCTTTATCAAAGGCTTCAAGAAGTACCGTTGAGGCTAATTTAAAAGTGAACTCTTTATTTATATGAAAACTATTTTTTGCCAAATCTATTGAAGAGTTTTCAATATGAATTATTTTTGCTTCTAATTTATTTAAATAGTTTAAAACATTATCACTATTACTATAATATGAAATATTAAATTCATTAAAGTTATTTTCAATATTTTCACTACTAGCTTTTTCAATTGAAATACTATTTTTTTTATTTATTTTAAAGTTTTGTTTATTCTCTTCTTTATCAATACTTAATAAATTTCTTAAATTTAATATAATTTTTTCTATACTATCATCTATATTAAATACTCTATTTTCTAAATTTGTATGATATTGTATTCCAAATTCGCATGTTTTAAGAATATTAAGTATCTCTTCTTTATTTTGATTATTTTCATTTATTAAATCATTTGCTAAAAGTAAGATTGCATCTCCAATATAGTCTTTTTCAAAGTTTAATGTATTTGAAGCATAATAATATATTTTATAATCTTCATATTTTTTAATATCTTTTTTTGAAATAAACTTTTCTAGTAAAGATAGTTTTGAATAAAAATCATCTTCATTTATAATTAGATCATTCATACATCTTTTAGTACTAATAGGTTCAATGGTGATTTCATTTCCTACTTTATTTACTAATTCCATTAAATTGATTTCGCAACTTGTAAAGATATTATTTACTTTTACTAAAAACGAGTCACAACTTTCGTAATAAAAACTCTCTTCTTTATTTATACTATTTAATAAATCTAAAAGAGATTTTTCATTTTCAATATTTAAATAATATTTCTTATAATATGGTAAGTAATCAGATTTGTAATCAAATTTAAATAATGATACTTCTAGTTTCATTTTTTGCCTTTACTTTTTATTCATTGTGTCTTTGAATATCAACACCAATTTCACTAAGTTTTTTTTCTAAATTTTCATATCCTCTATCAAGGTGATAAATTCTATGAATATCTGTTTCTCCTTGTGCAACTAATGCTGCTAGAACTAAAGCAGATGATGCTCTTAGGTCTGTGGCCATAACATCTGTACCATTTAATTTATTTGCAGTGCCATTTATTGTTGCTATATTGCCATTTAGGTGAATATCTGCACCCAATCTTAATAATTCACTAACATGCATAAATCGATTTTCAAATAATCTTTCATCAATTGTACTCGTTCCATTTGCTTGAGTTGCAAGTGCCATAAACTGTGCTTGCATATCTGTAGGAAAACCAGGATATTCAGAAGTTACTATATTTACAGGTTTTATATCTTCTGTAGGCATAATAGTTAAACTATTTTCTTCTTGTATGATTTCAAAATTCATCTCTTCAAGTTTTGAAATTATAGCTTCTAAATGTAAAGGGATAATATTTGTAATTGTAAGTTTAGAGTTTGTAATAGCAGCTGCACACATATATGTCCCAGCTTCAATTCTATCAGGAATGATATTAAAGTCTTTAAACTCAAGTAGTTTTCCTTTACTTCCTTGTATTATAAGTTTTGAAGTTCCAACTCCTTTTATATCAACTCCTGCATCTTGAAGCACTTCACATAATTGAACAATTTCTGGTTCTTTTGCTGCATTAATAATTGTAGTTGTTCCTGTTGCTAAACTAGCAGCCATAATTATATTTTCAGTACCACCAACAGTAACTTTATCAAATACAATCTTTGCTCCTTTTAACCCATCTTCACAACTTGCTTGAATATATCCGCTTTTTATTTCAATTTTTGCACCCATTTGTTCTAAGGCTTTTAGATGTAAATCCACAGGTCTTTGTCCAATTGCACAACCACCAGGAAGAGAAACTTCACAATGTCCAAATCTAGCTAATAAAGGTCCTAAAACTAAAATAGAAGCTCTCATTGTTTTTACAATGTCATAAGTTGCTTTTGTATTATTAATAGTTGATGTTTCTACATGTATTGTATGTTCATTTTTTGAATAAGAACTACCAAGCTTTTCTAATAATTTTAATAAAGTATTAATATCTACTACATCAGGTAAATTCCCAATTTCTATTTTATTTTTAGCTAAAATAGTAGAAGCTAGAAGAGGAAGTGCTGCATTTTTAGCTCCAGAAATACTAATTTTTCCCTTAAGTTTTTTATTACCAATTATTTTTAAATATTTCATTATTATCCTAGTTGTATATAATTATATGTATGAGTTTATATTCTATCAAATTATTGCTAAAAAGATTAGTAGTAATATTTACCTAAAAACAATAATCTTGCTTTAATTATAAACACAATAGAATTTCGCTTTAAAATTTAGGATGTATTATGAAAGAAGATGTTTCTTTAGGAATAAAGTATATGTTATTTGCTTCTTTAATGTTTGCTTTTATGGGAGCTAGTGCTAAAGAACTTAGTGACTCTGTTAGTTCAGTTGAGGTGGTGTTTTTTAGAAATTTATTTGGTGTTGCAATAATACTATTTTCAGTTTATAGAAAACCTTTAGTTCAAGAAGGAGGGAAACCTTTACTTTTAATTTTTAGAGGAATGGCTGGTTTTATTGCATTGTTAATGTTTTTTTATAATATTGCTGAAATCTCTTTAGCAGAAGCCATGACTTTTTCAAAAACCTCTACAATCTTTACAGCAGTATTTGCTTATATTTTTGTAAAAGAAAAATTGGGATTTAAAGGTTGGGTTGGTGTATTTATAGGTTTTATTGGAATACTATTTATAACCAAATTTGATGGAAGCACATTAGAAAAGACTGATTGGTTAGGAATTTTGAGTGGTGTTGGAGCAGCACTTGCTTATACTTCAATTAGAGAATTAAGAAAATATTATGATAGTAGGGCAATTGTTTTATCCTTTATGGGAATTGGAACAATAGGACCTTTACTTTTAATGTTAGTTGCAGAGTTTTACTCTCCTTCTACACTTGATTTTATGTTAGAAACTTTTGTTATGCCAAGTGGTAAAGATTGGTTTTTTATTATATTATTGGGAGTTTTTGCAACATATGCACAAATTTATATGACAAAAGCATACTCTTGTGCAAAGGCAGGTATTATAGGTACTATTTCTTATGCTAATATTGCATTCTCCATTATATTAGGGATGTTCTTAGGTGATGCATTTCCTGACATTTGGATTATTTTAGGTATACTTTTAATAGTAATTAGTGGATTTTTAGTTTCGTTGAAAAAGGATTAATGTGAACAATACTGTATTAATAATAGACATTACAATAGCATTATTTGTTATAATAATCATAGCTTGGTATGTGCATGATAAGTATGTACAAAGAGATCATCAGTTGTTAGTTAATTATCCAATTATTGGTAGGCTTAGATATGTTTTTGAAGAATTCAGAGAGCCTTTTAGACAATACTTTGGTGATGAAAAATTTTATGAGTCAAAAGATAAATTAGATTGGGTATATAAAGCAGCAAGAGATGTTCCCAATTATGCGTCATTTTCCCCTTCTCAACCTTTACCTAAACCAAAATTTATGCTAAGGCATGCCACTATCGTATTAAATGAAGATGAGGTAGATACACACTTTGAAGTGGTATTTGGTGAAAAAAGAAAATATCCATATCATGCAAAATCAATTATTGCAAGAAGTGCAATGAGTGATGGTTCTATCTCACCTGAGGGTACAAGAGCTTTTGTAAGAGGTTCTTTTATGGGGAATTTCCCAATTAATTCAGGTGAGGGTGGATTAACATCAAACTTCTTTGTTACACATAGAAATTATAAGCCTGAGTATATGACTGTGGTTCATGGAAATATTTTTCAAAGAGTTTGCAAAAAGATAGTACAAAAATTATTTAATGGTGCAATGTCAGCAGATGTATATAGAAGTTTAGTATTTAAAAAAGATCCAGAAGCTGAAACTTATGTTTTTGATTTAAAGTCAGAAATATTTCATAGACCAAATTGGGAAGCACCACTAGAAAACTTTCCAAAAGAAGTTCCTCAAGATATGCCTGATATTATATTGCAATTAAGTTCAGGTTTGTATGGAGCTAGGGATAAACAAGGAAATTTTGACCCAGATAGATATCAAAAAACTATGAGATTTTGTAAAATGACTGAAATTAAAATGGCACAAGGGGCAAAACAAACTGGTGGAAAATTAATTGCAGATAAAGTAAGCCCAGCAATAGCATATTATAGAAATGTTGAAGCACATAAAGATTTATTTTCTCCAAACAGATTCCCATATGCAAATAGTGTTGAAGAGTTATTTGATTTTGTTGGTAAACTTCAAGAACTATCTGAGAAACCAGTTGGTATAAAAATAGTTATTTCTGATATAGAAAATATAGAACCTTATGCAAAAGAGATTAAAAAAAGAGTTGATGCAGGTAATGATGCATATCCTGATTTTATATCTATTGATGGTGGAAGTGGAGGAAGTGCAACCGCTCCAATTGAAATGATGGAAAGAATAGGTCTTAATGCAAGAGACTCTATATATTTAGTTGATAAAATCTTAAGAGATTATGATGTAAGAGATAAAATAAAAATAGTTGCTAGTGGAAAAGTTTTAACTCCAGATGATTTAATCATTATTTTATCTTTAGGCGCAGATTTTGTTCAAATTGCAAGAGGTTTTATGATGAGTGCAGGATGTATTAGAGCTAGATATTGTTCAGGAACAAATGGTCATGAATGTCCAGTTGGTCTTGCTACTCAAGATAAAAGTAAAAGAAAAAAATATTTTGTTTATAAACATGCAAAATATGTAAGGGATTATCATAATAACTTACTAAAAGGTGTGAGAGGTCTTTTAGCAGTAATGGGACTTAAAAATGTAAATCAATTAAATAAACATAGATTGATTTTTCTTGATAAAGATTCAAAAGTGCATGATAATATTGATAGTGTATTTAAACGAAGACTTGATATAGGAAAAGATTTAGGAGATGAATATCATGAACTTAGATAAAGTTATCGCAGGTTTTTTTATTATTTTAGCTATGACAATAAACTTTGGGTTCTTTTATGGCGATATGGACTCTTTAGAAATGCATAGTAAATATGAATTATTTGCAGCTATTATTATTAATATAATTGCAACAACATTAAAACTTGGTGATAAAACACAAATGGGTTCAGTTTTACTAGCAACATCATTAGTTGCTGATATCCAATTAATAAGTGCAGCAGTTATTTGGACAGTTGCAGAATATGCTTATACAATTGATAGAGAAATTGTTGGAATGATTATCTCTTTATCAGGTGGGGCATTACTTGCAAATATTACTTCAGTTACATTATATGTTGGTGAAACAATAAAATCTAAAAGATAGGTTTAAAAGTGAAGAATAGTTCTTTATTTATCATTCTTTATCGAATGAGAGTACCTTTTTTAGTGATTATTATAGCCTATACAATAGCAATAACTGGCTTAGTTTTAATCGAAGGTAAGGATCCTAGTGGGAATCCTTATCAGATGTCTATTTTCGATGCATTTTATTTTGTTAGTTACACAGCAACTACTATAGGATTTGGAGAAACTCCTTATGAGTTTACATACGCTCAAAGAATTTGGGTGAGTTTTTCAATTTATATTACAGTAATTGGATGGTTTTATGGTATTGGTTCTTTAGTTAGACTTTTACAAGATAAACTATTTTTACAAGAGATTGAAAAAAGTAGATTTAAAAGACAAATTAAAAATCTAAAACAAAAATTCATAATAATATTAGGCTATAATCAAATTACTAGTGAAATAATAAAAAGAGCAATAGCTCAAGATATTAGAACTGTAGTAATTGAAAAAGGTGTAATTAAAGGTAATGAGCTTTTATTAGAAAATTTTACTCCCACAGTACCCTTGCTAATGAGTAATGCACATAGTTCAAAATCACTAGAAGAAGCAGGAATTAAAAAAACAAATTGTAAAGGTTTAGTTGCTCTTTTTGAAGATGATTCTTTAAATTTAAGAATTGCATTAACTTCAAAACTCTTAAATAAAAATGTAAAATTAGTCATAAAGTCAACTACTGAAAATCATACAGAAAACTTAAAAGATTTGGATGTTGAAATTGTTGCTAATCCATTTTCAATAATAGCAAAAGAGATAAATATGGCTTTGACTGCTCCTAATTTACTAAAATTAGAAAAATGGCTATTTAAAGTTGACACTCTTAATTCTTCTTTACCTCTTTTCCCAAAAGGTAAATATATAATTTGTGGTTTTGGAAGAATGGGACAAAGTGTTTATGATAAATTAAAAACAAATAATATAGAAGCCCATTTTATAGAAATAGAAAAGAAAAATGTAGAGTTTAAAAATACTGACTTTACAAAACTAACATATGCAAATGCTGATGATAAAGATACTTTATTGGAAATTGGAGTAACAAACGCAGTTGCAATAATAGCAGCAACAAATAATGACACAACAAATTTATCAATTTTAGCTACTGCAAAAAAGTTAAATCCAAAAATAATGACAATTGTAAGAGAAAATGAAATGGAAGACTTTTCAATTTTTAAAAGTGCAAATATAGATCATATTTTTATGCCAGCTAAAATCTTAATCAATAAAACTACCAATGCTTTAATAAATCCACTCTCAGATCTATTTAGTAGAATTATTTCAGAAAAAGATGAAATGTGGGCTGCAAAATTAGTTAGAAGACTTTTTGAAACAATAGATGAAAATCCACTTTTATTTGAAATTGAGTTAGATTTTGAAAAAGCACCAGAAGTTGCAAGATACTTAAAAATAAAAAAAGAGATAGAGTTAAAAATATTTAGAGTATCATTACACAATAAAGAACAAAAAAACAACGTTGTACCTTTGTTGATATTAAGGGATAAAGAGGAAATTTTACTTCCTTTATGGGATACAAAATTACAATTTGATGATAAAATTCTTTTTGCTTGTGATGAGCATGCAAAAAATGATATAGAGTATATATCTCAAAATATTTATGAATTTTACTATGCTTTAACAGGAAAAGAAAAAAGAACTATTTTTAAAGGATTATTTAAATGATTATTTTAACAGGACCATGTGTATTAGAAGATAGAGATACAGTAATGAAAATTGCAGAGAGTTTAAAACCATTAAGTGAAGATAAAAGAGTCGAGTTTTATTTTAAAGCTTCATTTGATAAAGCAAATAGAACAAGTATTAGTTCTTATCGAGGTCCTGGATTAGATGAAGGCCTTAAAATATTTGAAGAGGTTAAAAAACAGTTCGGATATAAAGTTATCACAGATATACATGAATCTTATCAAGCAAAACCAGCTTCGCAAGTTATGGATATTTTACAAATACCAGCTTTTTTATGTAGACAAACTGATCTTTTAGTTGAATCTGCAAAAACAAACTGTAAAATCAATATTAAAAAAGGGCAGTTTTTAGCAGCTGATGCTATGAAACATCCTGTTGAAAAAGTTTTACAAACAAGAGGTGTTAATACTATAAATTATGAGACTTCTAAAGAAAATGGTGTTTGGTTATGTGAAAGAGGAAACACATTTGGTTATGGATCATTAGTTGTTGATATGAGAAATTTAATACTAATGAGAGAATATGCCCCTGTTATTTTTGATGCGACACACTCTGTTCAAATACCAAGTACAGGTGGAACTACAGGAGGTAATTCAAAGTTTGTACCACATATGGCAAGAGCAGCTGCTAGTGTTGGTGTTGATGGATTCTTTTTTGAAACACATACTAACCCAACAATAGCTAAAAGTGATGGGCCAAATATGCTTAAAATTGATGAACTTTATAAAACAGTTGAAGATATTTTTGCAATAAAAGAAGCTTTAAAAAATTAAAGCTTTAATTTCTTAATTTTATTTTAGATATAATCGCAAAATATGAATAATATAAATAGCTAATTAATAGCTTTAAAATTGGAGTAAAGATGAATATTATAGAAGGTAAATTAAGACTAAATGGTAATGAAAAAGTTGCCATTATAAATGGAAGATTTAATCATATTATTACTGATAGATTAGTTGAAGGTGCAAAAGATGCATTTATAAGACATGGCGGTAATGAAGAGAATTTAGATTTATTATTAGTTCCTGGTGCATTTGAAATTCCATTCGCATTAGAAAAAGCATTAAAAAGTGGCAAATATGATGCTGTATGTTGTGTTGGTGCAGTAATTAGAGGTGCCACTCCTCATTTTGATTATATTTCAGCAGAAGCAACAAAAGGTATAGCAACTGTAACATTACAATATGGTAAACCTGTATCAAATGGAGTTTTAACAACAGATACAATTGAACAAGCAATTGAAAGAGCTGGTTCTAAAGTTGGGAACAAAGGTTCAGAAGCAATGGTAACAATTATAGAGATGTTAGACTTATATAACGAGTTAGGAAAATAATGGCTACAAGAACACAAGCAAGAGAATCAGTAATAGGTTTATTATATGCAGTTGATTTAGGCAATGAAGGAATAATAAATTTTATTGATGAGATATTAGAAGATAAAAAAATAAGAAATAAGCAAAAGACTTTTGCAATAAATCTTTTTAATGGTGTAATTGATAATTTAGACGAAATTGATAAAGAGATTGAATCTCATCTAACTCAAGGTAAAATTATAGATTTAGGAAATGTAGAAAAAGCAATATTAAGACTTGCTGTTTATGAAACTTTATTTGGTGAATTAGATAAACCAATTATTATAAATGAAGCAATAGAGTTATCAAAAAGACTTGCAAGTGATAATGCACCAAAATTTATAAATGGTGTTTTAGATAAAATCAAAAGGCAAAAATAGTGAAATTATGTATATCTTTAGATTTACCTACTGCAAAACAAAATCTAGATTTAGTAAAAAATATAACTAATGTTGAATTAAATAAAGAGATTTGGTTAAAAGTAGGATTTAGAACTTATTTAAGGGATGGAAAATCTTTTTTAGAAGATATAAAAAAGATAAATAAAGATTTTAAAATTTTTCTTGATTTAAAATTATATGATATACCTAATACTATGGCTGATGCAGCTGAAGATATTTCAAAGTTTGGACTTATTGATATGTTTAATGTTCATGCAAGTGCTGGAAAAGTTGCAATGAAAGAAGTAATGAATAGGATTAAAAATATTCCAAATAGACCACTTGTTTTATCTGTAACAGCTCTTACTTCATTTGATAATGATAATTTTAGAGCTGTATATAATGAAGATATTGATACAAAAGCTAGAAAGTTTGCTATTGATTCATTTGATTCTGGGCTTGATGGTGTAGTTTGTTCAGCATATGAAAGTAAAGATATAAAATCAAGTACATCAGAAGACTTTATAACTTTATGCCCAGGTATAAGACCTTTTGGAGAAGACTCAGGTGATCAAAAAAGAGTTGCAGATATCACAAAAGCTAAAGAAGAGCTTGTTGATTTTATTGTTGTTGGAAGACCTATTTATAAATCACCAAGACCTAAAGAGATAGTAGAAAAAATAATTAATACTATTTAAAACGATAAAAAACACTTGAATTTATAAGTAATTAAATAAAATCATTTATTTTAAGTGTTTTTTAAGTCACTAAGCATTATAATTCTCGTCCAGTTTTTGAGGTAATCAAAAAACTGTAAATTGGACAGATGGGTGAGCTGGCTGAAACCACTTCCCTGCTAAGGAAGCGTACTGGCAACGGTACCGAGGGTTCGAATCCCTCTCTGTCCGCCATAAAAATAAATAATGGAATTGGGTCATTAGCTCAGCTGGTTAGAGCACTCGGCTCATAACCGAGTGGTCGGAGGTTCGAGTCCTCCATGACCCACCAGTTGCGGGAGTAGCTCAGTTGGCTAGAGCTTCTGCCTTCCAAGCAGATTGTCGCGAGTTCGAGTCTCGTCTCCCGCTCCATTATTTTATTTTAAGTTATTTTAATTATAATTTTATTCGCATTTTTATGCGGGAGTAGCTCAGTTGGCTAGAGCTTCTGCCTTCCAAGCAGATTGTCGCGAGTTCGAGTCTCGTCTCCCGCTCCATGTGAAAGTTTTAAAGTATTTATGCGGGAGTAGCTCAGTTGGCTAGAGCTTCTGCCTTCCAAGCAGATTGTCGCGAGTTCGAGTCTCGTCTCCCGCTCCATAAATACATAACGCGGAATAGAGCAGTCAGGTAGCTCGTCGGGCTCATAACCCGAAGGTCACAAGTTCAAATCTTGTTTCCGCAACCAAATTTAGAAGTAAAATTTAATAAATATGTCAAGGTAGCTCAGCTGGCTAGAGCGCTGGTCTCATAAGCCGGAGGTCGGGAGTTCAAGTCTCCCTCTTGACACCACTATAAGTGCTGGTGTAGCTCAGTTGGCTAGAGCAGCTGATTTGTAATCAGCAGGTCGTAGGTTCGACTCCTATCACCAGCTCCACTTATATTGGGGTATCGCCAAGTGGTAAGGCAACGGCTTTTGGTGCCGTCATTCGTAGGTTCGAATCCTACTACCCCATCCATACTCAATTCTTAACAAAAATTCATTCAAAATTAGATATACTTAATTCAATTTAAATTAAGGTATCATTTTGCAAAAAATCTTTTATTTAATAATGTTTTTACTTAGTATAAATTTATGTGCTAAAAGTTTAGAAAAAGTTTCTTTACAACTATCATGGTTTAATCAGTTCCAATTTGCAGGATATTATATTGCAAAAGAGAAAGGATTTTATAAAGATGTTGGCTTAGATGTAGACATAAGAAATTTTGATTTTAATATAAATGTTCCAAATGAAGTAGATACAAAAAATGCGACATTTGGTGTGGGAAGAGAAACCTTACTTTTAGAAAAAAGTAATAATAAAAATATAATAGCTTTATATGCTATATTTCAAGCATCTCCATTAATTTTACTCTCTTTAGATAATACAGGTATAAACTCTATTCGTGATTTTAATAATAGAAAAATCATGACTACAATTGATGATTCTAGTGAAGTGTCACTTAAAGCAATGATTAGCTCACAAAATATTGATTTTAAAAGATTAGAATTTTTAAAACATACCCATGATATTATGGATTTAGTAAATAAAAAAACAGATGTAATTTCGGCTTATATATCTAAAACTCCATATGATTTACAAAAAATGGGCATTAGTTATAATGTTTTTTATCCTAAAGATTATGGTTTTGATATGTATAGTGATTTTTTATTTACGAATGTAGATGAAATAAAAAATAATGAACAAAGAGTTATTGATTTTAAAAATGCTTCTTTAAGAGGTTGGGAATATGCTTTTTCACATATACATGAAGCAGCAAATTTGATTTATGAAAAATATAATGAACAAAATATACCTTTAGATGCATTAATTTATGAGGGCAAGGAGTTAAAAAAACTTGCATATTATATGAACTCAGATTTGGGTGAAATAAAAAAAGAAAAAGTTCAAAGAATTTTTGATTTATATAATGTAATGGGTTTAGCAAAAAATCCAATTTTAATAGATGATTTTATTTATGATGATAATTATACACTTTTTACTAAAGGTGAAAAAAATTACATAAATAATACAACTGCAATTAATGTTTGTATAAATCCTAGTTTAATCTCTTTAAAGCATAACTCAAATAAAGAATATACTGGAATATTAAAAGATTTTTTAGATTTAGTAACCAAAAATAGTAATTTGAAATTTAATTTAATAACGAAAAAAAATTGGGAAGAAACAATTAAGTCTATATCTACAAATGAATGTGATATTATATCAACAGCTTCAAAATCACTAAAAATAAAAAACAAACTAAATTTCACAAAAAGATATATTGATATTCCACTAGTTCTTGCAACAAAAGATAAAGTTTCTTTTATTGATAATATTGCTTCATTGAAAAATAAAAAAATTGGAGTTGTAAAAGATATTACTTTTATTGACTTTTTAAAAAAACATTATCCGTATTTAGATATTGTTGAAGTAAATAACATAAATGAAGGTTTGAAAAAAGTATCAAAAAATGAATTATTTGCACAAGTGGATACAATTACTGCAATTTCAAATGAAATACAAGAGAATTTTTTAACAAAACTTAAAATTTCAGGAAAATTAAAAGAAAACCTACCACTTTATTTTGCAGTAAGAAAAGATGACAATTTTTTACTAAATATTTTAAATAAGTCTATTAATTCCATAGATGATTTTGCAAAACAAAAGATTGTTAATAAATGGATAAGCATAGAATTTAAAAATAATTTCGATTATTCACTAATATGGAAAATACTTCTATTTTTCGTAACAATATTATCTATTTTACTATATAGACAAAGATTATTAAATAAAGTAAATATTGTATTAAAAGACAAAGTAGATGAAAAAACTAAAGAATTAAAAAAATTAAATGAATCATTGGAAAAAAGAGTAGAAGAGGAAGTTCAAAATAATAGAGAAAAAGATAGATTATTATCTCAACAAGTAAAGATGGCCGCAATGGGTGAAATGCTTGAGAATATTGCCCATCAATGGAGACAACCTTTATCTATTATTTCTACAACATCAAGTGGTATTGTTATGCAAAAAAAAGCAGAAATATTAAAAGATGAATTTTTAATAAAATCAATGGATACTATAAACGATACTGCACAATATTTATCTAAAACAATAGAAGACTTTAAAAACTTTTATGAACCAAATAAAAATATTGTTAAGTTCAATATTAAGACAATATACACTAAAACATTAGATATTATTGATTCTAAATATAAAAATTTAAATATAAAATTTATTGAAAATATTGAAAGCATAGACTTACTTGGATTAGATAGTGAATTAATTCAAGTAATAATTAATATTTTAAATAACTCAAAAGATGCATTAGAAACTAATAACAATCCTGATGAAAGATTTATCTTTGTAGATATTTATAAAAAAGATAATTTTTTGATAATTAGAATAAATGATAATGCTGGTGGAATAGATGAATCAATTATTGATAGAATTTTTGAACCGTATTTTACAACAAAACATAAATCACAAGGAACAGGAATAGGTCTTTATATGAGTCAAGAAATTGTATCAAAGCATATGTATGGAGAAATAACAATTAAAAATAGATATTTTAATTATAACAATAAAAGCTATACAGGAGCACAGTTTAATGTTAAAGTACCACTTAAACTATAAATATAAGAGTAGAAAAGCATTTAATTAAATTAAATCATAAAAACCTCAAAAATTTAAGCCAAAATTAAGACTAAACCCTTGACAAAGGGAAAGAATTTGTCTATAATTCCCGTCCAAATTCGCTGAGGCAAACAAGAGATTGAGAGCTGAAGAAGGGATTGAGTTCTTTAACACAAAGTAAGTTTGTAAGAGAAGTAACTTTTATAAACTGAATATATATATGACAAGAAAAAAAAGAAGAATACAAATTCTTCGTCTATAATATCATACAAAAAAGTATGATAAAACAATGAGTAATTAATTTTGTATAGAAATACATAATTAGTCAGAGAACAAACACTTTATGGAGAGTTTGATCCTGGCTCAGAGTGAACGCTGGCGGCGTGCTTAACACATGCAAGTCGAACGAGAACGGGATTAGCTTGCTAATCTGTCAGCTAAGTGGCGCACGGGTGAGTAATATATAGGTAACGTGCCTTCAAGAGGGGGATAACAGATGGAAACGTCTGCTAAGACCCCATATGCCTTTAATACAAAAGTATGAAAGGGAAATATTTATAGCTTGAAGATCGGCCTGTACAGTATCAGATAGTTGGTGAGGTAATGGCTCACCAAGTCAATGACGCTTAACTGGTTTGAGAGGATGATCAGTCACACTGGAACTGAGACACGGTCCAGACTCCTACGGGAGGCAGCAGTGGGGAATATTGCACAATGGGGGAAACCCTGATGCAGCAACGCCGCGTGGAGGATGACACATTTCGGTGCGTAAACTCCTTTTATATAAGAAGATAATGACGGTATTATATGAATAAGCACCGGCTAACTCCGTGCCAGCAGCCGCGGTAATACGGAGGGTGCAAGCGTTACTCGGAATCACTGGGCGTAAAGAGCGTGTAGGCGGATAGATAAGTCAGAAGTGAAATCCAATAGCTTAACTATTGAACTGCTTTTGAAACTGTCTATCTAGAGTATGGGAGAGGTAGATGGAATTTCTGGTGTAGGGGTAAAATCCGTAGAGATCAGAAGGAATACCGATTGCGAAGGCGATCTACTGGAACATAACTGACGCTGAGACGCGAAAGCGTGGGGAGCAAACAGGATTAGATACCCTGGTAGTCCACGCCCTAAACGATGTACACTAGTTGTTGCTATGCTCGACATAGCAGTAATGCAGTTAACACATTAAGTGTACCGCCTGGGGAGTACGGTCGCAAGATTAAAACTCAAAGGAATAGACGGGGACCCGCACAAGCGGTGGAGCATGTGGTTTAATTCGACGATACGCGAAGAACCTTACCTGGTCTTGACATAGTAAGAACCATTTAGAGATAGATGGGTGTCTGCTTGCAGAAACTTATATACAGGTGCTGCACGGCTGTCGTCAGCTCGTGTCGTGAGATGTTGGGTTAAGTCCCGCAACGAGCGCAACCCTCGTCATTAGTTGCTAACACTTCGGGTGAGAACTCTAATGAGACTGCCTACGCAAGTAGGAGGAAGGTGAGGACGACGTCAAGTCATCATGGCCCTTACGACCAGGGCTACACACGTGCTACAATGGGGTATACAAAGAGCAGCGATACAGTGATGTGGAGCAAATCTAAAAAATACCTCCCAGTTCGGATTGTAGTCTGCAACTCGACTACATGAAGTTGGAATCGCTAGTAATCGTAGATCAGCAATGCTACGGTGAATACGTTCCCGGGTCTTGTACTCACCGCCCGTCACACCATGGGAGTTGATTTCACTCGAAGCGGGGATGCTAAGATAGCTACCCTCCACAGTGGAATTAGCGACTGGGGTGAAGTCGTAACAAGGTAACCGTAGGAGAACCTGCGGTTGGATCACCTCCTTTCAGAGAAAAGATTAAGAGAGTCAAAACTCTTAATCAAAAAGTCAATATATATTCAGTTTATAAAGGTTATTTAAAAGATAGGTGAGAGGGCCTATAGCTCAGCTGGCTAGAGCGCTCGACTGATAATCGTGAGGTCCCAGGTTCAAGTCCTGGTAGGCCCACCATGATTAAATAATCTTAAAAGAAGAGATTAAAAAGTTGGGGAATTAGCTCAGCTGGGAGAGCGCCTGCCTTGCACGCAGGAGGTCAGCGGTTCGATCCCGCTATTCTCCACCAACAAATAAGAAGAAGTTAAATATAAGTTCAATGAAGATTGAATTTATATTTAATTTTTTCAGAGATGAGAAGATTAAAGAGTTATTTAAAAATATAATGTTAAAGTCAAAAATTTTTCTAAGAAAAGAAAGCAATTTCAAGAAAAGAAGAAGAACACAACTATTTTATTAAATTTAATAAGATAGTAGCCAAGGAATAATTATCAAAAAAGGTTAGAGTAAGATCTAATTAAAAAAATAAGCTATTAAGGGCTAATGGTGGATGCCTAGACTGTAAGAGGCGAAGAAGGACGTACTAGACTGCGAAAAGTCACGAGGAGCTGTCAAGAAGCATTGATTCGTGAATATCCGAATGGGACAACCCAGTATATAGAGATATATATTACCCAGCAATGGGGGCTAACGTGGTGAAGTGAAACATCTCAGTAACCATAGGAAGAGAAATCAAAAGAGATTCCCAAAGTAGCGGCGAGCGAAATGGGAGCAGGGCAAACCCTATGCTTGCATAGGGGGTTGAAGGACCATAATATGAGACTAAAGATAATAGTAGAGATATCTGGAAAGGTATAGCAAAGAAGGTGAAACTCCTGTATACAAAATTATCAATAGCTCTAATGGTATCCTGAGTAGGACGGAACACGTGATATTTTGTCTGAATCCGGGGGGACCACCCTCCAACCCTAAATACTACTTACAGATCGATAGTGAACAAGTACCGTGAGGGAAAGGTGAAAAGTACTCCAGCGAGGAGAGTGAAATAGAACCTGAAACCATTAGCTTACAATCATTCAGAGCCCTATGTGAATTTATTCACAGGGTGATGGACTGCCTTTTGCATAATGAGCCTGCGAGTTGTGGTATCTGGCAAGGTTAAGTCAAGTACGAAGCCGTAGCGAAAGCGAGTCTTAAAAGGCGAAATAGTCAGATGCTGCAGACCCGAAACGAAGTGATCTATCCATGGGCAGGTTGAAGCTGGTGTAAGAGCCAGTGGAGGACCGAACCGATGGGCGTTGAAAAGCCCCCGGATGACCTGTGGATAGGGGTGAAAGGCCAATCAAACTTCGTGATAGCTGGTTCTCTCCGAAATATATTTAGGTATAGCCTCTAGTAGTAGCATGTAGGGGTAGAGCACTGAATGGGCTAGGGCTGCTTACCGCGGTACCAAACCCTATCAAACTTCGAATACTACATGTGCAAGCTAGGGAGTCAGGCGTAGGGTGATAAAATCCTATGTCGAGAGGGGAACAACCCAGACTAACAGCTAAGGTCCCAAAGTTACATCTAAGTGGAAAACGATGTGGAGTTACTGTGACAACCAGGAGGTTGGCTTAGAAGCAGCCATCCTTTAAAGAAAGCGTAACAGCTCACTGGTCTAGTGATTCTGCGCGGAAAATATAACGGGGCTAAGATGTACACCGAAGCTTTAGATTCATAATTTATTATGAGTGGTAGGAGAGCGTTCTATTCAGCGTCGAAGCTGTACCGGTAAGGAGCAGTGGAGCGGATAGAAGTGAGCATGCAGGCATGAGTAGCGATAATTAAGGTGAGAATCCTTAACGCCGAAAACCCAAGGTTTCCTACGCGATGCTCGTCATCGTAGGGTTAGTCGGGTCCTAAGTCGAGTCCGAAAGGGGTAGACGATGGAAAATTGGTTAATATTCCAATACCAACAATTAAGCGCGATGTGGGGACGCATAGAGTTAATCGAGCTCACTGATGGAATAGTGGGTCGAAGGACGTAGGTTGATACTTAGGTAAATCCGGGTATCACGAGACCGAGATCTAACAGGCTGAACAATCTCTTCGGAGAGCGTTTAGAATCGATGATACTGTCGTGCCAAGAAAAGCCACTAAGTATATTAATTGTTGCCCGTACCGCAAACCGACACAGGTAGGTGGGATGAGTATTCTAAGGCGCGTGGAAGAACCCTGGTTAAGGAACTCTGCAAACTAGCACCGTATCTTCGGTATAAGGTGTGCCTACTTTGGTATAGAGATTTACTCTCAAAAGCTAAAGAGGTTGCAACAAAGAGTCCCTCCCGACTGTTTACCAAAAACACAGCACTTTGCTAACACGTAAGTGGATGTATAAGGTGTGACGCCTGCCCGGTGCTCGAAGGTTAATTGATGATGTAAGCGTAAGCGAAGCATTTGATCGAAGCCCGAGTAAACGGCGGCCGTAACTATAACGGTCCTAAGGTAGCGAAATTCCTTGTCGGTTAAATACCGACCTGCATGAATGGCGTAACGAGATGGGAGCTGTCTCAACCAGGGATCCAGTGAAATTGTAGTGGAGGTGAAAATTCCTCCTACCCGCGGAAAGACGGAAAGACCCCGTGCACCTTTACTACAGCTTGACACTGTAGCTTGGATATTCATGTGCAGGATAGGTGGGAGGCTTTGATTACTAGACGCAAGTAGAGTATGAGCCACCCTTGAGATACCACCCTTGAATATTTGAGTTACTAACTGCGTACAATAAACTTGTATCAGGACAATGTCTGGTGGGTAGTTTGACTGGGGCGGTCGCCTCCTAAAAAGTAACGGAGGCTTACAAAGGTTAGTTCAAGGCGGATGGAAATCGCCTGATGAGTATAATGGCATAAACTAGCTTGACTGTGAGAGAGACAACTCGAGCAGAGACGAAAGTCGGTCATAGTGATCCGGTGGTTCTGAGTGGAAGGGCCATCGCTCAAAGGATAAAAGGTACGCCGGGGATAACAGGCTGATCTCCCCCAAGAGCTCACATCGACGGGGAGGTTTGGCACCTCGATGTCGGCTCATCGCATCCTGGGGCTGGAGCAGGTCCCAAGGGTATGGCTGTTCGCCATTTAAAGCGGTACGCGAGCTGGGTTCAGAACGTCGTGAGACAGTTCGGTCCCTATCTTCCGTGGGCGTAGGAAAGTTGAGAAGATTTGTCCCTAGTACGAGAGGACCGGGATGAACGTACCACTGGTGTACCAATTGTTCTGCCAAGAGCATCGTTGGGTAGCTACGTACGGATGAGATAAGAGCTGAAAGCATCTAAGCTCGAAGCCAACTTCAAGATGAACTTTCCCTGAAGATCCCAGTAAGACTAACTGGTTGATAGGCTAGATGTGTAAGCATAGAAATATGTTTAGCTGACTAGTACTAATAGATCGTTCGGCTTATTATTATACTTGGTTTACTATCTTATTAAGTTTACTAAAGTTGTGTTCAAAGAGACTTTAACATTAATATACTCAAAATATGAGTATAGAGTGAATAATAAAATTCATTGTATACTCATATTGCTGGTGGATATAGCGAAGTGGAAATACCCAGATCCATACCGAACCTGGAAGTCAAGCACTTCTGCGCTGATAATACTGCACCTTTCAGGTGTGGAAACGTAGGCCTCTGCCAGCTCTTGAGTTTTTTTAAGCCCTTATCTATTTTAACTTTTTTCAGTTATCTTAGTTATGGGCTTTTTTTTTAGCCTTCGTTTTTTTATTCTGCCTTATATTTACTTTAACTTTGACTATTAATATATTATTAACTAAATTTCGATAAAATACCTAAACATTAAAATAAGGAATTTAAATGCTATTATCTTTAAAGCAGAAGATTATAGACTATGTATTTACTGTATCCAAGCAACCAATATTATTAAAAGATTTATTAATTGCGAATTCACAATATTTAGAAAAGTTGCATGTAGATCCTGTTAAATTAGGTTTTAGGCTAAAGGTATCTAGAGCATACTTAGTATATATAGTTTTAGTTATTTTGTTTACAGTGCCTTTTACTACAATAACACATAATTTATTTGCAAATCTAGATCCTCATGTATCAATAATAGTTGCTATGGTTTTAACAGCTGTTGTTTTTATTTTTTTTAACTTCTTTAGAGTATGGTTAGTTGATCAAATAGCACTAAGTCAAATAAAAAAAGGTTGGCAAATACACTTCCCTTTTTTCCCTTATAAAGAATATAATAAAAAAATAAATGAAATCTTTCAGCAATCAAATAAATTAGAATTACAAAAAAAAGATTTACAAAAATATATTTTAGATAATCTAGCTGACTAGATTATCTATCATAAAGGGCTTTTGCCTTAGGGTTATTGATTTTTTTTAATTCCATATCAACATATTTTCCTAAAATATTTTGATTAGAAGTAAATGCTAAAGTTTGTTTTCTTTTTAAAGGAATATACTCATATATTTCAAATCCAGCTTCATACATAGATAATCTAACAGGCGTTGCAATAGAATATGTAGTAATAATAGTATTTTCTTTTGATAAGTTGTAGAGTAATTGAAAATACTCCTTAGTCCAAAGTTCATAATTAACTTCGCTTGAAAAAGCATCTTGGTAGATAATATCAAACTTAATATCTAAATTTTTTAAATATTGTTTTGCATCACCTAAATGAATTTTTATTTCAATTCCTTCGTCTTTATAATGAAAATTTTTACTTAATTGCTTTATTATTGGTATTAGTGAATCAAACTCTTTGGGATAAGTAAAATTTTTTAAACTATTAATTAAATTTTCATCTAGTTCTGGAGAATAAATATTTAGTTTTGTTTTTATATTGTTTTTTTTGATGTAGTAAATAGTTCCTAATGTATTATATCCAAGACCAAAACATATATCTAAAATATTTAAGTTTGCTTTATTTTTATGGAAAGTAAATGCAGGAATTACATGTTTTGATAAAGTTTCAAAAACAGCACCATCATCTATATTATGATAATGCTGGTTATACTTATTTGAATAAAGTGTATTTGAACCATCTTTTGTAGTTACAACTGAATACACTATATTTCTAACTCTTTTAATTTATCTTCAGGTAAGAATAATTCTTTGTTTGACATTACTCCAATCTTTGTATCTAAAATGTCTTGAGCTATTTGTTTTGCTTCATCTAGTGAGTGCATTGTATATGTACCACATTGAAATTTATTTAATTCAGGAATATCATTTTGTGATTTTACTTTTAATACATCTTCCATAGATTCTTTCCATGCAGTTGCGACTTCTTCTTCACTTGGATTACCAAGTAAACTCATATAAAAACCTGTTCTACATCCCATTGGTGAAACATCTATAACTTCTACTTTATCTGAGTTCAAGTGGCTTCTAATAAAACCTGCAAAAAGATGTTCTAATGTATGAATCCCTTTTTCTCCTAGCATTTTTTCATTTGGAACACAGAATCTTAAGTCAAATACAGTTATAACATCTCCTGATGGTGATTTCATTGTCTTTGCAACTCTAACAGCTGGTGCTGGCATAATTGTATGATCAACTCTAAAGCTATCTAATAATGGCATTTTAAACCTTTCAAATTTAATTATAATATTAATTTTAACTAAATAAAGGTAAATGAGTGATTAGTATTAAGAAGTAGTATATTTTAAAAGAATATGAGAAAAAGAGGTTTTAGTCCTCTTTCTCTTCTTCTTTTATATTTTCAAGTTCATCACTATAGTCCATAGTTGACCATCTTTGAAGTTGTCTGTATCTATATTGTGCATCTTTTTTATTCTTTTCAAGTAAAAAGTTTGCATGTTCAGGATTTAGTTTTTTTAAAGATCTATATCTATTCTCTCTTAATAAAAACTCTTCATATTTTTCCCATTTTGGTTTTTTACCAAAAATCTTAATAGGATTTTCTCCTTGTTTGATTTTTCTTGGGTCAAATGTATAAATTGGCCAATATCCTGTATCAGTTGCAAGTTGTCCTTGTTCAACTGACTTCATTAAACCACCTTGAATTCCATGGGCAATACAAGGAGAGTAAGCAATAAGTAAAGATGGACCATCATACTCTTCAGCTTCTTTCATAGCTTGTAATGCTTGTTTTTGATTTGCTCTTGAATTAATTTGTGCTATATAAATATTGCCATATGTCATAGAAATATAACCTAAATCTTTTTTAGCATTAGATTTACCATCATTTGTAAAATCTGCAATTGAACCAGCACGTGCAGATTTTGATGATTGACCACCAGTATTTGAGTAAACCTCTGTATCAACTACTAAGATATTTACATTTGCACCAGTTGATAAAACATGGTCAAGTCCACCATATCCAATATCATAGGCCCAACCATCTCCACCTATCATCCATTGAGATTTTTTAACTATAAATTTCTTTAAGTTTAAAAGATCTTTTACACCTTCTAAATCTTGATTTACTTCTAATTGTGGAACAAGTTTATCTCTAATCTCTTGTGTTTTAGTTCCATTATTTCTATTCTCAAGCCATTCTTTATATAAAACTTTTAATGGATTATTTACTTTATCCATAGTTTTTGTCATAATTTGTGCAACTCTATTTCTAATTGTCTCCATTGCTGCATACATACCATATCCAAACTCTGCATTATCTTCAAAAAGTGAATTTGCCCAAGCTGGGCCTTCACCTTTCTCATTTTTTGTATATGGTGTTGAGGGAGCAGAACCTGAATAAATTGATGAACAACCTGTTGCATTTGCAATCATCATTCTATCTCCAAATAATTGTGTTGCTAAAGTAATGTATGGAGTTTCTCCACATCCAGGACATGCTGAATGATATTCAAATAATGGTTGTGCAAATTGTGAATTTTTGACATTAGAAGCTTCTACTAAATAGTCTTTATACGATACATCATTGAATAAGTAATCAGCATTCTCTTGCTCATGATTTTGATCTTCTTCATTATATGGAACCATTTTAAGAGATTTTTCTTTTGTAGGACAGATATCAACACAGATATTACAACCTGTACAGTCTAAAATAGAAACTTGAATTTTATATTTTAAATCTTTTTCTTTAAACTCTTTCCCTTTTGCATCTAATGCTTGATTTTTTATTCCCTCTGGTGCATTTTCAAACTCTTCTTTATCCATTAAGAAAGGTCTAATTACTGCATGTGGACATTCAAAAGCACATTGGTTACACTGAATACATGTATCGCTGTTCCATTTTGGAACCATTGTAGCAATACCTCTTTTTTCATATTTTGTTGAACCATTCTCAAAAGTTCCACACTCCATACCAAGATCAACAATTGTAGATACAGGTATCTCATCACCTTTTGCTGCGTTTACTACTTTTGCAAATTGTTCAACATACTCGCTTCCATTGTATTTTGAATTAATTGTTAAAGAACCACCTTCAAGATTTGACCACTCTTTTTTTACTTCTACTTTTTCAACTCCATGTTCTCCTTGGTCAATTGCTTGATAGTTCATATTTACTATTTCTTCACCTTTGTTTCCATATGCTTTTTTTGCATACTCTTTCATATACTCTTTTGCTTCTTCATATGGAATAACATTAGCAAGTTTAAAAAATGCTGCTTGCATAATAGTATTTGTTCTATTTCCTAAACCAATATCATGAGCTAATCTTGTAGCATTGATTATATAAAAGTTTATATTTTTATCTGCAAGAAGTTTTTTTACTCTACTTGGTAGTTTGCTCTCTATTTCTTCTTTTGAATGAATTGAGTTTAATAAAAATGTACCATTCTCTTTTAATTTATCAAGTACTTCATATTGTTCTAAATAAACCTCTTTTGAACAGGCTACAAAGCTTGGATTTGATACAAGATAAGTTGATCTAATAGGGTTTTTGCTAAATCTTAAGTGTGATCTTGTATAACCACCACTTTTTTTAGAATCGTATGCAAAATATGCTTGTGCATAAAGATCTGTTTTATCACCAATAATTTTTACTGAGTTTTTATTTGCACCAACTGTTCCATCTGCTCCAAGCCCATAAAATAAGCATTCTGTTACATCTTCAACAACAGAAATATTCTCTTTTACATCAATAGAAGTATTTGTTACATCATCAATAATACCAACAGTGAAATTATCCTTTGATTTATTACTTGCTAAATTATCAAAAAGTGCAATAATTTGATTTGGAGGTACATCTTTAGAAGAAAGACCATATCTTCCTCCAATAATTTTTGGTTGATTTTTTTGCCCATAAAATAATGTCTTTACGTCAAGATATAATGGCTCGCCTAAACTTCCAGGTTCTTTAGTTCTATCAATTACACATATTCTTTCAACACTTAAAGGTAAAACATTCATGAAATATTTTGCAGAGAATGGTCTATATAAATGAACACTTAAAAGACCAACTTTTCTATTCTGTGTTTTTCTTAAATAATCAATTGTTTCTTTTATAGATTCTGTAACAGAACCCATTGCAACAATAATATCAGTTGCATTTTCATCTCCATAATATGTAAAGGGAGCATAATTTCTACCTGTAACCTTTGAAATTTCACTCATATATTCATTTACAATATCAGGAAGTGCATTATAGTATCTATTTGATGCTTCTCTTCCTTGAAAATAAATATCATCATTTTGAGCTGTTCCTCTTGTAATTGGTGATTCAGGATTAAGTGAACTATCTCTAAATTTTTGTACAGCATCATAATCAAGAAGTTTATCAAATACTTCATATGGCATTACTTCAACTTTATTGATTTCATGAGAAGTTCTAAATCCATCAAAGAAGTGTAAAAACGGAACTCTTCCTTTTATAGCACTTAAGTGAGCAACACCTCCTAAATCCATGACTTCTTGTACAGAACCAGTTGCAAGCATTGCAAATCCTGTTGCTCTTGTACTCATTACATCTTGATGATCACCAAAGATAGATAATGCATGAGTAGCTAGTGCTCTTGCACTTACATGTATAACTCCAGGTAATAATTGTCCAGCAACTTTATACATATTTGGTATTTTTAAAAGTAATCCTTGAGAAGCAGTATATGTAGTAGTTAGTGCTCCTACTTGCAATGAACCGTGAAATGTTCCAGCAGCACCAGCTTCACTTTGCATCTCTATTACTTTTACAGTAGATCCAAAAAGATTTTCTTTACCTTGAGTAGCCCATTTTTCGGTTATATCACCCATTTGTGATGAAGGTGTGATAGGATATACTCCAGCAACTTCTGTAAAAGCATAAGAAACATGTGCAGCAGCTTCATTCCCATCCATAGTAGCAAATTTTTTTATCATTATCTATCCTTAAAATACTATCAATTTTATAAATAATAATTAAAGTTGACTTAATAAAGTATTAATTCTTAGAATAATAAGTTTAAATTAAAAGTACTATTTACAGATGTTACTTATTAGTTTTACAGCATCAAATGAACTTTTAGTAATAAAGTTTGTATACTCTTTTAATTCTGCTTCTTCTCCATATCCACATAAGACACCAACAGAATTAACTTTTGATTCTTGTGCACAAATTAAGTCTAGTTTTGTATCTCCAATCATCCATACATTATGCTTTTTTTCATCATAATTCATTAAATCTAGAGTTTTTAAAATTGGTTCAGGATGTGGTTTTGGATTTTCTACATTTTCTCTACCTGTTATGTGCTCAAAATAGTCTAAAATATTTAAGTGTTTTAATAAAGGAGTTGTATATAAAGCAGTTTTTGTAGTAACAATTGAAAGTCTAGCAAATTTTGATGCAAAATCAAGGCACTCTATTACTTCTTCTAAGAGTTTTGTTTGTTCTATCGAAACAGTTTTATATTTTTGTTTATATGCGTCAACAAAATCCCAAACTTTTAAATCATCAACCCCTAAATCTTTGTACATAATATCAAGGGGATAACCTATTAATTTTTTAATATCTTCATCTTCTCCTTGAAAATCATATGCAAGTTCATCAAAAGTATGTCTAAAGCAACTTATAATAGCAGTAGTTGAATCAATTAATGTTCCATCTAAATCAAATAATATAATATTGTTTTCTTTCAAATTTATTCCTTATTTATTTTTTCCCAATGTATTTGATTGTGCATTATACCTAAAAATGTTGGTTCAATATTTTTAATATCTTTGTTAACAACAGTAATTGAGTTTGGTATAAATAAAAATAAATAAGGCAAATCATTGGTTATTTGTCTAAATATTTTTTTGTATATCTTAGAAAGTTCTTTTTTATTTATAGTTTTAGCGCCTTTTTCTATTAACTCATCAAGCTCTTTATTCTTATAACTTGTAAAATTAAATCTTCCTATTTCTTGTGAATTGCTATGCCAGATAGGATATGCATCTGGCATCAAAGGCAGTGACCAAGCAAGAAGAAGTGTTTCAAATTTTCTTGGGTGAACAACTGTATTTAAAAAAGCCTGCCATTCTAATACTCTAATCTTAACTTTTACTCCTACTTTTTTTAGTTGATGTTGTAAAATTTGAGCTGCATTTATTCTTATATCATTTCCTGTATTTGTTGTTAATTCAAACTCCAATGGATTATTTTTGTCATAACCTGCTTCTTTTAATAACTCTTTTGCTTTTTTTATATCTTGTTTTATAGGTTTAATAGACTCATCATAAGCAAAAGTTCCAGGTAAAAATGGACCGTTACAAACTTTACCATGACCAAAGAATAAAATATCAACCATCTCTTGTCTATTTATTGCTAAAGAGAGTGCTTTTCTAACTTTTATATCTTGAAATTTTTTATTTTTTAGATTAAATGCCATATATGTATATGAAAAGGCAGGCTCTTCAATTATTTGATAATTTTTATAAAATTCTTTGTTAACTTGTCTGTCAATTTGAATAGGAGTTAAAGAAGAAACATCTAGTTTTTGTTGTTTTAACATTAAAAATGATGTTGTTGTATCAGGATAAAATTTATAATGTATTTTATCAATTTTAGGTTTTCCTTCAAAGTATTTTTCATTTGCATTTAAGACAATATCTGAAGAGTTTTTTAATGAATTTAGTTTATAAGGTCCTGTTCCAATAGGATTTTTATTAAATTTACTTGTCATTAAATCTTTTTCATCTTTTAAAAGGTGATAAGGTAAAAGACCAATTAACCAAATTTCTAAAGCTTTAAAGTAAGGTTCTTTATACTCTATTTGTAGTTTATATTTATCTAAAACTTCTACACTTTTAACTTTTTTATAGTTTGAAGCAATTGAAGTATAAACCTTAGGATTCTTAATAGTTTCATATGTAAATAAAGCATCTTTTGCAGTAACTTCAACTCCATCATGCCAAAGAACACCTTGTTTTAGTTCTATTATTAGTTTTGTATCAGTTTGAAAATAGAATTTTTTTGCAATATCAGATACAATATTTCCATGCTTATCATATTTTAATAATCCATTAAAAAGCCACTGACTAATTTGACTGCTTGCGCTATCATTTGATAATATGGGATTTAATCTACTAGGACTTGAGCTAATAGAAAGATTTAATGTACTTGCAAATAAAAAATTAAAACTAAATAGAATTAAAAGAATTATTTTTTTCATAATGTATTGTAGTGTTTTTTCTTAAAAAAGTGCATAAAAAAAGGAAGCAAGTAATTTGCTTCCTTATAAACTTTTAATAAAAACAAGCTTTTTTAAACTAGTTGGATTGTATTTTTTTATGTTTATTTATGCTACATTTTTTAGAAAGTTTTCTTCTTTTTTCATAATCTCTTTTATAAATATACCGAATTCTTTCAAAATTGTTTGTTTTGAATTAATTATTATATCTTCACTGAAGTTATTAATCCAAGCTTTGGGATGCTTATTAAAGAACTCTTTTCTTATTTTAAGAAATTTATTTACTTCATCTATATTATCAATTTTATATGACTCAACTATTAATAATGATAAATAGTAAAGATATTGAAATTCAAATCCTACAAAATCATCGGGAAAGTGATTTAAGTCTTGAACTTCAATTCCTACTTCAGAATAATAATCTCTTACTTGGTAAGTGAATTTTCCCATAAGTAGATTTTCATCTAATCTGTAAGAAGATTCAAAAGGCATAGCTAAAGGTTTTTCAGGTCCTATAAATAGTCTATTGTAGTCCCATCTTGCTTCATTTACCATATTATTATTTAACTTTTCAATCAATTGAATAAAGTTACTATTTTTTAGATCCATGTTTAGATCATTTGATTTTATTTTAAAGGAAGTTACATTTTCACTTGTCCATTGATTAAAGAAAAGTATTCTTAATAAATCATAGGCTTTTGACAATTCTTCGCAATCTTTAACTATCTTTTCCATTTTGAATCCTTATTTTTCTTCTTTGTTCTCTTCTTTTATTATATTCTGTTTTTTTAATCTTTCGTACCAATAAATATGGTGTTTCTTAATATGATCAATACTCATTTCACCTGTTTGAAACATTGCTTTAAATGCAGGTAGATTTGATGGTAATAATGCAAATAGAATATGTGTTATTAATATAAATCCTAACATTACAAAACTAAATGAGTGAATAGTAGATACAAGTTCAGCAGTTCTTAACTCTAATGCACCTGCATATATACTTTTGTAAACTAAGATGAATCCTGTAACTATTAATACTGTAACAAAAAAGTACATAGCCCAAGCTGCTGCTTTTTGACCTATGTTATATTTTCCAAATTTTGCTGGTTTATTCTCAACATAATGTAATTTCATTTGTTTAATACCATCTTTAATTGCTGATATACCCCATTTTTCAGGCCATATACTTAATTCTTTTAATCTTCTTAACATTACTATTGCAAAAATCAATGATGTTACTGCTAATAAAAATCCACTTAACCAATGTAATGTTCTAAAAATCATTAATCCTGTTACCAATGGTTCATTGTTTTTTAATACTACACTTGCTGGATAACCTACATAATAGGCTAAAAAGCTAAATGTTTTAGAAAAAAATGGTAATCCTGTTATTATTAAAGTAATTGTCTGTATTAATATGAACTTGTGAGTTGTCATTATTAATGGATGATACGCTTTTACTGTTTTCATAATCTTTCTCCAATCTATTAAGTTAAATTTTTATTGTAAATTCTTTTCTTTTCATACCTGTTACAAATTTTGGATAAAATCGTGTTGATGGTACATAAGAATTTGCTTTAAATCCAATAACTTCTTTTTCCATGCTTGCTCTATCTGCTAAATCTGTTTCAATAATACTTAGAACACCCATTGGACAAGCTCTAACACAAGCAGGTTGTTCTCCTCTATCTACTCTCTCACTACACATATTACATTTTTGTGCTTTATTTTCTTGACCTAATAAAGTAATAGCATTATATTCACAACTTTGAGCACAATAACCACAGCCAATACATTTGTCTCTATTTAATTCTACTATACCATCTTCTCTAACTGTATAAGCTTCTGTAGGACAAACTTCAGCACAAATTGGATTTTCACAATGATTACATGAATGTGTTAAAAATAGACTCTTAATATTTCCATTTTGAACTACTTCATATTCATCAACTTTTCTCCAATTTATTTCTGGCTCTTGCTTATGGTAAGTTTGACATGCAACTTCACATGCTTTACATCCTATACAAAAATCTTGATCAAATAGAAAACTTTTTCTTAACTTTTTCATTTTATACTCCTTTATACTTTTGCAACTTCAATGAATGAGGCAGTATATGTTGAACCTTGTCCTAGGTCACTAATACCATCACTACATAAAATATTAGCTCCTGTATCTGTCTTTGTTGTTCTACACCATATGTTATTCCAAGCATAAGTAACACCTGGATTCATATCAGTTGTAATTCTAACTCTAAAAAATGCTTTACCTTTTTCATTTACTCCTGAAACTACTGTTCCTTCTTTTATACCTCTTTCTTGGGCATCTTTTTTATGCATAAATGGTTCTGGATAACCATCAAATAACACTCTTGGTAAAATATATTTATTTGTTCCCCAGTTAGAATTGTTTTGTAATTGTGTTCCTGGAGTCATAAAATATAATGGGTATTTTTTTAGATAGTTTTTCCCAAACTCTTTATGTGCTTCATAATAATCCCAGTCTGTTTCAAGATCAATAACTGGATGAAACCCTGAATCTTTAAAATATTTAGAGTAAAGTTCTGCTTTTCCAGATGGTGTTTTAAATTTAAGATCTGTTGTTTTACAATATGGATAATAAGGAAAATGTTCTTTCATTGATTCAACGGTTCTTATAGGTTTAACTTGACCTTCTTTTACTAGTCTTTCATAAGTTATTCCTTGACTTTTACTAAAAGGAGTATCTAGCATATTTTTTATAACTACTTTTGGATCGTTAATATTAAAACACTCTTCTTTATATCCCATAGCTTTTGCAATTCCATTAAATATTTCTAAATTAATTTTACTTTCACCAACTAGTTTAGCTGCTGCTGCGTTATAGCAAACAAATCCAGAAATTTGATCATTTTGTACATCTTCAGATTCTAAAAAAGTTCCTGCTGGTAATACTAAATCTGCATAATCAACTGTATCTGTATGAAAAGGATCTAATACAATTAGATAAAAATCATCATCTTCCATTAATCTTTTTTTAATTAAATCAGAGTTTGGTGCAGTAGTAATCATACTAGTGTTATAATGTATAACTGCTCTTAAAGGAGTAGGAAGAGTCACTTCTTTATAAACTTGAGATTCTGTATCTAAACTTGTTGGATTGTCAAGTCTTAATGCTCTACCAAATTGCACATAGTTCGCAGTTTGTCTTTTAATAGTTTTTCCATTTTCATCTTTTGGAGATAAGTCAGGCATAACTTTACTAAAATCATAACATGGGTTTAAGTTTGTATATGCCCAAAATAGTCCTGCACCTTTTTTGTTTAATGCTCCTACTAAAACAGGTAAGAAAGTAACTGCTCTAACAAGTCTAGCTCCATTAAAATGTCTTTGTCCACCATCACCATGAGCAATAGCAGGTCTTTTTGCTGCGGCGTAGATTCTTGCAAACTCTACTATTTCTTTAGATGTAATTTCACATGCTTTTGCTAGTTCTTCTAATGTATATTCTTTAGTTTCTTTTACTAATTCTTCAAAACCCATTGCATATTTAGATACAAACTCTTTATTGTATAAATTTTCTTCAATAAGTACTTTACATACACCTAAACAAAAGAAAGGGTCTGTTGAAGGTTTTAATTGTATAAACATATCTGAATTATTTGCCATTGGTGTTCTAACAGAATTAATTGTAACTAGTTTACCACCATTTTTTCTTCTTACATCTTGTCCAAATCTAGCCCAGTGCACAGCTGTGTAAGCTTCATTTGAACCCCATGTAACATATAAATCTGAATCAACAGTTTCAAGCATATCTTTTGAATATGGTGTACCAATAACACTTGGAGTTCCTTGATATCTTGGCCAGTCACATGGATTTCTAACTAATCTAGTTGCTCCAATTTTTTCAAGTAAATTACCTGGACCTATTGTTTTTGAGATATGACCTTCATTACCAGAATAAACCATTTCTCCAATAGCTTCTCCACCATATCTATTTTTAATATCAGTTAATTTTTTCCCTGCTAATTCAAAGGCTTCATCCCAAGAAATTCTTTCCCATTTACCTTCTTTTCTTTTTCCTACTCTTTTCATAGGATATAGTATTCTATTTGGCTGATATAAATACTCTCTGTAAGTATTACCTTTTACACAAGGATGACCTTTTGTAACAGGATGTGCTTTGTTACCTTGGATGTCAATCATTACACCATTTTGTACTTCTGCAACTAAAGAACATGCATCTCTACAGTTTCTTGGACAAGTTACAAAATGATATTCAGATGCACCATTTGTTTGAGTAGGTTTATACTCTACTTTATCATATTTTGTAGATGTATATGACATCCCAAATAATGGTACACTAACTAAACATGCAGTAGTCCCTTTTATAAAAGTTCTTCTATCACTATTGATATTTGAGGCTCCCATAATATTTCTCCTTCTTTTTTAATGAAATTAAATACTTCTTCACTTAAGAAGAAGTATTTTTTTATTTAAGTACATAAAGTTTATTTTTACCGTCTTGATAACTAACTATGTTAATATCTCCATCAACAAAATCAATAGCTCTTGCATTTGTTATCTTACTTGGGTATGAGTATGTTTTTACAATTTCTTCAGTTTTTGGATTAATTTGTAAAATTGTGTTATAGTTTTTACTTAGTGCATATAACATACCATTTTTCTTTGCCAGTCCAGTAATGTAATAATCACCAAGTCCTTTGTTATTTCTTGTTTCTATATTTGAAGCTAAAGTTGGCGTGTATTCACCAGATAAAACTCCATCAATATTTGATTGTTTTATAACAACAAAATTCTTTTTTAAATTACTAGGAACACTAATTGTATAACTATATTTTCCTAAACTTACGAAGCTATTTACATAATTAGTATTAGCTCGTACTGTTCTAAACGAATTTTTCTCAATAGCAACAAATTTATCTGCACCTTCTTTAAAGTGTGCAAATCCATTTACTTCATCAGCATTAATTGGGTCATATTTTACAATTGCGTAAGTTTTATTTGTTCCCATAATTTTTATACTTTGATTATCCATAAAATCAATATCTGCAAAGTTTGTCATAAATGGAAAATAAAAACTATCTAAAATTAAATGTGCATTAGTATTATTTAAATCTTTATTTGTAAGATACATTCCCCAATCTTGAGTTGCAATGGCAAATTGATTAGTTTTTTTATCAAATCTAATACCACTAATAGGTGAATCTAAATCAAGATTGATATTTTTTTCTGATACCAAGTTAAGTTTATTTGTTATATGTAAAGGAGAGTTATTTATGTTATGGTCAAACTCCATGTATTCTGCTTTTTTTGCTGGTAAATCAGGAGTATCTACACCAAAAGGACCTCTCCATGTTGGAGCAGAGAATGCATTTGGAAGTAAACTATCCCAACTGTTATATTTAGGATTAAAAGTAAATCTAGCTGGAGAATCAGGTGCAGTAAAAGGAGGTGGACCTGCTGCTACAAAAGCTTGCAATGCATTTGAAGCTGTTACAACCATAAAAGTAACAAATGCAAATTTATTTATTTTTGTTAAATTTCTATAGTTTAATTTTGCTAAAACTTCTTGATCTGTTTTCAAATTAGCAAATGCTAAAATTAATCCAAGTACAATTAAAACAGCCCAAAAAACTATTCCAGCCCAAATTTGTGTATGAATATTAAATATTGGTAATGCTTGCCCTTGTCCTATATCCATTTGTGCATACCATCCTAAATGCCAAAAAGCATTCCAAATACCAAAGGCAGAAACCATTATAATAAGAGCTAAATATTTCATTTTTAAACCATATCTTATTATAAATAAAGCTCCTGCTGCTACAACAATCATATTAATTCTAAGTGCCCAACAACTTGTACAAGGTGCATCTCCTAAGATGTAACCAAAAATCATGTTAGCAACAGCTACTGGACCTGCCATAACACCTAAAACTGCAAAAGACATCAATACATATAAATTTATATTTTTTTTCATAATGATCTCCTATAAGTTAAATGCAGGTAATACATTGTATTGAATATCAATTGCATAAAATACAAAGGCTACTAATATTGCGGTAAAGGCCAATAAATTAAAAGCCAACTTTTCTTTCTCTGGTTTTTTATAAACCAAGTACGATACGTATAGTAATAAACATAATTCTAGGAATTCCATAAATTACCTCCTCTTTTGTTTTAAACTTAAATATTAATTAATTATATATATAGTATAATATTTTAACAATATTCCGATTATTATTGAAAATATTAACTTTTATCTATTACTATATAAAAGAATGCTATAATGCAAAGTAGTAAAAATCCTTATATATAGCTTATTCAAGCTTTAAACTTAAATAATAATTAATTAATAAAGTAATTATATATTTTAATTTTATTAATTACTATACAAAAAATGCTAAATTTTGTTCATTACTATACAAAAAATGCTATATTTTGAATTTTTAGTAAAATAATATATTAAAGGGATAAAAGAAAATATGAAATCACTTAACTTATCTAGTTATAATTTATATATTGAGAAAGTATTAGATGAAATTGAATGTAATTTAGATCATAATTTATCTATTGAGAAGTTGGCTTCTTTGGCAGGTTATTCACCATTTCATTTTCAAAGGCTATTTAAAGATTATGTAGGTGAAAGTGTTCATCAATATATAAAAAGATTAAGAGTAGAAAAAACCGCATTAATGTTAAAATATCAATATAACAATATAACAGATTCTGCAATTAGAACTGGCTTCAACAACAATATTTCACTTACTAGAGCATTTAAAAGTATATATAACTGTTCTCCAAAAGAGTATAAAGATCAATTTAGATTAAATAAAAAATTTGATACTCCATCATTTGAAGTTGTAAATATTGATGATCTAAAAGTTTTTTTTGTAAGAGTATGTGGAGATTATAATTATTCTGAAAAAGCTTCTTGGATGGAGGTTGAAAACAAATTTGAACAATTATCTCAAAATAATCTTCAATATATCTCCATATGTTACAATGAACCTTCAATTACTTTAGACAAAACAAACTTGAGATATGAAGCTTGTATTTTATATGAAAAAAACAAACATTCACATATATCAGACTTACCAGTAAAAATTATAAGAGGTGGTAAGTATGCAAAATTTTCATTCTCTGGTACTTTAGATGAGTTTGATAATTTTTTTAATATTGTATTTGATACTTTCTATCATGATAAAAATTATCAGATATCTTTAAAACCATCTTTTCAATTTCATCATAATTCATATAAAGACTTATTATTTGGTACTACTACAACTGATTTATTTATACCTATTGACTAATAGTTTTTAACTTTTTTTTAATAAATTATATTAAAATATTATTTGTTAAAAAAATTTAAATAAAAAAAGGGGAAACAACATATGTTGTTTCCCCTTTGTAAAAAACTTGTAAAAATAGTAGATTATCTTTTTGAGAACTGTACTGATTTTCTTGCTTTTTTTCTTCCGTATTTTTTTCTCTCAACGCTTCTTGCATCTCTTGTTAATAAACCATATGGTTTTAAAATTGCTCTAAATTGCTCATCATAAGCAACTAAAGCTCTTGAAATACCGTGTCTTACTGCATCTGCTTGTGCAGAATATCCACCACCTAGTGTTTTAACTACGATATTTACAGAAGTTTCTTGTTTTGATACTTCTAATGGTTGTGTAACTCTTTTTTTAATTGATTCAAGACCACCTAACCACTCATCTAAAGATTGACCGTTGATTGTAAGTTGACCATTACCATTCTCTAGCCATACTTTAGCTACAGCTGATTTTCTTCTTCCTGTTGCGTAAACTTTTGCCATTAGTCTTATCCTTTAATTTGCGCAGTATGAGGGTGCTCAGAACCTGCATATACTTTTAATTTTTTTAACATATCTTTACCAAGTTTTGTTTTTGGTAACATACCTCTAGTAGCTAATTTATATAACTTCTCAGGGTTTTTTTCAAACATATCTGACATTTTGTGAGTTTTTGTACTTCCAAAATATCCTGAGTGAGTATAATAATTTTTGCTTTCTAGTTTATTTCCAGAAAATTTTGCTTTTGAAGCGTTAATAATAATAACGTAATCTCCGCAATCTACATGAGGAGTGTAAGATGGTTTATGCTTACCTCTTAAGATAGTAGCAACTTCAGTAATAATTCTACCAAATACTTTATTAGTTGCATCTACTACTACCCAATCTCTCTCGATTTCGTTAGCTTTTGCCATTTGAGTAAATTTCATTTATTTCTCCGATTTGATTAATGAGGTGAAATAATAGTCTAATAAAACTTAAAAAATACTTAAATTAAGTAATTTTTAATATTTTATTATAAATTCAGAACCTTGATGAAGTTTACTCTTTATTTCGAGTTTAAAATTGTGTAGTGATAAGATAGATTGAACGATAAAAAGCCCAAGACCCAAAGAGTTATTCCATCCATTCTTTGATACTCTATAAAATTTTCTATTAATTAAATCTAGTTCTTTCTCATCTATTCCAATGCCTTTATCTATAATGCTTATTGAAGAGGGTGTGATTTTAATAATTACATCATTTTCTGAATATTTTAAAGCATTCTCCACTAAATTTGATATTGCCATTTCCATTAAAGTTTCATCAAGCTTTAAAATTACATCTTCCCCTTCTATTGTAATCTCATGATCTTTATATTTATCTTTTAAATCTGATACTGCAAAATCACAAAGTTTTTTTATTGAACAGCTTTGTGTTGTAATTTGTTGTTTACCCTCTTCAAGTTTTAATGATAATCTTAGTTTATCGATTATTTGTGACATTTTATTACCATTTGTTTGAATTTTATGAAGAAATTTTTTTCTCATATTTTCAGGTAAATCCAAATCAGTTAGTAAAGTTTCACTATATCCAGAAATAATAGCAATAGGATTCTTGAATTCATGGGATATTGCAGAAATTATTTCATCTTTTTGTCTATTTGCAAGTTTTAGTTTTGCTGTTTGTTTTGACTTTTGTTTCTCTTTTTTAGAAAGTTTAGAAGAAACTTTGTTTAAAAATCTTGCTATTTTATTGAACTCTTGTGTATAGTTTGAACTTATTTGATAGTTTGGTCTTCCATCACTTAAATCAATTAAATATTTCAAAATAGCATCTGTTTCATTTTTTATTTTAATACTAATAAAATAAGTAGCAAAAAATGCCAAAATCAAAAATAGCGTAATTATTGCTATGACATGAAAAGATAATTTAAAAAAGTTTTCTTGAATTTTATCTGTATAATCAGCAAGTCTTATGTAATAAATAGCATCATTTAATTTTATTTTTTTTGCCACATACAAAAGCTCTTTATTTATTGAATCTGAAAATCTTATGCTTTTCCCATAATCATCATATCTAGCATGAATGATTTCATCTCTTTTTAAGTGATTGTCCATTGATTTCTTATCTTTATCACTTTCTGTAATAACATTACCTTTTTCATCAATTATTGTAATTCTAAGGTTTGTTTTATTTTTAAATTTGTTTACTATTTTTTCTATATCTTTAATATTATTTAATACAAGTGATATTGAATCAATATTTTGAGAAAGATTTTTTTCTATTTGTTCCATATAAATATTTTTTGACCAAAAATAAGTAGTGAAACTAATACTTAAAAATATAAGAAAAAATATAATAATAAAAGTTCTTAAAAAAAGTTGATGAATTTTTAACAAAAGATATATCCCTCACCTCTAATAGATTTTATATACTCTTTTTCACCCTTTGGGTCTATTTTTGCTTTTAATCTTTTAACTGCAACATTTACTGTTTTTAGTTTTTTTTCAATTGAATCTTCCCATACAGTATTTAATAAGTGTTCCCTTGACATTAAAATATCTTTATTTTTTACAAATTCTAGTAGCAAGTCATGTTCTAAATGTGTTAAATCAATAGCTTCATTATTAATATAAAATCTTTTATTATTTGCTTTATATACAATATCTTTGACTTTTAAAACCTCTATATCTTTAGATGTTCTTTTTAATACAGCTTTTACTCTTGCACATAACTCTTTTAGATTAAATGGTTTTGTAATATAGTCATCTGCATATGATTCAAAACCTTCTAAAATATCTTCATCTTTGTCTTTTGCTGTAACATAAATTACAGGGTTTACATAACCTTTTGATCTTATTTTTGAAATAAATGTAGCACCATCAATACCTGGAAGATTTCTATCCATTAAAATTAAATCAACATTTTCTTCATCCAAAATTTTATCAATTACTTTATTAATACTCAAACATCCAATTGTTTCATATCCTTCTTTTTGTAAGGTATATTCAAGTAACTCTAAAATATCTTCTTCATCTTCAACAATTAATATTAATTTATTTTTCATCTATTTCTTCTTTTGTTAAAATATCTTTTTTACTTGGAGAGTATTTTATAGCAAGTATTCTAAATATAAAGAAAACCAAAATCACAAATAGTAGAAATAGTATAGTAAAATAATCTTTTTCTGCATGTGATGTGTATATGATAACATCTCTTATTAAGAAAATTATAAATATATCGATTACAAATCTAAGCCTTAGTTTTGCTTTTTTTATAAAGTCAGAAATCATTTTCATAACTTCCATTATTACGATAAATTCTAACATTAAAACAATTGTTCTTTGAAAGTCTAATTTTACAGCAAGAATTATTATAAAAATAATAGTTGCTGCAAGAAATTCATAGTTATTCTCAAAATAATTTCTAATTTTTTGAATGGCTTTTTTCATATATTATTGTTCTAATTCTCCACCTATGTATGCAAATACAATTAAATTTGCAATACTTGTAGCTCTATCAGCACATTTTTCTAGTTTTCTTAAACTACTTAGTAAGTTAAAGTAATCTCTAGAAAGTTCTTGGTTTTTTGAAATAAGTTTTAGAATGTTTTTTTCAACCATCGCATATAAGTCATCTGTTTTACTCTCTTCAACTAATACTTTATTAAAACTCTCTTCTATAAGCTTTTCATTTGTTTCATCAAGCATACTTAATGTTATTTCAAGTGCACTAGCTGCAGCTTTTTGTAAGGGAATTGCATATTCTAAAATAGTAGTTTCATCAAGTTCATCTGAAAATGATTTTCTAAAAGTCTTTATAAATATTTTTGAATTAGTACCCGCTCTTACTAATTCATTTGTAATCTTTAAATAAGAAACCATATGTCTTAAATCTTTTGCTTCTGGTGAATATAAAGCAAGTGTTGTAACTATTAAATTGTCAATTTCATTTGATTTTGAAACTAATTTTTTTAAAGATAAATCAATATCTTTTAATAAATTTATGTCATTATCTTTTAATGCTTTTAATGAAGTTTTATTAGCTTTTAATACAATTTCGCCAATCTGCCTTATTTCATTTTTTATTGTTTTGATTTTTTCCTCATAAGTTTTTAACATTATCCAAACCTTCCTGTAATATAATCTTCTGTTTTTTTATTATTTGGATTTACAAATATTGTTTCTGTTTCATCATACTCAATTAGTTTACCTAAGTGAAAAAATGCAGTATAATCAGCAACTCTTGCTGCTTGTTGCATATTATGAGTAACAGTTATAATTGTATAATCTTGTTTTAGCTCTAACATTAAAGCTTCTATCTTTTCTGTTGAAATTGGATCAAGTGCAGATGTTGGCTCATCCATTAAAATAACTTCTGGTTTTACAGCAATTGTTCTTGCTATACAAAGTCTTTGTTGTTGACCTCCTGAAAGTGATGTTCCTGGTTCACCTAATTTGTCTTTAACTTCTTCCCATAAACCAGACTTTTTTAAAGATGACTCAACTAACTCATCACACTCTTTTCCTTTTTTTACAATTCCATGCTTAAGTGGTGCATAAGCTACATTTTCATAAATAGATTTTGGAAATGGATTTGGTTGTTGAAAAACCATTCCAATTTTTTTTCTAACACTTACTTCATCCACATCTTTATCATAAATATTTTTTTTATCAATTATCACTTCACCATCACTTTTTACAATTGGAATTAAATCATTCATTCTGTTTAAACATCTTAAAAATGTAGATTTTCCACATCCAGATGGTCCAATTAAAGCTGTTATTTTATTTTTATAAATATCTACGTCAATATTGTGTAAAGCATGATTATCTCCATACCATAGATTTAAAGCTTTAACATTGACTTTTATTTCATTCTTTTTATTTTCTTTATTCATTTTAATATTTCCTACCATTTAACTTCGAATTTTTTTCTTAAATATATTGCAAGTGTATTTAGTGAAATTAAAACACTTAATAAAACAATAATACCAGCTGCTGTTTTTTCTATATACATTCTTTCTGGCATTCCTGCCCATGTAAATATTTGAGCTGGCATAACAGTTGCAGCTTGTGTAACAGAAGATGGAGCATCGGGAATAAATGCAATCATACCAACAATAATAAGTGGAGCTGTTTCTCCCATAGCTTGTGCAAGTCCAATAATTGAACCTGTCATAATTCCAGGAAAAGCTAAAGGTAAAACATGGTCTCTTGTTACTTGAATTTTTGTAAGACCAAGTCCATAACCTGCTTGTCTAATAGAATCAGGAACACTTCTTAATGCAGCCCTTGCACTTACAATTATAATAGGTAATGTCATAAGTGCTAAAGTTAGACCACCAACTAAAGGTGAACTTCTAGGAAGCCCAAATAAGCTTATAAATATTGCAAGACCCAAAAGACCAAATAGTATTGATGGAATGGCTGCAAGATTATTTATATTTACTTCTATTATTTGTGTAAACTTATTATCTTCTGCAAACTCTTCAAGATAAATTGCTGTCATAACTCCAATAGGAAAAGCAACAAGCATTGTAATAAGAAGTGTTAACACTGAACCAATAATTGCTGATTTAAAACCTGCATATTCAGGTGTTTTAGAATCTCCATTTTCAAAAAAGAGTTTATTAAATTGTAGTTGTGCTTTGTTTTCAGCTTTTAAATCATCAACTATAATTCTATCTTTTCTTTTTAACTTATAATAATGACCCTTTAAATATTGATCAACTTGATCATCTGCTAAAACCCATGTAGAGATTGTTTTACCCATTAAACTTGGATCTTTTTCAATCATATTTGGAACTTCTCTAATCCATGCTCTTGAAACAACACCTGTATATTTTCTATCAATTGATTTTCTATAGTTTTTTATTGATGTTTCATTATATGTTACATCAACAAGTAAATATGCTTGTTTAAAAGCAGGTGAACCTTTTGTAACTATATCTGTTAAGAAAAATGCTAAAAATGCAATAGAAAAAACAAGTGAGCCAAGAGTAAAAAGCTTGAATCTTCTTGAACTTTTATGCCTGTTTTTTAAACTTGGGTCATAAAATGGATTTTCTTCTTTTTTATTCTTTTTTCTTTTAATTATCATAATGTATTCACTTTATATTTTTCTTTAAATTTTCTAATTAACATTAGTGAAATAATATTTAATACTAATGTCACAATAAACAAAACAAGTCCTAATGCAAATGCTGAAAGAGTAGCAGGAGAGTTAAAAGCTTGATCTCCTACAAGTGCATCAACAATTCTAACTGTTACTGTTGTCATATCTTCTAAAGGATTGATTGATAAATTTGGTCTTAAACCTGCTGCCATAACAACAATCATAGTTTCACCTAAAGCTTTTGAAAGACCTAGCAATGAAGCTGAAATTATACCTGGCATTGCAGAGGGTAAAACAATATTTTTTATTGTTTCTCCTTGCGTCAAACCTAATCCCAAAGAAGCTTTTCTTTGTGAGTCTGGAACAGCTCTAATTACATCATCACTTAATGATGCAATTACAGGAATTATCATAATCCCCATTACGATACCAGATGCAAGTGCTGAGTTAAACGAGGCTTCAAAACCTAATGAAGCAGCTGCTTTTACAACAAATGGAGCTACTGTAATTGCAGCAAAGAAACCATAAACAACAGTAGGAATACCTGCTAAAATCTCTAAAAGTGGTTTTAAAGTATTTCTTACTTTTCCTGATGCATATTCACTTAGATAAACAGCACTTCCCAGTCCAACTGGTATTGCAACTGCCATTGCTATAATTGTAATTACAAAAGTACCTGTAAAAATAGGCACTGCACCAAATTTACTGTTTGCAATTCCTGGTGACCATTCTGTACCTGTAATAAAGTACCAAAAACTTCTTAATTTGAAAAATTCTATAGCTTCAAAAAGAATTGAAAATAGAATTCCAAATGTTGTTAAAATAGAGATAATTGAAGCAGTAATTAATAATGCCTTAATTACTTTTTCTTTTATCTCTGTGGATTTATTTCTTGTTTCAAAGGGTGTCAATACATTTACCTTTATTTCTAAAATTTAAAAAATTCTATAGAAAATTGGTTACAAATAGGTTACATTAGAATACAACTACCAAGTGGAGTGTTTGTAAGCTTGGAATCTTTTTTTATTTTTCCTAGTACTTTATCAAGATTTGAAGAGTTTGAATATTTTGTAATTTCTATTATGGCAGAACATACACTTAAAAGTTTAAATTTTCTCATTACTGCAAATCTATCTTTAGTTCTTATGAATCCATTTTCTTTATCTTCTTCATTATATAAACTACTAACACATTGTTTAAACTCTTGTTGTATTTGCTTTGTTTTTTTATATACTTTCTCAAATTTTTTGTTTTTAAATCCTACAAAAAAATCATCCCCTCCAATATGCGCAATAAAACTATTTTTAGATAAGTTTTTTTGTAATAATTCAGAAAATATCAGTATTGCTCTATCTCCTTGTCTAAATCCATAATAGTCATTAAAAGGCTTAAAATCATTAAAGTCAAAGTAGACTATATGTGTTATATCATCACTTTGGAAACTCTCTTTTATAAACTTATCAATTTGATTATTACCAGGAAGTTTTGTAAGAGGATTTTGATTTTGTGCAATTTCAATATTTCTTTTAAAGGATAAAGACAAAAGATTATTTACATTAATAAATCCAATATATTTACTATTTTTTGTTACAAAGATACCTTTTGATTTATTGCCTCTTAAATTAAACATTTCTAATGTTTTATCTATTCCCCAAGATACTTCAATAGATAATGATGGTTTTATATATGAACTCAATCTTGATTTAAAAGATACATTTTGTGCAAGTGATAAGCCATATTGTGAATATGATAGTTTTTTGATATCAACTTCATAAACCACTCCCATAAGTGTTTTATATTCATCAATAATTGGAACAAAAGTATTATTTGGAAACTCTTTAAAATATAAAAACAAATCATGCAAACTTGAATTGATACTAAGTGGTTCAATAAACTCAATATAATCTTTATCAATTAAATTACTTTTATTGTTTCTTCTGTCATTTTTAAAAAGATATGGAATATCTTCATAGGTGTCTTGTATATCTAATATATTTAGACTTGGTTTTAAAATTAAAAAACCTTGAATATAATCAATATTAATCTCTTTACAAGTATAATATTCTGCAATTGTTTCTATACCCTCAGCTATTACTACTATACCCATAACATGTGCCATATCTACAATTGAAGAACAAAATAGTTTTTTTCTTGAATCTTTATTTATATCTTTTATAAAAAATCTATCAAGTTTAATATAGTCTGCTTCACTCAAATATAAAAGTTCAAGCCCTGAAATACCAGTACCAAAATCATCAATTGCAATATTGAAACCTTCATTTTTATAATTAGTTAATATTTTATTAATCATAATTTTATTTTGCATTGAGCCATTTTCTGTAATTTCAAAACAAATAGAATTCTCTTTAATATTTAGTTCATTTAAGATTTTATTTGTATTTCCTTTTTCATAATCAGGCATATACAAAAGCCTATTATCTAAATTATAAAAAAGTTTTAAATCTTCTATTTTTATATGACTAAATTTTTCAATAGCTTTTTTTCTAAGAATTAAATCAATTTTATAGAGTATTTTTTTATCAAAGAAACTATCAAATAGATCTAAAATAGATTTATATCCAAGATTTTGATATCCTCTTATTAAAGCTTCAACAGCAAAAGTTTTTCCAGTTCTTGTATTTACTATTGGTTGAAATGCATAATCTAACTTATCAACAATTATACTGAAATCTTCACTTGGTTTTTTTGCAGTCGACATAAGAAGACCTTTTTAGTTATATATATAGATCTTTGTTATTTATTTGCCAAAATAGATAAAGACCTATATTTATAGCTAGTTTATATAAATTAAAGAGGAGAGTTCCTCTTTAATATTTAATGTTTTAAATCTTCTAATGTAAGATTTTGTCTTTTAGAAACTCTTGTTTTAATAGTTTCTCTTTGTGCTTTTGGTAAAGGAATAAGACCAATTTCAGTTAAAATTCCATTTTCACCAATCATCATATCATCTGTGAACATATTTACATACTCTTTCATAGCAGGAACATCTTTTTCATGTGAATTTTTAATATAGAAAAATAGTGATCTTGATACTGGGTATTTACCTGAAGAGATTGCATCTGGAGTTGGCATTACTCCATTAATTTTAGAACCAATCAATTTATCTTCATTTTCAACTAAGAATGAATATCCAAAAATACCAAATGCATTTTTATTTTTAACTAATTTTTGAACAATTAAGTTATCATTTTCACCTGATGGAACATATACACCATCTTGTCTTACTTTATGGTATTTTTTATAAGCTTTATATTTTTCTTTATCTTTTTTATATAAAGATGTATATTCTGGCATTTTTTTGAATGTAGCTTTTAAAATCATATCTTCAAATGCATCTCTAGTTCCTGATGATTTTGGAGGACCATAAATTATGATTTCTCTATTTGGTAGTGATGAGTCAATCTCAGACCATTTTTTATAAGGATTATCAATTAATTTTCCATTTTTTCCTGGAACTTCTGCTGCAACTGCTAATGCTAATTGTTTAGTAGTTACTGAAAATGGTTTATTATCTTTTGATTCAGCAAATGCAATTCCATCAAAACCTATTACTACTTCTGTGATTTTAGTAACACCATTTTTTTCACATAATTTAAACTCTTTAGTTTTCATTCTTCTTGAAGCATTTGTAATATCAGGTGTATTTAAATCATTTCCTGCACAAAATAGTTTCATACCACCACCTGAACCAGTTGATTCTACAACAGGAGTAGGGTATTTAGTTGTTGCTCCTAGTTCTTCTGCTACAGCAGAGGCAAAAGGATAAACAGTTGATGAACCAACCATTTTAATTTGATCTCTAGCGCTTAAACTTACAGTTAAAGCAGCACTTGCAAGAATTGCTAATGTTGTTTTTTTTAATGTCATGTTTTATTCTCCATTGATGTTTGATAGAGAAATTGTACACTTCGTTGGTTACATTTTGGTTACTATTTGTTAAGTAAGAAGAAGATGAAAAGAAGTGACTATTTATACGTCACTTGTTTCCATGAGTTTTGATTGATAATCTGCAATTAATGGATCAATTATTTCATCAAATAATCCATCATTCATTATGTATTCAAGTCTATAAAGAGTAAGGTTAATTCTATGGTCTGAAACTCTATTTTGTGGATAATTATATGTTCTAATTCTTCCACTTCTATCTCCAGTTCCAACCTGGGCTTTTCTATCTGCACCTTCTTGAGCCATTTTTTCTTTCATTTGTAAATCATAAAGTCTTGCTTTAAGAACTTTCATGGCTTTTTCTCTATTTTTATGTTGTGATTTTTGGTCTTGGTTTGTTACTACAAGTCCACTTGGAAGGTGAGTAATTCTTACTGCACTATCTGTTGTATTTACAGATTGTCCTCCATTACCACTTGCTCTCATTACATCAATTTTTAAATCGTTTGGATTTATTTCTATTTCTACATCATCAACTTCTGGCATAACTGCAACAGTAATTGCTGATGTGTGAACTCTTCCTTGTGATTCAGTTGCTGGAACTCTTTGAACTCTGTGTGTTCCACCTTCAAACTTTAGCTTACTATATGCATGGTCACCTTTTACTAAAAGTACCAATTCTTTATAGCCACCAGCCTCATTCTCACTTGAGTTCATTATTTCGACTTTCCAACCATTGTTCTCTGCATATCTTAAATAACCTCTAAATAGGTCACTTACAAAAATAGCAGCTTCATCTCCACCTGTTCCAGCTCTTAGCTCTAAATATATATTTTTGTCATCATTTGGATCTTTTGGCATCATAAGAATTTTAATCTCTTCTTCTAAATTATGTTTAGTTGAATCTAATTCTTTTAATTCTTCTTTTGCAAGTTCACCTAGTTCTTTGTCTTCTAAAAGTACTTTACTTTCTTCTATACCTTCAAGAACTTGAATATATTCTTTTGCTCTAGTAACAATTGGTTCAATAGATGATTGTTCTTTTGAAAGTTCTGTCATCTTTTTTATGTCAGATGTAACTTCTGGTGAGATCAACATTTCGTTAATCTCTTCATATTTATTTATAAAATGTTGCAGTTTTTCTTTTAGCATAATTATATTTACTATATAACCTTTAGATTATATAGCATTTACTTTAGTTTGTAATCTACTAACTTTTCTTGCAGCATTACCTTTTTTTAATACACCTTTACTTACACAATGGTGAATATATTTATTCGCAGTCTTCATTGCTTCAGTAGCTTTTTCTTTATCACTTACTTCAACAGCAGATAGTACATCTTTAGTTATATTTTTAACTCTAGTTTTGTAGAATCTATTTCTTTCTGTTCTAACTTTAGTTTGTCTAGCTCTTTTTTCAGCAGATTTATGATTTGCCATTTTATTTTAACCTCTTTGTAAAAAATTTAAGGGTAGAATGTTACCTAAAATAACTTTAAATTAAGTTTAAATTTAGGAAGATTTAATGAAACTATTTGGAACTGATGGAGTAAGAGGAAAAGCTGGTGAGTTTTTAGATGCAATAACTACAATGAAACTTGCAATGGCAGCTGGGATACATTTTAGAAAGCATTCTACTACAAATAAAATTTTAGTGGGAAAGGATACTAGAAGAAGTGGTTATATGATAGAAAATGCCCTTGTTTCAGGATTAACAGCAATTGGGTATGATGTTATTCAAATAGGCCCTATGCCTACTCCTGCAATTGCATATTTAACAGAAAGTATGAGATGTGATGCGGGAATTATGATTAGTGCTTCTCATAATCCTTATGATGATAATGGAATTAAATTTTTTGATAATCATGGAAATAAATTAAGTTCAAAGTGTGAAACAGAAATCGAAAATATTTTTGCAAATGAAGAATACTTAAGTTCTCAACAAAAAACAGGAAAAGAAATTGGGGCTTCAAAAAGAATTGATGATGTTATTGGAAGATATATTGTTTCAATTAAGAGTTCTTTTCCAAAAGATTTAACTTTACAAGGTATTAGAATAGTTTTAGATTGTGCAAATGGGGCTGCTTATAAAGTTGGGCCAACAATTCTTGAAGAGTTAGGTGCAGAAGTAGTAATTATTAACAACGCCCCTAATGGATACAATATCAATGATGATTGTGGAGCACTTCACCCTAAAAATGTTGGAAAAATAGTATTAGAAACTAGGGCTGATATAGGAATTGCACTTGATGGTGATGCTGATAGGTTAGTAGTAGTTGATGAAAAAGGTGAAGTTATATCAGGTGATAAACTAATTGGTGCATTATGTACATATTTAAGTAGTCAAAACTTATTATCAAAAAATGCTTGTGTTGCAACAGTTATGAGTAATCAAGCATTAGAAGATTATTTAAATGAACATAATATAGAACTTCAAAGAAGTGATGTTGGGGATAAGTATGTTTTAGAAGGAATGAAAAATTGTTCTTTAAACTTTGGTGGTGAACAAAGTGGACATATAATTTTTTCAGATGTTGCAAAAACAGGAGATGGATTAGCAAGTGCCTTACAAGTTCTTGCCATGATGGTGAAAAGTAAAAAAACAGCCAGTGAGATATTAAATCCTTTTGAATTATATCCACAAGTATTAAAAAATATTATTGTTAGTCAAAAAAAGCCATTAAATAAGATTGAAGGCTTAAAAGAGCTTCAAGAAGAGATTAAAAGCTTAGGAATGAGAGATCTAATTAGATACTCAGGAACAGAAAAAAAGTTAAGAGTTTTACTTGAAGGTAAAGATAAAAAATTAGTAGATGAATATATGGAAAAATTAACAGAGTTTTTTAAAAATAGACTATGAATAAAACAGTATTACTTTTTTTAATATTTTTAACTATTTTTATAATTGATCAAGCAATTAAATATGCTTTTGTTTACAATAACTGGGGTTATGAAGGAAGCTGTTTATCTTTTCAGTTAGCTTATAATTATGGTGTGGCATTTTCTATGTTCTCTTTTTTAAAAGAGTATTTAAAATATATTCAATTAGCCTTAGTATTTGCAGGAGTTATATATTTATATTTTAATAAAGATGTATTAAAAGAGTATGCTTTGCCAATTTCTCTTTTATTTGCAGGAGGATTATCTAATATTTTAGATAGGTTTACATATGAAGCAGTTGTTGATTATATATATTGGCATTGTGGTTTTGAGTTTGCAATATTTAATCTTGCAGATATGATTATTAATCTTGCTGTGGGAATTATTATATATAAACAAATTTGGGGCAAAAATAAAGAAGAAGCATAGGCTTTTTGTAAGGTTAACTTTTTTTTAGATATAATTTTTGACAAATTATATATTAAGTAGGAATAAATGAAACAAACTATAACAGAAAAAATATTTAGTGAGCATATTGGAAGAGAAGTATATGCAGGAGAAATCATTAGATGTAATATAGATATGGTAATTGGGAATGATATTACCACACCCATTTCTATTAAAGCATTTGAAGAAAGTGGAAAAGAAAAACTTGCTAACCCAGATGGTTTTGCTATTGTGCTTGATCACTTTATTCCAGCAAAAGATATAGCAAGTGCAAACCAAGCAAAAATTTCAAGAGATTTTGCAATGAAACATGATTTAAAAAACTTTTTTGATGAAAAAGACATGGGAATTGAACATGCACTTTTACCAGAAAAAGGTTTAGTCTTACCTGGAGATGTTATTATTGGTGCAGATTCACATACATGTACACATGGAGCTTTAGGTGCATTTAGTACAGGTATGGGAAGTACTGATATCTCTTTTGGAATGATTACAGGTGGAAATTGGTTTAAAGTGCCAGAGTCAATTAAAATAGTATTTAATGGTAAGCCAAGTAAATATGTAACTGGAAAAGATTTAATTTTAGAAATTATTAGAATTTTAGGTGTTGATGGAGCACTTTATAAAACTTTAGAATTTACTGGAACAACAATCCCTTATTTAAGTATGGATGATAGATTTTCTTTATGTAATATGGCTATTGAAGCTGGAGCTAAAAATGGTATTGTTGCATATGATGAGGTTACAAAAGAGTTCTTGGACAGTAAAGAATCTTTAAGAGATGAGCCAAAAATACATTATAGCGATGAAGATGCAAACTACTGTCAAACTATTGAAATAGATGTAGAGAAATTAGAACCAGTAATAGCATATCCATTTTTACCATCAAATGGGCATTCTGTTTCTCAAGCAGTTGAAGATGAGATTAGAGTTGATCAAGTATTTATAGGTTCATGTACAAATGGAAGATTAAGTGATTTTGAAGTTGCAGCTAAGATTTTAGATGGTAAAAAAGTTGCAAGACATGTAAGACTTATCATAACTCCTGGGACACAACAGATTTTAAGAGATGCAACAAAATTAGGATATATTGATATTTTAGTTGATGCAGGTGCAGTTGTATCAAATCCAACTTGTGGAGCGTGTTTAGGAGGATATATGGGGATTTTAGGAGATAATGAAGTTTGTATCTCAACTACAAATAGAAACTTTGTTGGAAGAATGGGAAGTAGAAGTTCAAAAATTTATCTTGCAAATAGTGCAGTTGCAGCTGCTAGTGCAATCTCTGGATACATAACTGATCCAAACTCTTTATAATTATGAAACCACAATTTGATATACCTTGTATAATTTTATGTGGTGGGAAAAGCTCAAGAATGAAAGAAGATAAATCTCTTCTTCCATTCGCAAATGAAACCTCTTTAGCAAAATATCAATATAATAGATTAAAACCTTATTTTAAAGAGATATATCTTTCTTGTAAAAATAATAAATTCGATTTTGAAGCAAATTTACTTTTGGAAGAATCTTCTATTTACTCTCCTATAGTTGGCTTAGCAAATATTATAAATAAAACAAATAATTATGATAAATTCTTTTTGATAACTGTTGACACACCTTTAATAAAAATAGAGTCAATTAAAGAATTAATAAATCAAAGTGAAAATTATGATATTACAGTAGCACAAACAAAAAGAGTTCATAATTTATGCGGTGTATTCTCAAAAGATATTAAAAAGGTTGTGAATAGTATGCTTTTAGAGGACATGCATAAAATATCTTTTTTATTAGACTCTGTTAAAACAAAGATTGTAAAGTTTAATAATGAAGATGAATTTATAAATCTCAACCACCCAGAAGACTACAAAAAAGCTTTGAGTATTATAAGTTAGGTAAATATTAAATATTATTTGTTTAAGTTATAGTTAAGTATTATATTATTTACTTTTAGTTATGCTTCTTTTATAAGATAAATTTATAAAAGGAAGCAACATGGCAAATAAAGAGCTTAATGACGCATTAGATTTATTAGACTCTAAATTAAAAAAAGAGGGCATTTCCAGAAGGGATGCTTTTAAAGTAGCAGGTTTAGGCTCAGCTGCATTTTTAATGGGAGGAAATGAAGCTCAAGCAGCAACATCTGCAAAAGCTAGTGATGTTAAAGCAAAAATTGTAATTGTTGGTGGGGGACTTGCAGGTGTTTCTACTGCTGCTAAATTAACAAATTCATTATCAAATCCTGATATTACTATAATTGAACCAAATCCAAAATCAGTATCATATCAACCAGGAAATACATTAGTAGCATCTGGAGTTTATGAAAAAGAAGATGTTATGTATGACACAAAAGACTTCATTCCAAATGGAGTAAAAGTTATATCTGATAAAGCAGTATCTTTTGATCCAGAGAATAATAAGCTAACAATTGGTTCAGGGGAAGATATTTCATATGATTATTTAATTGTTGCAGCTGGATTATCTCTTGATTTTGGAAGAATCAAAGGATTAGAAGATATTGGTGAAGCTAAAACGGTTGGTAGTGCAAAAAAAATACTTGATACTTTTGCTGATTCTGGAGTTTGTTCAATTTATAATGTTGATAGTTCAGTTAAAACATGGGAACAAATGCAAAAATTTGTTGAAGCTGCTAAAACTGGATCAAAAAAAATGCAAGGAGTATTTACTCACCCAAATACAGCAATTAAATGTGGTGGTGCTCCTAAAAAAATAATGTATCTTACTAATTCAAGATTAGTAGAAGCAGGTGCTAGGGAAAATGCAGAATTAACTTTTTATCCAAATGGTTCAACTATGTTTGGAGTTAAAGAGTATCATGATGCTATTGTAAAGCAGTTTAAACAAAGAGGAATGAAGTGGAATTATAAACATAATTTAACAGGTGTTGATTTAAAAAATAAAATTGCAACTTTTGATAAAAAATGGCTTGAAAAAGGTGCTTGGGATGAGGACTTAGAAGAGTATGATATGATTTTAAAACATCAAGATGTTGAAGTTCCTTTTGATTTATTGCATATTACTCCTCCTATGAAAGCACCTGATGAAATTGGTAAATCTCCTGTTGGTTCAGGAAAAGGATATGTTCCTGTAAATAAAGAGACTTTACAGCATGTAAAATATGATAATGTATTTGCAATAGGAGATATCGCTGCTGTTCCAATGGGAAAAACAGGTGGAAGTGTTAGAAAACAGTATAAAGTTCTAGTAGATAATCTAATCTCATTAATGGAACAAAAACCTTTAACTTCAAAATATGAAGGATATACAGTTTGTCCTTTAATTACTGATATTGGTAAAGTTATGTTAGCTGAGTTTAACTGGACAAAAAAACCAACTCCATCATTTCCTTTAGATCCTACTCAAGAAAGATATATATGGTGGTTATTAAAAGTATATGCCTTAAAACCTATGACTATGTATGGTATGTTATCAGGTAGAGCATAAATTATTAAAAGGAATTGAAATGCAAGTAAATAAAACACTGTATCTAGTTTTTATGATTAGTTTTTTAACATCTGGTTTATATGCACAAAATAATAAATATACAGCAAAAGAAGTATATACATTAATGTGTTCTAAATGTCATGGAATAAATGCTGAGGGTAATGTTGAAAAAAGTGCTCCTTCTTTAAATAATATTGATTTAAATGAATTAGAGATAAGTTTATTTGATTTAAAAAGTGGAGCTTCATATCAATCATCAGGTACAAATCATGATGTAATGCAACATAATATGAAAGTAATTATACAAAAAGGTATGAACTACGACCCTAAAAAGATGGCAAACTATATTTTCTTTAACTTTAATAAAAATGCAAAAAGTTATAAAAAAAATAAAAAATACACTGTCTCAGAAATATATGAACAAATGTGTTCAAAATGTCATGGTAAAAAAGCACAAGGTATTGTTAGTAAAAATGCACCAGCACTTAATAATAAATTGCTTCATGACTTAGAATTAGAATTGGTTGATATTCAAGATAAAACGCTAACACAATCATCAGGTACAAATCATGATATTATGGAACGTAATCATTCAATCATAGAAAAAAAAGGTATGAAATATACTCCTAAAGAAATGGCAGAATATATATACACACAATTTTATAACAAATAAAGCAGTTATCTGCTTTATTTGAATTGAGAAAAAATGAAAAATCTAAAAAAATTAACAATATTGTATGTTATTGTATTTATATTATCTTCTTTTATAATACATATAGATAAATGGCTTAATTCTCCAATATCTCATCTAAAAAACTTATTTTATCATCCTTTACCTTATCATCCTTTACTTTATTCATTTTTGATATTCTTAGTAATATCTATTTTTATTATCTTTATACAACTTCTTACAAAACTATTTAAAAAAATACTAAATAATAAGTAATAATAATATCTAAGGATAAAAATTTATTACAATAATTTTTTTATTACAAAAATCAGACTATTTAAAAGGCTATATTATAAGAAAAAAAAATATTTAATATTAAAATAATATAAAAATTTCTTATAAAAGTTAAAAAATAAGGAAATTTTGAAAAATAAACTGAATATTCATTCATAAATAAGAATAATTTATATTAAACTGTGCTAAAGTTATAACATTAACAAATAATATTAAGAAGGAGTGAGAAATGCAAGTTGAAATTTCAAGAAGAAAATTTCTCCAAGGAACGGTTGCATTATCAGTAATTGCAAGTTCAAGTGCAATTTGTAAAGACACATCAAAACAAGATAAAATAAGTCTTGGTACAACAAAAACATCAAATAATAAAGATGTAAAGCTTATACCAACACTATGTGAAATGTGTGTTAATAAATGTGCTGCTTATGCAAGGGTTGAGAATAATATAGTAACTAAACTTGAACCAAATCCTCATTTTCCAAAATCACAAAATATGCTTTGTGCTAGAGGGAATGCTGGTATTCAAGCACTATATGATCCTGATAGATTAAAATATCCTTTAATTAGAATTGGAAAAAGAGGGGATGGAAAATATAAAAGAGTAACTTGGGATGAAGCATATTCTTATATTAGTGAGAAAATGACTAAAATTTTAGATGAAGAAAAAGACAATAGATCATGTTTTGGTTATTGTGCTGGTGAGGGTTTAGCTGAACATACATTTAAAACTTTTATGTCAAATAAAATTGGTTCATCAAACTTTGTAAATCATGCTTCTATTTGTTTACAAACTGCTGTTTCTGGATATGCTTTAACAATAGGAAAATATGGACAAGCAGATTTGCAAAATGCAAAATATGTAATTATGGCAGGTGCAAATAGAGCAGAAGCAATACTTACTCCTGATACGATGGATATTTTCAAAAGAACAAGAGGAAGAGGAACAAAGCTTATTGTTGTTGATCCAAGATTTACAAATACAGCAATACACGCAGATAATTACCTTGCTATACAATCAGGAACTGATTTAGCTTTTGTTTTAGCATTGACTTATCATGTAATAAAAAATGAACTTTATAATAGAACTTATGTAAAAAATAATTTCTCTAATTTTGATAAATATAAAGAACATGTTCTAAATAGTGAATATACTCCAAAATGGGCAGAAAAAATTACAGGAATTCCTGCAAGTGAAATAGAGCAAGTTGCCCAAGAGTTTATGGCAAATGCACCACAAGCTATTTATTATCAAGGTAGAAGATCAACTTGGACAAAAAATGATTTCCAATTAAGAAGAGCACAAGCAATTTTTACTGCACTTGGAGGAGGAATTGACGTAAAAGGTGGAATAGTTTTTGGTAAAAAACTACCTCTTGGAAGTCATTATGTAAATGCTCCTTTATATTCAAATCCAAAAGCTAGAATAGAAAAAGATGAAGCAGCAATTATTGGAGGAAGTGGTTCATGGATTGCATGGAGAAATATGATTGTTGAAGAAAGAACACCATATCCAATAAGAGGAATGTTTGTTTATAAGCAAAACCCTGTACTTTCAGTTCCAAATACTAAAAAAACAAAAGAGATGTTTGAGAAAATGGATTTAGTAGTTGTTATTGATACAATGCCAAGTGATACAGCCATTATGGCTGATGTTATTCTTCCTGAGTGTACATATTTAGAAAGAGAAGACCCTGTAAAATCTTTTCCTGGAGTTGAACCCTCAATTGCATTAAGAAAAAAAGTAATTAATCCTATGTATGAAACAAAACCAGTAGTTGAAATTATACATGGACTTGCTAAAAAATTATCTAAGCCATTATTTGAAATAAGTAAAAAATATGATGAAGACTTGCAAGATGAACTAGAAGGATTAAATAAAGAAGAGATTAAAGAGTTATATGAAGATAATGGATATAACTTGGCAGATGCCTTTGAACATTCACAAGAACATGTAAATAAAGAGATGTTTTTAGAAAAATATAATCAAGAAGCATGGGAAATATTAAATACAAAAGGTGTGTTTTATCCAAAAATGTTAAGTAGCTTTGAAAAAATTGATAATAACTCTTTTAGATATTATAAAGAAAAAGATAAATTTTTCACAGTTGTAAAATTAGAAAATGAAGAAGACTCTGATGATATTGATACATGTATAAATCCAAGAGATATTGCTGAAATTAAAAGACTTTTTTCAACACCAAGTAAAAAGATTGAGTGTTATTTAGAAAACCTTACAAAAAAAGGTATTGAACCAATGCCTGTATGGCATCAAGAAGATTTCAAAGAGATACCAAAAGGTAAATTCAAATTTATAACAGGTCGTCATGCTCAATTTACACAAAACTCAACAGCAAATAATGTAATGTTATTAGAATTAATGCCAGAAAATTATGTTTGGATAAATGAAAAAGACGCTAGGAAAAAAGGGATTAAACACGCAGATTTAGTAGAGATAAAAAGCAGTGTAGGAACAATACAAATAAAAGCATTTCCTACTGATAAAATAGTTGCAAATACAGTTTTTTATATTCATGGATTTGGCTCTAACTCTTCTGGAATGACATTTGCAAATAGAAATGGAGCAAGTGATAATGAGATAATTGAAGATGAAATAGAACCAGTGTTTGGAAGTGCAATTATGCATGAAACTATTGTTTCAATTAGAAAGGTTTGATTATGAATTATGCGATGGCTTTAGATTATCAAAATTGTATAAATTGTAAAGCATGTGAAACTGCATGTAAAGAAGAAAATGGTGTGCAATTAGGTGCAAATAAACAAAGAATATGGGTTGGTATTGTTGAAGGAAGTATATTTGATAAATCATTTATCAATTTATATCCCTCACAGTGTAATCATTGCGAAACTGCTCCTTGTGTTAGTGTATGTCCTACCAATGCTAGTTATGTTGGTGCAGGTGGAATAGTTCAAGTTGATTATAAAAAATGTATCTTATGTAAAGGTTGTATGGAAGCTTGTCCTTATGATGCTAGATTTGTAGATGATACAAAAGTTGCTGTAGATAAGTGTACATTTTGTGATCATAGAATTGAAGAGTATGGAACAACAGCTTGTCAAACAACTTGTCCAACAAATGTAAGAATGTTTGGAGATTTAGATGATGATAATAGTGATTTAGTAAAACTATTAAAGAAAAAAAGATTTTTCTTTTTAAAAGAGAAATCAAATACACGACCAAAACTTTTTTATATTGTTCCTGATTCAGAAAATTATGCAAGACAAAGTATCTCTCATGAAACTAAAATATACACGTGGGATGAGTATTTAGAAAAATATAGAGGTATAAGGGGGTAATTATGGAAAAGTTTACGATTGCAGGGCTTGAGATAAATAAAGCCTCTTTTAAAGATATGTTTTTAAATAAGATTATGCTTTTATCATATGTATTAATAGCCTTTGCTATATATGGTATATATGAGATTTATGAATTAAGATATTTTACAAAAGTTGCATCTACTCATTCAATGAGTTTAGATCCTTTTAACCCAGAGTTAAAAGAAGCTTTAAAAAGTGCAATATTTGGAAATGTAGGTGAAGTAAGTAGAGAAGTTCCTTGGACGCTATTCATCTCAAATTATATGTATATGATTTATACAGGAAGTGGAATCATATTTCTAGTTGCATTAGCAGAATTATTAAATTTTAAAATTGTAGAAAAATTAGCTGCTTCATTTATGGTAGCAGGTCTTGCAATGGTTTTTGCAGGATTATTTACAATTGCAACTGATTTAAACATGCTAAATATGAAATGGATGTTTTTAGATCCAAATACAAATGCGGGTATGTGGTTGATGTTACCTCTTTATTTTACATATATTCCATTTGTATTATTTGAAATATATTTAATACTTACAAATAAAAGAGAGTTAGCAAGGAAACTTGCATTCCCTATTTTAGTTTTAAGTATCGGTGTGGATTTAGTTGAATATTATATTCAAGCAAAGTTATTTTCTATGAATACTGCAAGACATTTTTGGACGGAGTTCCCTGGATTAATGTGGTACTTTATAATATCAGCATTTGTATCATCTTTAGGTGTAATGGGGATATTATCATATTTAGTACATAAGAATAAAAAAGGCTATAAAGAATTAATGTCTTTAATAAGAAAAAGTATGCTTTTTTTCTTGTATTTATTAGCCATATATGAGGTAGTAGGTTACTTAGTAATTGATAAAGATTGGGCCTTTATAATATTATTTGGTGAATTTAGAGTGTTATTTTTTGGAGGATATGTTCTTTTTGCTCTTGTTTTACCTTTTTTACTTTTAGTAAAACCAGATAGATCATACATAATACCAGCTTCAATCTCAGTAATTATAGGAGGATATATCGGAAGATACTTATTTGTTTATGGAGGAAATGCAAATCCTTTAACAAATAGATTTGGTGTAGGATATGAAAAGTATGACTTTTATAGTTTGACAACAAATTTTAACTATGTTAGCCCTCATTTGGGTGAGATATTTATTGTTGTGGGTTCTGTTGGAGTAGCTATATTTATATTTAAATTAGTTGATACTCTATTTTCAATTACTAAACAAAGAGATGTTCATTAATAACACAATTTAAGGAGAAGTTATGAAAGTTACAAAGTTTTTAGTAGCAGTTGTTTTAACTGCGAGTTTATCTGTTTCGGGTGTATTCGCTGCACAAGGTCAATCACTTGAAAAAGCAAGTGCAAAAGTACAAAAGTTAATTAAGAAAAATGATTTAAAAGTAGTAGGTTTTGAATATACAAAAAAAGCAGTAAATGGTGGAACAAAAACTACTGCAAAATCTATTTTAGTTGATGCAAGACCAGAAGCACAATATAAAAAAAGTACAATTCCATCAAGTATTAATATACCTGATACAAAATTTAAAGAGTTTGTTGTTCAGTTAAAAGATACTGCAAAAGATAAAGAGCTTATAGTATTTTGTGGTGGATGGAAATGTGGTAAAAGTCCAAAAGTTGCAGCAATGCTTAAGAAAGAGGGTTTTAAAAATGTTGTACTTTATCAAGCAGGTGAACCTGAATGGGCAAAGAAATCGTATACGGAAGTGTCTATAGCAGTTGCAAAAAGTGTACAGGCTAAAAATTCAGGATTAATTGTAGATGCAAGACCTTATAAAAAAACATTACAAGAAACAATTCCAGGAGCCATTGCAATTCCTGATACAAAAATAGATTCATTAATTGGAAGATTTCCTTCTAATAAAGATGAGAAAATTCTTGTATTTTGTGGTGGATATAGTTGTACAAAATCACATAAAGTTGCAAATAAATTAATTGAAACTAGATATACAAATGTTTCTGTTTATGCAGGAGGCTTGCCAGAATGGAAAAAAGCTGGACTTGCAACAACAGCATCAGGAGCATCAAAAATTACAACTGAAACATCTGATACAAAACCAAAGTTTAGTAAAAATGGTGTTATGTTAGGTTTAGATGAGGGAACAGTTGATGGTGAGTGGATAAAAAAACTTATTTTAGAAAAAAAAGTACCAGCAAATATTCAAATTGTTGATGTAACATCAAAAGAAGAGTTTAAATCAGGACATTTAATTGGATCAATTAATATAACAGCAGGTGATTTAACTGCAAAAGAGTTATATGAAAAATTACCAAAAGATAAAAGTGTTATATTTAATTGTACAGCAGGTGGAAGATCTTTAGAAGCTTGGACAAAACTACAAGAAGCTGAGTATGACTTATCAGAGATATTCTATTTTGATGCAAATATAGATTGCAAAGGTAATGATTGTAAAATTGAAGTTAATGAGCCATTAGGTTAAAAATAGAAAATAAATTAAAAAAAGGATATTAAATGTTAAAAAAATTATTAAAAGCAACAGCAGTTTGTCTTATTGCAAGTTCAATGTTTACTATATCTGCACAAGCAGATGCACTAAAAGGGCAAAAAATTATCATTAAGAAGTTAAAAAAAGATTGTGGATTTACAGGAGCTGTATTAGCAAAAAAACATACTCAAGATGAGTGGAAAGCTAAATTTGAATCAAAAACTTTAAATGATGAAATATTGGAAATTTGTCCTAAGGCAAAGCCACTTAAAAATAGTTATTTACCACATGTATATGACTTTTTATATAATTATGCAAGTGATTCAGGAAATGTTCCTTCTTGTTAATAAGAAATAAAAAAAGGAAGATGAGTTACTCATCTTCCTTTTAAATATTTAATTTGCAAATTTAATTATGTTGCTAAAGCATCTTTTGCTTTTACTACTAATGATGCAAAAGCTGCAGCATCATTCATAGCCATATCAGCTAAGATTTTTCTATCTAATTCAATATTAGCTAATCTTAATCCATTCATGAATCTTGAATAATTAATATCATTTAGTCTACAAGCAGCATTGATTCTTATAATCCAAAGCTTTTTGAAATCTCTTTTCTTTTGTCTTCTATCTCTATAAGCATATACTAATGAATGCTCAATTTGCTCTTTGGCTTTTCTAAAGTGTTTTCTTCTACCACTAAAAAAACCTTTGGCTTGTTTTAATATTTTTTTATGTCTTTTTCTTCTAACTACACCAGTTTTAACTCTAGGCATATCTTTCCTTTCTTTACCATTATTTATAGGTGTCGATTATTTAATCGAACTTATCCACAATTGTGGAGGGACTAAGTAATTTTTTTATTACGCTTTGTTTAACATTTTTTTAACTCTTGCATTATCAACAGATGCAACAGTTTGTTCACTTCTAAGATTTCTTTTTGTCTTAGGGCTTTTTTTAGTTAAAATATGGCTTCTAAAAGCTGAACCTCTTTTAATAGAACCATTTTTTTTCACTTTAAATCTCTTTAAAGCTCCACTATTAGATTTCATCTTTGGCATTGTGGAATCCTTTCTTTAAATTTGCATTTTCATTATTATTGAAAAAGTTTGTGATTTTACTTAAAATTAGCTTAAAATAAGTTTAAATATAGTGATTTAGAAGAGAAAAATCTCTTCTAAAATTAAGAATTGTTTTTATCTTCTTTTTTAGGAAGAACCATCATATTAACAAATCTTCCTTCTTGTTTAGGTTTTGCATCTCTTACCCCATAGTCTTCAAGCATAGGCCAAATTCTTTCAAGAACTTCAGCACCAGCTTCTGGGTGAGCCATCTCTCTACCTTTTAAGAAAACTCTACATTTAACATGGAATCCTTTTTCAAGAAATTCAATAGCATGTTTAACTTTATAGTTAATGTCATTATCTGCAATTTTAACAGAAAATTTTACTTCTTTAACAACAATAACTTTTTGTTTTTTCTTTGCTTCTTTTTTCTTTTTTTCTTGTTGGTATTTAAATTTACCATAATCCATGATTTTTGCAACAGGTGGCTTAGCAGTAGCTGCAATTAAAACTAAGTCTAGCCCTAGTTCTTCAGCAGTTGCAAGTGCATCTCTTGTTGGAATAATACCATAATTAGTTCCATCATCAGATGTACATCTTACTTCTTTTGCTGTAATGTTTTCGTTCATTAGTACTTCGTCTTTTTTATTGTTTCGACTCAAACTTCACATCCTTTTTTAATTTTTTCTAACATTGAAATAAACTCCTCTTTAGACATATTAGATTGCTCTCTCTTTCGTCTGTCTCTTAACGCAATAGAGTTATTTGCCACTTCTTCATCTCCAATAACAACAATCATTGGTACTCTTTGTTTTTCTGCCATTCTAATTCTTTTGTTTAAACTTTCGTTCATATCAAAAATCTTAGAATCTATATCATTATGAATAAGCTCTTTTTGCAAAGATTTTGCATATTCAACATGAGTATCTGCAATTGGAACAAGGATTACTTCTGTTGGAGCAATAACAAATGGAAACTCACCAGCACAATGTTCTGTAAGAATACCAATAAATCTTTCAAAAGAACCTAAAATTGCTCTATGAATCATCACAGGTTGTTCTTTTTCCCCTTTATCGTTTATATATTCTACATTAAATCTACTTGGTAAGTTCATATCAACTTGAACTGTACCACATTGCCATTTTCTACCAATAGCATCTAGAATTTTAATATCGATTTTTGGACCATAAAATGCTCCTCCACCTTCATCAATTCCATATGGTAGTTTGTTCTCATCTAAGGCATCCATAATACCTTTTGTTGTTTTTTCCCAAAACTCATCATCACCTATTGCTTTTTTAGGTTTTGTTGATACTTCCATTTCATATTTAAAATCAAATAGACTTAATAGTTTATCAACAAATTCTAAAACTTCAATAATAACATCTTTTACTTGTGCTTGAGTACAGAAAATATGTGCATCATCTTGTGTGAATTCTCTTACTCTAAAAAGCCCATGCATTGCTCCACTCATTTCATGTCTATGAACAACACCATATTCAAAAAGTTTTTTAGGTAAATCTTTGTATGAAACTAAATCATTTTTGAAAATTTGAATATGACCAACACAGTTCATAGGCTTAATACCATACTCTTGTCCATCAATTTGTGTTAAATACATATTCTCTTTATAGTTTTCATAGTGACCAGATGTTACCCATTGTTGAGCTTTTAAAATCTCTGGACCTCTTACAGGTTCATAACCTCTTACTCTATGAGCTTTATAAAGAATTTTTTCTAATTTACTTCTAAGTCTTGCTCCATTTGGTAACCACATAGGAAGACCAGCTCCAACTTCATCATTGAATGTAAATAGTTCAAGCTCAGTTCCTAGTTTTCTATGATCTCTTTTTTTTGCTTCTTCAAGCATTCTTACGTGATCATTTAACTCTTTTTTATCAAAAAATGCGATTCCATAAATTCTAGTGATCATTTCGTTTTCTTCATCACCTCCAAGATAAGCACCTGCTACTCTTGTTAGTTTAAAACTTCTAATCATTCTAGTGTTAGGAACATGAGGACCTCGACATAAGTCTTCAAAATCACCTTGTTTATATACTGTTAAGGTATCATCAGTAATATTTTTTAATACTGCTTGTTTAAGTTCATCGTTTGCAAACTTTTTTAGAATTTCATCTTTGGTTGTTTCATATCTTTGAATTGGTAGCTTTGCATTTGCAAGCTCTTTCATTTTCTTTTCGATTTTTGGTAGATCTTCGTCCGTTATTTTAGAATCTACTTTAAAATCATAATAAAATCCCTCTTTTACAACAGGACCAACAAAGAATTTAGCTTCTGGATATAACTCTTTAATCGCTTGTGCCATAAGGTGTGCACAAGAGTGTCTTAATATTTCTAAAGATTCAACAGAGTTATCATTTCTTATCTCTTCTCCAGTTATATTTAAAGCTTCCGCAGTTTGAAGGTCATAAATTTTACCTTCACTTAATACACCAATTGGTTCCAATAATTTCCTTTTCTTAATAAATTTTGCATTTGCAATTTTATAGAATTTCGTACATTTTAGCGCATTTGCACTTAAATTTAATCTTAATATTAGGTTATTAATAAATTTTAGGTAGAATATGGAATGATTTTAAACTTATCGAAGATAAAAACAGAAGCCTTATTATTGTTTTGCAAAGATTTAATAACTACATATAAAGATAGTAGTGAAAAGATTTTTGATATAGATGAAAAAGTTGATAAATATATCAATTCTATAAGTGAAGATATTTTAAAACAGATTAATAATGTCACTTTTGATAGTGAGCATTATCTTAAAAATAGAAATCACTATAGAATAAAAGCAGTTTTAAATGCATATAACTTTATAAATAAAGAGATATCAAAGTATTTAAGTAAAAATAGTACTTTTAATCCAGCTATGTTGTATTTAGCATTGCTTGCTGTATGGTTTAAAGAATTAGATAAAGAAAGAGATTCCAAAGAGTTTATTTATTTTACAATTTTTCCTTATGCAAATATGTATGATAAACTTTTATTGGAAGTAAAAGATGAAGAGTTTAAAAAAGTAAATATTGCTATGATGAATATTGCTGAAACTACAATTGTAAATTTAGATAGAGTCTCTTTAAAATAAGACTCTATCTACAAAACTAGAATCTATATCTAATATTTGCTGTAATATTTTGTGCTTCTTCAACATTATTATCTCTAATATTTGTTGGTTCACCTAAGTCTCCAAAGAAACCATTACTTCCTGCATAATCATATTTTATATGTGTATATCTAAGAGAAAAACTTAAAGCATCAGTTAACTTTTGATTTCTATAAACTTCCCATGCCGTACCACGTGCTGCTATTTTACTTCCAGCCATAGTATCTTCACCATAAGTCATAGGTCTCCAGTATTTACTACCTTTATTCCATTCAATTCCTACTCTTGCACTATCAGTTATTGGACAAGGCATATTTGCTCCAATCCAAAATGAGTGACCAGTTTCAGAATCTGTAGAACCAAGCATCGCATTACCTCCATCAGGACTTGTTTTACTCATGGCATATGAAGCAAAAATAGTGGTATCATCTAAAAAGTCTGAAATTCCACTTCCAATACCCCATGCTTTAAACATAACAGTAGCTAATTGTATATCACCGAAATTATCAAATTTACCTGTTGTTGGACTTGCATTTCCTTTATTGTCAATGCTCCCTTCCATACCTATTAAGTTCCAAGCTTTTGCATAGTTCATGTGAATAGAGTATTGCCCATCATCATAAGGAACAAAAATAACTCCAGCCATGTCAACATTTTCTGATGTGTCATTATCTTTCATATAATCTAAACCATCAGCAGAGAATCTAAGTTTTGCATTTGTAAGACCTCTTCCTGCACAAAACTTAAGCCACATACCACTAACACCTGTTATTTTGTCAAGGTTAAATCTTGCACTAGCTCCATCAAACTCAACATTTACAGTGTGTGATAGTGCTGATTTTCTACTTTGATCAGCTCTAAAGTTTATTCCTAATCCATCAGTTGAAGGTCTTCTTCCAACACTTGCAGTCCAAGAAACATCACTATTTCCTAAAAATGAGTCATTTTTATATAACCAATAAGCCTCTTTTACTTTTAGGCTATTATCATTTGTAGCAGCTTCATTTGTAACCCAATCAAAGTTGGCATTATTTGGAGTATCAACTTTATTATCTCCAAAAAGTTTGTTATATGATAGTGTTCCATAGAAGATTGAATTATCATCAGCTTGGAATTTCATTCCTAACCAAAGTCTATTTGAAAAAATCGCTTCATTTGAAACTTTTTTACCATTTCCTAATTTGTACTGAACATTATCATATTGAGTTCTAAAATCAATATCCCACTTAATGTTATCACCAGCATCATGTGCTTTAACATCTTGAATTTTTCTTGAATTTCTATCAACATTTTTTTCAAGTTTCGTAAATCTTTTATCTGTAAAGCTTTTCTCTAGATTAGATACTTTAGTTTCGTTTGAATTTAGTTTTGTTTCAAGCATTTGTATTTGTTTTTTTAATAATTGTATTTGTTTAAGCATTTCATTATTTGATGTATCAGAAGCAAATAAAGAACTACTTAATGCTACAGCGGTAGAAAGTCCTATTATAGTCTTTTTCATATCTTGTCCCTTTGTGTGTTATAAAAATAATAATCAAAACTTATAGTAGTGATTTTTATTTATCTTATAATTATTATATAACTTTAGCTTTTAATAGGTGCTTAATGAAGTATTATTTTTTATTATAATAAACATAAAAAAAGGGAAGTAACATAAGCTACTTCCCTTAAAAATATTTTATAAGATTAGCAAGATGGAACATTTCCTGAATCATTTGCATAGTCATATGCAAAATCAAAAAGATGATCTTGCCAACTTTGTTTAATTGAACCTTTTTTTACTTTTGGACATATTTTAATTATTTCATTTTCAAAATTTCCAGAATCTTTAATCTCTTTCCATTCATCTTGTGAATGTTTTGCAGCGAATTTATCTCCATTCATTCCACAAGGAGATTTTAATTTTTTAATAAAAATCTTTTGTCCTTTTCTTGAATCTGCTGATGCAGTTGATGCAGCTACTCCTAGTACTAATGCAGCAGCAAGAGCTATTTTTGCGAATTTTGTCATTGTAATTTCTCCTAATTTAAATTTGGGTACAATTATATTTTATTAATATAAAAAACCAAGACGAAAATATTATAACATAAAGTGAATTAATTGTGAAGTACTTTTTATTAAAACAAGTAGTAGAATATTTGAAAGAAAACGCCCATATTATAAAGCTTATAAAGCGAATTGACAATAATATAATTATAATTGAATTTAATAATAATAACACATTATATTTTGATATGACTAAGGGGCAAAGTCTAATTTATAAGAAAAAAGATAGAGCAAATGCTAAAAAAGATTATAATGCACCTTTTGATGTATTGCTTCAAAAAAGGTTTACAAATTCAAAAATTGAATATATAAATATATACAATGAAGATAAAGTAATAAATATTAAAGTAAATTCATCCTCATCTTACAAGAAGCTAACAACAATTTTACAACTAGAATTTACTGGAAAACATACAAATATTATTATTTTAGATGAAGATAGAGTAGTTTTAGAAGCATTAAGACATGTTGATGAGTTCTCTTCAAGTAGAATTGTAAAAACAGGGCATAAACTAGATGAGATACCAAGGCAAAAGTTTCAATTTGTACAAGGACATGAAGAGAATATTGAAGAGTATTTATATAAAGTTTATGAAACAAAAGAACAAAACTTTTTAGATAATTTAAAAAAACAAAAAATAGTAGGAATACAAAAGAAATTAAAAAAACTTAAAGATTTAATTGATTCACTTCCTCAAAAAGAAAAACTAACAGAAGAATCAAATTTATTATACAAAAATGCAAGTATAATTTTAAGTAATTTACATAGTATAAAACCCTATCAAAAAACTTTAGAAACCAATGACTATGAAGGAAATAAAATTAAAATTGAGTTGCAATCTAGCATGAATGCTTCAACATATTCAAATGAATTATTTAAAAAAGCAAAAAGATTAAAACAAAAAGCACTTAATATCTCAATTGAAAAAAGTAGCTTAATGCAAAAATATGAATTTTTATTAAAAATGAAATCAAATGTACAAAAATGTACAAATATTGATGAATTAGAGTTTTTATTACCTAAAAAACAAAAGAATCAAACAAAAACAGTAAAACAACAAAATTATGAAAATTTCTTTTTCAATGGTTATAAAATAATGCTAGGTAGAAATGAACGAGAAAATATTTATTTATTAAAAAACTCAAAAGCAAGTGATTTTTGGTTTCATTTAAAAGATAGAACATCTTGCCATGTAATAGTTCAAAATAGTAAAAAAACAATTCCAGATGAGGTAATAGTAAAAGCAGCCCAATTATGTGCAAAGTTTTCAGTAGAGTTCTCAGGAAATTATTTAATTGATTATACGCAAAGAAGAAATGTAAAAATTCAAAGTGGCTCAAATGTTTTATATAATCCTTATACAACAATTGAAGTTGATATATAATTATTTATTTTTAAATATAATTTTTTTATGAGAAAATAAAAAAATAATGAATTTTTACTTAAACATATCTTTATTTTTTAGAATATTTTATGACTTTTTTGATAATATTTCATGACCAATATCAAGGAGGAAATATTGAAAAGTTATATTAAAATTGGATTACTTACTTTAAGTTCAATTTTTATTATCTCGTTATTTACAGGTTGTGGAGCTTTACATACGGCAATTAAGAAAAGAAACTTAGATGTTCAAACAAAAATGAGTGACTCAATTTTCTTAGAGCCAGTTGCTCCAGAAAAGCAAATCGTTTATGTAAGAGTTAGAAATACTACTGATAAAGCTATCGATGTAGAAAGTGAAGTTAAAACTGCTTTTGAAAAAAGAGGATTTAAAATTACTAGAAATCCAAAAGAAGCACAATTTATGGTTCAAGCTAACTTACTTCAAGTTGGTAAAAGTGATGCAAGAACAGCAAGAAGTGCACTAGAGTCTGGATTTGGTGGAGTTGTTCTAGGAGCAGGAATCGCAGCTGCAAGTGGAGCAAATAGTGCTAAATCATATGCAGCTGGTGGACTTATTGGTGGTTTAGTTGCTTCTGTTGCAGATGCAATGGTTGATGACACTTATTATACAATGATAACTGATGTAGAGATTAGACAAAGACCCTTAGAAGGTGAAACAATTATTCAAAACGCAAATGCCAATTCAAAACAAGGTATGTCTGCAAATGTTAATCAAAAAATCAATACTAAAAATGCAAGATGGAAAATCTTTAGAACAAGAGTAGTTAGTACAGCAAATAAAGTAAATTTAGAATTTACAGAAGCAAAACCTAAACTTGTTGAGGGATTAACTAGATCTCTTTCTGGTATTTTATAATATAAGAAACCTAATTTTAGGTTTCTTATTATTACAACTAAATTTCTACTTAAATTACTTAAACTTATTTTTCACCAAATCAAAAGTGATAACATGCTAAACTTTTAACTATTTTACTTTTAGGGAAATTAATGTCAAATTTAATAAAAGATAGTTCAACAAGGATAAAAACAGCACTTGTTTTATTTTTAGTATTTATGCTAGTAAGTTACTTAGATATATTTTTTATCACATGGTTATTTTTAGGAATTTTTATGATAGTTGGAGTAAGTGAAGCAATGAAACTATTTCAAGTAAAAAGCTATATTGTTTATCAAATAGCTTTAATTTCATGGCTTATAGCTTATTTTTATAAAGATTCTGAAAATTTGATTTTTTTAGCTTTAGTAATCATTGCTTCTGTTTTAGCATATACAAAAGATATTGATAAAAAAACTTTTTTACCATTACTTTATCCTTTGGCTTCATTTTTAATTTTATTATCCCTTTACAATGATTTTGGAATACAAATTCTGTGGTGGATTTTATTTATAGTTGCAACTACAGATACAGGTGCATATTTTATTGGAAAAAGTATTGGGAAAACAAAGTTTTGCCAAACAAGTCCAAATAAAACACTTGAGGGAGTAATTGCTGGAGTAATATTTGGTTCTTTAATTGGAGCACTTTTTGCAATTTCAAATATTTCATATTTTCAAGCTTTTTTAATTTCATTTATAGTAGCAATTGCTTCTATTTTTGGGGACTTATTTGAAAGTTATTTAAAAAGAGAGGCTAAGGTTAAAGATAGTGGAGACATATTACCAGGTCATGGTGGAGTATTAGATAGAACAGATGGATACTTATTCGCCTCAGTTGTAATGTTAGTTGTATTAAGAGCAGCAGTTTGATAGTATTAGGAAGTACAGGCTCAATTGGGGTAAATACTCTAAATGTTGCAAGAAAGTTTAATTTAGATGTTGAGGTTCTAGTTGCAGGTACTAATATTAAACTTTTAAATGAACAGATAAAAGAGTTTAATCCCAAAAGAGTTGTAATAGCAAAAAAAGAACATATAAAAGATGTAAATCATCAAAATGTTTTTTTTGGAGAAAGTGCAATTTTAGATGCTATTGAAAATAGTAATTCTAAAACAGTAGTAAATGCATTAGTTGGTTTTTTAGGATTAAAACCAACATTAAAAGCGATAAAATGTGGTAAAAAATTAGCTTTAGCAAATAAAGAGTCTTTAGTTGTAGCAGGAAAATTTATAGATCAAACAAATTTAAGTGCAATTGATAGTGAACACTTTGGTTTATGGTATTTATTACAAAATAAAAAAGTTGACTCTATGCTAATTACTGCAAGTGGAGGCTCTTTTAGAGACTATGATATAAATGATTTAAAAAATGTATCTATTAAAGAAGCATTGGAACACCCAAATTGGTCAATGGGAAATAAAATTACTATTGATAGTGCTACAATGACAAATAAAATGTTTGAATTACTTGAAGCAAAGTGGTTGTTTAATACAAGAAAATTAGATGCGATAATTGAAACAAAATCACTTATTCATGCACTAATAAATTTTACAGATGGAAGTACAACAGCACATATTGCAAATGCATCAATGCAACTTCCAATTGCATATGCAATTTTAGGAAAAGTTGAAGAGCCAATTTTAAAGCCAGTTGATTTACTTGATGTTGCTTCTTTTGAGTTTAAAAAAATAGAAGAAAATAGATATCCAATTTGGCAAATAAAAGATGAAGTTTTAAGCAATCCTGACCTAGGAGTTGTAATAAATGCTGCAAATGAAGTTGCTGTTTCTAAGTTTTTAAATAGTCAAATAGGCTTTTTAGATGTATCCAAAATTACACTTGATGCAGTGAATAGATTTAATAAACCAATTATAAATAATATAGATGATATTTATGAAATAGACAAAGAAGTGAGAAATTATTGTGAGTCTTGATTTACTTATACCTTTTCTTATTTTAATAATTTTGGTAATATACTTAATATTTACAAGAAGTAAGTTTGAAAAAGAGATTTTAAACTCTTATGAACATAAATTTGAACAATGGAAGAAACATAATAGTTCAAATGAAGAAAAAATAGAGCATAAAGAGCTTGTAGGACTTGTTTTTAAAACAGGTTATAAAATTGATATTGAGCTTTTTGAAAAAAGTGTAACAAGACAGTTAGAAAAGGGTAAATTTAGTATAAAGGCTAAATAGTGAAACTGATATTTTTCTTATTAATTGTTGGTTCTTTGTATGCAAATAATTTTCAAAGAAACCATAATTTAAAAGTAGTAATTGACAAAAAAAATAATTTGATGTGGCAAGATGATATTAGTGTTATAAAAATTAAAAAAACCCATGAACAAGCACCAATATATTGCCAAAACTTAAAACATGCAGGTTTTTTTAATTGGAGAATTCCTGATATTGAAGAGTTTAAATTAATAGTTGATAAGAAAAATGAGTTAAATTATATTAATAGAGCTTTTAGATATAACGTTCCAGATGGATATTGGGCAAATAAAGCCCATTGGAGAACACTATGGTATTATGCTGATTATATGCATTTTATAAGTGGAACAGCATATTTTGATAGTAGACATAAGAAAAAATATATTAGATGTATAAGAGATACAAAGTAAGGAAGGATTTTGAGTAAGAAAGTATTGATATTACATGGATTAAATGGAAGTGATTATCCACATTGGCAAGCACATTTAGCTGCTGATTTAATAAAAGAGAACTATATTGTTTCTTTTCCCTCTTTTCCAAATAGAAATAATCCAAGCTTTAGTCAATGGAAAGAGAGTTTAAAAAAAGAGCTTGAGCATTTTAATCCTCAAATTGTTGTTTGCCATTCATTGGCAAATATCTTATGGTTCCATATTTGTGATGAACTTGATATAAAACTTGATAAATTAATGCTAGTTGCTCCTGTTAGAAAAACTTGTGATGTAGAAGAGATAAAAGAGTTTTTTCCTTATAGTGCACCAAAAGATTTAAAAGCTAAAGAAGTTATTATGGCTGCATCTACTAATGATCCTTATATGAGTTTAGATGAGGCTGTGCAATTACAACAAGAGTTAAATATTGGTATGAAGATAATGGAAAATGCAGGACATATAAATGCCCAATCAGGATTTGGAAAACTTGATTGTGCTTTAGATTGGATAAAAAGAGAAGAAGAGTGTGAAGAGTCTAAAAACTCTTAAGTTTTATAAAAAGGATAAATTAATTGATTTTAAGTATTGAATCATCATGCGATGATAGCTCAATAGCTATTACAGATATAAAAACAAAAAAATTAATATTTCATAAAAAGATATCTCAAGAGTTACAACATAGTGTTTATGGTGGAGTTGTTCCTGAATTAGCAGCAAGACTTCATATAGAAGCTTTACCAAAAATACTAGAAGAGACAAAAGAGTATTTTAAAGAGTTAAAAGCTATTGCAGTTACAAACTCTCCTGGCTTATCTGTAACATTAATGGAAGGTGTTACTATGGCTAAAGCATTAGCAATATCACTAGATATTCCATTAATTGCAGTAAATCATCTAAAAGGACATATTTATTCATTGTTTATTGAAAAAGATGAAATACTTCCTTGTACAATACTTTTAGTTTCAGGCGGTCATACACAAATAATTGAAGCTAATTCTTATGAAGATATGAAAATTATTGCAAGTACAATGGATGATAGTTTTGGAGAGAGTTTTGATAAAGTTGCAAAAATGATGAACTTAGGATATCCTGGAGGACCAATAGTTCAAGAGCTTTCTCAAAAAGGAAATGAAGATAGATTTAATCTTCCTATTCCTTTAAGACAAAGTCCTAAAATTGAGTTTAGTTATTCTGGACTTAAAAATGCAGTAAGATTAGAAATAGAAAAAATAGAGGAACTATCCTCTCAAGATAAAGCAGATATTTGTGCTTCATTTCAAAAAACAGCAGTTGCACATATAATGCAAAAAATCAAGAAATATTTCAAAACAACAATTCCAAAAAACTTTGCAATAGTTGGTGGAGCAAGTGCAAATATATATCTAAGAACTCAACTAGAAGATCTTTGTAATAAGCATAATACAAAACTTCATTTAAGTCAGTTAAAGTATTGTTCTGATAATGCTGCAATGATTGGACGAGTAGCAATTGAGCAATTTGAAAGAAAAGAGTTTGTTTCAATCGATGAAATAGATGTTCAAACTAGAATTAAGAATATGTAAACACTTTAAACTTATTAAAGTAAAGGATTAATTAATGATATTTGAAATGGGTGCAAAATTAGAAGGTGATAGTTTTGATACAAAAAAAGAAGATAAGAAAAAAAATTCTAAGCAGACAATTGAATCAAAAAACAAGCATCAGTTAGTTTTTACTTTTGAAAAAAGAAAAGGTAAGCCAGTAACATTAGTAGGAAGGTTTTACTTATTAGATAAGGATAAAAAAGAGATACTAAAACTTTTAAAGAAAAAGCTTGCGTGTGGTGGAAGTATCAAAGAAGAGTGGATAGAGTTACAAGGTGATGTAAAAATTAAAGTTAAAGAGATTTTACAAAAAGAGGGTTGGAAGTTTAAATAATAAGAGGTTCTACCTCTTATTATTTATTTTACCCAAATAGTTGTATCAATTTTATCTTTTAATTCAGGGTAATATTTAGCTTCAAAAGTAGGCTCTTTACCTTGCTCTCTTTGTTCTAAATAATCTTTTGTTAATTTAACAACAGTTCCTGAAAGTAAGGCAATAGCAATTAAGTTGATTGTTGCCATAAGTCCCATTGATGCATCAGCTGCATTAAATACAGTTTGTACTTTTTCATAAGATCCCCAAATTACCATTGCAATTGTTGCAAATCTTAAAATAGTAACTCCAAGTTTATTACCAATTCCTAAATAAGTTAAGGCATTTTCAGCATAAGAGTAGTTTCCTACAATAGAAGTAAATGCAAAAAATAAAATTGCAATAGCAATAAAATAAACACCAGCATCACCAATATGAGTTGAAAGTGCTAATTGAGTTAATTCAATACCTTTTACTCCAGATTCTGGATCTAATACACCTGCAAGCAAAATCATAACAGCAGTTGCAGTACATATTAATAGTGTATCAATAAATACACCTAATGCTTGTACAAAACCTTGAGAAGATGGATGGTGTGGTGCTGGTGTAGCTACTGCAGCAATATTTGGTGCAGACCCCATACCAGCTTCATTTGAAAACAGTCCTCTTTTTACACCATTTAAAAGTGCAGCTAAAACACCACCTGTTACTCCACCAGCTGCTTCTTCCAATCCAAATGCACTTTTTACAATTAATGCAAGAATTCCTGGAACAGCTTCATAATTTATAATCATAGTGAAAATAGCAAGAAGTAAATAAAGAACTGCCATAAAAGGAACAACAATTTCAGCAACTTTAGCAATACCTTTAATACCACCAAAAATTACAAGTGCAGTAACTGCTGCAACTGTAAATCCAACATATAATTTTTCAACTCCAAAAGCAGCACTTACAGCACCTGCAATTGAGTTTGCTTGAACTGCATTAAATACTAAACCAAATGCTAAAATTAAACTAATTGAAAAAATTGCTGCAAGTATTGGTGATTTTAAACCTTTTGCAATATAAAATGCAGGTCCACCTCTATATTGGTCATTTTTATCTTTGATTTTATAAAGTTGGGCTAAAGTACTTTCTGCATAAGCAGTTGCCATACCAACTAATGCAACAATCCACATCCAAAAAATTGCTCCAGCTCCACCTAAATAAAGTGCAACTGCAACACCGGCAAGATTACCTGTACCAACCCTTGAAGCTAGTGAAATAGTTAAAGCTTGAAATGGAGAAATTCCTGATTCATCAGTTTCATCTTTATCAAATACTGATTTGAACATCTCTTTAAAGTGCACAAATTGAATAAACTTAAGTTTAATAGTAAAGAATACACCAACGGCTAATAATCCGTAAAGTAAAATGTATCCCCAAAATATGTTATTTAAAAAGTCTATTATCATATTCATATGTTTTCCTTTTTCTTTTGTATCTATAAGGTTAGTAAAATATAACTTATATGTAATTAATAAACAACAAAAATATATAAAATCTAAATTATTTAAGTAATAAAGTTACAAAAAACTTAAAAATTTATCTATTATAAATATTTTTGTTTAATTTTTATATAATAGATAAATTTATATTAAAAAGAGTAATTATGCGAAATATATTTAATGAAGTTGGTTCTTTAGACAAGAAATGTTATGAAAAATTTTCCTTAAATGAAGAGTTACTAATGGAGCATGCAGCATTAGCTTTAAAGAAAGATATAAAGAAGAATATTAAAGCTTTTGATTCAAGTGTTTTAATAGTTTGTGGAGTTGGAAATAATGGAGCTGATGGAGTAACATTGGCAAGATTATTACAAAATGAATATAAAAATATACATATATATATTCCTTTTGAATTAAAATCACAAATGGCAATACTTCAATATAAAAGATTAAAACTTTTAGGTTTAAATTGTATAAAAGATCTAAATAAAGTAAAAAAAGTAGATTGCATCGTAGATTGTCTTTTTGGTAGTGGCTTAAACAAGCCTTTAAATGAGGAAACAAATACTATAATAGACAAATTAAATGAATTTAATTCATATAAAATTGCTTGCGATATACCAAGTGGAATTGATAATAAAGGAGTAATCAAAACTACAGCTTTTAAAGCAAATAAAACTATAACAATGGGAGCTTTGAAGCTTTCACTTTTTACAGATTCTTCAAAAGAGTATATTGGAAAGTTAAAAGTTGCAAATCTTGGAGTCTCAGATATTATCTATGAAAATGACTCAAATATGTTTTTACTTGAGAAAAAAGATTTAAAGCTTCCTTTTAGAGATACTAAAAATTCGCATAAAGGAAGTTTTGGTCATGCTTGCGTAGTTGTTGGTTGCAAAAAAGGTGCAGGAGTTATTGCAAGTAGTGCAGCTTTTAATTTTGGTGCAGGACTTGTAACAGCTATTGTTCATGAAGAGTTACAACTTCCATATTACATTATGCAAAGTCATAAGTTACCTTCAAATGTAACAGCTATTGCTCTTGGAATGGGACTGGGACTATATGATAAAAATGAACTAAAACAGATATTAAATACTAATGTGGCAAAAGTTATTGATGCTGATTTATTTTATGAAGAGTTACTCCTTGATTATTTAAATCAAGAGATTATTTTAACGCCACATCCAAAAGAGTTTTGCTCTTTATTAAGTTTAGCAAAGCTTGCAGATATTGATATTGATACTTTACAAAATAATAGGTTTGAATATGTAAAGATGTTTTGTAAGAAATATCCTAAAGTAACATTATTATTAAAAGGTGCAAATGTTATAATTTGTCAAAATGATAAACTATATGTAAACACATTAGGAACATCAGTTTTAAGTAAAGGTGGAAGTGGAGATGTATTAAGTGGATTAATTGTAGCTTTACTTGCTCAAGGATATAACTATTTGCAAAGTGCAATAAATGCATCCTTAGCACATACTTTAGTAGCAAAAAAATTTCAAGGCAATAATTATGCTTTAACCCCAAAAGATTTAATAAAAGGAATAAAAAGTTTATGAAACCTATATTAGTACAAACTACAACAAATAGTATAAAAGAGGCAAAAAAGATTTCAAAAATATTGTTAGAAAAAAAACTCGTAGCTTGTGTTCAAGTGTCAAAAATAGACTCTTTTTATGTATGGAAAGATGATTTTTGTGAGGATGAAGAGTTTCTTATAAGTATCAAAACTAAAAAAGAAAACTTCGAAAAAATTGAAAGGAAGATTAAAGAATTACATAGCTATGATGTGCCCGAAATTATAAGCTTTAAAATTGATAATTTAAGTAAAGAGTATAAAAAGTTTATATGTCAAAGTTGTTAGAATAAATATATTGTAAAGGAAAAAACAAAAAATGAGCGATATTTTAAAAATAGGTAAATATGAATTTAATAGTAGATTAATTGTAGGTTCTGGAAAATATGATAGTTTCCAAACAACAAAAGATGCAACATTAGCAAGTGGTAGTGAACTTATTACTGTTGCAATTAGAAGAGTAAATATTACAAATCCAAATGAAGAGAATTTATTAGATTATTTTAAAGATACAAATGTTCAGTTATTACCAAATAGTGCAGGGTGTTTTACAGCAGAAGAAGCAATTACTACATTTAGACTTATGAGAGAAGCTACAGGAATTGATTTAATAAAATTAGAAGTTATAGGTGATGCTGATAAAACTTTATATCCTGATGTAATTGATACAATAAAAGCTTGCGAAGTTCTTAAAAAAGATGGTTTCACAGTTATGGCATATACAAATGATGATCCAATTATTGCTAAAAGATTAGAAGATGCAGGTGCAGATGCAATTATGCCATTAGCAGCTCCTATTGGTTCTGGACTTGGAATTCAAAATAGATATAATGTTGCATTTATAAAAGATGCAGTAAAAGTTCCTGTTATTGTTGATGCTGGAGTAGGTTGTGCAAGTGATGCCGCAATTGCAATGGAATTAGGTGCTCAAGCTGTATTAACAAATACTGCAATTGCACAAGCAAAAGATCCTTTGAAAATGGCAGAGGCTATGAAGCATGCAGTTATTGCAGGAAGAATGAGTTATGAAGCAGGAAGAATTCCTAAAAAACCATATGCAACTGCAAGTTCTCCTATTGATGGATTAATTCAATTTTAAATAATTTTTTGGACTTCTTTAAAAAAGAAGTCCATTTCTATATAAAGCAACAATAAATACAGCACTGCTCATAGATAATAAAACACTTTTTGTTTTATACATGATAAAAATAGTAATAAATCCTGCAAAAATACCAATTATCCCAATTTTTATTATAGAAGGAACAATTAAAGCAATTAGAAGTGTCGCAGGAATAGACTCTAAAAAAATATCAATATTTTTAAATTTTTTTAGTTTATTAGATAAAAGTAACCCTGAAACTCTTAAAGTGTAAGTACCTATCGCAACAAAGAATATAATAGTTAAAATATCATAACTACTCATTACAGCTTCTTTTATTTAAATATACATATAAAAAAGAGCCAGATAATGCAGAGATTATTATATATGACATATTTGGTATGATTTTTTCAAAAATAACTGCAATAAATGCAGTGAATAAATAAATAACTAAATCATTTTTTGTTTTATACATACTTGTTATTATTGCAGTAAATAGTGCTAAAAATGCAAAATCTAAACCAAATAATTTTGGATTTGAAATAAACTCACCAAAATAGTATCCACTTAAAGTTCCAAGAAACCATACTATAAATATACATAATCCTCCTCCCAATAGGAAATATACACTTAAGTTTTCATCTTTTTTACTCATGGTTATTGCCCATGATTCATCAGTGACAAAGTGCATAATAAAAGCTTTTTTTTTCAAACTACTATTTCTAAAAAATTCATTTAATGATGCTCCTATTAAAAAGTACCTAAGATTAATAAGTAAAGCACTCCATATAATAATAGAAATATTTATAGGATTACTTAACATATCAACAATTAAAAATTGTGCAGATCCAGCAAAAATGAAAATATTCATTAAAGCTAACTGTAAAAAACTAATACCTTTTGAAGTACATATAATTCCAAGTACTGCACCATATGTAAAAACACTTACGCTAATTGGCAAATTTGCCATAAATCCATTTTTTATTTCATTTTTCATACTGTAAGATTAGCAAAATAGAATATTTTTGTATTGTATGAGCTTGCTAATTAAAAAATTTTTTGTATTCTCCTGGCGTTAAACCAGTGATTGCTTTAAATCTTTTGTTTAAATGACTTTGATCATTGAACCCACACATATATGCTGTATCAATAAGACTAATGCCTTTTTGTAAAAACTGTTTAGCTTTTTCAATTCTTATTAGCATCAAATACGCATGAACTGATACAAAGGTATGCTTTTTAAAAAGCCTAATAAAATGGTACTTAGATATTCCAAACTCTTTTGATATATCATCTAAGGATATTTGCATGTAAAAGTTATCATGTAGATAATCTTTCACTTTTTGTATTAATAAATGGTTAGATGGTAACTCAATTAAGTTAATTGCTTTAGAATTTATTTGTAAAATAGAATTTATAATACCAATTAGTTCACACTCCCATGTAAGTGTATTAATATAAGGAATATTGTCATGATTAATTAAAAAAGATAATCTATTGTAGATGTGTTCATTATTAAAGTGAAAATCACGAAAAGATAATTGTTTTTTAGAAAAATTATATTTAAGTATTTCATTAATAGTTTCAGGCTTTAAATATAATGAACGATGTTTATACTCATTATTATTTGCAATAGCACAAGCATGCACTTCATCTGGATTTATTGTGATTATTGAAGATTTGTCAAATTTATGATTAAAACCTTTTAAAAAAGCATTCATATGACCTTTTTCAATAAGACTAATTGTATACTCTTCATGTACATGTTTATCATAATTGAAATTATTAAAATGACCTTCATATATAATAATATCTTTGTTAAGTTTTGGTTTTGAGAATTTTATGTTGTGAACTATTTTATTTGACTTTTTCATAATAATAAATTATATCAGGAAAAATTAAAATAGTATTGTATAAAATTGCTGTTATAACAAGGTAAAATTACAAATTTCAAAAAAAAATGATTTTTTTAAAAAAAGCCCTTGACAAATAAAAAAAAATATAATATAATTCCGTCCACTTTTTGAGAGAAACAACTTAAAAAGAAAACTTGTCGGGGCGTAGCGCAGTCTGGTTAGCGCACCTGGTTTGGGACCAGGGGGCCGGAGGTTCGAATCCTCTCGCCCCGACCATCTTAGATTTTTTTATGGTAGGTATAGCTCAGTTGGTTAGAGCATCGGGTTGTGGTTCCGAGGGCCGTGGGTTCAAATCCCATTACTTACCCCATTTATTATATTAATGCGTCCTTAGCTCAGCTGGATAGAGCAACGCCCTTCTAAGGCGTAGGTCATACGTTCGAATCGTATAGGGCGTACCACTTTGCGGATGTGGTGAAATTGGTAGACACGCCAGACTTAGGATCTGGTGCCTCACGGTGTGGAGGTTCGAGTCCTCTCATCCGCACCATATAAGCCTTATATAAATGATTTCCTTATCATTTGTGTAAGGCTTTTTTTCTTTCATTAATGCGTCCTTAGCTCAGCTGGATAGAGCAACGCCCTTCTAAGGCGTAGGTCATACGTTCGAATCGTATAGGGCGTACCACTTCTAATAATCAGTTTATATAAATTTGAATATATTATGACTTCATCAAATGAAGTCTGAATCACAAAAATAATAATATAATAACTTATATTTATCTTTAGCACTAAATAAATCACTTACAATAACATTATTAATTCACTCAATAATAATAAACCCCATAAAATATAGAGAAAGCAAAAAATATAGGTAAAACCTCAAAAATTTAAGCCAAAATTAAGACTAAACCCTTGACAAAGGGAAAGAATTTGTCTATAATTCCCGTCCAAATTCGCTGAGGCAAACAAGAGATTGAGAGCTGAAGAAGGGATTGAGTTCTTTAACACAAAGTAAGTTTGTAAGAGAAGTAACTTTTATAAACTGAATATATATATGACAAGAAAAAAAAGAAGAATACAAATTCTTCGTCTATAATATCATACAAAAAAGTATGATAAAACAATGAGTAATTAATTTTGTATAGAAATACATAATTAGTCAGAGAACAAACACTTTATGGAGAGTTTGATCCTGGCTCAGAGTGAACGCTGGCGGCGTGCTTAACACATGCAAGTCGAACGAGAACGGGATTAGCTTGCTAATCTGTCAGCTAAGTGGCGCACGGGTGAGTAATATATAGGTAACGTGCCTTCAAGAGGGGGATAACAGATGGAAACGTCTGCTAAGACCCCATATGCCTTTAATACAAAAGTATGAAAGGGAAATATTTATAGCTTGAAGATCGGCCTGTACAGTATCAGATAGTTGGTGAGGTAATGGCTCACCAAGTCAATGACGCTTAACTGGTTTGAGAGGATGATCAGTCACACTGGAACTGAGACACGGTCCAGACTCCTACGGGAGGCAGCAGTGGGGAATATTGCACAATGGGGGAAACCCTGATGCAGCAACGCCGCGTGGAGGATGACACATTTCGGTGCGTAAACTCCTTTTATATAAGAAGATAATGACGGTATTATATGAATAAGCACCGGCTAACTCCGTGCCAGCAGCCGCGGTAATACGGAGGGTGCAAGCGTTACTCGGAATCACTGGGCGTAAAGAGCGTGTAGGCGGATAGATAAGTCAGAAGTGAAATCCAATAGCTTAACTATTGAACTGCTTTTGAAACTGTCTATCTAGAGTATGGGAGAGGTAGATGGAATTTCTGGTGTAGGGGTAAAATCCGTAGAGATCAGAAGGAATACCGATTGCGAAGGCGATCTACTGGAACATAACTGACGCTGAGACGCGAAAGCGTGGGGAGCAAACAGGATTAGATACCCTGGTAGTCCACGCCCTAAACGATGTACACTAGTTGTTGCTATGCTCGACATAGCAGTAATGCAGTTAACACATTAAGTGTACCGCCTGGGGAGTACGGTCGCAAGATTAAAACTCAAAGGAATAGACGGGGACCCGCACAAGCGGTGGAGCATGTGGTTTAATTCGACGATACGCGAAGAACCTTACCTGGTCTTGACATAGTAAGAACCATTTAGAGATAGATGGGTGTCTGCTTGCAGAAACTTATATACAGGTGCTGCACGGCTGTCGTCAGCTCGTGTCGTGAGATGTTGGGTTAAGTCCCGCAACGAGCGCAACCCTCGTCATTAGTTGCTAACACTTCGGGTGAGAACTCTAATGAGACTGCCTACGCAAGTAGGAGGAAGGTGAGGACGACGTCAAGTCATCATGGCCCTTACGACCAGGGCTACACACGTGCTACAATGGGGTATACAAAGAGCAGCGATACAGTGATGTGGAGCAAATCTAAAAAATACCTCCCAGTTCGGATTGTAGTCTGCAACTCGACTACATGAAGTTGGAATCGCTAGTAATCGTAGATCAGCAATGCTACGGTGAATACGTTCCCGGGTCTTGTACTCACCGCCCGTCACACCATGGGAGTTGATTTCACTCGAAGCGGGGATGCTAAGATAGCTACCCTCCACAGTGGAATTAGCGACTGGGGTGAAGTCGTAACAAGGTAACCGTAGGAGAACCTGCGGTTGGATCACCTCCTTTCAGAGAAAAGATTAAGAGAGTCAAAACTCTTAATCAAAAAGTCAATATATATTCAGTTTATAAAGGTTATTTAAAAGATAGGTGAGAGGGCCTATAGCTCAGCTGGCTAGAGCGCTCGACTGATAATCGTGAGGTCCCAGGTTCAAGTCCTGGTAGGCCCACCATGATTAAATAATCTTAAAAGAAGAGATTAAAAAGTTGGGGAATTAGCTCAGCTGGGAGAGCGCCTGCCTTGCACGCAGGAGGTCAGCGGTTCGATCCCGCTATTCTCCACCAACAAATAAGAAGAAGTTAAATATAAGTTCAATGAAGATTGAATTTATATTTAATTTTTTCAGAGATGAGAAGATTAAAGAGTTATTTAAAAATATAATGTTAAAGTCAAAAATTTTTCTAAGAAAAGAAAGCAATTTCAAGAAAAGAAGAAGAACACAACTATTTTATTAAATTTAATAAGATAGTAGCCAAGGAATAATTATCAAAAAAGGTTAGAGTAAGATCTAATTAAAAAAATAAGCTATTAAGGGCTAATGGTGGATGCCTAGACTGTAAGAGGCGAAGAAGGACGTACTAGACTGCGAAAAGTCACGAGGAGCTGTCAAGAAGCATTGATTCGTGAATATCCGAATGGGACAACCCAGTATATAGAGATATATATTACCCAGCAATGGGGGCTAACGTGGTGAAGTGAAACATCTCAGTAACCATAGGAAGAGAAATCAAAAGAGATTCCCAAAGTAGCGGCGAGCGAAATGGGAGCAGGGCAAACCCTATGCTTGCATAGGGGGTTGAAGGACCATAATATGAGACTAAAGATAATAGTAGAGATATCTGGAAAGGTATAGCAAAGAAGGTGAAACTCCTGTATACAAAATTATCAATAGCTCTAATGGTATCCTGAGTAGGACGGAACACGTGATATTTTGTCTGAATCCGGGGGGACCACCCTCCAACCCTAAATACTACTTACAGATCGATAGTGAACAAGTACCGTGAGGGAAAGGTGAAAAGTACTCCAGCGAGGAGAGTGAAATAGAACCTGAAACCATTAGCTTACAATCATTCAGAGCCCTATGTGAATTTATTCACAGGGTGATGGACTGCCTTTTGCATAATGAGCCTGCGAGTTGTGGTATCTGGCAAGGTTAAGTCAAGTACGAAGCCGTAGCGAAAGCGAGTCTTAAAAGGCGAAATAGTCAGATGCTGCAGACCCGAAACGAAGTGATCTATCCATGGGCAGGTTGAAGCTGGTGTAAGAGCCAGTGGAGGACCGAACCGATGGGCGTTGAAAAGCCCCCGGATGACCTGTGGATAGGGGTGAAAGGCCAATCAAACTTCGTGATAGCTGGTTCTCTCCGAAATATATTTAGGTATAGCCTCTAGTAGTAGCATGTAGGGGTAGAGCACTGAATGGGCTAGGGCTGCTTACCGCGGTACCAAACCCTATCAAACTTCGAATACTACATGTGCAAGCTAGGGAGTCAGGCGTAGGGTGATAAAATCCTATGTCGAGAGGGGAACAACCCAGACTAACAGCTAAGGTCCCAAAGTTACATCTAAGTGGAAAACGATGTGGAGTTACTGTGACAACCAGGAGGTTGGCTTAGAAGCAGCCATCCTTTAAAGAAAGCGTAACAGCTCACTGGTCTAGTGATTCTGCGCGGAAAATATAACGGGGCTAAGATGTACACCGAAGCTTTAGATTCATAATTTATTATGAGTGGTAGGAGAGCGTTCTATTCAGCGTCGAAGCTGTACCGGTAAGGAGCAGTGGAGCGGATAGAAGTGAGCATGCAGGCATGAGTAGCGATAATTAAGGTGAGAATCCTTAACGCCGAAAACCCAAGGTTTCCTACGCGATGCTCGTCATCGTAGGGTTAGTCGGGTCCTAAGTCGAGTCCGAAAGGGGTAGACGATGGAAAATTGGTTAATATTCCAATACCAACAATTAAGCGCGATGTGGGGACGCATAGAGTTAATCGAGCTCACTGATGGAATAGTGGGTCGAAGGACGTAGGTTGATACTTAGGTAAATCCGGGTATCACGAGACCGAGATCTAACAGGCTGAACAATCTCTTCGGAGAGCGTTTAGAATCGATGATACTGTCGTGCCAAGAAAAGCCACTAAGTATATTAATTGTTGCCCGTACCGCAAACCGACACAGGTAGGTGGGATGAGTATTCTAAGGCGCGTGGAAGAACCCTGGTTAAGGAACTCTGCAAACTAGCACCGTATCTTCGGTATAAGGTGTGCCTACTTTGGTATAGAGATTTACTCTCAAAAGCTAAAGAGGTTGCAACAAAGAGTCCCTCCCGACTGTTTACCAAAAACACAGCACTTTGCTAACACGTAAGTGGATGTATAAGGTGTGACGCCTGCCCGGTGCTCGAAGGTTAATTGATGATGTAAGCGTAAGCGAAGCATTTGATCGAAGCCCGAGTAAACGGCGGCCGTAACTATAACGGTCCTAAGGTAGCGAAATTCCTTGTCGGTTAAATACCGACCTGCATGAATGGCGTAACGAGATGGGAGCTGTCTCAACCAGGGATCCAGTGAAATTGTAGTGGAGGTGAAAATTCCTCCTACCCGCGGAAAGACGGAAAGACCCCGTGCACCTTTACTACAGCTTGACACTGTAGCTTGGATATTCATGTGCAGGATAGGTGGGAGGCTTTGATTACTAGACGCAAGTAGAGTATGAGCCACCCTTGAGATACCACCCTTGAATATTTGAGTTACTAACTGCGTACAATAAACTTGTATCAGGACAATGTCTGGTGGGTAGTTTGACTGGGGCGGTCGCCTCCTAAAAAGTAACGGAGGCTTACAAAGGTTAGTTCAAGGCGGATGGAAATCGCCTGATGAGTATAATGGCATAAACTAGCTTGACTGTGAGAGAGACAACTCGAGCAGAGACGAAAGTCGGTCATAGTGATCCGGTGGTTCTGAGTGGAAGGGCCATCGCTCAAAGGATAAAAGGTACGCCGGGGATAACAGGCTGATCTCCCCCAAGAGCTCACATCGACGGGGAGGTTTGGCACCTCGATGTCGGCTCATCGCATCCTGGGGCTGGAGCAGGTCCCAAGGGTATGGCTGTTCGCCATTTAAAGCGGTACGCGAGCTGGGTTCAGAACGTCGTGAGACAGTTCGGTCCCTATCTTCCGTGGGCGTAGGAAAGTTGAGAAGATTTGTCCCTAGTACGAGAGGACCGGGATGAACGTACCACTGGTGTACCAATTGTTCTGCCAAGAGCATCGTTGGGTAGCTACGTACGGATGAGATAAGAGCTGAAAGCATCTAAGCTCGAAGCCAACTTCAAGATGAACTTTCCCTGAAGATCCCAGTAAGACTAACTGGTTGATAGGCTAGATGTGTAAGCATAGAAATATGTTTAGCTGACTAGTACTAATAGATCGTTCGGCTTATTATTATACTTGGTTTACTATCTTATTAAGTTTACTAAAGTTGTGTTCAAAGAGACTTTAACATTAATATACTCAAAATATGAGTATAGAGTGAATAATAAAATTCATTGTATACTCATATTGCTGGTGGATATAGCGAAGTGGAAATACCCAGATCCATACCGAACCTGGAAGTCAAGCACTTCTGCGCTGATAATACTGCACCTTTCAGGTGTGGAAACGTAGGCCTCTGCCAGCTCTTGAGTTTTTTTAAGCCCTTATCTATTTTAACTTTTTACAGTTATCTTAGTTATGGGCTTTTTTTTTGCCTTTTTTATCCTATATTTTTTACTTTATATTTTCCTTACTAGTTTACCTTTCTTTTTTATTTATTGTTTCTTTTTCTTCTATGATTGTTTTTTTAGAATATTATTTTCTAATAATTTGCATACTTAACTTTTAATAAGTTATAATAAGTTAATGATGATTTAGTAATTATAAATTCCTTAAGTAAATAATTTCAAGAGGTGTAATATGGTAAACAGTATATTAAAAGATTTAGTTGTACTTTATGTTGAAGATCAAAAAGATGCACAAGATGAATTAAAGCATGTATTTGATAGAACTTTTAAAAAAACAATAGTAGCTAATAATGGTGATGAAGGATTAAAGAAGTTTCTAATGCACAAAAAAAGAAACTATAATATTGATGTTGTAGTTACTGATATTAACATGCCAAAACTAAATGGTATAGATATGATTAAGGAAGTTAAAAAATATGACAAGGATGTTAAATTTGTTTTAACTACGGCACATACTGACCCTGAATATTTATTAGATTCAATTGAATTAGGTGTAACAGCTTATGTAACAAAACCAATTAATATAATGCAATTATTAGAAAAAATTGAATATGCGTATAAACAAAAAATAGATAATGATAAATTAAATAGAATAATAAATAAAATGAAAGAGCACAATATAAAAGAAGTGGAAGAGTTTTTTGATATTTTAGATAAAGAAACAAAAAAAGAAGAGTCAAATGAAAATTTATATTTATCTGATGGTTTTTCTTATAATTTTAAAAATAAAGTTCTTTTGAAAGATAATAAAACAATTTCATTAGTTAATCAAGAAATTATGTTATTAGAATACTTTATAAATAATTCAAATAAAATTTTATCATATGAAGAGTTACTTCAAGCAATATCAATTAATAATAGTGAGAATACTAGTTTAAATAATTTACGTACTGTAATTAAATCATTAAGAAAAAAATCTTCAAAAGAATTAATTATGAATTTGTCTGGTGTAGGCTATAAGTTAATTTTAGAGTAACAATGCAAAATAGATATTTAGAATACTTTAATGATAGTCCAACACTTTTTATAAAATTTAAAGGCAATAGTAGCAAAGTTGAATATATTACGAATAATGTTACAACTTTATTAGGGTATACATTAGAAGAAGTTTTAGACTCTAATTTTTCTTTTGAAAATATTATTCATAAAGGCGATTATAAATTAATAAAAGATGAGATAAAAGAATTAGAGTTTTCTAATGAAATTGAATTGTCACCTTATAGAGTATTAACTAAAAATAGTAATTATATTTGGATTAAAGAAATAAGAAAAAAGTTTTATGATAATAAAATAAATGAAAATCATATATGCTCATATATTTCAAATATAACAAAAGAGGTAAATTTAAAAAAGAACCTTTTTTATACAAATAAAATAATAAAAACAGTTTATGATAATTCTGTACATTTAATAGCATTACTTAAACCAAATGGTACACTAATTAAAGCAAATAAAACTGCATTAGAATTTATTAATAAAGATGAAAAGGAAATTATTAATAAAAAGTTTTGGGACACTAACTGGTGGGATGAGAGTCAAAAACAAATTATAAAAAAAGATCTTAAGAAGGCAAGTAAGGGATTTTTGGTTCATAGTGAAAAAAAAGTATTAGATGAGTATTATATTGAACTTACTATAAAACCTGTTTATGATGAAAATAGAGTAATATATCTTGTTTGTGAGGGTAAAGATATTACACAAGCAAAAAAGAAAGAAAAGAAAATAAATCATTATAATGAAATAATAAACAAGCAGTTAATTAGTATTACAAATAAAGAAGGAATAATTAAAGAGTGCAGTGATGCTTTTTGTGAATTAACTGGATATGATAAAAATGAGTTAGTTGGTAAAAAGCATAATATATTAAAACATCCAAATAATAATAATGATGATAAATACAAAGATTTATGGGAAACGATTACTTTAAATAGAACATGGAAAGGAAAGTTAAAAAATAAAACAAAAGATGGAAGGTCATTTTGGGTAGAAAATACTATTACTCCAAATTGTGATGAGAATGGCAATATTGAAAGTTATACTGCTATTTATAATAATATAACTACTAATAAAAAAATAAAAGAAAAACTAATCACTGATGAGTTAACTGGAATATATAATAGAAGATATTTTAATAAAATATTTAAAAAATATTATAAAAAATTCCAAAAATACAATGAAAAATTTGTTTTAATGATTGTAGATATTGATTATTTCAAGCAATATAATGATAATTATGGACACTCAAAAGGTGATGAAGTATTAAAAGATGTTGCACAAACTTTAAAATTAAATTTAAGAAAATGTGATTATGTATTTAGAATAGGTGGCGAAGAGTTTGCAATTCTTGTTGCAATAAATAGACATAATGTATCAAAGATAATAGCAAATAAACTAAAAGAAGCAATTTATAACTTAAATATTATACATGAATTTAGTTTTTATAGAAGATTGACAATTAGTGTAGGAATAAAACAAATAAACGAAAAGCTTTTATTAAAAAATAAAATTGAAATTTTTAATGAAGCAGATAAAGCATTATATAAAGCAAAACAAAATGGTAGGAACAGAGTTTTTACTTTTTTCGATACTTAATTTTTGATAAATTATTATAATAAAAAGATATAATATATAATAAAAACTATATAATAGTTTAACATAAGTTAAGGAGGCTGTCATGCCAAACACAAAACAGATTAACGAATTAAAAGTTATTTTACTTGATAGAAAAGAAAAACTTTTAAAAAATATTTTGGGAAGTAGAGAAAATATTGATTTACTAAAAGGTCAAGATGTAAAAGATGATCTTGATTATGCTGAAGTTGTGTCTGATTCATTTACAGAAGGTATGATTGCTAACCACCATTTAAAAGAGTTAGAAGAGATTGAATTAGCTTTAAAAAAAGTAGAAGATAGAAGCTATGGGATATGTGATATGTGTGGAGTTGTTATACCTCTTGGAAGGTTAAAAGCAAAACCTTATGCAAAGTATTGTACTGAATGTAGAACAGCTTTTGAAGCTGAACAAGCTAAAGGTAAATAAGAAATATGATTAAAAGAGTCTATTTTCAAAATCATAAAAGCCTAAATTTTGATTTTTTTCAAAATGAGAATGATTTTATAGTAGAAGAAATGCCAATTGAATTCACTTTAAAAGGTAATTTCTTAATTTTGAAAATAAAAAAAGTAAATTTAGGTACATGGGACTTAATAGATTTAATCTCTAATTTTTTGAGAATAGATAAAAATGAAGTAGGATATGCAGGTTTAAAAGATAAAAATGCTACAACTACACAATATATATCTATTCCAAAAAGGTATTCAAAAGATATTAAAAAATTTAAGCACAAAAAAGTTCAAATTTTAGAAACATATTTACACAAAGAGAAGTTAAATATTGGTCATTTAAAAGGCAATAGATTTAAAATTAATCTTAAAAAAGTAGATTTTGATACATTAATTTTGATTCAAAATTGTATTAAAAATATCAAAAAAACTGGTATGGCAAACTATTTTGGTTTTCAAAGATTTGGAAGGGATATTGAAGAAAATATAGAAAAAGCTAAGCAATTAGTTTCAGGAAATCTTCATATAAAAGATAGAAAATTAGAAAAAATGCTTATATCTGCATATCAAAGTGCATTTTTTAATTCATGGTTAGTTAAAAGAATAAGTTTGCAAAAAGATAAGTTTAAACTTATTGATGGAGATGTCTTTCATGATTTAAAAAAAGATAAATTTTTTACATCATCAAAAATAACTTCAACTTTAGAAGAAAATTTTGATAAAAAAGTAGTTTGTCCAACTGGTTTACTTCCTGGAAGAAAAGTCTTTAAAGCAACTTTAAAATCAAGAGAAATTGAAGAGAGATTTGATGATAGTAGTATTTATGAAAAAGGCTACAGAAGAGATGCTCTTGTTTTTGTAAAGATTAATGATATAAAGTATAACAAAGCTACTCAAGAGTGCTTAATAGACTTTATACTACCTAAAGGATCATATGCAACTGTTTTTATTGAAAACATTGCAAATAAAAATTTTAATTCTTAAAAGTCTTACTTTCAAGATCTTTTAAGAACTTCTCAAGAATAATAGAAAAAGCATTATTTACTGTAACTACAAAATCATAAGGAGTGTTTTTTTCTAATTTAATTTCTTTATTGTAATTGTAAAATGAACTTTTTTTAGTTTTAGTATTAATAAGTTCAAAATTTAAATTTAAAACTGCATAAGCACTATTTTTTTCAATTTTATTATATATTTCAAATATATTCGTATTTAAAATGTAATCTGCATTTGATAAATTAGAGTTATTAAATAAATTTGATTTATTAAAAGTTAATTTAAGTTCTTGATAAATCATATTTGATGGTATATCACTCCAATTATTTCTTGAATATTTATCTAGTTTATATTTTTTGTAGCTATAGAAAATATAAGTTTTATTAAAAGTATTGTTTACTTTGACTTTATTTATCTTTATATATTTTTTAGTATTTTTTAAAGCTTTATAATTTGTATCAAATTTTATTAAAAAATTATTATTTGATAAAGATTGATCTTTTAAACTACATCCTGTAAATAAAACTAGGCTTATTAATAATATTGTAATTGATCTCATTTATTCTCCTGGTCCAAGTTTTTGCTTATTTTTCTTAAATAAAATATCACTTGGATTTTCTTTTAATTGTTCTATTAACTCTTCACTTTTTATCAAACTATTTTCAAATTGATTTAAAACATCATTAAAATTATTAATAGTTGATTGAGAAATAGTTTTTAAATCAAAAGAACCTTTTTCTACTTCATTTAATACTTTTTGTGAGAGTTCCATTACTTTAAGAGCAGATTCTTTAACACTATTTGCAGAATCAGACATATTATTAAAAGAACTTTTACTCGTAATTGATAAATCATTTAAATTATTTAGAATTTGTGTTAATTTGTTTTCATTATTAATTATATATTGTGTTATTTCTTGAGTATTAACTGCTGTTTGTTTACTAGCATTTAGTAATTCTGAAAAATTATTTATATTTTCATTACTAAAAAGTATTCTTGTTTGAATAAGCAATTGTGTAAGTTGTTTTGAGATATCTTTGCTTGAATTTTCTAAGTTTCCTAAAACGGAGATTTTTGAATTAATTACTCTTTCATTATATTTATTTTCTTGTATAAGATTAGAATCTTTACTTCCACCTTTTAATTCAATATATTTTAATCCAGTTAATCCAAGCGTTCCCAAAGTTGCGTAATTATCTTTTTTAATAGGCGTATTTTCTATTACAGAAATTTTTATTTTTATCTCTTGGGAATTTTTAGGATTAATTGATATGTTTTCTACTTTTCCAACTTGTACTCCTTTAAATTTAACAGGAGAGTCAATATTTAATCCTGATACAGATTCTTTAAAATAGATCATATAACTATCTTGTTTTGTAACTACAAATGCATATTTCCCTAACCAAAATATAAAAATTAACATAAGGACAAATAGTACTATTACAAAAGTACCTATTTTAAAAAAATTAATTCTTGTTTGCATAAGAATCCTTTTTAAATGTTAAAAAACTTCTTGTAATTTTATCTTTACTCTCTAAAGCTTGAGTAAGTGTTCCATTAAAATGTATTTTTGTATCTTTTAATATTATAAATCTATCTAATGTTGATTTAATTGTATCTAAATCATGGGTAATTATTATTATTGTTAAATCTAATGTGTTCTTTAATTTTTTTATCAAATCATTAAATTGAATAGTACTTGATGGATCTAATCCACTAGTTGGTTCATCTAGAAAAAGTATTTTTGGTTGATTTGCTAATGCTCTTGCAAGTGCAACTTTTTTTTTCATACCTCCACTTAATTGTGATGGATATAAATATGCACTACTTATATCAAGACCAACCATATTTAAGTTTGTTAAAGCAATTTTAGTTATTAAATCTTTTGGAAGTTTTGTGTACTCTTTTAGAATAACCTGAACATTTTCAAGAACATTTAAAAAAGAGTATAAAGCTCCAAATTGAAAAAGATATGAAAATTGTAATTTTAAATTTTCTTCTTTTTTTAAAGTTAAATTACTTAGGTTCTCATTTAAAAATATAATTTCACCCTTTTGTATTTTTTGTAACATTACAATTTGTTTAATTAGGACAGTTTTTCCAGATCCACTACCTCCTAAAATACCAAAAATTTCATTTTTTTTGATATCAAAACTAATATTATTATGAATTACATTTTTATCAAAACTTGTATATAAGTTTCTTACTTTTATTACATTCATTAAAGACCACTTTCTGTTAATATTACTGAAAAAATAGCATTTAGTGCAATTACTACAAAAATAGCATTTACTACGCTTTTTGTAGTATATTTTCCTATACTTGTTGTATTATTTCTTACTTGAAAACCTCTATAACATCCAATTATTGCTATTGCTATTCCAAAAAATATTGATTTAATAATTCCTATTAAAAAATGTTTAATACCTACTTCTTCATACATTCTATTTATAAACTCAGCATATGTTATATCTAAATCTATATAAGCTACAATCATGCCAGAGCCAACAGCTATTACATCTGCAAAGAATACCAATAATGGAAGTGATATAAAAAGTGCGAATACTCTAGGTAATGTTATGAAAATTGTAGGTTCAAAAGCCATTGTTTTCATAGCATCTACTTCTTCTGTTATTTTCATAGCACCAATTTGTGCAGTATAAGAACTAGCTGTTCTACCTGCAATAACAATTGCTGTTAATAATGGAGCAATCTCTCTAAACATAGTGATACAAATCATTTCTACTATAAAAATATTTGCTCCAAATTTTTCAAGTTGAACTGCGCCTTGATAAGCAATAACTATTCCTACTAAAAAAGAAGTAAGAGTTATGATCCCTAAAGCACCAATTCCTGAAGCATCAATATATTTTAGCATCTCTTTAAATCTTATTTTATTAGGTTTTATTAAAGAATAGAAAAAATAATAAAAAAGTTCACCTAAAAAAATAATAAACACTTTTAACTCTTGAAGATTTTTATATGTAGTTTTCCCTATATTTTCTATAAAATTTTTATTGCCTTTTTCTTTTGGAATCTCATCTAAGTAGTATCTTTTGTAGTGTTCATATAAATCTTTGAATTTATTATTTATTAGGATATTCCCTTGTTTTTCAAGTGAAATTAAATAGATAAGTGAACAAGAGTCTACATGATGAAGTTTTTTTAAATCAATTGTATATTTTAAATTATTATTTATAAAAGAGATAAGTTTTGGAAGGGATGATTTATTTAAATTTCCTAAAAGTTCAATTTTATTATTTGTTGTAGAAAAATTAAAATCGAAGTTTGAAGTTTCCAATCTCTAAGCCTTTATTTATATTATAGCTATTCTATAATCTTTTCACTAAAGAAAAGATATAGAAATAGTTTTAAAGACTAGATTATTTAACTATAAAATACTCATCATTGTGATATATAATATTATCAATTGCAATAACATTTTCTTCATTATCAAATGAAAAGTCATAAATTTTATCAGATTTAAAATCATTACTAATATTGATTAAATAACCTTGTGATTCAAGTGCATAAAGAGAGCTTCCATATGCTAGGGCATAAAATTTTGCATATTTATATTTTTTTCTATCTTGAATATTTAATGATATGTCAGTTTTTATTATTTGACCGTCAATTGTTGCTATAAAAATATCTTGATTATGCGCTATTATATCTCTAATGTTATACTCTTTTAAATTTACAACTCCAGCTCCAACAGATACAACTTTATTTGAACTAGAAGCAATTAATGTATCATTTACAACATCTAGAAATATTATATTATTAAATTTACTATCTGCATCAACAACAATAGTTCTAATAACTTTGTTTGATTTTGCAGAAACAACAATTACTTTTCCATCTAATGTTGGGAATAAAATTAGACTTCCCATATAATAAGGATTTGCTATTCTTGTATCATTTGCTAAAGATTTTGAATAATACTCTTTCATTAATATATTTTTAGTGTTAATATCATAAAGAGCAATTGAGTTATCCATAAATACTAATGCTAAAATATTATCTTTTAATGTTGCAGCAACAACTCCTGTTGAAAATTCGTGTTCTGTTTTATTTAATAAAATCTTATTTAAATAGTTTGTAGAAATAACAGTGTCTTCACTTAAATTTATAAATTCAAATCCTTCTGGAAGTTGAAAATTTGAAACACCTTTTTTTGTTATGATTTCACCATTATCTAAAGTCGCTCCAACTTTGTTAAATGATTTTATATTGTCATTTAATGAAGCGCTATTTGATTCATAATCACCTAAAGTATCATCAACTTCAAAATATTTTTTACTAGAACAACCAGTAAAAATTATAAGAGATGTTAGTAGTATTAAGAAATATTTCATAGATTTTTCCTTCTATTTTGTAAGTAAATAGTGATTTAAAATTTTCACTAATTCATATGCTTTTGACTCTTTTTGAATAAGTTTTAAAGTAATCTTTGCATCTTCATATTTTCCATCTTTTGCTTCAATTAATGCTTTATTGAAAATTGCAAACTCTTTTAATAAAAAATTTGGATCCATTGAAACATCATTTAACTTTTCAATACTTTGCTCTTTTAAAGCTTTTTGATATTTACTTAAACTATTGAAAAAAAGTACGTTAACATCAGCTGTTTGACCATTTTTTTTAGCTTTTAAATATAGTGCCATATTGTAAAGTTTTTTATTTGTTTCTTCTAATGTTTTTAATGCTTCTTGATTGTTTACATCATTTAAAAATTTGTTAAAAGCAATATTTGCTTTTAGTTTATTTTCATTATCAATGTAGTTTTTTACACTAAATCCAATAATAGCTACAACAACAACTATTATAGATGTAATTATTAGTGCTTTATTTTTTTTATAAAATCTCTCAATTTTCACAAAACTTTCAAGAAATTTTTCTTCACTATTTAGTTCATTTTTAACAAAATCCACATTCTCTTTTAAACTCATAAATTTCCTTTAAAAAAATTAATCAATATGTTACAAAAATTTTCATAAAACCTTACTTTTATAAAAGTTTGAATATAATACAAGTCTTATACAAATGAAAGGTTAATAATGAAAAAATTTCTATTGGCTTCATCTTTTGCTTTAGTACTTTCGCATGGTTTATTTGCAAAAGAAAAAAGTGAGGAGCTAACGCAAAGTAGATTTGAATCATTAACTAAACTAACACAAGTTATTGGTACAGTTGAAAAATACTATGTTGATGATGTTAAACTTCAAGAGATTGTAAATAAAGCAATAAAAGGTTTGATGCAAGAATTAGATGCTCACTCATCATTTTTGGATAAAAAATCTACAAAAGAGATGTCAATTCAAACAAATGGTGAATTTGGTGGTTTGGGAATTACTGTAGGAATGAGAGACTCAGCATTAACTGTTATATCACCAATTGATGGAACACCTGCATATGAAGCTGGAATAAAATCTGGAGATATAATTTTAAAAATTGATGATAAATCAACATTAAATATGACTTTAAATGATGCTGTAGGATTAATGAGAGGAAAACCAAAAACTAAAATTAATTTGACTGTTGTAAGAAAAGGTGAAAATAAACCTCTTAAAATAACAATAGTAAGAGACATAATTAAAGTGCAATCTGTATTTTCAAAAAAAATCGATGATAATTTATTATATTTAAGAATTGCAAGTTTTGATAAAAAAGTGACTGATAAACTAAAAGATATTATAAAAAAACATACTAAAACAAAAGGTATAGTTTTAGATTTGAGAAACAATCCTGGTGGTCTTTTGGCACAAGCTATATCAGTAACAGATCTTTTTGTTGATTCAGGTGTAATTGTATCTCAAAAAGGTAGAGATGCAAGTGATGAAGAAAAGTTTTATGCAAAATATACTAATACTTTAACTGATGTCCCAATGGTTGTTTTAGTAAATGCAGGAAGTGCAAGTGCAAGTGAGATTGTAAGTGGTGCTTTACAAGATCATAAAAGAGCAATTATTATAGGAGAAAAAACTTTTGGAAAAGGTTCAGTTCAAGCAGTATTACCAATAGTAAAAGATAGAAGTGAAAATATTAAGCTTACAATAGCAAAATATTATTTACCAAGTGGAAGAACTATTCAAGCAAAAGGAATAACTCCTGATATTATTGCATTTGCAGGAAAAACTGTAACTGAGCCTTCAAATGATTTTCAAATAAAAGAAGCAGACTTAAAAAAACATTTAGAAGAAGAGCTTGAAAAAGTTGAAGATAAAAAAACAAAAAAAGAAGTAAAATCTGGAAAAGATAAAGAAAAAGTAGAAAAGAAAGAAGAAGATAAAGAGAAAGAAGAGATTATTACAAAAAAAGATATACAAAATGATAATCAAATCAATTCAGCTATTAATATTTTAAAAAGTTTAATAATTATGAAATAGAAGGAATAAAATGACTAAGACAGAACTTTTATATGAGGGTAAAGCGAAAAAAATTTGGAAAACAGAAGATGAAAATTTTCTTGTTTCTGAATTTAAGGATGATTTAACAGCGTTTAATGGAGAAAAAAAATCAAGTGAAGAGGGAAAAGGTGCTTTAAATAACCAAATCTCAAGTGCACTTTTTGAACTATTAAATGAAAAAGGAATTCAAACTCATTTTGTAAAAATGCTTGATGATAATAATATGCTTCATAAATCTTGTGAAGTAATAAAGATTGAAGTTATTGTAAGAAATATAGCAACAGGATCTTTAAGTAAAAACTTAGGAATTGATAATGGTAAAGTATTACCATTTACTTTAGTAGAGTTTGATTATAAAAATGATGCTTTAGGAGATCCAAAATTAAATGACCAACATGCATTAATTTTAGGTTTAGTTAAACACCAAGATGAACTAGACAAAATTAGAAGAGTTGCAAGAGAAATAAATGATATATTAAAACCTTTCTTTTTTGAAAAAGGATTAAAACTTGTAGATTTTAAATTAGAGTTTGGAAAAGATAAAAATGGTAATATTATTTTAATAGATGAATTAAGTCCTGATAATTGCAGATTTTGGGATATAGAATCTGGTGAATCATTAGATAAAGATAGATTTAGACAAGGTAAAGGTGGGCTAAAAGTTGCCTATACTCAAGTATTAAATAGAATTTTAAATAAATAATTAGGGAGATAGAATTTGAAAGCAATTGTAAATGTGGCATTAAAACAAGGTGTTTTAGATGATCAAGGTAAAGCAACACATCATGCATTAGATACATTGGGGTTCAAAGAAGTAGTTAAAGATGTAAGAATAGGTAAACAAATTGTTATTGAACTTAATTCTTCAAGCAAAGAAATTGCAAAAGCTGAAGTTACAAATATGTGTGAGAAACTGCTTGCAAATACTGTAATAGAAGATTATGAAATTGAAATTGTAGGTTAATTATGATGAATGTAACAGTATTACAATTTCCCGGAACAAATTGTGAATATGATACAAAATATGCCTTTGAAAAACTTGGGTGTAATGTAGAAATTATTTGGCATAAAGATACAACTTTACCAGAGAATACTGATCTTTTAGTAATACCTGGTGGATTTTCATATGGAGATTATCTAAGAAGTGGTGCAATTGCAAGATTTGCAAATATTATGAATGCAGTACAAGAATATGCTTCAAATGGTGGTAAAGTTTTAGGTATTTGTAATGGTTTTCAAATTCTTTTAGAAGCAGGCTTACTTCCTGGTGCTATGAAAAGAAATGACTCTTTACATTTTATTTCTAAGTTTAACTATTTAAAAGTTATTAATAATGATAATGTATTTTTAAAAGAGTTAAATATTGGTGATATAGTTAATATTCCCGTTGCACATCATGATGGAAACTATTTTATTGATGAAACAGGATTAAAAGAGTTAGAATCAAATAATCAAATATTATTAAAATATTGTGAAAAAGATGGAAATGAACAAAATCTAAATGGTTCTGTTTCTCAAATTGCAGGAATCTGTAATAAGGAAAAGAATATATTTGGACTTATGCCCCATCCTGAAAGAGCAATAGAACAACTACTTGGTGGAGATGATGGAATAAGAATGCTACAAGGCTTTTTTAAATAAAGTAAAGTAGTAGATATTTCTACTACTTTTACTTAAAAGAGAAAATAATATGAAAATAATACTGCTAATATTACTTACTATACAAATTATATTTGCTAATACTACTTTTACAAATGAAGAGAGTTCAGTTTTTCAAGAAGATGTTTATAAACAATTAAATACACAAGTAGAAGATGATACATTTTCTTCTAATGGTCTTGATTACTTAAATGAAGAGAGTGTTAAAACAGTCCCTACGTCAAAAAATTTATATTTATCTTATTTAGAGTTTCCTCAAAATATATATAAGAACCAAAGATTTGAAATTAGTATTAAAGCTTTAATTACTACAGATGATTTTGATAGAATTGAGACAAGATTTGTTGATTCAAAAAATATGAATGTCTTAAATCCAGAACAAGCTTGGATGGCTGTAGATAATAATAGTTTTGAAAACATATACTATTTTAAAGCTTATGAGCAAGATTTTATAATGCCAACATTTCAAGTATTGTTATATAAAAATGATCAATTAATTGATTTTGCATATTTAAAGCCAAAAGATATTAGATTTTCTAAATTAGCAAAAGGAGATAATAGTTTTTCAAATGTTATTGCAAAAGAGTTAGTTTTAAATACATATAAAACTAAACAATACAATAATAATGAGTTATTAACAATTATTGATATAGATGCAAAATATTCAAATTTAGAAGATTTTTATTTAAATGATTTTTCAAAAGATCAAGGTATTTCAAGTATTGAAGATGAATATCCAGAACAGCATTTATTATATTATATTGTAGCTCCTATTCATAAAAAGAGATTAAATTTTACTTATTTTAATACTTCATCAAAAAGCTTTGAAAGAATATCAATACCTTTAGAGTTAGAAAATGAGTTAGTAAGTACTCAAACTGATTTAAACCCAAATAGTTCAAATCTTGAGCTTTATAAAAAAGTTGCTTTATTGGCACTTTTACTGATTTTTATTATTTTATTTATTTGGAAAAGAAAAAAAACTTATTTATTAATTCTTCTGATTTTGATTATAATAGCAATATTATATCTAATGCCTAATAAGCATGCTGTATTAAAGAACAATACTATGATATATATTTTACCAACAAATAAATCAACAATTTTTTATCAATTAGATAATTTTAAAAAAGTTGAAATATTAAATAAAAAAAATGAATTTATAAAAGTAATGTTCAATAATAACAGTAATAAAGTTATTGGATGGGTAAAGGAAGATAGTTTTGTCAAGAATTAGAGCACTTTTAGTTGTTATACAATTTTCATTAACAGTTGCGGTTACAATATTTTTCATGTATTTATTTAGAAATCATACACATAAAGTAATAAAAATATGGATGAAATTTCAAATGTTTTTTCTTGGAATAAAATTAGAAGAAGAGGGTTCTTTAGACGAAACATGTGATATGGTTATTTTAAATCATCAAAGTTTATTAGATATTATAGTAATGGAATATATACACTCAAAAAACTTAGCATGGGTAGCTAAAAAAGAGATTACTGATTTACCTTTTTTTGGACATATCATAAAAGCTCCAAGAATGATATCTATTGACAGAGAGAATAAAGCTGGACTTGTTAAACTATTAAGAGAGTCAAAAGATAGATTATCTAAAGGAAGACCAATAGCAATTTTTCCAGAAGGCACAAGAACAGATGGAAAAACTATACTTCCTTTTAAAAGTGGTGCAAAGATGGTTGCAAATAAATTAAAATTAAGAGTTCAACCTGTTGTTATGTTAAACACAAGAAAGATACTAGACTCAAAAAAACTTACATGTAATCCAGGTATTGTAAAAGTGATTTATCTTGAACCTGTTCAAGCTTCAAATGATACTGATTGGTTTAAACAAACTGAATTAAAAATGAATGAAATATTAAAAGAAAAGTCAAAAAATGAGTTTTAATTGGCCTGCTGTTTTAGCAATAGGTTTTGGAGGATTTATTGGAGCAGTTGCTAGAGCATACACTGTACATTTTACTAATAAGTATATTCCTTTAGAGTTTCCATTAGGAATATTAGTTGTAAATATCTTAGGAAGTTTTTTAATAGGTTTAGTTTTTGCAGTTTTTGCCCATTATAATTTAAATGATAATTTAAAAATGTTTTTAACTACAGGTTTTTTAGGAGCATTAACTACTTATTCTACATTTGCAATTGAAACATTTTTTCTTTTTCAAAGTTCTTTTATAATTGCTGTTGCAAATATAGCTTTAAATGTTTTTGGTACTATATTCGCTGCAGCTTTTGGGTACAAGGTTTTACAGTTTTTTCTTAATCATTAGTAGCTATCTGTAAAATCTTTTATCTCTCTTACTTTTTTAACTACATTATCATATAATGCATCTGGCATATAAGGAAGTAATGAAATAAGCTCATCAATTTTATCCTTATTTGTTTTATAAGTATATATTTTTTCAACTTGTTTAGTCATCTCTTGTTCCCAATGACATAAATCTTCAATTCTATTTTTTATTAATTCAAGTTCATTTTTTGACAAATCTTTTAATATATACTTTAAGTATCTACTTCTACTATTTGAATTATCTTCAAATAACTCTTGTTCTGCCACATTTAATGCTTCTGCTATATAAGGAATAAAATCAGCTTTTATTGATGATGTTCCATTTAAGTAAGCATATATTGAAGACACAGATGGTGCTTCACCTATTCTATTAACTTTTGGATTTACAGCAAGTAATCTAGCAGCAAATTCCTTTTTTGTAAGTTTTTTTTCTTTTAATATTTGATTGATTCTTTCATAAATTTCCATATTTTGCCTTTTTGGTATTTCATTAAATCGTCTTACAGTTTAACTAAAGAAAATATAACAAATATTATATATTGTATAGTTAAATAATACAAATTAATTAATAATTTAAATAAGAAAGCATTATATCAAAAAAAAGTAAATAAATAATGACTAAAATCAAAAAAAAATGCTTTTTTCTATTATTCTTAACTCATAATTTTATTATAAAAAAAAGTCATTTTATTTGACTTTTAAGTGACATATATATGACAGAGTAGTCGTTTGTAAGGATTGTGTAAAACCAAAAATATAATAAATTTTTTATTTATTTTTATAATCAAGTGCTAATAATAGAACTTTAGGATAAATAATATTTAATTTTTAGTAAAAAATAATTTATTTTTAATAAATGAAAAGAGATATATTATTTATTATAGTTTAAGAGTAAAATTATTAAATATTTATTTTCTTATAATTATTGTTTTTTTGTAATAATTGTAATATTTTTTATTAAAATAAAATACTAATTTTATAAACATAGCAAAAAAATATTATAAAAAGTAGATATAAGAAATTAAATAAAATTTTTAAGTATTAAGTAGATATAATCTGTAAAAAATTATAAGGAGTCTACGATGGGTATGCCAGGTGGAGTAGAATGGATTTTAATTGCATTAGTAGTATTATTACTATTTGGAGGTAAAAAAATACCAGAACTAGCTAAAGGTTTAGGAAGTGGGATTAAAAACTTCAAAAAAGCAGTAAAAGATGACGAAGACGAAGAAGTTGCAAGCACTGATAAAGTTGATGAATTAGATAAAAAAAGTGAAGCTAAAAAAGAAGAAAAAAAAGAAGAATCTAAAACTGTATAAAAAAGAGATGATAGATTGCAAAAAATAGTTAAAAATTATATTGAAGAAGTATTAGAAAAAGATGTAGTACTTGAAAAACCAAAAGATATAACATTGGGACATTTTGCCACTCCAGTTGCTTTTTCTTTAGCAAAAGAGTTGAAAAAATCTCCTATGATAATCGCAAATGAACTTGCTTTAAAATTTGAAGAGAGTGAAATGTTTGAAAAAGTTGAAGCTGTAAAAGGTTTTATTAACTTTAAACTTTCATCTTCATTTTTGCAAAAACTTTGTGAAGAGTCATTGTCTTTGGGTGATGAATACGCAAAACAAGAAAATGTAAATGAAAAGATTCTTTTAGAGTATGTAAGTGCAAATCCGACAGGTCCATTACATATAGGACATGCTAGAGGAGCAATTGCAGGTGATACATTAGCTAGAATTGGAAGACACTTAGGTTATGATATTACAACAGAGTATTATGTAAATGATGCTGGTGCTCAAATGGATCTATTAGGTTTATCTTTAGCCTTAGCAGGAAAAGAATCAATTTTAAAAGAAGAAGTTGAGTATCCAGAAAAATATTATAGAGGCGATTATCTTTTTGATATTGCACAAGATGTTCAAAAAGAGTTTGGAACAGAAATTTTTAATGATGAATCAAGATATCTTGAACTTGCACATTTTGCAAAAGATAAAGTTTTAGAAATTATTAAAAAAGATATGGCTGATATAGGAATTGAATTTGATAATTATATTAGTGAAAAGTCTTTATATTCATCTTGGGAAAAAACAAAAGAGGTATTAGAAAAAAATGGCTCTTTATATGAAAAAGATGAAAAACTTTGGATTAAATCAACACAGTTTGGAGATGATGTAGACAGAGTTGTTGTAAGAGACAATAAAATACCTACTTATCTTGCTGGCGATATTATTTATCATAAAAATAAATATGATAGAGCATATGATAGATATATAAATATTTGGGGTGCAGATCACCATGGATATATTACAAGAGTTAAAGCTGCAATTGAGTTTTTAGGAAATGATTCTTCAAAACTTGAAGTGCTTTTATCTCAAATGGTTCAGTTGCTTAAAGGTGGAGAACCTTATAAAATGAGTAAACGAGCAGGAAATGTAATTTTGATGAGTGATATATCACAAGAGATTGGTTCTGATGCCTTAAGATTTGTATTTTTAACTAAAAAAAGTGATACTCACTTAGAGTTTGATTTAGATATCTTAAAAAATCAAGATAGTTCAAATCCCGTTTTTTATATTAATTATTCATATGCTAGAATAAATCAAGTTTTTAAAAAAGCAAATTTAACTTTTGATGATGTAGTAGGTGAAAGTTTTGATGGATTAAACGCAGATGCTATAAATTTAGTGTATGAATCACTTCTTTTACCATCAATACTACAAGAAGCATTTGTTAAAAGAGATATGCAAAAAGTAACAGATTATTTAAATTCTCTTGCTTCATCAGTACATAAGTTTTATAATGATTATAAAATTATTGATTCAGATGAACAAAATAAATATTTAAAAGTATTAAGTTTAGTAGCACTTACTATAAAAGTTACTTTAAATCTTTTAGGAATAAAGGCGAAGGAGATTATGTAATGAAATGGTTTATTTTAATTTTCATAGTTATCGTAGGATATGCAATACTTACAGGTAATATGGGTGGTGCTAAACATGCCACTGGAAATTATAATAGACTTCTTACAGGACAAGAATAGCAAAGAGTATTTTTACTCTTTGCTTTGTTTTAACTCTTCTAAAAACTCTTCTAAATTATATTTTTCTCTATGTGCTTCACTCATAAGATGAATAAATGCATCTCCTAAATCAATAATAGTCCAATCATCATCTTCATCAACTCTTAAAAACTCTTCACCATCTGGTTTTAATTCTGTTTTTAAGTAATTTAATAAAGAGAAAGCATGTTTTGAGTTTAATGTAGTTGCAATAACTACATAATCAACAATGTAGTCTTTTTGTCTTAAATCTAAAACTTCAATGTTTTCTGCTTTTTTTTCATTAAGAATATCTCTTATTTTTTCAATCGTTTTGTTCAATTTAATTGCCTTTTTTGTTGGTTTTAAATAATGTTTTTACATCATTTTGTATTTTTTTTGGGATGTATTTTAAGTCGATATTGTTTCTTAAATTAGTTGAACTAATATCAATATCTATGTTTAAAGTTTTTATACTATCTAAATTTTCATTTAAAAAGCCAATTCTTTTTGCAAGAACGAATTCTACGTCATTTTTTAATGAATCTATTTTATACCATTTTTCTAAATTTTTAAAATTATCACTTCCAATAATTAAATATATTTTAGATAAGTCGTAAGATTTTTTTAAATATGAGATAGTTTCATATGAAGGAACTTTTCTGTTTTGCATAATTTCAAAATCACAAATTTCTACTTTGTTTTCATTTTCAAAAAGTTTTTTCAATAACAAAAATCTATTCTTTGGCTCTAAGTGAAAATCAGCCTTAAAAGGATTTAAATATGTTGGCACAATAAATAATTTATCTACATCAAGCTTTTCTAATGCTTTAAAAACTATTTTTTCATGTGCAATATGAGGTGGATCAAAACTACCTCCAAACACTGCTATACGCACTCATTTTATCCTTTTAGTATATAATTAAATAATATTATAGCAATTTTTGGATAAAATATCTAAAATTTACAAATAAATATAAAGGTATAGTATGGCTGTAAAAGTTGCAATAAATGGTTTTGGTAGAATTGGAAGATGTGTTGCAAGAATTATTGCTAATAGAGATGATGTTGAACTAGTAGCAATAAACGATACTGCAACACCTGAAATGTTAGAATATATTACAAAATATGATACTGTTCATGGAACATTTGACGGTGAAATAAAAGTAGAAAATGATTATTTAATAATGGGAAATGTTAAAGCAAAATTGTACTCAACAAGAGATGCAAGTGAATTAACATTTACAAAAGAGTGTGGTGCTGAAGTTATTTTAGAGTGTACAGGTGCTTATCTGACTCAAGAAAAATGCCAAATACACCTAGATAATGGAGCTAAAAAAGTTGTAATGTCTGCTCCTGCAAAAGATGATACTCCTACATTTGTTATGGGTGTAAATGAAGATAAATACAAAGGTGAAGCAATTGTTTCAAATGCCTCTTGTACTACAAATTGTTTAGGTCCTGTTGCAAAAGTACTTGATGATGCATTTGGTATTGAAAAAGGATTAATGACAACAATTCATTCATATACAAATGATCAAAATATTCTTGATGTTAAACATAAAAAAGACAAAAGAAGATCAAGAGCAGGTGCTCTTAATATGATTCCAACTACAACTGGTGCTGCTAAGGCTATGAAACTTGTTATGCCACAACTTGATGGAAAATTACATGGACAAAGTGTTAGAGTTCCAACTCCAAATGTTTCAATGGTTGATGTAAACTTAGTAGTTAGTAAAAAAACTACAAAAGAAGAAGTAAATGCATTATTTGAATCAAAAGCAAAAGAGCTTGCAGGAATTATTGCAGTTGATAATGAGATGATGGTTTCAAGTGATTTAGTTGGAAATACTAACTCTACAATAATTGCAAGTGATTTAACACAAGTGATTGGTGAAGATATGATCAAAGTTATGACTTGGTATGACAACGAGTGGGGTTACTCTTCAAGACTTATTGATATGGCTATTTTTGTAGCTAATAAATAAGGAACTCAATGAATTTACAAGAGATTAAAAATATAAATATTTCAGGAAAGAAAGTATTTATTAGATGCGATTTTAATGTACCAACTGATGAATACAATAATATTACAGATGATAGAAGAATTCGAAGTGCTTTAAATACAATAAGGTATTGTATTGATAATGATTGTTCTGTTATCTTAGCTTCACATTTTGGCAGACCTAAAGATGGATTTGAAGAAAAATATTCTTTAAAACCAATAGCTAAAAGATTACATACCTTATTAAAACAAGATATTAAAATGGCGCAAGATGTAATAGGTGAAGAGACTTTAAAAATGGCTAGTGAGCTAAAAAGTGGTGAAATTTTATTACTTGAAAATATGAGATTTGAAGCTGGTGAAACAAAAAATGATGAACATTTAAGTAAAACATTAGCTTCAATGGCAGATATTTATATAAATGATGCTTTTGGGGTTTCTCATAGAGCTCATGCCTCTGTTGAGGGGATATCAAAATATTTTGATATAAATCATAAAGCAGCAGGTTTTTTACTTGCAAAAGAGATTAGATTTTTTTATCACATAGTAAATGAACCTAAAAGACCTTTCGTTTCAATAGTTGGTGGTTCTAAAGTTTCAGGAAAACTAGAAGCACTTTATAATCTTGTACCTAAAGTTGATAAGATTATTATTGGTGGAGGAATGGCATTTACATTTTTAAAAGCCTTAGGTTATGAAGTTGGAAACTCTTTAGTTGAAGACGATTTAATTCCAGAAGCTGCTAAAATAATGGAACAAGCAAAAGATTTAGGAGTTAAATTCTATCTTCCTGTTGATGTTGTTATTGCAGAAACTTTTGATGAAGAATCTTTTGCTAAAGCAACAACAGTTCAAGAAATACCTAAAAATTGGATGGGACTTGACATAGGACCAGCAACTGCACTATTATTTTCACAAGCAATTGAAGATGCACATACAATTTTATGGAATGGTCCAATGGGTGTTTATGAAATGGATAAATTTGCAAAAGGTAGTGCAAAAATTTCTCACGCAGTAGCAAGTTCATATGCAACAACTGTAGTTGGTGGTGGAGATACTGCTGATTTAGTTAGAGTTACAGGTGATGAAGATGATATGACATTTATAAGTACAGGTGGTGGTGCATCTTTAGAATTAATTGAAGGAAAAATTCTTCCAGGTGTTAAAGCACTGGTAATTGAAGGTTAAAAATGGTAATTATTGCATCAAATTTTAAAACTAACCATACAAGGCAATCAACAAAAGAGTTTATATCTTTTATAAATGATTATTTGAAAAAAGATAGTATCAAAAATGAAATAATTGTTTTCCCAACAGCTACAAGTCTTGATAGATTTAATACAGTACCAAACCTAACACTTGGAACACAAAATGCATATGCAACAATAAAAGGTTCATTTACAGGTGAAATTGGCACTTCACAATTAGATGAGTTTGGTATTAAAACAATTTTAATTGGGCATAGTGAAAGAAGACATGTTTTAGGTGAGACTCAAGAACAAATAGCTGAAAAATTTAATTTTTATAAAGAGCTTGGATATAAAATTATTTATTGTATAGGAGAGCCTTTAGAAGTAAAAGAACAAGGCTTGGAAAAAACATTAGAGTATATTTATGAGCAATTTGTAGGAATTGACACAAATTATGAGAATCTAATTTTAGCATATGAACCAGTTTGGGCTATAGGAACAGGAGTTACTGCTACAAATGAAGATATTGTTAATGTACACAATGCTATTAAAAAGAAAATTTCTAAACCTTTACTTTATGGTGGAAGCGTAAAAGTAAATAATGTAAAAGAGATTTGCTCTTTAAATAATGTTGATGGTGCATTAATTGGAACTGCTTCTTGGAATAAAGAAGATTTTATTGAAATTATAGAAAAAACAAAGGATATATAGATGATTATGAAGGGTAAAAAAGGTGTTATTTTAGGGGTTGCAAATAATAAATCAATTGCATATGGTATTGCAAAAGCTTGTGCTGAACAAGGTGCGCAAATTGCTTTTACATATTTAAATGATTCACTAAAAAAAAGAGTTGAACCAATCGCTGCTGAGTTTGGAAGCTCTGATTATGTTTATCCTTGTGATGTTAGTAAACCAGAAGAGATTAAAGCATTAAAAGAATCACTTGAAAAAGATATGGGTAAAATTGATTTTATTGTTCACTCAATTGCATTTGCACCAAAAGAGGGACTTTCAGGAAGATTTTATGATATTTCTAAAGAGGCGTTTGATATTGCTATGGATATATCTGTTTATTCATTAATTGAAGTAGTAAGAGAGTTAAAACCACTTTTAAGTGAAAACTCTTCAGTACTTACATTAACTTATTATGGTGGAGCTAAATATATTCCAAACTATAACTTAATGGGTATTGCAAAAGCAGCTTTAGAAATGACTACAAAATATTTAGCTGAAGATTTAGGTAAAGATGGAACAAGAGTAAATGCAATTAGTGCAGGACCTATTAAAACTTTAGCAGCTGCTGGAATTGGTGATTTTAGATTTATGCTTAAATGGAATGAAGCACACTCTCCATTGAAGAAAAATGTAACAACAAGTGAAGTTGGAAACTCTGGAATGTATCTACTTTCTGATTTAAGTAGTGCAGTAACAGGAGAGATTCATTATGTTGATTGTGGATATAATCTAATGGGAATGCCTGCTGTTAACTTTGATGAAAATGGTAGACCATCAATTGCTTGGAATGGTACTGATAAATAGTATTTTATTAAAAAATATTAGCTTGGATTTTTACTTATAGTAAATTTCTAAGCTAAACTTTTCATTGCTATTTATTTAAAAAAGAAGTTTTTATTTAGAATTTATTGAAGTTTTAAATTGAAATTTTATGAATTATAGGGAAAAGAATGAGTATTAATTTTAAAGAGTTAGCTAACAAATATCAAACACCATATTATGTTTATGATTTTGATCATATAACAAAGCAGTATAATGAACTTAAAAGTTCATTTAAAGCAAGAAAATCACTAGTTGCATATGCGGTAAAAGCAAATTCAAATTTAAGTGTTATCAAACATTTGGCAAATTTAGGTGCAGGTGCAGATTGTGTATCAATTGGAGAAGTAAAAAGAGCTTTAAAAGTAGGAATACCTGCATATAGAATAATATTTTCTGGAGTAGGAAAAATTGATAGTGAAATAAAAGAGGCTTTAACTCTAGGCATTTTGATGATAAATGTTGAAAGTGATGCGGAGCTTAATAGAGTTGAACAAATAGCAAAAGAGCTTGATATTGTTGCAAGAATATCTGTAAGAGTAAATCCAAATATTGATCCAAAAACACATCCATATATATCAACTGGATTACATGAGAATAAATTTGGAGTAGATATAGATACAGCTAAAAGAATGTATATTCAATGTAAAAATTCAGATTATTTAGAACCAAGAGGTATTCACTTACATATAGGTTCACAATTAACACAATTAGAGCCAATTAAAGAGTCTGTAAAAATTGTTTCAGATTTAGTTAAAAATCTTGCTGCTATTAAAATTGAATTATCATTTTTTGATGTTGGTGGTGGTTTAGGTATTATTTATGATGATGAGAAACTTATAGATACAAATGAGTATGCCCAATCAATATTAGAGTGTTTATTTGGTTTAGATATTACAGTAGTTTGTGAACCAGGAAGATTCTTAGTTGGGAATTCTGGAGTTTTTGTTACTAAAGTTTTATATGAAAAAGTAAATGGGAATAAAAGATTTGTAATAGTTGATGGAGCTATGAATGATTTGCTAAGACCAAGTTTGTATAATGCTTATCATAAAGTTGAAGTTTTAAATGATAACCAAGAGTTTAACGATTGTAATTTAGTAGGTCCAGTTTGTGAAAGCGGTGATTTTTTTGCAAAAGACGTACAGCTTCCAAAAACGCAGCATGATGATTTAGTTGCAATTTATAGTGCAGGAGCATACTGTTTTACAATGGCAAGTAATTATAATACAAGAGGTAAAGTGGCTGAAATAGCTTATGAAGATGGAAAAGATAGATTAATTAGAAAAAGAGAAACTTTTGAAGATATAATCGCACTTGAAGAGGAATATATAAAATAAAATGTTTTTCATAGATGTTCAAGGTACTTTAATTGATGATATAAATAAAAAACCAATCGCAGGTTCAATAGAGTTTATAGATTATCTAAATGAGAATAATATACCTTATGTTGTAATTACAAACAACACAAAAAAATTAAGTAAAGATTTTTTGCAATTTTTAAAAGATTTAGGATTTAATATAAAAGAAAAAAATTATATTGATCCTTTTGTTATTTTAAAAGATGTTGCAAAAAAAAGAAAAGTTGCAGCTTTTGGACAAGATAGTTTTCCAAAGGTTTTAACACAAATGGAATATGAACTTGAATATGATAATCCAGAAACTTTAATTGTATCAATAAAAAAAGAGTATACAAATGAAGATTATTCCAAAATGATTGAGTGTGCTTTAAAAACTGATGATTTAATTGGAATGCATGAAACATCTATTTATTCTAAAGATGGCTCAAGGTATCCAGGAGTTGGTGCAATTATGAGTATGATTAAATTTGCTGTAAATAAAGATTACAAAGTTGTTGGAAAGCCAAGTTTTAATTTTTATAATGAAGCTAGAAAACTACTTGATTGTGATAACTTTAACAAAATCACAATAATAAGTGATGATATGATGGGTGATTTACTTGGAGCTAAAAAGCTTGGAATGAAAGCAGTATTAGTTTTAAGTGGTAAAATTAAAGATGCAAATGAAGTCTTACCTACATTAAAGCAAGAAGAAAAACCTGATACTATTTGTAAAGACATGAGTGAAGTTTTAACACTTTTAAAAGGGAGAAGTTTATGAGTGAAAAGGGATTAGAAGAGCTAAGAAATAGACTTGATAGTATTGATAATGAAATGTTAGATTTAATTAATAAAAGAATGGATATCGTTCATCAAGTTGGCGTTTTAAAAGCAAATAGTGGGGGTTCTATTTATAGACCTGAAAGAGAAAGAGCTATTATTGATAGACTTGATAATATTAATACAGGAAAGTTAAATAGAAGAGCAATTGAAGCACTTTTTTTAGAAGTGTTTGCAATATCAAGAAATTTTGAATTACCAGAAAATGTAGCTTTTTTAGGACCTGCTGGAAGTTTTACTCACCAAGCTGCGGAGACTAGATTTGGTGCTATGAGTTCATATTTACCAATTGCTTCAATAAAAGGTGTATTTAGAGAAGTTTATACAAAAAAAGCAAAATTTGGTGTTGTTCCAATAGAGAATTCATCAAATGGAATTGTAAGTGATACTATTAATTGTCTAACTAAATATGATTTAAAAATCATTGCTGAGGTTATTTTAGATATTCATCATACTTTAGCTACAACATGTGATAAAGTTAAAGATATTAAAAAGATTTATTCAAAAGATATTGCATTTGAACAGTGTAGAAAATTTTTAGAAAATGTTGGTCTTGATGAGGTTGAACTCATTCCTGTTGAATCAACAACAAAAGCAGTACAATATGCATTAAAAGAAAAAGGAAGTGCTGCTATTTGTTCTCATGTTGGAGCAAAGATGTATAATCTTCCAATTTTATTTGAGAATATTGAAGATAAAGACAATAATAGAACAAGATTTTTTATTGTTAGTGATTTTGAAAATGCAAAAAGTGGAAAAGATAAAACATCTGTTTTAGTAAAACTTCCAAATAAAAGTGGTGCTTTAGTCGAGTTTTTAACTGATTTTAACGAGGCTAAAATAAATCTTACGAAAATTAAATCACATATTGTTGAGGGTGTTTCAATCTTTTTTATTGATTTTGATGGTCATAAAGATGATGAACATATACAAAAAATATTTGCAAAACATAAAGAGAGTATAAAATTTTTAGGATCTTATGTAAAAGAAGCAGATGATATCTAATAAAAAAATTTAGTTTTTTTTAAAACTAAAGTGTTAAAATCGAAGTTTATAATTAGGAAGAAAGATGCAATTTAATAAAGTTTTAGATGATGTAAAAATATACGAAGCTGGTAAACCAATCGAACTTGTTGTAAGAGAATATGGCGTTGATGCAAAAGATATAATTAAACTTGCATCAAATGAGAATCCATATGGAACTTCACCAAAAGTTACAAAAAAAGTTCAAGAGATTGCCAAAAATATGTTTATGTATCCAGATGACTCAATGTTTGAATTAAAAGAAGCTTTAGCAAATAAGTTTAAAGTTGAAAGTTCTAATATAATCATGGGCTCAGGAAGTGATCAAATATTGGAGTTTGCTATTCATGCAAAGTGTGACAAAAATTCAAAACTTCTTATGAGCAATGTAACATTTGCAATGTATGAAATTTATGGAAAACAAACAGGTGCAACAATTATTAGAACAGAAGATGATGAGCACAATTTAGATCAATTTAGGAAACTTTATAAAGAGCATAAACCTGATATGGTATTTTTGTGTTTACCTAATAATCCTTTAGGAGAGTGCTTAGATACTAAAGATGTTTATGAATTTTTAGAAGAAATAGATGAAAAAACTTTAGTAGTTGTTGATGGAGCATATCATGAATATGCAGCTTTTAAAGATGAAAAGAAAAAAATTGTAGTTGATGAACTTATTTCAAAGTTTCCAAATGTGATTTATCTTGGGACTTTTTCAAAAGCTTATGCATTAGGTGGTATGAGAGTAGGATATGGTATTGCAAAAAAAGAGATTATTCAAAATCTTTATAAGTTAAGACCTCCTTTTAATATTACTACGCTATCTTTAGCAGCTGCAGTTGAAGCTTTAAAAGATGAAGAGTTTGTAGTTGATTGTATAAGAAAAAACTTTGAACAAATGAAAAGATATGAAGAGTATGCAAAAACTAAAGGTTTTTCTTTTATTGAAAGTTATACAAATTTTATAGCAATAAAGTTTGATAAGATGTATAACTCTTCAGAAGTTGCACAAAATTTACTTCAAGAAGGTATAATTGTTCGAGACTTAACAAGTTATAAAGTTAATGCTATAAGAATTACTATTGGAAGTGATGAACAAAATACGAAAGTATTAAAAGTATTGGATGAAGTATTAAAAAAATTAAAATAGAAGATTTTGTTATGAATGTAAAGAGTAGAGATTTAGGCGAATTAGAAGAACTTTGTACTCAAATTAGAGAACGAATTATTGATGTAGTATCCAGAAATGGAGGACATTTTAGTTCAACATTAGGTGCAGTTGAATTAACAGTTGCAATGCACAAAGTTTTTGATGTCCAAAATGATCCATTTATTTTTGATGTATCTCATCAATGTTATCCCCATAAACTTTTGACAAGTAGATGGGAAAAGTTTGAAACTATTAGGCAATTTGGTGGATTAAGTGGATTTACAAAACCTAAAGAGAGCAGTGCTGATTATTTTGTAGCAGGACATAGCTCTACTTCTATCTCCCTAGCTGTAGGTGCAGCAAAAGCTATTAAAATCAATGATGAGCAAAGAGTTCCTGTTGTTATGATAGGTGATGGCTCTATGACAGCAGGAATGGTTTATGAAGCATTAAATGAATTGGGAGATATTAAACTTCCCGTTATAATAATTCTTAATGACAATGAAATGAGTATAGCCAAGCCAATTGGCTCAATTTCAAAATATTTAAGTAAAATTTTAGCAGGAAAATTTTATCAAAAACTTAGAGATAGAATAGATAAAAGCATTATACAAAAGCTACCAGAGGGTGCTAATTATATCGCTAAAAAGATTGAAGAGAGTATAAAACTTATTACTCCAGGTGTAATTTTTGAAGAGATGGGAATTGATTATATTGGACCAATTGATGGACATAATCTTGAAGAGATAATAGATACATTACAAATAGCAAAAGATCTTAAAAAACCAGTTATTGTACATGCTAAAACAGTAAAAGGAAAAGGTTATGCTATTGCTGAGGGTCAAAATGAGAAATGGCATGGAGTTGGACCTTTTGATGTAAAAACAGGAGAGTTTAAGAAAAAAGCAGGACCAAAGTCTGCAACTGCTGTATATGCTGATGCTTTAAGTGCATTAGCAAATGAACATGATGATGTAGTTGGAGTAACAGCTGCAATGCCTAGTGGAACAGGTATAGATAGATTAATGCAAGAGCATCCAAATAGATTTTGGGATATTGCAATTGCAGAACAACATGCAGTAACTTCAATGGCAGCAATGGCAAAAGAGGGCTTTAAACCATATATCACTATTTATTCTACTTTTTTACAAAGAGCATATGATCAAATAATTCATGATGTATGTATTATGGGCTTACCTGTTGTTTTTGCAATTGATAGAGCAGGAATCGTAGGAAATGACGGAGAAACACATCAAGGTGCTTTTGATATTTCATATTTAAGATTTTTACCAAACATGATTCTTTTTGCACCAAGAGATAATCAATCTTTACATCAAGCAATTAACTTTTCATATACCTTAGATAAACCCTGTGCTATTAGATATCCAAGAGGTGCATTTAAAGAGCTTGGCTATGAATCAACACCTTTTGAGCTTGGTAAATCTCAACTTTTAAAAGATGGAAGTTCAAATAAGTTATTTATTGGATATGGAGCTGGAGTTTCAAGAGCTTGCGAAACAGAAAAACTTCATAATGAAGATATTGCTATTTTAGATTTAAGATTTGTAAAACCACTTGATGGAAAAATGCTAAGTGCACTTGCTTCAAAATATGACAAATGGTATGTTTTTAGTGATTCTCAAAAACAAAGTGGAGTTGCAAGTGCAATTTTAGAATATGTAAATGAAGCAAGACTTTGTGTAAATATTACTTCTTTTGAGTATGAAGACCACTTTATTGTCCATGGTGAGACTTCTAAAGTTGAAGAGAGTTTAGAATTAACTGCAAAACAATTAGTAGAAAAAATATAAATTTTTTCTACTTTTTTATTATTTTTAAAGCAAATATAATTTTTTTTGGTTAGAATACGCGCGAAACTATAAATTACAAAATTTATATCCTTAAATATAATCTTCTAAAGATACTACTTAAATTTTAAATACTTTCAAAATTTATTCTATTTTAATATTTGATATAAGTGATTTTAAATATATTAATTTTTGTATTTTATCAAATTTCATAATAAATTATAAAGGGTAACTTGTGGATGTAAACAAACAAAATCTACAAAACACAGAAAAAATAGATAAAATCACTTTGCTTTTTAGTACGCTATTTTTAGTATCATTTGTTTTAATATCATTTATTGATGCAAAACTATTATCAACTTTAGTAAATGATGGATTTGCTTGGTCTTCAAAAGTTTTTGGAGCATATTGGCAAGTTTTATTACTTTTAACTTTTTTAATTGGTGTATATTTAGCTTTTTCTAAAACAGGAAGTGTGATTTTAGGAAAGTTAAATAATCCAGAAATGAGTACATTTCAGTGGATAGCAATTATACTTTGTACTCTTCTAGCAGGAGGAGGTGTTTTTTGGGCAGCAGGGGAACCAATTGCACATTTTATAACACCACCTCCAATATTTGAACAAACTGATTCAAACTTTCAAAAAGCTATTAATGCATTATCTCAATCTTTTGTACACTGGGGATTTTTAGCTTGGGCAATTTTAGGAACATTAACTTCAATTGTATTGATGTATTTACACTATGAAAAAGGTTTACCTTTAAAACCTAGAACACTTCTTTATTTTGTATTTAAAGAAAAAGTTATACATGGAAAATTTGGATCAATAGTAGATGGTTTTTGTATTATTGCAGTTGCGGCTGGAACAATAGGTCCAATAGGTTTTTTAGGTTTACAAATTTCATATTCCTTACATGAATTATTTGATATACCAAATAGTTTCTTAACTCAATCTAGTATTATTGTATTTGCAATTATTGTTTATACTTTATCTGCTCTTAGTGGACTAACAAAAGGTATTCAAATACTTAGTAGATATAATGTATATTTAGCTCTTTTTTTAGTGGCATTTATTATTATTCTAGGTCCAACAAATTTTATTATTAATAGTTATATTCAAGGTGTTGGTAATATGATTAATAATTTTATACCAATTGCAACATATAGAGCTGATACTTCTTGGCTTGGTTGGTGGACAGTTTTCTTTTGGGGTTGGTTTATAGGTTATGGTCCAATGATGGCTATATTTATTGCAAGAATAAGTAGAGGAAGAAGTATAAAAGAGTTAATTTTAGCAGTATCTTTTATAGCACCACTTGTAACAATGTTTTGGTTTACAATTGTAGGTGGAGCTGGTTTATCATATGAAATTGCAGAACCTGGAGTAATTAGTGAAGCGTTTAAAGGTTTCAATTTACCAGCTGCACTTCTTGCTATTACACAAAATCTTCCTTTCCCTTTGATTATTTCAATACTTTTTTTAGTTTTAACGACTATCTTTATTATAACTACAGGTGACTCAATGACATATACAATGAGTGTAGTTGTAAGTGGAAGTACAGAACCAAATGCTTACTTAAGAGTTTTTTGGGGAGTACTTATGGGGGCTTTAGCAATAATTTTAATTTCTGTTGGTTCAGGAGGAATCACAGCCTTACAATCATTTATTGTAATAACTGCTGTTCCTGTATCTTTGATTCTTTTGCCATCTCTTTTTAACTCTATAACAGTAGCTAAAAAAATGCATAAAGAACAAGGCTTAAGCTAAAAAGTCTTCATTTAGTGTCCATGAGGGAAGATACCTTTCAATTAGATGAAAATCTTCCCCATCATGTTTTGTATAAGTTAAATATTGATTTCTATTGTCAACTTTAAAAAGTTCATTTACAATAGCCATAAATCTCAAGGCTAACTCTCTTCTTTGTTCTATTGTTCTTCCATGCCTAATATCTAAACTCATTAAACATATGTCATCACCATCAACAGCTCTTCCAATACTAATATCATATTTTCCAACTTCATTTATTGAGATTGCAATATGTCCTTTATCTGTATCCATAACTTCTGAAAAAGCATCTTCTATTTTTAAAATAAACTCTTTTTTTATATCATCTGATACTTTTTTGTTTATTTCGAATTTTAAATGTGGCACAATTTATCCTTTATAAAAATGGTTTTAACTTTTCTACACAAAGTCCCATTGCTGTTGATTCATAACCTTTAACACTTTTAATGTATGGTTTACAAAACCCCTCAACCATAATAGCTCCAGCTTTCCCCATACATTCACCTGAGTTTATGTACTCTTGTATATGTTTTTCATCAAATTTATCAAATTCATAAGTAGTTGAAGAGATATCAATAAGTTCAAGATTTAAAGATTTATAAATCATACATGTAATTATAGTAGTACTATTTTGACTTTGCAAATTTAACATTCTTCTTGCATCTTCAAGATTTTTTGCTTTTCTTAAAAGTTTATTGTCGCATGTAACAACACTATCAGCAACTAATAAGGGTAACTCTTTAACTGTATATTTTTTGTATAATTCATCAAATTTACCTTTAGTTGCTTCATAACAAAATGACTTAGGATTTGTTGTTGTTATGCTATCTTCATCAAACTCTCCACCACTTTGAATAAAATCAATACCAAAGTTTTTTAAAATTAGTGCTCTTGTTGGTGAATTTGAACCAAGTCTTATCAAAATAATCCCTTTTTATTTTAATTATACTCAATTTGTATATAATATATTTTAAAATATTGATATAGGATTAAAAATGAATTTTATTATTATAGGTGCAGGTGGAGTCGGTTCTTTTTATGGAGTTAAATTACTTATGCAAGGACATAATGTAAAGTTTGTAGCAAGAGGTGAAAATCTAAATTACTTAAAAAATAACAAATTAAAACTTACTCATCCAGATTTTATTTTTGAAGATTATTTAGATGTAATATCAATAGATGAATTAAAATCAATTGATGTTAATAGTATAGATGCTGTATTTATTGCAACAAAATCTATGAGTACAAATGAAGTAAGTGAAAAATTATCATTATGGATAAAAAATGAAAATAAAATTCCATATTTTATCTCTTTGCAAAATGGGGTAGAAAATGAAGATAAAATGGCAAATTATCTACCAAAAGAGTTTATAATTGGAGGACTTACAAGATTAATTGCTGTTCATATAATAAAACAAGGTTTTGTTGAAGCAGTTGGAGAAGTGCAAACTATACTTGGAAGTATAAAGCCAACAAAACATTCACAAGAGTTTTTAGAAAAATTAAAAATAGAACTTGACAATGCAAATACTACAACAATTTTAACTAATAATATAAAATTAGAATTATGGAAAAAATTGATTATAAATAATGGTGTAAATGCAATATGTACATTACTTGAAGAAAAGTCTGGTACTTTAATAAATAAAGATGAAACTTCAATTTTAGTTTATAATTTGATGAAAGAAGCAGGGCAAGCATCCCATGCAGTAAAAGTAAATATATCTGAAAGTGATGTTGATGAGATGTTTGAGCTTATGAAAGAATTTGAATCAATAGTTCCCTCAATGTGGGTAGATAAAAAAAATAATAGAGATTTAGAACTTGATGATATTTGTGGAGTGGTTATAAGAAACTGTGAAAAACAAGGTTTAGATGCACCATATACTAGAACAATAGCAACAGTTTTACATTTGCAATATAATAAATTAAGGTTGAAAAAATAGTATTTGAAAAAAAGTTTTAAATTTTTTCAAAAGAGGGTCAAAAGTCATACTAAAGTCATCTAAATTTATTATAATTCCCGCATAAGAAGTAAATGTGAAGTATATTTGTTACTACAAAAATATATAAACATAGTGTAATTATTATAAACTTATTCTGGATTTTTCTCCCTCTCCATGATTTTTATTATCACATTTACTTCCTTATTCTTTTTATAACAACTTCAAAATAAAAAAATTATTATGCCTTATTAAATTCATTTTAGCTATAGTATTATCTTTCAGATTTTAAGGAAAGTTATGTACTTATTTTTTATTCTCCTTGGAAAGATTTTTCCTTTATACTTAAATATTATTATTGGATATTTCCTTGCTAAGTATTTTAAAGTAAGAAGAGATATTATTGCATTTTTATTAGTGTATATTTTAGGCCCAATTGTAATATTTTTTGCAACTATGTCCATACAAATCAATATTCAAATAGCTTTTTTACCAATATTTATATTTTTATTTGGAAGTGCCATTGCTTTTTATATTCTTATTAGGTATAAAAAATATTGGACTGATTCAAGTATTAATACTTTAGCTTTTACTTGTGGTACAGGTAATACTGGATATTTTGGAATTCCTTTAGCTATGATTTTACTAGAACCTCAAGTTGTAAATATATTTATTTTTGTAACTTTGGCTTCTTTATTATATGAAAATACAGTTGGATTTTATGTTACTGCAAAAGGAAATTTTACAGCAATAGAATCTATTAAAAAGATATTAAGACTTCCTTTAGTGTATGCTTTTATTTTAGGAATTATATTGAATTTGAATGGAGTAAATACTCCAGATTTTGTAATTCCATATTTTGAAAATTTAAAATGGGCATATGGTATACTTGGAATGATGATGCTTGGTATGGGATTAAAAGGGTTTAACTTAGAAGAAGATTTTGATAAAAAGTATATGAAAGTAGCCTATTTATATAAATTTGTATTTTGGCCTTTGGCTATGTTAATAATTATTTTTGCTGATAAAACATTTTTCAATTTTTTAAACGAAGATATTTATAAAGTATTATTTTTAATGTCAATTGTACCTTTAGCAGGAAATACAGTAACTTTAGCTATTTTATTAAAAGCCAAACCTGAAAAAGCGAGTTTTACTGTACTTTTAAGTACTTTAATATCTGTGATTTATATACCAGTTGTTTTGGCACTTTATGGAGGGTTTTAAGATGAAGAAATTATATTTATTTATATTTGTATCATTTTTTGTAAGTGGATGTATTAGTTTTAACATAAATAATATAAAATTGCCAAAGAAAACCTTAGATTTAAAGAATAGCAAAACTATTGCTACTTTTCACCCTTGTGCAAATTTTTCATATATATCAAATGTAAATGATAAAGAGTATGGAAAACTATTTATTGAGTATATAAACTTAGATAACAATTGTAGCTGGAATGGATTTGAAAGAGGTTTTTTTGAAGAACTATTTAAACAAACACTTAAAATAAAAAGTATGAAAATTGTAGAGCAGTATGATTTTGATACATATGAGTTTACTACATATTTAATAAACAATAACTCTTATGTAAATCTTATTTTTGTTTATGGTGTTAATAGTTCAAAGTTTATCTTGGATTATGAGGGTAGACTTTCAAAAGAGCTAATAAGTAAATATAAGCACTCTTATAAAAGTGAGTATATAAATAAAAAAAGATTTTTAGAAAATTATGATAAAAGTTTGGTAAAAATGGCAAACTTTTACTCTTACTTTTCTAGAGAAAGCAATAGGTATTTAGATTAAATGAGTCTGTTTTTTATATTATTATTGAAAATTACGCCTTTGTATATAAATATATTACTTGGCTATTTAAGTGTAAAGATTTTAGAAGTAAAAAAAGAATCAATTGCAAAATTGATTATTTATATAATAACTCCTGTTGTGGTTTTTTCTTCAACTATTAGTGTAAAAATAGATTTTAGCTTGGCAATTATGCCAATATTTTTTTATCTATTTTGTTCTTTTACTGCAATTATTGTTTATAATATTTTTAAAAAGCATTGGAGTGATGCTACTTCAAATATTTTAGCTTTTAATGCAGGAACAGGAAATGCAGGCTATTTTGGTATTCCTTTGGCTGTTTTATTTTTTGAACCTCATATTGCAGATATTTATATTTTTGTTCAATTAGCATTTATTTTTTATGGAAATACAACAGGGTTTTATATAACTGCAAAAAGTAATTTTACTGTTAGAGAATCATTAATAAAGGTTTTTAGATTACCAGTTGTTTATGCTTTTATTCTTGGACTTTTATGTAACTTATTTGGCGTAAAAATACCAGAAGAGTTATTTGTATATACTTCACAATTTAAAGGTGTATATGGGATTTTGGGGATGATGATTTTAGGTATGGGATTAGTTGGATTAAAAAAGAGTGAGGATTTAGATAAAAAATTTATCTTTTTAAACTTCTTTTTTAAATATGTATATTGGCCAGGAATGGTTATTTTATTTATATATATAGATAAAACAATAATACATTTTATAAATGATGAAGATATTTATAAAGTAATGTTTTTATTCTCAATTGTTCCTATTGCAAATAATGGAGTTACTTTAGCTATTATAAATGGAATAAAACCTGAAAAAGCTACTTTTACGGTTTTATTAAGTACCATATTTTCAATAGTGTATATTCCTATTATGATAGTTTTATATGGAGGATTTTGATATAATTTTTTTAAATACTTTAAGAAGAGAATATGAAAAAAGCTAAAAAATATTTGATTTTAACTTTACCTTTACTATTTAGTGGCTGTTCTTTATCTTTGCAAAGTGCAAAAAATTTATTTAACAGTTCAAACAATACTAATACTATTAGTATAAAAAAAGAGTATGAACCACAAAAGAGTGAGATAGCAAAAGCATTACTTTCTCAATATCATGAATGGAAAGGTGTAAAATATAGATATGGAGGAAACTCTAAAAATGGAATTGATTGTTCAGCCTTTATTCAAAGAACTTTTAAATCGAAGTTAAATGTAAAAATTCCACGTACAACATATTATCAATCAAGAGTTGGTAAGAAAGTATCAAAAAAAGAAGCGAAAGTTGGTGATTTGGTATTTTTTAAAACAGGAAAAAATAGTAGACATGTTGGAATTTATTTAGATGATGGAAGATTTATCCATGTGTCTAGAAAAAAAGGTGTGATTATATCAACTTTAGATAATGTTTATTTTAAAAAGCATTTTTGGAAAATCCAAAGAGTTTTAGAGAATTAAAATCCTCTAAGTGTAACTCCTAGATAAATAGCAATAAGTCCCAAAAATATATTTAATGGTATAAAATATTTTGCTATTGGTAAAAGTTGTTTTTTACATCCTGTAAAATCACCCTCATCAAATAGTTTTTGTGCCTTATTTCTTTTTACATATATAGTAATAAAAACAATACTCATAATTGTCCAAATAATCTCTTTAGCTATTACAACAGAATATAAGTTTGTTCCTTTGAATCCTAAAATTAAAATCATTATAATTGCTGTAATTAAAAGTATTAAAATAGTAGGAATTACCATATTAAAAAATCTTTTTAAATTCTCTAATGTTCTTTCTAACCTAATCTTTGGTTCTTGAATTCCTTGCATAGAGTAATGAATAGCAAACCTTATTGCTATCATTCCTCCTACCCAAACTACTGCACTTAATACATGTAAAAATATAAGAAATGCAAGATTATTTTCAAATAGTGTTAACATTATAAATTAGCTTTCACAAACTCTAAAGCTTTTTCTAAAGCTTGATCTATTTTTGAAACATCTTTTCCTCCAGCTTGTGCAAAGTCAGGTCTTCCACCTCCACCTCCACCAACAATAGGAGCAACATGTTTTATCCAATCACCTGCTTTAACAGGAGTGTTTTTACTTCCAGCTACCATCATTACTTTATCGCCTTTTGCTTGTAAAAGTAAAACTGCAAGTTTATCATTTGCATTTTTTAAATCATCAACTATTTTTTTAATATCACCATTTTTAACAATATCAACAACAACTTTAGTATCACCAATAACTTCTTCATTTATTGCTGAATTTGATGAGCTTTGAGACTCTTCTAACTCTTTTTTTAGTTGTTTAATTTGATCTTTTAGTTTTTTAACTCCAAGTGCTGCATCAATATTTTTTACTTCATTTTGAACTTCTTCATATTTTTGAATAATCTCATTTGTATAGTTAATTGCAGCAACACCACAAACGGCTTCTATTCTTCTAACACCTGCACTAACACCTGACTCTTTAATAATATAAAAGCTTCCAATATCAGAACTATTTTTTACATGAGTTCCCCCACAAAATTCAACACTTACACCACCAAAATCAACAACTCTTACAATATCACCATATTTTTCACCAAACATAGCAATTGCACCTTTTAGTTTTGCTTCTTTTATTGGCAGTTCTTCAATATTTGATTTAATCCCTCTAACAATCATAGAGTTTACTAAATCTTCAACTTCTTTTATTTGCTCATTATTCATAGCTTTTGGATATGTAAAGTCAAATCTTAATCTTGAAGCATCATTTAAAGAACCAGCTTGTGCTACATTTTCACCAAGAACCATTTTAAGTGCTGTTTGTAAAAGGTGGGTTGCACTATGATGTTTTGCAACCTCATATCTATTTACAACTACCCCATCAACTTTTTCACCAATAATTAAGTTTTTATTTGCAACTTTTACTTGTGAAAGATTTAAATCAAAGAATTTTTTAGTATCTAAAACTTCTGCAATGTGACTTTGGTCTTCAATTACTCCAATATCACCAGCTTGTCCACCAGATTGTGCGTAAAAAGGTGTTTTATCAAGCATCACCCAACCTGTTTGACCTATTTCTAAGCTATTTACTTCTTTAAAGTTTTCATCTAATAAACTTACAATTTTTGAATTACAAGTTGTTGAGCTATGCCCTATAAACTCATTTTTCCCATATTTTTCAAGTAGATTTTTGAAATCACCTTCATTTAGGCTGTCTCCACTACCTTTCCATGCTGCTTTGGCTTTATTTCTTTGTTTTGTCATTAGTTCATCAAATTTTTGAATATCTACACTTAGATTCTTATCTCGTAACATATCTTGTGTTAAATCTAATGGAAATCCAAAAGTATCGTAAAGTTTGAATGCTACTTCTGCAGAAAAATTATCTTTAGTATTTTTTAGCTCTTCTTCAAATAGACTCATACCTGATTCAATTGTTTTAAAGAATCTATCTTCTTCTAAAGTAATTTGTTCTTTTATATACTCTTTTTTCTCTCTTATATCAATATAATGAGAACCAACAATTGAGTCTAAAGTATCAACTAATTTAGCCATGAATGGTTTTCTAAATCCAAGAAGATAACCATGTCTTACAGCACGTCTTAAAATTCGTCTTAAAACATAACCTCTACCTTCTTTATCAAATAAGATACCTTGACTAATCATAAAACATACAGCTCTTAAATGATCAGCAATTACTCTAAAACTTCCAATGTTATCTTTTGATAACTCTTTTGTTGCTAAATTTTGTATATTATTTATAATTGGTGTAAAAAGTGAAGAATCAAAGTTATTAAATTTACCCTCTTTAATAGCTACAACTCTTTCAAGTCCCATACCTGTATCAATAGATGGTTTTGGAAGAGGAGTTGTTTTTCCACTTGCATCTCTTTCATATTGCATAAATACAAGATTCCATATCTCTAAAAATCTATCACCCTCACCACCTAAGTAGTCTTCCTCACTGTTGAAGTTTTCTTCACCTTGATCATAGAAGATTTCAGAACAAGGACCACAAGGTCCTGTATCACCCATTGACCAAAAGTTGTCTTTATCTCCAAATCTTTTGATTCTATCTTCACTTATATGCTCTTTCCAAAGTTCAAAAGCTTCATCATCACTATTATGAATAGTAACCCATAGTTTTTCTTTTGGTAAAGCTAAGTTTATTGTTATAAATTCCCAAGCATACGCAATTGCATCTTTTTTGAAGTAATCTCCAAAAGAGAAGTTTCCAAGCATCTCAAATAAAGTATGATGTCTTGCTGTATATCCAACATTTTCTAAGTCATTGTGTTTACCACCAGCTCTTACACATAATTGACAACTTGTTGCAGTTTTATTCTTTGGTGTTGGAATTGCACCTGTAAAAACATCTTTAAATTGCACCATACCAGCATTTGTAAATAATAGTGTAGGATCATCTGGAACAAGTGGCATGCTAGAAACCACTTCATGTCCTTTATTTTTAAAAAATTCTAAATACTCTTTTCTTACATCCATGAAATTACCCATTGTTAAATTAAAGTTTATATTTTACCCAAATAAAAATTTATAGAAGATTAGTACAACTTTTATTTAAGTTTAGCTTAGTATAATTATTGCACTTAAATATTAGATCTTAGGGGAATTATATGGGAAAATATATTGAATTAACACAAGAGAACTTTGAGAGCACAGTAGCAAATGGTGTATCATTAGTAGATTTCTGGGCACCATGGTGTGGACCTTGTAGAATGCTAGCACCAGTAATTGAAGAGTTAGGTGAAGAGTTTGATGGAAAAGCAAACATTTGTAAAGTAAACACTGATGAGCAACAAGACTTAGCAGTTAAATATGGAATCAGATCTATTCCTACAATTATCTTTATGAAAGATGGTGAAATTGTAGATCAAATGGTTGGTGCTTCTTCTAAACAAGCACTTTCTGACAAAATTAACTCACTAATATAAATAATATTCTTAGGGAATTTCCCTAAGAGTGACTTCTTAAATCTAGGGAAAAAGTGAAATATAAAAAATTATTACTTCTTTTTTTTATTCTATTTAATACCTTTGCTTTTGCACAATTTGAAAAAAATGTACTTATTTTAAACTCTTATCACAGAGGTTTCTTATACAGTGATAATATTATTAAAGGAATTGAACAGAGTTTTTATAAAAGAGGTGAAGTAGATATAAATGTTTTATATATGGATTATAAAAGAGTTAACTCAAAACTATATTTAAAAAAGTTGGTTGATTTATACTCCTTACAACTAAAAAGACGTCAGTATGATTTGATAATTGCAATAGATAAATTTGCATATGATTTTGCAATTAAAAACTATAATAAACTTTTTAAAAATGAACAAATTGTTTATAGTGGAATTGAAGAGTTTGATAAATCAAAACTAGAAAAATATAATTTACAAAATAGAGTTCATGCAATACTTTCAAGAAGAGACATAACAGATAATATTAAATTTATAAGTAAAGTTATCCCAAAATTAAAAAAGTTATATATTATAAATGATTCTTTAAGTAGTGAAAAAACAAATATATATGTAGAAAAAGCATTTAAACAAATGAACAAAAGATTTGAAGTTGAATATATTCAATATTCAACATTAAAGAAATTAAGTGATGAATTTAGTGTAAAAAAACTAAATGAAGCCATATTTTTTGTGAAGTTCTATGAAAATGAGAAAAAAAATTTAAATAAAGATAGTGAAATAGCAAGGTTCCTAAATTCAAGTAAACTAGCAGTTTTTGCAACAGATGATCTTTTTCTAAAAAAGGGAATAGTTGGAGGAAAATTAGTTCCCATTGTAAAACTTGGACAAGAAACAGGTCAAGTTGCTTTAGATATATTAGATAATAAAATAGACTTTATGGTTAGAAAAAGTATAGCTTATGATTATAAGTTTGATAGTTTAAAGCTAGGTGAATATAAAATAAATCCATATTACTACTATAATAACTATGAAATAGTAAATAAGCCATTGGATTTTTTTGAAAAACATAGAACTTTTTTAGAAATACTTTTTTTGCTTTTTCCTTTATTGGTTTTACTTGTTATTGGCTTACTTCATAATATATACTCAAGAAGAAAAACAGAAAAATTATTAAAAGAGAGAATAGATTTTGATGAAACCTTATTAAATGCAATTGAAAGTCCAATATTTTGGCAAAACAAAGATGGAAGAATTGTTGATTTTAATACTAAGTTTAGCTCTATGATTGGAATATCACAAGAAAATCTATATCTTAGTTCATTAAGAAAATTAAGAGGGATAAAAAGAGTAGGTAATCTTTTACTTGCTTTAGAAAACTATTCAAAAAAACCAGAAAATAATTCCCACTTTAATTTTGAGATAAAAGATGGTAAAAAAAGAGTATATTTAATAAAACAAGCAAAATATAAAGATGAAAAATCAGAAAATTCTGGACTTGTAACAATACTTACAGATATAACAAAAGAAAAAGAGATTGAACAAGAAAAAGAGAGAAATCAAGAGTTTTTAATACAACAGTCAAAACTAGCAGAGATTGGAGAGATATTCTCAGCAATTGCACATCAGTGGAAAGCACCTTTAGTTGAAATTACAACAATTGCACAAGAGAGTTTTTATACAAATGAAGATAATAATAAAGAGAGTGAATCTTATGTAAAAGATATCATGACACAAGTAAAATATATGAATGATACAATAAATGATTTTCAAGATTTTATAAAGCCATCAAATAAAAAAACAATTTTTGATGTTCATGAAGCAATAAGTTCTCTTTTAAAAATAGTTGAGCATAATATTAGATTTAATTACATAAAAATAAATATAAATTTAAAAACAAACACAAATGTTATGGTTTATGGTTATAGAAATGAGTTTATGCAAAGTTTATTAAATATAATAAATAATGCAAAAGATGAGTTAGTTAAAAAAGATTTTAATAATAGAAATGTAAATATTGAAATTTTTAATGATCAAGATAAATTACTTATAACTATAAAAGATAATGCAGGTGGAATAAATGAAAAAGATATGGAAAATATCTTTAATCCATATTATTCAACTAAAGAAGATGGAAGTGGAATTGGGCTATATATGACTAAAGTTATTATTGAAGATAAAATGAACGGTAAAATACAAGTGAAAAATACTAAAGTAGGTGCTTGTTTTACTATTATATTGGAGCAAAACTATGAAAATACTCGTACTTGAAGATAACTTAAGGCTTTTGAAGTTAATAAAAAGCTCTTTAAACAAAGAGGACTTTGTTGTAGATTGTTTTGATAATGGTCAAGAAGCTTTAGAAAACTTAGAAAATGGATACAAATGTTTTATTCTTGATATAAATGTTCCTTCAATTGATGGGATAACAATCTTAGAGTATATAAGAATGAACCATAAAGATATCCCTGTATTAATTATTAGTTCAAATCATGATTTAGAAAAAATAGAAAAATCATATAAAATGGGTTGTGATGATTATATAAAAAAACCATTTTATATTTTTGAATTGATTCAAAAAGTAAAAAAGCTTTGTAGTCCTACTTCTTCAAAGTATGAACTTACTTCAAATACAATATTTGATATTAAACAGCAAAAACTTTATATAAATGGTATTGAGGTTTTTTTAACAAAAAAAGAGATTTTATTTTTAGAACTTTTTTCTCAAGATTTACATCATGTTGCAAGTTATGATGAAATTGTAAATTATGTTTGGGAAGGTGAAGAAACAAACCTTACAAATATAAGAGCCATGATAAAAAGATTAAGAAAGAAAATCCCAATTGATAGTATTGTGATTGTAAAAGGAATGGGTTACTCTTTAAATAAAGAGGCAAAATTTATTTAATAATACAAGAGGAAAACCTCTTATATTTTATCTTCTTTAAAATATCTTTTTGTTTCAGAAGAGATGATATTTGATAATAGTAATAATCCTACTAAGTTAGGAATTGCCATAAGCCCATTTGCAAGATCTGAGAAATTCCATACAAGCTCAAGTTTAAGCATAGCTCCAACTAAAATAAAACTAATAAAAACAATTCTATATAGTTTTATTACTTTATGTCCTAAAAGATACTCAAATGCTCTTTCCCCATAATAAGACCAACCAAGTATTGTTGAATAACCAAATAAAATAGTTGCAACAACAATTACAATTGCACCTGTATCTCCTAAGAAAAATTCAAAACTTTTAAGTGTTAACTCTCCAGCACCAACACCTTCTTGCCAAGCAGGAGCCATAAGAATAATAACAGCAGTTGTTGTACAAACTATAAGTGTATCAATAAATGTTTGCGTCATAGATACCAAAGCTTGTTTTACTGGGTCGTTTGTTTTAGCAGCAGCAGCAGCAATTGGAGCAGAACCTAAACCTGATTCATTTGAAAATACTCCCCTTGCAAGACCATATCTAATAGCAGCAGCAACAGCAGCACCTGCAAATCCACCACCTGCTGCAATTGGATTAAATGCATGATAAAAAATCAAACCAAATGCATCTGCAACTTTATCTAAATTTGTAAATATAATTATGAAAGCTGCTGTTAAATAAATTGCAATCATAAAAGGAATTAAAAAAGCAGTAGTTTTTCCAATTGATTTAATTCCTCCTAATATTACAAATGATGTAATTGTTAAAAGTGTTATACCTGTAATCCATGTAGGAACAGAAAACTGTGTTAAAAGTGCATTTGCTACTGCATTTGACTGGGTCATGTTTCCAATACCAAATGATGCTAATACTGTAAAAAGAGCAAATGCAGCGCCTAATTTTGGCATATTTGCACCTTTTGCAATATAATACATAGGACCACCTTTATAACCGTGTTTCCCTTTTTCTCTATATTTAACAGCTAATATTGCTTCTGAATATTTTGTTGCCATACCAACAAGTCCTGTTACCCACATCCAAAATACAGCTCCTGGCCCACCAAAAGTAATTGCAGTTGCTACACCAACAATATTTCCAATTCCAACTGTAGCTGCAAGAGCTGTTGTTAGTGCTGAAAAGTGTGAAATATCACCTTTTGCACTCTTTTCTTTTACAAAAATTAGTTTTAAAGCATGCCCTAATGCCCAAAACTGCATACCTCTTAACTTAATTGTAAGATATAATCCTGTTCCTATAAGTAGTGTTAACATAGGAACACCCCATACAAATGAGGAGATTGCAGAAATTATATTTTCTAATGTTTCCATAAACTTTTTACTCCTTTTAAACTTTATAAAATAGCAAAATATATATTAAATTTAAGAAAGAATTCAACTATTTAATAATCAAAATTAATAAACTTAAGTAAATAAATTAGGGTTATTTGATTAACCTAGTGCTTAATGTTTTTACTGTATGATTCTTCTTTAATACAATAAAGGAATTTACACATGTTAGATTTAGCGATAATAGGTGGAGGGCCAGCAGGATTAACAGCTGGATTATACGCCACAAGAGGTGGATTAAAAGATGTAGTAATGTTTGAGATGGGGATGCCAGGAGGACAAATCACAGGAAGTTCAGAAATAGAGAACTATCCAGGACAAGAAAAAGTAATGTCAGGATTAGATTTGATGCAAACATGGCCAGAACAAGCAATGAAGTTTGGTTTAAAACATGAAATGAAAAAAACAACATCAGTTGTTAAAAATAATGATATTTTTACATTAACTACAGAAGATGGAAATACATATGAAGCTAAAGCTGTTTTATTAGCAACAGGTTCAGTTCCAAGACGTGCTGGATTTAAAGGTGAAAATGAGTTCTTTGGAAGAGGGATATCAACTTGTGCTACTTGTGATGGATTTTTTTATAAAGGAAAAGAAGTAGCAGTTATTGGTGGAGGAGATTCAGCATTAGAAGAAGCAGTATACTTATCAAAGATATGTTCAAAAGTATATGTAGTACATAGAAGAGATACATATAGAGCAGCACCTACAACAATAGAGCATATGAAAAATACAAAAAATATAGAAGAAGTAACAAATGTAGATGTAGAAGAAGTATATGGAGATATGTCAGGAGTTACAGGATTAAAAGTAAAAAGTAAGATTGATGGAAGTATCAAAGACTTAGCTGTACCAGGAGTATTTGTATTTGTAGGAAGAGATGTATTAAATGAGCCAATAAAGAATGAAGATGGAACATTTATATGTGAAACAAACAAGCAAGGTGAGGTTATTGTTGATTTAAAAATGAAAACTTCATTACCTGGTTTATATGCTGCTGGTGATGTTAGAATTGATGCTGCTAAACAAGTGGTTTGTGCTGCTGGTGATGGTGCTACTGCTGCTGTTGATATTATTGAATTTTTAGGATAAGAGGGGAAAGATGTTAAAAGTTGGTATTGTTGGAAGTACAGGAAGAGTTGGAACACTTCTAATTGATGATTTAAAAAAAGATAGTGAGGTGCAACTTGCTGGTATTCATGTATTTGATAAGTTAGAAAAAGATGTGCCTAGTGATGTTATTGTAACAAATGATATGAAAGTTTTGATGGATAGTGTTGATGTAGTAATTGATTTTTCTGCACCTAGTGCTACAGAAGAATTGTTAACACAAGTAATAGATAATAATGTTAGAAAACCTTTAGTTATCGCAACAACAGGTTTTTCTAAACATCAACAAAACTTACTAATTGAGGCTAGTAAACTAGTTCCAATTTTATATTCAACAAATATGAGTTTAGGTGTTGCTGTTTTAAATAAACTTGTTTCTTTAGCTTCAAAAACATTAAGTGATTTTGATATTGAAATTGTTGAACAACATCATAGATATAAAGTAGATTCTCCATCTGGAACGGCTTTAACATTAGCAGAACATGCAGCACGTGCTAGAGATTTGGATTTAGATAAGGTTAGAGTCTCAGGAAGAGATGGAGATATCGGAGCTAGAACAAAAGATGAAATCGGAGTTATGAGTTTAAGAGGTGGTGATATAGTTGGACGTCACACTGTTGGACTTTATAATGATGGAGAGTTTATAGAACTTCATCATACTGCAACTGCAAGAAATACTTTTTCAAAAGGTGCGATAAAAGTTGCTAAATGGCTTGTAAATAAAGAACCAAGTTTATACTCAATCAATGACGCTTTAGGTCTATAAAATCAAAAAACAAAATTCAAATTTAAAAGAGAAAAGAAATTTCATAGCGCATCAAGTTCACTTTTCTCTTTTAGTAAGGTTAAATAAATGTGTGCAATAGTGGGAATTTACGATAATGATAATGCAGCAAGACTTGCTTCCATAGCTCTTTTTGCTATGCAACATAGAGGTCAAGAAGCAACAGGTATATCTTCTTCAATTAATGGGAAAATCCATACAATTAAAAATAGAGGTTTAGTATCAGAGGTTTTTGATGATGATGCTTTAAAAATATTAAAAGGTAACATGGCAATAGGTCATAATAGATACTCAACAGCTGGAGGTGATTCTATTTTAGATGCACAACCTGTATTTGCAAAATACAAGCTAGGTGAGATGTCTATAGTTCATAATGGTAACTTGATTAATAAAAATGAAGTAAGAGAAGAATTGACTAATAATGGTGCAATTTTTCAAACAGGAATGGATACTGAAAATTTAATTCATCTTATTGCAAAAAGTAGTGAAAATAGATTAAGAGATAGAATTAAAGAGGCACTAAATAAAACTATTGGTGCTTACTGTTTTATTGTTCAATCAAGATCAAAACAGTTTGTAATAAGAGATAGGTATGGAATCAGACCTTTATCTTTAGGGAAATTAAAATCAGGTGGATATATTGTTGCTAGTGAAACTTGTGCGTTTGATTTAGTAGATGCAGAATTTATTAGAGATGTAAGACCAGGTGAAATGTTAGTTTTTAGTGAAAAAACTAGTGAACCTGAATCAATTCAGCTATTTGAGCCTATATTTAGACCTTGTGCTTTTGAATATGTATATTTTGCAAGACCTGATTCAGATATTGATGGAAAAAATGTTTATACAACTAGACAAAATATGGGTAAAACACTTGCGCAAAATGATAAAAATAAAGATTTTAAAGCTGATATGGTAGTACCAGTTCCTGATTCAGGAGTACCAGCAGCACTTGGTTATGCCTCAGAAAGTAAAATACCATTTGAATATGGAATAATACGAAATCATTATGTTGGAAGAACTTTTATTGAGCCAACACAAGAGATGAGAAATTTAAAAGTTAGAATGAAACTCTCTCCTATGAAATCATTAATCAAAGGTAAATCTTTACTTGTTATTGATGATTCAGTTGTAAGAGGAACAACTTCAAAAAGAATTGTAAAAATGTTAAAAGACGCAGGAGCAAAAGAGGTTCATTTTAGAGTTGCAAGCCCTGAGATTAAGTTCCCTTGTTATTATGGTATTGATACACCAAATCAAGAAGAGTTAATCTCTTATAAGATGACAAAAGATGAAATTTGTGAATATATTCAAGCGGATTCACTAGAATATCTTTCAATTGATGATTTAAAAAAATCAATTGGAGATGATAGGAATTATGCCCTTGAAAGCTTTGATGGAGACTATTTCGTAACAAAATAATGAGTAATATAAAAGAAGTTTTAACAATAGGAAGATATTTTAGACAAAAGTTTAATGAAACAATTTATAAAGTACCAATTTCAATTTCTGGATTTACATGTCCTAATATTGATGGAACTGTAGCTAAAGGAGGGTGTTCTTTTTGTGAGAATGACTCTTTTTCTCCAAATTTACAAGAAAAAAAACCTAAATTTAAATTAAATCCAAATGTTGAAGAAAATCCATACTTGCAAAATCAATTAAAACAGCTTGATATGCAATTTAATGCAACAAAACAAAGATTAGAAAATAAATTTAATGCAAAAAAATTTATAGTATATTTCCAATCTTTTACAAATACTTACGCTCCTCTTGAAACATTAAAAGCTTTATATTCTAAAGCTTTAAGCTATGAGAATGTAATTGGACTTTCAATTGGAACAAGAACTGATTGTGTAACTGATGAAATACTTGATTATTTGGTAAGTTTAGCAAAAGATAAAGAGATTTGGATTGAGTATGGAATACAATCATTTTATAATGAAACTCTTGATGAAATAAATAGAGGTGATTCAAGTGAGAATATGAAGTATTGGATAAAAAGAACTAAAGAAAAAGGTTTAAATGTTTGTGGTCACTTAATATATGGGCTTCCAGGTGAAACACAAGATATGATGCTTAATACACTTGATGAAACAATACGTTTAGAAGTTGATTCTATAAAATTTCATCCTTTGTATGTGGTGAAAAATACTCTTTTAACAGCAAAGTATAAAAAGGGAAAATTTACTCCAATTAGTGAAGATTTATATATTGATACAGTTGTCAAATCTATAAAAAAACTACCAAATAATATATCAATTCAAAGGGTAACTGCAGGAATTGATGATAACACTTTACTTTCACCTAGTTGGTGTAAGAATAAACATAAACAAATGTTTAAAATTAGAGAAGCTTTACTAAAAGAAGGATTTGTATATTAAAAGCTAGGAAGAGTTTCCTAAGCTTATTTTATCTTTAGTAGATAATCAACTACATTTTCGATGAAAGCATCGTGTTTTCTATCTTTTCTATAGGCAATATATAGTTTTCTAACCATTTTTTGATTTCCTACTCTTGATTCATATAATGCATCAGCTTTAAGAAGTGATTCAATAGCTTTTCTTGATACTACTGAAACTGTTGGTTCTTCATCTTTATTTGAGTGTAATACTGTTTGAACAATAGTTGTTGCACTTGTAACTTCACTTGTCACATTAAATGTATCACAATCTGGATAGTTCGCTTTATCTAAAGACTCTTTAAATATAAGTCTAGTATGTGAATCTGGATTTCTACAAACCCATTTGTATGATAATAGATCTTTTGCTTTAGCTTTTGGAGGTAGTGGTTGATTTGAGAATATTACAATTTCATCTTCCATCCATTCTCTATAGATTATATTTTCATCAGGAATATAGTTCTCAACCAAAGCCATATCTATTTTTTTGTCTAGTAAATCTTCAATTGCTTTATGTGATACTGAAACATTTATTGAAACATCATTATTTATGTTTTCTTTTAAATTGTTCAAAAATTTAGGTAATATATAATTTCCTATGATAAATGAAGCACCAAATACAAAAGTTACATCCTTATTCATGATTTTTAGTAATTCTTTTTCTGCATTTGTTACACATCTTTCAATTTTTTGAGCAATTGAATATAACATTTGCCCCTCTTTTGTAAGCCTTATTCCATTTTTCTTTCTATCAACAATTTGAACATCTAAATACTCTTCGATATACTTCATTTGTTGTGTCACTGCAGGTTGAGAAATACCAAGTTTTGCTGAAGCTTTTGAGAATGATTTTTCCCTTACAACAGTTAAAAACGTCTCTATTTTTGCAAAATCAGTTAGCATTATTTTTTTACCTTTATAATTCTTTATGATAATAATAACATTTGTTTATAAATAAATAAATTAAGTAAAAAGTTAATTTAACTAAATTATGATATAATCTAGAATTATTGGAGAAGAAATGTCGGAAAATTTTTTATTATCATTAAACGATTCACAAAAAAATGCAGCTCAACATATCGATGGTGCATTACTTATTTTAGCAGGTGCAGGTTCGGGTAAAACAAAAACTATTACCACGCGATTAGCATATCTTATCTCAATAGGAATTGACCCTGCTTCTATATTAACTTTGACTTTTACAAATAAAGCAGCAACAGAGATGAGAGAAAGAGCATTTTCACTTATTGACTCATCAATTGTGCATACACCACCTTTACTTTGTACCTTTCACAAGTTTGGATTACTTTTATTGAAATTTTATATGAGTGAATTAGGAAGAAAAAATAATTTTATAATAATTGATACTGATGATAAAAAAAGAATTCTAAGATCTATAGACAAAGAGCTACCTCTTCCACTACTTGCAAGTGAAATCTCAAAATATAAAAACTCTATATTATCTCCAAATGAAGCAAAAGCTACTGCACAATTAAAGCTATATCAGGAAATTGCTGATGTGTATGAAAAATATGAGAATTATTTAGAAAAGAATAACTTAGTTGATTTTGATGATTTACTTTTATTACCATATAAAATATTATGTAATAATGAAAAGTTAGCAGAAGAAATAAGTCAAAAATATAATTATATAATGGTAGATGAGTATCAAGATACAAATGAATTACAATACAAGTTATTAAGAAAATTATGTGCTACTCACAATAATTTATGTGTTGTTGGTGATGATGATCAATCAATTTATGGTTGGCGTGGGGCTACTATTAAAAATATACTAAATTTTACTGATCATTTTGAAAATACAAAAGTTGTAAAACTTGAAGAAAATTATAGGTCTACTAATACTATTTTAAATCATGCAAATCAATTAATTGAGCACAATAGAGATAGACTAGGGAAAAAATTAGTTAGTACAAGAGAAGATGGAAATAGTGTAAGAGTTTATGAATCACATGATGAAAATGAAGAAACAAGAAAAATAGTTGATGATATAAAAAATCTCATTTCTAATGGTGAAAGAGCAAGTGAAATGGCAATACTATTTAGAGTAAATGCTCTTTCAAGATCACTAGAAGAGGGCTTTAATAAATCAGGAGTTGCATATAAACTTGTTGGTGGTATGAAGTTTTATGAAAGAGCTGAAATTAAAGATTTGATTGCTTATTTTAGAATACTTACAAATAATAATGATAATTTCTCATTAAAAAGAATTGTAAATAAGCCTAAAAGAGGAATTGGTAAAACAACAATAGAAAAGCTAGATGCAAAATCAGCCCAAACACAAAAACCAATTTTTCAATTAGTTGAAGAGTTAGAACCAGAAGAATTAGCACAAGTAGTAGGAAAGAAAAATTCAAGAACATTAAAAGTTTTTATGGCATCAATTATGGATTTAAAAGAGGCTTTAGAAGAATCAAAAATGAGATTTTTGGATTTATTTGAGGATACTTTTGATTATAGAAGTTCTTATGATAATGCTCCTGATGGATTTGATAGACAAGCAAATATTGATGAGTTTTATGGATATATTAGAGATTATTTTATTCAAAATCCACATCTAGGTTTAGAAGACTTTTTAAATGAAATTGCATTGGAGTCTGAAAATAGTGAGTTTACAGAAGAGATGGTTTCTATGATGAGTATCCATGCTTCAAAAGGGCTTGAGTATAAACATCTATTTATAATAGGACTTGAAGAAGGATTTTTCCCTATTATTGGTGATGGAAGTGATATAGAAGAAGAAAGAAGACTTGGATATGTTGCTTTGACAAGAGCTATGGATAATTTAACTTTATCTTTTGTTCATTCAAGATTTTATAAAGGTAAAAGAGCATCACTTACAAAAAGTAGATTTTTAAGTGAGAGTGGCCTTATAAAAGGGTGTTTAACCCTTGAAAAAAACTCTGCATATAAAAAAGGTGATTTAGTAAAACATAAAATCTTTGGAATGGGAAGAGTTCAAAAAGCTGTTAAAGCTGGAAAAGAGTATAAACTTACTATAAACTTTGCAGGACAAATAAGAGATATACTCTCTTCTTTTGTAGAAAAAATATAAAAAACTATTATTAAATAAAATATAAAAATTTTTTGAGTGGAAAATAAAGCAAATGCAAAAAAGACTTTACAATAAAGAGTTGTTAAATAAACTATTGGTTGTAAATAAACCAATGTATATTAGTTCAAACTCATATTTAAATAAAATTAAAAGAAAATATAAAAATAAAAAAGCAGGTTTTAGTGGAACATTAGATCCTTTTGCTTGTGGTTGTTTAATAGTAGCTTTTGGACAATATACAAAACTATTTAAATACCTTAAGAAAACACCTAAAAAATATAAAGCAGTTTTATGGTTGGGCGTTAGTTCATATTCTGAGGATATTGAAAATATAATTGATATTAAAGATGAAAAAATTTTAGATATAAATGATATACAAAACGAAATAGAAAAATTAAAAGGAGATATTGAGTATCTTCCTCCAAAATATTGTGCCAAAAAAATAAATGGTAAAAGAGCATATGAGCTAGCAAGAGCTGGGATTGAAGTAGAATTAGAAAAACAAGTTATGAAAATTAGTGATATAAAATTAATTTCATATAATCACCCTTTTATTACTTTTGAAGCAACTGTTAGTGAGGGCTCATATATTAGAAGTTTAGCTCAAATACTTGCTAAAAATTTAGGAGTTACTGGTACTTTATCTTATTTACAAAGATTAAATGAGGGTGAATTTTATTTTCAAAATGAAAAGGATTTGAATCCTTTGGATTATTTGGATTTAGAAGTTAATAATTATACAGGAAATAAACAGTTATTAGATGATGGGAAAAAAATACCAATTGAAAACTTAGAAAAAAAAGATAATGGAAAATATATCATTTTGTTTGAAGAGTTTTTTAGTATAATTGAAATTTCAAATGATAAAGTTTCATATGTATTAAATAAGGTAATTAGATAAATGCAAGTTAGTATAAAATCATATGCAAAAGTAAATATATTTTTAAAAATATCACAAAAAAGAGAGAACTATCATGAAATAGTATCAAGATTTGTAAGAGTAAAAAATCTTTATGATACTATTAGTTTTATTCCAAATAATGAAACAAATGAGTTTAATTTAATTGGTGATTTTGGGTGTAAACTTGAAGATAATACTATATATAAAGCATTTTTACAATTGAGAAAATATTGTCCAAAAATTGACGCATTTTTTAGAGTATATAGTATAAAAGTAGAAAAGAATATTCCAGAATTTGCGGGACTTGGTGGAGGCAGTTCAAATGTGGCTGCATTTTTAACTTTGGCAAACAAACATTTTAACTTATATTATAAAAAAGAGAAATTAGCAAAAATAGGTGCAAAAATAGGTGCAGATGTTCCTTTTTTTATATATGAATATGATAGTGCAAATGTAACAGGAGTTGGTGAAATAGTTCAAGAGTTTAAAGAAGAGCCTTTAAATATTGAAGTTATTACTCCAAAAGATATCAAATGTCATACAGGCAAAGTTTTTACTTGTTTTAGAAATGAGTTTTATAAACAGATTTCAAAAGATAAAAGCAATAAGCTTTTATCAATGAAAAGTAGTGAGATTTTAAATAAACTCTCACTTGAAAATGCAAATGATTTATATTTGCCAGCAGTAAAACTATATCCAAAGCTAAAAGAGTATGCAAAACAAGATTGCTTTTTTAGTGGAAGTGGAAGTTCATTTTTTAAGGTAATATAATGGCAAAAGAAAAAAGTAAAAATTTAGAATTTAAAAATAAAAAAGCATTTCATGATTATTTTATCTTAGATAAGTATGAAGCAGGAGTTGTACTTGAGGGAAGTGAAGTAAAAGCCTTACGTGAGGGAAGAGCAAACTTAAAAGATAGCTTTGTACGAATTATAAAAGGCGAAGTTTTTATTTTAAATATGCATATTTCGCACTTAAGTACAACTCATAGTACATATAGACCCGATGAAAGAAGAAGTAGAAAACTTTTGTTAAATAAAAAAGAGATTGAAAAAATGTTTACTAAAGTAACTAAAGATGGAGTGACACTAGTGCCACTTAAAATGTACTTTAATTCAAAGAATGTAGTGAAAATTTTAATTGCCACAGCACAGGGGAAAAAGCTACATGATAAAAGAGAAGATTTAAAAAGAAAAACAATGCAAAGAGAAACACAACAAGCATTGAAAAACTTTAAATAGTTACAAATTATCATCTTTTTTATAAATTAAAGAAACCTTAAAAAAAAACATCAGTTATTAAGCTTAACTTTATTCAGTTTTAGCTAAGATTTTTTTTAAGTGACAAACCTGTGACTTGATATATAAAAAATTAGTAGGAGGAGATTGATGCAAAACGGTGCAAGAATTGAGTATGATTACTCAGTTGCAAAAGCCTTTACATTTGCAACAATTTTGTTTGGTATCATTGGTATGGTAGTTGGTGTTGTTTTAGCATTTCAATTAGCATTTCCAGAGCTAAATCATTTAGCTGGGGAATATGGTACATTCAGTAGATTAAGACCATTACATACTAATGGTGTTGCATTTGGTTTTACACTTAGTGGTATCTTTGCTACATGGTATTATGTAGCTCAAAGAGTTTTAAAGGTGTCTTTAAAAGAATCACCATTTTTAATGACAGTAGCAAAGCTACACTTTGTGTTATATTTCATCACTATTCTTTTAGCAGTTGTAACTTTATTTATGGGTTATACAACATCAAAAGAGTATGCTGAATTAGAGTGGCCATTAGATATTTTAGTGGTTGTTTGGTGGGTATTATGGGGAGTTTCTATTTTCGGATTGATTGGAATTAGAAGAGAAAGAACTCTATATATCTCAATTTGGTATTATATTGCTGCATTTATTGCAATTGCAATGTTATACTTATTTAATAATATGGAAGTACCTACATACTTCGCTTCTGGTGGTCATGGTTCATGGTTACACTCTGTTTCTATGTATTCAGGTTCAAATGATGCGATTGTACAATGGTGGTATGGACACAATGCGGTTGCATTTGTATTTACTGTTCCAATTATTGCTATGATTTATTACTTTTTACCAAAAGAATCTGGACAAAATGTTTATTCATATAAATTATCTATTCTAGCATTCTGGGGTCTATTATTTGTTTATTTATGGGCTGGTGGACACCACCTTATTTATTCAACTGTTCCTGATTGGATGCAAACAATGGGTTCTGTTATGTCAGTTGTTCTAATTTTACCATCATGGGGATCTGCTATTAATATGCTTTTAACTATGAAGGGTGAGTGGAAACAATTACAAACAAATACACTGATTAAATTTATGATTTTAGCATCTACATTTTACATGTTATCAACTATTGAAGGACCAATTCAATCAATTAAATCTGTTAATGCAATTGCGCACTTTACAGACTGGATTCCTGGACACGTTCACGATGGTGTATTAGGATGGGTTGTATTTATGGTTATGGCAGCATTATTTCATATGGCACCAAGAATGTATGGAAGAGAGATTTATTCTAAATCATTAATGGATACTCAATTCTGGTTACAAACAACTGGTATTGTATTATACTTTACTTCTATGTGGATTGCAGGTATTACTCAAGGTATGATGTGGAGAGCTTATGATGAGTATGGTTCATTAGTTTACTCATTTATTGATACAGTAACTGTATTACAACCATATTATACAATTAGAGCTGTTGGTGGGTTATTATACCTAATTGGTTTCTTTATGTTCTCATATAACATGTATAAAACTGCAACTGCAGGTAGAATACTTGATAAAGAACCATTAAATGCTTCACCAGTTGCAGCTTAGGAAAAGGGGTAAATAATGTTTCATTGGTTAGAACAAAGACCGTTTTTCTTTGCGGTATTCGTATTTATTTTTGTTGCATTTGCAGGTATTATTGAAGCAATTCCTGATTTTGCAAAACAAAGTAGACCTACAGTTGGTACAAAGCCATATACAGTATTGGAGTTAGCAGGAAGACATGTATATATTAAAGATTCATGTAATGCTTGCCACTCACAATTAATTAGACCATTTAAATCTGAAACTGATAGATATGGTATGTACTCTTTATCTGGAGAATATGCTTATGATAGACCATTTTTATGGGGATCAAAAAGAACAGGTCCAGATTTAATGAGAGTTGGAAACTATAGAACAACAGACTGGCATGAAAACCATATGTTAGATCCAAAATCAGTAGTTCCAGGTTCAATTATGCCAGCATATACTCATCACTTTGAGAATATAGCTGATTTAGATACAGCTTATGCAGAAGCATTAACTGTTAAAAATGTATTCAATACTCCATATGACCAAGATTTAGATGGTGATGGAAAAATTGATGTTAAACTTGGTGATTATGAAAGTGCAATTGCTACTGCTAAAAAACAAGCAGAAGAGATTGCAGCTGATATGAAAAACCAAAAAGTAAAAGATGCCGTAGCAAACGGTCAAGTTCCTGAGATTGTTGCATTAATTGCATATTTAAATTCTTTAAAATAAGAGGGCATTATGGATTATGAGACTTTACTGAATCTTCAAGGTTATTTGAAGTTTTTTTTAGTACTTATTGTGTTTATTATTTTTTACTCATATGCTTTTTCTATTTATAAAAGAGAAAAAAAGGGTGAGAAAAATTTTGAAAAATACTCAAATCTTGTTCACGATGATTCTATAAAGTCTGACCCTCTTGAGCAAAGAGAAAAAGAAAAAGAGATAAACGAGAAGGAGAGTATCAAATGAAATCTATGGTAATAGGTGGAATTATTCTTATCATCGCTCTAATGGCAGGAACTTACTTTATTGCAGGTGATGCTTTTAATAGTGATGATTATATTAATAGTTTAACTATGCTTGGTGCAGTAGCAATTATTTCAATTACAGTATTTGTAGCACTTAAGTATATTAATCAAATTAAAAATGATACTGCTAGTGGTGAATTAGCAGAAGAGAAGTGGGACGGTATTGGTGAATATAAAAATCCTATTCCAACTGGATGGGGACTTGCATTTATTGGTACATTAGTTTGGCTATTTTGGTATTGGTCAATTGGTTATCCAACAAATGGATTCTCTCAAATTGGTCAATGGAATGAAGAGACAATTGAGTATAATAAAAAGTTTGCTTCAAAATGGGAAAATCCAAGTGAAGAGACTTTAACAGCAATGGGTGAATCAATTTATTTAGTTCAATGTGCACCTTGTCATGGTATTGATGCTGAAGGAATTGAAGGAAAAGCTCAAAACTTAACTCATAGAATGTCAAAAGAGTCTATTGAGTACGTAATTAGAAATGGTGCAAATAACCTTAAATCTAGTTATCCAGGTGGAATGCCTCCTATGATGTTATCTGAAGAAGCTGATATACAAGCAGTATCTTCTTATGTTGCAGGTGGATTTAAAGGTGAACAACCAGCGGCTTATGGAGTTTGTGCTGGATGTCATGGAGCTGATGGAAAAGGTATAGCCTACGTTGGTCCAAATATTGTTGATTATACAGATGCTTTAGTAACATCAGTACTTAACAACGGTAAAAAAGGTGCTATTGGTATGATGCCAAGCTTTAAAGGTAGACTAAACCCTACTCAAGAAAAAGCATTAGCAACTTATATTAGAAGTTTAGGAGAGTAGTATGGCTGGAAATACTCAGATGAATGAAAATGAAAGAGGACTTTTTTCTCTTCTTCATGGAATTACAGGTATGTTAATTGCAACTGTGTTATTACTTACTATATTAGGTGTATTAACATATGGTGCAATTAAAGTACAACAAAACGAAGCAACTAACTTCTATAAGATTAATCAAGATCTAAATGCGCTTAAAGCAAATAGTAAAGATAATCACGAACAGTATGAATTAGTTGGAAAATAAGGGGAAAGCTATGGACAAAATTATTGGAATTTTATTATTGGCTTCAGCAGTTTACTCTGTGTATTTATCTTTCTTTGATTCTGCTAGAGTGTTTGTTGGATAAATGAAAGCTTTAAAACTTACAAGAATGGCAGTGCTTTTTGCACTGTCACTTCTATTAACATCTAATCTTTATGCTTCACAATTTATACTTAGTAATGATGGATTAATTGACAAAAGAGCAGTTGAAAAGATTGAACAAATAGGGCAAGAATCTAAGCAAAAACTTGGTGTAAATATTTATGTTTATGTAAAAAGAGGTTTAGGACTTGAAGATGATATATCTACAAAAGATAAAATTGAGTTTATTAAAAATCAAGAAAAAGAGTTAATTCCTGTTTTACAAAAACCATATGTTTTATTAACTATGGCAGTTGATGATACTCATGTAAATTTAATTGTATCTTCACAATTAAAAGAAATTGTAAATAAAAATGAAATCTTAAATGAATACGTAGTACCATTATTAGCTTCAAAAGATAAAAATACTGTTTTTGCAAAAGTTAGTGCTGCAGTGTTAAATGGTTATGCAGCAATAGCAGATACAATTGCACAGTCAAAAGATATCAAGCTTGAAAGTAGTATTGGAAGTTCAGGAAAAGTAGCTGGAACTATATGGCGTGTATTTATGTATACTCTTGTAGTAGTAGGTTTACTTTTATATATTTTTGCAGTACTAAAAAGAAGAAAGTAGGAATTTTAATGAAAAGAAATTATTGGCCACTGTTTTTTATTGGTATATTTACATTTACATTTTCAATGATTGTATGGACTATTTATTCAGCAGTTCAAGTTCCTGTACATGAAGATGATACTTTTTTTAAAAAGTATCAAGATGTTGATATGCATTACAATGATATTATGAGATCAAATGATATATTTTTATCAAAGTACGATTTTAAAATAACTATAAATAATCAAAAATTTGATTTAGATACAAAAGATATATTTTTATCTCAAAGAGTTATAGAAAAAAGTAAAATTCATAGAGATATATTACATGTAGGTAAAAATAGCATTAAGATAGATATTTATGATAAATCAGGAAATGTGCAGTCTTCATTTGACATAAATTTAAGAGTTACAGAATCTACAAATAATAATACAATTATTGATTTAGGGAATGATTCTTTTTCTTTTTTAGATAACTCTTATAATGCAAGTGTTGCTGTCCCAAAACCAGGGAAATGGAATGTTATTGCAACTTTTGAAAAAGATGGTAATAAGGGTTATTTCTTTTTAAAGACAAATGCAAACTAAACAACAACTAATTGTATTTCCAACTTCAAGGGCAATAAGAGAGTTTATTTTAAATAATAAACAAGATAACTCATTATTGCCTTTTTTTCTAACAGCTGATGAATTTTTTAAAAAATCATTTTACTTTAATAATCGAAAATTAATAGATGAAGAACAGAAATTTCTATTTTTAAAAGAATCAATAAAATTTGATGAATTTAAAAAGCTTGGAATATCATCTAATTTTACTCAGTTTTTAAAGCAAAGTGATTATATATTTAGATTTTTTACAGAAATAACAAGTGAAAAAGTAAGTATTGAAGATATAAAAGATGTAGATACTTATGAGTTTTATAAAGAGCATTTACAAATCTTGGAAAAAGTTAAAGAAAACTACGAAAAAATCTTAGATGACAATGGCTTTATTGATAGGGTAAATGAACATAAATATAGTCAAATAAATTTAGAATTTTTAAATAAATTCTCTTCTATTGAGTTTAATTTTGAGGGGTATTTTACAAAATTAGAGTTTGATAAGATATTGGACATTTCAAAAAATAAAGACTTGATAATAAATCTATATACAAATGAGTATAATCAAAAATCCTATGAAATTTTCAAAACAATAAATTTAGATTTAAAACAAGACTTTTTTTATAAACTTGATATTACAAACAAAAAGATTTTACAAGAATCAAAACTAGAGACAAAACTTGATAGTTTTAAAATTAAAGGTTTTGCTTCAAGGGTTTCACAAATTGCATTTATAAAAACAGCAATTGTTGAAGCTATAAATAAAGGTATTGATTCTTCAAATATTGCTTTAATACTTCCAGATGAAAATTTTGCAAATAAATTAAGACTTTTTGATGAAGAAAAGTATTTTAACTATGCAATGGGACTTGATGTAAAAAATAGCATAACTTATAAATATCTTTACTCTTTAAATAGTTATTTGATAGAAAAAGATATGAAAAATTTAAATTCATTAGAGTTTTTTAATATAAATAAAGAGTTGATTGAGTTTTTAAATAGTAACTACAACAATAAAATATCAAAAGAGGGATTTGAATATCTTTGTAATTTTTTGATTTCTAATGAAATAAATAAAGAACTAAAAGAGAAATTAAATGAACTTTTCTATAAACTAAACAATCTGTTTTTTACATATAAAAGTGAGATTTTGTATAAAGAGTTGTTAAGAATACTTTTGCAAAAAGTAAACTCTATTAGTTTGGATGATGTAAACTCTGGAAAAATCACAGTTATGGGACTTCTTGAAAGTAGAACTGTATGTTTTGATACAGTAATAATATGTGATTTTAATGAGCAGTTTATTCCAAAGGCTTCTTTAAAAGATAAATTCTTATCTACAAAAGTAAAAGAGTTTGCAAAATTGCCAACATTAAAAGATAGAGAAAGTTTGCAAAAGTATTATTATAAAAGAGTTATTCAAAACTGTAAAAACTTATATGTTAGTTATGTATCAAATGATACTTCAACAATAAGTAGGTTTGCTAGTGAATTGTTTGATTTAAAAAAAGAACAAGCTTTAGAAGACAATTCATATAAACATATTTTATATAATAAAAATAGTCTAAAGCATTTTGATAAAAAGATTATTTTAGATATAGATTTATCAAAACTTTCTTGGTCTGCAACTTCATTGAAGACATTTTTGCAGTGTAAAAGAAAGTTTTATTTGCAGTATATTTTAAAACTTAAAGAACATGAACTAAGTTTGAAACCAAAAGGCTTTGAACTAGGTGATATAGTGCATAAAATACTTTATGAGTACTATGAAGAGGGTTTTGATAGTTTAGAGCGTTTACAAGCTTTATTTACAAAGTATGCAAATAAAAATCCTTTTTTATCACTTGAACTTGAAGTTTATAAAAAGAAAATAGAAAATTTTTATGAATATGAGAAAAACAGAATAAATAAAGTACAAGTTTTACAAAAAGAGATGCCTTTTAACTTGATATATCAAGATATTAAAATAAAAGGTGTGATTGATAGAGTTGACAAAGAAGATGAGGATTATTTAGTAATAGATTATAAAACATCATCATCTTTAAAAGTTGATACTATAAAAAATTATGAGAAAAGTTGTGATTTTCAGTTGGAGTTTTATTATTTGGCATTGCAAAATATATATAAAACAACTAATATTCAAAGCTTTTATTATGATTTAAATAATGCAAAACTATTAAAAGAAGTAGCATTAAATGAGAAATTAGATTTATTAAGAGAAATTTTTCAAACACTTAAAACAACAAGTGTAGATTTTGAAAAGTGTGAAGATAAATCAGTTTGTAATTTTTGTATATATAAAACAATATGCAATAGATAAGATTGATTATAGCAAGCACGAATAAATTCGAGCTTCCTGTTGGAAATGTGAATTCATCACATCAAGGATTATTTGGGCACGAATAAATTCGAGCTTCCTGTTTGGAAATGCGAATTCATTCGCATCAAAGATTGCTTAGGTACGAATAAATTCTGGCTTCCTGTGATTTTGGCTTTGTGTTTATAAAAAAGGATATTTAAATTGAATAAAAATAAGTTATTTGGTAGTATGCTAATTATAGCTGGTACTACTATTGGTGCTGGGATGTTGGCTTTGCCTATTGCTAGTGCTGGTTTAGGTTTTATGGTTTCAACTGCTGTTATGGTAGTCATTTGGGCTTTTATGGCTTATACTGCTCTTTTGATGATTGAGGTTCATCAGTTTGCTTCAAAAGATGCTACTTTACATACTTTAGCCTATAAGCTTTTAGGTAGAAAAGGTCAAGCTGTTGCAAGTTTTTCTATGATGTTTTTATTTTATGCTTTATGTGCTGCTTATATTGCTGGTGGTGGAGAGCAAGTTTATGAGAAACTAAAAATGATTTCAGATGATTTTCCAATTCAAAGTGGAGCTATAATATTTACATTGATTATTGCTAGTGTTGTTACTATTAGTACTAGAAGTGTAGATTTATTAAATAGATTCTTCTTTATCATAAAGTTTGTGGTTTTAGCTTTTATGTTGGCTTTTTTATTCCCTTTTACTTCTGTTGAAAAGCTAGTACATATGCCAACAAGCAATGCTTTGATTTTTGCTAGTTTACCTGTGGTATTTACTTCTTTTGGTTTTCATGGTTCAATTCCATCAATTGTAAAGTATATTGGAAAAGATATAAAAGCTTTAAGATTTATTATGATTACAGGTTCTGCTTTACCTTTAGTTGTATATATTTTATGGCAATTAGTTTCTCATGGGACTGTTTCTTCATCTGTATTACTTGAAAATGACTCTTTAAGTGCTTTTATAAAAGCTCTTAGTTTAGTTGTAAATAACTCAAGTATATCTGCACTTGTTTCTGCTTTTGCAAACTTAGCTTTAGCTACTTCATTTTTAGGAGTTAGTTTAGGGCTTTTTGATTTTATTCAAGATGTATTATCAAGCAAAGAAAAAAGAGCTTCAAGAGTTTTTGCTTCAATTGTGACATTTCTTCCACCACTAGGCTTTGCACTATTTTATCCACAAGGGTTTATAAAAGCTTTAGGTTTTGCTGCTTTTGCATTGGTTATTTTAGCACTATTTTTACCAGCTGCCATGGTATATAAACAAAGACAATCTACAAATGAGGGTTATCAAGTAGCTGGAGGAAACCTTGGTTTAGTTTTGGTTTTTCTTTTTGGTATATCAATTATTTGTGTTCAAATCTTACAAATATTTAAACTATTATAAGCATAAAAAAAGGAAAGCTTTTAAGCTTTCCTTTTTAAGAAGTTACATTTAAACTTTCAAATTAGAAAGAGTATTGTACTTGTAATCTTCCTCTTGTAGAATCAATATCTTTATCATTTGCATCTTCTTTATCTGCTTCATATTGACCAAATCTTACATAAGTTGATAAGTTTTTACTCATATTATATGTAACTTGAGTATAAATCTCTTCTTGATCTTGTGCAGCAGATTTAGAATCTGTATCTAAGTTAGTATATTTTAAAGCTACATTTAGTTTTGGCATAACTTGTGCATCAACTGATGCAAATACGATTGAAGCATCAGCAATTCCTGATAATGCAATATTCCAGTGTTCATCATAACCAGTTGCAGAACTTACATCTAATCCAACAGTACCACCCTCTTCATCAGTTTCACCATATCCTAAGTGAGCTCCAAAGATTCCCATGTTTGCTCTCATACCAAGTTTCCATAGTTTGTTATCTTCTGAAGAATCATCTAAATCAAGTGAAGAGTATCTAGCATATGGAGCTAATTTTACATCACCTACATTATAATTAGCAGTTAAACCAATAGTATATGCATCAAAAGTGTCTTGTAAATCAACATATGAAGCATCAACATTTACACCAGCAAAATTAGCCATTGCTCCAATAAATACTATATTTTTGTCTCCATTTATAATTAAATCATTGCCTTTATTATCTTTTGCTTCATTACTATCTTGAAGGTTAGTTTGGTTGAAGTATGCACCTGCTAAAGTAACAGGACCTACATTTGTAACTGCTAAGATACCAGTACCTGTTTGCTCATTATCCATTGAGTCTCTATGAACAGTATATGGAGTTGCTAAACCTTGTTTACCAAGTGTGATTGAAGTATTTGCAAGTCCAGTGTAAGTGAAGTTTACTTCTGATAAAGTAACATCCATTTGTTTGTCACCCTCAGTATGAGTAGATAATGAATAAGGTTTGTTACCAGCTTCTCCTATAATAAATCTAGTATTTGCAGTAACATCATCATTTACTTGTGATTTTACATTTACAGCAATTTTATAGTTATTAGATGTTGAGCTATCACTTTGTCCACCAGTAATTTCTTCATAATCATTGTATCTGTATGCAACTGTACCTGATACATCTACATTCTTAATTGCTTGCTCTAAATCTTGTGCATTTGCACATGAAAAAGAAGCTAGTGCAACTGATGTTGCTAGACTTAATTTTACTAATCTTTTCATTTTGTTTCCCTTTGTGTTTTTGAAATGAGCTATATTATATAAAAATTAGATTTAAGTTTCATTAAAATCATGGGATGTTTATAAGAAAGTTACAAATAACTTTAAATATTACTATTTAGAGTTATTTGTTGAAGTTGCTATTAGCACATCTTCTATTATTTTAGTGATATCTCCATCTAAGATGGCAGATACATTTGAGTAACCTATGTTACTTCTTGTGTCTTTTACTTGTTGGTATGGTTGTAGTACATATGAACGTATTTGATGTCCCCAACCAATCTCACTTTTTTCACCCTCATTTGCTTGGGCTTTTTGATGTTCAAGTTCAAATTCATAAAGTCTAGATTTTAGCATCTTCATAGCACTTGCTTTGTTTTTGTGTTGGCTTCTATCATTTTGGCATTGAACTACAATATTTGTAGGAATATGTGTAATTCTTATGGCACTTTCTGTTTTATTTACATGCTGTCCACCAGCTCCACTTGCTCTGTATGTATCAATTCTAATATCTTTATCTTCTATTTCAATATCAATATCATCATCAATCTCTGGACTTACCATAACAGATGCGAAAGAAGTGTGTCTTTTTGCATTTGAATCAAAAGGTGAAATTCTTACAAGTCTATGAATTCCATTTTCTGTTTTTAAATATCCATAGGCATTTATACCTCTTATGATAAAAGATACATCTTTTAATCCAGCCTCTTCACCATCTTGATAATCTAAAACTTCAACTTTATAATCATATCTTTCAGCCCATCTTAGATACATCCTATAAAGCATACTTGCCCAATCTTGTGATTCTGTTCCACCAGCTCCTGGGTGTATTGAAATAATAGCATTTAAAGAGTCATTTTCATCACTTAACATAACTTCTATTTCGGTTTTTCTTACTATTTGCTCAATCTCACTTGCTTCTTCATAAAGCATATTTAAAGTCTCTTCATCTTTATCTTCTAAAGCTAAAGTATAAATATCATTTGTATCTTCAAGTGCGTTGTTTGCTTTATCAAACTTTGATAGTTTTCCTAAAATTCTATTTTTTTCTATACCTACTTTTGTAGCAAGTTTTACATCATTCCAAAACTCTGGATTCTCTTCTTGCTTTTGTATTTGCTCTAATCTTTGCTTTAATTCATCTGGATTTAAGATACTTGAAATATTTTCTATTTTTTTATTTAGAAGCTTTAAAAGCTCGCTATATTCATAAGCATCCATTACTTAGCTTTTTCTTCTTCTTTTTCTTGATTTATACTTTTTAAGTAAATATATACATTTTTTATATCTTTGTCATTCATCAACAATGCATATGGTTTCATAACAAAAGCCATTCCTCTATCATATGTACCTAAATTATAATCTCTTATTGATATACTAAAATCTTGTAAATTCAAATCTTTAATAGGTCTTGAAACATTTCTAGCTTTTAGTTCACCTTTTTCTCCATGACATGAAACACATTTATTTTTATATAAAGCTTCACCTGATTTACTTTTTCTTACATAAATTTGCTCTTTTTTAAGTGCAATCTCTTCTTTTTTTCTTTGCTCTAGTCTTTGAAGTATTTTTGTTTCAAGTGCTGCTTGATCAACACTGCTTAAACCTTTTGCTTCTTTTTTGAAGATATATATGTAGTTGTTTCCATCTTTTGATGAAGTAATTTTTATATCATCTGTATTCCAACCTTCATTTTTCATATCTTGTGCAGATTTGATACCCTTGCATTCTCCTCCATTTAAACTAACTTTTTCAATAGTAGTCATATCTTTATGGTTTTCTTTAAAACACATAGTTGTTTGAGCTGTTGCAATTGTAGCAGTTAATATAGAAGCAAGTGCTATGCTTGGTAGAAATTTCATTTATATCCCTTTTTTTAAATTGTCAATATTATAGCAAAGTTAAGATAAATAATAATTTTAATAGTGAAGATGTGAAATTATTCCTAGGGAAAAGTTTTGATTTTAGCACGAATAAATTCGAGCTTCCGATTTTGGAGATGCGAATTTATTCGCATTTGGAAGTTTTGATTTTTTGTGGGGGATTGGATTTTTGCACGAATAAATTCGAGCTTCCTTGGTGTTGGGTATGAATGAATTTATGTTTGATTTAATGCAAAAAGCCTAGATGCGGATATCTAGGCTTTTTTGAGTTTAGTAGTTTAAACTTTCTTATTAGAAAGAATATTGTACTTGTAATCTTCCAACTGTACCGTCGTTGTCTTTACTACCTACTGCATCTTCTAATTCAACTTCACCAAATCTAATGTATCCACCGAAGTTTTTAGACATTTGATAAGATGCTTGTAAATATAATTCAGTATCTTTTTCTTCACTTCTTGTACTAGTTTTATCTTTATCTAAGATATTATAGTTAAGAGCTAAATTTAATGATGGCATAACTTGTGCATCAATTGATGTTTTTAAGAATGTAGCATCTTCAACACCATTTAAGTTTAAGTTCCATGCATTCATACCTGTTTTAGCATCATTGTCAAGTGCACCAATTCCACCTTCATCATCAGTCCAACCATAAGCTAATTTAGCTCCAAAAATTCCCATTTTTGCTGCTGCTTCAATTTTTGTTAATGAGTTATCTGTTTTCATGATTTTATTTTCAAAATCTACTTCTGAATGTCTGATACCTAAAGATAATTTTACTGTATCTAAATCAAATTTAGCATTTGCACCTAAAGTATAAGAGTCAAAAATATCTTCAAGATCTAAATACCAACCATCTAAAGCAACAGGCCCAATATTTCCCATTATACCAGCTGTCCAAATGCTATTGTCTCCAACACCATTAGTACCAATTGCTTTTAATGTACCTTTTAAATCACCAGACTCATCTAGGTTGTTTTGGTTAAAGTAAGCAGCTGCTAAAGTAACAGGACCTACATTTGTAAGAGCTAAGATACCAGTACCATTTTGCTCATTTCCATCTGCATCAATAGCTACAGTCCATGGAGTTGTTAACCCTTGTTTACCGAAGTTAATTGTTGTATTCTTAAGTCCAGTATATGAAAAGTAAACATTTGATAATGTAATTTGTGCTTGTGCATCTTCTCCATTTACATAATCTAAACCAACAAATCCAGCATCTTTATCTGAACCAATAATAAATCTAGTAACTGCAGTTACATCATCATTAACTTGTGATTTTAAAGTTAAACCAATTTTATATTTATTATTACTTGCATCTTTACCTCTATCAGCAGTTTGATAGTCATAATTTTGGTCATCATATCTATATACAACTGTACCAGATACGTCAACGTTTTTGATTGCTTCTTCTAATGCTTTAGCTGAAGAAGTAGTAGTAAGACCAGCAACCGCTACAGCAGCTACTAAACTCATTTTTGCGAATTTTTTCATTTGTTCTCCTAAAATTTCGAAATTTAATAATCAGTTTACCGGAGCGCGCGAACTATTCTAAAAGTATAGAAACCTTTCCCGATACACCGTTATGCAAATTGTACATAAGTAAATTTTAAAGTTTTCTTAAAACAAGTTTTTTAAGTAGATTTGGACACAAATTTAAGCTATTTTTTACTTTGAAACCATAACTTTGCAATTGGGTATTATGTGGGGCTTGCAAATAGTAAGTTTCACTTTTGTCACGCTATGCTTGTCACAAATGTGTCTTTTTAGGTGCTTTAAAGCGTCTTCTATTAGTTTAAATCTCTTTTTTTTCATGATATATTCTATATCTTGTGCAATATGTGCATAGTTTATAAAGTGATTTTTTTTATATTTGTATTTTATTTTACAATTTATAATTACCCTTTGTTTTTTTTCTCTTTCAAAGGGTAAAATACCAATAATACAATCAAAAGTCAAATCTTCAATTTTTATAGTCATTAGATTACTTTTTGTTCTTCTTTTTTAATTAATCTTACAATATTTGGTATATGTTTATAATATATTATAAAAGCTATAATATAAACAGGTGCATTGCTTCCTACTTCTAAACCATTGTTAAATAAAATAGCACTAAGTACAACTGCTGTTAATCCAAAAAGTGATGAAAGTGAAGATACTTTTATAACTTTTGCGCATATTATCCAAACAACAGCACCTATTAGTGTTGGGATTGGAATAAGTATTAAAAAAACACCAAGTCCAGTAGCAACTCCTTTACCACCTTCTAATCCTAAATAAACAGAATAGCAATGACCAAGTACAGCTAAAACTGCAATTGCCCATAATGTTTCACTAGGAGCATTTAAAAACATAGCTAAAGCAATAATTACTAAACCTTTTATGGCATCTAAAATAACAGTTGCAATTCCAAGCTTTTTTGCTAAAGATGGATTTGTTTGTTTTACAACTCTTAAAACATTTGTAGCACCTATTGAGTTACTACCTTGTGATTTGATATCTACATTTGCAAAGATTTTTGCTAAGATAAGACCAAAGGGAATAGAACCAACTAAATAAGCAAGTAAATAGAATATTATGTTTGAATTTGTAAAAAAATCCATATATTACCTTTATAAATAATTTCATGTTTTTTGATTAAATGGATTATAACAAAAATTTTGTTATATTCACATTATCTATTTATAATTGAATTTTAAACAATTAATAAACCATAAAGGTTAAACTTTGAATATTAAAGAAGAGATATTAAAATTAAAAAAGAGTTTAGATGTTACTGTTGTTGCACACTTTTATCAAAGGGATGAAGTTTTTGAATTAGCAGATATTACAGGAGACTCTTTAGAACTAGCAAAAAAATCCATGGAAGCAACTACAAAATTTATTCTGTTTTGTGGAGTTGGATTTATGGGTGAGGGTGTGAAGATTTTAAGTCCAAACAAAAGAGTTTTGATGCCAAAAATTGCCTGTTGTGCAATGGCTAGAATGATTGATGTTGATTATTATGATGATAATATCGCAAAATTAAACGAAGCAGGTATTAAAAGTGAAGATATCTTACCAATTACATACATAAATTCAAGTGCAGCTGTAAAAGCTAGAGTTGGTCAAATGGGTGGACTTGTTTGTACTTCTTCAAATGCTTATAAGATTATACAAAAGGGTTTAGAATCTGGTAAAAAGATACTTTTTGTGCCAGATAGATGCTTGGGACAAAACTTTGCAAAACAGATGAATTTAAAATCTGCAATTGTTGGTGATGGAAGCGATTTAAATGAAGCTGATATTATTTGTTACAATGGTTTTTGTTCTGTTCATCAGCAGTTTACAGTAGAAGATGTAGAGTTTTATAAAGAGAAATATGATGATATATTGATTGCTGTTCATCCTGAGTGTGATCCAAGTGTCTGTGATGTTGCTGATTTTGTTGGTTCTACTTCACAGTTAATTAAGTATATAAAAGAGTTACCAATTGAACAAAAAGTAGCAGTTGGAACAGAGTTTAATATGGTGAATAGATTAAGAGATAAAAATACTTATATCTTAAGTTCAACAAAACCTGAATGCCCTACAATGAATGAAACTACATTAGAAGATTTATATAATACTTTAAAAACTATGGAAGTTGAACAAGATGAACCATATGAATCTGAAATATTAGTAAGCCAAGAAGATGCAAAATGGGCAAAAATAGCACTTCAAAGGATGTTTGAAATATGATTAATATAAAAAAGTTTGTAAAAAATGCTATCATTGAAGATAATGGTAGAGGGGATTTGTTTTTTGATGTGGCTCCAAAAGGAAGATTTAAAGCACAAGTAATTTGTAAAGATGATGGAGTTTTAGCAGGTGTTAAATATGCTCGTATCTTAGCAAGAACTGAAAAGTTTGATTGCAAGTTTTTAAAACTTGATGGAGATAGATTAAAAAAAGGTGATGTGATTGCAAAGCTTGAGGGAAAAGCTTCTATTCTTTTATCAAGTGAAAGAACTTTTTTAAACTTATTGCAACATGCAAGTGGAATTGCTACTCAAGCTAGCAAATATGCACAAGCTATTGAGGGTTATGATGTTGCTTTACTTGATACTAGAAAAACAAGACCACAATTAAGAGATTTTGAAAAGTATGCAAGTAGAGTTGGTGGAGCTATAAATCACAGATTAGGACTTGATGATTGTTTGATGTTAAAAGATACACACTTAAAAACAATCGATAATTTAAGTGAGTTTATAAAAAAAGCAAGAAAAAGAATATCTTGGGTTACTAAAATAGAAATAGAGTGTGAAACATTTGAACAAGTAAAACATGCTATGAAAGCTGGTGCTGATATTATTATGTGTGATAATATGAAACCCGCTCAAATAGAAGATGTTGTGAAATATAGAGATGAAAACTTTACACATGTTTTACTAGAAGCTAGTGGAAATATCAATCTTAATACTATTGAAAGCTATGCTAAAACAGGTGTAGATGCTGTAAGTAGTGGAAGTATTATTCATCAAGCAACTTGGCTTGATTTTTCCATGAAGTTTGATTAGTGATTAACTTTTTGTTAGTAATTGCTTGCTAAAATAATTAAGGAGCAAAAAAAGTAAATGAAAAAAGATTTTATATTAGATAATAAATTGGATTTTTCAAATTATAAAGAGGCTTTGGATTTAATAGAAAAAAGTAGATATATACTTATAATAACACATGTAAATCCAGATGCAGATACAATCTCTTCAGCCCTTGCTCTTTCAAATTTATTTTATGAAAATAAAATAAAACATAAAGTGTTTAATGTAAGTAGTGATTTGCCACAAAACCTGAATTTTATAAATAGGTTTGAAAAAATTACTGATCAGTTGCCAAAATTTTATGATTTGGCAATTAGTGTTGATTGTGGATTGAAAAAAAGATTAGGTTTTGAATTACCAAAGGAGATACCTTTGATAAATATTGACCATCACCAGTCAAATGATGATTTTGGAGTAATCAATATAGTAGATTCAACTAAAAGTTCAACAGCAGAAATAATATATGACTTTTTTAAATTTAATGGTTTATATATTACAAAACATTCAGCAACTGCTCTTTATACGGGTATTTATGATGATAGTCTTAGATTTAGTATAGGAAGATGTGATGAAATTACTTTTGAAAAGGCAAATTTTTTAGTAAAATGTGGAGCAAATCCATCTTTTATTGCAAATAAACTAATAAGAAGAGACTCTTTAGCCAAATATAGAGTAATACCTAAAGTTTTAAATAGTTTGGAACTTTTTGATGAGGGTAAAGTTGCTTTTATAAAAGCTGAGCCTTTGTGGCTTAAACAAACAGGGGCACATATAAGAGATTGTGAAGATGCTCTTGATATGATAATGAGTATAGCAATTGTACAAATTGCAGTTTTTTTAAGAGTAGTAAATAATGAAATTCGTGTATCAGCAAGATCAAAAGGTAATATAGATATATCAAAAGTTATTTCTAAGTTTGGTGGTGGCGGACATTCTAATGCTGCTGGATGTTCTTTGGATGGGACAGATTTAACAAAAGCAAAAAATATGGTTTTAAAGGAAATTCTTGAGACAGAGTAAAAATAATTCGATAAATATAATAGTTGTAGTAGTTTTATTAATTGTAATTGGTGTTGGGGGATTTATATATTTATCACCACAGTTTGAACAAGACAAACCCCTAATAAAATTTGATGAGAAAAAAGAGTTTTGGAATTTAAAAGATTCATTAAAAGTAAATATTAGTGATGAAAGTGGAATTAAATATTATAAAGTTATATATAAAGATGATAGTAATGAGACAGTCTTAGAAAAAGAAGTATTAAAAGAAGCAAAAAATAGTATTGATTTAGAGATTAAAGCTCCAAAACTAGATATGTTTTTTAAAGGTGAAAATGTATCTATTATAATTGAAGCAATTGATAAAAGTAAATGGAACTTTTTTGAGGGCAATAAAATTGAAAAAGAGTTTAAAATAAAAATAGATAAAAAGTCACCAATTGCAAATGTGATATCAAACTCTTTTGCCATAAGAAAAGGTGGAAGTGCTGTTGTTGTTGTTGAGGTTAAAGATGAAAATTTAAAAGATGCGTACATATCTTTTAATGATGAGAAAAGATTTGAATTAATTCCTTTTTATAAAGAGAACTTTTATATTTCACTTATTGCTTGGCCTGTTACTATAGAAGATTTCCAAAGGGTTAATTTAGTAGCTATTGATAAAGCACAAAATAAATCACTTACTAAAGTACCATTATATATAAGAAAATTAAGAGTAAAACATGATAATATTAAAATATCAGATAATTTTGTAAAAAATATTAGTATTAATGTACTTGAAAAAAGTGGACTTGATGTACCAAATGATATTAAAGATATTTTTGTAAAAGAGAATAAAGTATTAAGAAAATTAAATTCAGATGTTGTTGAAGAAATTACTAGAAAATTTATGGATAAAGATTTATTAAGTGATTTTTCAATTAAACCTTTTAAAAGATTAAGTGGTTCAAAAACAGTTGCAGGATTTGCAGATAGAAGACACTACTTTTATGGTGGTGAAAAAATAGATGAAGCTTGGCATTTGGGTATGGATTGGGCTAGTGTTAAACATGCTCCAATTAAAACGACAAATGATGGAAAAGTTATATTTAATGACTATTTAGGAATATATGGAAATACTATTATTATTGATCATAAATTAGGACTTCAAACTCTTTATGCTCATACAAGTAAATCAAATGTTACTGTTGGACAAAGAGTAAGTGCAAATAGTATTATTGCAAATACAGGAAGTACAGGAGCAGTATTTGGTGATCATCTTCACTTTGGTGTTTTAGTTCAAGGAATAGAGGTAAATCCACTTGAATGGATGGATAGAAATTGGATAAGAACAAGAATTACAGATGTACTAAACGAAGCCAAAAAGGTAATCAATAGCAAATGAGACAAAGAACAATAGCAAAAAGTGTAGAGATACTAGGAGTAGGGCTTCATAAAGGAGTTCCTGTAAAAATGAGATTAGAACCTTTAGATGAAAATATGGGAATAATCTTTTATAGGAGTGATGAGGGAGTTTCAATTCCTTTATCTATTGAAAATGTAGTAGATACAAAAATGGCAACTGTAATAGGAAAAGATGGAATTATTGTTTCTACCATTGAACATCTTTTATCTGCACTTTATGCTTATGGTATTGATAATATTAGAGTTGTTTTAGACAATGATGAAGTTCCTGTACTTGATGGTAGTTCATCTGGATATTGTATGCTAATTGATGAAGCAGGAATAAAAGAGTTAAATGCTTCAAAAAAAGTAATAAAAGTAAAAAAAGATGTTCAAGTTACAACTAGTGAGGGTAAAAGAGTTGCTTTAAAACCTTCAAGTCATATAATTTATGATTTTTCTATTGATTTTGATCATCCAGCTATTGGCGAACAAAAGTTTCATTTTGATTATTCAATTGATGAGTATAAAGAAAGCATAAGTAAAGCGAGAACCTTTGGTTTTTTGCATGAAGTTCAATACTTAAGAAGTATTGGTTTAGCTCTTGGTGGAAGTATGGAAAATGCTATAGTTTTAGATAATACAAAAGTTTTAAATCCAGAGGGATTAAGATATGATGATGAGTTTGTAAGACACAAAATACTTGATGCAGTAGGTGATATGGCACTACTTGGATATACTTTAGTTGGTGAATATGATGCACATGCTGGAAGTCACTATTTAAATCATTTACTTACAAAAAAACTTCTTGAAAGTGAAGAAAATTATGAAATTATTGATTTAGAAGAAGCTGATGAAGAGTCAAAAGTATTTGAAATTGCATACGCAAGAGCTTAAGGGGTATTGTTGATAGAGATTTTTATAATAAGTATTTCAAATCCTTTATTAATAGGTATTTATAAAGAGAATAATTTACTTGAAGAGATAAAAGTTGAGGGCAAAACATCAGATGTTTTACCTGTGATTATAAGTGAAGTATTAAAAAAACATGAAAATATATCAGGATTATATTTTGTTAATTCTCCTGGTTCTTATATGGCTATAAAAGTTGCTTATATATTTTTAAAAACTTTAAGTATTACTAAGAATATACCTTTGTATGCAAGTAATGGCTTTAATTTTAATAATAATTCACCAATAAAAGCTTTAGGTAAAAAGTACTTTATAAAAGAAAATGATATCATTAAAGTAGATTTTTTAGATAATGATACTAAAATACACGACTTTAAATTGCCAAATAGTTTAAATAAAGAACTATTTAGTAAAAATACATTACCAATATACAATTTACCAGCTGTATAAAAACAAAGGAAGAGAAGTTGAGAGTAAGCGTACCAGCTACAAGTGCAAATATGGGGCCTGGGTTTGATACTTTAGGAATTGCTTTAAGAATGAAAAATCAAGTGGTTATAAAACCATCTAAGTTTCATAGTGTGTCACTAAAAGGGGAAGGGTCAAATAACCCTGCATTAAAAGATAATAATATGTTTATCTCTATTTTTAATGATTTTTATCATAATTTATCAACAAAAAGAAGAAATTTTAGATTTGAATTTTTCAATGAAGTACCAATGTCAAGAGGACTTGGAAGTTCATCTGCTGTTATTGTAAGTGCTATTGCTTCTGCTTATGCTATTGAGGGAATTGAATTACCAAAGCCAAAGCTTTTAAATCTAGCATTAGCTTATGAAAATCATCCTGATAATATTACTCCTGCTGTAATGGGTGGGTTTAATGTTGCAACTGTTCAAGATAATGAAGTTAAGTATATTAAAAAAGATATGCCAAAATATTTAAAAGCTATAGTTGTAATACCAAATAGACCAATATCAACACATATGTCAAGAAAAACTTTACCATACAAATATTCAAAAGATGATGCTGTTTTTAATTTATCTCATGCTTCACTTTTAACAGCAGCGTTTATGACAGAAAATTGGGAAATGTTAAGAATTGCTTCACAAGATAAGTTTCATCAAAAATATAGAATGAAACAAATGCCAGAGCTTTTTGAAGTACAAAAAACATCTTTAAAAGCTGGCTCACTAATGAGTACATTATCAGGTTCAGGTTCAACTTTTTTCTCAATTTCACATGCAGATGATTGTAGAAAAATCGAAAAAGAGTTAAAAGCTAAATTTCCACATTTTAGAGTTTTTGTAAGCGATTTTGATAATTATGGCGTAAGAGTTGATAAGTAAAATTTCAAAATTAAGAAAAAGTTGGATATAATAATTGGCTGATTTAAAAAGACCTTTACGAATGTGTATAGTTTGTAGGGCAAGATTAGAAAAAAAAGAGCTATTAAGATTAAAGTGTGAATCTAAAAATCTTATAAAATATAACGGATTTGGTAGAAGTTTTTACATATGTAACTCATGTATTGATGAGTTTTTAAAACAAGAACTTAATAGCAAAAAAAATAGAAAAATAGAAAATGCACTATGTAAACAGTGCAAAAATAAAGATGAGTACTTAGTACAACTTAAGGAGATATTAACAGATGTCAGATAAAGTAAGAGTATATGAAATTGCAGATGAGGCAGGAGCTAGTAGTAATGAAGTTATTAGTAAAGCAAAAGATTTAGGAATAGAATTAAAATCACCTCAAAGTGCAGTATCATTTGAACAAGCAGAAGAGATTGCAAATTATATTATGACTGGAAAAAGTTCTAAAGTAAAAGCAAAACCGGCTGCAAAACCAAAGAAAATGGTTGCAAAAGAAGAGACAAAAGAAGAAACACCTACGAAACAAGAGCCTAAAGAAAATGCTTCTGAAACTACTAAAAAAGAAACTACACAATCCGAAGAAAATAAGCAAGAGCCTAAAAAAGAAGAAAAGATAGAAGAAAAAAAAGAAGAAAAAACATCTGCAGAAGAAAAGAAACAGCCTGTTAATACTCAACGTGATGAAAAAACAAATAGAATAATACCTAAAAGAAGAGGTTTAAAAATTGTTAAGAAGAAGAAACCTGTAGCTTCAAAACCATTGGATACTTCAAGCGAAGATGAAACAACTGCAAAAAAGAAAATGAAATCTTTAAGTGAAATTTTAGGTGGAAATAATGAAGATGACAACTCTTCAAATACAGTAAATACAACTGCTAATAAACCAAAAGTAAAAAAAGAGAAGAAAAAAGTTCCTCCAAAAGCGCATACTCATGGTAAAAAACTTGAACTAGATGCTTCAAAAGATTTTAGAGATAGTGATGATTCTTTACTTGGAGATGAAGTTGTTTTACTTGATATGTCAGTTTCTGATAGTTCAAAACTTTTCGAAGATCAAAAAAGACCAAATCCAAATGCTAATAAAAACTCAAAACAAACAAGAAGTTCAAAACCAGCTGCTTTTGGAAATAGACCACAAGGTTTAAAAAGAAAGAAAAGAAAGAAAAGAATTAAAAGAACAGAAGAAGTAATAGATGTAACAGAAGTTACAATACCAGAAGATATCAGAGTATATGAGTTTGCAGAAGCTTGTGCAAAATCACCAGCTGAAGTTATAACAGTACTATTTGGTCTTGGTATGATGGTTACTAAAAATGACTTTTTAAAACAAGATGAATTAGAAATACTTGGAGAAGAGTTTGGAATTGAAGTAACTGTAAAAGATGCTTTAGAAGATGCAAATTATATAGATGATTATTTAGAAGAAGAAGTTGATGAAACTAACTTTGTTACAAGACCTCCTGTAGTTACTATAATGGGTCACGTTGATCATGGTAAAACTTCTTTATTAGATAAAATTAGAAGCTCAAAAACAGCATCAGGTGAAGCAGGTGGTATTACTCAACATATTACAGCTTATACAATTAAACAAAATGATCAAAAGATTACTTTTGTTGATACTCCAGGTCACGCAGCTTTCTCATCAATGAGAGCAAGAGGTGCTAGTGTTACTGATGTTATTATTATTGTTGTTGCAGCAGATGATGGTGTAAAACAACAAACAGAAGAAGTAATTTCTCATGCAAAAGCTGCAAATTGTCCTATTATTGTTGCAGTTAATAAAATGGATAAAGAAGGTGCTAATATCGATATGGTAAAAGCACAAATGGCAGAAAGAGAAATGACTCCTGTTGATTGGGGTGGTGATATAGAGTTTATCCCAGTTTCAGCTAAAACAGGTAATGGAATTGATGATTTATTAGAAAATATTCTTTTACAATCAGAGATTTTAGAACTTGCAGCTGATCCAAAAGCAAAAGCAAAAGCAACTGTAGTTGAATCTTCTTTAGAAAAAGGAAGAGGGCCTGTTGCAACTGTAATTGTACAAAATGGTACGCTAAGAGTTGGTGATAATATTGTTTGTGATACTACATATGGTAGAGTAAAAGCAATTACAAATGATTTAGGAAAACAAGTAGAAGAACTTGGACTTTCTGAAACAGGTAGAATTTTAGGACTTAATGATGTACCTGATACTGGTACATTTATGGTAGCTCAAGATAGTGATAAAGAAGCAAGAGATATTGCTACTACAAGAGCTGAACATGCAAGAGCAAAAGAGTTATCTAAATCAACTAAAGTTTCACTTGAAGAGATGAGTGGACTAATAGCAGAAGGAAAAATCAAACAACTTCCAGTTATTATTAAAACTGATGTTGGTGGTTCATTAGAAGCTATTAAAGGTAGTTTAGAACAAATTCAAAATGAAGAAGTTAAAGTAAAAGTTATTCATGCAGGTGTTGGTGGAATCACTGAATCTGATTTGATTTTAGCAAGTGCTAGTGAGGGTTGTATTATCTTAGGATTTAATGTAAGACCTACAGGTAGTGTAAAAAGTAAAGCAAAAGCTGATGGAATAACAATCAATACTTATTCAATTATTTATGATTTAATTGATGATGTAAAAGATGCATTATCTGGTATGATGAGTGCAGTAATTAGAGAAGAAAATACTGGACAAGCAGAAGTTAGAGATACTTTTGTTGTACCAAAAGTTGGAACAGTTGCAGGTTGTTTAGTAACTGATGGTAAAGTTATTAGAGGTGGTCATGCAAGAATCATTAGAGATGGTGTTGTAACTTATACAGGTAAAATCTCAAGTCTAAAAAGATTTAAAGATGATGTTAAAGAAGTTACAAACGGTTATGAGTGTGGTATTATGTTTGATAAATTTAATGATATTAAAGTTGGTGATTTCATTGAAACATTTATACAAATTGAAGAAAAAGTACACATAGACGACAAATAATCATGAAAAGCGTTAACCTACAAAGAACAGAGTCATTGCTAATGGAATTAGTTCCTGAAGCATTGGCTACTTTAAAAGATAGTAGAATCAATTCACTTGCAGTTACAGGTGTTGATTGTAAAAATGGTAAATATGATGCGACAGTTTATTATGATGGAACTGATTATTCAAAAGAAGAGCATAGGGTTATTAACTCATTGTTGAATAAAGCAAATGGACATATAAAATCTCATTGCTTAAACTCAACAGGATGGTATAAATGCCCTAATTTTAAATTTAAAGCTGATGATACTTTAGAACATAGTATGAAAATGGAAGCTTTATTTGAAAAAATAAAATCAAAAAAAGAGGATTAATCTTAAATGAGTTTAGAAGAATCTATAAAGATGACTGTTGAAAGTTGTGGTGTTGAACTTTATGATATCGTGACAGCTAAAGAGAATGATAATAATATTTATAGAATATATATAACATCAAAAGACAAAGTAACACTTGATAAGTGTGCTGAAGTTTCAAGACTTATATCTCCTATACTTGATGTTGAAGAACCTATGAATTCAAACTATAATTTAGAAGTTAGCTCACCAGGAATAGAAAGAAGACTTAAAAAGACTCAACACTTTAAAGGCTCAGTTGGTGAGAAAATTAAAGTAAAAGATATAGCAACAGAAGTTTACAAAGGTGAACTTTTAAGTGCTGATGATGAAAAAATTGTAATTAAAACAGAGTTTGGAAATGAAGAAATTTCATATGACTCTATTTTATCAGCAGCTACATATTTTGAATGGTAATAGAGTAAATCTCTATTACTTTAACTACTAATTTACTACTTTTAATATATACTTAACAAAAACTTTTTGGAATTTAAAATGAAAATAGATGATAAATTTTTTATGAAATTAGCAATAAATGAAGCTTGGAAATATCAGTTTTTGACATATCCAAACCCATCAGTTGGATGTGTTGTTGTAAAAGGCGATAGTGAAATTTTAAGTATTGAAGCACATAAAGAAGTTGGAAAAGCTCATGCAGAAGTAAATGCACTAAAAGAAGCATTTTTAAAATATCATCCAAATGATGTATTAAAAACATTAAGTAATAGTTTTGAAATACATGAGTACTTGATAAAACATCATAATGATTTTTTCAATGATTGTACAATATATGTTACTTTAGAACCTTGTAATCATGTTGGCAAAACACCATCTTGTGCGAACTTATTAAAACAATTAAAACCAAAAAGAGTTGTTATTGCACATAAAGATATGAATAATCAAGCAAAAGATGGGCAAAAAACCCTAGAAGAAGCCTCAATAGAGTGTGAAGTAGGCTGTATGAAAAAAGAAGCATATGATCTTTTATATCCTTTTTTAAAATGGAATAGTGGAACTTTTATTTTTTATAAAATGGCTCAAACATTAAATGGTACTATTGATGGTGGAAAAATCTCTTCAAATCAAACTTTAGCTTATGTTCATACATTAAGAGATAGAATTGATTTGCTTGTCATAGGTGGAAATACAGTAAGAACTGATAGACCAACACTTGATGCGAGATATGTAGTAGGAACAGCACCTGAGGTATTAATATACTCACAAAAAACTATTTTTGATACACAAATTCCTTTATTTAAAATACCAAATAGAAAAGTAACAATTAGTGATGATTTATTTAAGTTGTTAGATTATAAGTTTGTTATGATTGAAGGTGGATATACGTTGCTTGAAAAATTAAAAGAGAAAATTGATTTTTTAATACTGTTAGTAACTCCAAAAATAAGAAATGGACTAAATGCACAAAATATTATTGATATGGATTTTGAAATTATTCATGAAAATTTTATTGGAAAAGAAAAAATCATATATTTACGAAGAAAAGTTAAATAAATTCACAAATTAGCTCTCATTAAATAATTTTTTAACTTATTATTAGATAATATTTTCTATTACTTTAAAAAAGGCACTTTAATGTCAAAAATAATAGAAAATATCTCAAAAACACTACGAAAAGAAATAACACAAAGCATAAAATCAAGAATCAAGTTGTTAAACTATAGAAGTGACCTGCCAGATATACTAAATGAAAGCTTGAGTGTATATAAACTAAATGGATATAGTAAAGTAAATAAACCTTATGAATTTGAAGTAATATTTGTAAGTGAAGAGTTTATACAAATAGAAGATATAGTAGATACAGATGTAGAACTAATAATTCAAGATGAAATAAATCCTTTAGATAAAAAAACAATATTTGGAAAAGTCTATGAAGCAAGTGAAGATAGTGTAGTAGCAAGAAAACATCTGTATAAAGTAAAAATAGTATCGCCCTTGTATTACTTAGGATTAAATAATAGATATGAGATATATCATGAAAGAAAAGTAAGTACAATTTTTAGTGAAATACTAAATAGATATAATCAACTGCTAAATATAAATGTAGATGTAAAAATAGATATAAAAAATGAAGTAACAAGAGAGTATATAACTCAATATAATCAAAGTGATTTGGAATTTCTTACAATGCTTTGTGAAGAAGAGGGATATAGCTTTATAGTAGAATACTCTTCAAATAATCCATATAATATAATTTTGTGTAACTTAAATGAACATGCAATAATAAATAGCTATAGCGCAGTAAGCCAATTTAATCATAGTAAAAAATTTAGTGCAACAAATATAATAGAAGATTATTATGATAAAAATAGACCAAGCTTAGAATATAAAGTGCAAACAGGTGCAGCAATAACTTCTAGCATAAAAGATAATCAATCAACAACTCAATTAAGAACAGATATAAAAAGAAATAATCTAAGAGATAAACTAAATGTACTTGATGAGAGCTTGTATAAAGATTTGGATAAATATAATAAAATAGAAGCAAAAAGAGAATATGTAAAATCAAATATAATATATGCAACAAGCCAAGAAGTAGTAATAAATGACTCTTTGTGTATAAAATTAGAAGATGAGGCTGCAAAAAAAGTATTTGATGTAATAGTAATAGAAGTAAAATATAATGGAATTTTTCCAAATGCATTGGATGAATATATACAAAATATAAATGAAAATAAAAAACATGAACTTGAATATGAAGTAGAATTTACTTCAATACCAAAAGATATAGAGTATGTTCCACCATATACAGTAATAAAACCCAAAATAAACTCAGTACAAACAGCAATAGTAGCAAGTAGTAATAGTAATACAAAAGAAGATGTAAATACAATAGATGTAGATGAACAAGGAAGAATAAAAGTATTGTTTCACTTTGAACAGAATAGAACAATATCTTGCTACTTAAGATACTCAAACTTCTTTGCAGGAGATAACTATGGAGCACAATTTCTGCCAAGAGTAAATAGTGAAGTAATAGTAAGCTTTGTAAATGGAGATATAGATAAACCAATAATAATAGGAAGCTTGTATAATGGTGAGAATAAAGTACCATATAACCTTCCAAAAGATAAAACAAAGAGTTATATCAAAACAAACTCAATGCCACAATATGAACATAAGCAAGGCTATAATGAGATATTGTTTGAAGATAAACAAGGTGAAGAGTTATTATCATTTAGAGCACAAAAGAATCTAAAAACTCATGTGTTAAATGATGAATATAAACATGTAGAGAATAACTCAAAACTATTAGTAGATAATGATAAAGAAGAGACAATACAAAAAGACTCAATCATAATAGTTGGAGAAGAAGAAAGAAAAAACATAAAAGCAAACAAGATTTTAACTGTTGAGAAAGAGTCTATTACAACTATTAAACAAGATTGTGAAAAACACTATAAACAAAACTTAGAAACACTAATAAAACAAGATGAAAAGACATACCTAGAAAGAGATGTAGAACTTAGAATCAAAAATATCTTGCATAAATATATTCAAAAAGATGTATCAGATAAATATTTGCAAAATCTATTTGTAAAAATAGGAAAAGAGTTAAGAGTTGATATAGAAGATGGCTTTCATCTAAATACAAGTGATTTAAAAGTACAAGCTTCAGATAACTGCTTACTTGATGGAAGTGATGGCATAAGCTTTAAATGTGGAAGTAATATCCTAACAGTAGATGCAAGTGGCATTCACTTTAATACTTCAAACTTTGTGGATAATAGTGCTAATGGTGGGGTTGGTGTTGAGGATGTAGTAAAAACAGAGATACCAAAACCACTATATGAAAAAGTAAGAGTAGTGGAATTAATTCCTACACTTACAAAACAAGATGATATAACACAAGTTTTAGAGTATGAAGCTGTTGTTGAGAAGTTTTATAATGGTGTTTGGAGTAAAACTACAGATTTAAATGAAACACAATTAGCTCAACTTCAATGGTATTTTATTAAAAACAATGATGAAGCTGATACTAATATCATAACAGATAATCCAACAAATGATAATATTACTATTACTGGATTAAAAATGAGTGTTTCTTTAGAAGAAGAAAATATTTATAAAGTAGGACATGCACATTGTTTTGTAAGTAATAGTGAAGAAGAGGGATATACACAAACACAACTTGTAAGATATTTAGAAGTTAAAGATATTATTTCAAGCCATTCTTCACAAGAAGAGGGTGAATGTATAGCAGTATTAAATGTAGAAAGTCCAAGGCAAGAAGAACTAGCGCAAATAAGATGGCAAATAGAAGATACACAAAGAGAAAAATATAATGGAAAAGAGACAATAATTCATAATCTAAAAGAAGAAAAAGTTCATGAGATTAATTTCTTAGCATATATTGATGGAAAAATTCAAGATGGTGCAAATAGTAGATTAACTTATGATGAAAAAGGAAAATATATAAGTAGTTTAGGATTTGAAGATGATAACTAAAAAACTAGATGATAAGATAAAACTAACAGCAAGAACAGTAAATGTACAAATAGGACAAGAAGTAAAAGTAATCCTAAAACTTTATGATGAAAATAAAAAAGTATTAAAACAAAAAGAGTATAAAGAAAAAGTACAAGAAAATAAAAAAGTAGAAAAAAGATTTACAATCTCAAACTTAGTAGATGAGTTAAAAATAGATTCCTCAAAAGTTAAATATGTTTCAGGATGGATTGATGTAGATAATGATGGAGAGATAACAAGAGAGTATGAAAAAGAGGTTTGGATTGAAGTAATTGAAGAAAAGATAACAGCTCTTTATTTTTCTTATAATCAACCTTCTAAGCCAACTGTTCATGAAGTAAAAGAAGGTGAGAATCTCTCTTTAATTGCCCAAAAATATAATACAACCGTAGAAGAACTAGTATCAGTAAATAAACTTGCAAATGCAAATATTATATATCCAAAACAATCTATACTTATTCATGATATAAATCAAGAAGAGGTAAATAGTATTAAACTTAATAATACATTTATTCCTTTAGGAACTAAAGTAAATGTTGTAGCACATGGAACCAAAGATTCAAAAGCTAAAATAAAAATTCTAGCAAATAATTCAAACTTTAACTTTTTAAAAGAAGACCAAGAAATAAGTGAATTTGATGTAACATTTGATGAAAATGGTCAATCAATAACTCCAATAACTTTACGTCCTAAAAATATAGAGGATTATAAAAGTCTTATAAATAAATTTACGCCTAAGCTAGGACATGGTATAAAACAAGAGAAACTTATTTTAAAAGGTGAGATAAAAAAAGGCAATTATCAATCTTCACTAGAAGTTGATGATATGAATACAATTGGATTAGCCCACTATCAAACATATATAAAAAGTGCATATATTACAAATGCCTCAACAGGTAAAATAGAAGCAAAACTTACAGCAAAAAAGCAAGGTAATGATATAATCTTTCAAGATATAGAAGGACAAAATGTAGCAAGTACTCCACAAGATAAAATAGCAAGTGCATTTGGTGATATAAATAATGGTTTAGGTGGATTAGCAGAAGGTATGGAACATAAAAAAGGAAGCTTTGCATTAACAAATTCAAAAGGCATACATATAAAGCATTATGAAAGTGGATGGAGTGGAAATCCATATGTAAAAACTTATAGTATGTCTAAATGGGCTGATGGACTTAGTAAAGGTACATTTATTATAAGTCTTGTTATTGGATATATCCAAATAGATTCAGCAATTGATAAAGATATAATGGAACTAAAGAAAAGAGGTATCAAAACATCAAATTTTATTGATGAGTTTGGACAACAAACAGAACAACAAATAGGAAGTACTGCTTTAGGATTTGCAGGTGGGGTAATTACAAGTATTTTGATTGGTATAATAGCATTACCTGTTTCATCTATTTTAGTTGTTTTAGGAGGCTCTATTCTAATTGGAGGATCAGTAGGTTGGATATTTTCAAAAGTGGGAGAAGAAGGAATTAAGTTTATTCAAGATAGCAAAGGAAGTACAATAATAAATAATTATCCACTAAAGGAAGAAAATTGAAACAAATAGAATATTTTTACAATATAATATATTACTTTTTTTATAGAGTTTCTATAAAGTTTGCAAACTTTATTGCAAAACCAATATTCTTTATTTATAAATACATATATAAAATACCTAAAATAAGACAGTATTATAACAATAAAGGTATAAATAATCCTCTAAAATGGCATAAACAAAAATTTAAAAATGAACTCTTAGAAAATTCCAATTTAGGTTATGGAACAATAATGAGTGCAGGCTTTTCAATTTCAATTATATTTTTTATTTATATGGGAATTTATCATATATTTAAATATTCATTATTCCCTACTTTTGAAGAATCACATCATATGGATTTTATTATTCTTGCAATACTAGCTTTTTTAACAGATGTAATATTGTGCCAAAAAGATAATAAAGGTGAAAAATATATAAAAGAGTTCAATAAAAGAAAAGGTTGGTGGAGAACTAAGTGGAAAATCATCACAATACTATCTTTATTTTTAAGTCTTTGGTTTTGTTTATCTACATCTAGTATTGGAAGTATTGGACGTTTTCTTATTAATTTACATTCAAATATATAAACTAATTCTTTCTAACTATTGTAAAAATTGATAAGAAGTAAAAGTACAAGAGAATACAAAAGTAGAGAAAAGATTTACAATCTCAAACTTAGCAGATGAGTTAAATATAGACTCCTCAAAAGTTAAATATGTTTCAGGATGGATTGATGCAGATAATGATGCAGAAATAACAAAAGAGTATGAAAAGAGGTTTGGATTGAAGTTGAAAATATAGTTTTTATAGGATTTATACATAGACCTAATACAAATAAAGTTCATCTACTTACTTCAAAAGATATACAAAAATATAAAATCCAAAAACGAAATCCTATAACAAAAGGATTTGAAAATATACATCCTATGTTTCAAGGTTCTGCTTCAATATTTGCAGGATTATATGGATTTGGAGATTGGGCAGCTAGAATTTCAGGTTTTAGAGATTGGCAATTAGATAATATAGAACAAAAAAATAGTAGTAAAGAAACAGAGTATACATTAAGATTAATTAAACATATTATATCAAATAATCAAGGTGCCAGAGAAATTTTTCTCAAAGTTGCATCTAAATATATTAAATCAAATCCAGGGTATGTTACCAGTAGGTTTATAACAGGAGTGGGTCTTTCTTATTTAAGTAAAGCACCATTGGTTATTCCTAGTAGTGCAACCGCAGGTGATGTATTATTCACAGCAAAAGAAATTGATGATTTTGCAAAAAATATAATTTTAGGAAAATAAAAATGAGTCGTATCAAAACACTAAAAAATACATTAATTTTAACTTTTAAAGGAAAAATAAATATAGATGGACATATATATTTATTACCTCTATTTTCTAAACTTCTCAAAACTATCATCAACGTTTTATTTATTATGGGAGGTTTTTTATTTCTAGGAGCAGTAATAAGTATTATAAGTCAAAGTTTTAATATTTTAATACCTTTTTGGATATTAATTTTATTTCTATTCTTAATTTTATTCAGCATTAATTTTTTAATTACATACTTTTCAACTTGGAAAAAAGTCATTTAAATTTTTATCAAATATTTTCTATTAAGAATCAAAATGAAAAAACTTACAAATAATCAAAAAGCTTTAATTGGTTCAATTAGTATTATATTTGCATGGATATTTGGTATAGTATTTGAGAATTTAATACCACAATTAATAGAATGGCTACTTTTCTTATTTCTTAATATTTTAGGGGGATATTTAATTTGGCCTATGGCAAAAGATATTGATAAGTTTAATGATATACACAATAAAAGATAGTATTTAAAGGTGAAAAATGAATAAAAATTTTATATTACAAACAGTTGGATATATTATAAGTTTTATAGGATTATATTTTAATATAAATGAGATTCATTATTTTTTCTTTATGGATATGCTTTTAATATTTTTAGGTGGTGGAATAGTTTTTTATGCAAGAAAATATATGAAATAGTATAAATAAAGTATATGATTATCCATTAAAGGAAGAAAATTGAAACAAATAGAATATTTTTACAATATAATATATTATTTTTTTTATAGAGCTATTATTAAATTATTCATAGGAATCGATTTTCTATTAATGCCTATAATCAAGATATTTTATTTTTTTGTAAATAAAATACCTTCAATTCGTAAATATTATGTAACAAAAGAAAATAATGATCCACTGGATGTTGCAATCAAAAGAACAAAAAAAGTTACAGAAAACCCTAAATTAGGTTTAGGAACAATGATAGGTGCATCTGGTCCAATGTTAATTACATTCTTTTTATATATGAGTATATATCATATTATTTTATATCTTTTCTTCCCTTTTTTTCAAGATAACTTTGGATATGTTGTAACAATTATTGCCATACTAGCTTTTTTAACAGACGTAATATTATGTCAAAAAGACGATAAAGGTGAAAAATACATAAAAGAGTTCAATAAAAGAAAAGGTTGGTGGAGAACTAAGTGGAAAATCATCACAATACTATCTTTATTTTTAAGTCTTTGGTTTTCTTTGACTACTTCTAGTGGTGGTAATGTTGGGCAGTTTCTTATTAGTTTACATTCAAATATATAAACTAAAAAATAGGATAAGAAGAAAAAGTACAAGAAAACAAAAAAGTAGAGAAAAGATTTACAATCTTAAGCTTAGCAAATGAGTTAAAAATAGATTCCTCAAAAGTTAAATATGCATCTGGATGGATTGATGCAGATAATGATGCAGAAATAACAAGAGAGTATGAAAAAGAGGTTTGGATTGAAGTTGAAAAAGAAAAGAAAAAACTTCACTTTCTATTTTATACTCTAACTGGCTCAAAAAATGATGAAATATTTATAGAACAAGTAAATTTAAAAGAGAAAATAATTAAAGAAGATAAAAACTATAATAATAAAATTGATATAGTATATAAAAAGGAAGTAAAAACATCTTCTGAAATTTTAAAATTTGTGAAAATTAAAATTAAAGAAAATAGTGATAATATAAAAGTAGAAGTAAAAACAGTAGAACTATTTGCGGAACTATTTAAAGAAAAAAAAGAACATAAAAAAGAAACTCATATTGATACAAGTAATCATTGGATAAATAATTTGGCACAACCTTATATTCCAAATGATATGAATATAGAAGAAGCAAGAAATATAATCAATAATAATATAAAAAGAAAAGATTATTTAAATAAAATATATGAAGAGAATCAAGAAGAGTTTTTATCTCAATTAAAAAGTGGTATCATACAAGGTTTGAAATATGTAGAACAAACTTCTACAGCAATACTTTTAACAACAACAGGAAAAGTTCCTTTTCAATTTACATTATTTTTTGGTTTTGTTAATGGAGCATCAAAAACTTCAATTTATTATTTAGAAAGACAAAAAGAGAAGATTTTATAATTAAATTAGCATTTGATACTTTTGTAGATACAGTAGCAGGGAACAGTAAATATATACAAATAGCAAATGAATTAATCATAAAACCATATTTTAGCTACATATATGATAAAAAGGAAAAATAAATGAAAAAACTTACAAATAATAAAAAAGCTTTAATTGGTTTGATAATTTTAATTATTGGATGGGTTATTTTGCCAAATTTTTTTGATTTTTTTTGGGGAGGAATGTTAATTTTAATATTTTTAATTACATTCTTAGGGGGATATTTAATTTGGCCTATGGCAAAAGATATTGATAAGTTTAATGATATACATAATAAAAGATAGTATTTAAAGATGAAAAATGAATAAAAAATCTATATTACAAACAGTTGGATATATTATAAGTTTTATAGGATTATATTTTAATATAAATGAAATAAATTATTTTTTCTTTATGGATATGCTTTTAATATTTTTAGGTGCTGGAATAGTTTTTTATGCAAGAAAATATATGAAATAGTATAAATAAAGCATATAATTATCCACTAAAGGAAAAAAATTGAAACAAATAGAATATTTTTACAATATAATATATTACTTTTTTTATAGAGCTTCTATAAAGTTTGCAAACTTTATTGCAAAACCAATATTTTTTATTTATAAATACATATATAAAATACCTAAAATAAGGCAGTATTATAACAATAAAGGTATAAATAATCCTCTAGAATGGCATAAACAGAAATTTAAAAATGAACTCTTAGAAAATACCAATTTAGGTTATGGAACAATAATAGGTCATGGCTTTGCAACATCTGTCTTATTATTTTTTTATATAGGAATTTATCATATATTTAAATACTCTTTTTTCCCTACATTTCAAGATAGCTTTGGTTATGTATTAACAGTTACTGGAATACTTGCATATTCTACAGATATTATATTTACTCAAACATCAGATAAAGATATAAGATATATAAAAGAATTCAATAAAAGAAAAGGTTGGTGGAGAACTAAGTGGAAAATCATCACAATACTATCTTTATTTTTAAGTCTTTGGTTTTCTTTGACTACTTCTAGTGGTGGTAATGTTGGGCAGTTTCTTATTAGTTTACACTTTTAAATAAAAAAAGAGAGTTATTCTCTTTTCTTATTTTATTTAACTTTTTCTAGGTATTCCCCAGTTCTTGTATCACATTTAATAACATCACCTTCAACTAGGTGAAATGGAATTTGAACTACAGCACCTGATTCTAAAGTTGCAGGTTTTTTACCACCTTGTGAGTCACCTTTAAAGTTTGGTGGAGTATCAATGATTTTTAATTCAACTGTCATTGGTGGTTCAACTGTGATTGGTTTTTCATTAAAAAACATCATATCAACACTCATCCCATCAATAATCCAGTTTTGTGCATCACCTACTTGATCATGCACTAATCCTATTTGTTCATAGTTTTCTGTGTCCATGAATTGTAACATTTCACCATCATCATATAGGTATTGCATATTTTTTTGTTCTAAATTTGGAGTTTCACATTTATCACCAGCATGGAAAGTTTTTTCGATAACTTTTCCATTTAGAAAAGATTTTATTTTACATCTAACAAAAGCAGCTCCTTTACCAGGTTTTACATGTTGATACTCTGTAATTTTATAAGGGATACCATCTAATTGTATCTTTAATCCCTTTTTTAATTCACTCATTGAAATTGCCATTGTTTATCCTTAAATTTCTGCATAAGAAACAGATATTGCTGCTTCTAGGTTTGCTAATTTACTTAAAATATCACTATTTATTGTAGCATCAACTAAAATCACTGCAAGTGCGCCATTTTTGCCTCTTGATAGTCTAAAGTCTGCAATATTGATACCTTCATTACCTAATACTTTACCAACTTCTCCAATTACTCCAGGTACATCAGAGTTTCTAAGGAATATCATATTACCTTTTGGTTCAATATCTAAAGCGAAATGATTAATATCAACAATTCTTTGCATATTATCATTAAATACAGTTCCAGATATAGTATTTACACCTTTTTCTGTAGTAATTTTAACAGTAACTTTATTGTTATAGCCACTATTGTGAGAAATTTCAGCAGTATCAAAAGTGATACCTTTCTCTTCTGCCCAGAATTTTGCATTTACATAGTTTACATCTTCTCCACCTGATACAGATAGCGAACCAACTGCTGCAAATGTAGTCAAAGAATCTAAGTATTCTGCAATTTTACCTTCTGCTTGCACACTAATTGATCTAATAGCACTTTTGTCACTTTGTGCACTTAAAAATGCCATTTTTTGAGTTAATTCGATATATGGTTTTACAAAAGAAGGAATTTTACTTTCATCAATTGGTAAGTTAAGAGCATTTGGATATGCAATTCCACGTGCTGATTCAATTGCATTTTGTGCAGCTTGAATAGCGATTTTCTTTTGAGACTCTTTTGTATTTGCACCTAAGTGTGCAGTTACAGTTATATTATCTAAGTCTAAAAGAGGGTGATTTATTGCAGGCTCTTTTTTAAATACATCAATACCAGCCATTGCAATTTTTCCAGATTTTAAGTTGTTTACTAGTGCTTCTTCATTATATAAACCACCTCTTGCGCAGTTTATTAAAATAACACCATCTTTCATTTTAGCAATCTCTTTTTCACCAATAATATCAAGTGTTTCTTTATTTTTTGGTGTGTGTATTGTAATAATATCGCAAGATAAAATATCATCGAAATTTGTAGTATATTCAATACCTAAATCAGTTGCTTTTGTTGATGGTATATATGGGTCATAAGTTACAACATCCATCTCAAAAGATTTTGCTCTTAGTGCAACTCTATGTCCAATGTTACCAAAACCAATAACACCTAATTTTTTACCAAATAACTCATTTCCATACCAATCTTCTCTTTTCCAGATTCTGTCTTGTTTTAATTGATTGTGAGCATAAGGGAATTTTCTCATACAAGATAACATGTGAGCCATAGTAAGTTCAACTGCTGCAATAGTGTTAGCTGTTGGAACATTCATAGCAATTATTCCTCTTTTGCTACAACCTTCCATATCAACATTGTCATATCCAACACCAGCTCTAATTATTGCTTTTAAATTAACAGCTGCGTTTAAAAACTTTTCATCTACATCTGTAGAACTTCTCGTAATTGCAATATCAGCATCTTTAATTACATCTAATAGTGCAGTTTTATCTATATTTGCGGCATAAACGTAGTTTATGTCCTCTGTGTTCTTAAGGATGTCTAGTCCATCCTCATGAATGTGGTCACAAACTACGATAGTATGTTTACTCATTTTTAAAATCCCTCTTATTTAAAAATTATTTAATTTGATCTTTTAATAAATCGCCTAAAGTCATATGTGAATCATCATTTACAGCTTTAAGAACTTCTCTTTCTTGTTGTATTTCTAATCTTTTAATAGATAATCTAACTCTATTTCTTTTTGTATCAATATTTACAACAACAGCTTCAATCTCTTCACCAATTTTAACTTCATCAGCTTTTAATGGACCAAAATCTTCTGTTCTTACTAAACCATCTAAATTGTCATCTAGTTTAATAAATAGACCAAAATCTTTAACATCTTTAATTGGTCCTTTTACAATATCACCAATTCTGTGTGCATCTTGGAATTTTTTAGCAGGAGAATCTGAAATTTCTTTGATACTTAAAGAAATATTTTCTTTATCTTTATCAATTTTGATGATTTTAACTTCAACTTCATCACCTTTTTTAAACATTGATTTACATTTTGCGTTAGTTTCCCAAGAAGCTTCTTCATTATGTAATAATCCATCAATTTCACCAATAGTAACAAATGCACCAAAGTCAGTTAAAGTAGCAACTTTACCTTTAATAACATCACCTACATTGTTCTCTTTTAGGAATTTTGCAAAAGGTTTTTCTTGTAAGTTCTTTAATGAAACTCTTAATCTTTTTTTATCAATATCAAGCTCAATTACTTCAACATTAACTTCTTCACCTAAAGTTAAAATCTCTTTTGGATTTTTGATGTTTTTATTCCATGTAATTTCAGAAATATGTAATAATCCCTCAATATCATTTCCTAAATCAACAAATGCACCATAAGATTCAAAGTTAGAAACAGTAACAGTGATTGTATCACCAACTTCTAATTGATCTTTAATTTCTTCCCATGGATTTGGTAATGCAGCTTTAATTGATAATGATAAGTGTTGTTTTGCTTTATCATAAGAAAGAATAGAAACTGTAACTTCATCACCTTCTTCATAATAATTAGCTGGATTAACAGGACCTTTGTAAGAGATTTCATTGTAGTTTACTAAACCATCAATTCCACCTAAATCTACAAACATTCCATAAGAAGTGATTTTTTTAATTGTTCCATTTACTGGTTCACCTGATTCTAAAATTTCAGCAATTTTAGTATCTTTTTGTGCTTTTGCTTCTTCAATTAGTTTCTTTCTAGAAACAATAATTGAGTTTTGGCTTTCGTTTACTTTTAAAACTTTAGCTTTAACTTTTTTACCGATTGCACCATAAACTTTTAAGTAAGATTGAGCCATTGGCATGAAATATTCACATCCATCCTCATCTTCAATTATGAAACCACCTTTATTTTTAACAGAAACAACTTTACCTTCAATTACTACATCTTCAAGGTCTTCTTTGTGTTTCTCTACAAATGCGTCAAATTTCTCTTTTTGTAAAACTTTTCTATGTGAGATTGCAGGTCTTTCACCTCTTGTTCCCATTAACATAACAGGGATAGTATCACCCTCTTTATATTTCACTTCACCATTTAGCGTGATTTCAGAGATATTTAATCTACCTTCAATCTTTTGACCAACGTCAACAAGCGCGTTTTCTTCAGTAATTTCTACAATTACACCATTTACTACAGAGTTATTTTCAGCATTCTCAAAAGACTCATTAAGCATTTGCTCAAAGTCAAAGTCTTCACCAATTTCAATATCTTCGATACCCATATTATTCCTTCGTATTAACCGTTATTTATTAAATGGGATGATTATATCCAAAACTGGCTTAAATTAAAAATTTTCGTTATATTCTTCTACTTTATTAACTACTTCTTGAATGATCCAATCAGGTGTTGATGCACCAGCTGTTATACCACAGATTTTTTTATCTTTAAACCACTGTTTTTCAAGCTCTTTAGAATTTTCAATTAAATAAGAATCTGTACAATTCTCTAAACAAATTGCATGTAATTGTTTTGTATTTGAAGAGTTTTTCCCTCCAATTACAATCATTATGTCAACCTCTTTTGATAAATCTCTTGCTGCATCTTGATTTTCAAAGGTTGCATCGCAAATAGTATTAAATACCCTTACTTCTTTATTTTTTAATATAAGTGCATTTACAATTTCAAGATATACTTCTTTTTTCTTTGTAGTTTGAGCAACAGTTGCAATCTTGTCATATTTGAAATTTATCTTATCTAAATCTTTGACGCTCATTACAACATGAACATCTTCTTGATCTTCTCCATAAGATTTTACACCTTTAACTTCTGGATGAGTACTATCCCCAAAAATTAGTATTGAGTAGTTTTCCTTTGACATTTTCTTAACAATTTGCTGAGGAGTTGTAACAAAAGGGCAGGTTGCATTTATAACTTTTGCATCTTTATTTTTTTTTAGATTTCTTAGCTCATCTTTTGGAATACCATGAGTTCTAATAATAACAGTATCATCTTTTTTTACTTCTGAAAGTGAATTATATAAACCTACATTAAAATTATTTTTTAATCTATCAATCTCATTTTGATTGTGAATTAGTGGTCCCATAGTAGCAGAATTTTCATACGATTCTGCTATTTTTATAGCTCTTTTTACTCCAAAACAAAAACCATAACTTGAAGCTAATTTAACTTGCATAATTTTCCTTAATATAGGGTGTCAAGTATCTCTTTGAAGTTAGGAAATGATGTTTGAATACATTGTGTATCTTCAATATCCATATCACATATGGTTCCAGCAATTGCAAAACTCATAGCGATTCTATGATCCCCATATGAGTTAATTGTAGCTTTATTTATTGAACCACCAACAATTTCATAACCATCTTCAAACTCTGTATAATCAACACCACAAAGTTTTAAATTTTCTATTACAGAAGATATTCTATCACTTTCTTTAACTCTTAACTCTTTTGCATTACTTACTTTAGAATTGCCTTTTGCTAAACTCATTGCAATTGATAAAGCTGGTAATTCATCAATTAGCCAAGAGATATTTTCATTTACATCTACGCCTTTTAGTTCATTGTGTTCTACAATAATATCACCAATTGGTTCATAAATATTCTCTTTTTCAATATACTCAACTTTAGCACCCATTTTTTCAAGAATCTTGTATGCTTCAATTCTTGTAGGGTTTAAAGTTACATTTTTTATCGTAACTTTTGAGTTTGGGTTTATTGCTGCTGCAACTGCAAAGAAAAAAGCTGAAGAGGGATCAGTTGGAACTGTAATATCTAATGGTTTTAAATAATCATTTAAAGGCTTAATATTTATAAAACCTTCATTATCTAGTTTTATATTTGCACCCATGCCATTTAGCATTCGTTCTGTGTGATCTCTTGTTAATTCTTCTTCTTTGTATTTACATGTATCTTCTGCTTTTAAAGCAGCTAAAATCATAGCAGATTTTACTTGTGCAGAGTTTACGGGTGATTGGTACTTAAATGCTTTAAGTTTATTTCCTCTAATAAATAAAGGAGCTTTATTTCCATCTTCCCTTCCATCAATTTTGGCACCAATACTTCTTAATGGATTTGCAACTCTTTTCATAGGTCTTGCTCTTAAGTATTTATCACCTGTTAGAGTAAAAGCACCCTCAACACTTGCAAATAAACCGCAAAAAAGTCTTATTGCAGTTCCTGAGTTACCACAATCTAAAACATCTTCTGGCTCAGTTAATTTATTTGGTGGAGTAATTTCTATGTATGAGCCATCTTTTTTGATTTTTGCACCAAGTTGTTCTACGATACTTAATGTATTTAAAGTATCCTCAGCTGTAAGATAGTTTTTTATGTATGAAGTTTTATTTGAAAATAGTGAAAACATTGCACATCTATGAGAGATTGATTTATCACTACTTATTGTATCAATTGTAATATCAAATGATTTTCCAATTTTCTTTATGTTTAATGTTTCCACTTTTTACCTCTTTATTCTCTTAATCCAATACCTAGTTCTGTATCAAGCTTTTCTAAAATTTTATTCATTGTTGAAGTTATATCTTCTTCTTCCAATGTTTTTTCATCATTTTGTAAAATAAATCTAATAGTTAAACTTTCACTCTCTTTAAGTTTTTCATCACTATAAATATCAATTAAATTAAACTGTTTTATATTAGTATCTTCAATTGAGTTTATTACTTTTTTTATTTCTATATAAGGCATATTTTTAGGTGCAATAATACTTAAATCTTTTCTTGAAGCTTGAAATTTTGATGTTGTATGTACCTTTATTAAGTCATCTTTAATTGCATCAAAATCAATTTCTGCAATAAATGTATCTGGTAGATCAAATTCAGTTGCAATACTTGGATGAAGTTTACAAATAAATCCAACTACTTTACCATCAATTATTACATTTGCATTTTGATAAGGATGAATAAAACTATTTTTAATACTATGCATAGGTTCTAATTCAAATTTTCCAATTGAGTTTAATACTCTTTTTGAAAATTCAAAAAAATCAATATTTGCTGGTTTCCCTGCATTTGTGAAGCTTTCTTCTTCTTTTGATCCACTATGAATAAAAGAGATTTTAAAACTCTCTTCTCTATTTATATTTATTACTTTACCAATTTCAAAAAATGCAGCACTTTTAATACCTTGTTTGAAGTTATTAGAACAAGCTTCTACTAAATTTAAAAGAATCGTTGTTCTTAAAGTGTTTAATTCATTTACAATAGGATTTAATACATCTAGTTCTTCTTTTACAACATCAAAACCATATTTTTTCAAGTTTTCTTTATTTGAAAAAACATAAGTTAAAGTTTCATAAAAACCATTTTCAATAGCTTTTCTTCTTATTTTATTTTTTTTGATTAAATTTGCTGATGTTTTATTAAATCTATTTACTTCATCAATTGCTAAAGGTTTTGCTTTAATGTTGTCAATTCCTACAATTCTTACAATCTCTTCTGTAACATCAGCCATATTTTTAATATCATGTCTGTGTAAAGGAATTTGAATAGAAAATACATTGTTCAAGCCTTCTTTTACTTCAAATCCAAGTGCATTTAAAATATTTTCAATTTGTGCTTTTGGTATATCTTGACCAATTATTGAGTTTATTTTATCTATATTGATATCTAAATATTTTTTTTCTATATCTTCTACAAAAGCTTCTGCTCCATTGTATATTTTTGCACCATATTTTGATATAAAAGTTGTAAAACAATCAATCCCTTGTTTAATATCAGGTTCACTTCCTCTTGAAGTTCTATAATAAATATCTCCAGTTTTTTTCTTTGTCTCAAAAACTCTTTTAGATAATTTTTCTGGATTAATATATGAAGCTTCAACAATAAATATATTGTCTTGAACTTTTGTTTTTTTATGTTCAATACTAATTGTACTTAAATGTTCTTTTCCATATATATTATCAAAACCATCTTTGTCTTTTTTTACATGTAATACTGACAAGCCATCATCTGTATCAGCATCTTCATTTGCATATGAATTTAAAATTACACCGTGTGAGTGAATCGAATAAGATATTGCATCATTTATATCATTTTCTTCAAACTTATCAATTTCTCCAACTCTTATTTTATATAAAACAGGAAGTTTAAAATCAGTAAAATCAATTGCTTTAAATAGTAATGAACTTTCAATGCTACTTTCACATTCAACTTCTAAAAATTGACCAATTCCAAGCTCATTATTATCAAGATTTTTCTCTTTTTCGATAATTGGGATATTATAAAAAGCACTTAATTCTCTTGCAATACCATTTATACTTAAACAGTCACCTCTATTTGCAGTTAGTTCAATTTCAATAATATCATCATTTAATAAAGGATATTCATTTAACTCTTTCCCAATTTTTAGTTTTCCAATTGAGTTATCAAGTTCTAAAATTCCATCATTTAGTTTTGCTAATCCTAATTCAGTTGAAGAACAAATCATTCCATTTGATTCAACACCTCTTAGTTTTGCTTTTTTTATTTTAAAATTATCATTTAATTTACAACCAACTTTAGCAACAGGTACATATTGCCCTGCATCAACATTTTTTGCCCCACATACAATTTGTACAGTCTCATCTCCAACATCTACTTGACAAATATTTAACTTATCTGCATCTGGATGTTTTTCTTTTTCTAAAACTTTTCCTACTACAACTTTAGAAGCAATTCTTACTTCTTTTACACTATCAACTTCAAGTCCAATTGAGTTTAGTGTTTTGCAAATATCATCAGTAGAAATTTTTGATATATCAATAAACTCTTCTAACCATTTTCTTGTAACTATCATCTAAACTGTCCTAATAATTTTAAATCACTTTCAAATAGAGATCTTAAATCTCCAATATTGTGTATAAGCATCGCAAATCTTTCAACGCCTAAACCAAAAGCATATCCTGAAACATTTTCATATCCCACAGCTTTAAATACATTAGGGTCAACAACACCACAACCTAAAACTTCAAGCCATCCTGTATGTGAACATACTCTACATCCATCACCTTTACAAAATACACATGAAATATCAACTTCTGCACTTGGTTCTGTAAAAGGGAAGAAAGATGGTCTAAATCTAACTTCAACATCACCAAACATATGTTGTAAAAACTCAACAAGAACATGTTTTAAATTTGCAAATGATACTTTATCTGCACTATCAACTACAAGTCCTTCTACTTGGTGAAACATTGGAGTATGTGTTAAATCAAAATCTCTTCTAAAAACAGTACCCGGAGCTATCATTCTAATTGGTGGCTTTTGTGATAGCATTGTTCTTATTTGCACAGGAGAAGTGTGTGTTCTTAATACTGTAAAGTCTTTATTGTAAAAAGTATCTTGCATATCTCTTGCAGGGTGATATTTTGGAAGGTTCAATGCTTCAAAGTTGTGAAAATCATCTTCAACTAAAGGTCCTTCTTCTACTGCAAAGTTTAGATTTTGGAAATAAGTTATTATTCTATCCATTGTATCAATTACTGGATGAATTGAAGCACATGATAACTCATTATTAAATCTAGTAACATCAATTTTTTCATTTTCTAATTTTTTATTTAAAGCCTCTTTTTCAAGTACTTCTTTTTTTGTATCTATTGCTTCATTTATTGCAATTTTTTGCTCATTTAAATTTTGAGCAAAAGCTTTTTTCTCTTCATTTGGTATAGTTTTAAGTTTTGCAAATTCTTTTGTTAAAACACCTTTTTTTCCAAGTGTTTCAACTCTTAAAGATTCTAATTCTTCAAGTGAATTGGCATTATTTATTTTTTCAATCCATACTTTCACTTAACTTTCTCCTGTTCAATAGTTCTTTCTAAAGTTAGGGATTATACTTAATAATTTATTAGAGTTTGGTTATAATAATTCCATAAAAATAAAAGGAAGAAATATGTGTTTATTTTGTAAAATTATAGATGGTGAGATACCAAATAAAACTGTTCATGAAAATGAAGAGTTTTTATGTTTTCATGATATAAATCCTGCGGCTAAAATTCATGTGCTTATTATTCCTAAAAAGCATTATGACTCTTTTGATGTAATCAAGCCAGAACTTATGGCAAATATGACAAAATTTATTCATGAAGTTGCTGATAAATTAGGTGTAAGAGAGAATGGTTATAGATTAATAACAAATATAAAAGAGCATGGTGGACAAGAAGTAAATCACTTACATATGCATTTATTAGCAGGAGAGTATGTTGGTAGACTAGTGGGAGCTAAAAAGTAGTTTTACTACTTTTTGCTGTCTTCAAACTTACCAAGATTCATAAGTTTTTCATATCTTTTTTCAAGTCTTTGAGCAGTAGTTTGAGATTTTAATTCTTCTAAAGTATTTAAAAAATAATCTCCAAGTGCTTGAATAGCTTGTTCTTTTTGTCTATGTGCCCCAATTAGTGGTTCATTTATAACATCATCAATTAATTCTAATTCTTTTAATGATTCAGCTGTTATTTTAAGTGAATTTGCTGCTGTTTCTGCTTGTGCTGGGTCATTCCATAAAATAGCAGCACAGCCCTCAGGCGAAATTACTGCATAAACAGAATATCTCATCATTGCTAGCTTATCTGCAACTGAAATAGCAAGTGCTCCACCTGAACCACCCTCACCAATTACAACTGAAATAGTTTGGGTTTTTAAATTAGAAAATTCATATAAGTTTCTAGCGATTGCTTCACTTTGGTTTCTCTCTTCTGCTCCAATTCCAGGATATGCACCTGGAGTATCAACTAGCATAAGAATTGGAATATTGAATTTTTCAGCCATTCTTGCACATCTTAAAGCTTTTCTATAACCTTCAGGACTTGGCATTCCAAAGTTTCTTTTTAGTTTATTCTTTGTTCCTCGACCTTTTTGTTCACCAATAACCATTACTTTTTGTGAACCAATATATCCTAAATAACAAATTATTGCATTATCATCATTATAGTGTCTATCACCATGTAATTCATAAGCATCAGTTAATAAACCTCTTATATAATCAAGAGCATATGGCCTATCTGGATGTCTTGCAAGTTGCAGTTTTTGATAATCATTTAAGTTTTTAAATGTTTTTTCAACTTCTTTTTGAAGTTTTTTATCTAAAATCTCAACAGCATGTTCATCTGCACGACTTTTTGCAACTAAAATGTCTTCTTCAATTTGTTGTATTTTATTTTCAAAATTTAGATAAGTTGCCAAATATATTCCTTTTTTCTAGAGGGAAAGTCCCTCTATAAGAGTGTTTGTTAGTCTATAAATTTTTTGAAGATGATAGAACCATTTGTTCCACCAAAACCAAAGTTATTACTCATTACAGTAGTTAATTGAGTTTTTCTTGATTTATTAGGAACAAAATCAAGATTACATTCTTCATCTTGGTTTTCTAAGTTAATTGTTGGAGGAATTATTCCCTCTTTTAAAGCTTTAATAGCAAATATTGCTTCAATAGCACCTGCTGCACCTAAACAATGTCCAATTTGACCTTTTGTTGATGTAACAGGAGGACAATTTGAAATATCACCAAATAGATCTAAAATAGCCTTTGATTCATTTCCATCTCCCACAGGAGTTGATGTACCATGAGCATTTACATAATCAATTTTAATATCTTCACCAATAGTCTCTTTTGCCATAGCAAGTGCTGCTTTCATAGCTCTTAATGGACCATCAATAACAGGAGCAGTGATATGATTTGCATCTGCACTTTCCCCAAATCCTATAATTTCAGCATAGATTTTAGCACCTCTTGCTTTAGCAGATTCTAATGTTTCAATAACTAAAGCACCAGCACCTTCACCCATTACAAAACCATCTCTATCTTTATCAAATGGTCTTGAAGCTTTTTGAGGGTCATCATTTCTAGCACTTAATGCTTTCATTGAAGCAAATCCACCAACACCAGCACCACAAATAGCACTTTCTGCACCAACAACTAATATTTTATCAGCTCCATTAGTTGCAATTGTTTTAACTGCATCTGCAAGGGCATGTGTTGAAGCTGCACAAGCTGTAACATGAGATAAACTTGGTCCTTTTAAACCATGTTCAATTGAGATAAAACCACCAAGCATATTAACTAATGATGATGGAATAAAAAATGGTGAAATTCTTCTAGGACCTCTTGATTGACACACAACAGAGTTTTTTTCAATTGTTCCTAGTCCACCAATTCCAGATGCTGAAATAATACCAAATCTTTCAGAAATTGAATCATCAACTTTTTTATTCTCATCTGTAATGAAATTTGCATCTTTCATTGCTTCTTTTGCAGCTTTTATACCTAATTGAATAAATCTATCAGCTTTCTTTACTTCTTTTTTGTCCATTACTTCTGTTGGATCAAAGTTTTTAACTTCTGCTGCAATTTGTACAGGGTACTGTGAAGCATCAAATAGTGTTATTTTTTCAACACCACATTGACCTTCAACTACAGCTTTGAAAGATTCATCAACGTTGTTTCCTACAGAATTAATAGTACCTAAACCAGTTACAACAACTCTTTTCATTAATTATGCTCCGTTTCGTGTATTTATATTTTATTTAAAATATTCAATTTTCAATAAAAACTCAAGATTTTAAATAAAAGAGGCAAAATAAAAAGCTAGAAGTCTAGCTTTTTATTCAAAAGTTTAAAATTACGCGTGCTCTTCGATGTATTTAATAGCATCAGCAACAGTTTGGATACCTTCTGCATCTTCATCAGGGATTTCGATATCAAACTTTTCTTCTAAAGCCATAACTAATTCAACTACGTCTAAAGAGTCTGCTCCTAAATCCTCAATAAATTTAGAATCTTCTTTGATCTCTGCAATATCACAATCTAGTTGCTCTACTACCACTTCTTTTACATCATCTAATAATGCCATATTTTTTCCTTTTATAAAATTATCATCGTATTATAGCCAAAAAGATTTTAAAAAATCTTTTAAATATTTTTTTAGTGGAAATTAAACGTATAAACCGCCATTAACTTTTAGGATTTCTCCAGTAATATAACTTGAGTGATCACTTAGTAGAAACGCTACTGCATCAGCTATCTCACTTGCTTGACCAAATCTATTTAATGGAATATTTTTTTCATAATATTCTTTTACTTCATCTTTTAATTCATCAGTCATATCTGTTTGAATAAATCCAGGAGTTACTGCATTATATCTAATACCTCTTGCTGCTGCTTCTTTTGCGAAAGATTTTGTCATTGCATTTAAGCCACCTTTAGAAGCTGAATAATTTGTTTGTCCAGGGTTTCCCATTTCTCCCACAATTGAAGAAATATTTACAATAGAACCAAATCTTTTTTTACCCATAACTTTTAAAGCACTCTTACAACCAATGAATGCAGAAGTTAAATTGGCATTAATTACATCATTAAAATCATCAACTGACATTCTTAAAGCAAGTTTATCTTTTGTAATACCTGCATTATTTACTAAATATGATAATTCTGCATCAGCATCAATAATTGTTTTAACAGCTGCATTAAACTCTTCTTCAATTGTTACATCAGCTTTAATAATAGCAGCACATCCACCATCTGCTTCAATCTCTTCTTTTATTTTTTCAGCAGCAGTAGCACCACTTCTATAATTAATCCACACTTTAAGTCCATATGTTGCTAATGTTTTAGCAATTTGTGCACCTATACCTCTACTAGCGCCTGTAACTAGTACATTTTTTCCACTAAATTTCATCTTTATCCTTTCTTTTTATTAAATTATTTTTTAAATTAAACTCCACGTTTATTATCCCAAACTCTTATGTGTAATCTATCACAATATTTAAAACCATTTTCTAAAGCAAGATTAATAACTGCTTCACTATTTTTATTCATTTCTTGTGTATTATCACCCATAGGCATAAGATAAGTTTCAACATTTGGTAGTTGTTTTAAAATATCTTGAATTTCATTATTTGCTTGAGTTAAAAAATCTTTATTTACTACAAACTTCAAATATTTGTCTTTACACTTATTAATAATAGATGTAAGTGTTTTTATATTAACTCTTTTTTTCAAAGGTTCTAAGGAATTACTTAATTTTACACTCATAGAAAAAAGTATATCTTCTTGATACTTTTCTGTAATATCTATATTTAAAGATGCATTTGTTTCAATAGTTACTTTATAATCATTTGTTATATAATATTTTAAAAGTTTTTGAAACTCTTTGTTTTTCCAGTAAAGTAGGGGTTCTCCACCTGTTATTACAATATCACATTTATATGAGGGAAGAATTTTATTTACTTCTTCAATCAAATCATTTGCATTTGAAAATGTATGCCATTGATCTTTAAAAGCTGGATCAACTGCATAATAAGAGTCACATGCACATTTTTTTATGCCACTTGGTGTTTCATACTCTACTGCAAAGCCCTCACATTTGAAGTTGCATTTACCAAAACGTATAAAAACAGAAGCTGTTCCTACTCGTTTACCTTCACCTTGTATTGTAGGACCAAATATTTCATTTACTTCAAGCATAAAACGTACTCTTACTTTTTGGAGTTTCCAAAAATTCAACATGGGATACTTTTATACCTAAGTTATTCATTTTTTCTTGAACAATTTCTAAAAACCATGCTGATAAATTTTCACTTGTTGGTACAAAGTCAACTAAAACATAGCCCTCATAAAGTTCAATTATATGATTTTCTTCATCTTGAAGCTTTGATAAATCTACTAAATAATATCCCTCATTAAATTTTATTAAGTTTTTTTTATTTACTTTAGGAAGTAAAGTTTCAAATAATGGATCATTTATATCTAAAATAAATTTATGATCTAAAACATCATCAATAAAAGATTTAAACCAATTTAAGTGCTTAAAATCAGTTACCATACCATCTTTGAGTTTTTTAGCTTCTAGATATACTAATATTTTTCCTTGATGACCATGTAGATGTCTACATTTTAAGCATCCATCTAAAGAAAAATCAGTATTTAAAGTTTGTGACCAAACTCTATGCCCATAACAAAAATCAAACTCTTTTGATATTTTCCAATGCATTATTTTACCTTATAAGGAATTTTATCTTCACTATTTGCTTTTTTAAACCCATTTAATCTTAATCTACAACTATCACAAACTCCACATGCCTCTTCTTCTTCTTTATAACAAGACCAAGTAAGATTTAAAGGAACATTTAATTCAAGTGCTTTTAATACAATTTCATTTTTCATTAGATGAACTAGTGGTGTTTTTATTTCAAGTTTTGTATCTTCTTTTGTACCTGTATTAATTGTATTCGTGATTGATTTAATAAAATCATCTGTACAATCTGGATATCCAGAACTATCTTCTTCTACAACTCCTATATACAATGCACTTGCATTCTCTTTTTCTGCAATTGCTGTTGCAATTGATAGAAAAATACCATTTCTAAATGGAACATATGTAATAGGAACACCAGCTTCAACACCACCAACTGGTACATCAATATTTTTATCAGTTAATGCACTAGCTCCAATTTGAGTGAAAAATGGTATATCAATTTCGTATTTTTCTTCAATTTTTAAGTCATTGCATATATCTCTAAATGCTTTTAGCTCTCTATCTTGTGTCCTTTGTCCATAATTAAAATGAACTGCAATAATTTCATAGCCTTCATTTTTTGCAATATAAGATGCTAATGTAGAGTCCATTCCTCCACTTAATATACAAACTGCTCTTTTTTTCATTTTGTTATAAAATCCTTTTTTATATCCGTAAAGAATTTCCAATTAATTGGTAAAATTTTAACTTCATCATTTTCTAAAAGTTCATCATTGTTTTCATCTACTACTATCATGCTATTAGCATTTGAAAGTACATTTACCATTCCAGGAGCTCTTTTTTTTGAAGGTGTAAAATACTCTCCATCAAAATCACCAGGAATTACAGTAGTTCTTTTTTTATTTTTAAGTGGCTCTGACATTTTGCCAATTATATAATTGTGAAAAATGTTTCTAGAACCTCTTAATTTTTGTACAATTAATTTTCCAAAAACTTCAAAAATAAGTGCAGAAGCTAAAGGATTTCCAGGAAGATTTAAAATATATGTATCTTTTATTTTTCCAAATATAGTTGGTTTTCCAGGTTTTATGTAAATACCATCAATTATAGTTTTAAAATCAAGTGTGTTAAAAGCTTCTTTTGTAAAATCCGCATCCCCAACACTTACTCCTCCTGATGTTATAATCAAATCAGCTTCTAGTGAGTTTTCAATAAGTTCTTTTATTGATTCAACACTATCTTTTGCTTGTCCCATAAAAGTAACTTCACAACCAAGTTCAATTGCTCTTGCTAGAAATGTTGGAGTATTTGAGTTGTAAATTTGATAATCTTCAATTTTTTCATAATGAAGTTTTAACTCTTCTCCTGAAGCAAAAACAGCAATTTTAGGTTTTTTATATACTTTTATATGTGATATTCCTTGAGAAGAAAGTAGGGTGATTTTTGCAAAATTTAATCTAGAACCTTTTTTTATTAGATGTTCATGTAAGTCAATATCTTCACCAACATATCTTATGTGTTGAAACTCTTTTACGTTTTTTGTTATTTCTATTTTGTTGTTTTTCTCTTTTGTCTCTTCTTTTGGTATTATTGCGGTTGTATTTTTAGGAACTCTAGCCCCTGTCATTATTTTCACACAAGTATTAGGTTTAAGTTCTGTATCTTTATTGTCACCTGCAAAAATAGTATCTATAATTTCAAGTTCATTATTTTTATCTTCATATCTAATAGCATAGCCATCCATAGCAGAATTATCAAATTTTGGAAGAGCGTATTGTGCAAAGATATCATCTGTACAAACTCTATTGATACTTTTTTCTATGGGTATAATTTCATAATTTAAATTTATTTGTAAATTTTCTATAATACTTAGTGCTTCTTTAACGTTTAAAGCCATTTTTTTCCTTTACTAATACCTTATGACAAGTTTGCTATAATACCAAAATTTTTTAAAAGTGAGATAAACAATGGAAATTATGCAAGAAGCAATAACAACACATGTATATGCAATCTTTTTTTTCTTAGCTATTATACTTTTTAACTTTTACAGTTTGATTTTTGTTAAAGATTTTATAAAATTAGCAAAAAGATTAAAACTTACAACACCTGTGTATCACTTAAGTAATGCAGTAATTATGTACACAGGAGCAATTGTTTCTGCATATGCACGTAGTTTTAGTTTTACTATCATTATAATGATAGCAGCTTCAATTTTTTTACTTGTAATTGAAATAAAAAGATATAAAAAAATGAGAGTTATTAAATCAACTGATATAAAAGCTCAAGAAGAATTTATACCTTATGCAAAAAAGATTTATACTATAGAACTACTTGTTTTAGTTAGTGTATATATTATTTCAAAGGTATTTTAAGTATGCAATTTACTTATCATGAAAATGCAAAAGAGGCTGTTTTAAATATAGAGAATGATAATTTTAAACACTTAATAAAAGCAAGAAGACATAAAGTATCAGATGAAATTGCATTTAGAAATTTAAAAGATAATTATCTTTATTTTTATAAGATAGTTTCAATTGATAGAAAAAGTGCTTCTTTAAAATTAGAGTCAAAAAAAGAGTATATTGTAAAACTTGATAAACAGTTACACATTGCTTGGTGTATAGTTGATCCTAAAACTATAGAAAAAGAACTTCCATATTTAAATGAACTTGGAGTAAGTAAGATTACTTTTATTCCTTGTGATTATTCTCAAAACAACTTTAAATTAAATTTTGAGAAAATGGAAAAGATTCTTGTTAATTCTTCTCAACAGTGTGGAAGAAGTGATATTATAAAGCTTGAACTAGCAAACTGCTTAGATGATTTTATTAAAGAAAATCCAAATACTTATATGTTGAATTTTTCAAAAAATAGTGTAGATTCTAAAAAAGATGATATAAAAACAATTATAATTGGTTGTGAGGGTGGATTTTCAAATAATGAAATAGATAGGTTTGATAAAGAAAAAATTGTTGGCTTTAATACAAATTTAATATTGAAATCTCAAACTGCAATTACAGCAGTTGCAGTAAAAATACTTATTTAATGAAAAGATAAACTAAAAAGTTTATCTTTTTTATTACCAACTTCTAACTATTGAATGACATCTTGAACATGCATTTAAGATATCAGAGTATGCATTAGCTGCATTTAAATATGCTTTATCTTCTAAGTTTAGCTCTAAGATATTTATATCTAAACTAATTCTTTTAGAAGCAGTTGATGCAACATTTACCATATGTTTTTTCTCTTTTGGTAAGTACTGTCCAATTACTTTTTCATCAGAAAATAATTTATTTCCATCTTGAACAAGTTTTGAACCACTTTTAATTAATTCAATATTGTTATTTAAAAACCCTTGTTGAATTTGAGTAATTCCTTGTTCCATGATAGACATAGATTTTTGCATAACATCTTGGGCACTAGCAATCCCAAAAGCTAATGTACATGCTAATACGATTTTTCCTAACTTCATATTCGTCCCTTTAAATTTTGTTACATTTATGTTACTATTTAATCTGTTAAACAGCACTTAAGTTTTATAAAAAAAGGTAATAATTAAAAAATTGAAATAATATTTTGTAAAATTGTAGCAGTATAATAAAAAAGGCCTAGATTGTAAAACCTAGGCCTTTTTTTATTTTAGAAAGTAAATATTCTAGTGAAGATTTCTCCAAAGTTTTGCTTTCCATAACCAAGCAAAAATTGCAAATATCACTAAGTAAATTAGGAATTTTGGTCCTAATTCTTCTCTTTCAGCTTTTTTTGAATCTCCAACTTGTTCCATATAATCAATAGCTTGTTGCTCAGCTTTTTGAGTTAAACCAACTCTTGGCATTGCAGTTCCCTCTAAGTGTTTTTGAGGGTCATTGATAAATGTATGTAAGTATGATTCACCTCTACTTCTAATATATTGAGATAAATCAGGAGGAGTTTTCCCCATATATGCTTTGATATTTTCATTTGGAGTATGAGCGGCCATTGTTCCACCTTTCATATCCCCATATTTAATACCATGACATCTTTGACAAGCATCTGTAAATACTTCTTTATTTGTCATTTCTTCAGGTGCAATTGATTGTAAATAAGCAACCATATCAGCAATTTCTTGTGGTTGCATCCACTCATAACCTGGCATTGGATGAATTCTTCCATCTTTGAATTTATGTTCAACTTTTGAAGCTTTTGCAGGATTTTTTATAAATGCAGCTAAATAATCAGCATTATAAAGATTTCCAGCAGTACTTAAATCAGGTGGTACAACACCATAACTAGCAGCAGAAGTTGCATCATCCATTACAGGAGGAAAACCTTCTTTTTCAATTGAGTGACAAGCTGTACAGTTAGTTTGAACTAAAGAAGCACCATTTGTTGCATTTCCTGTTAGTCCGTTTAAACCATCTACATCTTTATACTCATAATCAGCTGGTTCTACATGTGGGTGCATTTGCGAATGAGCAAATGGCTCAACTCCCCAATAAGTAATAAGAGTAAATACTACTACAACTATTAATACTTTCAACTCTCTCATTATGCACCTCTCTTTTTAGCATCTGCTTTTGTAATAATTGGCAACAATAAAAATAAAATGATAAATATCGTAGCAGATACAAATCCTACCCATGCATTTATACCTGTTGGAGGTAATTTACCATATACAGTCAATACAATTAAATCAACCATTAAAAGCCAGAACCAAATATTAAACCCAGGTCTTTTATGAGCTGGTAATACAGCTGGATCTCTATCTAAGAATGGGAAAATAAAGAAAATAACATTTGCAAAACCAAATGCAATAAGTCCAACATCAAATGCTTTAATAGGTCCAATATCAAAGAAGAATCCTCTTAATACTTCATATGACCATAAGAAATACCACTCAGGATAAATATGTGCAGGAGTTACCATATTATCAGCAGGATCAAAGTTAACTGGATCCATTGCAAAACTATAATGGAAGAATACTAAATAAAAATAGAAAATTAAAAAGATTCCTAATACAGCTAAATCTTTTGAAATAAAGATAGGCCAGAATGGAATAACTTTTGATTCTTTTTTATTCCCACTTAAATACTTTTCAGCTTCAGCATCAAAGTCAATATCTTCTGATTCTTGATTGTTAACATGAGGAATTCTTAATGTATAAAAGTGAACTACAATAATACCCATAATAACAATAGGTAATAAGAATACATGTAACATAAAAAATCTAGTTAATGTAGCATCAGCAACGTTAAAGTCACCTCTAATCCACACAACTAATGCATCACCAATAAATGGAACACCACCAAAAAGGTTTGTAATAACCATTGCAGCCCAGTAAGACATTTGTCCCCATGGTAACATATATCCAGAGAATCCAGCAGCAGAAAATGTTACAAATAATAACATACCTGAAATCCAAATCATCTCTCTACCTTGCTTATAAGAACCATAGTAGATACCTGTTAGCATGTGAATATAGATGATTAAAAATACAACAGAAGCTGCAACACCATGCATATGTCTAAATAACCAACCATATGCAACTTCTTGCATAATTGTATAGTTTACAGAATCAAATGCTAAGTTAACATCTGGTTTGTAGTACATCATTAAAAAAATTCCTGAAATTACAAGAATACCAAATGTAGTAGCTAATAATACACCCATTGCCCATAAGAAGTTAATATCTTTTGGAATCCAATATTCAGTCATTAAAACTTTGTTTAGTGTTGTAGTGTTTAATCTTTGATCTAACCACTCACCAACAGAGTTTGCTTTTGTAAATTTTGCCATTATTTAACTCCTTACGCCATCATCGCAGCTGCGATTTCTTTGTATTCTGGTCCTTCTTCACCTAAAGTAAGTGTATTCCCAGAAACACTAAACGGAGGCAGATCAAGAGGTCTTGGAGGAGGTCCAAATGTTTGCTTCCCACTAGCATTAAACTCCCCACCATGACATGCGCATTTCCACATATCTTTTTTCCATGCTGGAATACATCCAAGGTGAGTACATAATCCAATAGCAATAGTAAATCTATCACCATTAACTACTAAGTCTCTTTTAGAATCTTCCATTTCAGCAGTCTTTTTAAGAATAAAAATCGGCTTACCTCTCCACATGATTGTACTTGGCTCACCAGCTTTACTTTTACTAAGATCAAACTCAGTAAATCCGCTAGCTAATACACTTGGAAGTGGGTCCCATGCTTTCTTCATACCAACTAAAGAAGCGGCACCTCCAACTGCAGCAACTGCAGCAAAAGTGTATCCAAGAAAATCCCGTCTATTTGTTTCGTTAGACATTTATCTTCCTTATTTTAAAATAAAATTTGTTTATTATATTGTTAATTTTCTTAAAGTGTAATGACGCAAGTCAAATTGGAACTATTTATGTAGATTTTGTGAGAAAATTACACACAAAAATTATAAGATTAAGTTATTAGAGAGCTTATGCTTCTCTAATAAATTTTACTATTTCTTTTTCGATATCTTCTTTATCTATAATTGAGTTATGAATAATTTTTGAAGAAAATAATTTTTTAATGCTTTGCGGTAATTTGGCATTGTATTTAGAAGATATTTCCTCTAAAGCATCCTTATCAGCATAAATTTCATCATCTTCTTTTAAGGCATTTAAAACTGTTGGTGAGAATTTTGTCCACTCAGCTGTTGAATATATAACAGTTTTTAGATTTTTTTCTCTAAGGTTTTCATATGCTTTTAAACAAGTAGCTGTATGAGGATCCATAAGGTACTTTTCATCAATGAATTTTTTTATTATTTCTTTCCCATAATTATCATTTGAGTTTATTGCAGAAAACTCATTTTGAAGTAAATCAAGTTCTTCTTTTGTTAATTGAAACTTCTTATTTTCATTTAAACTGTCAAATAGCTCTTTTGTTCTTTTTGCTCCAAATAAGTGATATATTACTCTTTCAATATTTGAAGATTTAAGTATATCCATAGCAGGAGATTTTGTTAGAATTAATTTTTTATTTGAAATATCATAAATTCCTGTATTAATCCACTCTGTTAATATGTTATTTTCATTTGATGCAACTAAAAGTTTTTTAATAGGAAGACCCATTTTTTTAGCATAAAAACCACCTAGTACATTTCCAAAATTTCCACTTGGCACTACTAAATAGATTTTTTCACCATAAGTTATCTCTTCTTGTCTTAATAATTCTAAGTAAGAGTGAAAATGATAAATAATTTGAAATATGATTCTTCCAAAGTTTACAGAGTTTGCTGCACTTAATTTTATTCCATCATTTTCAAGTTCTTTTTTAAATGACTCAGAAGAAAGAAGTTTTTTCAATGCATTTTGAGCATCATCAAAGTTACCTTTTATTCCAATTACTTTTTGATTATTTCCATCTTCACAAACCATTTGAAGTTTTTGTACATCAGAAGTTCCACCATCTGGATATAAACAAGCTATCTTTATATTTTCTTTATTTTTAAATGTATTAAGAGCAGCTGGACCTGTATCTCCACTTGTTGCTGCTAAAATAAGATATTTTTCATCTTTTTGTTTAGCAATTGAAGATAAAATAGAACCAAAAGGTTGTAAAGCCATATCTTTAAATGCTCTTGTTGGTCCATGATATTGTTCATGAACAAATAAATCATCTTTTACTTTTACTACAGGACAAGGATTTAAGCCATCATCAAAATTATCATATAAAGCCAATGCTTGATTTATATCTTCATCTGTAATATCTATTTCAAATGCTTTTAAGATATCAAATGCTAATTGTTTATAATCACAATCTAAATGATTTTGCAAAAAATTATCTTCAAGTTTTGGAAGCTCTTTTGGTACATATAATCCACCAAAAGATGCACTTGGGCTTAATATAGCTTCGCTAAAAGAAACCTCACTTGGTTTTATCTTATCATTTCCTCTTGTTTCAATAAAGTTCATTTTTTCCCTCTAAATTTCATTTAATAATTTTTCTATATCAATTCCATTATTAGTTCCATTTTTCCTAAGAAATTGTGTACCAATTCCATCACTTGTAAATAGTTCTAATAAAATTGAGTGTTCAACTCTTCCATCTATAATATGTGCTTTATTAACACCATTATAAATTGCATCTATGCAAGAGTCAACTTTTGGAATCATTCCACCTGCAATTGTGCCATCTTTTTTGTATTTTTCAACATCATTATTATCAAGTGAATTTAAAAGGTTACCATCTTTATCTAATACACCTTTGATATCTGTCAAAAATAATACTTTCTGAGCATTAATAGCACTTGCAACTTTGCTTGCTGCTACATCTGCATTGATATTAAAGCCAGGATGACTAGGAGTTGCACTATCAGCAATAGGAGCAATTACTGGAATAAAGCCTTCTTTTACAAGATTATTAATAAGTTGTCCATTAACTTCTGTTACAACTCCTGTATAGCCAAACTTACCATTTTCTTTTGGTTTAGCTTTTATTATTGAAGAGTCTTTACCTGAAATACCAATAGCTTTTGCGCCATGATAATTTAAAAGTGAAGTGATATTTTTATTTATATCTCCACTTAATACCATCTCTACAACTCTCATTGTTTCTTCACTAGTAACTCTATGACCATCAATAAATTCAGATTTTATATTTAATTTTTCAAGAAGTTCTGAAATTCTTGCTCCCCCACCATGAACAATTACAGGATTCATACCAACTAATTTAAGTAATACAATATCTTCTGCAAACTTTTCTTGTAAATCAGGAGAGGTTTGAGCTGAACCTCCATATTTAATTACAATAGTTTTTCCATAAAACTTTTTTATATGAGGAATTGCATCTAGTAAGACTTGAACTTTTTGATGTTTTTTTTGCATAATATTTCCTAAGATGATTTGAAAAAAAATATTATAACTAAAATATACTTAACGAAAAACGAAGCAGGAGAAGTGTTATTTCTACTGCTTTAATAATTCAGGTGTAAAGGCAACGACTTTGTCTCTTCCTGTCTCTTTTGCTTCATATAAAGCTAAATCTGAATACTTAATACAATCTTTTATATTTGTATTATCTTTTGGATATAAAGATGTTCCAATACTCATTGTTTTAGAAATTGTAGTAGTCCCAGCTGGAATTTTTTTAAGGGCAAATGCTTCTTTGATTTTTAAAGCAAGTGATTCTACTGATTTTTCATCACAATTGTATAACAATACTATAAACTCTTCTCCTCCAAATCTTATTACAATGTCAGACTCTCTTGTATTTTCTACAAGAGTTTCAGCAACAATTTTAATTGCATTATCTCCTACATCGTGTCCATATGTATCATTTACTAATTTAAAGTGATCAATATCAACCATTAAAACACCAAATTTTATATCAGCTCTTGTTGCTTGTGCAGTAATTTTACTGATAGAGTCTTCAAGATATTTTCTATTATATAATCCTGTTAATGGGTCTGTTCTTGCATTTAATTCAAGAATATTCATAAGTTTTTTACTTACTATTACCGTTTTAGCAGAATCAATATAATCTTGGATATATGGTATTATTTCTCTTATTCTTTGTGTTTCTTTTATAGAATCTGTATAAATTGAAACAATTAAATCAAGTTCATTTGAGATTGAGTAAGGGATACAAAAATAGTTTACATCATCACATTTATCACAAGATGAACAAACATTTTTAAATTGTGTTGAATCTATAATCGTATTTGTTCTATCTGCTCTACAACCAGTTTCAACAATATTACAATACAATTGTTTTTGTGTATAGACTACCTCAATTTTATTATTAACTGTATCAGATTCGAAAAAATTAAAGTTTTCAATATTTAATTTATCTTTTAATACATGGGCTAATCTTAAATAAATCTCTTCAAGTGATTCATCATATTCAATTGTTTTTCTAAATCTATATACATCAGACAATCTATCCACAGTATTTTTTACATTGATTAGATGATCTTTTTCTTCACTTAAATTATCAGATAGAAAAATAGATATTTTAGAATCTATTGCATCAAGAGTAATTTCTAACTTTTCTAATAAACCATTAATCCATGAAGCAACATCTTTTGCTTCTTTACCTTGTGCATTTTCAACTCTATGTGAATAATCACCACTTTGAGCTTTGTTCATAACCTTTTTTATTTCATCAAATAGACTTAAAAATGGTGAAATTAAAAAATTGATTAAAAAAACAATGATTAGCATTAAAACCAATGCTATTACAGCTGTATGCGTAACAGTTGTAATACCTACTTCTTTTGAATCATCAATAGACATAGTAATAGTAATAGCACCTAAGGTATCACGTTCTTTTGCATTTGTGTGACACTTCATACAATCAATTTTACCTTGACTTGTAGCAATATAAGGAATAGTAATTCTATAATGACTTTTTGAAAAGATATTTTCTGTAATAACTCTTTTTGTTTGACCTGTTTGTAATACTTCGTTATCTACTGCATCTCTTGCTATTTCATTGTTAAAACCAATACCAAACATATCAACAACATCTTTCCCTCTACTTAACCAAATTTTATCAATATTTGGTAAATCTTCCAATTGGCTCAAAAATAGTTCTCTATTTTCAATTACGCCCGTTACCATTTGAGAAGTTAAAGAGTGTTCTATTGTTTTTGCTAAAGCTTGAGCTTTTGCATCAATATTTTTCACTCCATAATCTCTGAAGTTATAGATTAAGTTTGCAATTAATAAAACAAACATAGAGAATGTTATAAAAATTACAAGGAAGATAATCTTATTTTTTGTCTGCATATTTACTCCCAAAAAAATAATAACCTTAATAATAACATTAAAACAATAAAATAAGTAAATATTAATATTAATATATGGGAAAATTTAAGAATTCTTTTGTACTATAAATTTATGAAACAATATTTAGCATTAAAAGCAAGTGCAGGAAGTGGAAAAACTTTTGCCTTGACAGTAAGATATATAACACTTTTATTAAATGGTGCAAATCCAAGTGAAATTTTGACTTTAACCTTTACAAATAAAGCTGCAAATGAGATGAGCGAGAGAATCTATAAAACCTTGCAAACATTAGGTGATGATGAAGCTTATTTAAATGCTATTGCAGTTCAATCAAATCTTTCAAAAGAAGAAATCTTAGGGAAGAAGCATCTTTTAGTTAAAAAGTTTGTAAATGCAACTCTATCTATTTTTACAATTGATAAATTTGTAAATAAAATATTAAGAGAGTTTTGTGGATATATAGGAATTAGTGATGACTTTGATATTAAACAAGATGATATTGAAACATTAAGTTATAAATTTTTACAATCTTTAGAACTTAATAGTTTTGATAAATTAATAGAGTTTTCTTGGTATGAGAATAAAAAGTTTAACTCTTTATTTGATCTTTTTAAGCTTCTTTTGGAAAAAAACGAAGATATTGATGTAGTCTGTATTGATGCAAAGTTGATTCCTTTACAAAAAAAACAAGCCATGGTTCATGCCATGAAAATAAAAGAGTTTGTTTTAAATTGTGATATAGCTTCAAATGCTGCTAAAAAGGCAGTAGATTATGAAACTTTTGATGAACTTCTTACAAAAAATTGGTTTTTAAAAGAGAGTGCAAAGGATTATAACTATTTTAAGAAATTTACAACAGATGTTTTAGAGGCACATTTTAGTGCATTAAAAAAAGAGTTAGTAAACTATTATAAGCTTCGTTCTGCATATTCTCTTAGTAAACTTTTTGAACTTTTTCATGAGTTTAAAGAGTTTAAATTCTCATTTAATAAAGCGAAAAACTATTTAGAATTTAATGATATTTCAAATATAGTTTATGAACTTTTATCAACAAAAATAGATAAAGAGTTTTTATATTTTAGATTAGACTCAAAGTTTTCACATATATTAATTGATGAGTTTCAAGATACTTCTTTGTTACAGTATAAGATTTTAAAACCATTAATTGATGAGATATTATCAGGTAGTAATGAAAAGCTTAAATCCTTTTTTTATGTGGGAGATACAAAACAATCAATTTATAGATTCAGAGGTGGAAAAAGAGAATTATTTGATTATGTTGCAAAAACAAATCCTTTAATTGAAGTAGAAGTTTTAAATAAAAACTTTAGATCATGTGAAAATATTGTAAATTATGTAAATTCACTTTTTAAACCTTTAGCAAACTATGAATATTATGATCAATTATCAATAAATAAAGATGGATATGTAGAAGTTTTTGAAGATGAGGCTTTAGATGAAGATGAAGAGAAATTTAAAAATCTTGCTTCAAAAATTGCTTCTTTAATGCAAAAAGGTGTAAATAGTAATGATATAGCAATTTTAACTTATACTAACTCTGATGTATTAGCATTGTATTCATATTTAAGTGAAAAATTTCCAAGTCTAAAAATCTCAACAGAAATGACTTCAAAATTGATAAATCAAGAGAATGTAAAAGCTGTTATTAATATGATTAAATATTTCTATTTTAAAGAAGATATTTATAAAGAGAATGTAAATGCACTAATTGGAAAAGCCCCACTTAATGATTTGAATATAAAAGTTGATTTATATAAAAACAATTTACAAGAAGTTATTAAAACTATTGCAACAACTTTAAAAATAATGGATGACAATGTTATTAAACTATTGGAAGAAGTAGGGGCATATGAAACAGTAGTTGATTTTGTATATGAAATTGACAAGTTAGAAGCTTCTATTTTAAATAGCGAACAAACAGGGCTTCAAATACTTACTATTTTTAAATCAAAAGGTTTAGAGTTTCAAACAGTATTTTTACTTGATAGAATTAAGAAAAAAAATGCAGATAGAAGTTCTCTTCTTTTTGAGTATGATGATGTATTTTTAAAAAATATATATTATAAAATTAAGAATTTAGAGTATTATAATGATACTTATAAAAAAGCATTAGAAAAAGAGAAAGCTTTATCTTTTGATGATGAATTAAATATTTTATATGTTGCACTAACAAGAGCAAAACAAAATCTTATAATATTTAAAAAACAAAAGAGTTCAGTTTTTGATATTTTAAGTATTAAGCCTTTAACAATAGGAGATGTTCTTTTAAGTACTAAAAAATCAAAAAATTATGAAAAAGTCAAAAAAGTAGAATATACTCCTTTAGTTTTAGGAACTCAAGATAATATAATAAAAAAAGAGGATGAAGAAGCTGATTATTCTAACTCTTTATATAATAGGTATTTTGGTTTGGCAACTCATTATTGTTTGGAGATGTTAGGTGATTTTACAAAACAGAGTTTAAAAAAAGCAATATCTCTAGCACTGTTTAAATACTCAAATTATTTAAGTAAAGAAGACTTTACAAAAATTGAAAATAGAATTTCTCTTATGATTGAAAATGAGAAATTTCAAAGTCTTATAAAAGATGCAAATTTTACAAGTGAACAATCAATAATTTATAATGGTGAAATTAAAATAATAGATTTACTTTTGCAAAAAGATAAAAAATATTATATTTTAGATTATAAAACTACAAAAGAAGAGCTTTTGGAGCACAAAACTCAAGTTAATACATATGTTGAAGCTATAAAAGATATTGTAAAAAGTGATGAGGTTGAGGGTTATTTGTTGTATTTAAAGCCAAATGAGTTTGTCATAAGAAATATCAAAGAGTAAGATTATCTTACTCTTTGATTTTTGCTTTTTGTGCTTCTTCTACAATTTTGTTTGCTATTTTATTTGTATTTGATGATATGTCATCAGCTTTATTTGCAATATGTGCATTTGATTGAGTTATTTGGTCAAGTGAATTAACAGCATCATTTATTTGTTCAATACCATGTAACTGCTCTTTAGAATTATTTGATACTTCTTCAAATAACTCTTTTGATTTTATGATACTATTTTCAAGAAGTGTATATCCCTCAATCATCTCATTTGCAATTTGTTTACCTTCATTTGCTTTAGTTGTAGCACTTTCAACTATTTGTTTTATTTCATTTGCTGCATCAGCACTTCTATTTGCAAGATTTCTAACCTCTTGTGCAACTACTGCAAAACCTTTTCCAGCTTCACCAGCTGTTGCTGCTTCTACTGCTGCGTTTAAGCTTAAAATATTTGTTTGGAAAGCTATTTGATCTATTATTGTAATAGCTTGAGCAATTGAGTTTGTTTGTTCATTTATATTATCCATTGAAATAGCTGTATTGTTTGCAGATTTTTTTCCTATTTCTACTTGATGAATTAGTTTATTTGATGTTTCATTCATCGTTTTCATAGCTAATTGACTACTTTGCATAGTTGATGTAAGTTCTTCTAAACTAGCAGCTGTTTCTTCTAAACTAGCTGCTTGTTCATTTGAACTGATATTTAATTTTGAAGTAAGCTCTTTTAACTCTTCTGATGAGTGTTTTAAAGTGAATCCATCATTTAAATTTTGTTTTAAAAGTTCATTTATTGATGTTCCTAAAAAGTTACTATTTTCAAAAAGTTTTTTTATATCTGCTTGAACATTATCGATTTTTAATGACTTAGTATAATCATAATTACTGTATGCATTTAGAAGTTTTTGTACACTATTTATATGATTTGTTGTATTATCAAGCATTTTATTAACTACATCTCTTAACTCATTTAACATAGGATTATTTGAGTTTGCATTTATTCTTTTATCTAAGAAACCTTTATTAACTTCACTTGCAACTTCAACAGTATTTGATATAAGCATTTTATCTTTATTGATATTTTTTTCAATCTGTTTAATATTTTCATTTACAAGTTTTGCCATTGATCCTATTTCGTCATTTGTATCTATATTTATAGTATTAGTATTCTCTTTTTCATTATTTAAAAATTTAAAAAACTCGATAAGCCCTGTTTGAAATTTATTAATAGGGTTCTTAATAAGCTTTTTAATAACATATAAAATTAAAGCAGTTATTAGAACTATTGAGAATATACTAATTATAATAAGCGTAGTGATAAATTCTGTACTTTCTTGGAAGAACTCTCTTTTTGTGGCTCTTAGTACTATCTTCCAATCTCTGCTATCATAATTTTTAAATATTAATGTTCTTTGATATTTCTCTCCACTATTTTTATCAACTCTTGCATATGTTAAACTACCTTTTTCTGAAGCAAATAGTTTATCAATATATTTTTTAGCATCAGGGTCATTTAATATATTTTTTTCATAATCATTTCTATTAATAATATATGAACCTTTTGTATTTTTATTTGTACTTACAATAAAAAGATGACCAGTTTTTCCAATAACTTTAGATTTTAGATTATCTTTTAAAGTGTTAAAACTTCTAGTATAGTTATATCCAATATATAAAGCACCAATGATTTTATTATTTTTAATGATTGGACTATATACAGACATATACTCTTGATTGAAAAGATGAACTGCACCAAAGTAATTCTCTTTTTTTAATAATGCATCGTATGCAGGAGAACCTTTTCTTATAGTTGAACCAAGTGGTCTAGTTCCATCAGGCTTTTTCATTGATGTTGAAATACTTATAAATTCATCACCTTTTTTTATAAATATTGAACCAATTGAACCTTGAAGTTTTGTATAGTTATCAACATAATCTTTATTATTATTTAATACAGTATTATTTGATATTAATACATTTGTAATAACATTATTTACACTTATTTGTCTATTTTCATCAACTTCAAAACTATTAAATTGTGATTTAAAAGCTTTGTGCAAATCATCTGCAGTATCTTTAATTAAATCATCATAAATTGTAACTGTTGTATGTATTTCATCAAGTCTTTGTTCTAATTGATTATTTACTTTATTAGTAATAATATCGTGAGTATATGAAGCAGTAAATATGTTCATTCCAATTAATAAAATAGATAATGCACTAGCTAAGAAAACAGTTGTTTTTGTCCCAAGATTTAAGTTCTTTAAGGCTTTAATCATAAAATTATCCTCTAAATATAATTTTATGAAGTTATAGCATTTTGAAGTAAACTTTTAGTAACCTTTTAATTATTTATTTAAAAAATATCTAATTGAAGCAAAAGCATAGGGCTTTGCATTTGTTATTTTTTCAATATGATTTTTATCAACTATACCACCTAATGCAATTATATCAATATCTTCAAATATTTTTATTGCTTCTTTTAGTTTAGGTATACCTTTTGCTTCTCCTTTATTTTCAACTTCAAAAATTGGAGAGTATGTTACACAGTTAGCATGTAGTTTTTGGGCTTTTTCAATATCATTGTAACTGTGACATGAAATAATTGTAAATAAATCATTATCTTTAGCTTTTTTTATATCACAAAACTGTTGTGAAGTTAAATGAACACCTGTTGCATTAAGTTTTTTTGCTAAATCAATATCCTTATTAATAAGGATTGTTTCTATATTAAACTCTTTGCAAACTTCAACAAAAACTTTTGCTAATTCTTCAATATTTGTAGACTCTTTATCTCTAAAGCAAGCCATATCAATTTTATGGTTTTTAAAAGATATAGTTAGATTTTTTCTAAATAGTATTGGATTATTTGAATAATATTTAGGATCAGTTATTAAATAGTATTTCAATTTTTTCTCTTGTTTTTTTTTAATTTTACAATATTTAATATTTAAATATTGTAAAGAGTAAAATAGATTTTATTTTACTCTTTTTTTAGCCTATTTTAATTTAGCTTTTTTTGCTTCTTGGACAATAATTTGTGAGATTTGATTTGTATTATCAGAGATTGTAGTTGCTTTTTTTGCAACATTTGCATTTGTTTGTGTAATTTTATCTAAATCATTTACTGCATGATTGATTTGTTCAAGACCATTTAATTGCTCATTTGAAGTATTTGTTACTTGAGAGATAATTTGTGTAGTTTCTTGAATATTTTCTCTTAATTTTTCATACCCATTAATCATTTGCTTAGTTATTTCTTTACCCTCATTTGCTTTAATAGCAGCATTTTCTACAATATGTTTAATTTGACTTGCAGCTTCTGCACTTCTATTTGCAAGATTTCTAACCTCTTGTGCAACAACTGCAAAACCTTTTCCAGCTTCACCTGCTGTTGCTGCTTCTACTGCTGCGTTTAAACTTAAGATATTTGTTTGAAATGCTATTTGGTCTATGATTGTTATTGCTTCTGCTATTGATTGTGTTTGTTCGTTTATTTCATCCATTGATAAAGCAGTATTTGAAGCATGTTTTTCACCTGTTGCAACTTCATTTGATAAAGTTTGCGAATTAGTTTTCATCTTTTGCATTGATTCTTGAGAGTTTTTCATAGTTGATGTTAACTCTTCTAAACTAGCAGCTGTTTCTTCTAAACTAGATGCTTGTTCATTTGAACTATTGCTTAAACTTGAAATAATATCATTTAATTCATTTGCACTATTTTGTAAATCTTCTCCATTTTTAAGATTTTGTTTAAGCATATTTGTTGCAGATTGACCTAAAATATTACTGTTTTCATAAAGGTCTTTAATATCAGCTTCCACAGCTTTAGTATCTAGGCTTTTTGTATAATCATAATCAGTATAAGAGTTTAATAGATTTTGCACATTTGATATGTGATGATTAATATTATCAAGCATACTATTTACAACATCTTTTAATTCATTTAGCATTTTATTATTTGAAGATTTACTTATCTTTTTATCCAAATACCCTTTACTTACAAAGCTTGCAACTTCTACAGTATTTTCAATTAGTTCATTGTCAACTTTTATATTTTCTTCTATTTTTGCAACATTTTCATTTATAACTTTTGACATCGCACCTATTTCATCACTTGATTTAACTAAAATCTGTTTTGTGTCTTTTTTTATACCATTTAAAAAATCAAAAAAATCAATTAATCCTGTTTGTAAATTATGAAGAGGAGTAACAACTAATCTTTTTATTACATATAAAATTACACCAGCAACAACAATAATAGATAAAATACTTAAGATAGCTAAAATAATTGTAAACTCTTTACTCTCTTGTAAAAAATCATCTTTTGTTGTACCTATTACTACTTTCCAACCTCTATCTTTATAATCTTTAAAAATTATAATTTTTCTTTGAATTTCATTTGTTTTAGGGTTTGTCCAATCATATTCAATTATTCCCTCATCATGATTAAACATATTTTTTATATTGTCATCACTATTATCTTCTAAAATATTTTTACCTTCTTTAGTAGGATGTAATATAAATTTACCTTTAGTTTTCTTTTTAGTACTTACAATATAAAGATATCCATTTTCACCAATTTTTGTATTTTTAAGTCTTTTAGTAAAGTCGTTTAGACTTTTAGTATAGTTATACCCTACATATAATATACCTATAACTTTGCCATTTTTAATAATAGGATTATATACAGCCATATAGTCACTTCCAAAAAGATGAGCTGTACCAAAGTATTTTTTACCACTCATAATCACATCATATGCAGGAGATTTTTCACCTAAAAATGTACCAAGTGTTCTGCTTCCATCAGGTCGTTTAAGTGAAGTCGTAACTCTAACAAAATCATCGCCCATTTTTGCAAATACAGTTGCTGTTGAGCCTTTAAGTTTTGTATAGTAATCAACATATTCAAAGTTATTGTTTAATTTTATACCATTATTTGTAATAAGCGGAGTATCAACTCCATTTACTTTTACTGTTTGTGATGGATCAATTTGAATATTTGTAAACTGGGAATCAAAAGCATCATACAAGCTATCTGCTGTATCTTTTAGTAAATCATCATATACAAGTAGCGTTTCTGTTATTTGATGTAGTCTTTCTTTTAGTTGAGTATTAACTTTATCTGAGATAATATTTTTTGTGTAAGCTGCACTAAATATATTTAGACTTATAAGTAGTATAGATAAAACAAAAGCTAGAATTATAGTTGTTTTTGAAACAATATTTAGATTATTTAATTTTTTTAACATGGCATATTCTCCTAAAAAAGTAAAGAGAAGTTTACCTTAATGTTATTAATAGCTTAATTAATTTAAGTAAAATAAAAAATAATAATAAAAAAAGGGAAGAAAAAGCAAATGCTTTTCTTCCCTTTTGAAGCTTTTGATAAGTAAAGACTAGTGGTCTTCTTCTTCCATCATAATTGAACCTGCGATATACACATAAGTTAAAATCATGAAAATAAACGCTTGTAAGAAACCAAAAGCAGCTAACATAAAGAAACCAGCTAAAGGAACAATCCAAGGTACTAACATTAATAATACCATTAAGAACATATCATCACCTCTAATTGAACCAAAAAGTCTGAAAGACAATGATATGATTCTTGATAAGTGTGAGATAATCTCAATAGGGAACATCAAAGGAGCTAATATAGGCATAGGTCCCATAAAATGTTTAAAATAGTTTACAAAACCATTTTTCTTAATACCTAAGTAGTTATAGTAAACAAAAACAATTAACGCTAAAGATAGTGTAAAGTTAATATTTGCAGTTGCTGATTCAAATCCTGGAATAACACCCATCATATTACTTATAAAAATCACTAAACCTAAAGAACCAATAAGTGGCATATAAATTCTTGCGTTTTTTTCTCCCATTGTATCAGCACCCATTGCAATGATGCCTCCAATGTATGCTTCCATAACATTTTGTGAACCCGTTGGAACTAATTGCATTTTTCTAGTTGCTGCTCTAGCAATTAAGAAAATAATTCCTATTGCTAGAATAAAATGCGATAAAATGATCCATTCTTGACCATGCCCACCAATAGCACCCAAGAATGTAAATAATCTTCCTTCCATTTTCTTCCTTTTCTATTTTTCTTTTGTTGTTTTGCACAATATGTCGTGTATTATATGATTTGTTTTCTAAAATCTATATAAATAACAAAGAACAAATGTTAGATTTGTTTAAATCTGTAACCATTTTCCTTTAATTTATCTTTGATTAGTTTTTGATGATCCTCACCTTTTGTTTCAAGAGCAATTGTCACTAAAGCTTCTCCAAACTCCAACTTTATCGAATCTCTATCATAATCTATTTGAACAATATTAGCAGAGCAATCTTGGAAAATTTGTGATAGATGTGTTAATGCACCTGGCTTGTCCCTTAAAGTAACAACTAGATTTAATTTTCTATAAGATTTAACTAAACCTTTTTCAATAATTTGAGAAAGCATTGTAACATCAATATTTCCACCACTTACAATTGCACATACTTTAGAATCATCCATTTCAATTTTATCATGCATAATTGCAGCTGTTGCAGCTGCACCAGCTCCTTCAACTACAAGTTTATGCTTTTCAAGTAAAAACAAAATTGCATTTGCAATTTCTGTATCACTTACTTCAACAATATGATCAACATAATCAATAATAATATCTAAAAGTTTAGGATTTACATTTTTAACTGCAATTCCATCAGCAATAGTTCTAACAGATGCTGAATCAATTGGCATATGTGATTTATATGACTCTTTCATACCTCTTGCACCACTTGCAACTACACCTATAATTTTTATATCAGGATTGATGCTTTTAGCAGCTATTGCAATACCTGCAATAAGTCCACCTCCACCAATTGGCACAACTATTTGTTTTAAATCTGGTACTTTTTGTAATAGTTCTAAGGCTATTGTTCCTTGTCCTGCTATTACATCATCATCTGCAAATGGATGAATGAATTCACACTGCTTTTCTTCTTTAAATTTCATAGCAGCTGCATAAGCTTCATCGAAATTCTCTCCATGTAAAATTACATTTGCACCAAATGATTTAACACCACTTACTTTTGTCAATGGAGTTGCTTCTGGCATAAATATAGTTGCTTCACAATTAAATTTCATAGCTGCATATGCTAATCCTTGTGCATGGTTTCCAGCACTTGCTGCTACTACACCTTTAGCTCTTTTTTCTTCTTCTAGGTTTGCAATTCTATTATATGCACCTCTTAATTTAAAGCTTCCTGTTAATTGTAAATTCTCTTTTTTTAAATAAATTTCACTATTAAAAATTTCACTTAAAATCGGAGCTTTAGTTATAGGAGTGCATTGTGCTACATTTTCTAGATTTCTTTTTGCTTCATTTATGTGGTCTATTGTAATCATTATTTTTACTTTAATTGAAATTTTTGCAAATAATATCAAAATTTACTTTTTATGTGAATTAAATTTTTGTTTATATTGACTGTAATAAGTTTTATGGTAACATTACAAAAATTTTTAAAGGTTATAATTGAAGTTTACTTATGTAACACTATTTCCAAACTTAATTGAACCATATTTTTATGACTCTATTTTAAAAAGAGCAGTTGAATCAAAACTTTTAAATTATGAATTTTATAATCCTCGAGATTTTACAAAAAATAAACATAATAAAGTTGATAAACAAATGGTTGGAGGAGGAGCAGGGATGCTTATGACTCCCCAACCACTTTTTGATTGTCTTGATGAAATTAAAAGGAAAAATAAAGATGCATACATTATTTTTCCTTTAGCTGCTGCTAAGCCTTTTAGACAAAATGATGCAAAAAGATTGGCAAAGAAAAAAAATATTGTTTTTGTAAGTGGAAGATATGAAGGAATTGATGAAAGAGTTTGTGAAAAGTATGCAAATGAAGTTTTTTCTATAGGAGAATTTGTCTTAACAGGTGGAGAATTGCCATCATTGGTTATGAGTGATGCAATTTCACGAAATTTAGATAATGTGCTTGGAAATGCCCAATCTTTAGACTATGAAAGTTATGAAGATAATCTTTTAGAAGCACCTTCATTTACAAAACCTGAAATTTTCCAAAATTTAAGTGTTATTAAAGAATTTTTAAAGGGAAATCATAGTAAAATTTCCGACTTAAAATTCCAGATGTCAATTTGTAAAACAAAATATTATAGACCCAATAAGGAAAAGAGATGAAAAATAGATATATTGCTAGCTTTGAAGCAGCTCAAGTAGAGTCAAAAGAGATCCCTCAATTTAGAGCAGGAGATAATGTAAGACTTGGTGTTGAAATTAAAGAAGGTGAGAAAAAGAGAGTTCAAACTTACGAAGGTGTTGTAATTGCTAGACATGGTGAAGGTCCATCAGCTACATTTACAGTAAGAAAAATTGGAGCTAACTCTGTTGGTGTTGAAAGAATTTTCCCACTATATTCAGAGTCAATTAAAACTTTTGAAGTAACAAGAAGAGGTAGAGTAAGAAGAGCTAAACTTCACTACTTAAGAGGATTAAAAGGTAAAGCTGCAAGAATTAAAGAGCTTAAAAAGTAATCTAACTAAGGCACGTCCTTAGTTTTACTTTATGAACAGAAAAAAAACTTTAGTTCATAGTGCACTTCTTTGTGAGTGCCAAACCTTAATTAACTACTTTAAACTTAAACAAGATAAATCTTGTAGTGCATTTAAACTTTATTATAACCATCAAATTGTCATTATCGTATCTGGAATAGGAAAAGAAAACACAATAAATGCGCTTGATTTTGTTTTTGAAAGATTTGAAATCAGTAAAGCTATAAATATTGGAATTGCTGGTTGCAAAGATAAGAATATCAAAATTGGAACACTATTTTGTACAAATCAAAAACTTCAAGATATCCCAAATACTACACTAACTACAGTTGATAAACCACTTAATGATATAAATAAACTAAAAACTACTTTAGTTGATATGGAAGCATTTTATTTTGAAGAAGTATCTAATAAATATTGTGAAAAAATATATATATTAAAAGTCGTATCAGATTATCTTGATATAAATATCCCTAAAAAATCATTTATTATAAAAATAATACAAGAAAGTTTTACACAATGGAAAAGTCTATTATGAGTTATGTTGAAAAATTTAATACAAATATAGAGAAAACAAATTATAAAAATTTAGATGAGAAAACAAAAGAGTTTATAAAAAATATTGCTTTAAAGTATCAATTTTCTTTTCAGGAACTAAAGCAGTTAATCGATTTTTCAATTGATTTTAAAATGTGGCACGAAGCTGAAATCTATAAGATTTTTAAAGATGAGTATGCAAATAAAAAACAAGCTTTTAATCACATAAGAAAAATATGGGAAGATTTAAAATCAAAAGCAAACTCATATGAAAAGTTTTCAAAAGATTTATATAAAGACGATATTAGAAAATTTAGTTTTACAAAATTTGAAAGTAATAAAGCAGCTCTTGGTTCTTGTCCTGTTGCAAGTGCTAATACAAGATGTTGCAATCTTTTAACATTAGATGCAGTTCAATCGTGTGGTTTTGACTGTTCTTATTGTTCTATTCAATCATTTTATAATCAAGATAAAATAGGTTTTGATAAAAACTTTAAAGAGAATTTAGCAAACTTAAAACTTGATCCAAATGAAACATATCATATTGGAACTGGTCAGAGTTCTGATTCACTTATGTGGGGAAATAAAGAGGGTATTTTGGATGCACTTTTTGATTTTGCAAGAAAAAATCCAAATGTTATACTTGAATTTAAAACTAAATCAAACAATATAAAATACTTTTTAGAAAATGATGTTCCAGCAAATATAATTTGTACATGGTCTTTAAATACTCCTACAATAATAGAGAATGAAGAGCATTTAGCAGCAAGTTTAGAAAAAAGAATAAATGCAGCAAAAAAAGTAAGCCAAAAAGGTGTATTAGTTGGTTTTCATTTTCATCCAATAGTTCATTATGATAATTATTTAAAAGAGTATGAGGAAGTTTACAAAACACTTATTGAAACTTTTGATTCTAAAAAAGTTGCACTTGTATCTTTTGGTACTTTAACTTTCATAAAACCAGTTGTAAATAAAATAAGAAGTAGAAACTTCAAATCAAAAATACTTCAAATGCCAATGAGTGAGGCAAATGGAAAACAGTCTTATCCCTTAAAGATTAAAAAAGAGATGTTCAAACATGCATATGATAGCTTTAAACCTTGGCATAAAGATGTATACTTTTATCTTTGTATGGAAGATGAGACTCTTTGGAAAGATGTTTTTGGATATGAATACTCAAGCAATAATCAAATGGAAGATTTTATGAAGATGAGTTATATGAATAAAATCAAACAAAACTCACCTTCTCATAATTTTTCTTTTTCAAGTGGTAGTCTAAACTTTTAGACTATCTTTAAATATTAGATGAAGCTACTTTTATTCCTAATGCTATAAGTATAACACCTATTGCTTTTTCTATTTTAGTTTTGTAAGATTTAAATCTATTTAAAATTACAGGATGACTTAAAAATAAAGATACTAAACTAAACCATATAAAATGAGCTATACTAATTATAATTCCATAAATAAGTTGAACTAAAATAGGTGTATGTACATCAACAAATTGAGTAAATATACTAAGAAAAAATATAGTTGTTTTTGGATTTAATACATTTGTAAAAAAGCCAATTTTAAATGATTTGAAATTTGATATCTCTTTTTTTGTACCTTCAATATTTAAATCTAATTTTGAGTTTGACTTTAAATTTTTATATCCAATATAAATAAGATATGCAGCAGCAAGATATTTTATTATAGAAAATAAAATTATTGAATTTGAAATAATAATCGCAAGTCCTGCAATACAATATAACAAGTGAATCCAAATAGCTGCACTAATTCCTAATGCAGAATAAAGACCAGATTTTTTTCCATGTAATAAAGTATTTCTTGTTACCATAACAAAATCAACACCAGGACTAATAGCCATAAATATTGCAATTGTAGAAACTGCAATAATTTGTGGCAAATAGTTTAAAACTTCCATATTTTTCCTTTTATCTATTAATACTTTATTTAGTCTTGAGTTTTAAAAATTTGGATGAGCTAAAATAATAAGTGTTTTTTATGAGCCAATCTTATTTTAATTTTATATTTTAGAAAATAATTACTTAAAGTAATATCACTTTACTTTGGATTAGTATTTAAAGTTTAAATCATTCATTAACATATTTTTAGGTAGTATTTCAAAAATCAAAAAAAAGAGAGTGTTTTGTTAGAACCTATTGTAAATTATGTTGTTGAAACTGTGGGCTCATTGGGATATTTGGGGATATTTATTATGATGTTTTTAGAAAGTTCATTTTTTCCTTTTCCAAGTGAAGTTGTGATGATTCCTGCTGGATATTTAGTGTATAAAGGTGAAATGAATATCTTTATAGCTATTTTTGCAGGAATTGCTGGAAGTTTAGCAGGGGCCTTATTTAACTACTTTTTAGCAGTAAAATATGGAAGAGCATTTTTGATTAGATATGGGAAGTACTTTTTTATAAGCGAACAAACTATTCAAAAAGTCGAAGATTTTTTTAAAGAACATGGACACATATCAACTTTTAGTGGAAGATTAATTCCAGCAATTAGACAATATATCTCTTTTCCAGCAGGTTTAGCAAAAATGAACCTATTAACATTTAGTTTTTATACAACTTTAGGTGCAGGTATTTGGGTTATAATACTTGTATATTTGGGCTATTTTATTGGTGGTAATGAAGCTTTAATTAAAGAGTATTTACACTATATAATAGTATCAATTTTAGTTTTATTAGCTATTTTGATTTATTTTTATATAAAGAAAAGAAAATGCAAGCAATAGTTACAGGTTATAGCTCAGGTATTGGAAAAGCAATAAGTGAAATACTTGAAGAAAACTCTTACAAAGTCATAAAATTAAAAAGTAGATTAGATGATACAAAAGCTTTGGAAAAAGAAGTAAGAGAAATAGTAAAAAAAGATGATTTAAATGTACTTATAAATTGTGCAGGACTTGGGGTTTTTAAACCCCATGAAGAGATAAGTATTGATAAAATTCAAGAGTTAATAGGTGTAAATTTAACAGCACCTATTATACTTAGTAATTTATGTCTTAGAAGTCTAAAGAAAACAAAAGGACATATTATAAATATCTCTTCAATTGAAGCTTTAAGACACTCTAAATTTTCAGCTTTATACACAGCAACAAAAGCAGGACTTAGAAACTTTTCACTTGCACTTTTTGAAGAACTTAGGCGTGCTGATGTAAAAGTAACAAATATAAATCCTGATTTAACAAAAACAAATTTTTTTGATGAGTTTAATTTTGAACCAAGTGATAATAAAAATGCTTATCTTAATCCAAATGATATTGCAAAAGCAGTTTTAGAAGTATTGCAATTTTCAGGAGTTATTTCTGAATTAACACTAAGACCTCAAAGACTTGAAATAAAGAAAAAATAAAATCATAAAAAAGATGATTTAAATAATTGGTCTATTGTATCTTATAAAATAAAGTGATGGTAAAGCAAGTCCAAAACTAATAGCTCCTAAAATTGATATAGCTTTTAATCCATCTTCAATAAATAAAGCAATATGTTCAGGTGTCACCCCATGAGAATTCATCTCAACTAATGTAATAATTGTATTAAAAGCGTATGTTCCAGGTATCAATGGAATAATAGCAGCAACTGTATAAATAGGTCTTGGTACTATATATTTTCTTGACCAATAAACAGCAAGAGTACCAAATAAAAGTGTTGCTAGGAATGTAGATATTTCTATATATATACCAAAATCTAAAAAAATAGTTCTTAAAGTATATACAATTGCTCCACCTAAAGCACAAAATTTTAAAGCAAATTTAGGAACATTAAAAACCATTGCAAAGCCAACTGCTGGTATTGCTGCAAATACTGCATCTAAAATATATTTGATTATAATATTTTCCATTTTACCAACCTTTTATATCTAAAATAGCCATAGCAAAGATAATTCCCATGCTTGTTGCAAGTGTAAGAAGTGTTGCTTGCATCCATCGTCCCCAACCCATACTCAAATATCCTTTTACAGCATCTAAAAATGAATTAATAAAAGGAAATCCAGGAACCAATAATAAAACACTTGCTGATAGAGCAATACTTACAGTTGAGCTTACATAACTTGATAAACTAGCTATTAATGTTGCAAAAAATGCTGTTGTTGCAAAAGAAATAATTAAAATAAATTTTCTTTTCGCAAGTTCTTGTCTTATAAACATAGCAATACCCGAAGCAAAAAAAGTTACAATAAATGCTCCCAAATCTGCACCTCTTAAATATGCAAAGGAAGCACATGAAAGTCCAATCATAACTATTACAAGCCATCTATTATAGTAGTTTGTTTGTATTTGTTTTAATAACAGGATAGTTCTTTTTGCATCTGTTTTATTTTTTTCTAAATCAATACATAATTTTTGAACATCATAAACAATAGACATATTTATAGGTTTATGATGAGCTTGTCTTGTAGTTGTTACTGATTGATTGTTTTTTGTTAATGTAGTTAATACAATAGCTGAGGGAATAAGTGATATTTCAACAGATTTTACACCAAAAGCTTTTCCCATTCTTTTTGTTGTTTGTTCTATAAGTTTACTTTCTGCCCCATACTCAAGCATTAAAACAGCTGCTCTTATTATTGCTTGAGTTATTTTTGTTTGATATTCATAAGTTAATTCATTTGTATTGTTCATTTTTGTATTTTAGCATTTTTAACAAAAAAGAAAGAAATAAAAATGTTTAAATTAGATACAATTTTGATATAATTTGAAAAAATTAAAGTAATAAATATGAATTATCTTTTAAGAAATTGGAATAAAATATTATTAGTTATATTTACACTAATTGCTTTGGCAGTTGCACTTAGTTTAAGTATTGATGAAAGTGCAAAAAAGTTAGTAGATGAATCTTTTAAGCAAGCAATTATTGTATTTGGTAGTGCTAAAGCTTTAAATGCAGTAATTTCATTGGCACAAGGAACAGAGCTTAATCTTCCTTTTGTCGTAGTTGCTATTGGAGAAGTACTTGACCCAATAAATGATTTAGTAGAACAATTCTCTCTTGTAATGCTTGCTAGTTTAGTCTCTCTTGGCATTCAAAAAATACTTTTAGGATTTGTAACAAATGAAGTATATAACTATATTTTACTTATTGTTATACTTATATTTAATATTTGGCTATTTAAAAGATTTAATAAAGATGAAAAATTAAGAGATATATTTTTTAAAGTAGTTTTTGTTTTATTGTTTTTAAGATTTGCAATTCCTAGTATTAGCTATATAAATGATATATCTTATAACTATTTTGTAAAACCAAAATATAATATTGAAATACTAAATGAAAATATTGTAAAAGTTAAAGATGAAGTTAGTAAAGTAAATCAAAATACTATAAAACATAAACAAGAAAACTCTTTTTTTGATAAAATTAAAGAAAAATTTGATTCAAGTTATTATGAAAAAAAAGTAGATGAATATCAAAATGCAGCAGATAAATCAAGTGAGTATATAATCGATTTAATAATTGTATTTATTTTTCAAACTATATTTTTGCCAATTATTTTTTTGATTATTCTGTATTGGTTTATAAAATCTATTTTTAGTATAAAAAAGGCATAAAATGATAATTGATTGGGAAAAAAGTTTTGCAGCAATATATAGAGCAAAAACAGACAGTTTAAAACCTGTGAAATATTTAGATGATACGACATTTGATGATTTAGTTGGAATAGAGAATCAAAAACAACAAATTATTGAAAATACAACTAGATTTTTAAAAGGCTTGCCCTCAAATAATGTTTTACTTTGGGGTGCTAGAGGAACTGGTAAATCTTCAATTATAAAAGCTTTATTAAACAAATATAAGAATAAAGATTTAAGAGTTATAGAAATTAGTAGAGATGATTTGGATGAGTTAGTATATATTTCTGATGCAATTAGAGAAGAGCCTTACAAGTTTATAATATTTTGTGATGATTTATCTTTTGAGGGTACAGAAAAAGCATATAAAGGTTTAAAACCTATTTTAGAAGGTTCTATTGAAGCTCCTGCTTCAAATATAAAGATATATGCCACATCAAATAGAAGACATATAGTAGCTGAATATCAAGGTGATAATGAGGGTACAAAAGTATCTAATAATGGAGAGATTCATTATAGTGATAGTGTAGAAGAAAAAATATCTTTAAGTGATAGATTTGGACTTAGTATAGGTTTTTATAATGGAACACAACAAGATTACTTAAAAGTAATTAATAACTATTTTAAAGATTACAAAGGCGATATAAACGAGCTTCATAAAAAAGCATTACAATTTGCACAAAGTAGGTCAAGTAAAAGCCCTAGAACTGCAAAACAGTTCTATAATAGTTTTATCCAATCTAAATAATCTCTTGTGGTTTACCTATATAATATCCTTGCAAATAGTCAACTTTTAAATTTGTAAGAATATTATAAATCTCTTTATTATGGACTTTTTCTGCAACTAATTTAATTTCTAACTCTTTTGCGAAGCTTATGATACTTTTTACAATTTTTAAAGCTTGTTTATCTATATGAATATTTTCAATTAATGAACTATCAATTTTTAAATAATCAATATCTAATTTTATGATATACGCAAAATTTGAATACCCAGAACCAAAATCATCAATAGCAATTTGAATATTATATTTTTTTAATTTTTTTATAAACTTATTTATAATCTCAAAGTGGTTTAATTCTTCACTTTCAAGTAATTCAATAGTTAATCTTTCGTTGATATTATACTTATCAATCATTTCAAATAAATAAGAAGTTGTTTTTTCATTTTTAATATCATCCATTGATAAGTTAATAGAAAAACTTAAATCTTTTTTATCTTTAAAATATTCAAAACTTTTTTTTATCATTGCTTCTGTTATTTTAGGATATTGTTTACTGCTTTTTGAAATCTCTAAAAATTTATCAGGAGTTATTATTTCATCATCTTTTACTATTCTAGCTAAAGCTTCATACTTATCAATCTTTTTTGTTTTTGTATTTTCTAAAGCTTGATAAAAAGGAATCAATTGGTCTTTTTCTAATGATTCTTTTAAAATAGAAGTTAATTTAATATGATTTTTATATTCATCTTTTAGAGTCAATTCATTATTAAAAACTTCTATATTTCTTTTCTCTTTTTTAGCAGTTCTAACTGCTAAAATTGCTTTTTCTAAGCTTCTTGATTTTGAATCTTTAGCAAGTCCTATTGTTGCTTGAATATTTATATCTATATCGTTGTATTTAAATACTTTTTTACTTATAGTTTTAATAAGGTCTTCACAAAAACTTATGCTAACTGAACCATTAGATAAAATTGCAAATTCATCACTATGAAGTCTATAAACACTACCTGTTTTTTTAGAAGTTTTTACAAGTAATTTTGCAACTTCATTCATAATAAAATCACCTACTTTAACCCCATAAAAACTATTTATTGTTTTAAATGAATCAAGTGAAACAACTATTAAACTATGATTATTATAAAGTTTTATATCTTCTTGTAATTTGGCTAGATTTGGTATTTTTGTTAGTGAATCTGTATATAAATTAGTTAATAATTGATTGTAATAATATGTAATAGTATCAAGTAATTTATTAAATCTATTTTGTAAAGAGTATATTTCTGCTGTTTTAGTTTTTATATGAGCTCTTTTTGTAAAGCTTGTATCTTTTGAAACTTTTTTTATCTCTTCTGTAAAATTTACAACAGGTTCAATAATCTTTTTATTAATGATTTTATAAAAAATATAAAAATATAAGAATATAAAGAATATGAAAAATATTAGAAAATAATAAATCATCATATCAAGAGATATTTTTATCTCATTTGGAGGATATTTTATATCTAATACTCCATTTACATCTCCAACTTTTGCATTATGATGACAAGTAATACATTCTTTAGATACTTTTATTGGATATAAATATCTAATACTTCCATTATCTTCTACTACAAACTGTTTTTCTCCTTCCATGGCTTTTTTGATAAGTGGATCACTATTTACTTTTTCTTTATCTTCTTTTATAACACCCATTATTTTTTCTACATCTTTACTTCTATATGAATTTACTTCAAGATTGTGTCTAATATGCTCCATTCTATTTAGAATTTTTACTAAATCCTTTTTTGCCCACCCCTCTTGCATTCTTACATACATTGTTTCAAAAATAAGTTCACTTGTTTTTTTTGCATCATCCTCTGCTAAAGTTGTAAGTGCTGCTCTTTTAATATATATTGTGGATAAAAATAAAGAAATTATGCTAAAAAGTAAAATTATTATTAAAATTCTAAATATAAGAGCTTTGTTAGTGATTAAGTTATTTTTCATTATGATCCCAATAAGTAAATTACTTATAAGATTATATATCACATAAACTATATATTAATTTAAAAAATTACAACTTAACTACTTTTTAAATATTAACCAATTTTTAGATATAATATATACTTAAATAAAGGAAAAAATTGAAAGATTTAACTACATTTTATACGAATAAAAATATATTATATAAAGATATAAATGAGATAATACCAAAACAATTAGGTAGTAGAAAGAAAATAAAAATTTATACAGCCACAGATATAAAATCAGCATATTATGCAATTTTTATAGTTGATTCAAAAAGTAGATTTATTAGAAAAAATGCAAATGATTTATTAGAGCTTTTTGAGAAATTAAAAGAGTTTAAAGAGCATAATTTTAAACATAAAGAGTTATTAATAAGTTCACCACTTTGTTCAAAAGCAAAAAAATATTTACAAGATAATGACTGGAGAGTAAGAGTTGATTTTATGTGATATAGGAAATACTACATTTCATTTTTTAATAAATGGAAAAGAGAAAAAGTATTTTTTAAATGAAAAGTTACCAAGTTTTAATCAAAGAGTATATTATATATCTGTAAATGATAGTGGCACAAAAAATTTAAAATATTCAAATGATGATGTTATTGATTTAGAAAACCATTTAGAGTTTAAAACAAAATATAAAGGTATGGGACTTGATAGAAAAATTGCATGTATTGCAAATAAAGATGCAATAATAGTAGATGCAGGAAGTGCAATAACTGTTGATATTATGAAAAAAGGCAAACATAAAGGTGGTTTTATTCTTCCTGGATTTAAAGCTATTAAAGATTTGTATCCAAATACTTCTCATAAATTACAGTTTGATTTTAATCCAAAGGTAAATTTAGATAAAATCCCACTTTGTACACAAGATGCGATATCATACGCAATCTTAAAATCAATCATACAACCAATAAAAAATATTAGAAACAAACAACAAATCATTTTTACAGGTGGAGATGGAGAATTTTTAAGTAAATATTTTAAAAATAGTATCTATAAAAAAGATTTGATTTTTGAAAATATGAAAAGGATAATTGATGCTAACAATTGCATTGCCTAAAGGAAGAATTGCACAAGAGACTTTAGAAAAGTTTGAAAAAGCTTTTGATGACAAGTTTATATTTGAAGATAGAAAGTTAATACTAGAAAAAGGTAATTTTAGATTTTTAAATGTTAGAAATCAAGATGTACCTACTTATGTTATGCATGGAGCTGCTGATTTAGGTGTAGTAGGGCTTGATGTTTTAGAAGAGAAAGAGTATGACTTAATAAAACTATTAAATTTAAATCTTGGAAAATGTAAGCTTGCTTTTGGATTAAGAAAAGGTGAAGAGTTAGATTTTTCAAAAAGTGAAATTAAAGTTGCAACTAAGCATGAAAAAATTGCAAAGAAATATTTTGAACAAAAAGCAATGGCAGTTGAAATTATTAAACTATATGGTTCAATCGAACTTGCACCTATTGTAGGACTTAGTGATTGTATAGTTGATATTGTAGAAACAGGAACTACAATGAAACAAAATGGATTAGAAGTAGGGCCTACTATTATGGAAAGTAGCGCACACTTAATTGCAAATAAAAATGCATTTTATGCAAAAAAACAAGCTATTTTAGAATTAAAAGAAAGATTAGAAAAAGTACTATAATGGGATTAGATTTATACTCAAAAGTTGAACAATATTTAGATTTTGAAGATGAGGTTTATTTACTTCACAAAGAGTTTATGACTTTTGTGATGGTAAATGAACTTGACAATATAATTGATATTGGATGTGGACAAGGATATTTTCTTGAAAACTTAAAAATCAATGGAAAAAAAGCATTTGGTATTGATTTAAGTAGTGAGCAAATAAAAGTTTGTAAACAAAGAGAAGTTGATGCTAAGTGTATAGCACTTGATAAAGTAAAAGAAAAATTTGATTGTGCAACTGCAATTTTTGATGTAGTTAATTATATTCCTAGCAATCACTTAAAACAGTTCTTTAAAGATACATATGAAGTTTTAAATGATGGTGGATATTATATGTTTGATGTAAATTCACTATTTGGATTCAATGATGTTGCAGATGGAAGTTTGAATATAAATAAAGAGAATAAATTTATAGCAATTGATGCAGTTTTTGATGAAGATGAACTAAATACAAATATTATTCTTTTTGAACAAAAACAGAATAATTTATATGAAAAACAAGAAGATTTAATAACTCAATATTACCATGATATACCTAGTTTAAAAAAACTTTTAAAAGAAGTTGGCTTTAGTGTAGAATCAATTAGTGATTTTAATCTTCATGGTTTTGATGAAGCAGATAAACATATTTTTATTTGTAAAAAATAGATACTTATTTTAAATCAATGATAAATTTAAAAGGTTTATATACTATTTTATAAACTTTTTAAAGGTTATTATGATGAACTACCCAAACTTTTTTGATGAAATAGAATCAATTACTTTAGAAGATAAACTCTCAAACTTTTTAGGTGCATTTGAAGATGGAGTTATTGAATTTAATTATTTAGATGTAGTAAAAATAGCAGGTCATTCATGTCCTACTGTTTTAGGAGCATATTTGATGTGCAGTGAAGGATTAAAGGCTTTATATAAGTTGACCTTACCTAAAAGGGGAGAGATTAAAGTAGAGTTTAAAAATGCTTCAACTGAAGGAACAACAGGAGTTGTTGCAAATGTAATTAGTGCAATAACAGCAGCTACAACAAATACAGGATTTAAAGGAATTTCAGGAAACTTTGATAGAAGAAATCTACTTTTTTTTGAACAAGATATATCTTCAAGTGTAAAATTTACAAGATTAGATACAAATGAAAGTGTTGATGTTTATTATGATTGTAATAGTATAACTTTTGAACCTATGGTGTCAGAATTGATGAAAAAAATAGTTCAAAAAAAAGCAAGTGATGAAGAGAAAAAACTCTTTAGTAAGCTTTGGCAAGATAGAGTTGAAAAAATTTCTAAAAATATAAAAGAAGTGATAAAAATAATCTAAACTCTTTTATTATAACTTTTGTATTATTACTATTATTACTATGTTTTTTAGTTTTAAAAAATATTAAAATTGAATTATATAAATAATTTATTATATTATTTTAGCTACTATGTTATACTATATTAATACAAAAACAAATAAACAGGAAAAATAGTATGCAAAATATAATAAAAACCCTACTAATAATATGTATAACAACAGTAGTATTAAATGCACAAGAATTAAAAAAAAGTGAATATGATATAAACCAATGCATAAAAATAGAATATACAAAAGAAGATATAAAAAAATATAAAAAACTAATACAAGAGGGTGAACTACAAGGATATAGTTGTGCAGGTATATACTATGCAAGACAAGGTAACTTTGATGAAGCAATAGATTACTTTAATAAAGGAAAAGAAAAAGGAAGTATAGAATCATATGCACAATTAGGAAGTCTATATTTAAGTTTTTTACATGATAATAAAAAAGCAGTTAAAAACTTTAAAGTAGCAGCAAATGCAGGACATGGAAAATCAGCACATAATTTAGGTGTGTATTATTATAAAAACTTTAAATATGATGAAGCATATAAATGGTTTATGAAATCATATGAAATGGGTGATATTAACTCACTAATTTCTATTGGACTGATGTATATAGACCAAAAAAAATATGATGAAGCAATAAGTACTTTTAAAAAAGTTGGAGAATTAGGTGAGCCAAGAGGTTATTATGAACTGGGGACTTTTTACCAATTAAATAAAGATATGCAAGATAAAGAAAAAGGAATAAATTATTATAAAAAATGTTATGAGATGGGATATGGAAAATGTGCCTCAGCAATAGGAGAGTATTATGAAGAAGACGAAAAAGATTACAAAAAAGCAATTGAGTGGTATAAAAAAGGTGTTAAACTTCAATATAGAGGTTCTCTTCAAAAATTAGGTCTTTTATATGCAACAATATTAAAAGATTTTAATAAGTCAATTTATTGGTATAAGAAATGTTATGAAGAATTTAAATATTCAGGATGTGCAGCTGATATAGGATATACATATCAAATAGATTTAAAAGATTATAAAAAAGCTGAAAAGTGGTATAAAATAGGATACAAATTAGGAAGTGGAAAAGCTGCAAATAATTTAGGATATATTTACAATTATACATATAAAGATGAAAAAAATGCAATTATATGGTATAAAAAAGCTGCTAAATTAGGACATAAAAAAGCTATTAATAAACTAAATGATTTAGGAGTATCATATGAGTAATGATATAACTAAAGGAAATGCATTTCATAAAGAGGGTGAAGTAGTACACTTAAATGAATTTTGTACCAAAGAGAATGAAGCAATAGAAGAAGATATAAAAACTAGAATCGCTTATATGGTTATATCAAATGAAGATATAAAAGAGTTATTGAATTCAACTGATGATAAACAAATAATCTTAGATAAAGTAATAGAAGAATATAAACCTTATTTGATAAAAGCTGTAGAAAAAGAGAGTACTAAAAATAATAAACCCTTAATTTTCGATGATTTACGTGGTGTAAATGAAGAGATAATTGATAAAAAATTGGTAAAACTTTGTACCACTCAATTGTATAACTCAAAATCTTATGGAAGTGTATTAAAAGCAAAAAAGTATCACCATGCATATAAAAAAGTACTGCAAAAAAATCTAAAAGAAAATCTTGAAAAGAAAAGCACTTCTGCTTTGACTTTTACTAAAGATAATTGTAATGAGATTATAACAAAAGAAGTAAATAAAACTTCAAAAAAACCAAATAAAGATGAACAGGCATATATAGTACTATCTATGCCATATGTTTATAATATAAAAGATGATTCTAAAACAAAAGAGTTAGAACTAATGTCTTATGAAGATAAAATAATAGCATCATTTATGCCTGAGTTAATAGTCGAATATGGAGTGTTTTTTGATGGAACAAATAATAATATATATAATATAGATTTTTATAAAAACTTTAAAAAGTTTTTAAAAGAGCCAGCAAAAGATATAGAAGATGGCTTAAATGGAAATGATGAATTAGAAGACAGAGAAAAACTAAAAGATAGAAAACAAGGAACAATTGAAGAATACATCCTTTCAATAGATAACCCAGAGTTTACAAAAAAAACAAAAAAAATGATTATAAATCAAATGAATAATGCTTCAATAAGATATTTTGATAGTAAATTAGTTCTTAAATTAGATCATGATGAAATTATAACTACTAAAAAAGCAGAAAAAGATTCAAAAAAAGTATTTGATTATTTACTTGATGTAAAAAATAGTAAAAAAGATGCCCAAGAAAAAACTATTTCTGATTATATAATAAAAGAAATACTTCCAGATGATAATGAAGATAGTAGCTTTACAAATGGTGAAACAAACATAAGTAGATTATATGAATTATATGATGGAGATGATGTAAAGAAAAACAAAGATGCTCTTCCAAATACTAGATTTAAACTTTATGAAAGTGGTTCTGGAACTTTTAATCCTTTTATACAAAAAGATTATGAAGATGACTCTGTAGTTGGACTGGGTCTTGGAATGGGAGAGAGTGGAGTAATAGCACATTGTTTATACTCTTGTATAAAAATGGTTGAATAATTAAGAAAAGATTCAATAACACATATAGATGAACTAGTTTTAGATGTATTTGGATTTAGTAGAGGTTCTACTAGTGCAAGACATTTTATTTGTACACTTTTGAAAAATACACAATTGGTAAAAAATGAAAAAAGAGAATATACAATAAAAACAAAAGATAGTAAAGATATTTTTTATGAATTTTTTGGAAGTAATGGTTATGTAAGAATTGGAAGTAAGACTATTTTTAATCCACTTAGAACAGATATAGAGTATATTAATCCAAATAACAATAATCATAGAGTTTATAATCCTTTTTATAAAGAAAAAGAGATAACAATTGAATCAATCTCTTTTAGATTTGCAGGATTGTTTGATACAGTAACACATTATGGAATTATGCAATCAAATGATTCTGATGATTTAAATATAAACTTTTTTGAAAATGATAATAATAAAAAAGTAGGGCATGTAGTTCATCTAATGGCAGATGATGAGTTTAGATATAACTTTGAAGCATACTCTATCTTTACAAATATAAATAAGCACTATTATAAAGAAAGTACAGAAAAAAGAGAAGATGGTGGTGCAAGATTTGAAGAGTTTTATGTTCCTGGAGCACATGCAGATGTAGGAGGGGGATATAATGAAGAAAATGAATTGGTTTATCTTGGTGATTTTATAATAGAAGAAAAAAAACTACCTGATTACTTAAGAAAAAATATACAAAAGTGGAATAATAAATATAATTGGTTAAAAAATAATGCATTAATACAAAAAGATTCAAAAAAAGAAATAAAAGAAATGAAAGAAAAACAAAAAGAAAGAGAAAGTGAAATAGAGAAATTAAAAAAAGAACTAGAAAAAGAAAATAAATCAAAAAATGAGAAAGAGAAACTAAAAGATGATATTGAAAAATTGGAAAATAAAGAAGGTTTTTATTACTATATAAAAAATGTATATAATTTAAATACAAGAGAAGATATTTGGGGAAACTCTTCAAATTGGGAATATCATTTACATTTATATATGTATAAACCAAAAGTATCAAATAAATATGAACATGTAGCTATGAGATTAATGTATGATAAAGCTATATATGTAGATTCAAAAACACAAAAAAATAGAAAAGATGAGTTTGAGATGGTTCCTTTTGGTAAATTTGATCATAGTTTTAAAGATGATGAAACTTTAAAAAAAACATATAAAGCACTTAAAGAGCATAAAGTTTTAAAAAAAGAGAATACAAAAATATATAAAGAGTTAAAAAACAACTATTTACACCACTCTTCACAAGTTGGAAACTTTGTAAATAAACCTTCAAATGAGAAAAAAGATGAATATGAGCTATATGGAAAGAGAGTTATTTATTCTACTGAGGGCAAAGAGTTTACTAGAGGGTGATAAGTATTTAATTGATTTTCATTCTATTTGAGAGGGAGTAGGGAGTGCTAAATTTTAAGTTTCTAATACTCCCTAAAAACACCCATTATTTTATAATTTAAGTCCTATAAGTTCTCTTATTTGTTCCATTTTTGCTTGGGCAATTTTTCTTGCTTTATTTGCTCCAAATTCTAAAATATCTCTTACTTCATCTTTATTATTTAAGTAATACTCTCTTTTTTCTAAATAAGGTTCAAAGTGCTCATTTATTTTATCTAAAAGTGTTAATTTAAAATGCCCATAACCTTCACCTGGAGTTTCATATCTTTTTTGTAAATCTTTTAATTCATCTTCATTCATAAATAGTTCACAAAGTTTATAAATATTACAATTTTCCCACTCTTTAGGCTCATCAAGCTCCTTTGAATCTGTAACAATTCCCATTACTTGTTTTTTAACTTTTTTCTTACTTCCAAACATATCAATTGTATTTCCATATGATTTAGACATTTTAGCTCCATCTGTTCCTGGAACTGTTGCAACTATTTCATCTACTTTTGCTTTTGGAAGTATAAAAATCTCTTTGTCATATGCATGATTAAAAGAGTTTGCAATATCTCTTGTCATCTCAACATGTTGAATTTGATCTTTTCCTACTGGAACAACATCTACATCATAAAGTAAAATATCAGCAGCCATTAAAACAGGATATGAAAATAATCCATGGTTTGCTTGTATTCCACGCGCAGTTTTATCTTTATATGAGTGTGCTCTTTCTAAAAGTCCCATTGAAGTGTGATTTGATAATATCCAGTATAATTCAAGTACTTCTTTTACATCATGCTGTAGCCAAAATGTAGATTTATTTGGGTCCATTCCTAAAGCTAAAAAGTTAACAGTTGCTTCAAATATGTTATTTTCTAAAGCCTCTTTATCTTTTACAGATGTTAAAGCATGATATGATGCTAAAAAAGCAAATAGTTCACCATCGTTTTGTGATTCTATCATCTTTTTTATCATACCAAAATAGTTACCAATATGTATAGTACCTGATGGTTGAATTCCTGATAATATTCTCAAAATTAAAATCCTTCAAATTTTTTTTGAGATTATATCTAATTTAGGCTAAAATAGAAACTTCAACAAACAAAAAGAAAAGAGTGGAAAGTGCAAGAGTATATAAAATCAAAATTAGATAATTTTTACCAAATCATAGAGTATCATCAAGGTATTTTAGGAATAAATGACACACTTGGAAATAATGAGTATTTAAGCATAAAAGATAAAATTTTTAATATTTTAAATCTTTTTTCTGTAATGGATCCACAATTTGAAACAAAATTGATGAAAAAATTTTTAAATGATACAGTTTGTTTGATTGAGCACTTTTATAATATTGATATGAAATACAATGCTAAACAAATCTATGATGAATATGATAATAAAGATGAAATAAAATTTGAAGATTTTGAGAAAGAGTTTAAAAAAGTATTAAAAGATGAAAAATTGCGAGCTGTAAAGGTTATGAATACAAAGCTTTATTATCTTGATTTATATATTTGGAATGAAGCTATGCGATCACAAATTCTTACTAAATTTATTAAAAACTTTACAACTTCAAATATCTTTGGAACAAGAGACTTTTTAAGACACACAAATAAAAATTTTAACTCTATTTGTCAATTTAAAATTAATTCAACTTGCAAACCTTTAGAAGTTGAATACTCTAAAAATGAAATTGGTGAGTTAAAATCTTTAGAACCAAAAGAAGAAATAGAGTGTGAAGATATTGTTCAAAAGTTAGTAGATTCCAAAAAGAATATACGCTTTTTTAAAGATATGAGAGATGAAGATATAAAACATATTGTTAAAGATGTTAAGTTTATTAGATATAAGCCCCATGAAGTAATTATAAGCTTGTATGATGAGGGCGATGATATATTTTTTATTGTTGAGGGAAGTTGTAGGGCAATTATAGGTGCAAATATAGTTGGTGAAATTAAACAAAATCAAATCTTTGGAGAGTTTGCTCCTATTACAAAAGAGAAAAGAAGTGCAACAGTAAGAGCAAATACAAAAGTAAAGGTAATAAGTTTTAAACTTGCACTTGAATTATATGAAGAAGACCCTTATGTCTTTACACAACTTTACAAAAATGTAATAAGTGAATTAGTACAAAAGATAAATGCAAAGAATTTAAATAAGCTTTAATCTAGTCTTTATTCTTTGCTCTAACATATTTATATGCATGATTAAATTGTAATACTCACCCATAAATGATAAAGGAACTTTAGTCTCTTTTGATATCTCATCTTGTAAATCTTGAAGTTTTTCAAGTTGTGTTTGTAGTTGCTCTTTATTTAAATATCCAATCTCTATTTCTACACTTTTTACTTCATCATACCATTTATATATTTTTGAACGCATGCTCCATTGATAAAGTGGTAATACACCTTTAAATAAAGGAAAAAGTAAAGTAAGCAAAGGAATAATAAAAATCTTTAATCTATCTATGTTTGCAGCTATCCAATACGGAAAAATCTTCTCTAACCAAGTATCTCCATTTTCAAAATATATCTTTGCTTCTTCATGAAGCTCTAATTTCATATTTTTCAAGTTTGGAAATTCACCTTGTTTTGCAAATAAATCTTTTTGTTTATGCACTTCTTTTACTTTTTTTAGTAAAATTCTTATTAATTCTTGTGAAAAATCACTTCTAACAACAAGATTTGCTGTAGTTGCAAGTAAGTTGATATTTTCATCTGGCAAATTTCTATATAAATCTAATGTTCCCTCATAAAGAGTAAGTGATTCTAAATATGAGTATTTTCTACTATAAGCTTTTGCTCTTTTAAAATTTAAAACATTAATATTAGGATTTGCAAGTAAGCTTTTTACTACTTGTGAATTATGTGATGTAACTGCAAACATTGCATCAATTTTTCCATCTAAAAGAAGTTGTTTTGCTTTAGAGCTTGAATAGTTTGAAATAGTTGAATTCTCATTTGATAGACCATTGTCTTTTAATATTTTTGAAGCTAAATCGTAAGTGCCACTTCCAATCTCTCCTATACTTATATTTTTTGTAATAAGTTGAATAATATAATCAATCTTATAACCTTCATTTTTATAAAATACCCATAAAGGTTCATAATAAACTGATGCAATTGATTTTATACTATCTGTATCTTTTGTGGTAATTGTGCCATTTTGAATAAATGCAATATCAGCTTTATTTTCATTTAAAAGCTTTATATTATCAATAGAGCCTTTTGAAGTTAAAATATTTACTTTAACTTTTTCTTCTTCAAGTAACTTTTTATAAAGCATGGCTGTTTCATAATAACTTCCATTTTTTGAACCTGTTGCTATTGTAATCTCTTTTTTTGGAGCTGGTTTTACAAACTTTGAAGTTATATAAAAAGAGGCAATAATCAATAATAAAATTGGTATAGAAATTGTAAAAAATTTATTTTTCATAATTATTGCCTTTTATGTTAATAAGCTTTATTTAATTTTGCCTCAATTTTTCTTTGAAAGAATGTAAATGTAACTACAATTACCCAATATACAATGGCAACTGCTAAAAATGATTCAAAGTATTTATAACTACTTGAAGCTTCAATTTGAGCCTTTGCCATAATCTCTGGAACTCCTAAAGTAAAAGCAAGTGATGTACTTTTAATCATGTCAATAAAGTTATTCATCAAACTAGGAATAGCAACTCTAATAGCTTGTGGTAAAACTATATAAGAAAAAGTTTGTGTTCTTGTCATTCCAAGTGAGTTTGCTGCTTCAAACTGTCCTTTATCAATAGAAGAGATAGCTCCTCTAATTGATTCTGCCATATAAGCTGAAAAGTGCAGGGCTAAACCAGCAATAGAAGCTGTATAAGCATCTAAGTTTGAAAAGATTGGAAGAATTTGAGGAAGACCAAAATATAATAAATAAAGTTGTACCAATAAAGGAGTTCCTCTAAAAAAAGAGATATATAAATCACAAAGTTGTGTAAGTACTTTTATTTTATATGTTGTAATAACAGCAATTAAAACAGCAATTATTAAAGCTATGGCAGCAGAAATAACTGCCATAGAGATAGTAATATCTATATATTTAAAAAGTATTGGGAAAATCCCTAAGGTATAATCTATATCAAATGTGCTCATTATTTCTCTGTAATATTAGAATCAAACCATTTTACTGAAATCTTTTTTAATGTACCATCTTGTTTTAATTCTTTTATAGCTTTATTTACTTTTTCAACTAAAGCTTTATTCTTTTCATTTTTAACAAAAGGAAAAGAGTTTGTTAATACTTCAAGTGGTTCACCTACTATTTTTAAAGGTAAGTTTGCTTTTTTGATTAGTTCTACTGCTGAGATTCTATCTTGAACGAATGCAGCAATTCTTTTAAGTTTTACATCTTGTTCAAAACCATTTCCCTCATAAGTGATTAGTTCAACCTCATTGTTTGTATCTAAACTTCTTACAATTTGTGCATAGTTTGTACCTAGTGTAACACCAACTTTTTTCCCTTTTAAATCTTCAAATGATTTAATTTCATTATTATCTTTATGTACAATAATTTGTGCTCCATCATAAACATAAGGAGTTGGGAAGTAGTATTTTTCTAATCTTTTTGGTGTTGTTGTAATTTGATTTGAAATTGTATCAATTTTACCTGTTTCAAGCATTCCAAAAAGTCCAGAGAATTTTGCTGTTTTAAACTCAATTTTTGCATCAAGTTTCTCTCCAATTGCATTCCAAACATCTATTTCAAAACCTTGAAGTTTATCATCTTTGTAAAAAGTAAATGGAAAATATCCACCTGAAGTTCCAACTTTTATAACTTCCTTTTCTTTTGATGTCTTAGAAGAATTGTCATCACTACATCCAATAAATAGCAAAGCAAATATTGTAATAAAAGCTAATGTTATTTTTTTCATAAATATCCTTTATATTATTTTTGTGAAATTTTACATTATTTTTGTTAATTGTTACTTACTTTTAAAGTTTATATAAATTTTATTAAATATTTGTAGAAACTTAAGAAGAGTATATCTTCTTAAGTTTTAAAGAATAGTGTTTTCAAGTAATATTTTAAAGCCTATGATTATAAGAACAACACCACCAAGAATCTCTGCTTTACTTTCATATCTTGCAGTTCCCTTTGAACCAATCATAACCCCAATAAAACTAAAAATAAATGTTGTAATACCTATAATTAGCAAAGAAAGATAAACATTTAAATCAAATAAATGAAGTGTAAAACCAGCTGCCATTGCATCTATACTAGTTGCAACCGCTAAAGTTAATAAAACTTTAGTTGAAACCTTTGCTATATCCTCTTCTGTATTTTCTCCAAAAGCTTCATATATCATCTTTCCACCAATAATTAAAAGAAGGAAAAACGCAAGCCAATAATCAAAACCACCAATAATATCTTTTAATCCAACTCCACCAAAGTATCCAATAAAGGGCATTAAAGCTTGAAAAAAACCAAAAAATAAACCAGCTTTAATAGCTAAAGTTTTTAAATTCTCATTACTTTTTATACCCAATCCAATAGATACTGCAAAAGCATCCATACTTAATGCAATTGCTAATATTATTATTTCTAGCATCTAATAGCTTCCTTTTTTTTATATGAAAGTGAAATTATAGTCAAAACTAAAAAAGTAGTGGCTGAAAAAATAAATGGAATTTCTGGTTTTATTTGATAAAGCATTGTACTTAATAGTGGTCCTATTATTATTCCCAAACCTTGTGCTGCTGATACTGTACCTGCTGCAACTCCTTGTTCATGTTCTTGTACACTATTTGCTGTTATTGCTAAAAATGCTGGCATTAACATACCTAATCCAACTGTTCCTATACTAAATGCAATAGTTAGCTCAATTTGTGTTGTAATAATACTAACTAAGAAGTATCCAATTGCGCAAAGTATTGAACCTAAAACTAACCAAGTATGTGAAGAGATATTTTTTAATTTTGAAACTACAATTTGAGTTAAAATAAAAACAACTCCTATAATTGCTAAAATATAACCAGTACTTTTTGCAGTTTGAACTTGTGTTAAATGAAATTTATCAAGTATATAAAAACCTAAACAAACTTGTGATGTTACAATACTATACATAGTAAAAAATGATGCAATCATAGGAAGTCTTAATCTTTTATCTAAAAAATGAATAGCTTTTTCTTTAGTTTTTTCTCTTTTTTTACTTGGTTCTAAACTAAAATATATAATAACTACTGCAATTAAAGGTAAAATAGCAGCTACATATAAAGGTGCAGTTAATCCATAAACTGCTAAGGCTCCACCAATGATTGGTCCTATAATCATTCCAATTCCATTTGCTGCACCTAAGCTTGCCATATATGAAGTTCTTTTACTAGGTTCCACTTTATCAGCAATTAAGGCATTTGATACAGGTGGAATTGCAGAATAAAATACTCCAATCATGAGCCTTGCAAAAACCAATGCAATCAATGAAATGATAATTGAGGGTGGATTTATTATTGCATAGTTTATATATCCTGCTAAAAATAAGTAAGATAGAAAAAAACCAAATATTGAAAAAATCAAAATAGTTTTTCTTCCATAATAATCACTTTTTTTACCCCAAAACCTTGAGAGTAATACCCATGCAACACCTGCTAGTGCAACCATAAGTCCGGCATGCCATTCTTGTAAATTTAACTCTCTTATAATTGGTCCAACAACTGCTAAAAAAGCCATCATTGAAGACACACATAAAATATTTATTGCCATTAAAGGCTTTATTTCTTTCATTTTTTATCCTATTGTATTTAAATTATTTGTCTCTATTCTTTCTTTTTCTTCTTTTGATAAAAAACTATCAATTTTAAATGATAAAATCAAAGGAATAAAAGCTATTAAGCAAATAGCTAAAACTATATTTTCATAACCAAATTTTCCAGAAAAAAAGATGCTCATACTTGCAAAAATCAGTCCAGAAAGCATAAACATACTATGTTGAATTGCATATTGAGAAGCTGGATTATTACTATCTATTTCATCCATCATCAAAGTTGAAATTACAGTTGTTGATGGAGTATAAAAAATAAATATTGTTCCAATTGTTAAAATCACATGAGTAGTGCTTGAATATCCATGTAGTAGTAAAATCAAGAAAAAGAGTCCTATAATTTGACCTATTGAGCAAAAAATCAAAACTCTTTTTTTGCCAAATTTATTTATTAGCCATGAAGCACCAAAAGATGCAACAATTCCAATGCTGTATCCAATAATATGTACAATTAGTCCAATATCTTTTAATTCCCATCCTAAATCAACTAAAATTGGAGATATTAGTCCATGTGCAGTTGCAACAGCACAAGGAAAAAGAAGAATGAAAATAAGCCATATTTTTCTATTTTTACCTTTCCAAAAACTATAAAACTCTTTAAAAACAAATCTTTTTTGCTTAGCTTTTCTTTCCCAAGCAGGCTCTTTAAATAGTAAAAGTTGAATTATTGCAATAGAAGTAAAAGATGCAAGTATTAAAACTGTTGTTTGCCATTGAAGATATGAATATATAATTAGGGCAACTCCTCCTCCTAAAACTGATCCTAAAAGACCTCCTGATACTTTAATAGCATTTCCAAAAGGTCTTTGCTCTTTTGTTAAAGTTTTATATACAAGTGCATCTAAGGCAATATCTTGAGTAGCAGAGAAAAAAGAAAAAATAACTGCGCATAAAAGAATTATTGAGATATGAGTTGTTACTTCATAAAAAGATGCAAAAAAGAGTGAACTTACCATTATTATTTGAGAAAGTATTAGCCAAAACCTATAATGACCAATTCTTTGAAAATTTACTTTATCAATAAAAGGAGCCCACACAAATCTTAAAACCCAAAAAAATCCTAGCATATAAACTATGCCAAGATTTTCTAAAGACATTCCTGTTTTCCTTAAAATAGCAATAAAGGCTTCTGTAAAGAAGCCTAATCCTAAGAATTGCGTAACATATAAACTAAGAAATAAAAAAAAGTCTCTTTTTCTAAGAATTTTCATTTAACTATTCCAAGCTTTAGTTCTAGTTTGTGCTTCCCACATATTTTTATATAAGTCACTTGAAACTATTATTTGTTCATGCTTACCTTGCTGTATAATTTCTGCTTCTTTCATTACTAAAATATTATCTGCATGAGTAATTGTAGATAATCTATGGGCAATGACAATTACTGTTCTATTTTTTACAAGAGAATCAATTGCTTTTTGAACAGCAAGCTCACTTTTTGTATCAAGAGAAGCGGTAGGTTCATCAAGTATTACAATTGGAGCATCTTTTAAAATTGCCCTTGCAATTGATATTCTTTGTTTTTCTCCACCTGATAGATTTCCTCCTAAATCTCCAATATTAGTTTCATAAGAGTTTGGAAGATTTTGTATAAAATCATGGCAGTTTGCAAGTTTGCAAGCTTTGATAATTTCATCTTTTGTTGCTTTAGGTTTTGCCATTTTTATATTATTTAATACTGTATCATCAAATAAATATACATCTTGAAATACTACAGAAATATCTTTCATAAGCTCTTTTTGAGTCATATTTTTAATATTTACACCACCAATTTTTACACTTCCTTTTGATACATCATCATATCTCATAAGCATCTTAGTAATTGTAGTTTTCCCACAACCTGAATGTCCAACTATTGCCGTTAATGAGTTTTGTTTTATATTAAAACTTATATTTTTTAAAGAGTAAGTTTCATCTTTATCATATGAGTAAAAAACATTTTCAAACTCAATATCAAAACTTTTAGCTTTTTGTTTAGGTTCAAAAGTTTTTAATGACTTTATATCCAAAACAGTTTTTATTCTATTAAAAGCACTATCCATAGTATCAAATACAGGAATAACCCCTAAAAAGAGTGTTAAGGGTTCTGTTAGTCTTGATACTACAACAAGTAAAGCAGCAAGAGTAATAAGTGCGAGTGAACCTTCTTCTACCCACATACCTCCTAAAAATACAAGTACTAATAAAACAATTTCAACAAGTGAACCCATGATTAGTAAAGGAAGTGTACTTTTACTTGCTCCTTCTTCTTGTATAGTTCTTACTTTTTTAACTGCTAAATCAAGCTGTTTTGCATTTTTACCTACTTGGTTAACTGATCTTAACACAGGAAGACCTTGAATATACTCAATTAGTTGTGACTCTAAGTTTGAGTTTGCATCATTGAAATCTTTTTTCTCTTCAATAGATACTTTTCTTTTCATAATATAAAGTGGTATTGCAAAAGGCAAAATTATTAACATAATAAGTGCAAGTTTGTAATCAATAAAAAATGTAAATAAAACTACTACAATTGGCACTACAGTTATTTGCATAAATAGTGCAGAAACTACTCCCATATGTAATATTGATTCATCAACATTTGAAGATAAAATAGAGTTTAATTCCCCTGTTTTATATTTTGATAATGTATGAAGAGGCATACTTCTAAGTTTTTTACCAAGTTTTACTCTTAATTCATTTGTAATTTCAACAATATATCCTGAATAATCAAAGTTGTGTCCAAACCACTTAGTAACAATTGAAATAAGACTAAAAAATGCCATAAAACTAAACCAATAAATAATCTCATTTATATCTGCTTGTGAAGAAAATATCGCTTTTAATAATGGAAAAAACATTGCAAAAGCTAAACCTAATGTAACAAAAGAGATAAAAAATAGTAAAAGACTTCTTTTAAATCCTACATTATATTCACCTGCAATTTCAACTGATAACTTATAAACCTCATATAAAGAGCTAAATCTTTTATTTGTCATTATGATTTCCTTTGTTATCTATATCCCAGTTATAAGCTTTTTCATAGCTTGTATATAAATCAATATAATCAAAAGAGTTTTTTAGTAACTCTTCATGTGTTCCTTTTGCTAATAATCTACCTTTTTCAAAAAGTAAAATTTGGTCTGCATCTTTGATTGTTGAGAGTCTATGTGCAATAATAATTACTGTTTTATTTTTCATAAGATTTGCTAGTGCTTTTATAAGTTTTTCTTCACTTTGTGCATCTGCATATGAAGTGGCTTCATCTAATACAATTATTTGTGCATCTCTTAATATAGCTCTTGCTATTGTAACTCTTTGTTTTTGTCCTCCTGAAAGTCTTGAGCCTTTATCTCCAACTAAAGTATCATAGCCATTTGGTAAAGTCATTATAAACTCATGAATTTGTGCAGCTTTGCAAGCTTGTATTACTTGTTCATCTGTAGCTTTTTCATTTGCTAATTTAATATTATTTTTAATTGTGTCGTGGAAAAGATATGTATCTTGAAATACAAAAGCAACGCTATTCATTAATGTTTTTGAATCAATATCTTTAATATTTTGATTGTCAATCAAAATTTCTCCAAAGCTTACATCCCAAAATCTAGGAATCAACTTAGCAATAGTACTTTTTCCTGCTCCTGATGAGCCTATAATAGCACTCTTTGTACCCTGTTTTACTTCAAAATTAATATTTTCAAGGGCATTTGAATCTCTATTTTCATATTTAAATCCAACATTTTTAAACTCAATATCAAAAGAGTTTAACTCTTTAACTTTATTTGAATAATATAACTCCTCTTCATTTGATATATCAGCAATTCTATAAGCAGCTGCTTGTGACTTTTTTACAAAGTTACTCATCCACATTAAAGGCATTAACGCATCACTCATCCCTGTTGCAATTAATAAAACTGCTAAAAATGATACTAAATCTAAACTACCATTTAAAACAAAATATGCTCCAATACCACTAACTGCTAAAATAGTTGGCATTGGACTTAAGATTGCCATTGCAAACTTTGCAGCTACACCTGTTTCATTTATCCAATTTTTTAAATTTGTTTTATAGTTTTCTAAAGACTCATTATATCTTTTGAAAGAGCTTGTTCCATCATCAAAAGTTCTAACTATTGGCATAGCTTGAACAAACTCTACAACTGCTTTATTTATATTTGATTGAGAGTTTTCATATGCTTGTCTATAAACTTGAGAGTCTTTCATAACATAACTCATAATAATAACGCCAAGTATTAAAACCACAATAGAAGCAAAAGCTAATCTATAATCAATTATTAACATTAAAATTAAAGAAGCAATAGGTGTAGAAATACTTCTTCCTATCATTGGAGTTGTATCTGCAACAAAGGCATGAAGATTTTTAATATCATCTAATAAAACTTTTTTTAATTTTCCTGTTCCTGTTGTTGTTATAAAACCTAAAGGAACTTTTGCCAAATGTTTAGAGAGATTTGTTCTTAAAATCTCTTCAAGTTTAAATGCTCCAAAATGAGAGATTATAAAAGCATATTTTCTTGAAAAAAATGAGATAAAAGATATTACAGCTAGATATATAAAAGCTGTGTCAAAATCCATTGTAATTCCTAAAAAAGTTGTGTTTGTATTAACTGTTAGTGAAACTACAAATGCTAAAAAAGTAAGTGCAATAACTGAAGTGATACCAGAAAAAGCTGCTAATAATATTGCACTATTAATATGCAAGTTTACGGGCTTCATTATAGCCCATAAACTTTTTTTCATTTTTTCGTTTTCCATAAACTACCTTTATTTCTTGTATTGAGTAAAATTATAATAATAATTACTATCAAATACAAGAATGAATTTATGTATAAAGGATTATTTTTTTACATAAAGGTATTTTTTATTAAAATCTATAATTAAATGCAACATTAAAAGTTCTAGGATTTCCAACTGCTCCCATATATCCTACTGTTGTATCATGAAAACCATCTAAGAAATACTCTTTATTTGTTATATTTTTTACACCAAAATATAAATCCCAGTTATCTTGTTCATAACCAATTTTTGCATTATAAACTGTATAAGACTCAACTTTTTTTTCATTTGATCTATCAAACTGTTTTTCTCCTGTATGCAATGCTTCAAAGTTTGCAAAAATACCATTTGGATTTCTATACTTTAATCCTACATTAAAATCATATTTAGGAATCATTGCTACTTTATTATCTTTATAGTTTTTATTTGCAATTAAATCTTCATAATCTCCATATTTTGCAGATACTAAACCAAAGTTCCCACTTAGTGTTAGATTACTTGTAAGTGAATATGAAGTTTCAAATTCTAAACCTTTTATATCAACTTCTGTTACATTTGCTTGCATAATAGTTGTAGGATTTACTTGAATTCTGTCTTGATAATCATCAACTTTTGTATAAAAAGCAGCCATATTAAAAGTTAAACCTAAATTAGGAAATTTAGATTTTATACCAACTTCTAATGCATTTGATATTTCTGGATCAAACTCTGCAAGCTCTTTATTGTCAACTGCATATGAAAAACCACCAGCTTTATAACCTTTTGAAGCTGTTGTATAAACCATCATATTTTTATTTATGTAATAATCAAGTGAAAGTTTTGGAAGAACAATCGAGTTTGTTTTTTCCATGTTTTTCATAGGAGTTGCTGTGTTTACTCCTGCAAAAGTATGAGTTCTTTTATCCATACTTCTTTTGGATTTTTCATATCTAAGTCCTGTTGTTAATCCTAATCTATCATCAAAAAACCTTATGGTACTTTGTCCAAAAATTGCTATATCTCTTGAACTTAAATCAGCTTTCATCTTATCTTCTGAATATAAAGGAACTCCCATCATATTTGCATAAGTTTCATCAAGTTTATAACCTGTTTCATCATTTGCATTCTCTTTATTAAAGTATGTTCCAACTATCCAATTAAAAGAGCTACTGTTTGTTGAAGATAGTCTAAACTCTTGACTTAAAGAATCAAGTTCTCTTGAGTTAAATCCTATAAAGTTTTTACTTGGAGAAAAATCTCCATCTAAAGTACTTTGATTATCCATATCTCTATAACTTGTAATAGAAACAAAATCATACTCTTGTGCACTATAATCAAATTTTAAGGCTGAAGTTTTTGTTTTAGCTTGACTGTCACCTTTATAATTAAATGATGATTCAAACTCATCTAAACTTGAAAGTCCAGTAGCATTTTTATATTTACCTTTTTCCATTGAAGTCATGGGAAAGCCTCCATCATCATCTAACTTTTGGTATCCTAAAATTAAACTTGCTTCTAAGTCATCTGTTACTTTATAAAGCATATTTGCTCTTAATGACAAAGTATCATGATTATCTATATCTGTTGAAGTATATAAATTCTTGATATAACCATCTCTTTTAGACTTTAATGCAGACATCTTTAAAAATAGTTTATCTTGGATTAATGGAAGGTTTAAAGATGCCATAATTTGTTTTGAGTCATAATCTCCTGCTTCAAGATTTACTCTTCCTGATAGTTCATTTGAAGGTTTTTTAGTAATTATATTTATAACTCCAGCCTCTGTATTTTTCCCATATAAAGTCCCTTGTGGGCCTTTTAACACTTCAATCCTTTCTACTTCAAAAAGTGGAGAGTCAAAAGCAAATAAATCTGCATAAGATACATCATCAATATATAGTGCAACTGCAGGTTCTCCTACTCCTGTATTTGAAATACCTCTTATTGCAATTCTTGAAAAGTAGTCCCTAGAACCACCATGCATAGTTGTTAAGTTTGGAATATAAGATGCAATTTCTCTAGTGTTTTTTATACCTGCATCTTCAATAAAAAATTCATCTAAGACATTTACTGACATAGGTACTTTTTGAATATTTTGTTCTGTTTTTTGTGCAGTAACTGTAATATCTGATAACTCAACACTTTTTTTATCTGCCATAAGTGAATTTGATAAAATCACTAAAGATGCACTAAGTGATAATAGTACATGTTTCTTGTTCATTTTTTTACCTTTAAATATAGTTTTAATTTGATTTGCAATATACTTATAATGATAATGAAAATCAATAATAAAGTTATGATAATTGTATTATTAATTAATAAAAAGGTATTTTGTGTCAAAATTATATGATTTGAATGATTTAGAGAACTTTTTTGTAAAAGACTTAAAAGATAATATAAAAGTAGATTTTCCAAATGAAAGTGGAAGTGTTGAAGTAGAAAAAACTATAATATCTGATGATATTTTTTTATATAAAAATAGCTTTAATTTCAAGGATAATGTATCTTTAGAATCCTCTTCTAGTGAGGAGGGCTTATGTATAAATATTGTATTAGATGGCAGTTTAAAATATACAGATAAAATTTTAGATGAACAAACAAATAAATGTGCAAATAGTATGTTTGTAAAGTATATTAATCAAAGTCAATCTTTATTTGAAGTTAATAAAGATAGTATCTTAAAAGATATTGGAATAATAATTAAAGGTGATTTTTTACAAGAGTTTTTTTTAGAGAAAATATCTAATAAAGAGTTAGTTTTGAAAAACTATGAAAAAAATATTTCTACTAATTTTAAGACTGCACAAACAAATCTAAAAACAAAAATTTTAGCCCATGAGATTTTTAATTCTCCTTATGAAGGAGAGTTGCATAAAATCTATTTACAAAGTAAAGTTTATGAGATAGTTTTTCATGAGTTATCTGATATTTTACAAGTAAATAGGCTAAAAAATATAAAAAAAGAGGTAAAACTTACAAAAGAAGATATTTATGCCTTACAAAAAGCAAAGAGTTTAATTTGTGAAAAAAGATTTTTTCTTAATCTTCCAAAACTCTCAAAAGAAGTAGCTTTAAATGAGTTCAAATTAAAGTATGGTTTTAAAAAGCTTTTTAATACTACACCAGGGGCTTTAATCTTGGAGTTTAGAATGCTTGAAGCAAGAAAATTATTAGAAAGTAGTGAGCTTAATATTACTGAGATTTCAAAATTAGTAGGTTATAAATATGTTCAAAGCTTTACAACTGCATTTAAAAAAAGATTTAATGTAAATCCAAAAGAGTTTATAAAATCAAGAAAATACTACTATTAAGAAAAGAGGACTCTCTTTTCTTAAAAACTATATCTTAATCCAACTCCTATTTTTCTTGGGTCTCCAAAAGTGATTCTTGACATTCCTCCTGCTGTATCAAATGCTGTTACATACTTTTCGTCAAAAATATTGTTTGCATAAGCATAAAAATCCCAATCTTTATATTTATAACCAAGCTTAACATTTGTTGTTATGTAATTATCTTGTTTATCCATTTTATTTTTTGAATCATGAAAAAAATATGTTGGCCCTTGAAGATTTATATCTGCTCTTGAATAAAATCCACTAGGGTTAAAATATCCTATACCAACTCTTGCTGTATATTCAGGAGTTAATTGAATCTTTTCATCATCATATTTTGCATCACCTGCATCATACTCTTTATATTTTGCATCTGTAAATCCAAATGCACTTGTTAATTCCCAATTGCTATTTGGATAGTGACTAATCTCTAGTTCAACACCTTGAGAATAAGCTTTTTTAGCATTATCTGTTAACCATACAGAAGTAGATAAAGATTTATAAACATGAACATCTTTTATATCCATTCTAAAAATTGATAAAGTTAAATCTGTTTTATCAAATGAACCTTTTAATCCAATCTCATAGTTTGTAGATTTTTGTGCTTCAAATGAGTTTGCATCTTTATCATCATTCATAGCAAAATAGTTAAATCCACCTGGCATATATCCTTTAGAAATTGATGTATATGTTGTCCAATCTTCATTTATTTTATATGAAAGGGCAAGCTTTGGTAAAAAAGTATTCCATGTTTTTTCATCATTAAAGTGATTCATTGCTGGACCAGAAACACCAACTGGAAGCATATACATATCTAAATCTATATCTTTTTTTATTCTTTGGTATCTTCCACCTAAAGTTAATTCAAAATCTTCATAAAATGGAATAGTAACTTGTCCAAATAGAGCTTGAGTTTTACTATTTGTTATTGATTGGGCATCTTGAACCATTTTTGTTCCCATCATATTAAACTGCATTCCATATGGACCATTATCAAGTTTTTCATCTTCAAAATATAAACCAGCAACCCATCTAAAATCTTCACTATTTGTACTTGAAAGTCTAAACTCTTGTGTCCAAGATTTTGTTTCACTTTTATTCATTTGATAAAGCTCTTTAAAAGCAGGATTATCAGAATAATCTGCATCATACTCTCCATCAATATTAAACTTTTTATGTGTAGTAAGAGAACTAAAATCAAAGTTATTAAAAGCATATTTTGCTTGAAAACTTTGTGCTTGAGTATCCAATATTTCAACAGTTGGAACATCAAAACTAAAGTGTTCGGCATCATCTCTATTTGCATCACTTACATCTATTTGGTCACTTTGTGAATATCCATTTGACCAATGTTTTTTTTCATGTTCATCTGTAAGATTTAATTTTAAACTTAATCTATCTGTAGGTTTATATAAAAAGTAAGTATTAACTTTTCGGCTATTTTGTCTATTTGCATGGTCATTCATACCAGGATAAGTGTTTTTTATCCAACCATCATCTTTTTGAAAGTTTCCATTAAGTCCCCAAAATAGTCTATCTTTTATAATAGGACCATTTATATAAAAATTAGCAAGATTGTAGTTATTACTTCCATACTCTAAAGTTAATGAACCATTATAGTAGTTATTTGCTTCTTTTGTCACAATATTAATAACTGCTCCAATTGCATCTTTTCCATATAAAGTTCCTTGAGGGCCTCTTAATACTTCTACTCTTTGTACATTTGCTAAAGCAGGGTTAAAGTTATATCTATTTGCCATGGGAATACCATTGATATAAACTACAACAGGGTTATTATTTGTAAACAAAGAGGTATTTAATCCTCTAAAATTTATATAAGTTCCAGAAGTAGAGTTTGCTGCATACATTCCTGGTACTTGATTTATCACATCAATTACGGTTTTGATGCCTTTTTCTTGTAGTGTAGTTTCATCTAAAACTGTTATACTTTGAGGTACATCTTTTATATTTTCCTCAATCTTATTTGCAGTTACGGTAATACTATTTAAATTAGTAGATTTTTTTTCATGCTCACTATGTGCATAAGCAATAGAAGAGCAAATCAAACTTGATAGTATTAAACTAATGGTTTTATTCATTTTGTTTCCTTATATTATCTAAAGTATTTTTAAGATAACATTATAATGATAATCATAATTAATTATAATATATTTTTTATGTATTATGGATTTATTTTTAACTTTGAGGGATTAAATGTCATATCGAATAAGTAGTATTGATTTTGAAGATTTTATATTAAGTAGTAATGAGTGTAATTGTTGGCAACATAATATTCCAAATGATTTAGGAATTATAAAAAGTAACAAGCAAATTATTGAAGATAATATTTTCATGTTTAAAACAAGTGCATCAATAAACAAAAAATTAGAGATTAAATCTTTTTCAAAAGTTTCTGGACTTTGTATTGCTATAAATCTTGAAGATGATGTAATTTATACTGATAACAGTAATAGTTCAAAACTTTTGTTTAAAAAAGATGAAATTTTAATAAAATATGTAAATAGTTATGATGGTTCAATTATTTTTGATAATTCTACTAAAACAAAATCCCTTTGTCTTGTAATAAGAGACTCTTTTTTAGAAAAATATTTCTTTAAAGGTTTTAATAATACAAAGTTATTAAGAAAAAATTTTCAAAATCATATCTCAACAAATATAAAAAAATCTTTAGCAAGTTATAAAACAAAAATCTTGGCAAATGAGTTATACAACTCTCCTTATGAGGGAGATTTAGATACTTTATATTTGCAAAGTAAAGCATATGAGATTATTTATAGTGAATTTAAAGATATATTTAATTTAAATAAAGAAAATATTTGTACTTGTAAGAAAGTAAAATTTAACTCTTTAGATATTGAATCATTAAAAAAAGCAAAAGAGTTGATCTTATCTTCTCAAAAAATCTATTCTATAAGTGATTTAAGTAAAAAAGTTGCTTTAAATGAATTTAAATTAAAATTAGGATTTAAAGAGCTTTTTAATACAACTCCTGGAAGTTTAGTACTAGAAGCAAGAATGCAAAAAGCAAAAGCATTATTAAGTACAGGTGATTATAATATTGCTGAGGTTTCAAGTATTGTAGGTTATAAACATCAACAAAGTTTTACAGTAGCTTTTACAAAATATTTTAAAGTTAATCCAAAAGAGTTAGTAAAAAATAGAACTTATTATTTTAGGCTAAAGTAGTTTACTTTAGCCATTTAGTTAAAAACTATATTTTAATCCTAATCCTATAAATCTTCCTTTTCCATAAGTTAATTGCCTAAATTCTGCCATCTCTTCTACTGCAACAATATAACTTTCATCTGTAATATTTTTTACATAAGCATAAATATCAAAATCTTTAAATAGGTATCCAATTTTTGCATTTGCAACTGTGTAAGAGTCTTGTTTTAAACTATTTTGAGCATTAAAATACATATCTCCTTGATTTTTTATATCAAATCTTCCATATAAACCATTTCCTGCATAGTATGATAAGCCTAAGTTAATTGAGTGACTAGGTGTTCTTTCTATTTTTTTATTTTTATTGTCATTTCCATTAGAGTCTTTATAATTACTATATTTTGCTTGAATTATACCAATAGCTGTGTCAATACTCCAATTATCATTGATATTATATTTAAGTTCTAATTCTAATCCTTTTGATGTGGCTTCTCCAGCATTTGATGTATACATCATGCTTGTTACTGGGTCTGTACTGTAAACATGAATGTCTTCAATATCCATATAAAAAATTGAAGATGATAAATATAGTTTATCTTCTAAAAGTGAACCTCTAAGCCCTAATTCATAATTTATTGAAGTTTGTGCATCAAATCTATTTTCTTTTTCACTTCCATTTGAAGCAAAGTTGTTGTAACCTCCTGGTAAATAACCTTTTGAAACAGTTATGTAAGTTGAAAGTTCATTATTAAGTCTTTTAGAAAGAGCAATCTTAGGTAAAAAAGTATTCCATGTATGTTCTTCATTAAATTCAAAATAAGGAGTTGCATTAGTATTTGTTGGATGCATATAGTTATCTAAATTCATTTTCTTTTTTACTTTTTGATATCTACCTCCAAGTGTTAATTCATAATCTTCTAAAAATGGAATAACAACTTGTCCAAAACTTGCATAAGTTTTACTAGTAGCTTTTGATTTGGCATTAAACTTTACATCAACTCCAGTACCAAAAGGATTTCCTGCTAAATAACTTGGGTATTCTTGTCCATAATTGTGAAAGTTAAATTCATCTTTTTCAAAATATAAGCCAAATACATATCTTAAATAATTATTTTCTCCTGTGATTCTAAATTCTTGAGAAAAGTTTTTAGAAGTTGCATCTTGAAACATTGACATTTGATCATAATTTGGATTGTTACCTAAATCAACATCCCATGTTCCATCAATATCAACTTTTTTGTTAGCTGTAATAGAAGATAAGTTTACATTTTCATTAAAATTATATTCTAATTTAAGTGATTGAGCCTTTGATTTTGTTTTCATGTATGTATCAGACTCATAATTCACATTTTTGAAATCTTCTCTTTTGTAATCATTAATAGTTTCATTTTGAGGTATAGCTCCACCCTCAAATCCATATCTATAGTTTTTATCATCAAAAAGACTTAAATTCATACTTAATTTATCTGTTGGCTTATAATAAAAAGTTGTATTTAATTTGTGAAATTTGCTTTTATCAATATCTTTATTTTGATTTTCATTATGATTTGTTTGCCAACCGTCATCTTTTCCTAAAAGTCCATTTAGTCCAAAAAAGAGTTTATCTTTTATAATTGCTCCGCTGATATTAAAGTTTGCTTGTCTAAAATTGTTGCTTCCATACTCTAAACTTACAAAGCCTTCTGTTTCATTTGTAGGTTTTTTTGTTACTATATTTATAACTCCGCCAATACTATCTTTGCCGTATAATGCACCTTGAGGACCTCTTAGTACTTCAACTCTTTCTATGTTTAATATTGATGCATCAAAAGCATAAACACTACTATGTGGAATTCCATCTATATATATAACTACAGGATTATTATTTGTAAATATTGAGGTATTGATTCCTCTAAAATTAACTCTATCAGAATACATAAAAGTTGAAGATAAATTAGGAATATATTCAATAATTTCTGGAATACTTTTTATCTCTTTTTCTTCAATAGTAAAATTATCTATAATTGAGATACTTTGCGGTATTTGTTTTATAGTTTCATCCATTTTATTTGCACTAACTGTTATCTCATCAAGTTTTATATTTTTAGTTGTAGTAGCAAGAAGAGTACTACTTGCTACTAATGAGACTACAATTATATTTGTTAACTTTTTATTCATTAGTTACTCCATAAATTTAATTTAATCGATAATATATTATAATTAATACTCACTATCAATTTCAATAATATTTTAAGTAGGATAGTATTTCTTTTTAATCAAATAGTATTTTGGAGTAAAAATGTCATCAAATAATTTAACTTTTGAATTTGATAATAAAAATTCAAAAATGATTTTGCCTAAAGATAAAGTTATTGCAAATATAACAGATAAAAAAATAACAGACTCAATTTACTTTATAAAATCAAATTTGATTTTCAAAGAAGACCTTGTAGTTGAATCAAAATCTAAAATAGATGGAATTATGTTAGATTTTAATCTTAGTGGAGATATAACTTATCATTCAAAAATTTCAAATCACGGATTACAAACTTTTAAAAATAGAACTGATATTGAATTAGTAAATGAAGAAGAAACAGAATCTTTTGTAAAAAAGGGTGAAGTAAATAAAATCACTTTAGTAGTAAAAAAAGAGTTGTTATCACAAATTTTACCAGATTGTGAAGTATTTAAAATATTAAACTATTTAGAAAAAAATAATTGTCATAAAATATTATCAAGTAAATTAACTGGCAATAATGTAAATAAACTATTAAACCAGTTACATATGAATGAACTATATGTTAATGATTTGAATACACTTTTTTTACAATCAAAAGTTTTAGAATTAGTTTATTATGAATTTAATACTCTTTTTACAACAAAAGATAATAAACAAAAGATTAAATTTAGTGAAGAAGATATGCAGGCTTTAAAAAAAGCAAAAGTAATTATCAATTCATTAGATCCTAATTGTACAATTTCTTATTTATCGAAAAGAGTTGCGTTAAATGAATTTAAGTTAAAATATGGATTCAAAAAGTTTTTTAATACTTCCCCTGGAGCCCTAGTGCTAGAAACAAGAATGCAAAAAGCAAAAGAGTTATTAAGTACAGGTGATTACAATATTGCTGAGGTTTCAAGTATTGTAGGCTATAAACATCAGCAAAGTTTTTCGACTGCTTTTTTTAAGTATTTTAAAGTTAATCCAAAAGAGTTGGTAAAAAATAGAACTTATTATTTTTAATTATTTGATAAATCTTTAAATATAATATACTCAGATTGACACTATTATAGTTACAGTAATCATTGCAGGTAAAATATTTTGATAGCATAATCATCATTAATGAGAATAGAGATTACCCTGCTTGTTAAAAAGCTTAATAATACTGCACCTATACAGCCTGTAAAACCATGAACTAAGCCAATTTTTGACTTAGTTCATGTAAAAACTTTTTGTTTTTTCAAACATAATTTTCTTAGAATTTATAAGAAAGAGTAACTTTGAAGTTTCTTCCTGGCTCATAATCCGTTGCATCACCAAATGCTCTTAAATCCCCTTGAAAAGAAGAGTGAGAAGCATAAGCTTTATCAAATATATTATCAATTCCAGCAATTACTTTTAAACCTTTTATTGATTTTGGTGTATATTTAACAGCTAAATCATGTACATGATAACCCTCTTTTTCTATATCTTTTACATCATTTTCATCTTTAACAAAAATTGATTGCCAAGAAAGTCCAATTTCAGGTGTAGTTTGATAGTTTAATCCAAGAGTAAATGTATCTCCTGTTTCTTGTTCAAGTGCTTCGCCTGTATAAAGTACTTCTGAATCCATTCTTGAGTATGTAAATAAAGCATTAAAGTCATTTAAATTATATGCAAAGCTTGCTTCTATACCTTTTGTTTTTGTATCTCCTAAATTAACCATTTGGTATGCATTATTAAAGCCAATATCATCATTGATTTTTGTAACATAATATTTAGTTAATATTCCAATATTATCTGCACCTAGTACATTATCTTTGATATATTTAAACCCAAGCTCATTGTTATAACCTGTTTCTGATTTAATACTTGAGTTTTGTGTTGTAGCTCTTGTTCTATAACTTGCAAAAACCTCTTGCATTGGAGCACCTTTAAATAGTGTTGTATGACTTGCAAGTAATGAGAAACTATCTGTAACTGCATATTCAGCAGCAAGAGAGTAAGTTATCTTTTTTTCACTTACATCAGCAACAACTCCATCAAGTTTATATTTTGTAGCTCTAATTCCTGGAGTTAATATAAGGCCATTATTAAAATCAATTGTATCTTCAATAAATAGTGCGAAAGTTTTAGCTTCTTCATCATCTCCATAAGCATCTCCATCAGTAGTTACTTCACTTGTTTGAACATCATAAGAAAGTCCATATGTAAAAGTATTAAGAATATCTTTATAGTTGATATTTGATTGAGCTTTTGTGCTAAAACCTTTATTTTCTACAACAGCATTGAAAACATCTCCTCTTCTATTAGAGTTTGATTCATGTCTTGTTAAATCCATTTCATTGAAATATAAAGAAGAGTTTATAAGTAAATTTTCACCTTTATCAACTGTATGCTTTAATGTGTAAGTGTTTCTAATATATTCAGTTGGATGAATTAAATCTGCTTGAGCTCCTCTTGCAACATTAATTGCTTCATTTACTGCTGTACTAAAATTTGGTCTTGGGTGATAATCACCTTCATCTTCTAATCTATCATAAGAAAAAGATACTCTTTGTGTATCGTCTAAATCAATACCATACTTTAATAAAAGGTTTTTAATAGTACCCTCTCTTCCTTTCTCTTTGGTTCCATCTCCAGTTTTCCAATTTTCATTTTCAATATGGTCATAATAAATAAAGAAATCAGAGTTATTTGTTATCTTTCCATATGTAGCAAGTGATGCTCCAACACTATCATTACTATTATATTTAGTAGAAACAATTGCTCCAACTTTCTCACCATTTTCTAAAAAGTCTTTTCCATCTTTTGTTTCAAACTCTATTGAACCTCCTAGTTCTCCATGAACTACAGAGTTTGCACCCACTTCAATATTTACTTTTTTTAGAATATCAGGATTAACTTTTAGAGTACTTTGATGGTGAAACATATCAACATTAGGCTGTTTTGCACCATCAATAGTAATATTGATATCTTCATCTTTTATTCCTCTAATGATAATTTTATTATTCATTGAGTGACTTCCTCCAACATCAACACCTGGTAATCCTCTTAATAAATCACTTAAGTGGTCAGCTTGCTTAGTTTCAATTGAATCTTTTCCTAAGTTTAAAGAAGAACTAACAATTTCAGTTTCCCAAACATCAACTGAATTTATCTTATTTGTATCTTTTGCATTTGCATTTAAAGAAAAAATTGCTAAAGAAGCAATTGAACTTAAAAGTATTTTTCTATTCATTATATTCCTTATCTCTTGTGTGTAGTTTTAAATTGAAAAATAAAAATTGAATTGTATTCACCTTTTACTTTTAACAAACTTTAAAATGATAGTGAGTATCATAACTAATATAAATCACATTCAAATCACAATTGGAGATTTAATGAACAAATTAATGGAATTTTTACAAAAAACTGTAGAAATATTAATAGTAGAAGATGAAATGGTATTAGCAATTGATATGGAAAGCTCATTGGAAGAGATGGGATATGAAATATCAGGAATAGAATCAACAGCACAAGATGCAATAAAACATGTAAATGAAAATAAGCCAGATATTGTAATTATGGATATTAACTTAAAAGGCTACAAAAGTGGATTAGAAGCTGCAAAAGAGATTTGGCAAACTCATAAAATACCAATTATTTTTTTAACTTCTTATAGTGATGATTTAACAGTTAAAAAGTCTATGGAGAGTGAACCTTATGCATATTTAATAAAGCCTTGTAGAGAAAAAGATATTGATATTGCTATTAAAACAGCACTTCATAAGCACAACTATTTTTTTAAAAATAAAAATCTAATGAGCGAGCAAATAGTTATTGATTTAGCCCAAAACTATAAGTATGATAGAACAAAAAGAGTTTTATCAAAGGGCTTAAATAGTATAAAATTAACAGGAAATGAATTAAAATTTTTTGATATTTTAAGTGAAAATCCAAAAGAGTCAGTTAGTTTTGAGCAAATAATTTCATATATCTATAGAGATGAATCAGTATCTGATATGGGAAAACTAAGAACATTAGTATATAGATTAAGAGCAAAGCTTGATGCTGAGGTTTTTGAAAATATTTATGAGTTTGGCTATAGGTTAAAACTTGACTAGCTTTAATACTCTAGCAAAGTTATCTTTTTCTTCAAAACTTTTTTTATCTTTTACTGCATTAGCTTTAGTTTTATTATCTATTCTTTTTTTACTTATCATACCAAAAATGGAAAAAGAACAGTATGAACATGAGATAAAACAAGTAGAGCAAACAATTGCTTTAAATACACAACAACTTAATTTAGCAGTTAAATATATTAGAAATGATGGAAAGAAAAACTATAAAATAATTAGATTAAATATAGAAGCGAAACTTAGAAACTTATCTTTAAAATTAAAAAAATCATCATTTTTACAACAAGAATCTCTTCTTAAAAAGTTTTCTAAAGAACTGTCTTGTCAAGTAGCTTTAATAGATAATTCAAATAAGCAATCATATCATCTAAATAACATGCTAAACAATGATGGCTATATTCAATATAAAAATTCAAATCATAAGGTAAATACTTGGAAAAACTATATAAAAAAACATGAAAAAAACTTTTGTCCTTCAATTACTAGTCATATAGTTTATAGTATGGAGTTTGATGAAAATAGCAATTTACTACTCTCTTGTAATAGTGATTTGTTTTATGACCATGAAAATAATGAAGAGAAAAAGATAAAAAAATATGTACAAAAAAGTTTTTCATATACAAATCACTTACATAAAGGAAATACTTTTTTGATGTGGTTAAATATAAAAGATGCTACAAATAATCCTTTATATAATAAAAAAGATAAGCCTACAAATAATAAATATTGTATTAGTAAGTTATCTGATGTAAAGAGTATAAATACAGGTACATTAAGTGCAAATGATATTTTAAGGGCAAGTAATGGTGAGCCAATTATTCATATCTTAAATGATAAAAAAGCTTTAACGTGGGTTAGAAGTATTAATAATAATCCTGTAAGAAGATTAATATTTTTAACAACAGTTTATGAAGAAGATTTATATAAGGCGATTGATAAGGCCTTTTGGAAGCTTTTTCCTGCTGCACTTATGTCTTTTGTTTTTGCAATACTAATTGGATATTTATTGTTTAGAAAATTCTCAAAAAGTTTAGATACCTTAGTAAATACATCAAAACAAGTACAAAGTGGTAATTTGAAGTTTAGATCAAATATAAAAGGTGAAGACTCAATTGGACAATTAGGTCAAACTTTTGATTTGATGCTTGATTCTATGGAAACTAATATTAAACTTCTTGATTTGAAAGTTGAAGAGAGAACGCAAGAGTTAAAAAAATCTCTAGATGAAAAAAATACACTTTTGAAAGAGATTCACCATAGAGTAAAAAATAATTTAGCTTTTACTATTAGTTTAATAAAACTTCAAAAACGAAAAGTAAGTGATAAAAATACAAAAGAAGTTCTTACTGATATTCAAGAAAGAGTTTATATTATGGAATTAGTTCATAGAAAACTTTATGAAAGTAAAGATTTAAACAAAATTCCTTTTAAAAAATATATCAATGAACTTATTTATGATATTAAAAATGCATATTATATTGAACATTTAGATATAAAGCTTAATATTGATGATATATTTTTAGATATTGAGCATGCATTACCTTGTGGTTTGATAATTAATGAATGTTTAACTAATAGTTTAAAATATGCTTTTGAAGAAAAATCATCTCATAACTTTTTTGAAATAACTTTTAAAAAGCAAGATTTACAATATGTTCTTGAGATTGCTGACAATGGAAAAGGCTTACCAAAAGATTTTGATATTTATAAAAGCAAAAGCTTAGGACTAAGACTTATTGTTTCTATTTCACAAAAACAACTACTAGGAAATATAAGTTATAAAAATAGTGGTGGATTAAAATATATAATAAGCTTTGAGAGTTAACTCTCAAAGCATTATTTAAAAGTTATACAATATATTTTATTCTTTTACATTAAAAGTTAAGCTACTAGCAATAAATGAATAATTCACCTTGTTATATAACTCTTTTAATGGACCATCTTTTGTTATTGTTGTTTTATGATTGCAAGATACAATCCATTGTCCTGCACTTTGAACTCTTATTTGTGCTTTTCCATCTACGATAGATGACATTAAAGCAAATCCTTCCTTTTGACCAAAAGTATTGCTAGCAGCTTTGATATAATCCATACTTGAAGGACTTGCATTTAAAGGTTTTCCCATAAATAAAACCTCAAACTCAACAAAGTCTCCTACTCTTACATTTGAAAGGTCAGTCTTAGGAATGATTTCAAGTCCTTTGTTTGTAGCTTTTTGTTCTGTCCATTTGTCTAAAGTAAGATAAGATTTTGCATTTGCTTGGTATCTTACAGACATTAATATTTTTTTAATATCTTTGACCTCATTTTTTGGTTTTAATTTTAATCTTTGTCTGTTCTTTGAATCTAAGTAACTTGTATAAAAAGTAGGTTTAGAATTGGCTTGAACGGTATAAACCCCTTTTATACTCTCTTTCTTTAGAGCAATTTTCTGTAAAGCAATATCGGCATCATATAAATCGAAATCTTTAGTTGTTTTACTTGCCTTTGCAGTTTCACTTGAAGGAATTTTTAATTGTGTTTTTTCTCCTTTTGGATTAATTAAAGAAAAATCTTCTATAACAATTCTTCCGTTGGGTGAGTTAAGTATATCATCAATGGGAAGTGAGTGTCCCCATCCTAAACTAACTATTGCATGACTTGGTTTATGAGAGAATGACTCAAAAGAGTTAATCCATAAACTATGTGCCAATAAAGTGTTAACACCTAAAATAACAGTTGCTAAAAAAGCTTTTTTCATTTTTTTCATTTTTGTCCTTTTCTTTTGTATATAATAATTGATTCATTTTATTTAAAATGTATATTTTACTCCAACTCCAAATCTTCTTGGATCATTAAAACCTACACCTCTACCATAAGATACGACATATTCTTCATCTGTAATATTTGTAATATATCCATAAATATCCCAATCATTGATTTTATATCCTACTTTTGTGTTTGCAGTAAAACCACCGTCTGTTTCTTCAACTTTACCATTTCTTCTAAACCCTGTTTTTCCTCTTCCTTTAAATCCTATTCTTCCATAAAGGCCTTTTTGGGCAAAATATGATATTCCTAAAGAAGTTGTAAATTTAGGAGTTCCAGTAATCTTTTGTCCATCATAGTTAACACTTGCATCTGTATAATCGTCATATTTTGCTTCAATGAGTCCTACACTTGCTGTTATTTCTAAATTATTGCCTAAATAATATCTTGCATCAAATTCTATACCTTGAGAATGGGCTTTTTCTGCATTATCTGTTACAAAAACACCACCGGGTAAAGTACTATATACATGCAAGTCTTCCATTTCCATTCTAAATATAGCTGCATTTATAGTATAGTCATCTTGTTGATATTTTATTCCAAATTCATAGTTTGTAGATTTTTCAGGTTCAAAAGAGGAATCACTACCATCACTTGTAGAATAAAAATTAAAACCACCAGGAATGAATCCTTTTGAAACTGAGGTATATGCCATTAAATTGTTGTTGATACTATAAGACAAAGCAATTTTAGGCAAGAAAGTATTCCAACTTTTATTATCATCATATTTGTGAAGACTATTAGATGTATCAGTAAAGCTAGTATAAAAATCAGATTTGATATTTTTACTTATTCTTTGGTACCTTCCTCCAAGAGTTAATTCAAAATCATTTAGAGGAATCATAACTTGACCAAAAGCTGCATAGGTATTTGTATCAATTATTGAGACTACATTTGCAGTACCTCGGCTACTTGCATTTCCATATGGACCTTGTTCTCTTTTTTCATCATCAAAAAATAGTCCTGTTACCCATTTTATATCTTGATTTTTACTCGAGAATTTTAATTCTTGCGACCACGTTTCAACATCTGAAATGATAAGTGAAGCTAAACCATCACTGCTAGTTCCTGATAAAAAATCACTGTCATGTACGATATCAATATCAAAATCTTTATGTATGGTTACAGATTCCATTTTCATTTTTTCTAATTCATAATCAAATTTTAGACTTTGAGAATTTGTTTTTCTTGTAATATAAGAAGGAACATCAAAGCTAACATTTTTATCTCTTTTTAAATCATTTATAGGAATAGTATTATCAATATTTATTCCTCTTCTCCCATACTCTTTGTCATAATCGTGAGAGATAATAAATTTACTTGATAATTTATCTGTAGGCTTATAGATTGTAAAAGCACTTAATCTTTTTGCTTTTGTTCTATTGGCATCTTTATTCATACCTGAATATTTATTTGTAAGCCAACCATCATCCGATTTTAAAGAACCATTAATACCCGCATACAGTTTATTATCTATGAGTGCTCCACTTGTATTGAAAGCTCCTTTTGTATAACCGTAGTTTCCTGCTTCAGCATTGATACTTCCATGCCATTCATTTTCAGGTTCTTTAGTAATAATATTTATAACTCCTCCTGTAGAATCTTTTCCATAAAGTGTACCTTGAGGTCCTCGTAAAATTTCCACTTGAGAAACATTTATAAAAGAAGGATTGTAATCATATCTATCATAATATGGAACTCCATCAATATAGATAATAACAGGATTACTAAGAGTAAAGGTTGAACCTGATAAGCCTCTAAAGTTAGTAGACAAACTACCATTTAGAGCTTTTTCAAAATTCATATTAGGTATTTCATTAACTACACCTTCGATATTAGTTATTCTTTTTTCTTCCAACTCTTCATTACTTATTACTGTAATACTTTGTGGAACTTTTTGTATATTTTCTTCTATTTTATTTGCAGTTACAGTAACTTCTTCAAACTTTTGAGGTTCATTTTTAGCTAATAAAAAGCTACTTGCAATTACTGATAATAATATACTTTTGACTAGTAGGTCTTTTTTCATATTTGATTTCCTTTTTATAGTAACTAATAGTTTACAGTATTTTATTAATAATAATAACAAAAATCAATATTGAAAATATTCTAAGTATATTTTTTTTAATTCTAAAATAGAGTAAACATGAATTTATCTTAAAAATAGTAATATGATAACAATTATTAAAATTATAAAGGATATTAATGTACAAAAAACTTTGGGGAAGTTTTAAAGGATTCTCAGATGAAAAAGAATTTTTAAACACTGAAAAAAATATCACAGAAGAATTTGATAAAGAAGGAAAATGTAATTTAAATGAAATTAATTTTAACGACACAGTATTTTTATACAAAAGTGACTATTTATTAAAAAATGAAATTAAACAAGATTCAACTCATAAAATTGATGGTATTGCTTTTACATTAGGTCTTGAAGGAGAAATGAAGTTAAAAAGCCATATTACAGAAGAACCATTTTCTTCAAAAAAATCATATATTAATCTACACTTGATCTCACAAGATTGTATTTATCATGAAATATCAAAAAATAGTTCTTATAAAGCTTTGTCTTTTATTTTAAAAAAAGATTTTTTACAAAAAATTTTACCAGAAGATAATTTTAAAGAATATGTATTTAATGCTCTTGAAAAAAATAGTTTTAATGAAATATTATATAATTCACTTATGGATATTAAAATGTCATTTTTAGCAAATGAAATCTATAAAAGCCCTATGATTGGGAAATTAGATCAATTATATCTTGAGTCAAAAACTTTAGAGGTTATTTACCATTGTCTTAATACTTTTTCACAAAGTAAATCTGACAAAGATTTAAGTGGAATAAAATTCTCACAATACGATATAAATGCTTTAAATAAAGCAAAAAAAATTTTACTTGAAAATATGCATAAACCCCCTAGTATAGAAGAGCTTTCAAAAATTGTAAAACTAAATGATTTTAAATTACAATTTGGATTTAAAATTTTTTTTAATCTCACTCCTTATTCTTTTTTATTAGAAGAAAGAATGCAAAAAGCAAAAATACTTTTAAAGGAAAGTGAATATAATATAAATGAAATAGCTTTATTAGTAGGTTATTCTTATGCACAAAATTTTTCAAATGCTTTTTTAAAAAGATTTGGTATAAGACCTAAAGAAATTATGAAAACTAGAAAGTATTATTATTATTAAGTTAAAGTAGGCTAGACGAACTTATTTTTTTAAGGTATATTTAAATTCTTTTTCTACAGTTTGTGCTTTCGATGATTATTTATATTTTTATGCCTTTAATTTTTTCAATAGTCTTGAAAATCTTCGAGTTATAGGCTTTTAAAATAACTACATAAAAGATTGAAACTTTATTTAAAATAATTTCCTATAACAGCTAAGAATTAACTTCTTAACTGTTTTAAAATAGATTTTGCTTTTCTTTTGTGATAAGGGTTATTTACTATTTGTTTTAAGGTTTTAATACTTTGTGATTTATTATCTAGTTCATAGTAGCACAAAGCTTTAAGTATCTGTTTTTCTCCATCAAGTTTACTATTTCTTTTTGTTCTCATATTTTTGATTATTTTTATACTTTTAGAGTATTCTTGTTGAGTATAATAAATATTTGCAAGAATCATTTTAAATCTATTTTTCTTTGCAAACTTAGATTCTTCAAGTTTTTGTATTGCTAAATCAATTTGTTTTGAGTTTAGATAACTTGAAACAATAATTTCGAAGATTTTTTGATCTTCTTTTATCATTTTTTCATCAACTGCTTTAGTTAAAAGTTCACCAGCTTTTTTATAAACTTCATTTTGTAGAAGAATATTTATAAAGTATAAAATATTATCTTTTTTTGTAAGAATATTGTTTTTATATGCTAACTCTAAAGTTGAAAGAGATTTTTTTAATTGATTCTCTTGTTGATAAAGTGAGGCTAGTTGTACCCAGTATTCTTCTTTTGTATTAAATATTTTCACCATCTTTTTCATAATACTAATTGCATTTTTATAATCTTTTAATTCTACATACGAAGAGTAGATTACTTTATACCAAGACTCTTTTATATCTTTTTTTAAAGAGAAATATTTTTTTGAATATTTAACACTATTTTTATAATCTTTTTCATAATAATAAGCAAGTATCAAATTTTCATATATATCTTCTTTGTTTATGACTTTACTTTTTAAAAGTTCTTTTGACAAAGCTAAGCTTTTTTTGTATTGTTCATTTGAAAGATATACTTTTGAAAGAGAAAATTTAATACTTTGAATACTTTTTTCTTCAAAAGCTTTTAATTTTATAATCTTTTCATATGCCTTTGCAACTTTCTTATACTCTCCATCATTTATATAAACATTTGCTAATGTTTGTAAAATATATGATTTTTCATAAGAGTTTTTATCCTCTTTTAAAAGTTTCTCAAGCATAACTTTTGCTTTTTTAAAATCCTCTTTTTGCATAAACTCTTGAGCTTTCATCAAGCTATTGTATGTACTTTTTGACATACTGCTTTTTGCGTACAATCCACTGCTTAAACAAAGTACTACTACAATTAGTAATTTTTTAATCATCTTGCCAACCTAAAGTTAAATGTAATTGTTGCATTTTTAAAAGTTCCAGCAACATCATCTTTTGATGGTTTAAATCTCCATCTTTTCATAGCTTTTATTGCTGCTCTTTCAAATACACCTTCAGGATCTGATTTCATAACTTTTACATCTGAAACGAATCCACTTGAATCTATTTTAAACGCAAGTTGTACAAATCCCTCTTGTCTTCTTATCTTAGCTCTTCTTGGGTACCTTGGATTTACTCTTGTAATTGCTGTTAACATATTTGCATCTAAAAGGTTTGAACCTAACTCAATTTGCGCCCCATTTAAAGAGTTAATTGAAGATATATCAATATTTGGATTAACTGCCAATGGCTTGATCTTCATATTTTTATCAAGTTTTTTGTTTAGATTTGTTTTTAAATCTAATTTTTTTGGTTCTACTTTTTTTACAGGCTCTTTTGGTTTAACTCTTTTTTTCTTCTCAATATGCGTATCTTTTTTATCTCTTAGATATGTAAGCTGTATAGGATTTGACTCTTTTTTTACTACATCACTTTGTGTAGTTGTCATTTTTTGCATAAGCAAAAACATACCAACACTAATAAAAAAAGATAAACATATAGCTATGATAACTCTCATATCAATTCTTTAATGTTGAGATTGAAATATTTGTAATACCTGCAAGTCTTACTTGATCCATAACTTTTACTAAAACACCAGTTCTTGAGTCTTTATCTGATTGAACTACAACGCTATTTTGTGAATTAGTAGCTTTTAATCTTTCAATATTTGATCTAACTGCTCTTATGTCAACCATTCTTTTATCAATCCAAATTTCATCATTGTTTTTAATTGCAATTAATATATTTGCTTGTGCTTTTTGCTGACTTGTTTTCGCACTTGGTCTATTTACTTCAACCCCAGCTTCTTTAACAAATGATGTAGTTACAATAAAAAATATAAGCATAATAAATACTACATCAAGCATAGGAGTTAGGTTTATCTCTGTCTCTTCTTTATTATTTTTGTGGGAAAATCTTCTCATTATAAAACCTTTGAAATCTCTAAATATAATTTATCTGTATGGTATTTGATTGATAGTTCTAATTTCTTTTCAAATAGTATTCCACTTAGTGCAACTACCATTCCTGCCATTGTTGGAATAGTTGCCATTGAAACACCATTTGCCATAGATTTAACATCACTTGTTCCATTTAATGCCATTACATCAAATACTTCAATCATCCCTGTAACAGTTCCTAAAAGTCCCACAAGTGGGCATACTATAATTAAAGTTTTTATAAAACTAAGACCTGTTTTCAATTTTGTATTTGAATCTTCAATTATGTATTTTTTTATCTCTTCTTTAAATTTTTGATTCACTTTTGAGTTTTTTAAATCACCTAATAAACTTTTTTTGTATTTTCTATACTCAAAGCTTATGTAAATATATCGCTCAACTAGTAGTGCCCATAAAAATAGGGCAATACCAAACACTATATAAAGTACAAAGCCACCTCTTTCAAAGAAGCCAAATAGATTATCTATGTATATATCAATCATTTTGTTTTAAATTTTTTGCTAACATTCCAATACTTTGCTCTTCTAAAATAGATACAATTGCTTCTGATTTTGAAGAGATGTATGTATATGCAAAAAGTAAAGGAATTGCTGTAACTAAACCTAAAACTGTTGTAATTAAAGCTGTTGAGATACCTCCAGCCATTAGTTTTGGGTCACCTGTACCAAATAAAGTGATTGCTTGGAAAGTTGCAATCATACCTGTAACAGTTCCTAGTAATCCAAGTAGTGGAGTTACTGCTGCAAGTAGTTTTACGAAACTTTGTCCTTTTTTGATATTATTTGTTTCTTTTAATATTGCTTCACCAATTTTAATCTCTAAATCACTTATTGAATCATTTATATTCTTATAAAATATTCCTGCTATTTTTCCTAAAGAGTTTGAGTCATCATATTTTGAGATATCTTTTCTTTGCTTTCTTATTTTTGTATGAATGATATTTAAAACTATCATTTTATAAATTGCAAAAAGTAAACCAAGTCCACCTAATGTAAGAATAATATATCCTACAATTCCACCTTGATTTATTCTATCCATTAGTGTTGGATTATTTCCAAGCATTGTAAAAAGTGTACCTTTTGTTGGGTCAATTAAAATATTTTTAATCTCATTTGAACTATTTTCAAACTCTTTTGCACTATCTTTATAGCTTGATGCTGGTTGAACTGATAATTCAATCAAAGCATTCATATCATCAGAATATGTTAAAAATTCTCCCTTTGAAAAAGCCGAAAACTGACCAACTCTTGTAACTTCTTGAGTATTTTTTTCTCCATTATGTGCAATAACAGTTGCTTCATATTTTGAAATATTTCCACTTTGAATAATTTCATCTAACATTGTATGCCAAAATGTTGTAAGTTCATCAATTGTTGGAAGTTTTTTCGAATTAGAGAATTTTGTGAAAACTTCTTTCTTTTGTGGAAACTGTGATGCTGTGAAACTTCTTTTATAACTTGTCAAAAAGTCAGCTGATGTTTGTCTAACACTTCCAAACATTTCACCTAAATCACCAATTTTAATATTTAGTTCTGACTCTTTTTTAGCCAAGATTTTTTCATTTTTCTCAATAATCTTTTTAAGTCTTGCTGTTTCAAGATTCTCTTGTTTTAACTCTCTTTTTGTTTTATTTAATAGCTCTTTTTGTCTATTTTTATTTTCAATAAAATCTTTTAATCTTTTATTCTCTTGAATTATTTCTTTATTAGAAGATTGTTTAACATTATTTAGTAAAGAGTTTAAATCAAGGGCAAAACTTGAATTTATAAGTAATAATACAGTTAATATATATTTAATCATTACATACCTTTCTTAGTTAGAAATGGAAGGTTTAATAAATCAACATTTTGATGTTTTTTAGCGATTTTAATACCTTTTCTTATATTTGATTTTGCATCACTATTATCTATTTTTACCCAAGATTTAGTTTGCTTATTCCAGTATCCATACTCTTTTAAGTCTAAACTTTGATAATATAATGCAGTTCTTCCTAATCTTAAAAAGTTATATGTTTTATTATCAATTTTATCTTGATAAGTTTCTATATTATTTGAGTAGTCATACTCAATTTTAAATGCTTCTAAAATAATTCTATATTTCTCTGCTGTTTTAATATCAGATTTATCTAAACTTGTTTTTAATTTTTCTATTCTATTTGTTCTTTCTTCTAAAAGAAAAGGCATATCCATTTTTACAAGTTGTTCTAAACTCTCTACCATTTTTAGCATAAGTGGAAAAATATTTTTTTGAGTATTTTCTATATCAATTAATTGTTGGTCAATATTTTTTAACTCATTTTCTTGTGAACTTAGTATTTTTCTTAGTTGATTGTTGTAGATTCTACTATTTTTAAGTTCGGCATTTGTATATTTATATACACTTAATATCTCTTGAGTTTTTTCATCAAGATTGTCTATTTTTTTTTGGTATGTTTTCAATTTATTGTTTGTTTTTTCAATTATATTCATTGATTTATCAATTTCATCAGCCATTATTGATGAAATTGATAAAATTGAAAAAAAGCCAATTTTTAAAAGCCAATTCATTTATAACCTTTTTATGTTAATTTTGAGAATTATAATCAATAATGAATAAAAGTAAACTTATTTATTAATCTTTCATGATAAGAAACAGTTAATTTTATTCATAACCTATAAAAACAAATAGTAATATTACTATTTGTTTTTTAGTTCTAAAAGAAGTTTATTAGTGTTTTTTATACTAATAAAAATAGTTGCAAGAAGTAGAATAAAAGCGATTAAAATACTAATAGTAACAGCATTACTAGTTGCAATTGTAGCATCTGTTCTACTTCTTTTTTTTGGTTTTTCTTTACTTTTTTCAGAAACTTTAACTTCTTTAAAACCATCAGGAGGGGCAATACCATCTTTGATAACAGTATGACCTTCTCCCCCATCTAAAACTATTTGATAAGGAATTTTTGGAATATCAATAGTAAGTTCATTAGAAGCAGGAAGTCTTTTCTCAAAAAGAATCTCTTTATTGTGTAATGCCTCTAAAACCAATAAAGCACCAGCAGCACTTTGTCCTGTATTAAATACTCCTTGAGCAGTAATTGTTCCATCTTCATTATCCATTACACTTAAAACTAGTGAATGTGAATATAAAAATATAGGAGTTAATAAAATTAGTAATAAACTAGATATTTTTTTCATCTTTAACCTTTTTATTTAAAATCCAAAATGATTTAGCTTCACTTCTATTAGAAGGAAGTTTTTTAGCAACATAAATTAAAATTGCACCAAATAGAATAAGTGAAATATCCACAGTAAGTATATTTTTTAGATTAAAACTTATAAGTTCAAAAAAAGAGAATCCAGAATTTATTGAGTGAATAAATGCAGAAAGAATAAAAATTACTCCACCAGAGTATAAAAACTCTTTAGAAGCTTGATAAGAGTTGATTCTAAAAAAAGACCAAAAAAGAGTAAAAAGCCAAACATTATAAAAAATGCCTTGTTGCCAAAGTACTCTATGCTCTAAAGAGAAAGGAAGTAGCCATTGAAGTAAAAAAAGCACTCCAGTTGCTGGTATTACACCAATCATACTTGCAAGAGTAAATTTTCCTAACCAGTGATAAAATGTAATTTTTTTATCATACTTCTTAGCTTTTTTTTCTAAATATAACATCATCGCAAAACCAATTGCAATTGCACATAAAGCCATAATAATTGCAACTATAATTCTTGAAAAGATATCTATTCCAAATAAAAAATGTAAGAAAAATAGACTCTCAGCTACAAATACAGGCCAAACTTTATCCATAACTTTTTGATTTTTTATTAGTTTTCCTGATTGGGCATTTAAAGTAACTGTTGGACGATTAAATATTCCTCCATTTAAAAATGGTTTATAAGGGTTATATCCTACTATTTCTACTTGTGATGATTTGTCATTCCAGTTTTTTAATCTTATTTGTTTAAAAGTAAGGTCAGGATTAACTTTTGAAGCTTTTTTTAGTAGCTCTTTTAACTCAAGCATTTTTGTTGGTTCATTTAATTTTTTAATAGGTTTATTCTCTTCAAAGAGTACTTTCCCTACAACTTCATCAATTGCTTTTGCTTGCCCTTTTGAAACTATTTTTGACATAGGTCCTGAACTTATTAAACCAACATTCATAACAGCTCCACTTAAAGTAATAAGTAAAAATGGTAAAAATGCCCAAGTAAATACTTTTACATGTATTTTAGAAAATACTGCTTGTTGATTTTTCCCTTTATTTGCAAATTTAAATAAGTATATTAAAATAAGTCCTGTAATAGTTAAAACTAAAGTTCCAACTGCTACAAAGCCAAAAGATAAACGACCTATTAGTTTTAAAGGTTGCCCATAATGTAGCTCATTTAAAAAATCAGCAAGATGAGATTTTTCTTTTGTTTCATCCTCTAATCTCTCTTTTGTTGTAGGATTAAAAGCGATTGGCTTTACAAAAGGGTTTGTAATTATAACAGCGGGGTCATTCATCCTTCCAGGAAGATTTATTAATATATCATCTTTTGGAAAACTTTCATCTTCTAAAACTTTATTTATCATATAATTATAATCTATATTAAAAATATCAGTAGTTTGGATATGTCTTGATGGTTTTTCCCATGTTTTAATATAAGGAAGAAGTATTGCAAAAATACCAAAAAATATCGCAATATACATAATTATAGAAAAAATTACTCCAGCAGCGATATGAATTCTAAAAAGTCTTTGTTTAAAAAGTTTTGATTTGCTCTCTTGCATATAAAATCCTTAATATAATATATAAAGTGCAATTGCACAAATTGTAGTTGGGATTAAGAATCTAAGTAATGCAATAAGTTTTGTATAAGATAGTGCAATCCATGTTGTAGCGCAAGCCCATGCTAAAGTATTAAACATTATTGAAATTATTGTAGATTCTTGAATTTTAAGTGGGAGAATAAAAGCAAGTAGTGTCATAAATAAATAAGAAAGAATTAATCCTCCAAATATACTTAAAACAACTCTAAACCAGCCTAATATTTTTCCATTTTCTTCAGGAGTATTTAGTTTTGTATATGTCTTTTTTATCATATATTACCTTTGTTTATTTCCCCAAAATTTGGGGAAATTTTAAAATCTATAGCTAATACTAGCCATAACTGTTCTAGCAGTTCCTGCATAAACTCTTGTTCCTCTAGCATTACTTGATAAAGCACCATCAACATATTTTTCATCAGTTAAATTTTGAACACTTAAATTTACTCTGTAATTGCCTTTTTTATAACCAAGTGTTGCATTGTAGATAATTTCTGAGTCAAATTTTATTTTATTTGCATCATCTGCATATCTACTTCCTAAATACCTAGCTCCACCTCCAATATACATATTTGGAAGATTTAATGAAGTTAAATTATATGTAGTAAATATATTTGCTGTATGTTTTGGTATATTTCTTAATTCATTATCATTGTTATCTTTGTTTTTTGTATCTGTATATCCATATGATGCAACAATTGACCAGTTTGAAGTAATTTGTCCTGATAAGTCAAACTCAAAACCTTTACTTTTTTGTACCCCACTTGCAATAGAGGCTTGGTTTGTTGGATCATTTGGATCACTTAAAGCAATATTCTCTTTTTCTATTTTAAACATTGCAGCAGTAAGATGAAGATTATCATTAAATAGTTTTTGTTTAACTCCTATTTCATATCCTTTACCCTCTTCAGGGTCAAGAATGTTTCCTTTAATATCATTTGCGCTATTTGGATTAAAAGACTCAGAATAGTTTGTATAAATAGAAGTTTGAGGTGTGATTTTATAAACTAATCCAAAAGATGGTGTTAAGGCATCACTTCTTTGCCCATTTTGTGGTTTTGATTCACTATATCTAACACCAGCACTAAAGATTAAATCATCTGTAAGATTTATGCTATCTTGTAAAAATGTTCCCCATGATTTAAAATATGTTTTATCATTTGACATATTCATTGCACCAGAGTGATCTGATAAATCAGTTAATGATTCATAATCAGGATGAGAAATATCTATATTATATGCAGCAAATGGGTCAAAAAACATATCTAGTTTTGAATAAGCTTTATTATAATCAATTCCAGCACTAATATTGTTTTTAAAATCTAAGATATTTACTTGTTTATTTAAAGTATATTGTAATACATGCTCTTGAAACTCTTGTTTTTGATATGCATATGCTCTTTTTACTGTATTTGTAGCTTCATTGAAACTTTGTGGCATATGAACATTTCCATTATCTCCTATATAATCTATATATCTATATCTTAAGTTAGAGTTCCAAGTATCAAAACTACTATCAAAATCAAAACCAACTATTTTTTGAGTCTTTTTAAACTCTTCATCTGGGTTAGAAATAGTATTTTTTAAAGGTGCGATAAGTTTACCCTTACTATTAACATAAGTACCAAACGCAGATGCAGAAGTTTCATCTGTATACTCTGCTAAAACAGTTAATGTATTATTTTCATCAAAGTCATATGCAATAGAAGGAGCAAGAAAAACTCTATTTGTATCTGTATTTGAGTTAGTATATCCTTCATCATATTTAAGTGTAGAAACCAATCTATATCTTAATGAACCATCTTCATTTATACTACCTGTTACATCAAGTTTTGGTGTATATGAGTTATTGTCTGTAAGTTCTAAAGATATTTCAGAAGAAGCCTCTTTTTGTGGTTTTTTACTAACTAAGTTTACTAATCCACCAGGACTTGACTCTCCATATTGTAAAGAGTCAGGTCCTTTTAAAACTTCAACTCTTTCAAGATTAAATATCTCAGGGTGAGCAATTTTATTAGTGATTTTTAAACTATCAAATAGAATTGGAACACTAGAAAATCCTCTCATCCCAATTTGAGTAGTTCTTCCATGACTATCACCTTGATAAGTTGTATTTGATGACATTTGTATAATATCTTCAATATTTTGAATTTGTGCATCTTGGATTAAGTCTTGATTAAATACTTGAATAGATTTTGCACTATTTTCTATATCTATATTTGTTCTATTTAGAGAAGGTTTCTCTTTTGTTAAGTAGTTTGATGTTTCACTTCCTATAATAGTAACACTATTTAGTTTTTTTGTCTCTTCTTTGTTCGTTTGTTTACTATTTGCAAGCAGGGGTGAACTTGCTAGTAAAATAGTACAAAGAGATATTGACAGCTTTTTTGGTAAACCAAAAGTTTTCATTTATGTGTACTCCTCAAATAATTTAGGGAATAATACATAAAATGATTATGATTATCAATATGTTAATATCATAAAAAGGAAAATATTAGCTACAAAAAGGAAATTTAAAAACTATTACTTTTTTTTCTATATTCACTAGGACTTATTTTAAAGTGATTTAAAAATAGTTTACTAAAGTGACCTATATGTTTGTATCCCACTTTTAAGCATGTTTCTTTTACACTAAAGTTTTCTTCTAGTAACTCTTTTGCAACTTCTAGTCTTCTTTTTTGAAGCATTTTATATATAGTTGTGCCATAGTACTGTTTAAAATCTTTTTTTAAATAACACTCATTTGTTGCTGCTTTATTTGCGATATCTTTTATGCTTAAAGGTTTTGAATATTGTGAGATAATTATCTGCTTTGCTTTTTTAAGTGATTCTATTTTTTCCATATCAAAATCCTCACTATTGGTACATTTATTAATTATTTTATTTATAGTGTAATGTGATAAGTTTAGTGCCATTGATTCAAGATGAAGATTAGATAGACTATTTTCATTGATTGTTTTATTTTCAAAGTAAGACAATAACTCAAACTGATAAGAATCAATATATCCACCTTCAATAATAAAGTGATTAACTGCTTTAGTCTCTTGCATTATTTCACTTAAATTTTCTAGTTTCTTTGCTAGTTGTAGAAAAAGAAGCTCTTTTATTCCAATCGTTATTGCTTTACACTGTCTGTTTTTCTTTAGATGCATCTCTACAGAAAAATCATCTGAGGAAAGACCAATAAAAAATGAGTTCTTTTTTAGTATAAACTCTTTATTACCTTTGAAAAAATATTTTATATTATTTGATAAATTAAAAATCAATACCGCTCCTGCAATATTTGAAGAAAGATAAATATTATAATCATCATTTAGTTTGTAATCACATGAAGAACTAGCTATACCATTTCCAAAATCGTGCCAAAGAAAAACTCCATTTCCATAATTGTGCTTTATATTTGTCAATAAAGTCTCTCTTGAAAAAGGATTATTGATTTTTTTGCTAATTTCTATTAAATTATTATGATTTACTTTATTCATTATTTTAAATATCCTTGAAATAAAATAGCTATAGTAGTAAAAAAAAATTAAAATATCTTTAATTATTGATAGTGATAATTATAATTAGAGGATAAAGGAAAATAACTCTTAAGCAATGTTAAGAGTTATTTTATCTTTTAAAATTTATAACTTATAGTTGCAAGAACGGCTCTTGGCTCTCCTATATATACTCGTGTATCACTTGTAGTCCCTGAAGCTGAACCATCTACATACTCTTCATCTGTTAAGTTTTGAACACTAAGATTTGCTTTCCAGTTTCCTTTTTTATAGCCAATTGTTGCATTATAAACAATAGTTGAGTCTAGTTTTATGCTATTTGCATCATCTGCATATTTACTTCCAATATATCTAGCTCCTGCACCCACATAAAAATTTGCTAAGTCAAAAGCTGATAGTTTATATTTTGTAAAAATATTAGCAGTATGTTTTGGAATATTTCTTAAGTTGTTATCATCGTTGTTCTTATCTTTTGTTTTTGTATATCCATATGAAGCAATCATAGACCAATTTTGTGTAATATCTCCTACTAAATCAATTTCAAATCCATGACTTTCTTGTTTTCCACTTGGAACTGACCATCCACTAAGAGATGGAGCATTTGGATCTGCTAATGCAATATTCTCTTTTTCTATTTTAAACACAGCAGTTGTTAAATTTAATTTATCATTAAATAGTTTTTGTTTAATTCCAAATTCATAACCTTTTCCTGTTTCAGGATCTAAAACATTTCCACTTTTATCTATGGCGCTATTTGGAGTAAATGATTCAGAGTAGCTTGTATATAAACTTGTTTTATTTGTAATATGATAAACCAATCCAAAAGATGGAGTAATAGCATCACTTTTTTGTCCCTCTTGAGGTTTAGATTCACTATATCTTAGTCCTGCATTAAATATTAGTTTATCTGTAAGATTTATACTATCTTGTAGAAACATTCCCCAAGATTTAACACTTGTTTTTGCTTGTGACATATCTCTTGTTATATTATATGAATCTACAGGATTTATGTGCTGTTCATAAACAGGATTTGAAAGATTTATATTATAAGGATGCATTGCAATATTTGAACTTCCTTGAGAAGTTGATTTATTATAATCAGCTCCAATGCTAATATTATTTTTTATATTAAGTATTTGAAACTCTTTATTAAAAGTATATTGTAAAGCATGTTCTTTAAATTCACCTCTTTGATTTGCAGGAAATCTTGTCACTTCATTTGTGGCTTCATTATACATAAGAGGTAAATAAACATTTCCATAATCTCTTATATGTTTAATATATCTATATTTAAAATTAGAACTCCAAGTGTTGTATTTACTATCAAAATCAAAGCCAAGAACTTTTTGAGTTCTTTCAAACTCTTCATCTGGATGAGAAGTGACATTTTTGATTGGTGCTACAAGTTCTCCTTTACTATTTACATTAGTTCCAAAATTTGTAGGAGATGTTTCTTTATTGTATTCACTAATAAAAGTAAAAGTATTATTATCATTTATATCATATGCTAAACTAGGAGCAATAAATATTTTATTTGTATTTGTATTGCTATTTGTATATCCCTTATCATATTTATAAGTAGAAATAAGCTTATAATATAGTGATTTATTTTTATTTAAACTTCCAGTAATATCAATTTTTGGCTTATATGAGGGATTGTCATTTATTTCAAACTCTAAATTTGCCATAGACTCTTTTGAGGGTTTTTTCTTAACTAAATTTACAATTCCGCCTGGACTTGATTGTCCATATTGTAAAGAATCAGGTCCTTTTTGTACTTCAACTGAATCCAAAGCAAATACTTCTGGATTAGGAATTTTATTTGTAACTTTTAATCCATCAATTAAAATAGGAACTGATGAAAATCCTCTCATGGAAATATTAGTTGATTTCCCATCTGTATTGCCAGTATAAACAGTATTTGATGATAACTCTATAATATCATCAATATTTTGAAGATTGGCATCTTGAATAAAAGCCTCATTAAAAACTTGAATAGATTTTGCAGTATCTTCTATATCAATGCCTGTACGATTTAATTTTATTTTTTCTTCACTTTGATAACTTGAAATAGCATTTTCAATTATATTAACTTCATCTAATTTTGTACTCTCTTGTGCAAAAAGTAATTCACCTGTTAATAAAAAAGAAGAAAGACTTATGCATAAATTCCTTTTAAGAAATTTTTTATTCATATAATACTCCTAAAATTTTTATTTTTGGATATTATATAAAACAATACTAATTATCAATATCTAAAAAACACTATAAGGAAAAATATCTTGTATAATAAGGAAATCAATAATTATTAAGCTCTTTTCTATAATTATTTGGAGTAATTAAAAAATGATTGAAAAAGAGTTTACTAAAATAGCTAGTATTATTATATCCTACTTTTAAAGCAACTTCTTTTACACTAAAATTTTCTTTTAAAAGTCTTTTTGCAACTTCTAATCGTCTTTCTTGAATCATTTGTAGGATTGTCATTCCATAATATTCTTTAAAATCTTTTTTTAAATAACACTCATTTATTGCAGATTTATAAGCTATATTTTTTATAGATAATTTAGAGTTATAATCTTTCATAATTATCTCTTTTGCTCGCTCTAAAGAGGATATTCTATCTTTTTTTAAGCTTATTGAAGATTTATCATTTAAAGATTTAGAAATTTTTTCAATTGTATGATGAAGTAAGTTTGTAATTTTTGATTCTAAATATATACTTTTTAAACTATCCTCAAAATAGTTTTCATCTTTAAAATCATTGGATAATTCAGATTGGAGTGCATCAATTTGCAAATTTCCTAGAACATAATAGCTTTGTTTAAATGCAAGTTCCATGTATTTTTTAATATTTTCAATTTTATATGCAATTTTTAAAAATAGGTCACTTTTTGTTCCTATGAAAATAGAAATAAAAGCTTGATTTTTTTTCAAAGGAATTTCACAATAAAACTCATTTGAAGCTAGTTCTAAAAAAAAGTGATTTTTTCTTAAAATATGCTCTTTTTCATCTTTATATGCAAAATTAATATTTGAACCAAGATTAAAGATTAAACATGCTCCTGGAACTTGTGATTTTTCATATAATAATAAATCTTTATTAGGAGTAATTTTTCTAACAAAAAGCGCAATACCATTTCCCATATCATAAAAGATAGTAAAACCTTCTCCATACTCTTTTTTTATTTTTGCAAAAGATGTCTCTCTTGAAAAAGGATTTTGAATCTTCTTTTCTATATCTATTAAATCGTAGTAGTTTACTTTTTCCATTATTTATTATTATCCTTATTTCATTTTGATAATAATAATTAAAATATGATTAATAGATATTTAATTAAACAGAGTAATTAAGTGTTTGAATAAAGAGTTTTTGTCTTCGTTGTATCTAATTATTGACTCTTTAATATGCAATTTAAAGTTATTTTTATTAATACCCCTAAATTTTTTTAATCTTGTGTTTATAAAATCTTCAAAGCAATTTTGGGTTTTTAAAAAGCCTATAACAATAAATCTTTCTTCTCTTTTATTATATAAAAGCTTTGCACTATTTGCTTTTTTATGTTTTAATAATTGCTCTTTTATCTGTTTGTCAATCTTTGTACAATTTTCTTCAACTGATATTATTTTCTCTTCATCTTCAAGAAAAAACATAATTTCATTATTAAAATTAATATATTTTAGCAAACAGCAGTTTTTACAAGTGATTTTTTTCTCATTAGAAATCAAATGAAAACGTATTTTTTTATAGTAGCTATTTACTGTTTGTCTACTAATATCTAGCTTTTTTGCTGTTTGACTTGCAGTTAAATCTTGGGTAAAGCAAAGAGATAACTTCTCAAGTTTTGAAGAAGTAAGTTTAGAGTTTTTAATTTTATATTTTATTAAATCTATATTTGACATAAAATAATTATATTTAAAATAAATGTGTAAAAAATGTGAAATATTTTTTCTAAAATTATCTTGTCATGATAAAAACTTTACTAAAGCCTTTGTAAGGAAAAAAAAGAAATAATTCCACATATTAATTCTGATAATGATTATCACACACAAGGGGAAAATTAATGAAATCATTTAATAAAAAGATATTAACACTATCTTTATTTGCAGCTTTTGCATTGCAATCAAATCTAGTTGCAAAAGATGGAAAATCTTTAGGTACAGTTGATGTAGTCTCTTCAAATGACACAGAAACTACAAAATCATATACAGTGGATTCTATGAGAACATCTTCAAAACTAAATCTTTCTATAAAAGATACACCTCAATCAGTATCTGTAATGACTACACAACAAATGAAAGATCAAAATATAACATCATTTCAAGATTTGATGGAAAATGTTTCAGGGGTAACAGTAAATAGATGGGATGAAAGAATCTATCCTTATGCTAGGGGATTTAAAATTGATTATTATAAAGTAGATGGAATGCCTTCTCATGCTACTATTGCAGATAATGATTTTGATTTATCTATGTTTGATAGAGTGGAAATTGTTAAAGGTGCTAATGGCTTAACAACTGGTGCTGGAAATCCTGCTTTAAGTTTAAATTTTGTAAGAAAACATGCAACAAGTAAAGAGTTTAACGGCAATATTTCATTATCTGGTGGTTCATGGGATGCATATAGTGCAACAGCAGATATATCAACTCCTTTAAATAAAAAAGGAAATATAAGAGCTAGAATTGTAGCAAAACATGAAGATAAAAAATCATTTATGGATGGATATGATAAACAAAATGACTTTTTTTATGGTGTTGTAGATATGGATTTAAGTGATACTACATTTTTATCACTAGGTGCAAGTTATCAAAAACTTGATAGAAGTGGTATTAGATGGGGTGGTTTACCAGCTTTTTATAATGACAATAGCAAAACAAATTTTGATAGAAAAGATGCAGTAACTGAAGATTGGACATATTGGGATAGTAAAACAAAAAGTTATTTTTTAGATTTTAAACAGTTTTTATATAAAGATATTGCATTTAATCTATCTTATTCTCATAAAAAAGTTTATAGTGATACATCACTTTTATACTTTGGCGGTAGAGTAGATAAAAATACAGGTTTAGGAGTAGAATATACTCCTCTTGCTTACTCAAATGACCAATATGATAAAGAAGATAATTTAGATGCTTATATTACTGCTCCTTTTGAACTAGGTGGCTTAGACCATGAAATTATATTAGGATATATGTATAATAAAAAAAGACTTGTAAGTAATAAGTGGGGATATCCTTCATTAGCAGGTGCAGTTTTAGATTTTAATAATATAAATATTGCAAAACCAAATCTTGATTATTCAAATAGTGGAACTCCTGATAAAACTGTACAAACAGGTATCTATTTAGTTGGAAAATTCTCTTTACTTGATTCTTTAAAATTAATTACAGGAGCAAGAGTTTCTGATTGGGAGTATGTAAATGAAAAAGGAGAAGGAAATAGAGAGTTTACAAATGAAGTAACTCCATATATTGGTTTAGTTTATGATATTGATAATAATCATTCAATTTATACAAGTTACACAGATATTTTTAATCCGCAAGATAAACGAAGTGCAAGTGGTAATTATTTAGACCCAGTTGAGGGTAAAAATTATGAAATTGGTGTAAAAGGTGAATATTTTGATGGTAGATTAAATGCATCTTTATCTATTTTTAGAATTGAGCAAGATAATGTAGCAAAAAAATTGCCTGGAGTAAAAGTTATAGGAACAAAAAAAGATGCATATGAAATTGCAGAAGGTGTTACAAGTAAAGGTTTTGAGTTTGACATTGCAGGAGCAATAACAGAAGATTGGAGCATAAATTTTGGATTAGCTAATTTTGAAGCTAAAGAGGCAAATGGAGATAAATATGCAACTAATATATCAAGAACAACAGCAAATTTATTTACAAAATATAAGTTAAATGATTTAAGTTTTGGTGCAGGATTAAATTATAAAAGTAAACAAGAAAATAAGAGTAAATATGGGACTATTACACAAGATGCTTATATAATTGCTAATGCAATGGCAAATTATAAAATAAATAAAAATCTAAATTTACAACTAAATGTAAATAATATATTTGATAAAGAATATTATTCAGGGATAGGTGAGAATGGTTCTGCAAATAGTATGACTTATGGTACACCAAGAAATGCTACACTAACTTTACAATACTCATTTTAATTACTAAAAAGGACTTTTCCTTTTTAGTATACACTACAATTATGATAATAACTATTAATATTTATTGAAAATATTGTATAATTCTTTCATGTTAAAAGAAGAATACAAAAAATTAAAAGTACTATATGTTGAAGATGAAGATTTTATAAGAGCAAATGCTGTCTCATATTTAAAAAGATTTTTCCATGATGTATATGAAGCAAATGATGCTTATATGGCTTTAGAACTTATTGAAAAAAAACAACCACACTTAGTAATAACAGATATAAAAATGCCAAAATTAAGTGGTTTAGATATGATAAGAAGAGTAAGACAAACAGATGAAAAGACTCAATTTATAGTGCTTAGTGCTTTTACTAATAAAGACTATTTACTTGATGCAATAGATTTAGGCTTAGTTAAATACTTATCAAAACCCATAAAACATGATACTATTTTTCCTTTGCTTTTAAAGTGTGCAAAACATAGTTTTGAAAATGAGAATAATAAGAAATTTATAAATGAAACTACTTATTTTGATAGTTTTGAGAAGCTCTTAAAAGTAGATGAGCAAGAGATAAAACTAACAAAAAGTGAAATGCTTTTTTTAGAACTTCTTTGTGTTAATTCACCAAAGGTAGTGAGTTATGAAGAAATTCAAGAGTTTGTTTGGGAAGATGAGTTTATGAGCGACAATGCAATTAGACTTTTGGTTCGTGATTTAAGAAAGAAGCTTCCTTGTAAAGCTATCAAAAATGTATCAAAGATTGGATACAAAATAGAACTTTTTAAATGAAAAAGATTTTTTTTATTTTATTTGTCTTTTCTTTCTCTTTTGTTTTTGCAGATAAATTTAATTTAATAAAAAGTTTTCAAGTTTCTGAAGATTTTGAAATATTTAAAGAGTTTGGTAAAAATGACTTTTTAGAGTATAAAAATAAAAAAGTAAAAAAGTTTGCTGTAAAAATAGAGCTTGATAAATCACTTTTAAAAGATAAAGAGTTCTATTTAACAGTGATATCAGATTATGAAAATTTACTTTTTTCAAATATATCTTATATAAAAAATAATCATATTTTAATATCAAAATTAGATGAAAATACTCCTAATGAAATAACTTTTTATTACTCTTATGATAAACCTAAAAGAGCAGGTTTTAGGATTAAAATTATTAGTGAATTTGAGTATAAAAATATTTTTCCATTTGAGGGAATTTTATATGGAGTAGCTTATGGAATCATCTTTTGCGCTTTTTTATACTATTTTATAATATATTTTTCAACTAGAAAAAGTTACTTTTTATATTACTCTATAATGCAAATATTTGTACTAGCATCTTTAATTGGTTTTGTCTATTTTAGCTTTAAACCATACCCTACAAATAATGCTCAAGCAATTGTTGATATTTTTGAAAATATGAGTTTTATTTTTACTTTATTATTTGCAAAAGAGATTTTAAAAACAAAAAAGAAGATGCCATATGCAAACTATTTATTATGTTTTTTAATAGGCATAAATATTGTTGATATTTTTATAATATTTTTTACTAAATACTCTATTTTATATGAATATATGCCTTTTTATATAATCTTTTTATTACCAACTATTTTAGGTATTATTTCAATAATTAACAAAAATGAAAATACTATAATATATACAATTGGTTGGAGTTTTATGACTATTTTTATATATTTGGCTGAAATGGAGTTAATTCCTTTAAGTGGAATATATACAATACATATAGTTGCACCAATGGAGTCTTTAATTTTTAGTTTTGCACTAGCTTTTACTTTAAGAGCTATTGTAAATGAAAAGAATGAAAAGGAAAAATTACTTATTCATAAAAGTAAATTAGCCTCTATGGGTGAGATGATAAACAACATTGCCCATCAATGGAGACAGCCTTTGACTCACTTAAGTTATATAAATATGAACCTACAAATGGCATCTTATGATAATCAACTAAATAAAGAATATCTAAATGAAAAAATAGAAGAATCAAATAATCAACTTGAGTTTATGTCAAATACTATTGAAAGTTTTAGTGATTTTTATAAACCACAAAAACAAAAAGATTATTTTTATATTTCAAGCGCTGTAAAACAAGCAATAAATATTATGTCTGTTATTTTAGATAAATATGATATTGAAATTTCATTGAAAATAAGAAATGATATGAAAATTTACTCTTACGAAAATGAGTATTCTCAAGTTGTATTAAATCTAATAACAAATGCAAAAGATATTTTACTGCAAAGGGAAATCATAAATCCAAAAATCAAAATAACTATTGATACAAATTTAAATAGAAGTGTTACAACTGTTTGTGATAATGCAAAAGGAGTTGATAATAAAAATATTCAAAAAGTATTTGAACCATATTTTACTACTAAAGAAAAAGGAAGTGGAATAGGGCTATATATGTCAAAAACAATAATCAACTCTCACTTTAAAGGAGATTTGAAAGTAACAAACACCAAAGAAGGTGCTTGTTTTTTTATTGAAGTTTGATTTGTTTTTAAACTTATTTTTTTAATTGTGCCATTAGTGTTTTTGTATTTCTTGCACTAAAATATAAAGCTAAAGCTATAAATAAAAAGCCAAGTGATAAAAGTATGATTAAAGGCATTCCTAGTTCATTACTTCTTTGTCTTGGTTGTGAAAGCTTTTTCTTAGCCTCTTTTGAAGCTTTTATACTAAAGCCCTCAAGTGGAGCAATTCCATCTTTTACAATTTGATGTCCAGGTCCTCCATCTAAAACTACTTGATACTCTTCTTTTGGAATATCAATAGTTATTTCACTCTCATCAGGAAGTCTTTTTTTAAATAAAATTTCTCCTGTTGCTAATGATTCAAGTCTTATCATCGCACCTGCTGCTTTTTGTCCATTACTAAATTCACCTATAACTGTGATTGTATTGTCATCATTATTAAATACATTCATTAAAAGTGTGTGTGCACTTAGGTTTACTGCTAAAAAAAGTGCTAAAAAAATATATCTTAATTTCATTGTTTTCCTTTAAACTTTTGCTTTAAAAAAGCTTTTTGCTTCATTTCTATTATTTGGTAGTTTGTAAGCTAATAACATAAGTAATAAACCAAATAAAAACAGTCCTAAATCAACATTTAAAATAGTATTCATTTTAAGAGCATATAATTCAATTGGATTAAATCCACTATTGTAAAAATGTAATATTGGAGTTAGCATAAAAAATAAAGCTCCTATAAAAAAGAACTCTTTTGTTGCTTGGTATGAATTAATTCTATAAAATGACCATGTAAATGTTGCAAGCCAAAAGACAAAAAATAAGCCCTTTTGCCAAATAAGTCTATCTTGCATATCAAATGGTAAAATCCATTGAAGTAAAAATATAAAGCCAGTTGCTGGAATAACACCTATCATAACTGCAAGTGATAATTTCCCAAACCAATGGTAAAATGGAACTTTATTTTCAAATCTTTTTGCTCGTTTTTCAAGCCAAAGCATTACACCAAATCCAATTGCAACTGCACAAATAGCCATAAGTGTTGCCATAAGAATTCTAGTAAATACATCAACTCCAAAAAGTAAATGTAAGAAATACATGCTATCTACAAATAGTTTAGACCAATGGGAATCTAAAACTTTTATATTTTGTATTAAGCTTCCATCTACTCCACTTAATATAACAGTTGGATCATTGTAAATACCATTTAAAAATGGCATTTTGGGATTGTATCCCTCAAGTTCAACTTGTGCACTTGAATCTTTCCAATTTATAAGCTTTATTTTGTGAAAGTTGACATTTGGATTTATTTCTTGTGCTTTTTTTATTAGTTCATTAATTGGAAGCATTTCAACAGTATCATTTTTCTTTTCAATTTTCTCTTTTTCTGGGTTAAGAACAGGTCTTATTAGTCTTCCTATTTGAAAAGTTTCACCTTTTGAACTTATATATGCCATAGGCGCTGAGCCTACAAATCCTATGTTCATTAAAGCACCTGTTAATGTAACTATAATAAAAGGAGCAAATATCCATGTGAAAATTTTTCTATGCCATTTAGAAAATTTACTTTGTTGATTTTTTCCTTTGTTTTTATATTTTATTAAATAGACTTGAATTAGTCCACCAATAATTAAAAACATTACTCCAACTGCAACAAATCCAAATAGTAAATAACCAAAAGTTTTCAATGGTCTTCCATAATGCATACTATTTAAAAACCACGCAAGTTCAGAAATATCTTTTTCATCTTCTATTTTTTCCATACTATTTGGATTAAATACAACAGCTTGAGTAAACATATGTCTTATTTTAAGTGCAGGATCACCTCTGTATCCTGGTAGTTGAATAATTATATTATTTCTTGGAAATTCTGGGTCTGAAATTACTGGATCAATCATGGCAGAATAATTTATATTTTTAATATCAGCTGCTTCAAAATGTCTTGATGGTTTTTCCCATGTTTGAATGTATGGTAAAAAAATTGCAAAAATTCCAAAAAAGACAGCTACATACATAAATAATGAAAAAGTAATCCCAGCTGCTACATGAACCCTTTGTAGTCTTTGTTTTAATAGTTTTGTTGGATTATGACTCATGTTAATTTCCTAAAATAAAAATTGCAATAGCAATACAGAAAATAGTTGAGGGAATAAAAGTTTTGTATAAAGCTATCATCTTAGTTGAAGATACAGATATCCATAAAGCTGCAATTGCCCAAGCTAATGTATTAAACATCAATGGAATAATAATTGATTCTCCAGCAGTTCCAGGAAGTATGAAAACAAGTAAGGTCATAGCTAGATATGCAACTAGCAGACCACCAAAAATAGCGCAAATAGTCCTAAAAAGTCCGATTTTTTTTCCACTTTGTTCAGGAGTATTTAATTTTTTAAATATAGAATTTACTTTACAATTCAAAAATATCACCTTTATTTAATTTTGATAATTATAATCATTAAATCATGAATAAAGACTTAATAAAATTTGTAACATGATAAGAATAAGTAAATAGCAAAGCAATCACATAGAAAGATTTAGATATAATGGCAAAAATTTTATGGTGAAAGATAGATATGATAGATATAAAATTACTGCAAAAAGATTTTGAAACTACTGCAAATGCCTTAAAAAGAAAAGGTGTAGATGCAAAACTACTTGATAGTTTAAAAACAATTTCACAAGATGCTAAAGCAAAAAGACAAAGCATGGAAGATGTAACTGCAGAGCAAAATAAATTATCAAAAGAGTTTGGAAGATATAAAAAAGAAGGACTTGATATAGCACCATTACAAAAAAGTATTGGTGAACTTAAAGCTAAAAAACAAGACTTAGAAGATGAGGTTAGAATTTTAGAAGAGAAACTAACTTCAATCGCACTTGGTGTTCCAAATTTTCCAGATGAGAATGTTCCAGATGGTGAAAATGAAGATGAAAATGTTGTATTAGAAACAATAGGTGAAAAACCATCATTTAGTTTTGAACCAAAAGAACATTGGGATTTAGGTGAAAAAAATGGATGGCTAGATTTTGAAAGAGGCGTTAAGTTAGCTAAATCTAGATTTTCAGCTATGAAAGGAGTTGCTGCAAGATTAGAAAGAGCATTGATTAATTATATGCTTGATTTTAATAGACAAAGAGGTTTTGAAGAGTGGTATGTTCCATTTATGGCAAACTCAAATACTTTGCAAGGAACAGGACAACTTCCAAAATTTGAAGATGATTTGTTTAAAATTGAGGGTGAGGATTTATATCTTATTCCAACAGCAGAAGTAAGTCTTACTAATCTTTATAGTGATGAAATAGTTGCAGTTGATGAATTACCTTTAATGCTAACTTCTTATACTCCTTGTTTTAGAAAAGAAGCAGGAAGTGCAGGGCGAGATACAAGAGGATTGATTAGACAACACCAATTTGATAAAGTTGAAATGGTTGCAATTACTAAACAAGAAGAATCAGAAGAAATATTTGAAAAAATGGTTGCTTGTGCTAGTGATTTATTAACTTCACTTGGACTTTCTCATCAAAAAGTTATGCTTTGTACTGGTGATTTAGGATTTAGTGCAGCAAAAACAATTGATTTAGAAGTTTGGCTTCCTGGACAAAATAAGTATAGAGAAATATCTTCAATCTCAAATACTAAAGAGTTTCAAGCAAGACGAGCAAAAATTAGATATAAAGAGAATAAAAAGAATATTTTAGCGCATACATTAAATGGTTCTTCTTTAGCAGTTGGAAGAACACTTGTAGCTATAATGGAAAACTATCAACAAGAAGATGGTTCTATAAAAATACCTGACGTACTTAAAAAGTATATGTAAGAAATAAAAAAATAAGAAACTAAAAGCTTCTTATTTTTTAAACAAAATTCGCAATTCTAATAATATATTCACATTTATTTATCAATAATTTGACAAGTATAAATTAATTCTTTGTTTAGTTCAAAGTTAGGAATGAGAATGACTAAACTAAAGAATTAAAAGACAAAAGAAGTTTCATAAGACTTATTATGTAGGGAAGGAGACATATTATAAGTAAAACTTCTTTGACTGTATTATATAACTTTATACAAATTATATACTTGATTTATATCAAAAAAGAGTAAACTTTTAGTAAATTTTTTACTAAAATATCAATATAAGATAAGAAATTTAGAAAAAATCACTATAAATAACTTTTATAGTGATTTTTTGTTTCTAAAAGCTAATAATATGATTATTAAAATTATAATAGCACTTATAGGAACAAATGAAGGAATAGGTACAGGATCACCTGCTGCATAAGAGTGCTTTCCACTTAAATAGTAGTTTACTCCAAAATATGTCATAATAATTGAAGCATAACTTACAAGTGTTAATACAGCAAATAAAAACTCTGTTAAAATACCTTTTATATACCGTAGATGAATGATTACAGCATAAATTAAAATAGATACTAAAGTCCAAGTCTCTTTTGGATCCCAACCCCAATATCTCCCCCAAGATTCATTTGCCCAAATACCTCCTAAAAAGTTTCCTATTACTAATAAAACTAAACCTATAATTAAAGACATTTCATTTATTCTATTTGCTTCTTTTATACTTAAAAGAATAGAAAAGAAATTTTCATTCTCTTTATTTTTATTTATTAAAGCAAAAAGAATTAAAGCTATAAATCCAAGTAAAGCACTTAATCCTAAAAAGCCATAACTTGCAGTAATCACACTAACATGAATAGTCAGCCAATATGACTTTAATACAGGTGCTAAAGTCGTGATTTGTGGTTCCATCCAACTTAAGTGTGCAACAAATAGTGTAATTGCACTTAATATTCCTGTCGTAGCTAATGCAAGATTTGATTGTTTTGAAAAGAATATTCCTGATAATATTATTGCCCATGCAATATAAATCATAGATTCATAACCATTTGACCATGGTGCATGACCTGCAACATACCATCTAAGTGCAAGTCCAAAAGTATGAACTACAAAGCCTAAAATAAGAAATATTAAAACTATTTTTGTAAGTTTACTAATATTAAGGTTTTGTTTAAATATATTTATAAAAACAGTTATTAAAAGAGTAAGACCTAAGATTAAATAATAAGGAGTCAATCTTTCAAATATATTATATTTATTAAACATTAGTTCTGCTTTTATTTTCCATTGTGTTGGTATTATATGTGTTGCATATTTCTTTTGAAACTTTTTTATATTTTGTAGTTTTTCATTAACTTTATTCCAAGAAAGATTATTTTCATTTGCTTTTTTTAATGTAATAAAGTAGTCTTGCATAAGCTCTTTTATTTTTATAGCTTGCTCTTTTGACATACTAATATCTGAAGTATTATCTAAAACTCTTAGTGCAATAGAAGGAGCAATCCATCTGTTTTTTTTATCATATGCTATTGGAAAGGCTTTGAAAAAATCCCCAATAAATAGTGAGTATGCAATATTTAATCTTTCATCAACTTTGATTAACTCTTTGTCAAGTTTTGTTCTACTTATGGGTTTTTTTGCATTTGCATTTTCTAAAATATTTTGTAACTTATATTTCCCATCTTTTGTATATATATCATTAAAACTTATAGCTTTTTTATTTTTGTCAATTTTTAAAATCTCTTTTAATTTATCATTTTTTATTTTTATAAACTCTATATTTTGCCAAACTTTTGGATATAGCATCATGCTTAAGAAAAATTGGTTTTCATCAAGATTAAATATCTTATCTTTTCTTGCAATTTTGTTTACTATTTCAATAGCTAATGAATTAACAGGCTTTATTCTTCCTTGATAATCTTGAATCAAAAAACTTCCAAAATAGTCTGAGTGTATTTTATCTATATTTTTAATACTATTAATTATCTCTTCATTGATTGAGTTTTTTGCAAATGTTGGAGTATTAAAAGAAAATAACATAAAAAGTACAAAAAGTGCTGATTTAAAACCATTTTTTAAATAATAGCTTTTTTTAATATCTTCAATATTAAATTTTTTGTTGCTTAATTTTCTAAATCTTCCATTCTTACTAAAAAGATTTAAAAATAGACCTGTAAAAAGTAAAAAGTAGCCAATATATGTTGGAGTTTTCCCTGGGTCTTTATTTACTGATAAGATTGTAGCGCTTTCATCTTGTTTGTATGAAGATTGAAAAAATCTGTAACCTTTATAATCTAATGTATTATTCATATATATTCTATAAAATTTATTCTCTTTTAAATCTTTATCAACTATTTCAATATCACTTAAGTATGTTGATGGTGAGTTTGACCCTGGATATCTATTTAATTGAAAATCCAATAGTTTTATACTAAAAGGTAAGGTAATAGGTTTAGCACCCCATTGTAGTTCAAAGTCAAGCCCTTGAAAAGTAGTTTTAGTAATATAACCTCTATTTGAACCACCTTTTCCATATAAAGCTACTTTTTTACTACTATTATTTGTTATTAAATCAACTAAAACAGCATTTACTTGAGCATCTTTTTTTACTTGATTTTTAGAAGCACTTACAACTTTTAAAGCACCTTTTGAACTTGCTTGTTTAATCATAAATTGTGTTTGTCCAACTTTATAAACTCTTGATTGCCCTAAAATAATCTCTTTATTTGCGTCTATTACTCCATCTTTTTTATTTTCAATTGAGTACCAAGCAGTAGAGATATTTGCTTTATATAAAATTTGTCCATTATCTTTTGTATTTATTGTAACAAGTGGTTTTTTATAATTTTTAAACTCTTTATTTAATGAGAAATCTAAAAATTGTGTTTTTTTTACTTCACTATTTTTTAAATCAATACTTTTTACTCCATTAAATGTTGATACAACTATATTTACCATTGGAATTCCATCTTTATCATCAACAATTGCTTCAATAGCATTTGGTACAAACTTGTCAAATTTAACTTTGATATCTTTATTTTTTAAATCAAAAGTATGTGAAAAATCAGTTTGATTAAGTTTTGTCATTAAAACTTTTTTTTCAAAATTTAGTTCATTGTTTTTATTAGTAGCTTTTATTTGAATATATTCATCTGTAGTATAAATAATATTTTGTTCTCTTCCCTCATCAATTGTCATAATTGCTTCATATCCCAAATATCTAGTAAGTGCAGAACCTACAAATATAAATATAAAAGATATATGAATTAAAAGAATGAAAAATTTCTTTTTTTGATACATTTTGAACCAATAAATATTAAAGATAACACCAATAGTTAATAAAAGCATTATTGCTTCAAACCAAGTTTGTCCATATATAAATGATTTTGCTCCAAGAGGTCCAAAGTCATTTTCTACAAAAGTAGCAACTGCACATGCAAGAGCAAAAAATAGCATAAGTACAGTCATAACTTCTATACTAAAAAAATTTTTAAGGGTTTTTTTCATTTTATTAATCCATAAAGTATTTAAATTTTATAAGTAACACAAAGAAGAAAATTATATTTGTGTTACTTACAAAAATTAGAGTTTATTATAAAAAGAGGAAGATTCCTCTTTTTATTTAATAAGAAGTTTTATGTTCTACTTCTTTTGTAGATTCTGGGTTGTAAAGACCTTTTTTCTCAGCCTCTTTTTTCCATTTTGGTACTAAGTTTTTGTTGAATTCTTTTTTATCTTCAACAAGTTTCTTAAATGGAAGACCAATAATTTTTTGAGCATCTTCTTTTGTTTTATACTCAGGTGCTTTATAATCAGCAGCTCCATGTTTAGCTAATATTTTAGCTAATTTTATTCTAGCTTGTCCAGCTTTATCTATAGCAGTTGCTAATACTCTTAATGTCTCTTCTGGTGCGTGGAAGAATGCAGGGTGTGAAGCAACAGCATAATCCCATCTCCATTGAGCATGTCTAATATCTTTTAATACAGGTGCCATCTCTTCTTTAGTAGCTCCAACTTCCCAAGCTTTACCAGCTTCTAAGTGTGCAGCAGAGATTTGAACCATAGCTTTTTTATGAAGTTCATTTTTTCTTTCTCTTTTTTTATTGATATTAGAAAGTAATTCTTCTTCACTAACTCTATGACAATTCATACAAGTTTTACTCATATTATCTAATGGATTTCCAATATTGTGATCTGTATATTTTATTCCACCTTCTTGAGTATATGGCATGTGACAATCTGCACAAGAAACATTATTTCTTCCATGGGCACCTGTTTTCCACATTTCATATCCTGGGTGTTGAGCTTTTAACATTGGAGTTTTTGAAATTTTATGTGTCCAATCAGAGAACTCAATTTCATCATAATATTTTTCCATATCATCAACTGTAAAACCATTTTTCCATGGTAGTGTAACAACTGCAGCTTTTTTACCACTAGCTGTTTTCTTTTTACTAAAGTAGTACTCTACGTGACATTGAGCACAAACTAATGTTCTCATATCTTGTTGAGTAGCATCTTTCATTTGTAAAGTACCTTCACTTGCTAATCCTCTATCAAGATACTTTCTATTTACTTGTAACTCCATTGTTTTAGGGTTGTGACAATCCATACATCCAATTGGATTTATAACCTCAGAACCATATTTTGCCCATTTGCCTGTAAAGTACTCTTCTTCACCTTGTTCATCCATCAATCTTGGAACATCTGGTGATTTACAAGTCCAACATGCAGTTGGCATTGGTCCTGTTTTTTCATCAACAGGCGCACCTGTTCTTAGTGTGTTTCTGTTATCTTCAATTGCATAAAAGTGTCCTCTTGGAGCATTATAGTCTTTTGCAAAACCATATCCAGCCCATAATACTACAAGTTCAGGATACTCTTTTAACATATCGTGAATATCATCAGAGTTTTTAGTTTGTTTCCAAGAATCAAACTGTCTTGGATAGTATTTTCTAAACTCTTCGTTTTTTGTTTCCCATCTTTTTTCCACTTGCGGAACACTATTAATCTGTTTTTGTTCATCTTTCTTTTCATTAATTGATGCAACTAAGACAGACATTAGTCCAATTGCTATTAAAGAAATAGCAAGAAGAATTTTGTATTTTTTCATGACAACTTACCTCTATTTCATTTTTTCTTTAACTCCAAGATTATATGGAGTAGATATTAAACTACGAACTTTACCATGTGGCACATATTTGTGACACTCCCAACATTTCCGACCAGTTTCTAAACTTCCGTCTTTACCGCTATGATATTTGTCAGCGTTTAGCTTCAATGTTGCACTTTCACTTGTGTGACATCGAATACAGTTAGCTTGTACACGGCTTGCTCCATCATCACTTATTTGAATATTATTCTCATAAGTGTTTAATGTGAACGCAACTGAATGATTCCATCCATCTATTGCTTTTGATTTGTATTTAGCTACAACATCACCAACAGGTAAATGGCAATCAACACATTTTGCCACATTTCTATGTGAACTTCTTTGCCAAGTTGCATAGGCTGAATTCATTGTATGACAATTAATACAGGCCTTTGGATCACTTGATAAATATGACAACATGTTAGATGCATATACTGTGTAAACAAAAAGCGAAGCGGCAATGAGAAGACTTAAAACTGTTCCATAAACAACAATTTTTTTGTTCTTTTCCATCCTAAATCCTTTAAGTTACCCTGAAATTATAAAATTAATTAAAGGTAAGTATCTTGACTTAAATCAAGAAATTATAATTTAAGTGAATATTCATTCAAAAATGATAATTTGATTTTATGTATAAATTATTTATATAAAATATGTAGCTTTTGTAAAGTATCTGTGAAATAGTACTTGTAGATGAAAAAATATTAGTTTATCTTATAATAAGCTTGTTGTTTTAAACTGTAAAAGGTGTATCTGTAAATTTACAAATTTCTTAAATATAAAAATTAAATTTAGCTTTAAAGTAATGAATTTGTTTATAAAAAATAGTTTATTTTACAAAAACTTTAAAATCATATGTCTTATTATCAATCTTTACATTTATATAACCACTTGAAACATTAAAATGTTGATATGTTAAAACTTCACCAATTTTGATTTTTCTTTTATTATAAATAGATTTTGATTTTTGAAAATAACCCTTTGAATTTCCTATATAAACTTCAGGTTTTGTATGGTAAAACTTTCCAATTACAACTATTTTTGTAAAACAAGTACCATTATAATCAGCTTTTGTTTTTCTTGTATGTTGTACATTTTCTCCATTACCATTTTCATCAAAAATTCCAATTGCATGGGCATTTTTGATATTTGTTGATGAAGCATAAAGATTTAGAGATAAACAAAGTAAAATTACTTTAAAAAAAATCAACTTTTTCATATGTAATTTTACTATATAAGTGTGAAAATATTGTGTAGTTTTTTAAATATATGAAACAACTCTTGTTTTTTCATTGTTTTCTTTTTTTATATTGTCATATAATTTTTGGTATTTTAATTTATCTTTAAATGATATTGGAGTTCTTATTGATTTGTATTCTACAATTTTACCATCTTTTTTTACAACATTTATTTGAGCATGAACCCAATAAAAACCTTTATCTTTTCGTAGGTTTTTTATAACTCCACTCCATGATTGATTTTTTTCTAAGCTACTCCATAACTCTTCAAAAACTTTTTTAGGCATATCAGGATGTCTTACACAATTATGAGGTTTACCTATAAGTTCATCTACTTCATAACCACTAATTTGTGTAAAAGTATCATTGGCATAAGTGATATTACCTTTTAAATCAGTTCTTGAAACTATTAATTCATCTTTTGGAACAATTGTTTCTATTAGAAATTCACTTTGCTTATATTGCATCTTATTTTCCTACTTTATCAAAATGTTTAGCAAATCCTTGAACATTCTTCTTTTTTAAATCACCATTATAAACAATATCTTCAGCTTTTATTGTCTCATCATTTAGCATACTTGGAACAACATCAGAATTTTCTAAAACTTCCATATGTTCATTTAACTCTTCTTCACTATAAGCCATTTGCATATCTGCACTAATTACATGGGGAATGTTTTCAATCACTCTTAAATTTTCAAGTTCTTCTTCAACATTTTTACCCTCAATTGTAACAATAATTCTTCCAAGTTCATCATGTATATGATACTCACATACTTCACAATCTTTTAAATTTTTCACAACTTCATCTAAATATTTTGGTAATGTTTGTACAACAATACTTGAAATGTTCATTTAAAATCCTTTATTTTCTAATTTATAATAGTTTATTTTACTATCATCACTTGATACAAATATTTCATTTTCATTTAAAAAAATAATATTTGTAATAATCATTTTACTTCCTGTTAGTTTGTATAAGTCTGCTTTTGTTAAGGTATTAAATATTGTTACGTTATTGAACTCATCACTTGAAAAGCCTGCTAACTTTGCACTAGGACTTAAAGCACAACTATATATTAAAAAATCTGCTTCTTTATAATAAGCATTTTTGTTTGTTGCATTATAAACAACACTTCTTCTATCTTGTCCAGCAGTTATTATTTTATTTTTTTTCCAATCTACTTGATAAACATTATCTAGGTTTTGATATTTATAATCTTTAATAAATTTACCATTTGAAGTTTGGTATTCATGTAAAACACCACTCTCATCTGCAATAATTATTTTTGATTTATCATCATTTAAAGAAAAATCAGAAAATCTTGATTGAGAAGCTTGTCTTTCATAAACTATTTTTTGATCTTTTAAATCATATAAAAAGAGTTGATTACTTAATAATGAGTAAAGAATTTTGTCTTTAGAAAGAAATATTGCTTTTGCAATAAATTGTCTTTTTTTATCACTGATTATTGTATGTAACTTTTCATTTTTATAAATAAAAATATTTCTTCCACCTTTATTTCCTTGTGAAAGTATTAATAGTTTATCATCAATTACATCAACACTATAAATTTTAGCATTAATAGTATCTCCTATAAAATCTTTTATTTTAGGAATAGTGATTTGTTTGATTTTTTCTTTTGTATTAATATCAAAGATATCAATGGTGCTATTTGTAGTTGCTACATATAATTTTTGCTTTTTTATAAGCATATCTGTAACACCACCACTTGTAGTAAAAGAGTTTGTTGATTTTAGTATATTTATATTAGCTTGTAAACTAAGTACTGAAAAAACTACTAATAATACTATTTTAAAAGTTTTCATTTATGCTCCTATTTCGATTGCATCAACAGGACAGTACTTAATGCAAAATCCACAAGAAGTACAATTATTATTTATTTCAGGTCTAAACATAGCAACAAAATCTATTGCATCATCTAAACAAGGATCTTTACATGAAAAACACATTGTTTGATTCCATGCAAGACATTTTAGTATATTTATTGATATATTAACATCAATATTTTTTTTGTTTTCTATATTTAATACTTCTGTTGGACAAGCATTTGCGCACTCATCACAATAAGTACAACCACCATTTGAAAAATCAATTATTGGTGTTTTATCTTCATTTATTGATATAATATTTTCTTCACAAGCTAGAACACAAAAGCCCTCACAATTTATACACTCTTTTAAAAAAAGATTTTTGTCTTTATAATAAGGAGGTCTTATTATCTGTTTTTCTTCTTCTTTTTTAATTTTTGATTTTATTGAGTTGAAAAATTCTCTTCTTTTCATGTTTTACCTTTTAAAATAGAAGAGAATATCTTCTATTTTAATATTTATTTAACACCTTCATTCATAGTGTCAATTAAATTTGATGACTTATTTGCATTTTCTGTTTTAAAATCAGCTTTAAAAGTATTATCAACTAATTGTCCATCTGATTGTGGAGCATGACATTGACTACAATTAAATCTTGCACCAGCTAGACTATTTAACTTTTTATAATCAGCTAATTTTAAATCACTTGTATTTGTATATACTTTACCATCTTTTTCAATTTTACCATCTTTTAGAAGCTTTGTCACTGGTCTAAAGTCTGTAAAATGTGATTTTGGAATAGGTGTTGCATTCATTGACTCTGCAATTCCAGGAGTATGGCAAGTTGTACAAGCATTATTATTAATAGTAATTGGTAACATACCCTCTATATCATGAGGAATCATTGGAGGAGCATTCTCAAATGCTCTTTCATATATCATTCCTGCTCCAGCAGGAGAAGTTGAATACTTTGTTTTATCTGCTATTGTTGATTTTTCTGTATATATGTCAGTTTTTCTTAAACCTAACGACTCTTCACTAACAGTTTTTTGGCTTGTTGCACATCCAGCAGCAAATAATACAGCTGCTGTTGCTATACCTAAAGTTATACTAGTTAACTTCATTTTGTTTCCTTTTTTAAATTTTTTATTGAAAAGTTAAGAGCATCATCATCACATACTTCTACACATCTTCCACAGTTTGTACATTCTCCTGATGTTACAGGAATTGAATCTTTTGTTACCATAAATAGTACTTGTGATTCAGGACAAACTTCTTTACATTTCATGCATGCTGTACAGTTTTCATGATTGTGATGAACTCTTATTAAACTAAATCTTCCAATAAGTGAGTAAAAACCCCCAATTGGACATATATGACCACACCAGCCATTTTTTAATACAAAAAGATCAAATAAAAATATAATTACAATAGCTGCCCAACCAAATCCTAATCCAAATATTAAACCTCTATGTACCATTGATACAGGAGAAACAAATTCAAATGCTGCATATCCCATAAAAAATGAGAGTATCAAACTTAAAACTAATACATAATATCTTATGTTTCTTGTTGCAGGTTGTCTTTTTAAAATTTTATTAAATCCAAATTTTCTTCTAATATAGTTACTTAAATCAGTAATCATATTTACAGGACAAACCCAAGAACAAAATGCTCTTCCACCAATAAACATATAAAATACAAATATAATAATAGCTCCTATTAAAACATCACTTGCTATTACTGCACCAGCTGTAAACATCTGAAGTACTGCATAAGGGTCACTTAAAGGAACTGTGTCTAAAAGTTTTGATGAACTAAGGTTTCCCATAAGAAAGTTAAAGCCCCAAATATTAGCTGCGATATACAAAAACATAATAGTAATTTGAGTGATTCTTCTTGCTATTAGGAATTTACTTTTTTTGATTAAATTAATCATCTAAAATCCCTCCTAAGTCATTTAAAGAGTCAACTGCTTTTCTTTCACTAATTTTTGTCTTAGTAGTTTCGCTTGTTGCTTTTTCTAATCTTTTTTCATCATTTTTATCCCAGCCTTTGATATAATAATCTCCAGCTTTCCCTTTTGCAACCTCATTTGGCAATACAAAAATTGCTGCTTTTTGAGTAACACATGCTTTCTCACATAAACCACAACCTGTGCATACATCTGCATGAACAACTGGTTTTAAAAAAGCGTGTTTCCCTGTTCTTTCATTTTTAGTATATTCAATAGTAATTGCTTCACCTAAAAGTGGACATGCTCTATAACATGCATCACATTGAATACCCCAAAAAGCTATACAACTGTTATCATCAATTACAGCAACACCCATAGAAGCTTTATTTATATCAAGCTTATTTTTTGTTGTTACTAGTTTCTCATTTAATGCATCTGTTGGACATACAGGTACACATGGTATATCAGGACACATATAACATGGAATATCTCTAGGAATAAAATATGGTGTTCCTAAAGGCATGTTATCTCCTGGTTTTGCTAATTGTAATGTATCATAAGGACATGCTTCAACACACATCCCACACTTAATACATGTTTTAAGAAAATCATTTTCATCAAGTGCTCCTGGGGGTCTTAATAAAAGTGATGATGCTGTTACTTCATCTACATATGCACTCCATACTAAACCTCCAAGTGCTGTAAGCCCTAAGGCTCTAGCACCATTTAAAAAAAACTCTCTTCTATTCATCTTTTGATCTTTTCTTGGAATGTTATTGCTCAAGACAATACTCCCTTTTTTGAATTGATAATATTAATTGATAATGAACTTCCATGACACAAGTAAAGATTGCTCATTAGATCTGCATTTTCTATCATTATCAACTCAATTTTAATAACTATGCTTTATATATTTTCACAGCGCATTTTTTAAAATCTGTTTGTTTTGATTGAGGACAAGTATAATCAGCACAAACTTTATTAATAAACACTTTTTCATCAAACCAAGGTACAAATACAAGTCCTCTTGATGGTCTATTTCTTCCTCTAGTTTCGACTCTTGCTTTAACTTTTCCTCTTCTACTTTCAACCCAACAAAGTCCACCTTGTTTTACATCATATTTTTTTGCATCTGCTGGATGCATATAACAAAGTGCTTCTGGTACTGCTCTGTATAATTCAGGAACTCTCATTGTCATAGTTCCAGAGTGCCAATGTTCAAGTACTCTACCTGTGCTTAACCATACTGGATATTGCTCATCTGGCATTTCAGGTGAATCCATATAAGGTCTTGCAAAGATTTTTGCTTTATTTTTTAAAGGTTTTTTATTTTTGTCTGTTATTCCTTTTAAATCACCTTGTGCTAAAGCTTTTGCTAATTTTCCATAGAAAGCAAAGTCAGTTCCAGTTTTTCCATATTTTTTAGCATAAGGATCATATTTAGTATTGAATCTCCATTGAGTCTCTTTACCATCAACAACTGGCCATTTTAATCCTCTTACTTTGTGATAAGTATCAAAATCAGCTAAATCATGTGCATGACCTCTACCAAAATCTGCATACTCTTCAAATAAGTATTTTTGAATAAAGAATCCATATCCTTTAAATATTTCGCCATCACTACCAACAACATTTCTGCTATCTCCATATCCTTCAGAGTTATCAAAACCTGCTTGAATTGGATCATTTTTATCTAATTTATAAGATTTTGCTTTTTCATTTGCAAATAAAATATCATACATAGATGTATTTTCATCGTATCCCATAGCTTTTGCTTTTGAAATAACATCTGGTAGTTTCTTACCATTTCTTAATGTATATTCACCCCATAAATCTTTTACCGTAAATCTTTTTGATAATTCAACCCATTGCCAAGTATCTGACATTGAATCACCTACTGGTAGAACTTGTTGTCTCCAATGTTGTGTTCTTCTTTCTGCATTACCATATGCTCCCCATTTTTCATAAATCATAGCAGTTGGTAAAATTAAATCAGATACTTTTGCAGAAATACCTGGATATCCATCAGAACAAACAATAAAGTTATCCATCTCTCTTGCTGCTTTTATCCAATGACTAGCACTTGCAGTATCTTGATATGGGTTACAAACATTTACCCATGCAAATTTTACTACGCCATCTTCAATATCTCTGTGAATTTTCATAATATGTTGATTTCCAACAGGATTTAAAGTTTCACTTGGAATTTTCCAAGCTTTTTCACAAATATCTCTATGTTTTTTAACTTTTACCATCATGTCAGCAGGTAATCTATGACAGAAAGTTCCAACTTCTCTTGCAGTTCCACAAGCACTTGGTTGTCCTGTTAAACTAAATGCACCAGAACCTGGTTTTGCTTGTTTATTTAATAAAAAGTGAACATTATATGCTAAAGTATTTACCCAAGTTCCTCTTGTATGTTGGTTCATACCCATAGTCCAAAATGATACTACTTTTCTATTTTTTTGAATATATAAATTAGCTAATTCTTTGATTTTTTTCTTAAACTCTTCATCAGTTTCATCAGGATCACCTTTTGATACTTGAGTTACATAATCTGCATCATATGGATCTAGGAATTTTTTATACTCTTCAAAAGAGATTTCCCAGTGTTTTAAACCAGCTGGTTTATTTATCATATTATCCCCAGCTTTGTATCCATAAGGAGCTAAGGCAGGAGCTTCATCTTCTGAAACTATTTTTGACATTTCTTTAGAAATAGTTTCCATTTCTTTATCAGTATATTTACCTTCTTTGATGGCTTTTTCATCAGATCTTCTCATACCATAACCCATATTTACTGGACTTGCAGCAAATACAATATGTTCTTTTACAAAATCCCAATCAATTGATTCAGGGTGATTATATACAATCTCTCTTGCAATATAGTTCCATAAAGCTAAATCAGAATTTGGTTTAAAGATAATTTCAATGTCTGCTAAATCTGAAGTTCTGTGTCTATAAGTTGAAAGGTTAATAACTTTTACATTATTAGGATCAGATAATTTTCTATCAGTTACCCTTGACCATAAAATAGGGTGCATTTCTGCCATATTTGAACCCCAAGAAACAACAGTATCAGTAAGTTCAATGTCATCATAACATCCAGATGGTTCATCAATACCAAAAGTTTGGTAAAAACCAACAACAGCTGATGCCATACAGTGTCTTGCATTTGGATCAATTGCATTACTTCTAAATCCAGCTTTCATCATTTTTTGAGCTGCATAACCTTCCATAACTGTATATTGTCCAGAAGCAAATACACCAACACCCTCAGGTCCAGACTCTTTAAGTGCTTTTTTAATATGAAATTCCATTTCATCAAAAGCTCTTTCCCAAGAAATAGGAGCAAATTTTCCATTTTTGTCAAATTCACCTTTTGCATTAACTCTTAGTAAAGGTTGCTTTAATCTATCGGCACCATACATGATTTTTGCATTAAAATAACCTTTAATACAATTTAACCCTCTATTTACAGGTGCTGCTGGATCACCCTTTACTGCAACAATTTTTCCATTTTTCGTAGCAAGCATAATACCACAACCAGTACCACAGAAACGACAAGCTGCTTTGTCCCATCTCCAGTCACCCTCTAGCTTATTTGCTGCTGCTTGAACTTCTGTTGGCATACTCATACCAACTGCTGCTGCTGCAGAAGCTGCGGCTGAACTTCTAAGAAAATCTCTTCTTGAAAGCGACATCTTATCTCCTTTAAAATTTTGTTTCATAAGAATTGTATCACTTATTTTAAATATAATAATTGACCTTAGTCAAATAATATAAGTTTAAATTAAGATAATTCTTGTCGGGTTTTAATTGTTTTAAAACTACTTTTTAACATAAAATAAAGTAGAATTAAAAAAACACTTAAGGCGAATGATTTGAATTATTTACCAATATTTTTAAATATGAAAAATAAAAAGGTATTAGTAATTGGAGGAGGTGAAGTGGCTCATAGAAAGGTCCTTTCACTGTTAAAGTTTACTAAAGATATTATGATTGTTTCTTCACATATCAAGACTGAACTTAAAATGACAATAAATAAATATAGCTTAATATATCTACAAGACAATTACAATAGTAAATATTTAGAAAAAATTGATATATTAATTGTGGCAGTTGATGATTTAAAATTACAAAAAAATATTTATGAAGAAACAAAAGATAAGAAAATCATGTGTAATTTTTCAGACTTTGAAGAGTATTGTGATTTTATTTTACCCTCATATATAAAAAAAGATGATTTAGTTGTATGTGTATCAACAATGGGAAGTGCACCAGCATTTGCTAAAGAGTTTAAAAAATATATTGAAAAATTAATTCCTAATGATATTGATTGTTTTTTAAAGCAAATGAAAGATTTAAGAACAACTTTACCAAAGGGAAAAAAGAGAATGGACCTTTTAAGACAAAAGGCCCAAAAATATATTCAGAATTTTAAACAATAGATTCTTTTGTTTTACAATTTTTAGATAAAGAGTTAAGCTCTTTTTTAAGCTCTTCTAATTTATGAGTAAAGTTTAATAAATTTTCTTGTGATTCAATTACCATATCTTCACTTTTATATAATTGGCTTGATAAATCTCTTGATTCACTTAATTCATCAAGGATTTCATCAAATTCATTTGTCAAATCTTCTAGTTTTTTTGAAGCATTATCTGAATAAGCCATTGCTGCATTTATTTTATTGATAAAGCAATTAAGTGTATTTGTTGCTTCTACTATCTCTTTTTCTGCTTCAAAATGTATTAAATCAATCGGCTCATTTAATTTGCCTTCTTTTATTTTATTAGATAATTCTATAAATTTTTTAGCATTTTCTTCCATACTTTTTAATTGAAAATAACTATAGATAATTAAGTTAATAATTATTAGTGCAAAAAGATATTGAAAATATTTTATAAATGTTGTTTTTCTTTCTGAATATGTTGTATATAAACTTACAATTTTATCAACTTCATTTAGTAAATTATTGTTAGTAGCATATACAGTATCAACTAAAATTTTTAATGTTTTTTCATTTTTCCCATTTCTATTTTGTAATAGTTTTTTAATATCTTCAATATTTTTATAAAAACTAGACCATAAAATCTCTACTTTTGATATTTGATTAGAAATAGCAGTAGTTGGTGCTGGTTCTATTTTGATTAAATGATTTCCATCTTTTAAAGAGTTTAAGTTATATATAAATTCTTGAGTTGCATTATCAAGTTCTGAAAAACTATGTTGATTATTGTGATAAAGATAAAATACATTTTTTGATATTTTTTGAGTTAGCATCCTTTGTTTACCTGCAATATTTATTATTAGAGCATCTTTTTCATTTTTTGCATTTAAATATATTGTTGTTGCTATAACACTTGACATTAAAATAACAAATAATAAACCAATTGTTTTGATTTTATTACTTATTGCTGCTGTTTTTTTCATACACCAATTCCTTTGAATATTGATACAAGTTCTTCTTTGTTTAGAATTGTTACTTTACTATTTTGGATACTTATTGTTTTATTTCTACTTAATCTTTTTAAAACTCTTGATAAAGTTTCTGGTTGAATATGTAACATAAATGATACTTCTTGTCTTTTTAATTGATTAAACATATCTAAATCTTGAGTTAACATAAATGCAACTTTAGCAGTTGCATCAAATACTAATTCTCTATTTATAATACATTGAAATTGTTGACTTTTTTTTAGTAAAACTTCAATTAGCTTTGAAGTTAAAATATTTTTATCTAAAAAGTTTTCTTTAAACTTTTCATAATCAACAACCAATATAGTTGAATTTTGCGTAAATTCAGCATTTGAAAAACATTGTATTTCTTTACTATCTAATGAAGATAGCTCTGATATCATACTATTTTTATATATGTGATATAAAAAAATCTCGTTTCCAAATTTGTCAACTTTATATATTTTTATTAAACCATCTACTAGAAACATAAGTTTATTATTTATTTCCGTTTCATAATATAAAATTGAATTCTTAGGATAAGTAGATACATTTGAAAAGCTAGCTAATGTATTTACTTGTTTTTCATTTAGTTCTTCAAAAAATTCAATATTTTTTATAGTATCTTCTAATAACAATAATATCCTTTTGTAATTTTTTTATTTAAGCAATTCTATATTATCCTATTATAAAATTTGATTAATTATATTATAATATTCATTAATAAGGTTAGAAATTGAGTTTTAAAAAATATATAAAAGCTGTTGGAACAGGTTTTAAAGGAAATAGAGATTTACAAGAAGATGAGGTTATAGATGCAATAACAAAAATCTTAAATAAAGAGGCAAGTGATGCGCAAATAGGAGCATTTTTAATAGGATTTAGAGTAAAACTTGAAAGTGATGATGAACTAAAAGCTTGTGTAAAAGCACTGAGAAATTTTATGCAATTTTATGAAGTAAAAGACTCAATTGAGCTTGGTTATTCATTTGATGGAAGAGTAAGAAATCCTTTTTTATTCCCTTTATTCAAAGATATATTAAAGCAGTTTTATGAAAAAAACAGTGATATTAAACCTCTAAATTTAATAATTTCAACAGATAAGTTACAACCAGCAAAGATTGGAATGTGTACAAAAGATTTGGTTTTAGAGTATGATTTAGGTGAGAATATATATACTTTTAATAGGGCAAATTATTTAAAACAATTAAGTGATTTAACTTCAGTAAGGCATGAATTAGGCCTTAGAACTGTTTTTAATACAGTAGAAAAACTTTTAGGAGTTGCAAAAAGTGAATATGCAGTAACTACAGCTTTTCATAAACCATATGTGAAAAAGTATATTGAAGTTTTTAAAGACTATTTTGAAGATGTAAGCGTAGTAAAAGGAGCTGAGGGTAGTCCTGAGGTCTTTTCAGATGGTAAGTATTGGCAAAAAATAGATGAAAAAATAGTTGAAACAAGTTTTAATTTAAAAGATTATGGTATTAATTATAATAGAAAATATGAACATATATCTTTAGAAGAGACTAAAAATATAATTAATAATCCTGATGAAGAGATTATAAAGCTAAGTAAGTTTAATATTGCATTATATTTACTCTTTTCAAAAAGAGTTAACTCTTTAGATGAAGCTTGGCAGCGATTAAATTAAGGATGGTACATGAATTTAAAAGAGCTTTATTTATTTAAAGATTTAGATGAAAAGACGATCAGACAAATAGAAAATATTTCTGTTAAAAGTAATTATGTAAAAGATAATATCATCTTTTATGAAGGTGATGAATCAAAATATTTACATTTATTAATAAAAGGTGTAGTTAAACTTTATAAAAGCACAAGTAACAGTAAAGAGATTGTTATGAAGTATTTTTATGATAATGAACTTATCGCAGAATTAAGTAATTTTGAAAAGATACCTTATCCAGCAAGTGCTGTTGCATATAGTGAGTGTGAAGTTTTAAAAATTGATTTTGAAAAATTTAGAAAAATTATCTATTCAAATGAAGATTTAATTTTAAAAATACAATCTTCACTTATAAAAAAGATAAAAAATTTAGAAAGAATCATCTCTTCACAATTGGTTTTAGATACACATCAAAGAGTTGCAAAATATATAGTTGAGAATCAAGAAGACTTTTTTAATACAAAAAATATTCTAATTGCTCAAATGCTTAATATAACACCTGAGACTTTATCAAGAGTACTTAGAAATTATAAAGACAAAAGTCTTATTGATATGAAAAATAAAACTATAAATCAAGAAGAACTTATAACAATTTATAGTTAAAATTTTTCTAGAATTAAGCTTTTTTATATTAAGCTTTTAAAATTTTTAAAAAAAAGTGAGAAAATTATGTTAATAGATGGACATAATAGAGTTGTTGATTATTTAAGAGTATCTGTTACTGAAAGATGTAATTTTAGGTGCCAATACTGTATGCCTGAAAAACCTTTTTCGTGGGTTCCAAAAGAGAACTTACTTTCATATGAAGATTTATTTAAATTTATAAAAGTTTCAATTGATGAGGGTATAAAAAAAGTTAGAATTACAGGTGGTGAACCTCTTTTAAGAGAAGATTTAGACAGCTTTATTAAAATGATATATGATTATAAAAGTGATATAGATTTAGCACTTACAACAAACGCTTACTTATTACCTAAAGTTGCCCAAAAACTCAAGGATGCTGGACTAAAAAGAATCAATGTTTCACTTGATACTTTAAAGCCAGATGTAGCAGCAAAAATTGCTCAAAAAGATGTTTTGGCAAAGGTTTTAGAAGGAATAAAAAAAGCAGATGAAGTAGGTTTGAAAATCAAAGTAAATTGTGTTCCTATAAAAGGAATAAATGATGATGGAATTATAGAAGTTTTAGAGTTTTGTAAAGAACGAGGATATGTAGTAAGATTTATTGAGTTTATGGAAAATCATTATGCAAAAGATAGTGCAAAAGGTTTAGACTCAAAAGAGATTAAAGATATAATTTCTAAAAAATATAATTTTAAAATGGTTCCAAGAGACACTAGTTCACCTGCTCAATATTATGAGTTAGAAGATGGTTATCAATTTGGAATAATTGAACCTCATAAAGATGATTTTTGTGCTTCATGTAATAGAATCAGATTAACAGCTGAGGGATTCTTAATTCCATGCTTATATTTTGAAGATGCAATGAGTATTAAAGATGCGGTTCAAAATGATGAGATTGATAAAGCAGTTGATATTTTAAAAGAGGTTTTAAGAACAAAACCTGAAAAAAACAAATGGTCAGAAGAAGATGGAACTGAAACTTCAACAAGAGCATTTTATGAAACGGGAGGATGAAAATCCTTTTATTTAAATAGTAAAAGTTTTACTTTTACTATTTATTTCTTACAATATTTGCTAATTTATTTTTAATAGTAACACCTTTAAACTCTTTTAACATTTTAAGTTCAGGCTTTTTATTTACATTATAAAACTCTACCATATATCCAATAGGATTTGAACGAAGAGCAATAAAACTATCTTTTAATTGAGTATTTTTTACCATAAATTCATTATTAGTATTTTTTTGTACATCATTATAATCTTTATATAAAGACTCTATTTGTAATCTTAATGCCAAAAATTCTTTTTTATTTTTTGATATAACACCTATAATATAAGACTTCTCATCTTTTTTAATAAATTTTTGCTCTTTAGCTATATCAATATTTAATTCATCAATAAGTTTTATAAACTTGATATCATCTTTATGCCCTAAATTATATTTTAATAAAAAAGTAGCAATTTCTTCAGACTTTTCAAGTCCAAAATCATATAAAAGTCCATCTGTTAAAACAACTTTTTTATCATCATTTAGTGTAAAAGTAGCAGTGAAATTTGAATAAATATTTCCAGTAAGGTAGTTTATCTCAGTTTTTGTATCTTTAATGTCTTTAATATTTATACTATTTGTTTTATATACTTTTTTATTATCATAAACTGTCCAAGATAAAATATCATTTTCAACTTTTAATTCTAATCTTCTTTGAACCAGTAAAACATAAAATATAGATGCAATCTGAAAAGCCATTAAAAAAAATGCTAAAAACATTAATAGGGTATAAACTCCACCTTTTTGAATATATCCTTGATACATTACAAGTGCAAAAATAGCAAAGGCTACAAGCATATAAAGTTTATATATAATCTCTTTTTTATAGGTGATATTTAACATAAATTTCCTTTTAAGAAGTAGGGATTTTATTTTTGAAGAAGGTTTAATTATAACTTAAACTAGCTTTAATAATAGTTTGATATAATTCGCGTCCACTTAAAATTTGTTTAAGTGAGATTATATACCTATTAGGAGGTCATTATGGCTTTAGATCAGGACGTAAAAGCAAGTATTATTGCAAAGTTCAAAAAAAATGATAAAGATACAGGTTCTTCAGAAGTACAAATTGCATTATTAACAGAGCAAATTAGAGTATTAACTGAGCATTTAAAAATCAACAAACAAGATCACTCATCAAGATTAGGTCTTTTAAAAATGGTTGGTAAAAGAAAAAGACTTTTAAAATATTTAAAAAATACAGCTCATGATAGATTCACAGCAGTAGTTACTGAATTAGGAATTAGAGCTAAGTAAGTTTATTTAAACTGAAATCTTTAAAGGTTGCAAGTTTTCTTGCAACCTTTTTTTTTAAATTTTTTATAAATACAGAATTTAGTTTTTAAAAAAAATTAATATTAATTTTACTTCTAGTAGAATATGTTTATTAAAAATTAGTTAGGAAAAGTATGTTATTAACAAAAAAAAGCGAATATGCATTGTTATCTTTAATATCAATTGCAAAAAGTGACAAACCAAAAAATGTTGATGTTTTATCAAAAGAGCTTAATATCTCAAAGTCATTTTTAGCAAAAATAATGCAAAATTTAGCAAAGCAAGATATTGTAGTGTCTCACAGAGGTGTAAATGGTGGATTTGCTTTGAAAAAATCATATGACAAACTTACAATATTGGAAATAACAACAGCAGCAGAAGAGAGAATACCATCTGTATTTGAGTGCTCTCCATCAGCAAATTCATGCCCATCAGATGTTGCTAATACTTGTACAATTTGGCCTTTACTAAATAATTTACAAAATAAAATAAACGTGTTCTTGAAGGACTTAACCCTTAAGGACATAGCTTCATGAAATTATTTCATATATCCCATACAGATTTAGATGGTTTTTCTTGCCAATTATTAACAAAAGAGTTTTTTAAAAGTGGAGTTTTTTTAAATGCAAACTACGGACTTGAAGTAAAACTTAGTATAAAAAAAGTTTTAGAACTAATAAACAATCTTGACAAAAGTGAAGAGATATTTCTTTTAATAACTGATTTGAATTTAACATATCAAGAATCAAAAGATTTACATAAAGATATAAATAAGTTAAAAGAAGAAGGTTTTAATATAAAACTACAACTTTTAGATCACCATGCAACAGGACAAAAAAGCGCAGATACTTATGATTGGTATTTCTTAGATTTAAATAGATGTGCTGCAAAAATAACTTATGATTATATAACACAAGAGTATGGCGGTTTTAAAGATGATGATAAATGGATTAAACCTTTAATAAATAGTGTAAATGCTATTGATATTTGGTTAGATAATGAGACTTTTAATTTTGAATTTGGGAAAGTTCTTTTAAGTATGATAAGTCGTGTAAGAGAGATTAACAATGTTTTATTTGCTGATTTAAATAGAGATTTTAGAATTTTTTTATTAAAAAAAGCAGCCACATATATTACTAAAGAGAATGCAAATATTCAACTTGACAATGATATTCATAAGCTAAAAAAAGAGTTTTTAAATACTAGTGGGATTGATGATACAATAGATAATTTAAGTGCAAAGTACCTAGTCTCTTCTTTAGAAAAAATAAAAGATAATTTAACTATTCATTATAAAGAGCATAAAGGATTATTAACTTATACTTTAGGTTCTATCTCTATTCCTGCAAATGCTTTTTTAAAAGCAAATCCTGATTATGATTTTTTTATTGATGTTGGAAGAAAAGGAAATGCTAGTTTTAGAGCAGATGGAAAAGTTGATGTATCATATATTGCTCAAAAACTTGCAAAAGGTGGCGGCCATGTAAATGCAAGTGGAGCAAAGTTTGAGGACTTTAAAGAAACAATAGATTATCAGCAAGTTAGAAGTTATATTCAAAACAAGCTAAATACATTAAATTGATTAATTAAAGGCTTGTTTTGTCAAGATTAATTTTTTTAATTTTTTTAATTTATAATGTATGTGCTGCTGTAGAGGATTTAAATTTTGATTTATATAAAAAAGAGTCCAAACAAAAAGGTGATACTCTTTTAGTTATTGGTGGAATACATGGTGATGAGCCAGGTGGGTACTTTGCAAGTTCTATACTTGTAAGTAATTATAAAATAAAAAAAGGTTCTTTATGGCTTGTTCCTAATTTAAATTTTGAAAGTTTAATTAGAAACAGAAGAGGAATTCATGGTGATATGAACCGAAAGTTTAACTTTGTTAGCAAAGCTGATAAAGACTACAATGATATTATAAAAATCAAAAAAATTATCAAAAATGAACAAATTGATTTAATATTGAATTTACATGATGGAAGAGGCTTTTATAGACATAATTGGCAAAATTCAATATTTAATCCAAGTGCTTGGGGACAAGCATTTATTATCGATCAAGAGCTTTTAAAAAAAGAACATAGATACTTTAACCTTACAAAACTTGCTAAAAAAGTTAGTGAAAATATAAATGATGAGCTATTAGAAGACTATCATACTTTTAATATTAAAAATACAAAAACAAAAGAAAAAGATGAGCAAATGCAATTATCTTTAACTTATTTTGCTATTAAAAATAATAAACCTGCTTTTGCTGTTGAAACAAGTAAAAATATTACTAACTTAACTCAAAAAGTAAAATACCAATTAAAAGCAATTGAGGGATTTATGGACATTATGGGTATAAAGTATGAAAAAAATTTTGATTTGAATAACTTAGAACAACTTAGTACAATTCTAAATAATTTTATGAGTGTGTCTATTAATGATGTAATAAAGCTTGATTTAAATAATATCAAACCAAATTTATACTATTTTCCTTTAAAACATACTCAAAATAGTTTTGATTTTAAGCATCCTTTAGGAGCAAAAATTTATAAAAATGGTATATATTATTTAAAAATTGGAAATAAAACAGTTGCAAAATTACATCCTCAAAGATTTGATTATAAAAATGAAATAAAAAATATTTTAATTGAGTTTGATGGAGAAAAAAGAAAAATTAATTTTTCAGATACAATCAAAGTAAAAGAGTATTTTAAAGTAAAAGCAAATAATGATTATAGAGTTAATGTTATAGGTTTTTCAAAAGATAATATAATAAATGAGAATAATATAAAGATTACTCTTGATAAATTAGAAAAAAGATTTAGTATCTCCAAAGATAATAAAATTTATAAGATTGAAGTCTATAAAGATAAATATTTTCTTGGAATGATACTAGTTGAATTTGATTAAACAAGTCTATAAATAGTTTTATATTTATAGACTTAATGTATATATATTAGTTTGTTGTTTTTAATATATGTTCTTCAACTACCCAATTTGCAAAGGGAATTGATGATGTAAAAGCAGGGCTAACAGCATTTAGTACATGTATTGAATTTTCATCTGATTCAACTACAAAATCTTGTACTAATTCTAAAGTATTTTTATTTAATAATTGTGCTCTAATTCCAGGAGTTGACCATGAATCAAAGCCCTTATGATTCATTTTTTTATTTGTAAGAGTCATTGCAAGATTTTTTAGATGAGATAATGAATATTTTTTTATCTCACTAAAAGCTAAACTTCTAAAACCAAAAGCATTACTTATAAATAGTTTTGATTCATAATATAAAATTTGAATAAACTCTTTTAACTTAAAGTTATCAAAACCTTTATAATTCTCTCTCCAAAATGCAGGAATAGCAGTAGGTCCAATTTTACTTTCATTATCCACTGTTAAAGTATAATGTACTCCTAAAAAAGGATTAGCAAGATTTGGTACAGGATAAATATTTGTTTTTAAATTTGAATTATTATTTTTATCTTTTAAATATATGCCTTTAAATGGAATAATTACATAATCTTTTGAAAATCCAAAATCTTTTGCTATTGTATCAGCATATAAACCTGCGCAGTTTATAACTTTCATAGCTTGAAAATCTCCTTTTGTTGTAGATACTACATTGCAATTACTTGAGATATATTTACAATCTAAAATAAGCTCTATTTTTAATTCTTGAATAACTTTTGCAAACTCTTTTGTAACTTCTTTTGGATTTACAGTAGCTGTACTTGGACATAGTAAAGCTTTTTTATATGTTTTAATATTAGGATAAAGTTTACTTAAACTTTTTTCATCTAGCCATTGAAGTTCAACACTATTTGCATCACCTCTTCTTTTAAGCTCTTCTAATCCCTCAAGCTCCTTATCATTTGTAGCTACAACCACTTTTTTACATTCATTTATTTTTAAACCTCTTTGTTTAACAAACTTTTTTAATGCTTCATTTCCCTCTTTTGTGAACTTAGCTTTTAATGAGTTTGCAGTGTAATAAAAACCTGCATGTAAAACTCCTGAATTTCTACCTGAACTATGTAATCCTACTTCTTTCTCTTTTTCTAAAAGTAGAATTTTTGAAGAGGGAAACCTTTCTTTTAAATTCTTCGCAATATTTAATCCTATAATACCAGCACCAATTATTAAGTAATCATACATTTTAAAATCCTATATTTTTTAAATTAATTAGCTTTTGCATATGAGCTTTCTTCTTTAAATAATACTTTATGCATTATAATTGTCACAGCAAAAATACCAAACCCAACAATATGAGTATTTTGAACTACTCCTAAGTAACTTTGCATGTTAAAAATAGTATCTGGAGTTAATAAAAGTATTGCAGCAACTGCAAATACAGCTCTTTCTAATATACTCATTTTTCTATCCCAAAATCCTTCCATTACAATTGAAAAAGACATAATTCCAAATAATGCAAAACCAAATACTTCAAACCTTTCTATCCAAGTTCCATTAATTAAGGGTGTGAATGCAAAAAGTAATGGAATAATATACATACCTTTTCCAACTTTCCAAGATGTCATACCAGTAGCCATTGGAGGTGTTTTAGCAATTGCAGCAGCTGCAAATGCAGCAAGACATACAGGAGGAGTTAAATTTGAGTCTTGTGATAACCAAAATATTATTAAATGTGCAGATAATAAATACATAGTAACTTCAGGAATTTGAACTCCTGCATTTACAAGTGCTGCCATTTCTGGACTTAACATTAATCCTACTAAAGCAGGTGCAGATAAAACTGATAAAACAACATATGATGCAGTAACAGGTAATCCCATTCCCAAAACTAAAGATGCAATAGCAATTAAAACTATAGCAATAAAAAGTGAATTCCCTGACCATTCCATAATTAATTGAGAAAAAGTAATACCAATTCCTGATATATTAATAACACCTACAATAATTCCAACAGCAATAAGTAAAACACCAGTTACAATCATATTTTTACTACCTAGTGCTAAAGCTTCTAATATATCTTTTATTCCCATTCTTTTATTTTTTGTAAGATATGAAGCTAAAACTATAGTTACTATTGCTATACCTGCTGAATATGTAGGTGTAAATCCATAGATTAATAAACCAATTAAAGTTGATAAAGGAATTACAAAGTGAAAGCCCTCTCTTAAAATAGGTAATATTTTAACATTACTATTTTCACCTTTTATTTTATTTTCTTTAGCATGAATATTAATGTAAAATGCTATTGAAGCAAAATATAAAATTGCAGGCAAAACAGAAACAGAGATAATAGTAATAAATGGAATGTGAGTCATTTGCGCCATAATAAATGCACCAGCACCCATAATTGGAGGCATAATTTGACCCCCTGTACTAGCTGCTGCTTCAACTGCTGCTGCAAATTTTGATTTAAAACCTGCTTTTTGCATCATAGGAATAGTAATGGAACCTGTTGAAACAGTATTTGCAACAGCAGAACCTGATATAGTTCCCATTAAAGCCGATGAAATAACTGCTACATGACCAGTACCACCTGTATATTTCCCAGCAACTGCGTTTGCAACATCAACTATAAAATCACCTGCACCAGATTTTAATAAAAATGCAGCGAATAAAATAAACATAAATACATAAGTTGAAGATATTGTAGCAATAGGACCAAATAAGCCCTCATTTGTATAAAACATTCTATAAAGAAATCTTTCTACACTCATACCACCAAAAGCAAAAACACCCTCAAATTGTTGTCCTAAAAATAATATGTATGCAATACAAAAAACAATTATTCCAGGTATTACATATCCTGTTGATTTTCTAACCATTTCAATTGCTAATAAAATAGTCATACTTGCTACAATTATATCACTTGTTCTCATTTGTGAATTAGCAACAGCATAAAGGCTCTCTTCAAAAAACATCATATAAAAGAATGTTAAAAGTGACAATATTGCAAAAATTAGATTTAAAATTGAAACTTCATTTTTATCTTTACTTGCTTCATAAGTTAAAAAACCAAGAGAAGCTAAAAGTGCAAAGTGTGCAGAGTTAAACCATAAATTACTTAATCCTCCCCAAATATTTACACTAAAATGAAATAGTGATATAAATATCGCGTAAATAAAAGTGATTTCTTTAAAATATTTAATTTTTATCATTTTGTTTTCCTATTGTTTTATATATAAACTACATAAATAATTTATAATTACTTATATAATATATATCCAAAAGAAGAATATTTATTCTTATTTTGGTAAGTAAAATTCTTGATTATTCTAAAATAAGACTTTTAGGAATATCAATTCCTTTTTCTTTATAAAATCTAACTGCACCTGGATGTAAAGGCATAGGAAGACCTGATATAGCTTTATTTAAAGACATAGCTTTTGTAGCTTTATGAACAGTATTTAAAAATGGCAAGTTTTCATAAATTGTTTTTGTTAAAAGATATACAGTCTCTTCTGGTGTATCTTTTGTAACAACTAGTAAATTTGGTTGAGCAATTGTATTGATATCTTTGTCTTGTCCTGGGTATGTTCCTGCTTTAATAGTAAAAGGAGTCCATACTGGATAATTATCACTTATTTTCTTTAAATCATTTTTATTAAAATCTAATACTTTTATTTTATCATTTCCAATAGACGCAAAAGCATTTGTAACAGCTGATGTTGGAGGACCAGATGGAGTATTCATACCCTCAATTTTACCATCTTGTAAAGCAGTTGAACTTGGAGTATATCCTAAGTATTGTATATTCATTTTATTATAGTTTATACCAAGAGATTCCATAATTGTTTCAGCAGAAACTCTAGAACCTGAACTTCTTCCACCAATTGAAAATCTTTCACCATAAAGATTTTTTAAATCATTGATATTTCCAGTTTTTGCATACTCTTTTGTTATAGTAAATTGTTCAACATTTTGCCATAACATAGAAATTGATCTTAAATTTTTCTTTGGATTATTTTTATATTTAGCTTTTCCTTGCCAAGCCATAGAACCAAAAAGACCTTGTAAAATAGCAAAATTCACTTCACCTTTTTCAAGCATATCAATATTTTCACCAGAACCAGCTGATGTAATTGCTGAAAAAGTTAGATTACTACTTTTTGCTAATTTTAATGAAGCAATTGTTGCAATTCCTACACCTACTGGATAATAAGTCCCACCTGTACTTGCTGTTGCAATTACATATTTTGATTCATTTTTTGCTGCATTTGCACTTGTTAACATAACTGTAGTTATTGCAGATGAAACAAAAAGCTTTTTTAAAAATGACAATTTTGACATTTTGTTCTCCTTTTAATTTTTACAAAAAAAGTATAACATATTTTGAAACAAAATTGTTTCAAAATTGTTTCAAATTTTAAAATTTATGTCAAATTTGTGTATTTTTGGGCTTTTATTACTCTATAATGTAACCAATACCTTTTATTGAACTAATAAAATCATCATCAGATACCTTATCTTTTACTCTTTTTATAACAGTTCTCATTGTTGCATCTGATGTATTTGTATCATTCCATATGGATTTTTTTAAAAACTCTTTTGTTTTAATTTGCTTTATATTTGTTATTAGTGCTTTAAGTAAAAGGGTCTCTTTTTTAGAAAGATGGATTAATTCATCTTTTTTATATAATAGATTTGTTTTTGTATTAAAAGAGTAAGTTTTATTTAAATTGATTATTTCACTTAAATTTTCATTTTTTGATTTGTCTTCTAAAACTTTTGATTTTACTTTTTTTAAAATCTCCATTACCGTTTTTATTTCTAATGGTTTTACAAAATATGATATTATATTTAATCCTATTGATTTAAATAAATACTCTTCATCTTTATATGCAGATACAATAATAAATTTTTGTTCATCGTTTAGTTTTGTTATATCTTCTACCATAGTTAAGCCATCTTTATTTGGCATTTTTATATCTGTTAGAACTAAGTCAAAAGATTTTTCTTCTTCATAATACTTTTTATAAATATTAAGACCCTCTTGCCCATCACAAGCAATTTGAACTTCATCAAAAATTGTATCAAGATAAAAGCTTAATATTTCTCTTGCATCTTCTTCATCCTCAACTAATAAAACTCTTGTAGTTATCTTATCCATAATTTATCCTATTAATTAAATATTTAGTGTGATTATAAATTTCACACCATCTTTTATATTTTCTACTTCAATTTTACCTTTCATATTTGTTTGTATAATTGATTTTGTCATATAAAGACCTATACCAGTGCCTTGATGCTCAAACTTTGTTGTAAAATAAGGTTCAAATATTTTATCAATTATTTCATCTTTTATATTATCTCCATTATTTGAAATTTCTATGATTAAACTATTTTGTACTTTTTTGACAAAAATTGTAATTATTGCTTCAAACTCTTTTTGCTCTTTTTTTAAAAGTAAAGCATCTTTTGCATTATTTAAAATATTTAATAATGCTTGTTTCAATTCATTTTCATAGCCTGTTATTATTATATCTTCACAATCAAACTCTATTTTTATATTGTCATTTGAGTATTGATTTTTTATCATATATAGTAGTGTGTTTATAGACTCTTTTATAGAAAAATTTGTTTGTGTTTTTGAAGGTTTGTAAAAATTTTTAAAATCATCTATTGTTTCACTCATATACTCTATGTGTTTATTTGCTTTATTTATAAATTTTTCAAGTTGAGGTTTTGTAATTGATTCATTGTGATAATTATCTCTTAAAAATTGAATAATTAATGATACATTATTTAAAGGTTGTCTCCATTGATGAGCTATATTTCCAAGCATTTCTCCCATTGCGGCTAATTTACTTTGTTGAATTAAAAGTCTATCTTTATCTCTATTTTTTTTAACTTCATCTTCTACTTTTAGTTTTAACTCTTCTTCACTTAATTTTATTTTAGTAATATCATTTATATAGCCATAAAAATATGATATTTCTCCAGAATGATTTTTAATCAAGATTACTCTACTTGATATCCATCTTATCTCATTTGCTAAGTTTCTTATTCTACACTCAACTGTAAAGTTTGGTAAATCATTTTTTAATGCAGCATTGATTGCTACTTGCATTTTATTTTTATCATCTTCATGAATTAAATTCATAAAATTCATAGATTCTGATTCAAAATCTTTTTTTGTATATCCAAAAGTTTTAATACTATTTGAAATATATTTAACCGTTAAATCTTTATCATTATTAAGTTTAAAAATAACAATTTTCCCATCTTCAACTAAATACTCTACATCTAAAAGCTCTTTTTTCATTCTTTTATTTTTGTCAATATCCATAGACATCATAAGCATTCTATCTAATTCATCTGTGTTGTTAGTGAAAGCTTTTCCTCTTGCTAAAACCCATTTAAAACCTTCATTTTTTGTTTGAAGTCTATATTCACATATAAAAGTATCATCAACTTTTGCAAAAATTTTATCAAAAAGTTTTTCTACATTTTTTTTATCTTCATTATGTATTAGTGAAAACCAATCTGAAAATGTTTGTACTTCGTCTTTTTTATAACCAAACATATCAAACCACTTATCTGAAAAATATATTTTCTTTGTTTTAAAGTCAATATCCCATAAACCATCATTTGAAGCAATAATTGCTAATTCAAATCTTTTTTTCCAGTGTTCTAAAGAGAGTGTTTTATTCTCAAGTTTATCATTGTATTCTTTAAATATATTATTAATAAAATTAGAAAAAATATAAGTAAATAATACTAAAAATAATGTCGTAGCAATAATTAAGGTAAAAATTTGAAAAAATAAATTGTTGTACTCTTTTGTTATTTTTCCTATTTTATCTTTAATCTCTTTTGTTATTTCATTTGTATTATAAAAAGAAGCAATTAAAAAATTATATTTGTCGTAAAAAAATGTGTTATTAAATAGATTGCTATATTCGTTATCAATAAAATAGTATTCTAATATATTATAAGAGATATTATTTTTTTTATTTTTTAAGAGTACATTTGATTTATGAAATCTTTTTTTACCATGGAAATTGTAAGTATCCTGCATTATTACATCATAAAACCAAATATTATAGTTTTCTTTTTGTATTGTATTTATTAGTGCTTCTTTTGTAATCTCTTTTATTGAGTTAATTGTAGACAATGAACCAATATAATACTCATATCCATTGATATTTATTTTATCAAAAAAACTTAATCTTACAGTTTTTTTTAAATCATCTTTCCAATATTGTAGATTGTTTTGACCTTGTGAATAAATATATTTTAAAGTTACATCTTCATGTATTGTTTTATTTGTATTAAAAATAAGTTTTTTAAGATAATAAATAGACTCTTTTCCATATAAAATATTTAGATTATTTTTTGTAAAAACAACAAGTTCGATATTATTGTTTTTTTCAATTTTCTTTAAATAATCAGTTAGTAATTCAAACTTACTTAATGAGTTTGATTCTAAATATCCTATTGTTTTATAAGTAACTTTTTTTAGTAAAATCTCTTCATGTAAAAATATTTCCTTTAATTGCTCTTTTACTTTGATTCTAAATTCATTTAGTTCTTGTTTTTTTTTAAATTCATAGTTTAAAAAGGCTTTTTGTTTAAGTAAATCTATTTTTGTATTTTTTTTTGTTTCTAAAAGAAAATAAGAGATGATTAAAGATAGTATTGCAAGTAATAAAATAAATATTACTGGAATTTGAGAAAAAAGTTTTTGGATATCAGAAAGAGTATATTTTTTATTAGATTTAAATAGCATTTAATCTTAGCCTTATAATTTTTATCTATAATTTAAAGTTTCAAAATTGTTTCGTAAAACTAAATTATATTGAAACTTTTTATAAAGTTAAGTTAAAGGTTGCACATGATACATATTTTCACAGCGATTATTCCTATTTTTTCCTTGATTATGATTGGCTACTTTTTAAAAAAGATACAATTTCCCTCAGTGGAGTTTTGGCCACAAGCAGATAAGTTAACATATTATGTATTAATGCCATCATTATTGATTTATAAACTTGCAACTGCATCTTTTGAAGGGATTAATAGTATAAATTTTGTTTTAACTGCACTTTTTACTATATCTTTAGTTTTGATAATCTTAATTTTAATAAATAAAATATTTAATTTTAAAGGTGACTCTTTTACTTCAATAGTTCAAGGTTCAATTAGATTTAATACTTATGTATTTTTAGCTTTAGCTGATTCTGTTTTTGGTGATAAAGGATTGGTTTTAGCTGCTATATTAATGATGTTTGTAATTCCTTTTATTAATATTATTTGTATATCTATTTTTGCTCTTTATGTAAATGATAGTAAATTAACATTTTTATATTTAATAAAATCTATAATCACTAATCCTTTAATTGTGGCATGTTTTCTAGGTGGATTTATAAATTTTATGGGAATTGAGCTTTTCTCAAGCTTTGATAAGATATTAGAAATTTTAAGTTCTGCTGCTCTTCCTCTTGGACTTTTATCAGTTGGTTTTGGTTTAGTTATAAAAGAGATAACTTCATCTAAAGAGGAGATAGTTATTACAAACATAGCCAAACTTGTGTTAACTCCTTTGATTATGTTTGTTATAGCTGATTTTTTTAAATTAAATGACTTTATGATTTCTATACTCATAATTTTTGCAGTTTTGCCAACAGCTCCATCATCTTTTGTTTTGGCAAGACAACTTGGAGGTAATATAAAACTAATGTCATCTATTATTACTGTGCAAACTTTATTATCTGCATTTTTTATTATGCTTGTTTTAAATTATTTTATATAGTTATAATTTAACTGTAAAAATTAACTAAGTTCTATTTAACAATTATAACAATAAGATTTAGTATTAAAGAAAAATCTTTTCTACTAAAGGAGCATTTTATGAAAAAGACTATGACAACAACTGCGGGAAATCCAATTTCGGATAATCAAAACTCAATAACAGCAGGAGAACGTGGTCCTGTACTTATGCAAGATTATCAGTTAATAGAAAAATTAGCCCATCAAAATAGAGAAAGAATTCCTGAACGAGTTGTACATGCAAATGGTAGTGCAGCTTATGGAAAGCTTGTTATTACAGAAGATATTTCAAAATATACAAAAGCAAAAGTTTTACAAAAATCAGAAGAGACAAAGCTTTTACTTAGATTTTCTACAGTTGCAGGTGAAAGAGGTGCTGCTGATGCAGAAAGAGATGTAAGAGGTTTTGCTCTTAAGTTTTATACAAAAGAGGGCAATTGGGATTTAGTAGGAAATAATACACCTGTTTTTTTCGTAAGAGATGCATACAAATTCCCAGATTTTATTCATACTCAAAAAAGACATCCACAAACAAATTTAAGAAGCAATACCGCTGCTTGGGATTTTTGGTCGTTAAGTCCAGAAAGTTTACACCAAGTAACAATATTGATGTCAAATAGAGGTTTACCAAAATCATATAGACATATAAATGGATATGGTTCACATACATATAGCTTAATAAATGAAAAAAATGAAAGATTTTGGGTTAAGTTTCACTTTAAAACTATGCAAGGAATAGAAACTATTACAGATAAAGAAGCAGAAGAGATTGTTGGAAAAGATAGAGAATCAAATCAAAGAGATTTATTTGAAAATATTAATCAAGGAAATTATCCTAAATGGAGTTTTGAAATTCAAATAATGACAGAAGAAGAGGCTTTGGCATGTTCTTTTAATCCTTTTGATTTAACAAAAGTTTGGCCACATAGTGATTATCCAATGATAAAAGTTGGAGAACTTACACTAAATGAAAATCCAAAAAATTATTTCAATGAAGTAGAACAAGCATCTTTCTCACCTTCAAATGTAGTTGCTGGAATAGGTTTTTCACCTGATAAGATGCTTCAAGCTAGAATCTTTTCTTATCCAGATGCCCATAGATATAGAGTGGGTACTCATTATGAAATGTTACCTGTAAATAGACCAATAGTTGATGTTAAAACTTATCATGCTGATGGTGCTATGAATTATGATCAAAAAGATATAAGCGATGCATATTATGAACCAAATAGTTTTGATGGGCCAGTTGAAGATAAAGCTTTTGAAGAACCAGCTTTAAAAATAGAAGATACTTATGCTAAAAGATATGACCATAGAGAAAGCAATGATGATTTTTCTCAACCAAGAGCACTCTTTAATTTAATGAATGAAAATGAAAAAGAACAGCTTTTTGGAAATATAGCTCGTGCAATGGATGGAGTTCCTTTAAATATAATAAATAGACAATTAGAATTATTTGGAAAAATTGATAAAGCATATAAAATGGGAGTAAAAAAAGCATTAGGAATTTAAAATGGAAATATCAGCTGAAGAATTAAAAAGATATGAAGAACTTCAACTATTTGCTTTAGATTATGCAAGGCAAGGAAAAACAGAAGATTTAAAAGCTATGTTAGAAGCCAAAATGCCAGTTGACTTATCAGATTCTAAAGGTAATACACTATTAATGTTAGCTTCATATAATGGAAATTATGAAACAGCAAAGATGATTCTTAACTTTAATGCAAAAGTTGATAAGAAAAATGATAGAGGGCAAACTCCATTAGCAGGAGTTTGCTTTAAGGGTTACTTTGATATTGTAAAACTTTTAGTAGAAGCAAATGCTAATATTTATGAAAATAATGGAATGAAAACAACACCTATAATGTTTGCTTCTATTTTTGGAAATTATGAAATTGTGAATTATTTAAATTCAAAGAGCAAAAATAACTTTACAAATAGATTTTATTTAAAGCTTTCAAAACTATTTAGTCTATTTAAAATAAAAAATAGACTAAAATAGTTTATCCTAAGCATTGGTTATTATTAAAATCAACTTCTGCTAGAGAGTCTTGTTTGTATGAAAAAGTTATAAGAACATTGTTTTGTTCTTCTAATCTTTTTATTTCAAAATCAAAACTATTTTCAATTCTTGGGAATAACCCAGCTGGTATTTGATGGTTTAGCATGATTAGTTTATTTTTAGAATCATTTATTAGTTTTAAACCTGCCATTGCATTTATCATAGGTTCTGGCACTGCGCAAGATGAAGTATCAAAGTAATAATATTTAATATCATCTTGTTCATATACAAAAAAGTCTACTGTACTGTTTTCAACTTTAATTTTTTGTGCATTATTAGGGATTTCCATTTTTTTGCCCTTATTTTAAAATTATTTTTTCAATAATAATGACTGTACTCTTGCTTTAAAATTATTATCATTTTTAAACAACTGAGAAAGTGAATTATATTTTTGTATTGTAAGATTATTATCTTGAATAACAACTTTTGCTTTATTCATAAACTCTTGATTGTAGCTTTCTACTTCTTTACTTGACAAAGGCTGTTCAGTCTTTTTATATTTTTTATCCATTTTATTTTGAATAGAAACTTTTAAAGTATTTAGTTTAACTGATGCATTTGCAAAATTTTTAATTTCTTTATTACTTACTTGAGCATTTTCTAATTTAGTATTTTGATTTGCACTTAAAAGAGTACAAAAAGCAATTATTGAGAAAAATATTCTTAACATAATTTCATCCTTTTTTAATTTTTCTGACATTAACATCATAAAACTTAAATAAAAATAATAAATATTAATTTTTTTATTTATAACAATCTTTATTAAAATTATTATATTATGAAGGTAATTTTAATCAATATTAAAGGATATCTAATGGAATGTGAATTTGCAACTATTAATTCAAATAAAGATGAGATAAAAGAGATTTTTGAAAATACTAAGACTATTGCTATTATTGGTTGTTCTCCTGATAGCTCAAAAGCTAGCAATAAGGTTGCGGTATACTTAAAAAATGTCGGTTTTAAAATCGTTCCTGTTTACCCTAAGGAAGATGAAATTTTAGGAGAGAAAGTTTATAGAAGTTTAGGAGATATACCTTTTAAAGTTGATATGGTAGATATTTTTAGAAAACCTGAAGTTATAGATAAAGTAGTAGATGAAGCTATTAAAAGAGGTGATGTTGATATTATTTGGACTCAATTAGGTTTAGTAAATAATGATGCAGCAAAAAAAGCAAAAAAAGCAGGGATGAAAGTAGTACAAAATAATTGTACTAAAATCGAACACGCTGCTATATATTAAGATATTTTACAAACTAAATTGTTGTAAAGCATTAGCTTTGCAACACATCCAGATTTTCCATCTTTTCTATTTTCAAGTGAAAGTTTAGCTCCCAGTGCATCTGCTGCATTTTTTGCTAAAAATAAACCAAGTCCAGCACCTTGTTCATTTCCCACTCTTTTAAATGGTGCGAATAAGTCTATCTTTTCATCAATTCCTATTCCCTCATCAATAACACTAATTGATGTAGTATCTTTACTTTTTTCAAGTCTTATTGCAATTGTTTTTTCTTCAGGAGTAAACTTTATTGCATTTTGTACGAAGTTTTGAATAATTTGATTAAGTAAAGTAACTTGTAATAAAGTATTATAATAGTTTACATTTGCATAAAATGTTATAGTAATTTTCTTTTGTGCACTTAGCATTCTATAATCATTTGTTTTTCTTTGCATATATTGAACTAAGTCAATCTCTGTTGCTTTTTCAAATTGTGCGCCCTCAGCTCTTCCTATATCAAGAATTGAACCTATCATTTTATTCATATCATCTATTTGTTTTATAGTCAATTTTAATGTATCTTGATATTTTTCAGGCTCTCTTTGTTTCATCAAAGTAACTTCATTTTTTAATTTCATAACTGCTAAGGGAGTCTTAAGTTCATGTGCAGCACCTATAAATAGCTCTTTTTTAAATCTTACATAAGTCTCAATTCTATTAGTTAAAGAGTTTATAGAATCAGCAAGTGGATGAAACTCTATTGGTAAAGAATCTTTTTTTATTTGTGTAAGATAATTCTCATTCATATTAGATAATTTTTTATTGATTTGTAAAATTGGTCTAAGTAGTGTTTTTGATACAGTAAAAGCATATAAAATGATTAATATTAATCCACCAAGAGATAAAAATAATAAGTTATTAAATATTTTTGTTAACATCTCTCTTGAAGAGTTGATATTTTTTATTATTTTAATAAATTTTTTACTTTTTATATCAAATGGATATAGTAATTCAACATAATGATCTTGACCATCTTTAAATGTTTCAAAACTTATTTCTGATAGATTATCAATAGTTACTAAATCAACACTAATCCCAGTATGAGTAATAATATTAAAGTTTGTTTTGTTAGGGTCTTTACTTTTACTTACTTTATAAATAAGTTGTGCATCTGAAACAAGACTCTCTTTTAATTCTTCATAAATTGTAGCTTTTGTATAACCATAAAAAATAAAAGAAAGAGTAGTTATGAACAACGAAGTTGCAAGTATTAGTTTTTGATAAAACTGAGTATAAATGCTTTTCGTGTTCATATGTAATCCTTAAAAATTATTCAATCTCGTCTTGTGCTTCAGGATAGCAGAATCTATATCCTCTTCTTCTAATAGTTTCAATAGTAGAAATATTTAAAGGTTTATCCATTTTTTGTCTAATTTGATTTATAGCAACTTCAATAACATTTGGAGTAACTAATTCAGGCTCTTCCCAAATTGCATCTAATAGTTGTTCTTTTGAAACTATTTGATCTCTATGTCTAGCAAGGTGAGTTAATACTTCAAAAGGTTTACCTTTTAGTTCAATTTCTTCATCATTATAGATAATTTTTTCTTCATCTGGATTGATAACTAAATCTTCAATTTCTATTACATTTGTTCCACCAAATCTTAATCTAGCTTCAATTCTAGCAAGTAAGATATCAAAGTCAAATGGCTTTTTAATATAATCATCTGCTCCTGATTTTAATGCTTCTATTTCACTCTCTTTATCATCTCTTGCTGAGATAATTACAACAGCAGTTCTTGAACTTCTATTTTTAACGATTTTACATAATTCAATCCCATCACCATCTGGTAACATCCAGTCAGTTAATACTAAATCATAGTTTCTAATATCGATAAAATATTCTGCATCTTTATAGTTTTCTGCAGCATCTACTTGATAACCAAAATCAGTTAGACCTTCTTGCAGTGTTCTGTTTAATGTTATTTCATCTTCAATAATTAAAATTCTCATGTTATAATTTCCTTAAATTTAAGTTAAGTTTAAATTTTGTGCGAATTGTACCATAAAAATTTAAAAATTTAAAGGTTTTTTAAGTTAAATATTCAAATTTTCATGAATGAGTGATTTTTATAATCTAAATTTAGATATACTAAAGACTTTATTTTAAATTTTTTCAATTAACTAATTGTTAATAAAATATAGATAGAATAAGCAAATATTTAAACAAAAGGAAGACTATGAGAAAGATTGTTACAAGTGTAATTGCTACACTAGCTTTAAGTACTGCCACATTAAATGCAGCAGATTATTATGCTACAGTAAATGGGGAAAAAATTACAAAAAATGATCTAAAAGTAGTATTAAGAAATCCAAATATTGATTTTGATGTATTACCAAAAGATAAAAAAGATCAAGTGTTACAACAAGCTATTGAAAAAAAACTTTTAACAGATGAAGCTATTAAAAGTGGGATTGAAAAAGATAAATCTTTCAAAGATGCTTTAGAAAAAATTAAAAAAGACTTAGCTTTAGAAATTTGGATGCAAAATCAATTCAAAGATATTAAAGTAACACAAAATGAACAAAAAGATTTTTATAATAAAAGTAAAGATAAGTTTAAAAAACCAGCTACTTTAGAAGCAAGACATATACTATTAAAAACAGAAAAAGATGCAAAGAATGCAATTGAAAAATTAAATAAAGCAAAAAATAAAAAAGAGACTTTTATTAAACTTGCTGGTGAAATGTCAAAAGGGCCTACTGCTTCAAAAGGTGGATATTTAGGTAAATTCCAAGAAAATAAAATGGTTCCAGAATTTAGTGCTGGTGCAAAGGCTTTAAAAGCTGGAGAATATTCTAAAAAACCTGTTAAAACTCAGTTTGGATATCATGTTATTTATTTAGAGTCAAAAACTCCTGCTTCAACTATGAGCTATAATGAAGTAAAAGATAAAATTAAAGAGTTTTTATTACAAGATAAATTTAGAAAATCAATTAGTGATACAGCTAGTAGATTAAAAAAACAAGCAAAAATAGTTATTAAGTAAGGAGAATTAAGTGGGCGTACTTGATGTGGTAAAACCTGGAGTATTAAGTGGTAGCGAAGCAAAAAAACTTTTTGCTTACGCTAAAAAAAATAGTTTCGCAATTCCTGCTGTTAATGTTGTAAATACAGATTCTGCAAATTCTGTTCTAGAAGCTGCTAGTAAAGTTAATTCACCAATTATTATTCAATTTTCAAATGGTGGAGCACAATATTTTGCAGGTAAGGGATTAAAAACTTCTAATGCTGCTATTTTAGGTGGTATTTCAGGAGCAAAGCATATTCATCAAATGGCAGAAGCTTATGGAATACCTGTAATATTACATACAGACCATGCTGCTAGAAAGCTTTTACCTTGGATTGATGGATTATTAGAAGCTGGAAAAGAGCATTTTAAAGAAACAGGTAAACCTTTATATACATCTCATATGCTTGATTTAAGTGAAGAGAGTTTAGAAGAAAATATTTCTACATGTGTTGAGTACTTTAAAATAATGAATGAACTTGATATGATGATTGAAATTGAGCTTGGAATTACAGGTGGAGAAGAAGATGGTGTTGATAATACTGATGTTGACAATGCTTTACTTTATACTCAACCAGAAGAAGTTTGTTTTGCTTATGAACAATTAGGTAAAGTTGGAGAAAACTTTACAATAGCTGCTTCATTTGGGAATGTTCATGGTGTTTATAAACCTGGAAATGTTATTTTACGTCCTGATATTTTGAATAATTCTCAAAAATATATAGAGCAAAAACATAATACTGATAAAAAACCAGTTGAATTTGTATTTCATGGTGGATCTGGATCATCTCTTGATGATATAAGAGAAGCAATTGAGTATGGTGTTATCAAAATGAATATAGATACTGATACACAATGGTCTTTTTGGGATGGAGTTAGAAAATATGAAGCCAAAAAAAGAGACTATTTACAAGCTCAAATTGGAAATCCAGAGGGTGAAGACAAACCAAATAAAAGCTATTATGATCCAAGAAAGTGGTTAAGAGCTGGACAAGAATCTATGATAGAAAGACTTGAAGTGGCATTTTCTGATCTTCAAGCATTAAATAAAAACTAAGCAATTTTGCTTAGTTTTATTCTTCTTGTGTTATTAATGCAAGATTAGTTAAATCATACTTTTGTAGTAAATCAAGTACTTTTACTACTCTTTCATACTTTACATTTTTATCAATTCTTACAACTATTGGTTTTGCTTTATCTTTTACTTCTTTTAAATTATCTTCTAATGATATAAAAGATACTTCTATACCTTTTATTGCTAACTTTTCTTGACTCAATTCAATAAATACTTGTTCTTTATTTACTTTTAACTCTTTTGCTTGGGAATTTGGCAAATCTAAAATCAAAGCTAATTCATCTTTTTTAAATACAGATGTAACAATAAAAAATATAAGAAGTATAAACACCACATCAATTATTGGTGTTAAATCTGCTCCTAGTGGTTCTCTTCGTTTCATCTAATTAATTCTTTTTTTGCTTTTAATTCAATTGCATCAATTTGTGAAATAAAGTGATTGTATGCAATATGGTGAGGAATTGCTACTATTAGCCCTGCAATAGTTGTAATAAGTGCAATTGATATACCATTTGAAAATAGTGTTGGATCACCTAAACCTTGTGCTGTAATTGTTTCAAAGGCTTTAAATACTCCATATACAGTTCCTAAAAGTCCTAAAAGAGGAGCTACTGAAGCGATATTTTTTATATATGTTAAGCCAATTTCTAGTTTTTGAACTTCATACTCTATTTGTGTTTTTAAATCGCTTTTTTCATCAAGTCTTAATTTGATTTTGTTAATCATCGCATTTTTTCTTGGAAGGGTAAAGAATTTCCAGATGATAATAGTAAATCCAATTATATTTAAAAAGATTAAAATATAAACTATTATTCCACCTTTATCTATATATTCCATTAAATTCATAAAATACCTTTGTATGTTTTTTGTTATTGTACAAAAATTATATTAATAAATGGTACAATCACCTATGAAATTTACAGACTCACCTACACATAAAGTAACATTTAGACAACAAAATATATATATTAAAAGAGATGATTTACTTCATAGTGATTTTTCAGGAAATAAAGCAAGAAAGTTTTACTATTTTTTAAAAAGTGATTTTAAAGATGTAAAAAAAATAGTATCTTATGGTTCTGCTCAAGCAAATTCACTTTACTCTATGTCAGTTTTAGCAAAGTTAAAAGGTTGGCAATTAGAGTTTTATGTAAAACATATATCCAACTATTTAAAACAAAACCCTCAAGGTAATTATAAAGCTGCTTTAGAAAATGGTGCAAAAATTATAGAAAAAGATGAATCTTGTTTACATGAGTATATATCAAAAAATTGTTTAGATGAAGAAAGTTTATATATTCAAGAAGGTGGTAGAGAAAAAGAAGCTTCTTTTGGAGTTGAGATTTTAGCAAATGAGATAAAAGATTGGCAAATAAAAAATAGTATTAAAAATTTAGTTGTATCTTTACCAAGTGGAACAGGAACAACTGCATTATTTTTACAAAAATATTTAGATTGCAAAGTTATTACTTGTCCTTGTGTTGGAAAAGAACAATATCTTAAAAAACAGTTTTTTTTATTGGAAAAAGATGAAACTCTTCATCCTATTATTTTAAATACAGAAAAAAACTACCATTTTGGAAAACTTTACAATGAGTTTTATGAAATTTGGAGTGAACTCAAAAGTAGCACAAATATAGAGTTTGATTTACTTTATGATCCACTTGGTTTCTTAACTCTTATTAATTCAAATTATTTTAACAATAAATATACAATACTCTATATCCACCAAGGTGGGCTTCTTGGAAATAACTCTATGATTGACCGATATAAGAGAAAGTTGACTTTTAATAATTAATGGTATAATTTTATAACACTTTTTAAAGGTATGAATTGAGTATATTTAGGTGCATAATTTTTATATATTTTATATTTTTTAATTATTCAATAGCAAATGAAACAAATAAAGTAACTATTCAATTAAATTGGAAGTATCAGTTTGAGTTCGCAGGTTATATTGCAGCAGTTGAAAAAGGTTTTTATAAAGATATAGGTTTTGATGTTACATTAAAAGAATTAACTAAAGATATTAATGTTGTTGATTTTGTAAAAAATAAAAAAGCTACTTTTGGAATTTATGATTCTTCAATTTTATCAGGATATGATAAAAAACAAGCAATTATTTTACTTGCAAATTATTTAAAAAAATCTCCTTTAGTTTTAATTACAAAACAAGATATATTTTCCCCTACAGATTTAAAAGATAAAAAAATATATATGACAGAATTTGAGTTTGAAAACTCTTCCTTATCAAGAGTTTTTCAAAAGTTTAATATCAAAAAAGATGATATAAATCTTATTTCATCTTTTAAGCCAATAGATGATTTTATATTAAAAAAAGCAGATGCTTTTTCAGCTTATATTACAAATGAAACTTATTATTTAAATAAAAAAAGAATCCCTTATAATATTATTAGTCCATCAAATTATGAAATATATGGCTTTGGAGGAAACTTATTCTCTTCTTTAGAATATGTACAAAATAATCCTACAAAAATAAAAGATTTTATTAAAGCTACAAATAAAGGTTGGGAGTATGCACTTAAAAATAAAAAAGAGATTATTGATATAATTTATAATAAATACTCAAAACTAAAAAGTAAAGAAGCTTTATTTTATGAAGCAAAAAAAATAGAAAAGGTAATGCTTTTAGATGCTTACAAACTAGGAGAAGTTAGAAAAACAATTATTGAAGATGAACTAAAAAGAGCAAAAAATAAAAATTTAGTTGATAAATCTTTAACGATTAATGATATTGTTTTCTCCTTTAGTAAATACTCAAAAAATCATAGTTTTACTAATGAGGAAATTTATTATTTAAATAATAAAAAATCAATAAAAATGTGTGTTGATCCTTCTTGGATGCCATATGAAAAAATACAGAACAATAAGCATATAGGTATAATATCTGATTATATGAGATATTTTGAAAAACAAATAAAAACACCAATTTCACTATATAAAACTAATTCTTGGCAAGATAGTTTAAGAGCTTTTAAAAATAAAAAGTGTGATATTATATCTGCCGTTTCAAAGACCAAAGATAGAAAAAAGATTATGAATATTACACAGTCATATCTTGATTATCATTTAGTAGTAGCTACAAGAGTTGAAGAGAGATTTTTTGATAGTTTAGATGATTTGCCAAATGATAAAACCTTAGCTATTGTTAAGGATTATAGACACTCTTCAATACTAAAAAAGAGATATCCAAATAAAAAATTTATATATGTATCTTCTGTTGATGAGGGCTTAGAAAAGTTATCAAAAAAAGAGATTTTTGGTTTTATTGATAGTATTACAAGTGTTGGTTATAAGATTCAAAAAGAGTATTTTTCACAATTAAAGATTGCAGGAAAATTTGATGAAAAATATAGCCTAGGGGTTGGTGTTAGATCTGATGATAAATTGCTATTTTCAATTTTTGATAAATTAATCAATAAGCTTGATTCACAATCAAAAAATGAAATCTTGAAAAAGTGGATAAACTTCAATTATGAAAAGGGTTTTGATTATTCATCTTTTTGGAAAATATTTATAGTTTTTGCAATTATCGTTTTAGTTATTACATATAGATATAAAGAAGTAGTTGATAATAAACAAAAACTACAAAGACAAAGAAAAAAACTTGAAGAAAAGAATAAAGAGTTAAAGTTAACTCAAGAAGCTTTAAAAGAGTCTATTAGAAATTTTGAAGTGCTTCTTGATTCTACTATGGAAGCAGTTTTAGTATTCCAAGATCACAATTGTATTGATATAAATAAAGTAGGATATAAACTTCTTGGTTATAAAAATAAAGAAGAAGTAATTGGACAAAATCTTTATCATCATGTTCATAATGATTTTATAGTTACATTAAAAGAGTCCTTAAATAAAAACCTTGACTCTTATGAAATAGAGTTTGTAAGAACAGATGGTACAACATTTCCAGCCCTTGTAAAAGATAGATATATTACTTTAAAAAATAAAAGAGTTAAGCTTTTTACAATAGTTGATTTAACAGAATTAAAAAGTAAAGAAAGACTTTTATTTAAGCAATCAAAACTTGCATCAATGGGTGAAATGATAGGAAATATTGCCCATCAGTGGAGACAACCACTTAGTCTTATTTCTACAATTGCAACAGGCTTAAAATTAAGAATTGAAACAAAAACAGAAAATAAAGAAGAATCAGTTGAGTTTTTAGAAAAGTTAAATGTTACTGCACAACATTTATCATCAACTATTGATGATTTTAGAAACTTTTTTGCAGCAGATAAGAAAAAAGAGAGTTTTTTTGCATATTCATTGATTGAGCAAAATTTAGTTTTATTAGAGAGTATTTTTAAAACAAATTTTATAAATATAGAACAAAATATTGATAAAACTTTACAATTAACAACATATAAAAATGAGTTAACACAAGCTCTTTTAAATATTTTAAATAATGCAAATGATGCTTTTAAAGAAAAAGATATGGAAGATAAATATATTTTCATAGATGTTGTTGAAAAGTCTAAAGAAGTAGTAATTTGTATAAAAGATAATGCTGGAGGCATTCCTGAAAATATTATAGAAAATATTTTTGAACCATATTTTACTACAAAACATAAAAGCGATGGAACAGGTATTGGTTTGTATATGACATATCAAATTATACATGAACACATTCATGGAAAAATAGAAGTTTCAAATAGTAATTATATTTTTAATAAAAAGTCTCATAAAGGAGCAAAATTTACAATAACTATTCCTAGGAAATTATGATTTTATATATTGATTTAAGTCATTTTGAGTTTTACCTAATTTTGGATATAATATTAGCTTGTTATAAATCATAAGGAAAGTTTTGTTGAATAAAAGTAATATAATACTTATAGGTTTTATGGGAGTGGGTAAAGGTACAATTGCAAGAAGCCTTGTAAAAAACTCTTCGATGTTTGCTATAGATACTGATGATTTAATAGAAAGCATGGAAAACCAAAAAATCAAAAAGATTTTTGAAGTTAATGGAGAAGCTTATTTTAGAACTTTAGAAAAGAAGTGTGCTTTATGGCTTGAAAACAATATAAAAGAAAACACTATCATTTCAACTGGTGGAGGCTTTTATAAGCAAGATAATATCAAACAAATTGGAAAAATTATATATTTACAATCAAGTTTTGATGGTATTATAAATAGAATAAAAAATTCAGAAAATGCTCAAAAAAAGCTAAAAAAAAGACCACTTTTACAAAATATTGAAGAAGCAAAAAAACTTTTTGATATTAGAGTTAGTGAGTATGAAGCTATCGCAGATATAACAGTAAATGTAGAAAATCAAAATATTATAGATATAACAAATGAGATACTTAAAAACATATAGAGGGAAATATGAAAATTATTAGTACACAAAATGAAAATTTTAAACAAGAGTTTGATGAGATTTTAGGAAGAGCTAAAACTGATATAAAAGGTGTTTCATCAATAGTAACAAATATAATAACAGAAATTATAGAAGAGAAAAATAGTGCTTTAAAAAGACATATTGAAAAGTTTGATAAATGGGAAGTAAAAAGTGATGATGAACTTTTGATTTCTAAAGATGATATGAAAAAAGCCTATGAGAATATAGATGAAAATTTAAAATCTGCACTACATAAAGCCTATGATAGAATTAAAGCTTACCATGAAAAACAGTTACCAAAGTCTTGGATTGATTTTGAAAAAAATGGAACAATCTTAGGTCAAAAAGTTACTGCTGTTGATAGAGCTGGACTTTATATTCCAGGAGGAAAAGCAGCATATCCAAGTAGCTTACTTATGAATGCAATTCCTGCAATTGTTGCAGGAGTTGAAGAGATAGTAGTTTGTACGCCAACACCAAATAATGAAATAAATGAATTATTACTTGCTGCTTGTTATATTTGTAATATTTCAAAAGCATTTAAAGTTGGAGGAGCTAGCGCAATTGCTGCAATGGCATATGGAACAGAAACTATTCCTAAAGTAGATGTAATAACTGGCCCTGGCAATATTTTTGTAGCAACTGCTAAAAAGTTGGTTTTTGGTGAGGTTAATATTGATATGATTGCAGGACCAAGTGAAATTGGAATTTTAAGTGATAGTACTGCAAAACCAAAATATCTTGCAATAGATTTATTATCTCAAGCAGAGCATGATGAAATGGCAAGTTCTATTATGATTACAATAGATGAAAATATTGCAAAACAGACATCACTTGAAGTTGATAACTATTTAAAAACTTTAAGTAGAAGTGAAATTGCAAGAAAATCTATTGATGAAAGAGGTGCAATTATTATTGCAAGTTCTATGGATGAAGCATGTGAACTTATGAATGAAATAGCTCCTGAACATTTAGAAGTTATGACTACAAATCCATTTGAGCTTCTTTCAAAAATCAAACATGCAGGTGCTATTTTCTTAGGTGAAAATACTCCTGAACCAATTGGTGATTATATAGCTGGACCAAATCACACCCTTCCTACTGGAAGTACAGCTAAGTTTTATAGCCCACTAAATGTAGAAAACTTTATGAAAAAGTCTTCTATTATAAACTTCTCTTCTCAAGCAATTGATGAGTTAGGCGAAGCTTGTGCAATACTTGCTGATACAGAAGGGCTAACAGCTCACGCTGAGTCTGTAAGAGTAAGGTTAAAAAAGGATAATTAATGTCAAAATACGATGCATTATTTGAAGATGAAGATGATATTTTTGCAGGTACTCCTCAATCGAAGTTTTTAGATGCAATAAGAAGTGCGAATACACAAATAGTAGACGATGAATTAGATAAAATAATAGAAAAGTATGCAATTATGGAGTTAATTCTTAGTGAGAATAAAGATAATAGTTTTGATATAAATGAATTACTAGATAATTATGCTTCAAATAATAGTGATAATGTTCATGAGATGAAAAAAAGTTTATATATTGAATTTACTGGAGAAGTAATTCAAAGATTAGATTCATAAGGTATTAGAATTGATAGAATTAGAAAAAGTAAAAGCACAAATAAAAATTTTTGTGCAAGAGTGCAATGATAAAAAATGTTTAGAGTTATTAGATAAATTATCAACAGGAAAAATGTTAAGAAGTAAACTTGTAATTAAAATTGCAGGCCTTAGTGAAGAATCAATTAAATTATGTGCAGTTATTGAGATGATTCATGCTGCTTCACTTTTACATGATGATGTAATTGATGAATCAGATACAAGAAGAGGAAAGCCATCTGTAAATGCGTTGTATGATGATAAAACAGCTATTATGTTTGGAGATGTTTTATACTCAAAAGCTTTTACAGAATTGGCAAAAATGCCAACAGAAGTAGCAACTACTGTTTCAAGTGCTGTTACTCTTTTAAGTATTGGAGAGATGCTTGATGTTGATTTGACAAAAGAGTTTAATACTTCATATGAAAAATATTTAGATATGATTTATAAAAAAACTGCTTCATTAATTGAAGCTAGTGCAAAAGCTGCTGCTATTTTAGTAAATAAAGATAAAGATAAATTTGCTTTATATGGAAAAAATCTAGGTTTAGCTTTTCAAATGATTGATGATATTTTAGATATTACACAAGATTCTCAAACTCTTGGAAAACCTGCACTTTTAGATTTTGTAGAAGGAAAGGTTACTATTCCGTATTTGCTTTTACACCAAAGAATAGATGAAAAAGCAAAATTAGAATCACTTTATAAAAAAGAGTTATCAAAAGAAGATAGTTTGTGGATACAAAAGCAGATGAAAGATACAAAAGCTTTAGAAGATAGTATAAATCAGGCAAAAACTTTAGGCTTAGAAGCAATTAAAGCAGTTGAAAATGAAAAAGATGACTCATTGGTTCAAATTATGAAAGCTATGATAGAAAGAGAGTTTTAATAATGAGTTATTTAGTAATAAGTTTTTCGCATAAAAATACTGATATTCAAACAAGAGAGAAACTAGCTTTTCCGAATGAAGAAAATAAAGATAGATTTCTAAAGCAATTAAATAGTGAATCTGTTATTAAAGAAGCTATTTTATTATCTACATGTAATAGGGTAGAGATTATTATCTCTACCTCAAATATTTCATACGCAACATCATTTATAATTCAAAGATTAGCACAATATTCACAATTGAATTATGACGATTTATTTGACAGGGCGGATGTTTATGATAATGAAGGTGCAATTCACCATCTATTTTCAGTAGCATCAGCTTTAGATTCACTTGTAATTGGTGAAACACAAATTGTAGGACAATTAAAAGATGCTTTTAGATTATCTCTTTCAAAAGGCTACTGTCAACAAAATCTACCAAGGGCACTTCACTATGCATTTAAATGTGCAGCAGCAGTTAGAACTGCTACAAGCTTAGGAACTGGATCTGTCTCAGTTGCTAGTACAGCAGTATTAAAAGCAAAGGAAGTAGTTGATAATAAAGATGGAGTAAAAGCTTTAGTAATTGGTGCAGGAGAGATGAGTGAACTTACTGTTAAGCACTTAATTTCTAAAGGTTTTGAAGTTACACTTATAAGTAGAGATATTAAAAAAGCAAAAATTTTAGCAAACACTTTTGAAGTTCATGTTGAAGTTGAAGAGTATAGCAACTTAAAAAAACTTTTAAATCATATTCCTGTAGTACTTACAGCAACAGGAGCACCATATCCAATAATTACAGAGGAAATGGTAACTGAATGTGAATTTGATAGATTTTGGTTTGATATTGCAGTGCCTAGAGATATTGATGAGATTGAATCACCAAATTTAAAGATATTTTCAGTAGATGATTTACAATTTATTGTAAATTCAAATATGGAGTTAAAAGCAAAACAAGCAAAAACTGCATATGGAATTGTTGGGAAAATGTCAGTTGAGTTTTTTGATTGGTTAAAGACATTAGAAGTAGAACCTGTGATTAAGCATCTGTATATAAAAGGTGATGAGGTTATTGATAAAAAAGTCAATAATGCAATAAAAAAAGGTTTTATTAAAAAAGAGGATGAAGAGAATATTAGAAAACTATGTAAAACAGTTTTAGCGGAGTATTTGCATCAACCTTCGAAAAAAATGAAACATTTATCAAAAAATATGGAATGTGATATTGTTTTAGGAGCAGTTCAATCAATGTTTAATTTAAATAGCGATTCAAATATGTTAAACAAATATAAATGCGAACACGCATTGAAAATAAATGAAAGAGGATAATAGTTAATGAAGTTTTCAAATATGTTTATACCAACTACTAAAGAAGCACCAAAAGATGCAACTTTAGCATCTCATCAATATCTTGTAAGAGGTGGATTTATTAATCAAGTAGGATCTGGTATTTATAACTTTATGCCACTTGGAAAAATTGTATTAGAGAAAATTAGAGCAATTGTAAAAGAAGAGATGGATAAAGCAGGTGCAAATGAAGTACAAATGGGATTTGTTACTCCAACATCTTTATGGGAAGAATCTGGTAGAGCAAATACTATGGGTTCTGAACTTTTAAAATTTAAAGATAGAAAAAATGCAAGTTATGTATTATCACCTACAAATGAAGAAGCATTAGTAGATATGGTAAATAATAGAATTACTTCATATAAAGATTTGCCAGTTAATCTTTATCAAATTAATACTAAATTTAGAGATGAAGCAAGACCTAGATTTGGTCTAATGAGAGGTAGAGAATTTCTTATGAAAGATGCTTACTCTTTCCATGATTCACAAGAGGATTTAGTAAGAGAGTTTAATCTTATGGAAGAAACTTATAAAAAAGTTTATGAAAGATTAGGTTTAGAGTTTAGAGTAGTTGAAGCTGATAGTGGAGCTATTGGTGGTAGTGGTTCAAAAGAGTTTATGATTTTGGCAAATTCAGGTGAAGATACTATTGTGGTATGTGATTCATGTGATTATGGAGCAAATATTGAAGCAGCTACTAGAAAAGTATTAAAAAAAGAACCTTTAGAAACAACAGAAATAAAAAAAGTACATACACCAAATCTAAAATCAATTGATGAAGTAACAAATTTTTTAGAAGTTGATCCATACTATTCAATAAAAGCAGTAATAAAAAAAGCTATCTTTGAAGATAAAACTCAAACTATGGTATTTTTTGTAAGAGGAACAGATGAGCTTGAAGAAACAAAAGCTTGTAATGCTATTGGTGCACTTGAAATAGAAGATGCAACACAAGAAGACTTAGAAAATGCAAATTTAATAGCTGGTTTTTGTGGAATTGTTGATTTTCCTAAGGATATTAAAGTACTTTTTGATAAAGAATTAGAAGGTGAAAACAGTATTGTTTGTGGTGCAAATGAAGTTGATTACCACTTAAGCGGTGTTGATTTAAATAAATTTGATTTAGAATTTGCTGATTTAATTGAAGTAAAAGAAGGTGATTTATGTGCATGTTGTGGTGGAAAGTTATCTCATACTAAGGGAATAGAAGCTGGACATATTTTTCAACTTGGAACAAAGTATTCAAGCGCTATGAATGCAACATTTTTAGATTCAAATGGAAAAGCTCAACCATTTATTATGGGATGTTATGGAATAGGTGTAAGTAGATTAGTTGCAGCAGTAATTGAACAAAATCATGATGAAAAAGGTTGTATTTGGACAAAAGCTACAGCTCCATTTATGGTTGATGTTATTATTTCTAATGCAAAAAAAGATGAAGAATTAGAAGCTGGAACGAATATCTATAATCAACTAGTACAAGAAGGAATAGAAACTCTTTTAGATGATAGAAAAAATGCAAGATTTGGATTTAAAATGAGTGATTTTGAACTTATTGGATTTCCTTATGCTGTTGTAGTTGGAAAGAGATTAAAAGATGGTATGGTTGAAATTGTAAATAGAAAAACTTTAGAAAAAACAGAAGTTTTATTAACAGAAGTTACATCTAAATTAAAAGAAATTATAAAATAAGGATATAAAATGCAAGGAAGTGTACAATCAGTTTCTGATTTAATTGGAACATATGCTTTAAATATAGCTATTTCTATTGTAATTTTTATTATTGGTAAATGGCTTGTAGGGAAATTAACAGATGCTACAATCAAACTTTTGACAAAAACAAATAGAATTGATGAAACATTGATAAAATTTCTAAAGAATATTATTTATTATTCTTTGATGGTAATAGTTGCTTTAACTGCATTGAAACAATTAGGAATTGATACTACATCATTCTTTGCAATTTTAGGTGCAGCTGGTCTTGCAATTGGTTTAGCACTTAAAGATTCACTAGGAAACTTTGCTTCTGGTGTTATGATTATTTTATTTAGACCTTTTAAAGTTGGAGATTATGTAACAGCTGGTGGTTCTAGTGGTACAGTTGAAGAAATATCAATTTTTAATACAGTTTTAAAAACACCAGATAATCAAAAACTAATAGTGCCAAATGGCGTAATTACAAGTAGCACTATTACAAATGTAAATGCAAATGAAAAAAGAAGAGTTGATTTAGTAGTTGGTATTGGTTATGATGATGACATAAAAAAAGCAAAAGAGATTTTGCATGAGATTATTAAGTCAAATGATAAGGTTTTATTGGATGAAGCAAATACTGTTGCAGTTTCAGAACTAGCTAATTCATCGGTAAATTTTGTAGTTAGAGCTTGGGTTAAAACACCTGATTATTGGAGTGTTAAATTTGATTTAACAGAAAAAGTAAAAACAAAATTTGATGAAGAAGGAATCTCTATTCCTTATCCACAAACTGATGTTCATGTATATAAACATAAAAGCTAAACTTCCTCAAATACTAAAAGATATACTTTATGCCCTACAAGATATAGGAGCCAAGCCTATTCTTGTGGGTGGTTGCATTCGAGATAATTTATTAAAAATTCCATGCAAAGATTATGATGTTGAACTATTCAATATAGAAAAACTTGAAGATATTCAAGAAGTTTTATCTTCTTTTGGAAGTGTAAAACTTGTAGGAAAATCATTTGGAGTTTTAACTTTAAATATTGATGGATATGATTTTGATTTTGCATTAGCAAGGCAAGAAAAAAAAGTAGCAGATGGGCATAAAGGCTTTGAAGTTATAATCAATAAACATATGAGCTTTAAAAAAGCCAGTTTAAGGCGAGACTTTACTATAAACTCTATTGGATATGACTTTTTTGAAGATAAACTACTAGATCCTAATAATGGAATACAAGATTTAAAAGATGGTGTTTTAAGACATATTAGTGATAAAACATTTGTAGAGGATCCTTTAAGAGTATATAGAGCAATACAGTTTTGTGCAAGATTTGAATTAAAAATGAGTGAAGCTACTTTTAATTTATGTAAAAGTATGGTTGATAACAATGAATTAACACAACTTCCTAAAGAGAGAGTTTTTGAAGAGTTTAAAAAGCTATTTTTAAAATCAAATAAACCCTCAGTTGGTTTTGAACTTATGAATAATTTAGGAATACTAAAGCATTTTGAAGAATTACAAGCATTAGTTGGATGTGTACAAGATAAACAGTATCATCCAGAAGGTGATGTTTGGATTCATACATTAATGACTATTGATGAACTGGCTAATATATTAAAAAAAGAACCTATTGAAGATGAAACTAGAAAGTTATATCTTTTTTATGCAATATTATGCCATGACTTGGGAAAACCATATTGTACAAAATTAATTGATGGTAAAATCACTTCACATAAACATGAAACATTAGGAATTGAACCAACTATTAGCTTTTTATCAAAAATTACAAATGAAAAAAAATTAATAGAAAAAGTAACACCACTTGTAAAATCCCATCTTGTACCTTTTCAATTGTACTTAGCAAACTCATCACTAAAAGCAGTTAAAAGATTATCTTTAAAAGTTAATATTGAAGATTTGTGTTTAATATGCCTTGCAGATTGTTTGGGAAGAGATATAAAAGATAAAGAAAAATGCCCAAAAGCTATAAATTGGTTATTAAATAAAGCAAAAGAGTTAAATATTGAAAATAGTGCTTTAAAACCTTTAGTTTTAGGAAGAGATTTGATTGATTTAGGATATAAACCATCAAAACAATTCAAAGAAATACTAGATTATGCTTTAGATTTGCAAATAGAAGAAAACTTTGATAAAACGCTAATTTTAAGTTATATATTAAATAAGTTTCCAAAAAACTAGCTCCTTTAATAACAAATTAAATTATTTTAAACTAAAATACCATAAATTATAATTAGGTTATAAAAATGGGCAATACATATAATGTAATAGAAGCAGGGGTTATACAATGCGCTTGTGGAGGTAAAGTAACATTAACTTCAACAGCAAAAGTAGAACGAATAGCAGGAGCAAAGCCTTTATACCTAAAAGATATAATAGGAGCCCCAGTAGCTTGCCCAAGAAGTAAAAATAAATGTACAAAAGTAGCTTCAATATCAACAGCAGGGACAGAAACAAATGTAAAATCAACTGCTAATCATTTTTTATTAAGAACAGATGGATTTAAAACAGATAAAGGAAGAGCAGTTGTATTAGTAAGTCCAGGACAAACAACTTCAAAAATAATTGCCCCACCAAGTATAGAAAGTAGTGTAGTAAAAGAAGAAGAACCACTAGAAGAGGCAATAAAACAAGAAGAAGAGATAAAACAAACAGAAAAATACTCTTTGTACTTAGTAAGAAAAAGTGAAGATGTATTTAGACCACTTAGACCAACAAGAGCATTTTTAAAAAGTGATGATACTTATGTGGGAAAAAAAGAGTTTGTTCAAATAAAAGATAATGTTCATGTGCATACCTTTGCCTATGTGTATGTTATTCAAGATGATAAAATACAAGAGTATAAAGTACTAAGTAGAGGAACACTATATAGTGAAAAACTACAAGAGATATTTTTTGAAAATACAAAAACAAAGATAAAATATAACTATATACCAATATATGAACAAAGTGAAATAACAATTTCATATAGTAGTATAAGACTTATAAATAAAATAGATATATTAAAACTAAAAAAACAGATAATAAACCCAAAAGAGCCAGATAATAAAAATAGCTTTTACTTTGAAGATTCAAATAGTATAAATAAAATAGTATTAACAGATGATGATTTAAAACTACAAAAAGAGTATAAAGTAAATGAAGAGGATAAAAATAAAAGATTAAATATCCTTTGTATAATAGAAGATATATTAGCCCAAATAGAAGATATGTATGAAAGATATTATACAAACTATAAACTAGCATATGCTTATAATGATAGTATTATTGAAGATATTAGAAAACAAAATTCATATGCATATACTATTGCGAATATGGTAGATTATTTCTATGTTTCTAAAGATGAATCAAAAACTTATAAAAATTCAATTTTGCAATTAAAAAAAATCTATAATCAAATAGTTTCTTTATTTCTTACTGATAAAGAATTAATTGATTTTTTAAGTAAAAATATAGATATATCAAGAATTTTAGAAAAAGATAAAAATAGAGTTGGACAATCATACTTTCAACAAGTAAAATTTTTAAAAAGTGATTTTTTTGATAAAGAATTAGATGGTGAAGAAAAAAGTAAAATATTAGGGGATGTTTACTATAGTAAAACAAACTTTAGAACAAGTACTAAAAATGTTAAAATTAAATACGTATACTTAACAGATGAAATAAAAAGAATAAATAAACACTATGTATCAACAATGAAAAGAAATGGTATAAAAGCCTTTGAATTTTATAGCAATAATGATGATTATACACAAATAAAACAGAATGCTTCTCATGTTTTAGCAAATGTTCTATTTTCATTGTTGTATAGCCAAGAGTATGAAAATCAATTTGAAAATATGAATGTCTTTTCTAAAGTAAAGGAAATAAAAAATAAATTCTTTGTAAAGTTAAAAGAAATTGTACCTAAACCAAATATAAGTAGTGAAAGTATTGAAGATATTCAAGAAATAGTTGAGAAACAAGAAGTTTATCATGACATGATGGTAAAACCTATAAGTATTAGAGATAAGTTTTTAGATGAGTATGAAAACTTGGATTTTACAAAAAGAATAAAATCCTTTGAACAAAATGGTGAAAAAGTAAAATTTAGTTCAAAATATTTGTATTATGATAATTTAAACTATTTTCAAGATAAAAGTATTGAAACACCACAAAAAATTTTAGAAAAAATAGAAAAACAACTGCAAAATGAAGAATTAAAAAAACTATTAAAAATATATGAAAATATAAAAATAGAAGATGATTTAAATTATATAGTAAGTTGTATGAATATAGTGTATTTACTTAGTGCACCAAGAGTTTATATAGATGAAGAGAGTGATAAGACTTCTTTTTTTAATGAGAAATTAAATCATATATATAAGTTTGTAGTAAACCTAACTAAAAGAAGAATAGCTTTAAAAGATGAACAAAAAGATATATTAAACCTAAAATATCAAATATCTTATACCTACTCACAAATGCAAATAAGACTTATTTTAAATGATATAATCTTTAGTAATTCAAAGAAAAAAGCATTGAAATTTATAGATAAATTTAAAGTTTCTGTAGAAAGATATTCAAAAACAAATATAAATTATAAATATATCCATGATAATGCACAAAATATAAAAAGTGTTCAAAGAGAGTATTATGAAACATTAAAAAATATTGAAGGGATTACTTCTAATCTTGAAAAGATTTTAGAAGATATTAAAAATCAATTACCTGAAAGAAGAAGTATATCAAAAAATATAACTACACACTTAACTTCAGGACTAAAAACATATGGAACTTTAATAGCAATAGCTAATATATCAGATTATCTTTTCTTTGATGATAATAAAAAAAATATCAAAAATCATGTGGGATTTATAAAAGATATAACTGAGGTAACCGTAAGTATGGGGTTACTTATAAGTAAGTATCCAAATACACCAATGAAAGTCTTGGAATTCTTTTTTAAAGAAGAAGCAATTGCAAAACAAATAAGTCAATCTAGTAAAAGATTACTTAGCTTTATAAAGACAAAAGTTGTAGCTAAAGTTGCAGTAATAACTATAATAATTACAACTTCATATGATGCAATAAAATTAGTAAAAAAAGAAGATTATGATGCATTAGTAGTTACTGTTTTATCAGGAAGCTTAAGTATACTCTTAACATTGACTCTACCTTCACCTTTAGGAGGAGCAATAGCATCTATAGCATTTGTAGCTATAGCATTAGGATTAATTTTAGAAGAAATTAAAGAAAGTAATTTGGATTTATACTTAAAAAAATCATTATTATATAAAACTGTTGATTTTTCATTATGGAAAAGTTTAAGAGGAATACCTCAAGATAAGATGTATCAAGCACCATATCTTTTTGAAATTACAAATGAAAACAAAGACTTAAAAACAATAAGTTTTGATGGCTTTAATAAACCTAAAAAACTCATCAATTTTATTGGTCAAAATTATATTAAACATAGTAAGTATTTTGATACAGCATTAAAAAATGAACTAAGTTTCTTTAAATCATCACTATTTGGATATAAATTAGAAGAAACTGATTTTAAATCACATCAAAGGGTAAAAACAATAAATGGAACAGAAATAAGCTTTCATGTACAAAAAGCATTAAAAATACCAAATCTTTTGGTAACAGACAAAAAATTTAAATTATATTTTTCTCCTTATAGAGATAAATATTTAGAATTTGATCGTTCTATTTTATTAAAGATAGACAATACTGATATTTTCAATTTCTTTCCAAAAGAAAACTCATACTTTAATCTAAATCAATTTACAAATAATATTAAACGACAAAATCATAAATCATATATAGTAGTACTATCTTCACAAATAGAATTAAAATATGAAGTAGAGTTTACAGATACTGATAAAATAACACCAAATTGTAATATAGATATAGATACACTTAAACAAATAAGTTTTTCTGTAGAAGATGAAGAATTATTAAAAGGAAAAAATCTATGATAAAAAAAATAGTAAAAATTGTATTAGTAGGAATAATAGCATTAAGTTTTATATCTTGTGAAAATAATGAAACAACAAATAAAAAAGAAGTTAAGTATAAAGCATCTTTGCCTATGCCAGAATGGGATAAAAAAGCAGATAAAATCATTGATAATTATTATAATAATTGGCATGATGCAAAAACAGATCCAATCCCAGCTACAAAGATAGGATATGCATACTCAGAAGAGCTAAAAGATTATGATAAAGCAATCAAATGGTATAAATACTCAAACTCAATGAAACCAACAGGAACAAACTCAAACTATATGTGCTATGCATATCAAATGAAAAAAGATTATAAAACAGCTATTAAATGGTGTGAAAATGCTATAAAGCTTGGTAGTGATGAAGCTTTAATTGGATTGGGTTTTAGTTATTCAAAATTAGAAAATTATAAAGAAGCAATTAAATGGTATCTTAAAGCTTCAAAAAATAATCATCCTGATTCAATGATAAACTTAGGTAGCACTTATACTAAATTAAAAGATAATGTAAATGCGGAAAAGTGGTATAAAAAAGCTATTAATAAAAACGATTTAGAAGCATATCAAGGTATAGCAAAACTTTATCATGATAATATCAAAGATGATATAAATGCAAGTGCTTATGCCATAGCTTTAATAAATACAAAATATACTAAGAATTCAGTTTTAAAACTTCTTAAAAGCACATGGAACATCCCAAACAAAACAATAAAAAAAGGCTATGAGTTACAACTAAACTCAGATGAGTTTCCTATTAAATATAAAGGTAAATTAGGATTAGACGATGAGTAAAACAGTATATATTTTGATAATACTTGCTTTGTTTTTTTCTGTAAGATATTTTATTGAAAATTCACAAGAAAAAGAAACAATGACTTATCAAGAAATTCAATCAGATTTAGATAACATAAAAAACTCTCAATAAGTATATAGATAAAAGAATTAACTTATATCTTATTTTTTGAAGTATTCAATCTCACCTATATTACTATTAAGTTTAAAGGTGAGTTAGAATTATATTAAGGCTTTATTATGAGGTTTTCACTTTTATTAACTGTGTGATAGATTATTGAATTATACTTTTTAGCATAATATTTCATTAGAAGTTTTTGTATTGTGGGTTCAATTGATGGCATAAACCAAGCATTATTTGATATGGCAATAATATATTTTGTTTCATTTAGATTTTGGAAAATTTCATCTGTTGTTGCTTCATAGCAAATTGCATTTCTAAAGTTGTAGCCTTTTATATTAAAATCTGTAGGTTTGCTTGCTTTTGAATAATCTTGCGCGCTATCATAGAAAATTTTATTTATTAAATCTGTTAAGATTTTTGGAAGTGGTATCTCTTCTCCAAAGGGTACTAAAACTACTTTATTAGCTATTTTTACTTTCTTATTTGAAAAATGAAAAGTTGAATTATAATATCCTTTTTCATCAGAAGACATTGCTCCTGTTATGATATCTATTTTAATAGATTTTTTCTTTAAAAAATCCATTAGAAATTCATTTTTGTCTAAAAGTAAAGGAAACGCTGTTTCAGGTAATACTACTAAATCATAACCATTATCAATGGCATAGTTTATTTCATCAATATTTCTATCTATAATATTTAATTTATTTCTTTGATTCCATTTTATATTTTGTGAAGTACTTAATTTAGCCATATATATTTTCAAATTTGGTTCTTCAATTTTTACAGGTTCTGAATAGTTTATTGCAAATAGTAGTGGGATAATAGCAAGGGCTTTATATTTTAATTTTCTTGTTAGAAAAAACATACTCATAATAATTAATGCAAAGCTTAATTTAGAAGTATCAAAATATGAATCAATAAATAAAAGTTCAAGTTTAAACCAATTGAATCCAAAAGGCTCAATATAAGTAAGTGCAAAAATGGCAAAAGCTCTAAATATAGGTCTTTTTATAAAATCAATTAGAAAAAATAAAAAAGCAATAATTAATCCAAATGCAATAGTTACAAAAGGAATTAAATATATTAACTCATAATAAATAAAACTAAAAGCTATCCAATAAAACCAAAATATTCCAGTAAAAAAACCAGCAATTACTAAAGATACTCTAGGAATTGTAAGAAGCATAAAAATACTAGCTAGTCCTAAAATAGAATTTAATAGTTTTATTTCTATACTAAAATGGGATAAGTAGATAAAACAACTAAGTAATATTGCAGTTATCAAGCCTTTTATTATAATAGTTTTGTTAAAATTAACACGTTTTACTAAAAACATAGAAAAAACTTTACTAAAAGGAAATTTAATGGAAGGTCAAAGTGCTGATTTAATAAGCTCATTACTACCTCTAGTTGCATTATTTGCGATTTTTTATTTTTTAATTATCAGACCACAGCAAAAACAAGCTAAGGCTCATAAGCAAATGATTACTGAATTAAAAAAGGGTGATAAGATTGTAACAAATGGTGGCTTAATGGTAGAAATTACAAAAGTTGAAGAAGACTTTTTAATTGTAAAAAATCACGACAACACTGAAATGAAATTAAAAAAAGAGTTTGTTGCAAAACTTTCAGAATAATTTAAACTATTTTAAAACATACAATCTTTGTATGTTTTAAATTTTCTATGTACTACAAGCTAAGGAAAATAATTGAAAATCTTTAATTATAGACTAATAATTTTTATATTAAGTATCATATTTGGAGTTGTGTTTTCAATGCCTTCATTTATGCAGACTGATACTGGTAAAAAGATTGCATTAGGACTTGACCTTCAAGGTGGTCTTCATATGCTTTTGGGAGTTCAGACAAATGAAGCTGTAACTTCAAAAATAAAAAGTATTGCAACTTCAATAAAATATTTTGCAGAAGAAGAAGACCTATTAATCGAAGAGTTAAGTATCAACGAAGATAGTGTGAGTTTTACGGTATTAGATGGTGATGAAATTCCAAAAATTGAAAAAATGTTGGAAAAAATCGATGGCTTAAATATTGCTATTGATTCTTTAGATGTTGATGTAAGTTTAACAGAAGAAGAAATAGTAAGAACAAAAGACTTATCTGTATCTCAAGCAGTTGAAACTATTAGAAATAGACTTGACCAGTTTGGTTTATCTGAACCTACGGTTATAAGACAGGGTGAAACTGATATTGTTGTACAACTTCCTGGAATTAAATCTCAAGAAGAAGAAAAATCAGCAAGAGAATTAATCTCAAAACCCGCAAACTTAGAACTTATGGCTGTTGATGAAGAAAGAGCTGATAGAGTTTATACTATGAGTGATGCACAAGCAGCTGAATATGGTGATATTATTTTAGAAGATACAAACAACTCAAATGTGTTATATCTTGTAAAAGAAATACCAATTTTAAATGGTGATCAAGTAATAGATGCAAAAGTAGCATTTGATCAATCAAATCAACCAATAATTAATTTTACTTTAAACTCAGCTGGTTCAAGAATCTTTGGTGATTTTACAGCAAAAAGCATTGGTAAAAGACTTGCTGTTGTTTTAGATGGAAAAGTATATTCTGCTCCTTCAATTAGAGAAAGAATTGGTGGAGGAAGTGGACAAATTTCTGGTGGATTTACTATTGCAGAAGCTGGAAATGTTGCTATTGCTTTAAGAAGTGGTGCCTTACCTGCATCTGTTAAGCTTTTAGAAAAAAGAAGTGTAGGACCATCTCTTGGTGCTGATTCTATTAAAGCTTCAATGCTTGCACTTATTCTAGGGTTTATTTTAGTTGTAATTTTTATGGTAGTTTACTATAGACGTGCTGGGTTTGTTGCTAATATTGCACTAGTTACAAATATTTTTATTATTATATCTGTAATGGCAATGTTTGGAGCTACTTTAACTCTGCCTGGTATGGCTGGTATAGTTTTAACTGTTGGTATGGCTGTTGATGCTAATGTTATTATCACTGAAAGAATTAGAGAATTAATTAAAAAAGGCAAGTCAATTCCAAAAGCTATTGAAGATGGTTATTCAAATGCAATGAGAGCAATCTTAGATGCAAATATTACAACACTATTGGTTGCTGTAATACTTTATGCTTATGGTACAGGTCCTATTAAAGGGTTTGCTGTGACTATTTCTATTGGTATTTTAGCATCTATGTTAACAGCAATTTTAGGTACACATGGTATTTATGAAGCACTAATGCCAAAAATATCAAAAGATAAAAACGTTAAAAAATGGTTTGGAGTTAGTTAATGGAAATTTTTAAATCAAACAAAGTATATAACTTCATGGGAAGAAGATTACCTTTTTTAGGTTTTTCTTCTATTTTATTTATAGCATCGATAGTTCTTTTATTAGTAAAAGGCTTAAATTTTGGTATTGATTTTGCTGGTGGAACTATTGTTCAAGTAAAATATGAAAAAGCTGCTCCAATTTCAGATATTAGAGATGTTTTAAAAACAAAACCTGAGTATGCAAATGCTATTATTTCAAAATTTGGAAGTGATGAAGAGGTTGTTATTAGACTTTCTGGTTCATCTTCTGATTTGTCAACAGATATTAGTGATAAAATTCATATTGTATTGGATCCTACTGGAAATTTTGAAGTAAGAAGAGTTGATATTGTTGGTCCAAAAGTAGGTAATGAATTAAGAGAAAAAGGACTGATGGCTTTAGGATTATCAATAATAATCATCTTAATTTACGTTAGTTATAGATTTGAATGGAGATTTGCAGTTGCTTCTATTTTAGCACTTGTGCATGATATTACTATTGCACTTGGTGCAATTTCTTTATTCTCTGTGGAAGTAAACTTAGATATCTTAGCAGCAATATTGACCATCTTAGGATATTCACTAAATGATACAATTATTGTATTTGATAGAATTAGAGAAGGGGTTCAATCTTCTAAAGAAACAGCCCTTGAAAAAATTGTAAATGAATCTGTTAGTATGACTTTATCAAGAACTACTCTTACTTCATTGACAACTTTCTTTGTTGTTGCAACACTGTTTGCATTTGGTGGTGAGATAATCCATGGATTTGCCTTTACATTACTTGTAGGTATTGTAGTAGGTACTTATTCATCTATATTTATAGCAGCATCATTCTTAGTTCAATTAAAGTTCTCTATTGCAGACTTTAGAGCTAAAGAAGCTGAAAAAGTTAAAAGACAAAAAGAGAAAGAAAAAATAAGAGCCATGTATGAAAAAGGAACAGTCTAAAAAGACTGTTCCTTTTATTGTTTTTAAAATCTTTACAAAATAAGATTCATATAATTTATTTTACTTTTTCTAAGTAGTAATTATAAAGATTCAAAATATCTTCACTACATAAAAATTCTATAGCACCTTTTAAATGTTTTTTGTCCCAGTTCCACCATTTTATTTCTAGTAGTATTTTTATATCTTCTTTATTTAATCTTTTTTTTATCTCTTTTGCAGGATTTCCTCCTACTACACTATAAGGTTCTACATCTTTTGTAACTAAAGCACGACTTCCTATAATAGCTCCATGACCTATATTAATTCCTGGCATAATCATAGCTTCACTTCCTATCCACACATCATTACCTATAATTGTGTCACCAGCTTTAATAAAAGCATCTTTTGCACTTAAAAATATTTCATTATCTTGATAGAAAAAAGGAAAGGTACTTATCCATTTAGAATTATGACCTTGATTTCCAGCCATAATAAAACTTGCTCCACTTCCAATAGAACAAAATTTACCAATTCTTAGTTTATCCACATCATTTCTATCATGCATCAAATATCTTGCACATTCATTAAAACTATGACCGTGATAGTACCCAGAGTAGTAACTATAATCATCACAAATTATATTTGGATTAGTTATTTGCTCTTTTATCGACTTACCTATAAAAGGTGATTCAAAAAAATTATTCATATTTAAACCTTTTTTGATTACTTTATCATATAAAATAATTAGTATTCCTTAATAATAGTTTAATAAAAATTGAAAAAAAACCTATTTGTAGTTTCAATAAGACAAAATATAAGAAGAAAATAGAATTTAAATATAAATATTCTCTTTTTTTTCACTTGGGTTTATTTTAATTGTTTTTTTAATAAAATAGATACAACAAAAGGAGAATAATAAATGAGCGAAGCAGTTTTACAAAAAAAAGGGTTTTTATATAATTTTGATAAATATACTTCAAAAAATGGTACTGATTGGTATTTAGCCTTAACATGGATATTTATTTTAGAAATTATATCTTCAATTATTGAGTTTTATTATTTACCTACAGCAAGAGAGTATGTTATTCATATTCAAAAAGGTATTCTAAAAGAGTTATTAATAGCAGGTTTTGTAAGTTTCTTTGTTTGGCATTTTGTTTATAGTGTAATTCAAATGAGAAGACAACAGTTTTTATTTTTAGTAATGTATTTTTTACTTGGAATATATTTTTATTTAACAGATGATGTAACTTTTAATTTATTATTTCATAATATAATCAATCCATTTGAACTTGAATTTAACAAATTTGGTTTATATACAATTGTTCAAATTGTTATTAAGCTTGTAATGTTATATCTAATTGTAAGATTTTTTCAAAGTATCAAAAATAGAAAAAAAGACAAGCAATAACTTTTTTCTACTCTTTTTCTAATTAAGTATAAAAGCCTCATTTTATACTTTTTTAGATATCATATTTGCTTCAATTAAAATAGAAAATCAAAGGATTAATATGGATTGGGGCAAGGTTACTTATATATTTTTCTCACTCATGTCACTCACAACAACAGCAGGTTTTATCTATGAACCAAATGCAGTTGCACTGTTTTTAGCAGCAGGTGTAAACGTAATATCAACTATTTTAAAAATTGGTGTAAAAAATCTTTTAGCAGCAGAACTCTTAGCAAGTTCTTTAGTTGCAGATTTACACTTAATTCCTGCGTTTATGGTATTGACTTTTACGGGTGATGAAAGATTATCAATTGCATTAGCAATAGGTGCAGTTGTGGCAAATCTTTTCTCAATAGCATTAGCACTAATTGAGAGTGCAAAAAGCGAAAGTAAGGATATTTATTAATGGAATATAATCCACAAGATATAGAAAAAAAATGGCAACAATATTGGAGCGAAAACAATAGTTTTGAACCAAGTGAAGATACGAAAAAAGAAAAAAAATATATTTTAAGTATGTTCCCATATCCAAGTGGTAGAATTCATATGGGGCATGTTAGAAATTACTGTTTAGGGGATGCTTTTGCTAGGTATTTTAGAAAAGCAGATTATAATGTATTACATCCAATTGGATGGGATAGTTTTGGAATGCCTGCTGAAAATGCTGCAATTAAGCACAAACTTCATCCTAAAAAATGGACTTATGAAAATATTGATTATATGAGAGATGAGTTGAGAGCTTTAGGATTATCTTTTTCTGAAAATCAAGAGTTTGCTACATCTGATGAACTTTATACAAAATGGGAACAAGAGTTTATTATCAAAATGTATGAAGCAGGACTTTTATATAGAAAATCAACTACTGTAAATTGGTGTGAGCCTTGTCATACAGTTTTAGCAAATGAGCAAGTAGAAGAGGGATGTTGTTGGAGATGTGATACTCCTGTTGAACAAAAAGAGATGCCAGGATATTATGTAGCTATTACAAAATATGCACAAGAATTACTTGATGAATTGAAAACTTTAGATGGTTCTTGGCCAAGTCAAGTTTTAACAATGCAAGAAAACTGGATTGGAAGAAGTGAAGGTTTAGAATTTGAGCTTGAACTTTCAAAAGAGTCTCAATTTAAACTAGATAAACAATTTAATTCATTTGAAGTATTTACAACTAGGCCTGATACAATTTATGGAGTTTCATATTCAGCTTTAGCCGTAGAGCATCCTATTGTAAAATATATTATTGATAATAAATTACTTCCAGAAAATAAAATAAATGCTATTAAAGCAATGCAAAAGGTGAGTGAAAGAGATAGAGCAGCTATGCCTAAAGAAGGTGTTTCTTTAGAAATTGATGTGATACATCCATTAACAGGTGAATCTATTCCTGTATGGGTTGCAAATTTTGTACTTGCATCATATGGTGGAGGTGCGGTTATGGCAGTTCCTGCACATGACCAAAGAGACTTTGAATTTGCAAAACAGTATAGCTTACCAATTAAACAAGTGATTGTTGGAACTGATGGTCTTATTGATAATCCAAGTGAAGCTTATACTGAATATGGAGAATTGATAAACTCTGAAAGTTTTTCAGGACTTAAAAGTAATAAAGCAAAAAAAGCAATTATTTACCACTTTGAGCAAAACTCAATTGGTAAAAAACAAATAAATTATAAATTAAGAGATTGGGGAGTATCAAGACAAAGATATTGGGGAGCTCCAATTCCTTTTGTACATTGTGATGATTGTGGTTTAGTACCTGAAAAAATAGAAAATTTACCAATTGCATTACCAGATGATGTAGAAATAACAGGAAAAGGAAATCCTTTAGATACCCATGAATCTTGGAAAAAATGTGTTTGTCCTAAATGTGGGAAAGAAGCAACAAGAGAAACAGATACTTTAGATACATTTGTTCAATCATCTTGGTATTTTTTAAGATATGCTACAAATCATAAAAAATGGCAAAAAGAGGGTATTTCTAAAAAAGATGCTGACTATTGGATGGATGTTGACCAATATATTGGTGGAATTGAACATGCAATTTTACATCTACTTTATGCAAGATTTTTTACAAAAGTATTAAATGATTTAGGATACATAAATTCAAGAGAACCATTTAAACAATTACTTACTCAAGGAATGGTGCTTAAAGATGGTGCGAAAATGTCTAAATCAAAAGGAAATGTAGTTGATCCTGACTCTATTGTAGAAAAGTATGGTGCTGATACTGCAAGACTTTTTATTCTTTTTGCTGCACCTCCAACAAAAGAATTAGAGTGGAATGACAGTGCTGTTGATGGAGCATTTAAGTTTATTAAAAAGTTTGTTCAAAGAAGTTCTCATGTTACAAATGAAGCAGCTAGTAATTTCGCAAATATTGAACACTCTTCTTTATCAAAACCTGAAAAAGAAGCAAGAAAGAAAGTTTATGAAGCATTGAAAAGAGCAAATGATGTATTTACAAAAACTTATACTTTTAATACATTAATAGCAGGAGCTATGGAAGCTTTAAATGCTTTACAATCTCAAGAAAATGAATTGGTTTGGGCTGAGGGATATTATATTTTAACAAATATTTTAGAACCTATTATTCCTCATACTTGTTGGGAATTATCAGATAAGTTATTTGATAAACAAAATTTCCATAGTAAAATAAAAATAAAAGAAGAAGTATTTTCTCTTGATTCAATAGTTTTAGCAGTTACAATAAATGGTAAAAAAAGATGCGAAATTGAAGTAGCTCCTAATACATCAAAAGAAGATATTTTAGTAGAAGCAAAAAAAGTTGCTTTAAAGTGGATTGAGAATAAAGAAATAATAAAAGAAATTGTAGTACCAAATAAATTGGTTAATTTAGTAATAAAAGGTTAGTAATGAAAAAGAGTCTATTAGTACTAATTTCATTTTTTGTAATATCTATTTTAATAGGGTGTGGATATAAGCCTTCAAGTTATTATGCAAAACAGCAAATTAAAGGAAATGTATTTGTTGATTTATTTGTAAATCTAAAAGATCCAAAAAACTCAGTTTTAATCAAAGATGCAATGAATGAGCTTTTAGTACATAGGCTAGATGCAAAACTAGTTACAAATAAAGATGAAGCTGATACGATTATTTATTTAAAACTTGGTAGTGTATCTATGAATGAACTTGATTATGATAAACAAGGTTTTACAAAGCTTTATAGAGCAAATGTAAATGTAAATGTAAGATATGAAAATAGTGAATACAATAATTCATTTAATGTGTCTGGAACTCATGAGTTTTCTATTGAGGGAACAACTATAACAGATACAAAAAGATTTGAAGCAATTAAAAGTGCGGCTTCAAAAGCTTTAGAAGAGGTTATCTCGAAAATTGCAGTTTACTCTTTTAAAAAGTAGATTAAATAATGCAAGAAAATTTGAAAGATATAGATTTACAAAGTTTTTTAAAATATAAAACTCTTTATTATGACAAAATAGACTTCTCAATAGTTAAAAACTCTTGGGAGTGTCTAAAAACTTATATTGATTTGCCATATGTAATTCATATTGTTGGAACAAATGGTAAAGGTAGTACAGGGAGATTTTTAGCGCATTATCTACATAAAAAAAATTTCAATGTAGTTCATTATAGCTCACCACATATTATAAATTTCAATGAAAGAATATGGTTAAACGGAAACGATGTAAGTAATGAAGTGCTTGAAAATGCGCATAAGTTTGTACAAGAAATTCTTGATATTAAACTATTGGAAAAACTTACATATTTTGAATATACAACACTTCTTGCTTTGTTTATTAGTTCAAAATGTGATTATATAATCTTAGAAGCTGGACTTGGAGGAGAATTTGATGCAACTAATGTTGTAACAAATAACCTTAGCTTAATAACAACAATTGATTTAGATCATCAATCTTTTTTAGGTAATAGTGTTGAAGAAATAGCAAGAACTAAAATGCGTGCTTGTGATAATCATATGATAATAGGATATCAAATTCATAATAGTGTAAAAGATGTTGCTTTTAAAGTAAAAGAAGAAATTAAAAAAGAGTTTAATAAAGAAATATCAGTAAATACTCTTGATAGTTTTGAGAAGTATACTTTAAAAACTAATTTTGCAAAATATTTATTAAAAAATCTTCATTTGGTAATTGCTTGTTTGGAATATCTTAAAATAGATATAGATACAAATCTTTTTAATGATGTAAAATTAAAAGGAAGATGTGAAAAAATAGCATCTAATATCACTATAGATGTTGGACATAATCCTTTAGCTGCAAGAGCTTTAAAAGAGCATTTTAAAGATAAAAAAATTACATTAATATACAATTCTTATAAAGATAAAGATTACAAAGAGGTTTTAAGAGTTTTAAAACCTATAATTGATGAAGTAATTATTATTGAAATTGATGATAAAAGAATTGTAGATAAACTGAATTTATTAGAAATTTGTAAAAGTTACAATATAATGGCAAGTTTTAATCTTGAACTAAAAAATGATAAAGAGTATTTAGTATTTGGTTCTTTTTTAGTAGTAGATAAATTTTTAGGTTTTTTAGGTGTTGATGAAAAATAGATTAATTATTACAGTATCAGATGTAAGTGGAACAAAATCATATAATATACATCAATTTGTTAGAAAATTTCTTAAAATATTTATAGTTGTAGCACTATTGGTTTTAGGTAGTAGTTTTTGGTTGATTTCATATTTAAATAAAGAAATAACTGAAGTAAAACAGACTAAAGAAGAACAAATTTCATCTTTAGAAAAAAAAGAAAAAGAGTTATTAGCTCAAAATAGTTTTTATTCTAATCAAATCAAGGGTAAAGTTGATGATATAGAAGAGTTAAGTTCAAAACTTGATCATCTTGAAGAAATTATAGGAATAAAAAAAGACGATGATGCAGGTCCTATAAAAAGAGCAACCTTAGCAACTATGACTACAGTTGAAAAAGTTTTTATGCTAAAGATTATTCCAAATGGAAGTCCTTTAAAAAAGACAGTGATAACTTCAAGTTATGGCTATAGAACACATCCCATAACTAAAAAGAAGAAGTTTCACAGAGGTATTGATTTTAGAGCTAGAATGAGAACTAAAGTTTATGCAACTGCTGATGGAATTGTAAGTTATGTTCGTTCAAGAGACAGAGGTGGTTTTGGACGAGTTGTTAAAATTATGCATGGATATGGTTTTCAAACTGTTTATGCACATTTAAATAAAACAAAAGTTAAACTAGGACAAGTTATAAGAAAAGGTGAACTAGTTGGGCTTAGTGGAAATAGTGGAACAAGTTCAGGACCTCATTTACATTATGAAATTAGGTATGGAGTAAAGATAATTAGTCCTTATTATTTCACAAAATGGAATATGAAAAACTATGATACGATTTTTAAAAAACAAAGGAGAATTCCATGGGAATCTTTGGTAAAACTAATAAGCGATCACAAGAAAATAGTGCAACAGTAATTGCTTCTGGTACTTGCATTATTGGAGGAATAAGTACAGAAGGTACTGTGCATATTGATGGTAAATTTGAAGGTGTTATTTTAGAAGCTGATGTAATTACTATTGGTCAAACAGGTGAAGTAATTGGAGATATAAAAGCAAATAATTTAATTGTTAGTGGATTATTTGATGGAAAAATAGATTGCAATGAAGTTCATGTATTATCTTCAGGAAAAGTAATAGGTGAAATAAAATATAATGAATTAGTAATTGAAGAAGAAGGAAAGTTCGAAGGGCAAGGTATTAGAAAAGGCTCAAAACTTACAAGTAGATATGGTGAAATTGAGCAAAAAATTAATAATATTATAGTATCACCAAAACCAATTACTCATGATAAAAATTCGTGAAAGATTAGAACAGCTTTATAATCAAAAAAGAAGTATTGAAGAGCAAATACAATATTTAGAAGCTCAACTTCAAAATGAAAAAAAGCTAAATAAATCTTTTTCAAAAAATGAGAAAATTGAACTTTTCAAATCATTATTTGTAAATAGATTTGATATTTATGCTAAAAAATGGATTAGCAAAGATAATAAAAAACAAAAATATTTTCCTGTAACACAAACTTTTAAGGGTGAGGATTTTATACCTTTAACAAACCAAGAGATTGAGCTTCATCTAAGAGGTTTAAATGATATAGCAACATATGTAATAGATTATTCTAATTCTTGTAAATATGTTGTGTTTGAACTTTTAGATGAGGATAAGTTTAAATTACAAATAACTTTAAACTCTTTAAATATTAGAGCATATTATGAAATTACACCATTTGATAGTTTAAAAGCTTGGGTATTTTTTGAAGAAAAAATTAGTGCAAAAATGGCAAATTTATTTGCAAATGAAATCTTAAGAAGAGCAAATATAACTGCAAAGATTTTTCCTAAAGAACAGTTTGCAACAAAGGCAAATTTAGGTTCATATATCACTTTACCTCTTCATTTAAATTATAGAAAAAACAATCAAACAGTTTTTATTGATATTAATACTTCAAAAGTTTATGATGACCAATGGAGTGTGCTAAATAATGTTGCAAAGGTAAAAAAACAACAAGTTATACCTTTATGTCAAGAAGAAAAAATAAAAAGTTTTGATGAAACAACTTTTGAAGAGATAATATTTCCAAGTTTTGAGTTAAAACTTATAATTTATGATTTTTTATATATTCCAACAAAGGACTTATCAAAAGGCTTAATAAATAAACTAAAAAGTTTTGCTAGTTTTGAAAACCCACAAATAAAAGTACTTTTAAGTCTTAGAAAACCACTATATAATACTCCAAGAGTTATAAAAAACTATGAAGAAGATGAAAAGTATTTAAAACTTCCAAGGGGACTTATTTATAAAACATTGGATTTTTTTAAGGCAAATAGCATTAAATATCTACTTGATGATAAAAAATATTTTGAAAAAATTCAAACAAAAAAAGTAGTTTTTACATTAAGAGATGAACAACAAGATGCAATTAATAATATATTAAAAACCGACTTTTCTATTTGTGTTGCGCCACCTGGTTTTGGAAAGACATTAATTGGTGCAAAGATGCTAGAGCTTAGAGCTTGTAGTACTTTGATAATTGTTAATAAAAATATGTTATTAACACAATGGATTCAAAGATTTGTAGATTATTTTAAATATGATAAAAAAGATATAGGTTACTTAGGAAAAGGAAAAAATAAATTAACAGGTCAAATTGACGTTGCAACAATGCAAAGTTTAAAAAATGATCCTGATATTATAAATGATTATTCTTTTGTAATAGTAGATGAATGTCACCATATTCCAGCTGTAACTTTTGAACAAATTATTAAACAGTTTCATGGGAAGTATATATTAGGTCTTAGTGCAACACCTAAAAGAAAAGATGGATTAGATCCTATTTTATTTCAACAACTAGGTGATATATCATATGAGCATATAAAAAAGAAAACAAATACAAATAGATTAAAAGTAATTAGAACAAGTTTTGAAAGTAATGCAGACAATTATGCAACATTAATAAATGAATTATGTATAGATAAAAACCGTAATTCTTTGATTTTAGAACAAATTAAAACTTTTATTACAAGAAAAATTTTAGTTTTAAGCGATAGAATAGAACATTTAAAAGTACTTGAAGACTTGCTAAATAATGAAGGTATTGATTATATTTGTATTCATGGAAGTATGAATAAAAAAGAGCAAGATGAAAATATGAAGCAAGTAAAAACAAAAAAATTAGTACTTGCAACTACTTCATATTTTGGTGAGGGTATAGATTTCCCTCATTTAAATACAATACTTTTTGCAACACCAATTTCATACTATGGAAGACTTATTCAATATCTAGGAAGAATTGGAAGAGATGGGCAAGAGTGTTTAGCAATTGATTTTTTAGATTCAAAGAATGCTATGTTAAATTCAGCCTATAAAAAAAGGCTTGAGGGTTACAAGCAAATGTATTATAAACAAATTATAGGAAAATAGATGTTAGGGATTATTGTTTGGACAATATTTATTGCAGTTATGGTAAATCTTTTATTAAAAAAATTTAATTTACCAACTATTATAGGTTATATTGCTACTGGTACTATTATTGCTTATTTATTTGATTTACATAATGCTGTAAATAACCATGATTTAAAAGAAATAGCAGAGTTTGGTATAGTTTTTTTAATGTTTACAATTGGTTTAGAGTTTTCAATTGACCATTTAAATAAAATGAAAAAAGAAGTACTTGTAACAGGTGGTTTGCAAATAGTTGTAACAACTGTTTTTGTTTTTTTGGTATGTATGTATATACTTGGATTTGATTATAAAACTTCTTTAGTAATAGGGGCTGCCTTATCACTCTCTTCAACTGCAATAGTTTTAAAAATTTATAATGAAAATGGTGATATTAAAAAGCCATATGGAAGAAGAGTTTTAGGTATTTTAATTATGCAAGATATAGGAGTAATTCCTATTTTGCTTATGATATCAATTTTTAGTATGGATGATAGTAAATCAATAGCAAATATTGTATTTGAAACAACAGTAGCTGCTTTTATTTTGATTTTACTTCTTTATATAACTGGTAAATATTTATTAGAGCCTTTTTTTGAATATGTTAGTGAATCTAAATCAGAAGAGCTTTTTGTAGCTTCTGTTTTATTAATAGCAATTGGAGCTTCATATATGGCTCATTATTTTGGCTTTTCACACTCCTTAGGTGCATTTATTGCTGGTATGATGATTAGTGAAACGAAATTTAAGCATCAAGTAGAAGCTGACTTAGTTCCTTTTAGAAATCTTCTTTTAGGAGTATTCTTTATAACAGTTGGAATGCAAATTAATTTTTCAGTAATTGCTGAACATATTTTTACTATTTTAATTTTACTTCCTGTTTTACTGGGCTTAAAATATATAATTATTTATTTACTTGTAAGAATTGATGATACAAAAAGAGTTGCATTTAAAACAGCTTTATCTTTAGTTCAAATAGGTGAATTTTCTCTAGCAGTTTTAGAATTAGCAAGAAGTAAATCTTTAATTGATCCAACTTATTCACAAATTTTAATTGTAACTATAGTTATTTCAATGCTTTTAACTCCATTGGTATTAAAAAATCTATCTTCAATTGCAGCTAGAATATTACCTGAAGATACGATGCAAATAGTAAATAGTATGCAAATAGCTGATGATACAAAAGGTCATATTGTAGTGATTGGTTATGGACATTTAGGTCAAGAAGTAGTTGAAAAATTAAAAGCTGAACATAGAAACTATGTAATAGTTGAACATAATATGAAGTATTACAAAATAGGAAAAGATAAAAATGAACCTATAATTTTTGGAAATGCTGCTAGTAAAACAATACTTCAATCAATAAATATAAAAGAATCAGCAGCAATTGTAGTAGCAATTGATAACCCTGAAAAATTAACACTAATATGTGAAGTTATTGATGACTTGACACATAATACAAAAACGATAGTAAAAGTTGGAAGAAAAAGTGAAGCAAAAGAGTTAGAAAAATTACATATTGAGCATGTTATTGTAGAAGATGAGGTCTTGTCTCAAGCAATTTTAGAAGAAACAAGAAGTTGTAGACTTGATTTTATAAAAAAGTAAAACTAAAGCTTTTATAAGCTTTAGTAAAAGTTATTACTCTTTATATTTATTGATATAAATACTCATTATTAGTGTTATTAATAAACCATTAAACTATGATTTAATAATGGTTTAGAGTGTTTTCTTATAATTACTATTCATAAAGGAGATGAATTGAAAAAGATATTACTATTAAGTAGTTTCTTAAGTCTATACTTGCATGCTCAAAACTTAGATATTTTAAGTAAAGAGAAAAAACAGTTAAGAAGTTTAGATAAAAAGATAATAAAACAAGATCATGAAAAATCAAAAAATCAATGGATTTCTCCTATTAATATTAACTCAAATATTAATAGAAGTCATTCATTTAGTGATGAAAGTGATAAATTAAATAAAACAGTTTCTTTAGGTTTTACTCAAAGTATATATGAGTCTGGAGGAATTGAGTTTACTATTAAGTATGCAAATGAAAAATTGCAATCAGATTTTTTAAATTGGCAAAATGAAAATAATCAAATTTTACAAACAGTATATGAAACTTTATTACAAATAAAAAAAATCAATAAGCAATTAGAACAAAGTGATTATGAATTAAAAAATAAAGAGATTGAACTTATTTTAAAAAAGATTCAATATGAAAATGGCAAAAGTGATATTATTGAGTTAAATAATGCAATAATGGCAAAAAACAATCAATATAAACAAAATGTTAATTTAAAAAACTCTTTAAAAAAACAAAAATTAATTTTAGAAAAATATACTAAGTTAAAGTATCAAGAAATAAAATTGATTGATTTTTCAAATATAAATAAGAGTGATTATATAAAGAAAAATATTCAATTACTTTATGAAGACTCATTGTCAAATTTAGCAAGCACTTCATATAAGAAACAAAAAGCAAGTTATTTACCAAAGGTAACTTTATCTACAAATTTATCATATAGTGAAAATGAAGATTTGATTTCTAATAATCGTGATGATAATAACTCTGGTTCTATTGGTTTGAGTTTATCAATGCCTTTATATGATATAAATAAAAAAGCAACTTTAGAAAAGTTAAGGTTAGAATCACTTAAACAAAAAGTCAATCTTATTGATTTAAAAAATCAAATAAAAAAAGAGTTTGATGAAACTTTAACAAAAATACAAACATACAAAAACTACAACAAAATAATAAATGAAAATATAGAGTTGTATGATGATTTGATACAAATAAATCAAGTTTCAAGTCAAGCAGGAATGTCTTCAAAATATGATTTAGAAATATTAAAAAATACAAAAAAAATAAATGAGTATGATTTAGTAATAAATAATATAGATATGCAACTTGAATATGCAAAATTATACTTTCAAATAAAGGCAAATAACTAATGGATTCAACTTTACAAGAGCAATTAAATGCACATTCAAAAAGTAGTTCTAAGAAAAAAAATATTTATTTAATAGCTATAGTTATTATTATTTTGGCTATTTCTTACTATTTTTTTATATTAAAAAATGACAATAAAAATCAAGAAATATCTTATATTACACAAAAAATAAAAAAAGGTGATTTACAAATATCTGTTATGGCTACAGGAAATTTAAATCCAACAAATAGCGTAGATATTGGAATAGAAGTATCTGGAACTATAAAAGAGATTTATGTTGATTTTAATGATAAGGTTAAAGTAGGGCAGGTCTTGGCTAAACTTGATACAACTAAATTAAAATCCCATGTTGATAGTTCAAAAGCTTCACTTGCAATTTCAAAAGCAAATCTAAAAGAGAGTGAAGTTAATGTTAAAAATAAAAAGCTAAATTATGAAAGAATGCTTAAAATGTTTGAACAATCAAAGGGAAAATATCCCTCTAAAAATGATTTAGATGACTCGATGTTTTCTTATGAAAGTTCAAAAGCTTCATATGAAGCAGCAAAATCAAAAGTTATGCAAGCTGAATATAACTTAAAAACAGACCAAGAAAATTTAGATAAAGCAGTAGTAAAATCTTCAATTGATGGAATAGTTTTAAACAAAGCAGTTGAAGTAGGACAAACAGTTGCTGCTTCTATGTCAACACCAACACTTTTTACCCTTGCAAAAGATTTGTCAAAAATGGATTTAATTGTAAGTATTGATGAAGCTGATGTTGCAAATATAAAAGAAGGATTAGATGTGACTTTTACAGTTGATGCATATCCAAAAGAAACTTTTAAAGGAAAAATAAAACAAGTAAGATTTAATCCTGTAGAAGAGAGTGGAGTAGTTACTTATGAAACCGTAGCTTTAGTAAATAATGCAAAACTTTTATTAAGACCAGGGATGACTGCTTCTGCAGAAATTATAACAACTGAGTTAAAAGATAAACTACTTGTTCCAAATAGTGCTTTAAGATTTGAACCAACTGATATTGAACAGGTTAAAAAGAAAAGTATGAGTTTAACAGGACCTTTTAGAAGAGATAGAAAAAGTAAAAAGTCTAAAGAATTAGCAGGCTTATCTTATAAAACAGTTTATATTTTAGAAAATAATAAGCTAAAAAAGCTAAGAGTAAAAGTTTTACAAACAGATGGAAGATTTACAAGTATTGAATCAAATCTTTTAAAAGTTGATGATGAAGTTGTTATTTCTCAAAAGAGCATTTAATGAATGATGATAAAACAATAATAGAGTTTAAAGATATTGTTAAGATATATGGAAAAGCTGAAGCTAAAACTTATGCTTTAAACAAAGTTAGCCTTAGTATAAAAAAAGGTGAATTTGTATCAATAATGGGTGCAAGTGGAAGTGGTAAATCAACTTCTATGAATATGATTGGATGTTTAGATTTTGCTACAAGTGGAGAGTATCTTTTTGATGGAATAAATGTAGAAAAGTTAAATCGAAATCAAATGGCACTTATTAGAAGAAACTATTTAGGTTTTGTATTTCAAGGTTTTAATCTTCTTGGAAGAACAAGTGCTTTAGAAAATGTAGAGTTACCTTTAATATATAGAAAAGTCTCTACTAAAAAAAGAAAAGAACTTGCTATTGAAGCTTTAAATAAAGTTGGACTAGGAAGTGTTGTTCACCATACTCCAGCCCAACTCTCAGGTGGACAACAACAACGTGTGGCAATTGCTAGAGCAATTGTAACAAATCCTTTAGTTTTATTAGCAGATGAACCAACTGGAAATCTTGATAGTATAAAAAGTGTTGAGATAATGGATTTATTAAAACATCTAAATGAAGAGTTAGGAATTACTATTATTATGGTAACCCATGAAGAAGAGATGGCAAAATATTCAAATAGAGTTATATACTTTAGAGATGGGCACATAGAACAAACTCTTAAAAAAGGATATAAATAATGTTACTAAATGCCTTTTTAATAGCTTTAAAAGAGATAAGAAGAAATATCTTACGGTCAATTTTAACAATTTTAGGAATTGTAATTGGAGTTACTTCTGTAATTGCTATGGTAATGATTGGAGATGGAACAACTGCAAATGTTCAAGAAAATATATCAAAACTTGGAACAAATATGCTGACTTTAAGAGTAGGGCAAGAAAGAAGAGGGAAACCAAGAAGTGATAATAGTGCAAGAGCTTTTAAACAAGTAGATATAGATGCTATAAAAAATCAAATTGTTAATATAAAAGCAATTGCAGCTGAAAATAGTAGCTCGGTTAATGCAATATATTCTAATAAAAGCTATACAACAAGTATTATAGGAACAAGTAATGATTATTTTGTTATTAAAGATTGGATATTAAAAAGTGGAAGAGAGTTTGATCAAAATGAACTAAATTTTGGACAAACATCTTGTATTTTAGGTACAACTATTGTAAAACAACTTTTTGATAAACAAGATCCTCTTGGTGCAAAAGTAAGACTTAATAACTTTGCTTGTACAGTAATAGGTGTTTTAAAATCAAAAGGTGCAGCTGCATTTGGAAGAGATCAAGATGAAATTATTGTAGTACCTTTAAAAATGTTTCAAAGAAAAATACAAGGTAATAAAGATATTAAATCAATTTTAATTTCAATAAATGAAAGTAAAAATATTAAACAAGCCAAAAAAGATATTACTTTATTAATGCAAGAAAGAAGAGCTATAAAAAAATCAGAAGAGAATAACTTTTATATAAGAGATATGCAAGATTTACTCTCAACTATGACTTCTACAACTAAAATGCTAACTTATCTTTTAGGTTCAATTGCAGCTATTTCTTTACTTGTAGGGGGAATAGGTATTATGAATATAATGTTAGTTTCAGTTACAGAAAGAACAAGAGAAATAGGAACAAGGCTTGCGATTGGAGCTATGGAAAGCGAAGTTTTATTGCAGTTTTTAGTTGAATCTATAGTGTTATCTACTCTTGGTGGAATTATAGGAATAATTTTAGGTATATCAATTGGATACTTTGCAGTTCATTTTATGGAATTGCCTTTTATAATTAATACTCAAATTATTATAATTGCTTTTATATTTTCTACATTAATTGGTGTGATTTTTGGATATTTCCCAGCTAGAAAAGCTGCAAGATTAAATCCTATTGATGCTTTAAGATATGAATAATGAATGTTAAAGTAAAGAAGATTACTCTTCTTTACTTTATTAAAATATTAGAATTTTAATTGCATTGAGAAGCTATATCTTCTTCCATCTAAGACATTGTCATAACCATCATCTGTAGTTACTTCTTTATTTGTTAGATTATAAATCCCTGCTTTTAAAATGATATTTTCTGCAACATCATACACTAATCCAGCATCAGCAAATGTATATGATGGTTGTTTATTTAATTCACCACTTCTTGAAATATCTCCTGCTGTTTTACTTCTATAGTTTACTTGAGTCCAAAGGTTAAGTTTTCCTGTTGCTTCCCAATCTAATCCAGCATTAAACATATGTTTTGAAATGTCATTTAAAGGTCTTCCTTTATTATCCCCTGATTTTTGCTCAGATTTTGTATATGTATATGAATGTCTATATAATAAATTATCTGTAATATTATAATCTGTTGTTAATTCAATACCCTCAATTTCAGCTTCATCAACATTTTCATAAGCTGTATATCCATATTTATGAGGTTCATAAGATGTTCCTTTGTATGTGCAAGGTTGGTTTGGTGGGCATATTTTACCTGTTCTTTGAATCTTATCTTCAAACTTTGTATGAAAAGCTACTAAACTTGCTTTCAATCCCAAATCATAGTCATTGTAAGCTAATCCTACTTCATAGTTTAAGCTCTCTTCTGGTTTTAAATCAGGATTACCAATCATAACGCCACCTCTAGATATTCCTGCAAAATCAGGAGCAGCTTGTCTTAATGAAGGTGCTTTATAACCTGCTGTTACTCCACCTTTTAAAGTGAATTTATCTGTTAAATGGTAAACAGCATATGCTTTTGGACTAAAATTACTTCCAAAAGCTTCATTATCATCATATCTACCACTAAGTGTTAAGGCTAAATCTTGTGTAATAGACCATTCATTCTCAGCAAAGAAAGAGTATTGATATCTATTCATTTCTACTATGCTATCATCAAGTGAACTTGTTGCTCCGTCTTCAAGGGTTTCATCTTTATAATTAAATCCTATAGAAGTTGTATTTTTATCAAAGAAATATGTTCCTTGAGTATTAAAAGTAAGAGTTTCAAACTCAATACCATTTCCTGTTGCTTCATTAACTCTTGAATTGTTTTTTGCTTTTTCATAATTGATATATGAGTTTATAAGAAATTTATCATAGTTTGCTTGATGCATAAGACTATATGCATAATTTACTGATTTTTGATGAGATACTTCATTCTCTACAATGTTCCCTTTTCTATCAAGATAAGTATAAGGCATACTTTTACCTGGATTAGAAGTTCTTTCTTGAACTCTATAATCATAAGATGCTGTTATTGTATTATTTTTATCAGGAGTTAATGTAAATTTTGTTCCTATATTTTTTCTTTCAAAACCTGGATCACTACCTGCTTTTAATGCACCTGAACTTTCAAAGTTACTCTCATCTTGGTTTAGTATTGAACCATTAATTGATACTGATAATAAATCTTTTATCAAAGGTAAACTAATATATGCATTTGTTTGAATAGAGTCATTATTCACTTTATTTGATGAGTCAGCTTTTATATACTCTGTTGAAATATTTGCAGTAACTTTATTTGTATTTCTTTTTGTGATAATATTAATTACACCACCCATTGCATCTGAACCATAAAGTGATGAGGCTGGACCTCTAATAATTTCAATTCTTTCAATACTATCAATTGATGGTAAAAAGTTTATAGGTGCACCACCTAAACTACCATTTGGACTGAAAGTATCATTTCCTTGCATAGGTTTTCCATCAATTAAAAATAGTGTATACTCTTTTGCCATACCTCTTATACTAATACTTTGGTTTGAACCACCACCATTAACATATAAACCAGGTACATTTTTCAATGCATCTGTAACATCTGTAAAAGATTTCTTTTCTAACTCTTCTTTTGTAATAACTGAAATTGTAGCTGCTGCATCAGCAATATTTTGCTCAATTCCAGAAGCACTTACTACAGTTACATCATTTAATTTTGTATTATTAGCATTTAGTACAGTAATAGAACTTACTAAAGCTAATGAAGTAATAAAATGTTTTTTTATGTTCATTTAATTCCCCTTGTGTATTTTGTGATTTCATAATTGTAGTAAGATATAATGATAAAAAAATGATATTTTGATAATCAATATCAAAAGTAAAGGTATTAATTAAGTAAAAACTTTATTAATACCCAAAATAAAAGAGGAACAAATATAGTAAATATTAGTAGTTTTGGTTTATATGTTAAAAATAAAGCAATAATTATTATATAAAGTGCCAAAAATCCAAAAAAATAAGTAATTCCAAGAGACAATCCAGTAGTTTTAATAAATAAAACTAAACTAATTATTAAAAGAGTATTTCCTATTAATTTTGATGAAATTTGGTAGTTTTTGTTTATATTAGTACTAATTACTACTTTATAATGTTTATTCATGCTAATACTTAAAAAAATTAAAGCTATGTATAGTATATATGCACTTATTGTCATTTTAAACCTTTTTTTGAATTTCTTATTAAAAAATATGAACCAATTGCAAATACAATAGCAGTTAAAATAAAAAATAAATCAAAATAAAAATACATTATTTCTCTATTTAATAAATCTTTTGTCCAAAATAATGCATTTAAAATTGGAATAGAAAAATAGATAATTGATGTTATAATCATCTGCTCAATCCACGCTTTTTTACTTTGTCTTAAAAAACTATGTACATAACATATTAACCAAGCGATAAAGAAAGTATTTATTTCTAAAAGATGTCTATTCTCAATGTTTACTTCAATTACTCTATTTGCAATAAAAAATATTCCAATTGCAATAAATAAACCTGTAATTGTTCCAATATTAAGTTTTTCTACAAGCTTAAAACCAATGCTTGTATTTATTTTTTGTTTTTTCTTTCTTTTTTCTATCCATAAAACTAAGCCAGTTCCTGCTAAAACAATACCACTTATTCCACAAATAAAAAACAAAAATCTCATTGTAGAGTTTGCAAATATCGCTCGATGTAAAGTTGCAAAAGTTGTATTTGTATTAATTATATTGCTACTTGTTGTTGGAGGTATATTTTTTGAAATAAGTTTTGACGTATTTGCATCATATGTTAAGTATTCCCTTTCAAATTTTGAACTAAAAATAGAAGATGTTTCTTTGGGTCTAATTTGTATTTTATATGAAGCATTTTTATTTTTACTAATAGAAAAACCACCAATATTATTAGGCCAAACTTTATTTGCATTTATTAAAACTTTATCCAAATTTTCTAAACTTAAAGACTCATTTTGAGCTTTTTTATTTACATTTTGATGAATAATCTGTGTTTGTTTTAAGTTACTTAAATCACTTCTATATTCTCTGAAATCGCCGTCATAAGCTGCTTGCATTCCCCATGGCATTACTAATCTTGCAAATAAAAGTAAACCTGAATAAGTAATCATAATATGAAATGGCAATGCTGCAACAGCTGGAATTATATGTGCATCCATCCAACCTCTTGGATTGGCTTTTGCTCTTAACGTAAATATATCTTTAAATATTCTTGTATGTATAATTATTCCTGTAATAATAGCTACAAACATAGACATTGTTGCTAGTGCAATTGCCCATCTTGAAAAATATCTTGGAAAACCATATAGTTCAAAATGAAATCTATATAAAAAGTTACCTCCAGCTGTTTGTCTTGTGTTTATATTTTCTCCACTTGATGCATCATAGTATTGATATACTCTTCTTGCTCTATGTGAATTGTCACTTTTTTCTCGCCACATTGCAGATATTATATTTGAGCGGCTATTTGGTAAAGTCATTGATATATTAGAGTTCTTTTGTGCTAATTCTATAGCTTTTTGTTTTGCAATATCTAAACTATTTTTAGACTCTTTTGAATAGTGCAGTTCAGGCTTCATCCATAAAGTAACTTCATCTTTATAATAAGAAAAAGTTCCTGTTACAAAAACTGCAAATAATATCCAACCTACAATTAATCCACTCCAAGTATGAAGCCATCTCATTGATTCTTTAAAACTTTTTTCCATGATTAACTTTCCAACATTAAAAGATTATTTATTATAAAAAGAATGATACATACACTTGCTAATTGAAAGAATAGTTTTTTAATTTGTACATTACTAAATGCATATAAAATTATCAAAAGCCAAATTATAAATGATATCATTGAAGCAAATAAAGTAGCTTCTGCTTTATTTTCAAATGGTAAACCAAGTGTTAGTGTTATTGTTGCTAATGAGGTCAATAAATAACCTCCAAATGAAGCAATTATAAATCTAATTATTTTCATTTTTCTTCCATATTATAAAATTTATACTAATTGTAACTTTGAATAATGATTAAAAAATGATATTTAATAGTAACTATTAAAATCAATTTGTAAAAAATAGTATAAAGTTATTTTAAATTTGTTAGTATACAATACTGAATATGATTATCAAAATTATAGGTAAAGGTTTGTATTGTCTAGCAATTTAATTATAAATAAAGAGTATGATGTATTAATAGTCGAAGATGAACCAATCTTGGCAATGGCTATGAAATTAAAATTAAAAAAATTTGGACTTAATGTGAGTAATATTGCAACTTCTCCAAATGATGCGATTTTATATGCACAAAATAATTATCCTGATCTTGCTATTGTTGACATAAATTTAAATTCATCAAAAACAGGAATTGAAGTAGCAAATTATCTTTGGAAGAATTTTAATATTCCTATTATTTTTCTTACTTCATATTACAACGATAAAATTTTAAGTGAAGCAATGGAGGCAGAGCCTTATGCTTATTTGATAAAACCTTGTAGAAATGAAGAGTTAAAAGTTGCAATTAATACAGCAATGCATAAGCATCAATACTTTTTTAAGAATAAAAAAGTATTTAAAAACAAAGAAAACGATTTTTTATATTTAAAAGAAAATATAAAATATAATAAAACAACTTGTGAATTATTTATTGATGATAATATCATCAAATTAACAAAAAATGAAAAAAAACTTTTTTATATATTAACAAAAGAAGCGGGGAAAGTGATAAACTTTGATACTATTTTCAATTTTATATGGAGAGAAGATGTTTATGATTTGTCTAAATTAAGATCATTAATATATAGATTGAAAAATAAATTAGGTTTTAATCCTTTTGAAAATCTATATGAAGAAGGTTATAGGGTAAATGTTATTAAAAAAAATATTTGACATATTAAGTTTAAAGCATTTATCTTTTACTTCAAAAATTATTTTATCTTTTTTTGTTTTTATTATAATCTTTTCAATATTTAGAGCAATACTTATCTTACCAAAGATTCAAGATAAAAATAAAAAAGAAGTAATAGATTATGTATCAAAAACTCTTCAATTAACAAAAGTACAATTCCAAGTTACTGGAAAATCATTGCAAATGCAAACTGATTTAGAAGTAAAATTAAACAAAGAAAAAATTAAAAATGAATTAGAAAAAATAAACTCAAGTACTATTTTATTAGAAGATAAAAAAATATTAGATTTTTTAGATAAAAATAAAATAATAAGTAGGTGTTCTTATCGTTTAATTAATATAAATTCAAGTTATAATAGTATAAAAATATTTAATAAGTGGATTGAAAAAAATATAAATGAACAAAGTAAATCCTTTAGAAATAAAACTGTATATATATACAATTACAAAATTAAAAATCAAGATAAAATAGTATCTCTTATTTGTTCTAAACAAGATTTAAATCCTAATCATTGGAGTTTTGAAAAAAATTTAAAAGAGTATATTGATACTAAGTTATTATATGATGCAAGTTTAAGTAGTTCAAAAACAGCTCTTTTTTGGCTAAATCCAAGTATTGTGAAAAATAATAAACAAGTTTTATATACTAAAAAAGATAAAGAAAAAAAGAGTAGATATACACTAAGTTTACTCTCAAATGTAAAAAATATTCCAACAGGTAGTTTGAGTTTAGAACAAATTTTAAATTCAAAAGAGAATATCCCAATTGAACATGAAATAAATAATACGAAAGTATTAACTTGGATAATTAAATTAAATACTAATATAAAAGAGAATAGATACTTTTTATTAGCTCATACTATTGATAAAGAAGATATTGATAAAAAGAATAATGTGGGAATAACTTTTTTATTAACTGAGACCTTAATTGCAGTTGGATTAAGTTTTTTTATAATTTTATTATTTATAAAAAGAATATTGAAAAATATTGAAAAAGTTACAAAAACAGCAATACAAGTAAATCAAGGAAAGAAAAATATTAGATGTAATGTAAAAGATGAAGATGACATAGGTATTTTAGGCCAAGCATTTGATTCTATGCTTGATTTTTTTGAAAATAGTATTAAAACTTTAGATAAAAAAGTTGAAGAGAAAACAAAAGAAATAACAAAATCTTTAGAAGAAAAAGAGCTACTTTTAAAAGAGATACATCATAGAGTTAAAAATAACTTAGCTTTAACAATTGGACTAATTGAGTTACAAGAAGAAGAGGTTAAAGATGAAAAAACCAAAAAAGTACTTATAGATATTCAAGAAAGAATTTTTACAATGGAGCTTTTGCATAGAAAACTTTATGAATCATCAAATATTAATGATATATTTTTTGATGAGTATGTGATTGATTTAATTGAAGTTATATCTTCTTCTTATGATATTGAAAAAAAAGTTAAAACTAATATTGTAGTAAATAAAATAAAATTAAATATAGAAAAAGCAATGCCCTGTGGTTTAGTTTTAAATGAGTTAATAACGAACTCATATAAATATGCTTTTAATAATAATGATAATGCAAAATTAGATATTACTATAAATAAAAAGAGTAGTGATTTAGTAATAATAGTAAAAGATAATGGTTGTGGTTTAAAAAAAGATTTTGATGAAATTTGTGATGATACTTTGGGATTAAAACTTGTTTTTTCAATTGTAAAATATCAATTATTTGGGCAAGTAAAATATGAATATGATAATGGTGCAAAATTTATTATAAAAATACAACTATAGCTTATAATAAAATTTGATAGCAGAATATTTAAAATCAATATTCTGCTTTATCAAATCAAATATGATTGCTCATATTTGCACACATAAGGAGTGTAATTATACATATGAAAAAGCACGAAAAAATGATATTTCATTCATTTGTTATATATCTTTTTCTTTGCGCCTCTTTAAGCTTATTTATTTCTACTAAAATAAATCCATCAACACAATTACTAAAATCAGGATCAACATTGAAACCTAAAAACTTTACACCACCATCTTCACAAACTTCACTGTATTGTTTAAATAGTGTAGGTATAGTAACCCCCATATTATTTAAAGATGATTTTAAAATTTTGAAATCTTTTTTTCTATCATTTAATAAAAAAATCTCTTTTATATCTTGAACATTTGTAGAGTATTGATAAGTAAGTCTAGGCTCTATAATATTTTTGTCTATGCCAAAGTAATGCCAATAATAAAAAATCAACATATCTTTTGCAACTTGAGGAAAAGAGCCTGAAATAGACACAGGTCCAAACATATATTTTATATAAGGATTTTGTTTTAAATATGCACCAATTCCATACCATAAATAATCTAATGCCCTTGTTCCCCAATATTTTGGTTGAACAAAACTTCTTCCAAGTTCTATGGAGTTTTTTAAATAAGGTGAGAAATCATTTTTATATTTAAATAAACTATTTGAATAAAATCCTTTAACTCCTAGGTTTTTATTTATAAAGTCTCCATCACCAATTCTGTATGAACCTACTATTTCTAAATCATTCTCATCCCAAAGAATTATATGTCTATAATAAATATCATATTTATCAGTATCTCTTTTTTTATTTATTCCCTCACCAACTTTTCTAAAACTAAGCTCTCTTAATCTTCCTAACTCTTTTAAAACAGTTGAGTCTTCATTATAATCATATAAGTAGATTCTTTTACCATCTTTTGTATTTCCTATTAGTTTTGCGCTTTTAAGCTCTTCTATAATATCCTCTTTTTTTTGTGGATGAGCTATTGCTTTTTGTGTAATAAAAAAAGATTTTCTTTTTTTCTTTTTTAGTGAATAAAGGTGTTTTTTATATAAATTTACTAAAAATCTTTTATTTATTCCTTTTGGAATAATATTTTCACTTGGAATTATTTCTCCAATTTTAATATTTATATTTTTAGATTTGCTTTTAAACATCTCATGGGAAAGTAAAAGAGTTGAAAAGGTTTTGTTTATTATTGACATTGTATAAAAAACTTTTGAGTTTTTTCCATCAATAAAAATGGGTAAAATCGCAGCATTTGCATTTTGTGCAAAATTTAAAAAACCCTTACTCCAATTTGGATCACTAATACCTTTTGCACTTGCTCGACTAACTTCACCTGCTGGAAAGATAATTATTGCTTCTTCTTTATTTAAAGCTTCATATGCTGCTTTAATATCACTTTTTGATTGTCTTTTTTTATAATTGTCAATTGGAATCATAAGAGGTTTTAAAGCTTCTATTCCCGCAAGGAAATCATTTGCTACGATTTTTACATCATGCCTTACACTTCCTACAAGTTTTAGTAAACAAAGGGCATCAAGACCTCCTAACGGATGATTTGCGATAATTACAACTTTTCCACTTGTTGGAATATTTTGTAAATTATTACTAGATACCGTATAGTCAAAATCAAAATAATCTAAAACTGCATCAACAAATTCAAAGCCAATTAAGTGTGAATTTTTTGTAAGAAACTCATTTATATGCTCTTCATGAACAATTTTTTTTGCAATTTTTAAAACTGAATTGCTTAAAAAGTTTCCTTTTTGCTTAATTTTTGGGAACTTTTTTAAGATTTCTTCTTCTACATTAACCATTATAATCCTTTGTAAAAGTCTATAAAATCACAGTTACAACTAAGTTACAAAAAGTTACTTTCTTTTTTTTGAGTAAAATTATGTTAAAATCGCGGAAAATAGAAGGAAGGATTAATGAATAAATCTTTTATCTCAAATTTTTTAGCATTGTTACTAGTAGTAATAGCTTATTTAATAAATAATGATAGTTTATTAATGATTGGATTATTTGCTTTTAGTGGAGCTGTTACAAATGCAATTGCTGTTCATATGTTATTTGAAAGGGTGCCTTTTTTATATGGAAGTGGTGTAGTTGAGAATAGATTTGAAGAGTTTAAAAGTGGAATTCATTCATTAATAATGAATGAATTTTTTACAAAAGATAATTTAAATAAATTTTTTGAAGATGAAGTTGCAAGTAAAAAATCTAACTTTGATTTATCAAGTATCTTATATAAGACTGATTTTACACCTGCTTTTGAGTCTTTAAAAGAAGCAGTTATGAACTCTTCTTTTGGTGGAATGTTAGGAATGTTCGGTGGTGAACAAGCATTAGAACCTTTAAAAGAATCATTTATTGAAAAACTACAAAGTTCAATTATTAGTATTTCACAAAATGAGAGTTTTCAAGAGGCTTTACATGCAAGTTTAAGTAGTAAAGATGTAAGTGAAGATATTCATGAAAAAGTTAGTAATATCGTAAATAAAAGATTAGATGAATTAACTCCTAAAATGGTAAAACAAATAGTTCAAAAGATGATTAAAGAGCATCTTGGTTGGTTAGTTGTTTGGGGAGCTGTTTTTGGTGGATTAATTGGATTTATAACAACGATTTTAGTAGGATAGAATTATGGAAGAAAAACAAGAACAAGAAGAATTAGAAGTATTAGTAGTATTAGAGTTAAAAGGTTTGCAAAATCAAGATATTTTTGAAAAACATGTGACAAAAGAGGGTTTTAAAATAGTTGAAGGTGAAAAATTTGCATATTCAGGTAAAAGCACTACAGGTACTTTTTCTACAAAAGCATATATTTTAGAAATATTTAGAAAAGGACTTTCAAAAGTTGAGTTTGAAACTTGTGGAATGATTTTTCAAATTGGTGATATGCCATGGCAAGCTTATAAATTTGATAAAACTACAAATGAATTTAATGAAGTAAAGTAAATATATGAAAAATATATTTGACTTTTTTACAAAAAAAAATAATTGTCAATTATTAGTTGTAAATAATGATAAACAAGCACAAATAGCATCAGATATAGCATCTTTTTTTGGTTATGAACCTTTTGTTCTAGCAGATTTTAGAGCAAATTTCAAAGATGATTTATTGTCTTTTAGTGAAGAGTTACAAGATATTACAAAAGCTTTAAATGGTTTTTATAATTATAAGAAAAAAAATAAAATATTAATCTCTCCTATTAGAACAATATCTTTTCCCATGCCTAAAGAAAAGTGCTTTGATAGCTTTAATATTAGTTTTGCTGATACTTTAAATCTTGAAGAGTTTAAATCAAAACTTTATAATTGGGGTTATTATTTTGTAGATATAGTTACAAGTCAATCAGAAGTTTCAATTAGAGGTGATATTGTAGATATATGCCCTCTTGGAAGTGATATAGGTTATAGAATCTCTTTATTTGATGATGAGATTGAAAGTATTAGAAAGTTTGATATTGAAGATCAAAAATCTTTTAAAGAAGAGATTGAGAGTTTTTCAATTAATCCTGCTTTTTTAGCCTTAGATGAACAGACTTTTGAAGAGTTAAATGAGGAAGTTCAAAAAGTAGAATCAGATGCATTTATAAAAGATATACACTCTTTAGGTTTTTGGTATTTAAATGACCTAGGTGAATATTTACCTCAAAATATGAATACTTATATAACAATTGAAGCTTTAGATGAATTAGAAGAAGTTTATGTTTTTGAAGAAAAAAGAGTTGCTAAAGAGAAGTTTTTACAAACTCCTCAAGTTACTCAATCAAGAGATTATAAAGAGATTGACGTAGCAAATATAAAAGAGTTTATTAGCTTTCATGAGGGCAAAAAAGTTACTATTATCTCATCAACAGAAGCAAAAATAAAAAGTTTTGATTTAGATCTTTATGATTCTTCTATTAATTATGTAATAAAACCATATATTATAAACATTGTTGGTGATGAGCAAATAGTAATTTCATTAAACAAAGAGGTTAAAAAACGAAGAAAGAAAAGAGTAAAACTTGTACTTGATGAACTTCAAGAGGGTGATTTTGTAGTTCATGAAAAACATGGTATTGGTAAATATCATGGAATAGAACCTGTAACTGTAATGGGTGCAAAAAGAGATTTTGTTATTGTTATGTATGCAGGAGATGATAAGCTTTTACTCCCTGTTGAAAATCTTGATTTAATAGATAGATATGTTGCTGATGGAAGTTCATATGCTGTTGTTGATAAACTTGGACGTGGAAGCTTTGCAAAACTAAAACAAAAGGTTAAAGATAAACTTTTTGCAATAGCAAATGATATTATAAAAATTGCTGCTACAAGAGAGCTTATAAATGGAATAAAAATAGATACAAATAAACAAGTATTAAGAGATTTCCAAAAAAGTTCAGGTTTTAATTATACTAAAGATCAAGAAAGAAGTATTAAAGAAATTTTTGAAGATTTAAGTAGTGGAAAAGTAATGGATAGATTACTTTCAGGAGATGTGGGATTTGGGAAAACAGAAGTTGCAATGAATGCAATTTTAGCAACAGTTTTAGATGGCTATCAAACTGTTTTTGTTTGTCCTACAACACTACTTGCAACCCAACATTATCATAGTATTTCAAAAAGATTTAAAGAGTTTGGAATTACAATAGCAAAGCTTGATAGTAAAACTAGTACAAAAGAGAAAAATCATATTAAAAAAGGTTTAGAAAGTGGTGAAATAAAGTTTGTACTAGGAACTCACTCTCTTCTTGGAATAAAAACAAAAAATCTAGCTTTAGTTGTAATAGATGAAGAGCATAAGTTTGGAGTAAAACAAAAAGAAAAATTAAAAGCATTAAGAGAAGATGTTCATATTTTCTCTATGAGTGCAACACCAATTCCAAGAACATTAAATTTAGCACTTAGTAAATTAAAAGGTATGAGTAGTTTATTGACTCCTCCAAATGAAAGACTAGGAGTTAGAACCTATGTTAAAGAGTATAGTGATAAATTAATAAAAGAGATAATTTTAAGGGAAAAAAGACGAGGTGGTCAACTTTTCTATGTTCATAATAACATCGCTTCAATTGAGGCTAAAAAAGCAGATATTGAAGAAATAGTTCCAAATATCAAAGTTGAGATTATTCACTCTAAAATTAAACCTTTAGATGCAGAAAAAATTATTGATGCTTTTGAGAATAAAGAGTTTGATGTATTATTAGCTACTTCAATTGTAGAATCAGGACTTCATTTGCCAAATGCAAACTCAATAATTATAGATGGTGCTGATAGGTTTGGTATTGCTGATTTACACCAACTAAGAGGAAGAGTTGGACGAAGTGACAAAGAAGGTTTTTGTTATTATGTAGTTGAAGATAAAAAGCAAATTACGCAAGATGCTGTAAAAAGACTTGTAGCTTTAGAGTCAAATTCATACCTTGGAAGTGGAACTGCACTTGCCCATCAAGATTTAGAAATTAGAGGTGGTGGAAATATTGTTGGTGAAGCACAAAGTGGACATATTAAACAAATAGGGTATGGACTATATTTAAAAATGCTTGAAGATGCATTAGCAGCTTTAAGTGGAGAAACAAAAGAAGAGAACAAAAATGTTGATATCAAACTTGCAATTAGTGCTTATATCTCAAATGATTATATTAGTGAAGATAGAGTAAGACTGGAATTATACAGAAGATTAAGTAAAGCAAGTAGCAAAGAAGAAGTATATTCTATTGAAGAAGAGATGGAAGATAGATTTGGTAAGCCTGATATTGTTACAAAGCAGTTTCTAGAACTTATTTTAATTAAGATTTATGCAATAAGTAAAGGTATAAAACAAATAAGTTCATATGAAATGAATATTACATTTGTAAAAAGTGATGATACAAAACAAAGTATAAAATCATCTTCAAAAGATGATGATGACATTATATCTGCAACACTTCAATATTTGAGAAAATAAAAAAGGTTCTTTACATTTGTAAAGAACCTTCTTAAATCAAGGAGTGTAACTTTGAAAAATTTCTTGTCATAGTTAGGATTCTATGATGAAAAAACTTGCATTTTAATTTATTTGTACTCTTTTAAGAATTTAGCTGCATTTCTAAAGTCATCAGTTAAAGGTCTGTCATACTCTAAGAAATCTACAACTTTTCTAAACTCTTTATACATTTTTTCTGTCTCTGCTGATAGTTTTAAGTTAGGATTTTTTTGTAATCTTAAATCAATCGCTTGAGATGCAATTAATAACTCCATACCATAGATATGATATAAGTTGTCAATTTGTTTTCTAACTCTTTTTAATACTTCAGGAGCATTAGTTGCAATATCTTCAATATCACCTGCAACTGGTAAGTAGTTTAAAGAAATAGGGTTAGCTAAAGCTTGGTTTTTAGCTGCTAAAGATACAAATGGTTTTTGCATTGCACCAAATGCATGTACAGTATTTTTTGTACCTAAAAATCTTGATAATTTTGTAAATTGAGGTTTTAATAGTTTATTTGATCTTTGTGCTGATGCTAAAGAGTTATGTGCTAATACAATAGCATTTGCTTCAAATTCAACTACCCATGGCATAGGCTCAAAGTTTGCAGTTGGAACAACAGCACCTTTAAAGTCTTTTCCATTTACATATACTTTTTTCTCTTGATATCTATCTGATTTTGATACAGCACCTATTGCAACACCTGGATTGTCATCAGATGTATTCCATTGAATTTTCATTAAATTATCTAATTTATTAATTGAAGTATCTAATGTTCCTAGAATATATGCTCCATCTCTATAACTTAATGGATCTTGTAAAGCTCTAGTTGTATCTTTTTCCCAAAGGTAACTACCCTCTAAAATTTTATTAATTTTTTTAGCAGCTCCTACATATCCAGGAAATGGTCTTAATTTTTGAGTTTCAGTATGCATTGGAGCAATATTTCCATTTAATGCTTCTAAACTTAAAGCATAAACATATTTAGAAATATTAGCTAATTGTTTCATTTCATCAAGTGCTAGTCCTGCTAAAGCACCTGAATATGCGTTTGAACTAATAATTGATAATGCATCTTTACCAAATAAAGAGATTTTTTTAACACCAGCTTTTTCAAATGCCTCTTTAGTAGGCATTTTTTTACCTTTATAATAAACATGACCCTCACCAATCATAGCAAGACCAATGTGTCCTAAAATTGTAATATCAGCTTCACCCATAGAGCCTTGTGATGGCATAGTTGGAATAATATTTTTGTTTAAAAATGTTTTATACATATTTACAACTTTTGTTTGTACCCCAGTTCCACCAAATAGCATATTGTTTAATCTTGTAACTAAAATAGCTCTTGCTTCTTTTACTGGAATGTCTTCTCCAACACCTCCACAATGAGCATGAATCAATCCTTTGTTAAATTTGCTTGAAGCATCAATAAGTGCTTGGCTTAATTTACCATTAGCATTTACCATTTTTTTATCTTTATTTAGTCCAACTCCAACAGTTAGACCATAAATTTTATGGCCACTTTCTGCTGCTTCAATTAAAACATTATGTGAAGTTTGTACTCTTTTCATGGCTTCACTAGTGATTTTGATACTTTCACCTTTAGCTACTTGTGAAATTTTGTCACTTGACATGTGTTTTCCATCAAGAACTACTGGTGCTGCAAATGCATTAATCATCCCAAAGGCGATTAAACTTGTTTTTATTAACATTGATTTAGACATTATATATCCTTTTTTTTGTTTAGACTTTTACATCTATAATTATAGTCTATTTTATATCATCTTCCCATTCACCAACTGGCTCATGAGTTCTATCATATAAAATTTTACTTAGCTTTTTATGTCCCACATTTTTGTGGCAACTAGCACATTTTAAAGGGTCTTTGTCCGCATCTTTATATTTAGTATATAAAGTGTGCATTCTAGATGCTGCTTGACTTTGACTCTGTGTTTTTTCAATATTACTATGGCAACTTAGACAACCACTGTCAAAAACATATGATTCTCTTTTTTCTCTATGAGCTTGCCAATCCATCTCTTTTGGATCGTTTATTATTACTGATGTTACTTCTACTATCCCATTTACTCCTTTTTTAAATAGATAATTTGCCAAACTATCATGTGGTAGATGGCAAGATACACATTTAGTTTTTATTCCATGAGGATTGTTCCCACCATGTGTATCATGAGAGTATGATTCACCCATTGGATCCATCCAGCTATGACAAGATACACAGAACTTATCATCACTTGTTGCTTTAATAGCAGCATGGCCACCAAATGTAAATATTAAGCCAAGTACAATACTGGCACCTGCTACTGTTAATAAAACTTTTTTACTTTTTAGAAAATCAAAATTCATTTCACACTCCTTATGGCACTAATAATTTTTTCATAGAATTTTGAGAGTGACACATTACACAATAATTTTGTGATTCTTTATGTGATGAGTGGCATAAGTTACAATCCATTTTTGGATAGTGTGGTGATGCATGAATATTATCATCATATCCTAAATACTCAGTTCTCTCTGCTAATGTCTTATAATCTTTATGACATTCTAAACAATCTTTTGTTGTTAATTCTGTATAAGATTCTTTTGCTCCATCACCATGGCAATCTGCACACTCAAATCTTAATTTTCCATGATGAACTTTTATTGGATAATTCTTTTTAGAATACTCACCATTATCTATTTTTGTTTTTACTGCAATATTAGAATCAGTGCTGTTTGCAGAAACAATAACTCCCAAAAAAGCAAATACTGCAATTGTTGCTATAATAATAATCTTTTTCATAATTGTCTCCTATACTCTTTGCTTTAATAACTTAACAGCACTTTTTGCAGCAATTCGTCCAAATACTAAACAGTCTGGAACTGCACAACTTCCTAATCTACTTGCACCATGTGGTCCACCAACAGCTTCACCTGCTGCAAATAATCCTTCAATTACTTTGTCATCTTTTCCATATACTCTAGCTTCTGTATCAATTACAACTCCACCCATTGTATGGTGAACTTTTGGAATTGCTCTAAATGCATAGTATGGAGGTTTAGAAATATCTGGAGTTTTCCCTCTTAGTTTAAAGAAAGGTTTATCCATCTCTTCATCTTTTCCATTTTTTACATATTTATTATAATCATCAACAGTTTTCTTTAATCCCTCATATGGAATTTTATAAAAGTTTGCTAACTCTTTTAATGTATCAAATTTTCTAATAACTTTTTTATGAATACCTCTGTAAACATTCTCTTTTCTTGTTCCTGTTGCTCCAACGCTATCACAAAATACAATTGGATGAGTTAATGAACCATCTGGATTTTCATGGATATTTAAAATAGCATCAGCTCTTACTTTTCTATCTGCTAATTCATTTACAAATCTTTTACCAGTTCGTGCATCAACCATAACTCCATAAGCAAACGCAGGGATAGCAAACACAGGAGAAATACCAAATCCTTTTTCATCAGGTGACCCCCAAGGTCCAAGTTGTACCCAACCTAAATCTCTAGTTTTAACATTGTTTCTCATCATCATTCTAAGGGCATAACCAGTTGCACCATAATGATTTGTACAGTCTAAATCAGGAGTAAGTTTAGGATCAAGTTTTTGTCTAAAGTTTACATCATATGCAAACCCACCAGTTGCCATAACAATACCACCATTGATTTTATAATATTTTGTTATACCTGATTTGTTATCTTCTTCATTAGACATAGGATCAAAACTAAATTTATAGTTTTCTCTTACTTTAATACCAATAACTTTTTTACCACTTTTATCAAAGATTAAGTCATCTAAAATAACTCTTGTTCTAATAGTTGCACCATTCTTTTTCCCATAAGCTTGTAAAGGTAATGTAATTTTACCACCTGAGTTTATTGCTGGCCAAATAGTTCTTGGAACTGAGTGTCCACCAAAGTGTCCTAGATTATCTCTATAAAACACTCCTCTTTTTGTAGTAAATTTATATGCTTCATAACCATTTTTAGCAATAACTTCAACTAATTCTCTTTGGTTTAATCCAAGTCCTGCTTTAAAGATGTCTTTTACATATAATTCATGTGAATCTTTAATTCCTCTTTTTTCTTGTTGAGGTGATCCTACAATTGAAAAAGCTCCACCATTAATTGCTGAGTTTCCTCCAAGTACTGGCATTTTATCAATCATTAATGTTTTTGCACCTAAATCTATTGCTTGGCATAAAGCAGCTGATCCAGCAAAACCAGAACCGGCAACAATAACGTCCCATTCTTCATCCCACTGAATATCTTCTTCATTAGCGAATAAATTTGTTTTCATTCCCATCATAGCAATACCACTTAAAATAGTACTGTTTTTGACAAAATTTCTTCTACTAATTTTCAAAATAAACTCCTTTGTAAGTTTTGTCAAGTGCAATTATAAACAAACTACTAGGTCTAAAAAATAACTAAAATTTTCAGTTTAATATAAAAACAAAAGGTATATAATTTTTATAAATAAATAATTAAAGAATAAAAATGAAAAAACCTTTTTTTAAAAATATAAAATTAATTTTGATATTTAGTTTTATTTTTTTAGGGCTAATTTCAAGTAACTATATGGTCAATTTGCAAATTCTTCAAGGAATGATAAAAGATCAACAAACAAATACTATAAAAAGTGCCTCAAAAAGAATAAGCAAATGGCTAGATCAAAAAATTGACAGTATGAATGTAATTAAAACATTTATTAAAAATCTAGATCATGAAACACATCCTGAATATATACAAAACTTACTATTACAAAGTAAAGAAGTTGCAAACTTTGCAAATGTTTATGTAGGATATGAAGATGATATTATATTATCTGGATTAAAATGGGATAGACCTACAAATTATGATACGATTAAAAGACCTTGGTATATTAAAACAACAAATAGAAATAGTACTACTATAACTGATCCATATTATGATGTAGGATTTAAAAAAGTTGTTGTAGCTATTTGTACGCCATTTTTAGAAAAAAACAAAAAGCAAGCAGTTGTTTGTGGGATTTTACCTTTAAATAATATAAGAAATGAGGTTTTAGATATTCCTTTACCTTATGATGGAATTGCATATTTAATGGATCGTCATGGAAAGATTTTATTGCACCCTAATAAAGAGCAAGAGTTGAAAAATTCTGTGTATGGTTTATTAGCTAAAGAAAGAACTACTACTGTAAATAATGAATTAAATGAGTATATTTTTTCCCATGATCATATAAATCAATCAAATTGGTTTATCATAGCCCAACTTAATAAAAATAGTGTTTATGAAAAAATAAATTTGCAACTTATTATAAATTTAACTATTTATGGTTTAAGTCTTTTAGGATTTATATTTTTAAATATGCTTTATACAAAAAAACAAAATATTAGTGATGAAAAACTAAAAAAGACAGAAACTTTACTTAATCATTTTATTGATTATGGGGGTAGGGGTATTTTAATAGCTGATTCTAAAAATAAAATTTTATTTTTCAACTCTTTATTTACAAAATATCTTAAATTGAAAAAAACTGATATTAATGATACTTATTTAGAAGCTACTAATAATATCTTTAAAGTTTATGATTCAAAAATACATACACAAATATATAAAAAGATTGCATATGCAAAACATTTTAAGAAAAGTGAAGAACATAGCTTTGAATATATATTTGAGAATAAGACATTCTATTTCGAAATAACTATTCTTCCTGTATTAAGTAGTGATAAAGTTTATCAAGGACTTATGATATTATTAAAAGATGCTACGGAAAAAGAGAAAGAAAAAATATATAAAAAAGAACAAGAAGATATTCTTTTTCAACAAGCAAAAATGGCAGATTTAGGAGAGATGATTGCAGCTGTTTCCCATCAATGGAGACAACCTTTAAACTCTTTATCTATAATGGTTGGAAACTTACTACAATTTAGACAATTTGGTCGTTTATCAGATGAAATGTTTGAAGAAAATTTAAATCATTGTATGACAAATATCCATTATTTAGCAGATACGATTGAAACTTTTAGAAACTTTTATAAGCCAAGTAAAAAATGTCAAAAATTTCATGTAGATAAAGCAATTGATGAAGTTTTTTATATAATTTCTCCTCATTTTAAAACTCTTGGTATAAATTTACAAATTATAAAAGATGAAAGAGAAGATATGACTTGTTTAAATTATAAAAATGAGTTTCAACAAATAGTTGCAAATTTAATGCATAATGCAAAAGATGCTATAATAGAAGATAAAAATTATTCAAAAACTATTGAAGTAGAGATTAAAACACTTGATGATAATTTTTATATTAGTTTCAAAGATTATGGTTGTGGTATTTCTAAAAAAATACAAAATCAACTATTTCAATCTTTTGCAACAACAAAAAAAGATAAAGGCACAGGAAAAGGTCTTTATTTGTCAAAGCTTATTGCAAAAAATAAATTAATGGGAAGTTTAACTATTAAAAATTATAGTAATCCTACTGAATTTTTAATTGTATTACCATCACAAAAGGAAGAAAATGGTTGATTCAAAGGTACTGAATAAATTATCAAATATTCATGTTTTAATTGTTGAAGATGATGAAATGACTGCCCATGTGATTCATCAATCATTGAACTTTTATTGTAAAAAAGTTGATATTGCAAACAATGGGATTGAGGGTTTTGAACTTTATGAAAAAAATAAGCCTGATGTTGTTATTGCTGATATAAATATGCCAGAAATGAGCGGTTTAGAAATGGCAGAAGCTTTACATGAAATTTGCCCTCATTTGCCTATTATTATAATGACTTCATATGATAGTTCTGAAAATATGCTTGAAAGTATTAATCAAGGTGCATATAGTTATTTAAGAAAACCTATAAGAATTGAAGAGTTACAAACAGCACTTTTAATGGCAACAAAAAATATTTATAACTCAAATATAAAATTAGAAGATGATTTTCATTATGATTGTGCTTCAAAGAACTTATATGATGGGTACAAATTAATAAAACTTACAAAAACAGAAAAAGAGTTGGTTCATTTGCTTATGTCAAATATAAATAAAGTAGTTGATTTTACAACTATTGAAAGTTATGTATGGCAAGAAAAAAGTATGAGTATTGAAGCTTTGAGAATGTGTGTAAAAAAAATAAGAGCAAAAAGCTATTTGAAATTAATTGAAAGTGTTCCTGGGTGTGGATATATAATCAATGAAAAAAGTAATGATTAATCATTACTTTTTGGTTTATATAAAGTAAAAGACATAGAGTTCCAACTATGTATTCCTCCTCTATACCATAAGATTTTCTCTTGTGGATAGCCTATTTTTATTAGATTATTAATAGCATAAAAAGATTGCTTACACCAAGCTCCATTACAAAATATTACTACTTGTTTCGCATCTTTAAAACTATATTGATCATTTATTTTTTTTACATTTAATTTTTTCATACTATTTTCAAATAAATCCATAAAAAACTCATCTTTTTCAAATTCATCAAAAGGAATATTTATAGCAGTTGGAATAGTTCCTAGTTTGAACCATGACTCTCTTCTTACATCTATTAGTGCATATTTTTGTGGTTCTTTTAATAGTCTATTTTTTATGAAATCTAATACTTCAAGTTCTCCAATAGTTTTAATATTTTCATTATACTTTATGGGTAAAACTACTCCTTTTGTAGTTATAAAGCTTTTTTTACATTTTGAAGAGACATTCTTACTTGCAAAATCTTCACTCCAAAAAAGTTCTGGAACCATTCCAAACTCTATACATTCACTTGGAATTTCTCTTTCAATAATAATTTGCTTATTATCAATATTTGCTTTTACTCCACTTATTTGAAGCATTTGAAGGTTTGAGGCAAAAACAGAAAAATTAAGCATTGCAAACAATATTAAGATTCTCATACTTTTTCCTTTAATATAGATTTATTTAAACTCTATCCTAAGATATCTTCTGTTAAGCCAAAATACCAAGCTTTTGCAGTTTGTGCTACTTCTTTGCTTATATTTGAAACATCAGCTTTAACTTTTAGTTTATCATTTTTATATGAATATTCATGCATTATTGAAACAGCTTTTGTTTTAGTAATCATAGAATAGCAAACATTTCCTGGTAGATTTGACTTGTAGTCAAAAGTTTTATTATCTAATCTACTTATTAACTCTTCTGATAAAACATAAGCACATGAGTTTGCCATTTGAGCTGATTTGGGAAATGGATATTGTCCTTGTGCGTCTCCTACTACATAAATGTAAGGAGAACTAATTGACCTAAAAGTTGGTTCTTGTAACTTTGCAAAGCCATTGTTAGTTTCAAGTTTTGCAAGTTGTATTAATTTATTTGCTTTATTTGGAGGAATAATATTTGCTTCTTCAAAAGAGAGTTTTTTTGTTTTATAATCAAGTTCTAACATATCAAAGCTTTCAAAAGTTATCTCTTTTTTTTCAAAATCTATATCTTTAAAATTTGTGTATGGCTTATAGTTTATATAGTCTTTATAATAAGTATTAAATGCATTTAAGAATTTATTTGGTTTTGATGCAGGTTTTTCTCTTGGGTCTAGTACTACAACCTTTGCTTTAATTTTATTTGACTTAAAATATTGTGCAATTAAACAAGCTCTTTCATATGGTGCTGGTGGGCACTTATATGCTCCACTTGGAATAGAGATTATAAAGTTTCCACCTTTAAAGTTTTGAATCATCTTTTTCAAAGTTAAGTGTTCACTTCCTGGCTTTAATCCTGCTGGTGCTTTAAATTTACATTCTTTGATTTTTTCATTATCTTTAAAAATCTTTTCATAATCATAATCAATACCTGTTGATAAAATCAAATATTCATATTTTAAGATTTTATTATTAGACATATAAAGAAGTTTTTTATCTTTGTCTATATTTATAACTTTTTCATTAATAAAATTATAGTTATATCTATTTATACTGTTGTAATAACTAAAATTCAAATCTTCATATGAGATATTTGAAATATTAGTTAACCATTGGTTTGAAAAGGGACAAGAACTAAAGCTATTATTTTGTTCTATTAAAGTGATATCTAAATTTGGTTTTAACTCTTTTAATCTTTTTACACAAGAAAGTCCAGCAAAACCAGCACCACATATTGCAATAGTAGTTTTTAGATAATTGTTATTTTTATTAAAAGAAGTATTTGCTTGTAAGTTATTAAAGTTTAAAGCTATGGTACTAAACATGGAAAATTTAAAAAAATCTCTTCTAAACATACTTTCTCCTATTTAAATATAGTAATTATATTCTATCAAAAAAAGAAGAATAAATTAATTATATTTTATATTTAAAATAAGTGAATTTTATAATATTTTTTGTATAGTAATTATATACGATTAAGATTTGATTAACATCTAGTTTATAAGCTGTTAAATACCTAAGTGTATAATTTCAGTATATAAACTAAAGGAGATTAAAATGAAAGTTTTAACAAGTATAATAGCAAGTTCAGTTTTAGCAACAGGTCTTTTTGCATATGGTAATGGAATGCAAGGTAATTGTAATATGCAAAATAATCAAGGGAAAAATTATAATTGTGGACAAAATTATAAAGGTGGAAACTATAATTGTGTAAATAATTATCAAAATACAAAGATGATGAAAAGAGGTTCAGGGTATTCAAAAGGAATGGGTATTTTAAGAGTTGTAAGACAGTTGGATTTAACAGTTGAACAAAGAACTGATATTAGAAATATCATGTTAAAAACAAGGTCTCAAAGACAAACTATTAATTCAGCATTTACTAAATCAAGTTTTGATAAAGATAAATATATTGAAATAATTACTTCTAAAAGAGATAATATGATAAAATTAAAAGCTCAGATGATAGAAGATATTTATAAAGTTTTAACAGACAAACAAAAAGAACAAGTTAAAGTATTATTGGACTTAAGAACTAATAGATAAAAAGGATAAATTTTGATTAAAATTGCGATGGTAGAAGATGACATTCAATTAGCTGATCTTTTAACACAATACTTAAAGCAATTTAATATTGAAGTTACGAACTTTGAAGAGCCATTTTTGGCTCTTTCAAGTTTAAGAATACATAAATATGATTTGCTTATTTTAGATTTAACACTTCCTGGAATGGATGGACTTGATGTATGTAAAGAAGTAGTAGAAAAGTTTAATATACCTATTATTATTTCAAGTGCAAGAAGTGATATTACAGATAAAGTTACAGCTTTACAATTAGGTGCAGATGATTACTTACCAAAACCATATGATCCAAGAGAATTAGAAGTTCGTATAAAGACAATTCTTCGAAGATATAATCAAAATAATGAAGATGTAAAAGAAGATAAGAAAAAACTTTTTAAACTTAATATTGAAAAAAGAGAGATAACAAAAAAAGATAAATACATAAAATTGACAGCTGCTGAGTATGAAGTTTTATCTTTATTAATAACAAGAGAAGGTTTTGTTGTAACAAGAGAAGAGATTTTTGATAATTCTGATTTATTAAATCATGATTATGAGAGTTCTGGATCTTTAGCTGTTATTATCAATAGAATTAGGCAAAAAATTGAAGATAACCCAAAAGAACCAATTTATTTACAAACTATAAGAGGAATGGGGTATAAATTTTTACAATGAATAGAGAATCAATATTTTTTACAATTACAGTAAGTTTTTTTATATCAGTTATTTTAGTAATAGCAAGTTTTACTATTTTGATGACTCACAATTATCAAAATAAAGAAGAACAATTACTTGAAAAATATATACCAATAATTAAAATGGTTGTAAGACAACATAATAGAGGTATAGTAGATGAAGGCTTTTTAAAAACTCTTGAAGAAATTAACTATACAATGTTTACAAGCAAAGAACAAATAAACAAAATAACTTATAATCCTAAAACAAAAGTACTAGTAGAAAAAAAGAATTTTAGAAATAGAACTGTATTTAGGGTGTTAAAATTAAAAGATAAAAATTATATCTATATGAAAAAACATAGAAAAAGTTTATTAATTAGAGATAATATTCCCCATGCAAATTTAACTCAATTATATATTATTCTTGTTTTTGGAATAGTTATTATAACAATTGTATTGATGTATTTGATAACTTTAAGAAAGTTGATGCCTTTAAAAATATTAAAAGATAAAGTAAAACATTTAGGTGATGAAAATTTTGATTTTGAGTGTTGTGATACAAATAGAAAAGATGAAGTTTCCCAATTGGCTTTAGAGTTTAAAAATACTGCAATAAAATTAAAGAGTATAAAAGAAGCAAGGAATGTTTTTATTAGAAATATTATGCATGAATTAAAAACACCAATTACAAAAGGGAAATTTTTAGTAGAAATAAAAAAGACTGAACATACAGCTGATAATTTAAGAGAAGTATTCAATAGATTAGAATTACTAATAAATGAATTTGCTTCAATTGAAGAGCTTATCTCTTCAAGTAAAAATATTGAAAAAAACTATTATTATATAGATGATATCGTTGATAATGCAATTGATATTTTGATGATAGATAATGAAAATGTAGAACAAAAATATGAAAATAAAAAAGTGTTTGTAAATTATAAACTATTTTCTGTCGCAGTTAAAAATATAATTGATAATGCAATAAAATATTCAAAGGATAAAAAAGTTACTATTAAATCTGAGGGCGAAAATATAATCTTTGAAAATAAAGGAGTAATGCTCAAACATGATTTAAAGTCATATTATGAACCTTTCTTTGGTTCCAATGAAAATAACTCAAACTCTTTTGGCTTAGGTTTATATATTGTTTTTAATATCTTAAAAGCAAATGGATATAAATTAGAGTATGAATACATAGATGATACTAATATATTTAAGTGTATAAAGGAAGAGATATCTACGAAATAGCAATTATAGGAGCGGGTGCTAGTGGTTTAATGTTGGCATCTTCTTTAAAAAATAGAAAAACTTGTATTATTGAGACAAATGATAAAATTGCTCAAAAAATAAAAGTAAGTGGTGGAGCTAAGTGTAATATTACAAATAGTTTAGTTACCTGTGATAATTATCTTGGTAATAAAGATTTTATTAAAAAAGTATTAAGAAATTTTTCAAATGATGACTTACTTAAATTTTTAAATTCAAATGGTGTTTATCCAAAAATTAATCCAAAATTAGTAAAAGGAACATATTTTTGTAAGAGTTCACAAGATGTAATTGATATGTTTACAAAACTAACTACACATGTAAAAAAAATATTAAATACAAAAGTAGTTGATATTGATTTTAAAGATGAGGTTTTTATAATAAAAACTTCAAATACTATTATTAAAGCTAAAAAATTAGTAGTAGCTAGTGGTGGATTATCTTATGCTTCTTTAGGTGCTAGTAGTCTTGCATATGATATTGCAAAAAAATTTGGACATGATGTTTCAAAACTTGACCCAGCTTTGGTAGGATTTACTGTTCAAAAAGAGCAGTTTTGGTTTAAAAAGTTAAGTGGTTTATCAATTATGGCAAGAGTAAAAGTAGAAGATAAGATTTTTAATGGCTCTCTTTTATTTGCACATAAAGGTTGTTCAGGACCACTTATTTTAAATAGCTCACTTTATTGGAAAAAAGGAAAAATAAGTTTTGATTTTTTACCAAAACAAAATTATAAAGAGCTACTAAAATCAAATGCATTAATTAGCTCAAAACTTCCACTTCCAAAAAGATTTGTACAAGAGTTCTTAGAATCTATTAAAGTAAAAGATAAATCGTGCAATACTTTGACTAAGGAAGAGTTAGAAGCTTTAAGTATAATTCATAATTATGAATTATCACCAGCAGGAAACTTTGGATATACAAAAGCAGAAGTTACAAAAGGTGGGATTAATACAGATGAAATTGATGTAAATTCTATGGAAAGTTTAAAACAAAAAAATCTTTATTTTTTAGGTGAATGCTTAGATGTAACAGGTGAACTTGGTGGATATAATTTTCAATTTGCATTTTCAAGTGCAATAACTTGTGCTAGAAATATATAATTTTTTTATTTATAAAATGACTAATACGATATAAATGTTAATTACAATACAATTTTAAAAATTAAAATAAAGATTTTAAATGAGAATAGCGTTTATTGGTGATATTGTAGGCAGACCTGGAAGAAAAATAATAAAAGATAATTTACAAACAATAAGAAAAAAGTTTGAAATTGATTATGTAATTGCAAATGCAGAAAATGCTTCTCATGGTTTTGGCTTAACAATTAAAAATTGTGATGAGTTATTAAAATGCGGGATTGATATTATAACAGGAGGTAATCACTCTTTTGATAAGAAAAAAGAGATGATAGCTTTGCTTGAAACAAAACCTGTGTTAAGACCTGATAATTATCCTTTGGGATTAGTAGGAAGTGGTGTAAAAGTAGTTGAAATAAATGGTGAAAAATTAGCGGTTATAAACTTAATGGGACAGTTTTCAATGCCTACTGTTGAAAATCCTTTTAATTGGGCAAAAAAGTTAATACAATCATTACATGAAGAAAATGTTAAAAATATATTTATTGATTTTCATGGAGAAGCTACAAGTGAAAAAAGAGTAATTTTCATGATGCTTAAAGGTCAAGTTAGTGCGATTTGCGGTACGCATACTCATGTAAGTACAGATGATTTACAAATTGAAAATTCAACAGCATATTTAACTGATATTGGATTAACAGGTTGTAGGGATAATGTAATAGGAATGGATAGCAAAGTCCCAATTTTAAAAGCTACAACAGGACTTGGAGGGCACTTTCAAATTCCAAGTTCATGCAAATCAATTTTACAAATGATGGTAATTGATATAGATGATGGAAAAGCAATAAATGCCTTTAAAATAAAAAAACTATGTAATAAACAAGAGTTAATAATAACAGATGCAATCACTGAGTAATTCATATGAGCTTTTAGAGTTTCTAAAAGCTTTAAACTTAATACAAAAAGAACCAAAATATTGGTGGCCAAGTAATGATGAATTTGAAATACTTGTGGGTTCAATTTTAACACAAAATACAAAATGGACTAACGTAGAAAAATCTTTAAAAAATTTAAAATCTTTAAACTATTTAAGTTTAGAAAATTTGGCAAATAGTGATGTTGTTTTATTGACAAATGCAATTGCACCAAGTGGTTTTAAGAATCAAAAATCAAAAAGATTAAAACAACTTTGTATAAATATAATAAAAGAGTATGGCAACTTTGAAAAGTTTAAAGAATATACTAACTCTTCTTGGTTACTTTCTCAAAAAGGAATAGGACAAGAAACAAAAGATGCAATTTTGTGTTATGCTTGTAAACAAGAATATATGGTAGTTGATAAATATACAGCAAGATTGCTTTTTCGTTTTGGATATGAATTTGACTCATATGATGATATACAGACATGGCTAGTATATGGAATTAATGAAAATTACGATAAAATAGTCAAGCTTTATGGCTATGAAATATCACTAAATGAAATTTATAGTAGGTTTCATGGCAAAATTGTCGAATTTATGAAACGCAATCCAAAGGATTAATTGATGATTATAATTCCACAAACAAAAGGTGGAGTAGGTAAATCTACTGTTGCAATGCAAGTTATTGCTCCATACCTTTATAAAAAACATGGTAAAAAAATCAAATATATAGAAATAGATGACGAAAATAATGATAGTAGGTCTTTTACAAGAACAGAAATAGTTGAAAAGCAAATGCTTGGAACAAATAAATTATCAGATTTAGATGAATTAATTTTGATGGATGATAACCATGAAATTATAGTTGATGTTGGTGGAAATAAAACGTCATCACTTGTTCTAGAAGAGATAAAAAAAGTTGGTTCATTTGGTAATATTAAATGGATTATTCCCTTAGGTGATGGTGAACTTGATGGAAAGAATGCAATTGCGACTATGAAAAAAATAAAAAAAATAGAGAGTAATCCTGAACAAAATATGATATTTGCTTTAAATAGAGCTATTTCAATGGAAGATGATTATATTGAAGAGCAATTTATTAACTTTTTTGGTCACAAGTATTTAGGAACTAACTCAGCACTATATGATTTTGTAAAAGATCCAAAGTACTTTCCTGTAAAAAATGATAAAATTATTACAATGAGTAGATATTTAGGAAGTACTGTTTGGGAAATGGCTTATAATAATACAGATTTTGCTGCAAAAGCAATTAAAGCAAAAGAGTTAGGAGATGTTGAAAAAGCTAGAAAATATCTATTTTTTAGAAGAATTCAAACAGAAGCAAAAGATTATGTACTTGGTGTATTAAATAGAATTTTTAATGATTTAGATAGATGGATAGAAATTAAAAAATGAGTGAAATGAGCTTTAAACAAGCCAAAGAAATAGTTGAAAGGCTTGAGTTTTCTGAACTTGCACTTAGGAAATCATTTAAAGATATTAATACATCAACTAAGACTTTAACTGAATCATCAACTTCTTTAGAAAAGTCTTTAGAAAAACAAAAACAAGTATTAACTCAAATACCAAAAATGAATGCAAAACTTACTGTTTTGAAATCCCTTATTATGATAAATATAGGATTTATTATTGGTATTTTTGTGGGAAAATTTTTATTATAAATTAGGAATATAAATGGGTAAACAAGAAAAAATTGTATCAATGTTTAATGATATCTCTGGAAAATATGATATTGCAAATAGAGTACTTAGTATGGGAATTGATAAAAGCTGGCGAAATAAAGCTTGTAAATTGACATTTGATTTTTATGATAAGAGCAAAATAGAAAAAATAGCTGATGTTGCATGTGGAACTGGAGATATGATAGATTTTTGGTTAAAAATAGCAAAACAAAATGCAATTGAAATTGAGAATATAGTAGGAATTGATCCTAGTGTTGGTATGATGGATGTTGCAAAAAAGAAATTGCCAGAAGTTGAATTTATAGAAGCAGGAGCTTCTGATATGCCACTTGAAAGTGAATCAACTGATATTATTTCTATTTCGTATGGAATAAGAAATGTAGTACAAAGACAAGAAGCATTTTATGAATTTGCAAGAGTATTAAAGAAAAATGGTCTTGTAGTAATTAGTGAATTTACAAAAAATGAAAAAACTTCACCAATTGATTATTTGACAGATTTTTATATGAATAAAATTTTACCAACACTTGGTGGAATAATTACAAAAAATAAAGAAGCTTATACATACTTACCAAACTCTATTGATGAGTTTTTAACTACTGATAATTTATGTAAAGAGCTAAAAGAGGCTGGACTAGAGCCAATTTATACAAAAGCTTTTTCTATGAATATTTCAACACTAATAATAGCAAGAAAAGTTTAAAATAGGGCGTTAATGCCCTGTTGCAAAGAGGAAAAATGAACGCACCACTAACAGTTACAGCTTTAAATACTCAAATAAAATCACTTTTAGAAACAACTTTTTTAGAAACATATGTAGAGGGTGAAATTTCTAACCTTACTTATCATAGTTCAGGACATATTTATTTTTCAATAAAAGATGACAAATCAACAATTTCATGTGTAATGTTTAGAGGTAATACTAAATATTTGAAATTTAAACTTGAAGTTGGGCAAAAAATAAATATAAGAGGTAATCTTACTGTTTATACTCCAAGAGGAAGTTATCAATTAATTTGTTCTAGAATTGAGCCATCAGGTCAAGGAGCTTTGGCCTTAGCTTATGAGCAGTTAAAAAAGAAACTTCAAGAAAAAGGTTATTTTGATTCTCAAAGAAAAAAGAGCTTACCAAAATATCCAAAAAAAATTGTGCTTGTAACTTCACCAACGGGTGCAGCAATAGAAGATATGAAAAAAGTTGCAACAAATAGATGGCCTTTAGTTGAGTTTATTTTAGTTCCTACTTTAGTTCAAGGTGAAATGGCAAAAAATGATATAGTTAATTCTATTAAGTATGCTGATAGCTTAGCTTGTGATATTATGATTGTAGGTCGTGGTGGAGGAAGTATTGAAGATTTGTGGGCTTTTAATGAAGAGATAGTTGCAAATGCTATATATGAAACAAATACACCTATTATTTCAGCTGTTGGACATGAAGTTGATTTTTTAATTTCTGATTTTGTTGCTGATGTTAGAGCTGCTACACCTTCAAATGCAATTGAAATATCTTTGCCTGATATAAATGAACATAGAATTTATTTAGATAGTTTACATAAAGAGTTTGAAAATAGATATAAAAATATTTTATATACTAAAGAGCAAAATATAATACATTTGAAAAGAATGTATGAACAAAACTCTATTGAGTCAAAGTTTAATCTTATTGCATCTGAAATAAAAATATTAAAGCAAAGCTTTGAAAATAGATTTTCAAATATTATTATCTCTTCACAAAATAGTTTAAATATGTTAAAAAACTCTTTTGAATTAAGTAATCCAAAGAACAAAGAGAAAAAGGGTTTTGTTCAAATAAGTAAAGATGAAAAAATAATTGATTTAGATACTTTAAAAATTGATGATATTGTGTCATTGCAAACACCAAAATATATCGCAACTGCTAAAATTGAGGCTATAAAAAAACAATAAAGTTTAAGTTTATAATAGATAAAATAAATAAATCTTATAAAAGGGTGCATTAATGTTTGGTTCTGTATCAAAAAATGAGTTAAAAACAATCAACAAAATACTTGCTTTGTTAGATCCAATTATGCATAATATAAAAGATAATTCAAAATTATACTCAAATAATGACTATACAAAACAAATATCAATATCATCAAAATTAAAAGAAAAAGTGTTGTTAGTAATAAAAGGAGTAAATGCCTTAGAAAAAGTATTAAGAACAGTAAAAATAAATCTATCAAATGAAACAATACATATAATAGAAAATGTAAGTGCAGCCTCAAAAGAGCAAATGACAGGAATCGAACAGATAAATGATACAATAACAATGCTAGATAGAGTAACACAAGAGAATGCAAGTGAAGCAACACAAATATCAAATATAGCATCAGATGTATCAAAAATGGCAAAAGAGTTAGTAAATGATGCCAAAAGTAAACAATTTTAACGGAGCTAAATATGGCAGCAGGACAAGAAACAGTACTAGATGAATATGCATTTTTAGTAAGTGAAACAAATGAAAAAGGTATAATATCATTTGCAAATGACGATTTTTGTAAAATAGCAGAGTATAGCTTGGAAGAATTGATGGGACAACCACATAATATGGTAAGACATAAAGATATGCCAAGAAAAGCATTTAAAAGTTTGTGGGAGACAATACAAAGAGGAGATATTTGGACAGGATATGTAAAGAATGCGACAAAAACAGGAGGGTATTATTGGGTATTTGCCACAATATATCCATTTGAGAGTTGCGATGGTTCAAAGGGATATTTATCATGCAGAAGAAGAGCTTCTGAAGCTGAAATTAAATCTGCTCAAGAACTTTATGCAAAATGGAAAAATGAAGAGTAATCTTATATAAGGAGAAAAAATGGAAACAATAAATAGTAATGGAAATAATAGCTCAAATATCAATAATCCTCAAGAACATGATGTAATTGATTATGAGAATACAAGTGAGTATATGACTTTTGAACTTGGTGCTATGAAATATGCAATTGAACTACCAAAAATAAGAGAGATTCTTACATATCCAGATATTATTACACATTTACCAAATACAGAGGATTGGGTAAAAGGTCTTATTAATTTAAGAGGGGAAGTTGTACCTATTTTGGATATTAGAATAAAGTTTAATACAGGAGAACCTATATACGATAGTAATACAGCAGTAATTGCAGTTATTACAGAAGATAAAAGAATGATTGGAATAATTGTAGATAAAGTTGATGATGTGCAAAGACTTGATACTTCTTCTCTTGCTCCTGTTTCAGATATGGGTTCAGCAATACCATCTAGGTATTTAAAAGGTTTTGTAAGATTAGAAAATAATCAGATGCTTGTTATTATGGATATTGAAGCTGTAGTACACAAAGACGAATTAAAAGACTCATAATGGAAGAAAAAATCTTTGAACTTAGAAAATTAAAGCTTCTTTTTGTAGAAGACGAAGATGATTTAATAAATATAATCACAGATACTTTAAATAAATTAGAAGCAAATTTTCTAACTGCACAAAATGGTCAAGAGGCTTTAGATCTAATAGAAAAAAACCCAGATTTAGATGCAGTTATAACAGATATAAATATGCCAATAATGAATGGTTTGGAAATGATAAAAATATTAAAAGAAACAAATCCTAATTTACCAATAATAATAATGTCTGCACATACTGAAATTGAGTATATTGATAAAGCAAAAGAGTATGGAGTTAAAGATTATTTATTAAAACCATTTGATTTTATGAAATTTATTGAACTAATAACTACAATGGAATTAAATAAAAATGTCAATAGATAAAGATGTTTTAAAAAGATTAAGAGCTTTATATGTTGAAGATGATGATAACATAAGAAATGAATTATCTTCTTTATTATCTAATTTTTTTGGAAAGATTTTTGTTGCAAAAGATGGAAAAGATGGAATTGAACAATATGTCAAAAATAGTGGTAAGATTGATGTAATTATTTCAGATATAAATATGCCATATTTAACTGGAATAGAGATGGTAAAAAGAATTAGAGAGCATAATAAAGAAATTCCTGTTATTTTTACCACTGCATATTCAGATAATGAGTATTTAGCAGATGCTATAAAACTTAAAGTATATGATTATATTATAAAACCTATTGATATAAGAAATTTACTTGTAGTATTGAATGAGCTTGCTACAATTTTACATCAAAATGAACTTATTGCTAAACAAAATGAAGAGTTAGAAAAATATAAAGATGTTATTGATGTAAATAATATAGTTATAAAAACTGATGCACAAATGAAAATAGTTTATGTAAATGAACTGTTTTGTAAAACTACTAATTTTACTTCAGAAGAGTTAATAGGTAGTGAACTAAGTATTTTAAAGCACAGTGATACTGATTCTAAAATATATGAAGAGATATACTCAAATATTCTTAGTAATAATCAATGGAAAGGGCGAATAAAAAATAGAACAAAAGAGAATGGCTATTATATTAGTGATACTTATATAATTACCACAACAGATGATAATAATAAAATCACTGGTTCTTTATGTGTTCAAAAAGACATCACTGATGAAATAACCAAAAAAAGAGAAGTTCAATTAGCACTGATGAAAGATAAAGGTGATATTTTTATTAAAAGTAAAGCTGGCTCTGCTGAACAAACTGTAGTAATAAATAATTTGAAACACGATATAAAACAATTACAAAAAGAGGTTATTTCTATAAAAACAGAAAGGGATAAATACCTTTATAAAATTGAAAATTTAAGTAAAGATAATAAGAAATTAAGATCTGAACTTAATTATTACATTAGCAATGAACAAAAAAGTAAAAAAGATAGTACCTTCACTCTTAAAACAAATAAAGAGAATGCAGATTTAAAAATACAAGTTAAAAAATTGAATGTAAAACTAGAAGATACAATTGAGTATTATGAAAAAAAATGTAAACAAATAGAAGTTACTTCTCAAATAGAAATAGAAGAATTAGAACAAGAATTACACGATATGAAAAGAAAACTAGGAAAAATTGAAAATGCTGAAATGATGGAACAAAAAATTGAGTACTGGCAAGAAAAAGCAAAAGCAGAGGCTAAAAAAGCTGAAAAAATGGAAAAAGAAATAATGCAAACAGGTGATAAATCATTGATTCAAAGGATTTTTGGAACAAGATAGAGTATATAAATACTCTATTTTATAGTTATTGTTTTTATCTTTTGTTCAGATAAAGGTTTGTTTCCTTCATATTGTCCTGATGTTGGAACATTTTCAAGTTTTTTTACAATATCCATTCCTTTTTTTACATATCCAAAAATAGTATGTTTACCATTTAACCAATATGCTGGAACAGTTGTAATGAAAAATTGACTCCCATTTGTATTAGGACCTTTATTTGCCATTGCTAGAATACCAGCTTTGTCAAAAATCGCATTTGGCGCAAATTCATCTTTAAATGGTTTTTCCCAAATTGATTCTCCACCTCTTCCTGTACCTGTTGGATCTCCAGTTTGAATCATAAAATTTTTTATAATTCTGTGAAAAATAACATTATCATAATAACCATTTTTTGCATGTGTAACAAAATTTTCTACTGCTTTTGGAGCTAAATCTTTTCTTAATTCAACTTCAATTTTTCCTTTGTTTGTGTCAATAACAGCAATTGGATTTGCAGCTTGTAATAAAAAAGTTAATGAACAAAGAAGAAAAATAATTTTTCTCATAAATTTCCTTTTAAAAATATTTATAAAAAGTATAATATTAAAATTTTTAATCTATTATTAAAAGTAGTATTTTATAAAGATTTAATAATTGTTTGTTAGAATTTAATAAATAGATGTTTATAAGGAAAATCATGGAAATGCAAGTTAATCCTCAACCAACATTTTATATTTTTAAATGTGAACAAAGTGCACCTCCTGGGATGCCAAAGCCATCATGTGTTGATGATAATACACAAGATTTATTCAATTATTTATCACAAACATTGATGCAAAAAGGTCTTATGGGAGCTGTTCAGCCTATAAGAACTTCATGTTTAGGAAGATGCCAAATGGGACCATTGATGTTAATAGAGCCTGGTCATTATATGTATTGTCAATTATCTAAGGAAAAAATTGATAGAATAGTAGATGAACATATATTAGGTAATGATCCTATAACTGAGTTTTTAATCCCAAAAGAGTTTTGGGGTGAGCCAGTTAGTTTGGAAAATAAAGGGTTGAAAAAATGACATTTGATATGTTGTATAGTAAAATTCATAGAGCAACTGTTACAGATGCTAATTTGAACTATGTTGGTTCAATTACAATTGATGAAGAGTTGATGGAAGCAGCACATTTACTTGTTGGACAAAAAGTCGAAATAGTAAATATTAATAATGGTGAAAGATTTGCTACTTATGTAATAAAAGGCAAAGCTGGAAGTAAAGATATGTGCTTAAATGGAGCAGCAGCTAGAAAAGTAGAAATTGGTGATAAGATTATTGTTATATCATATGCTTCTTATAATGAAGAAGAATTAAAAAATTATAAACCAACAGTAGTTATTGTAGATGAAAAAAACAATATTGATACTGTGACAAATGAACTTGTAGGAAGTGACCATGTTTGATGGAATTGATTTAAGTAAAATAAATTTAAATGATATGATGAGCCAAGTTCAAGATATGGCAAATCAAGCAAAAGAAGATAATGCTTCTAAGATTTTTACTGCAAAAGCAGGTGGAGGAATGGTTGAAATTTCAATCAATGGAAATAGTGAAGTTATTGATTTGAAAATTGATGATTCTTTGATGGATGATAAGGACTCTTTACAAATACTTTTAATCTCATGTATGAATGATGTTATTAAACAATCTGATGAAAATAAAAAAATGATGGCCATGAATATGATGGGTGGAATGGGTTCATTTGGACAAAAATCTTAAAAATGGAACAATTATTAAATAAATTTGAAGATTACTTAAATAGTAATCTTCCCTCTTCAAAAACATTTCATCCACATTTTGAATCAGCTTTAGAAGAGATGTTAAAAGCAGGTGGAAAAAGATTTAGACCAATGCTTTTATTATCTGTTGTTAATTCTAAAAATCCACTTTTAGTTAGTAACTCTTTACCTATTGCTTTAGGAATAGAATTTTTACATACTTACTCATTAGTTCATGATGATTTACCAGCTATGGATGATGCAAATTTGAGAAGAGGTTTTCAAACTTTACATAAAAAGTATGATGAAGTAACAGCTATTTTAGTAGGAGATGCTTTAAATACTCATAGCTTTAATCTTTTGGCTAATGCACCACTTAGTAATGATATAAAAATAGAATTGATTAAAACACTTTCAAGTGATGGTGGTATTGATGGTATGATTATTGGTCAAGCAATTGATTGTCATTTTGAAAATCACAGATTAAAACTTGATGAATTGGAATTTTTACATATTCATAAAACTGCAAAATTAATTGCAGCAAGTTTAAAGATGGGGGCGATTATTGCTCAATATGATTTAACTTTACAAGATAAACTTTATAATTTTGGAATTGATATTGGCTTATTGTTTCAAATACAAGATGATATCATTGATGAAACACAAAGCGAACAAGAAGCAGGTAAGACTACACAAAATGATAATGAAAAAAATTCATTTGTTAATCTTTTAGGTTTAGATGGTGCAATTGAATCTGCTGATAAATTAGCAAACAAATGTGAAGAGCAATTAAGATCTTTAGATGATAAATTAAAAGACTCTTTAGAAGAGTTATTACTTAAATATCTACATAGACACAAATAATATTAAAACTTTTAGTCAAAATAACTCAAACTACTTGACAAAAAATAAAAAATTTTATAAAATTTAGCACTCAAAAAAATAGAGTGCTAATTTTATTTTATAACTTGATAGGAGATACTATAATGAATTTTAAACCACTAGGGGAAAGAGTTCTGGTTAAAAGAACTGAAGTTGAGAACAAAACAGCAAGTGGAATTTATATTCCAGATAATGCAAAAGAAAAACCACATACTGCTACAGTAGAAGCAATTGGTTCAAAAGTAGAAGATGTTAAAGTGGGTGATACAATAGTATTTGAACAATTCAGAGGAACTGAATTGAATCTTGAGGGACAAGAATACTTAGTATTAAATGTTGAAAATATTATAGGAGTTATGTAATTGCATTTGCAATTACATAATTAATTTAAAAAATTTAAATAAACAAAAGAAGGAAAAGTAATATGGCAAAAGAAGTAATGTTTAGTGATAATGCAAGAAACAGATTATTTTCAGGTGTAGAAAAATTAGCTGACGCTGTAAAGGTTACAATGGGACCTAGAGGAAGAAATGTTTTATTACAAAAATCTTTTGGAGCTCCTAATATCACTAAAGATGGAGTATCTGTTGCAAGAGAGATTGAATTAGAAGATACTATAGAAAATATGGGAGTTCAACTTGTAAAAGAAGTTGCTTCTAAAACAGCTGATGAAGCAGGTGATGGTACAACTACTGCAACAGTATTAGCTTATTCTATATTTAAAGAAGGTCTTAGAAATGTTACTGCTGGGGCTAATCCTATTATCTTAAAAAGAGGAATGGCAAAAGCATCAGAAGCAATTTTAGAAGAGATAAAAAAAGCTTCAAAAGAAGTTGCAAATAAAACAGAAATTGAACAAGTTGCATCAATCTCAGCAAACTCTGATATGGCAATTGGTTCTATGATTGCAGAAGCTATGGACAAAGTTGGAAAAGATGGAGTTATTACTGTTGAAGAAGCAAAAGGTATTTATGATGAATTAGATGTTGTTGAGGGTATGCAGTTTGATAGAGGATATTTATCTCCATACTTTGTAACTAATTCTGAAAAAATGATTGCAGAAATGGAAAATCCATATATTTTACTATATGATAAAAAAATATCTAATTTAAAAGAGATGTTACCAATCTTAGAAGCTGTTAATCAAGCAGGAAGACCATTATTAATTATTGCAGAAGATGTTGATGGTGAAGCATTAGCAACACTAGTTGTAAATAGATTAAGAGGTTCTTTAAATATTGCTGCTGTTAAAGCTCCAGGATTTGGTGATAGAAGAAAAGCAATGCTTGAAGATATTGCTGTGTTAACTGGTGGTACTGTTATTTCTGAAGAGATGGGAATGAGTTTAGATGCTACTGGAATTGATTCTCTTGGAACTGCTTCAAGAATTGTAATTGATAAAGATAATACAACTATTGTAAATGGTTCAGGAAGTGCAGAAGCTGTTCAATCAAGAGTTGGACAAATAAAAAATGAAATCGCAAACACTACAAGTGATTATGATAAAGAAAAATTACAAGAAAGACTTGCAAAACTTTCTGGTGGGGTTGCAGTAATTAAAGTTGGTGCTGCTACTGAAACTGAAATGAAAGAGAAAAAAGATAGAGTTGATGATGCATTAAGTGCAACAAGAGCTGCTGTTGAAGAAGGTATTGTAATTGGTGGTGGAGCTGCATTAATTAAAGCAGCTGCAAAAGTATCTTTAGAGCTTGAAGGTGATGAGCAAATTGGTGCAGATATTGTTTTAAGAGCTATTTCAGCTCCATTAAAACAAATTGCAACAAATGCTGGATTTGATGCAGGTGTTGTGGTAAATGAAGTAAAAAAATCTGATAGTGATAATTATGGATTTGATGCTGCAACTGGAAACTATGTTGATATGTTTGAAGCTGGAATTGTAGATCCTGCTAAAGTTGAAAGAGTTGCAATGCAAAATGCAGTATCAGTTGCATCACTTCTTTTAACAACAGAAGCTACAGTTACAGATATTAAAGAAGATAAAGCAGCTCCAGCTATGCCTGATATGGGTGGAATGGGTGGAATGCCTGGTATGATGTAAAAATAGTTAAAACTTATTTAACTATTTGTTAACCGCACCTTTTTATAAGGTGTGGTTTTTTTATTTCTATTTTTTTAGATTCTTAAGTTCTACCTTTTATTTGATAAAAAAGGTGATATAATTGCTATTTTTAAAATTAAAGGTTTATAATGTTTTCAAATAAAGTATATATTGCTGTTAGTTTAGATGGATATATTTCACATAAGAATAACAGTGTTAAGTGGCTAGATATTGTACCTATGGATAAAAAAATAGAAATTGAATTTTTAGATTTTATGAATAGTATTGATTGTGTAGTAATGGGTAAAAATACATTTAATGTTGTTAAAAGTTTTAACGATAAATGGCCTTATAATAAAAAAGTTTTTGTTCTTAGTAGCTCTATGAAGAGTATTCCAAAAGGTTATGAAGATAAAATAGAATTACTTAATATGAAACCCTCAATATTAGTTAACTTTTTAAATAATAAAGGATATAAAAAGTTGTATATTGATGGAGGAAAAACAATTCAAAACTTTTTAGAAGAAGATTTAATTGATGAAATGACTATTTCTACAATACCTGTTTTACTAGGTGAGGGGAAACCGCTATTTTCAAAGTTAACAAAATCAAAACTTTTTAAAGTTATTAATACTAGAGTTGTTGCACAATTTTATACTCAAACAGTATATAAAAAACAAAAATAAAATACTATATTGTACCTTTTAAATAGTTTTGTCTTAACTGCTCAGGTAGTTTTTCTATTGCATATCTTAACATTGTCCTTGGCATCTTTTTATATCTTTGATTTAAAAACTCAATCATTGTATTTTCATCTTTTTTACCTACATTTCTAATAGCCCAACCTACAGCTTTGTGAATTAAATCATGTTCATCTTTTAGTAATATATCTGCAATTTTTAATGTATCTTGATAATTTCCATTATTTATAAAAGCAAAAGTACTAATAATCGCCACTCTCTTTTTCCATAAGTTATTTGATCTTGCAAACTCATAAAGTATTGATTTGTCTTCTTTTATTAAGTAATCACCTACAATGTGAGGAGAAGTTACATCAATTAAATCCCAATTATTAACCCAAGATATATTTTGAATATAAAAATTAAATATTTCTTCTTTTTTATTAAGCTTTTTTGATTTATATTGATATGTTAAAACTAAAAGTGCAAACATTCTATATTCATGGTATGGTGAATGTAAAAACTCATCTATATGGCTAAAGCAAAGATCTAAAAAATACTTTTTTACTATTTTCCTAATATCTGGAACTTTTATACCTAAAAAAACATCTTTATGTGCATAGTCACCAGCTTTTGTCTTAAAAAAACTCTTATATGTTTGAACATTATTAATATTTGTAAATATTGCTAAATCTTCTTTAATTTGCTTTGTTATATTCATATGGACTCACTTTTTAATTATTCTTATTATATTTTAACTTAAGTTATAAAAAAATCAATTAAATAAACCAGTAGTTTATGAAAAAGAAAGTAAAAACAAACTATAATAAACCACTAGTTTATAAAAAGGTTTATTATGCCAATAATAGTAAATAAAGAAGAAAAAATAGATGAGATATGTCAAAAAGCATATAATGAGTTTAAAAAAAATGAGATTGAAACTATCTCTTTAAATCAATTGATACAAAAGATTGATATTTCAAAAGGTCAGTTTTATCACTATTTTAAAACTAAAGAAGAGTTAGTATTTGAAGTTATGAAAAGAAAAACAATTGAATATTTTAATATATGCGAAAAAGATTTAGAAAAGTGCAAAAGTTTTGAACAATGTTTACTAATATTTTTTAGTGTTTATATTAGCAATGATGATTTATGCAAAACTTTAAGAAAGCTTTTTTTTGCAAGCTTTCATACATATGTATATTCAAAGAAAAAAGAAGTAAGCCAATATAATCATTTTTATTATGAGTATATTGATAAAAAATTGTTAAATATTTTTGAACAATATGAAATAAACTATACAAAAAAAGAGTTTATTAAATCTATTTGTGCAACTGCGGATGGGATGTATTTTAGAGATTTAGTAGATAATAGTTTTAATCTTCAAAATGAATTATCACTTTATATAAAACAGATTTCTATTATTTTGAAAAAAGGATAAAAATGCATTGGTGGTATTTATTTGCTGGAATTATATTTGAAGTAATGGGAACTTTATGTATTAAACAAACATCAATAACAAATAGTTATTATTGGGCAGGTGCAGTTTTAATATTTTATATTATATCTTTTAGCTTAGTTGGCCTTGCTGTAAAAAAAATCGATATAGGTACAGCATATGCAATATGGGCTGGTTTTGGAACTGTTGCTATAACACTTCTTGGTTGGTTAATTTTTAAAGAATTAATGAGCACACAAAAGTTTATTGCTATTTTATTAATCGTAATGGGAACTGTTATGTTAAAGTTAGGACATGCTTGAGTTATTGAGAGTTAAAATAAAAAAGGGGAAAGTTTAACTTTCCCCTTTTTTCATTATTTGTTAGAAGTAAATTTATCTTACTTCCCAAGTCTTTATTATTGACTTTTATTTTAATTTTTTTGTAACAGTGATAAGTTTTCTATTTAAACTATTTATCTAAAACTCCTATCTTTTACAACCTCCGTTACATTGGATAAAATAAGTATAGCACTTTACTAGCTTAAAAGTAAATTAAATTTGCAGTATATGTTAAAAAAATAATCTAAAAGATATATAGAATCAATTTTTAAACCATATATAGGTTATTTTTTGGGGTTTGTGCTTTATTTTATATAATTTTTTTTATTTATAAAACTCATTTTATAGCTTTTAAATAGTACTTATCAATATTTTTTAAAGATTCTAGGTGCATATTTACATATTTATCATTAAAATCTTTTACAAATTTATAAAAATCAATACCATTTAAAGTAATAGCTTTTGTTAAATTATCACTATTATTTATCTCATGAAAACAAAAGTGAGTATTTATATACCTTATTTGATAATCAGAAAAACTATAATTATTAAACTCTTTGTTTATTTTTCCATTTTTTACTATTTCAGTTCCCTCATTTGCAATAGCTGGGCAATTTTTATCTACATAGATTGAATTATCCAAGTGAGCACTTAAAGGGTAATTTCTACAAGTTGATGGTCTTTTTTCATAAATAGTGCAAAGATTATTTTCTAAATATCTACAAAACTCTTTACCATTAGTAAGAAGAATTACAGGTTTTAAATAACCAAGTTCACCATACATAAAAACAATAGGGAAGTTTTCATACACTTTTTCAAAATCTTCAAGAAGTATTTGTGCATATAATATACCTCTTTCTCCATCACAACAATGAGCCTCGCAAGTTTCGCATGAACTAAAATAAAGTGTTTCGTTTTCTATTCTTTCAAAAGTTTTCATAACATAGGTTTTAACATATTTTCTTTTACTTTTTTATAAAATATAAAATTATTTAGTCTTATATAATAAATCTTAGATAAAATATAAAAAAAATTGGATAAAAAATGAAAAAAAAATTAATTAAGATAATCAAAGAGGCTTCAAAAATTTTAGTTGAGGGTTACTATAATGAAAAAGAAGTAACATTTAAAGCAAAAAAAGATTTAGTTACAAAATATGATGTGGCAGTTGAAGAGTTTTTAAAAGAAAAATTCAAAAAAGAGTTTAGTGATTTTAATATAATTGCAGAAGAGTCTGATAATAGTAATTTAAAATTTGATAATTCTATTATTATAGATCCAATTGATGGTACAACAAACTTTGTAAATAAAGTACCACATACTGCTATTTCTGTTGGAGTTTATAAAAATAAAAAACCATATATGGGAGTAGTTTATAATCCTATTTTGGATGAATTATATTATGCTAAAGTAAATAAAGGTGCTTATTTAAATAAAAAGAAAATAGAAGTTTCTAAGGAAAAAAACTTTCAAAAAGCATTGATTTCTACTGGTTTTCCATATTCTTGTGGAACATGTAGTGATGATTTAAATGCTGTTATGAAACAAATGAAAAATATACTTCCAAATTGTCAAGATATAAGAAGATTAGGTTCAGCATCTTTAGATTTATGTTATGTTGCAAAAGGTACGTATGAGGGATATTATGAAATGAATTTAAAAGCATGGGATGTGAGTGCTGGAATAATTATTTTAAGTGAAGCTGGAGGAAAAGTAACAAATGAAAAAGGAAAAAAATATAAACTTTTCAGTGATAAATATATAGTTGCAACAAATAGTAAAATTCACAAAAAGCTTTTAAGCCATTTATAACATAAAAGAAGAATTTTAGTAATTTTTTAGTAAAATATCAGCTTCAAATTTGAAATGAAGGTTTAGCATTTATGTGTGGAATAGTTGGATACATCGGCAATAAAAATACAGCAAAAGTACTACTTGATGGTTTAAAAGAGCTTGAATATAGAGGTTATGATTCAGCAGGTTTAGCACTTTTGAATGAAAATAATATTGATGTATATAAAGCTTTGGGAAAACTTGAAAACTTAAGAGAAAAAACAAAAGATATTATAAATAAAGAGTTTTACTTAGGAATAGGTCATACAAGGTGGGCTACTCATGGAAAACCAACTGAATTAAACGCGCATCCTCATTTAGGAGAATATTCTTATGTAGTTCACAATGGAATAATTGAAAATTATAAAGAGTTAAAAGATGATTTGATAAGCCAAGGACACAAATTTGTATCACAAACTGATACAGAAGTTATAGTTCACTTATTTGAAAATATTAATAATAAAATTAATGATACAAAACAAGCTTTTAAAGATACAATTTCAAAACTAAAAGGTGCTTTTTCTATACTTTTAGTTTCTAAAGCGGATCCTAAAAAAATCTTCTTTTTTAAAAATGGAAGTCCATTAATAATAGCAAAAGGAAATGAGCAAAAGGAGATTCTTTTCTCATCTTCGGATGCTCCTTTGATAGGGTTATGTAAAGAAGTGGTATATTTAGAAGATGGAGTTGGTGGCATTGCAAGTGCTGATGAAATCGAGTTTTTTGATGATAATTACACTTGGAGTTCATTACCATCTTCAAAACAGTATGCACAAAAAGATGGCTTTAGATTTTTTATGGAAAAAGAGATTTATGAACAAAGTGATGTTGTAAGTGATTGTATGCTTGAAAGAGTAAAAGATGAAACAACATCATTTGATGAGATTAATGATTCTATTTTAGATGGAATTAATGAAATTAAAATTTGTGCATGTGGTACTAGTTATCACGCAGGAATTACTTCTTCTTATCTTTTTGAAAGATTAAGTAAGATTAAGTGTAATGTTGAAATTGCAAGTGAATTTAGATATAAACAGCCTTTATTAACAAAAGACACGCTTTTTATAGTTATTTCGCAAAGTGGAGAAACTGCAGATACTTTAGAAGTTTTAAAAATGGCAAAAAAAGCTGGGCTTAAAACTTTAGTTATTTGCAATGTTGATAACTCTTCTATGACAAGACTTGCTCATTATTCAATTTTAACAAGAGCAGGGATTGAAAAAGGAGTTGCTTCGACAAAAGCTTTTTCAACGCAAACAGTAACACTTTGGATGTTAGCTTTATATTTTGCAAATGTAAAAAAATCTATAAGTAATGAAGTTATGCAAAAAGAGTTAACAGCCTTAAGAGAAGTTCCAAATGCACTAAAAATTGAAGATAAAATTCATGAAAAAACAAGAAGATTATCTAAAAGATACCTTCACGGTCATGGGTTCTTTTTTATTGGTAGGGATGTATTTTATCCTTTAGCTTTAGAAGGAGCTTTAAAGCTTAAAGAGATTTCTTACTTACATGCTGAGGGGTATCCAGCAGGTGAGATGAAGCATGGACCAATTGCACTAGCTGATCCAGAGCTATTTACAATTGCTTTAATGCCTCAAAATCTTCTTTATGACAAGGTTAAGTCAAATGTTGAAGAATTAAGTGCTAGAGATAGCACTATTTGCTCGATTTCATCGCTTGATTTTGAGTTAAGTGATGATTTTGTAAAAATACAAGAAACTAATCACTATATGCTGGAATTTTTTGAGATGTTAGTTGTTGTACAACTTTTATCAATGGAGATTTCAATAAGATTAGGAAATGATGTTGATATGCCAAGAAACTTGGCAAAATCAGTAACTGTAGAGTAATATTCAACTTGCTGCAATATTTGTTATTTTTTAGGCAGCAATAATGGTAATTAAAAATAATGGAAAACAAAAATGGAAAACCTAAGAGGAAAACAAAGATGGAAAACAAAAATCAATATTTATTCACTTCTGAAGTAGTAAGTGCAGGTCATCCTGACAAATGTGCTGATATTATTGCAGATACAATAGTAGATAAATTAATTATAGAAGATAGTAATAGTAGAGTTGCTTCTGAAGTATTTGTTGCAGGTAAAAATGTAGTAATAGGCGGAGAAGTTAAATCAAATTGTCAGTTAAGTAATGAAGATTATGAAAAATTAGTAAAAGATGCCCTTGCAAAAATAGGCTATGATGGAAAATCTTCTTTTACAAAAGAACAATGTTTGCACCCTGATGATGTAAATGTGAAAGTATTATTAAATCAACAAAGCCCTGATATTAATCAAGGTGTTGATCGAGATTCGGGTGAAATTGGTGCTGGTGATCAAGGTATTATGTTTGGTTTTGCTTCAACTGAAACAGCAGATTTAATGCCAGCTGCAATAACTTATGCTAGAATGCTTTGTGATAAAGTATATAATTATGCATTAAAACATAAGCATAAATTAGGTGTTGATATTAAAACACAAGTTACTGTTGATTATGGAACTAAAGAAAATTTTGAAAATTGTAATCCACAAAAGATTCATACAATTGTTGTTAGTGCACCTTCTGTTGAAGATATGCCAATTGAAGAAGTAAGAGAGTTAATCCAAGGATTAATTGATGACACAGGTCTTCCAACATCTATGTATGATAAAGATAATACAATTATTCATATTAATCCAACTGGAAGATATGTATCTCATTCATCATTACATGATAGTGGATTAACAGGAAGAAAATTAATTGTTGATTCATTTGGTGGATATGCACCAATTGGTGGTGGAGCTCAAAGTTCAAAAGATTATACAAAAGTTGATAGAAGTGGATTATATGCAGCAAGATGGATTGCAAAACAAATTGTAGCAGCAGGACTTGCACAAAAAGCAGTAGTTCAAATTTCATATGCAATTGGTGTAGCTAGACCTACATCTATTTCTGTTGATACAATGGGAACTTATACAAGTGTAAATGATGATAAGTTATCACAATTTGTAATGGACAATTATCCATTAACACCAAAATGGATTATTGATAAATTTGGATTAGATAAGCCATCAGAAGAGACATTTTTATATGCAGATGTTGCAAGTAGAGGTCAAGTGGGACAAAGTGATTACCCATGGGAAAAACTTGACGAAGTAGAGAAATTTAAGAATATTAAATAAAGATTATGTAGTTTAGTAAAGGATTTAGAATGGATTTAAAAGACTTGTTTAGCAAAATATCATTTGATAGGAAAAAGGAACAACCAAGTAAAAAAGATGCTCCTTCTCATTGGGTTAAATGCCCTGAGTGTAATGCTTTAATGTTCTTTAAAGAAGTAGAGAACCAAGAAAATATTTGTCCAAAGTGTAATTTTCATATGAGAATTGGAGCTAAAAAAAGAATAGAGTCTTTAGCAGATAATGACTCTTTTGTAGAGTATGATACTGACTTAAAACCAGTTGATCCATTGAATTTTGTTGATAAAAAATCATACAAAAAAAGAGTAGATGAAGCACAGAAAAAAACTGGAAGAACTTCTGCTGTTGTAAGTGGTGAATGTACGATAAATTCAAAACCTGTACAAATAGTTGTTTTTGATTTTGCATTTATGGGTGGAAGTTTAGGCTCAGTTGAAGGTGAAAAGATTGTAAGAGCAGTAAACAGAGCAATGGAAAAACATCAAGGCTTAATAATTATTTCTGCATCAGGTGGTGCTAGAATGCAAGAGTCAACATTTTCACTTATGCAAATGGCAAAAACTTCTGCTGCACTTAAAAAACTTGATGCTTTAGGTTTACCATATATATCAATTTTAACAGATCCTACGATGGGTGGTGTATCTGCATCTTTCGCATTTTTAGGAGATATTATTATTGCTGAACCTGGTGCATTAATTGGTTTTGCAGGACAAAGAGTTATTAAGCAAACTATTGGAGCTGATTTACCTGAGGGCTTCCAAAGAGCAGAATTTTTACTTGAAAAAGGTTCTATTGATATGGTGGTTAATAGAGCAAAAATGAAAAAAACACTAAGTGATCTTTTAACAATGTTTTATAAAGAATCCACTCAAGCTAGTTAATGAATCCTACTAAACTTGAGAGGCTTTTAGATATTGATTTAAAAGCCTCTTTTAACAATACTTATGGACTTTGTGATTTTGAAATTCTAAAAAGAAAAAATATAAATTTAGAAGAGTTTGTAAAAATTTGTAAAAAGAAAAATATAAAACTAGTTCAATATAGAGATAAAATCAATAATGATAATATTCAAATTGAAAATTTAAATTTTTTAAGATCTAAACTTAATATACCAATTATTATAAATGATAAGTTAAATATAATTGATTATGCAGATGGAATTCATCTGGGGCAAGAGGATTTTCATAAAATTCATAAAGATAAAAAAATTGCGTTAAAACTAATAAGAGCTAAGATAAAAGATAAACTTTTAGGTCTTTCTACACATAATGAAGTAGAAATACTTGAAGCAAATGAACTTGATTTAGATATGATAGGTCTTGGAGCATATAAAGCAACTAAAACAAAAGATGTGTCAAATATTTTAGGTGATAAAATATCTTATTTAGCAAAAATTTCAAAACATCCTGTTTGTGCAATTGGTTCTGTAAAATGTGATGATGATATTAAAAATGTGCATTTTAATGTCGTAGGAAGTGGACTTTATGAAGATTAATATATACTCTATAATGAAACCATCAAATGATGAATTTGATAAATTAACAAAAGAATTTATCAAAATGAGTTTGAAATATGCAAAAGTAGAAATTCATTACATTTTTAATAAAAAAATAGCAAAAGCTCAAACTTTAAGTGAAGATGAGGCTAAAAAATCATATAGTGAAGTATATGAACCGCATCTAAAAAACTCAAGTTTAAATATTGCATTAGATGTATTAGGTAAAAAAATTGATAGTTTTAAATTTTCAAAAATTTTCGATAATAATTCAGAAATTAATTTTTTTATTGGAGGAGCATTTGGTTTTGAAAAAGAATTTTTAAATAAATGTGACACAATAATAAGCTTGAGTGAATTGACAATGGCTCATAAAATTGCCCATCTTGTATTGATTGAACAAGTGTTTCGAGGTCTTTGTATTAAAAATAATCATCCTTATCATAAGTAATTTATTAAATTTTTTGTATAATACTCAAATTTTCAATAAGGGATGAGAGTGGCTAATACAAAACAAATACAAGAGTTAAAAGATACTTTAGTTATTAGAAGAGAGCAAATAATAAAAAGTATTGATGGAAGTAGAGAAAGTATAAACTCTTTAAAAGATACAGAGTGCAATGATGATTATGATTATGCAGAAGTTTCAAGTGATAGTTTTAAAGAAGGAATTATTGCAAATCAACAAGTTAAAGAGTTAAACGAAATAGAAGACGCCTTGAAAAGAATAGAAAAAGGTAAATATGGTATTTGTGAAATGTGTGATGAGTTAATCGCTATTGGTAGATTAAGAGCAAAACCATTTGCAAAATTTTGTACACCTTGTAGAGAAATATATGAGGTAGAACAACAGTAGAAAAGGAATAGTTGTGGGACTTAAAAAATATATTGTATTTTCAATTTTATTAATAATTTTAATTTTTGGTTATGTGTTTAGTGTAGAACCTGGTGAGTATAAAATTACTGTTCTTGATATTTCACTTACATTACCAATTGCGGTTTGGGTAATTTTACCATTACTTGTGCTTTTTATAGGAAGTGTTTCTCATATGCTTTATTATAGTTTAAAAAGCTATTTAAAATATAGAGCAATTTTAAAAGATGAAGAAAATATCATGCAAAGTATAAAAGCTTATTTATTACAAAAAGGTGATAAAACAAGTTATAAAACAAAAGCTTTTAAAGATATTTCTAATATTCTTTCACAAATTAATTTCGAGGTTAAAGATTCAAGTTTTACAACTTCAAATAATGAAATTAATAAAATAGTTTCACTAATAAAAGATATTAATAATGGAACTTATGTTCAAGATAAAGATTTAAAATTAGAACCAACTTCAAAATTAGCACATAAAAACTTATTAAATAAAGTAGATGCTGAGATTGATTTTTGTGTAGAAGTTTTAAAAAAACCAATGAATTATAGTTCTGATGTTATAAAAAAAGCTTTTTTAAATGTTGTTGAAGAAAAAAGTATGACAACTGTTAAGAAACTTTATGAAAATGTAACTTTAGATAAAGAAATGGGAAAAAAACTTTTTGAAAAAAGTGCAAAAAATCCAGACTTTGCTATAATAAATGAAGAAGTTATAAAAATTACTAAAAACTTAGATTATGAAAAAAATGATTATTTAGAGTTAGCAAAACTTTATAAAGATGCATATCAACCTGATGATTTAATCTCACTATTTGAAGATTTGTCAAAAGAGATTGATTGTAGTACAGAAGCTTATCTTTATGTATTATTTGAGTTTGAAATGATAGATAGAATTAGAGAGTTATTAACAAGTTATACAGATGAAGAATATCCTGCATTTAGAGCATTGATTGATCTTAAAGATTCTGGAAAACAATACTCTTTAGAAAGTCTTTGTTACAAAAGCTAATGAAAGAGAAAATTAATTTTAGCCAACCCCTTATGGTGTTGGCTCCACTTGCTGGATATACAGATTTACCTTTTAGAAGAGTAGTTAAAAAATTTGGTGCTGATTTAACAATATCAGAAATGATATCTTCAAACGCTTTAGTTTATAAATCAGAAAAAACTTTAAAAATGATAGAGAAGTCCCCAACTGAAGATCCTTATTTTGTACAAATTGCAGGTAATAAACCAGAGTTAGTAAGAGATGCGGTTGAAATACTAAACGAAATTGATGGAATTGATGGAATTGATTTAAATTGTGGCTGTCCTGCTCCTAAAGTTTTCAATCATGGTTCTGGTTCAAATCTTTTAGGAGATTTGAAAAAATTAGAAGAGATATTAAGTACAGTTAAAAAATATAACAAGAAACAATATACAACAGCAAAAGTAAGACTTGGTGTAAATGAAAAAATACCAGTTGAAATTGGAAAAGTTGTTGAAGCTTGTGGTGTTGACTTTGTATCAGTTCATGGAAGAACAAGAGCTGGAAAGTATAAAGCTCCTGTTGATTATGATGCAATAAAAGCAATGAAGGAAGCTATTAATATTCCTGTAATTGCAAATGGGGATATAAAAGATTATAATAAAGCTAAAGAAGTATTAAATTATACAAATGCTGATGGTTTGATGATTGGACGTGGTGCAATTGGAAAACCATGGGTATTTTATCAACTAAAAAATGGTGTTGAAGATATTTCAGAAGCTATGAAAAAAGAGATTATTTTAGAACATTATGATGCTGTCATTGATTTTCATGGCGAACATGGTGCTAAAATGTTTAGAAAATTACTACATTCATACTCTAAAGGTTACACTGGTGCCAATGAATTTAGAGATATAATAAATCGTGTTCATGATATTAAAATTATGAGAGATATGATAGAAAGCTTTTTTTAATGAATTTTAAACAGATATTTGGATAAAATATTTCACTTTTAGAAAAAGGAAATATTTGTCTGAATATTATTTTGAATTAACAATTAAACCTAAAAACAATTATGAACAATTTCTTGAACTATTGAGTGCTTTAACAAATGAAGCTATAGAAGAAAAAAATGGACTGCTTATAGCAAGAAGTGAAGATGATTTAACTCATATAGAGTTTGGAATAAATGAATTTGCAAAAAGATTAAATATCTCTTGTGAAACAAAATGTGAAAAAATAGAAAATCAAGACTGGATTTTGAATTATCAAAAAAGTGTAAAAGCAGTAGAAGTTGGAAACTTTTTTATTAGACCCTCTTGGGAAGATAAAAAAGAAGATAAAATTGATATAATCATAGATCCTGCTTTATCATTTGGTTCAGGTCACCATGAAACAACTTCTTCTTGCATTTTAGCAATAGATCAGTTTGTTAAAAAAGATAGTGATGTCTTAGATGTAGGGTGTGGTAGTGGAATATTATCAATTGCAGCTTCAAAGTTGGGATGTAATGTAGATATTTGTGACACAGATGAAGTTTGCATAGCTGATACAAAAGAGAATTTTAAATTAAATAGTGTAAACTTTTATAATAGTTGGATAGGTTCAGCTAACAATGCAGTGAAAAAGTATGATGTTGTAATTGCAAATATTGTTGCTGATGTTTTAGTAATGATTCATAAAGATTTAAAAAATTGCTTAAATGATGGTGGTATTTTAATAGTATCAGGAATTTTGGATAAACATCTAGATAGGGTTTTGAATAAATTCAAGGACTTAAAAGAATTAGAAGTTATTCACAAAAATGAGTGGGTAACAATAGTATTTTCTAAATAAAAAAAGGAGTTTTATTTTATGTCAAAAAAACAAGATAACAATAACGATAATGGAAAAGGGAATAACTTTTTTAACAATAATCCATTATTAGTTTTTGTGGTATTTTCTATAGTAACAATATTAGCTTTTAAAGCTTTATTTCCAGAAGAACAAATGCAAAATGCAGGAAATTCAAATATTGCCTCTTATGGGAAAACAAAGCATAAAACTGTACCTTATTCAGAGTTAAAACAGCTAATTTCAGGTGGTCAAATTGAATATGTAGGAATTGGCAATACTCAAATCAAAGCAGTTTCTAAACCTAGTTCAGGCGAAGTTGTTACTTATACTGCAAGAAGAGTGGTTCCTGATGAAACACTTATTTCAAAATTAGAAAGTAATAATATAGAATATGGTGGAATCAATGAAGAGAATGTATTAGCTGATATATTATTTGGATGGGTACTACCTATTTTTATTTTCTTTGCAATTTGGATGTTTTTGGCAAAAAGAATGTCTAAATCTATGGGTGGAGGAGGAGGCGGTGGCCTTCTTGGAATAGGAAGCTCAAAAAAGATGATTAATTCAGAAAAACCTAAAGTTAAATTTGAAGATATGGCTGGTAATAAAGAAGCAAAAGAAGAAGTTCAAGAAGTTGTTGATTTTTTATCAGACCCAGATAGATATGTTAAGCTTGGTGCACAAATTCCAAAAGGTGTACTTTTAGTTGGACCTCCAGGTACTGGTAAAACACTTTTAGCAAAAGCAGTTGCTGGTGAAGCTGATGTACAGTTTTTATCTGTTTCAGGTTCTGCTTTTATAGAGATGTTTGTTGGTGTTGGTGCAAGTAGAGTTAGAGATTTATTTGAACAAGCTAAAAAAGTTGCTCCTGCTATTATTTTTATTGATGAGATAGATGCAATTGGTAAAAGTAGAGCAAGTGGTGGACCTATGGGTGGAAATGATGAAAGAGAGCAAACATTAAATCAGCTATTAGCTGAAATGGATGGTTTCTCAACAGAAGCGGCTCCTGTAATTGTATTAGCTGCCACAAATAGACCTGAAGTTCTTGACCCAGCTTTACTTAGACCAGGAAGATTTGATAGACAAGTATTAGTTGATAAACCTGATTATGAGGGTAGAGTTGAAATTTTAAAAGTTCATATTAAAGATGTTAAGCTAGGTGAAAATGTTGATTTAAAAGAAGTTGCAAAAATGACAGCAGGTCTTGCTGGTGCAGATTTAGCAAATATTATTAATGAAGCAGCTCTATTAGCAGGTCGTGCAAAAAAAGAGCAAGTAGATCCTAGTGATTTTAAAGAAGCAGTTGAAAGACAAATAGCTGGTTTAGAGAAAAAATCTAGAAGAATCTCTCCAAAAGAGAGAAGAATAGTTGCATATCATGAATCTGGACATGCATTAATTGCAGAAATTACAAAAGGTGCAAAAAAAGTTAACAAAGTATCAATTGTTCCAAGAGGACTTGCTGCGCTTGGATATACTTTAAATACACCTGAAGAAAATAAATATTTAATGCAAAAGCATGAACTAATAGCAGAAGTAGATACACTTCTTGGTGGTCGTGCAGCTGAAGAGGTATTTATTGGTGAAATTAGTACTGGTGCTGGAAATGATTTAGAAAGAGCAACTGATATAATTAAATCGATGGCTTCTGTTTATGGAATGACTGAAGTTGCAGGTCTTATGGTATTAGAAAAAAGACAAAATCAATTTTTAGGTGGACAAACACAAAAAGATTTTTCTGATAATATGGCTAGAAATTTAGATGACTTTATAAAAAAAGCATTAAATGATAGATATGAAGCAGTTTTACAATCTTTAAAAGACAATAAAGCAGCCATTGAAGAGATGACAGCTGAATTATTAGAAATTGAAGTTATTTCAGGTGAAAGAGTAAGAGAGATAATTAAAGCAAATGGTGGAATTGTTTTTGAAGCAGAAGATTTACATTCTGATGCTATAAGTGAAGAAGATACAACAACAAAAGAAGATACAGAAAAAACTGATGATAAGCCTGATGAGAAAGAGAATACGGATTCTTTGAAAAAAGAAGAAAATAGTGAAAATAAATAGGCAAAGCTATGCTAGATAAATATATATTAAAACAAGGACAAAAGATATCATTATATCTTCTTGTCTTTGCTGTGTTTTTACAAGTAGTTGATTTAGAGTTTTTATCAATAATAACTTTTTTTCTTTTTTTCTTGTGTTTATATGTGTATAGGGTAAAAAAAATAATTATTGATAATGAAGCTTTTATTGTATCTGCAATAAGTGGAAAAGTTGAAGCAATTGATTTTAATGATAACTATTATTTAATCTATTTAAATGCTTCACTTTTTGATAATTCAGTTTTATTATCACCTGAAGACTCATTTGTAAAAATTGAAAGTTTAAGAAAAGGTCTTTTTTTACCTTTTGATGAAAAAAAAGCAAAGCTTTTAAATGAAAAAATAGTTTTATCTACTAAAAATACTATAATGGAACTTGTCTCTTCTTTTGCTACTGCGCCTTTGGATAAACCTATTGAAAAAGAGTATAAAAAAGGTGATCAACTTGGAGTATTTACTCAAGGTGAATTACTTTTAAAAATAGAAAAAAGTTTTTCTCTTAATATAAAAGTAGGGCAGACAATACAAGCAGGACAAACAATTTGCTATTAATAAAACTTTAGGAAATTTATTTCTAAAGTTTTTCTACTTATATCTATAAATTTACTTAAAACTACATACTAACCTTTTAAATGACACTAATTTTTACTAGAATATATATAAAATAGTTTTACTTTAGCTTTCTAAAGGATTTATTATGCAAGATGGTACGCAAATTTTAGGTTATTTATCGAAGATATCAATTTTATATGTTGAAGATGATAAATTTACACAAGATGAAGTAAGATATTTTCTTGAAACAAAAGTTAAGAACTTTTATTGTGCTAATAATGGCCAAGAAGGTTTGGATATTTTTTATAAAGAATCAATTGATGTAATTATTACAGATATACAAATGCCAATTCTTACAGGTCTTGAAATGGCAAAAAAAATAAAAGAAGAAAATAGTAGTATTCCCATAATTATAACAACTGCATATAATGACACAAAATATTTATTTGAATCAATAAATTTAGGTGTAAGTAATTATATAACTAAGCCTTTAAATTTAAAAGATATGATAGAAACTTTAGCTTCAATTGCAAAATCTATTCTTCTTGAAAAAGAGAAAGAACAAATACAAAATATTTTAACTCAATATAAAGATATTGTAGATGATCGCTCAATTATCTCAAAAACAGATATAAATGGAAAGATTATATATGTGAATAAACCTTTTTTGGAAATATCAGGTTATAAAAAAGAAGAGTTGATTGGTAAACCACATAGTATAATAAGACATCCTGATACAAATAAAGAATTTTTCTTATCAATGTGGCATTTAATCAAAAATGAAAAAAAATCTTGGCAAGGTGAAGTGAAAAATCAAGCAAAAGATGGAACTGCTTATTATCTTGATATGATTATAAAACCAATTTTAGATATTGATGGTAATATTGTTGAGTTTATCTCTTTATCAAATGATATTACTTATTTAACTCAAACTAAAGAGTATTTTAAAAAACAAACTGAAAAAAAATCCTTTGATTTAGATTCATCTATAAATATTATAGAACAATATGAAAATGCAATAGATAGAAGTAATATAATTATAAGGTTAGATTTAGATAAAAAGATAACTTATGTAAATGATGCTTTTGTTGATTCTTTAGGATATACAAAAGATGAAATAATTGGTTGTGATTACTCTATTTTAAAACAAACAAATTTGAAAAAAGAAGAGTATGAAAAAAAGATTGAGGCAATTTTTTCAAAAGATGGATGGAAAGGAAAAATAACAAATGAAAGTAAAGATGGCACTTTATTACATTTTGATGTGCATACTTTTCCTTTAAAAGATATAGATGGAAATATTTTTGAATATTTAGGCATTAGACATGAAATTACAGAAATAGTTAATTTGCATAAAGAAGTTGAAAATACACAAAGAGAGATAATTTATACATTAGGTGATGTGGGAGAATATAGAAGTCAAGAGACAGGACAGCATGTAAGAAGAGTTGCAGAATATTCAAAACTTTTAGCAAAAAAAGCAAAAATGAGTGATATTGAAATTGATGAAATTTTCACAGCTTCACCAATGCATGATATAGGTAAAGTTGCTATTCCTGATTCTATTTTAAATAAACCTGGAAAATTAGATGATAAAGAGTGGGAAATAATGAAAACCCATGCACAAATTGGTTATGAAATACTTAAAAGTTCACAAAGACCAATGTTAAAAGCAGCTGCAATGGTATCATATACTCATCATGAAAAATGGGATGGCAGTGGATACCCTAATGGTTTAAGGGGTGAAGATATTCATATTTATGGAAGAATTACTGCAATTGCAGATGTTTTTGATGCACTTGGAAGTGCTAGAACTTATAAAAGAGCTTGGCCTTTAGAAGATATTTTAAAACTTTTTAATGAACAAAAAGGTAAACATTTTGATCCAAATCTAATTGATTTATTTATGGATAATTTAGATGAATTTTTAGAAATTAAAGATAGGCTCAAGGATTAATTATGCATAGTTTTAATAAAGAGACTTTTAAAGATATAACACTTTTATATGTTGAAGATGATGAAATGACATTGGAAGAGATTTCATATTTTTTAAAAAGATATGTAAAAGAACTCTTTATTGCAAAAGATGGTGTTGAGGGTTTAGAATTATTTAAAAAGAAAAGACCTGATATAGTAATAACTGATATACAAATGCCAAAATTAAATGGATTAAATATGGCTGAAAAAATATTTGAAATTGATCCTAGTATTCCTATCGTAATTACAACAGCTCATAGTGAAAGTGATAGTTTAAGTAAAGCAATTGAGTTAGGAATTGATAAGTATTTATTAAAGCCAATAAATATGCAAGAAATATTAGCGATTATTAAAAAAAGTTTATATTTAGATACTTTGGAAAAAAAGAATAATAGTTATGAAGAGTATATACAGTTTATACTAGATTGTAATTCTACCTTTATGTTTGTAATGAATTCAAATAATGTTGAGTATGCAAATAAAAGCTTACTAGATTTGATGGGATTTGAAAACTTAGATACTTTTAATGAACAAATAAACAAGTGTAAAAATTTATTTGATATTGAAGAATTAAAAGCAAATGAAAACTGGATTGATTATGTTATTGCAAATAAACAAAGAAGACATTTAGTTAGACTTAAAAGTAGTAAATGTGAAAAGCTATTTAAAAGAGAGTTTTATGTTAGCTATAAATATTTTGAAAAAATGAATAAAAGTGTTTTTGTTTTTGTAGATAAAAATGAAGAGAAGTTAGACGAAATTCATAATATAAGTAATAAGTTAGTAAATGATTTAAATAATGGTATTTCAAATGAAAATTTGATGAATGAATTAAAAAGTATTTTAAATATTTCTAGTAGAAATTAATATGAAGAATTTAAGTATAAAAATAAAATTAATATTGCTTTTTATAATAATAAAAGTAGTACCTTTACTTCTTATTTCTTATATAGCTTTTATAGGAATTATAAAACTTGATAAATATTTTTCAAGTAGTACTAAAGAGCTTTTTTTAGAAAATAAACAAATAATTTCAAATACTGCAAATAAAGCAATTAGTGATAGTATTGAAATGCTTGATAAAAAATCACAACAATCTATAGAAAGGCTATCTTTTGAAATAGCAAAAAATGTAGCAAGCTTTTTATATCAAAGAGATGAAGATATTTTATTTCTTTCAAAAATTAAACTAGACCAAAAAGTATTAAGTGATTTTTATAAAAGTAAACAAAGAGAGATAATAGTACATGGAGAATACTATTATGATGAGAAAAGTAAAAGATGGGAATCAAGTAAGAGAATAAAAAGTATAAAAAGACAACAAAGAAAAGCCCAATTAAAAGATAATGAAAAAGAGTTTAATTATACAGACCCAAAAGAGTTAAAAAGAGTAAAAATACCAATCTATAAAGAAGTTAGCTACTTTGATATAAATGGAAAAGAGATATATAAAATATCACAAATAAATAAACAGTTGTTAGATATATCAAAAAAGAAAAATACATATGTAAACTCAGAAGAGTATTTTAAAAAAATAGAAGAGTTAAAAAAAGGGCAAATATATGTAAGTGATGTAATAGGGCAAAGTGTAAAAACAAATATAATAGGAACCTTTACAAAAAAGAAAGCAAAAGAAGCGAATATAGAATTTGAACCTCAAAATCATGGATATGCAGGGAAAGAGAATCCAAAAGGGAAGAAGTTTGAGGGAATAATAAGGTTTGTAACACCAGTATATAAAAAAGATAAAAAAGTAGGATATGTAAGTTTAGCATTAGATCATGAACATATAATGCAATTTACAGATACAGTAAATCCAGTGGATAAAAATCCAATACAAGATATAGCAGATGCAAGTGTAGGGAATTATGCATTTATGTGGGATTATGAGGGAAAGAATATTTCTCATCCAAGGGATTATTCAATAGTAGGGTATGATCCAAAGACAGGGAAACAAGCAATGCCATGGTTAAGTGAAGATGTGGCAAAGAAATATTATGCATCAAAAAAAGATATAAATGAATTTTTAAAAGATTATCCAAAGTTTGAAGAACAAAGTTTAAATAAAAAGCCAAATATGAAGCAGTTAATAAAAGATGGCAATGTAAATATAGATTGTAGATATTTAAACTTTGCACCACAATGTCAAGGTTGGATGCAGTTAACACAAAATGGAGGATATGGATCATTTATAATACATTGGAGTAATATATGGAAGCTATCAACAGCAGCAGCAATACCATACTATACAGGTAAGTATGCCAATAGTAAAAGAGGATTTGGTTTTGTAAGTATTACTGCAAATGTTGATGAATTTCATGCAGCTGCAAATAAAACGAAAGAGAAAATTAATGTTATTTTAGATTCTCAAACAAAAAATATGAATAAAAGTTTAGAAAAAAATAGAAATGAAATTGAAAAACTTATAATGCAAATGTTAAACGATATTACTATTTCTACAGTTGTAATGATTGTTTTAGTAATGATAATTGCCTTATTGATGTCAAGTTATATTAGTAAAAAAATCGAAAATATTTTATTAGGAACTAGAAAGTTTTCAAATAATGAGTTTAATTATAGGTTGAAAATAACATCAAATGATGAAATAGGTCAACTTGAAAACTCTTTTAATGAAATGGCAAATAAAATAGAAACATTAGTAAAAACACAAAATGATTTAAATAAAAGTTTAGAACAAAAAGTAGAAGAAGAGATAGAGAAACAAAGAAAACAAGAGCAGTTATTGATACAACAAAGTAAATTAGCAGCAATGGGAGAGATGATAGGAAATATAGCCCATCAATGGAGACAACCACTAAATGCATTGGGATTAGTAATGCAAAATATGCAGTTTGCATATAGTATGGGTGATTTGGATGATAAGTTTATGGAAAGAAGTATAAAAAAGACAAATATATTAACATCAAGTATGTCAAAAACAATAGATGATTTTAGAAACTTTTTTAAACCAAATAAAACAAAAGAGTATTTTGAGATAAATAAAACAGTAAAAAAAGCGATATATTTAATAGAATCAACATTTGAACATAGCTATATAGAAATAGAAAAAGAGTTTAGCAAAGAAGATATAGAAGTATATGGATATACAAATGAGTTTTCACAAAGTATATTAAATATATTATCAAATGCAAAAGATGCATTAATAGAAAAAAAAGTAGAAGATGCAAAGGTAAAAATAAGAGTCTATAAAGATAAAAATAGTGCAATAGTACAAATAGAAGATAATGCAAAAGGCATAAGTGAAGATATAAAAGATAAAATATTTGAGCCATATTTTACAACAAAAGAAGAGGGAAAAGGAACAGGTATAGGATTATATATGACAAAAACCATTATTGAAAATAGTATGGGTGGTGCTATTATTGTAGAAAACATTAATCTTGGTGCTTGTTTTACTATTTGTGTGCCTCTTTTGATAAAAGAAAAGATATAAACTTAAAATAGAGTTGTTTTGTCAAAAAAATCAAAATAACTCTTGACAAAAAAAGTTTTTTAAAATATAATTTGTCAAATTTATGGGAGAGTACAATGGAAATATTCGATTTTTATAATAATCAATTCATCAAAAGTGTTAACACTCTTCTTCTGCTTTCAAAATCACTCTAATAATTACACACAATAAATCAAAAAACAAATCAAGAATATAGTTTTTTTCTTTTAAAGAAAAATGGATATAATTAAGATACTTTTAAAAAGGTAAAAATCATGGATAATAATAAAATAGTTGTATTTGATACAACATTAAGGGATGGGGAGCAAAGTCCTGGGTGTTCTATGAACACAGAAGAGAAGATTAAAGTTGCTAAGCAATTAGAAAAATTAGGTGTTGATGTAATTGAAGCAGGTTTTGCAGCTGCTAGTCCAGGGGACTTTGATGCTGTTAGTAGAATTGCTGAACAAGTTGAAAAGTCTTCAATCTGTTCTTTAAGTAGAGCTGTTGAAAATGATATTAAACAAGCTGCTTTAGCAGTACAAAAAGCAAAAATGCATAGAATTCATACATTTATTGCAACTTCTCCTATTCATATGAAATATAAATTGAAAATGAGTGAAGAAGAAGTAATAAAAAGAGCAGTATATGCAGTTGAATATGCAAGAACTTTTGTTGATGATGTTGAGTTTTCTTTAGAAGATGCAGGAAGAAGTGAAATATCTTTTATGAAAGAGGTAATGGATGCAGTAATTGCTGCTGGAGCTACAACTATTAATTTACCTGATACTGTTGGATATAGATTACCAACAGAATTGGGAGCAATGGTTAAAGAGTTATCTGATTTTGCAGCAAATAGAGCAATAATTTCTGTTCATAATCACAATGACTTAGGTTTAGCAACAGCAAATACTTTAGCAGCTGTAACAAATGGTGCTAGACAAATTGAAGTAACAATGAATGGCTTAGGAGAAAGAGCTGGTAATTCTGCTTTAGAAGAATCAGTTATGGCTATTAAAACAAGACGTGATGCTTTTAAGGATTTATATACAAGTATAAATACAAAAGAGATTTATGCAACTTCAAGATTAGTCGCAACTATTACAGGTGTTGAGCCACAACAAAATAAAGCAATTGTTGGTAAAAATGCATTTGCTCATGAAAGTGGAATTCACCAAGATGGTGTATTGAAACATCAAGAAACATATGAGATTATGAGACCTGAAGATGTTGGTGTTATTAAAGATTCTACTTTAATTTTAGGAAAACATTCTGGGCGTGCTGCATTTAAAGACAAAATAACTAACTTAGGTTTTGATACAGTAACAAGTGAAGAATTAAATTCAGCCTTTGAAAAATTTAAAATTTTAGCAGATAAGAAAAAAGAAGTAACTGATGATGACATAAGAATGTTAATTACTGATGAGTCATTGAATCAAGATAAAATTTATGAGTTAGTTGGATTACAAATTTCTGACTGTTCAAACGGAGTGCCAACAGCAGCTGTTTCTATTAAACATAATGATGAAATTTTAACTGATGCAAATATTGGTAATGGAACAATGGATGCAATATTCAAAACAATTGATAGACTTACAGGATATAGCGGGGAGTTACAAAGTTATAATGTAATTTCTGTTACAGAAGGTAAAGATGCCTTAGCAAAAGTTACAACAAGAGTAGTTTTTGATGAAAGCTCTCCATCATTTGTGGGACATGGCTTAAGTGTTGATACAATGCTTGCAACGGCAAATGCATATGTTAGTGCATTAAACTCATATCTTTCACAAAAAGAAAGACTTGCAAAAAATAGTGAACATCAAGTATAAAAAATAAAGTAGTTTTAAACTACTTTATTAAGTTATTTATCTGTTTAAAAAGAAATTTTGATATAATCCTTATATTTTAATTTAGTAAGGATTTGGATGCTAACAGTTATAGTAACTTCTCTTTTTTTAGCTTTAACTATAAACATACTTTTAAAAAAAATTAATCTTCCTACCATTATTGGTTATATATTTACAGGTACAATTATCGCTTATGGTTTCAATCTTCATGATGCTGTTAATAATCATACATTAAAAGAGATTGCAGAGTTTGGTGTAGTATTTTTAATGTTTACAATAGGACTAGAATTTTCACTTAGTCATTTAAAAAAGATGAAAAATGAAGTATTTGTAGCAGGTACATTGCAAATTTTGATTACGGCTGTAATTGTTTTTTCTATTAGTTATTTTTTATTGGGTATTGAAAAAAATGTTTCATTTATCTTATCTTTAGCTATTGCTTTATCTTCAACAGCAATAGTTTTAAAAACTTTTAATGAAACTGGTGAAATAAATAGACGATATGGACAAAGAAGTTTAGGTATTTTGATTATGCAAGATATAGCAGTAATACCTATTTTATTAACAATTGGATTTATGAGCAGCGCATCAAATAGTTCTGTAACAGATGTTTTAGGCGAGATGGTTTTACATGCTGCGATGTTATTAGCACTTATGGTAATTATTGGAAAATATTTACTTGAACCTTTTTTTAAAGCAATAACTAAAACAAACTCAGATGAACTTTTTGTTGGTACAATACTATTTTTAGCAATTGGTGCTTCACTTTTAGCTCATGAATTAGGCTTTTCATATTCTCTTGGAGCTTTTATAGCAGGTATGTTAATTGCTGAAACTAGATATAAACACCAAGCAGAAGCTGATTTGGTGCCTTTTAGAGATTTGTTATTAGGTATCTTCTTTGTAACTGTTGGAATGCAGTTAAAGTTTGATATTATTTCTTTATATATTCATATAATTTTAGCTTTATTAGTTTCTGTGATGATTTTAAAATTTGTAATCATTTATGCTATTATTAGGATAAATGAAAATAAACGTGTAAGTATGAAAACAGCACTTAGTTTAGTTCAAGTTGGGGAATTTTCACTTGCATTACTTGAACTTGCAAGAACAGGTGGCTTAGTCCCAGCTCCATATGGCCAAATAATGATTGTAACTATTGTATTATCAATGATTATTACTCCAATAATTTTAAAAAATCTTACTTTTATTACGGATAAATTTAATCAAGAAGAAGAACCAAATGTTAATCAAGATTTGACTAGTTCTATATTATCAAATCATACTGTTATTTTAGGTTTAGGTGAGTTTGGAAGAAATATAGCAGATGATTTGTCAGCTTCTTCTGAAAAATATATAGCAATTGAAAATAACATTGAAAGTTTTTATAAGTCAATAAATAGTGGATATAATGTAGTTTTTGGAAATGCCACAAATAAAGATTTATTAAGAACTGTAAATTTAAAAGCAGCAAAATATGTAATTGTTGCAATAGATAATCCAAAAAAATTATATCAAGTATGTGATACAATTCAACAAGTTGTACCAATAGAAAAAATTATTGTAAAAATACATACAAAAAAAGAATCAGATATAATAAATGAATTTAATATTTCTAATGTATTTGTTGAAAATAGAATAACTAGTACAAAAATTACTGAATTAATTATAAATGAGTGAGACATATAAAAAAGAGGGGTTTATATTGAAAAGGAAATTAGTTTTACAATTTGAAAGTAGTACAAAATGACACAGTTTAACTTTTTTTTAAAACTTTTAAGAGATTCATTTAGAGATTTACTTCCAATAATAATAGTAATTTTATTTTTTCAGCTTACAATTATTCAAGATGTACCTGAAAATTGGCTTTCTACTACTATTGGATTAGTAATTGTTGGATTTGGGCTTGCTTTATTTTTACAAGGATTGGAAATAGGAATTTTTCCAATAGGGGAGAGTCTAGCAAGGGATTTTGCAAAAAGTAAGAATATAATTTGGATTCTTTTCTTTGGATTTTTGATTGGTTTTGGTACTACTATTGCTGAACCTGCACTAGCTGTTATTGCAGATAAAGCTGCTTCTATTTCTAGTGGTAGAATTGATGCAACAATATTAAGGCTTGTAGTTGCTGCTTCTGTTGGTTTTGCTATATTATTAGGTGTATTTAGAATAATAAAAGGTCATCCAATACACTACTATATTATTGCTGGATATATTTTAGTAGTGGGAGTAACTTTTTTTGCGCCAAAAGAGATAATTGGTTTAGCATATGATTTAGGTGGAGTTACAACTTCAACTGTAACAGTTCCATTAGTTGCAGCACTTGGAATTGGACTTGCAACTTCAATTAAAGGAAGAAACCCTGTAATTGATGGTTTTGGACTTATTGCTTTTGCTTCATTAACACCAATGATATTTGTGCAAATTTATGGAATTGCTGTATATAATCTATTTGAAGCAAAAGAAGTAGCCGATATTGCAATTAATGCAACGGCTTCAAGTACAATAAATATAAATATTTCTACTATTGTTTCTGGAATATTATCTGTAATTAAAGATGTAGCACCAATACTAGTTATAATACTTTTCTTTCAATATATTGTCTTAAGAAAAAAAATACAAAATGTAAAAACAGTATTTTTAGGTTTTGGTTTAGTTATTATTGGTTTATATGCTTTTATCCTTGGTCTTGAAATGGGTCTATTTTCACTTGGTGAATCAATGGCTTTCCAACTTACAAAAGGTAAATCTGTATTAATAATCTATACATTTGCTTTTGCAATTGGATTTTCAACTACTATGGCTGAGCCAGCATTGATGGCTATTGCAAAAAAAGCAAAAGAGATAAGTGATGGTAAAATTAATGATTTTGCATTAAGACTATTTGTTGCTTTTGGTGTTGCAATTGGTATTGCTTTAGGTGCTTTTAGAATTGTAGATGGTGGACATATACACTACTATATTATTTTTGGGTATATATTAGTGATTATTTTAACTTTTATGGCTCCTAAGTATATTATTCCTATTGCTTATGATAGTGGAGGAGTAACTACATCAACTGTAACAGTTCCACTTGTTGCAGCCCTTGGAATTGGACTTGCTACTTCGATTGAGGGAAGAAGTCCTTTAATTGATGGTTTTGGACTTATTGCATTTGCTTCACTATTTCCTATGATAACAGTAATGTTGTATGGAATATTTGTTGAAAAACTTGGAGTTAAATCTGATACTGAAATTGAAGCTGCAAATATTTTAAGAGATACTTTAATTGATGCTGAGAATATGGATTTAGCAACGGTTAATATTGATGGAAGTGATAGAAGACACTCATTGCCTATGGATTTTAGTGCAGTAGTTATAATAATTCCAGAAGATAAAAAACTTGATGCAATTCAAGCAGCAAGTAAAGCTGGTGCTGGAGGTGTAACTGTTTTAAAAGCTGATGGTATAGGACTTGATGGAATTGGCAATTTTTATAGAACATCTTTTGAAGCAAATGGTGTTTTATTGCTTTTCCTTCTTCCAAGTGCAATGGTAAACTCAGTAATAAAAGAGATTATACATTCATTGCATATTACTACTATTGGAAAAGGTATTGCTTTTGCTTTTCCTATTACACATATGAAAGGTATTAGTTTAACAAGACATGATATTTTTACACATAGAAAAGATCATAAAGATTCTAAAAATAATCCTGAAAATGCAAAAGAAGCAGAAGAGAGATTTAACCAAGAATTAGAAAAAGAATTATACAATGATACAAGTAAAAACAGTTGATTATATTAGTTCAAAGATTAATACAGGAGAAGCTGTATTAATCTATTTTAGTGGTGAGAATTGTTCTGTTTGTAGTGTTTTAAAATCAAAAATAGAGCAAGAAATATCAAAGAACTTTCCAAAAATACAAATGTATGAAGTCAAAGCTGAATTATATAAACAAGTAGCAAGTCATTTTACGGTATTTTCTATACCAACAATATTGGTTTTTTTTGATAAAAAAGAGTTCAAAAGACAAGGAAGAAATTTAAGTGTTTCTTTATTTATAAAAGAGCTTGAAAGACCATATAATCTATTTATTTAATTTATCAACTAGGATTTTATATGAAAAAAACACTTCTCATTTTCTTTGTTATTTTTGTAGTTATGCAATTTATAAGACCAGAACAAAAAAATACAAAAATAGTAAAAGAGTTAGAAATTGTTGCAAAGCCTGAGGTTATGAATTTATTTAAAACTTCATGTTATGATTGTCATTCAAATAAAACAAATTGGCCTTGGTATTCTCAAGTAGCACCATTTTCTTGGGTTATTACTTCGCATGTTAATGACGGAAGAAGTGCTTTAAATTTCACACAATGGAATAACTATGATAAACAAAAGCAAGAAGAGAAACTAAGATCAATCTATAAAAAAGTTTATGCAGCTATGCCACTTAAAAGTTATACTTCTTTTCATGAAGAAGCAGATTTAACAAAAGAGCAAAGAGAAATGATTAGAAACTGGACTGGAGTGAGAAGATAAATTGAGACAAGAAGTTCAAGAACTATTAGATGATAAAAAAATCTTACTTACATACACATATTTTAAACTTCAAAAACTATTTGAAGAAAAATATGGTAAAAATACTATTGTTCTTATGGAAATAGGAACTTTTTTTGAAGTTTATGAAGTAAATAATGATAAAGAGCAAATAGGTAAAGCAAAAGAGATTGCTGAGCTTTTAAATATACAACTAACAAGAAAAAACAAATCAATTTTAGAAAATTCTCAAGATAATCCTATCATGGCAGGTGTTCCTGCTATATCTTTTGATAAACACCTTTCAAGAATAATAAATGAACAAAAATATACAGTAGTTGTTATAAGACAAAGAGGTCTTCCTCCTAAGGTCTCAAGATATTTAGATACAGTTATTAGTCCAGGAACAAATTTTGATTTTGTAGTTGACCAAGATGAAAATAATATTACTTCTTTAGTTGTTGATCAAGTAAAAGGAATATATCTAATAGGTTACAGTGCAATTGATGTAACAACAGGTAAGTGCTATTATAATGAAGTACATGGTACAAGTGAAGATAAGTTTTATGCACTTGATGAAGCTTTTAACTATATGAATATGCATAAAACAAATGAAATAGTTGTAACCTTTGCAGATAAAAATATAAATCAAAAAGAAGTGATTGACTACTTAGAGTTAAAATTAAAAACTTTTCATATTGGAAGTTTTAGGCCAAAAATTACTTATCAAAATGAATTATTTAAAAATGTATTTAATATTCAATCACTTCTTACTTCAATAGAACATCTTGATATGGAAAGAGTGCCTTTAAGTAGTGAAAGCTTAGCTATATTAATTGATTTTGTTATTGGTCATGATTCAAATATTATTCAAAAGTTATCAATGCCTGTAAAACTTGATATTTCAAAATACATATATTTAGGAAACAATGCATTAGAGCAATTAAATATAATAGAAACTTCTCATAATCCAAGTTTAATTAAACTTTTAAATAATACTTCAACTGCCATGGGAAAAAGACTTCTAAAAGAAAGACTTACTCATCCTGTAAAAGATACAAAAGAGATATTAAGAAGATTTAATTTATCAAAAGAGTTATTTGATTATTATGCTCCAATAGAAAATGAATTAGCAAATATTTATGATATTGAAAGACTTACAAGAAGAATAAAACTTGCAAGATTACACCCTTTTGAATTAAACTATTTATATGACTCTTTATTAAGCATAAAAGAAGTCGTAAAGTTTATGGAAAGTTATAAGTTTTTTACTCCTCCTTGTAGTTCTAAAGAGTTGGAACTTTTTATTAATTCAATTGATTCTACTTTTGATTTAGATATATCTGGTAAGTATATGTTAAAAGATGTAGAAGCAAATATGGTTTGCGAGGGAATAAATGTTCAAATTGATGAATTAACTAGACAAAATGATGAACTTTACTCAAAATTAGAGTTATTAAAGTCACATATTTTAACATATTTAAAAAGTGATGATAAAAATCAAGTAAGTATAAATAGGCTTGATAAAGAGGGCTTTTATTTAGCACTTACTAAAAATAGATACAATCTAATAAAAGATGAATTACTAAATTCACATATTATTATAGATGATGAGCTTTTATTAGTTAAAGATTTTAAAATAAAAGTGCAAACTACAAATGTGAAAATATCGTGCAGTTTAACAGAGACTATTTCAGATAAATATGTACATAATCTAAGAAAAATAATAGAATTAAATAAACTTGTATTTAAAGAAAAACTAGTAGAGTTTGAGAAAAAATTTGCAATATTATTAGAAGAACTTGTACAGTTTATAGCAGAGATTGATTTAACAGTTTCAAATGTAAAAACAGCTAAAAAATATAATTATACATGCCCTAAAATAGTAAAAACAAAAGATGATGAAAACTTTTTAGAGCTAGTTGAGCTTAGACATCCTATTATTGAAGCAAATGAAGAACAAGGTATTTATGTTCCAAATGATGTGGTTTTAGGAGAGCTAAGTTATGCCTCAAAAGAGCAAAAAAACAATGTAATAGTAAAAAACTCAAACCCTTTAAATATAACAGATAATAAAATGCATGGAGTTTTACTTTATGGTATAAACTCATCTGGTAAATCTTCACTTATGAAATCAATAGGAATTGCTGTTATTTTAGCACAAGCAGGTTTTTATGTACCTGCAAAATCTATGAGATTTTCAGTTTTTGATGCAGTTTATACAAGAATTAGTGGAGCTGATAATATTGCAAAAGGTTTATCTTCATTTGCTGTTGAGATGCTTGAACTTAAAAATATTTTCAATAGAGCAACAAAAAAATCTTTAGTTTTAGGAGATGAGATTTCTCATAGTACTGAAACTATGAGTGGTTTAAGTATTGTTGCAAGTGCTATATTAAAACTTGCAAAACTAGAATCAATTTTTGTTTTTGCAACGCACTTACATCAATTACCAGAGATAAAAGAGATAGAAAAACTAAGAAATATTATCTCTTTACATCTATCAGTTATGTATGAAGATAAAGAAGATAAGCTTATTTTTGATAGAAAACTAGCCTTTGGAAGTGGTTCTTCTATGTATGGATTAGAGTATGCAAAATCACTTCATATGGATAAAGAGTTTTTAAGCGTTGCAAATGATATTAGAAAACGTTTAACAGATGATTATGATAAAATAGAAAGACTTACACAGAAAAAAACCTCAAAATATAATAAAGATGTATTTGCCTCAACTTGTGTAATATGTGGAAAAGCTTGTGATGATGTTCATCATATAAAAGAGCAAGCAAGAGCAAACAAAGATGGCTTTATAGGTCATATGAATGCAAATCATAAATATAATTTAATTCCTTTATGCAAAGAGCATCATAAATTAGTTCATGAAGGCAAAATAAATATAAATGGATTTGTAGCAACCTCAAATGGTTTGGAGCTTCATTATACAAGTTTAGAAGAGTAGTATGTTAATTTAAATGGTATTTATCACAAGTTTTGCCTCACTTTTAAATTTTCTATGATTAATTATATAAAAGTCTTTCAATTATGAGACAAAAAATCTTATAGGTTAATTATTTGAAATATCATTTAGGATGTTAAAAACATATAATGAATAAACACATTGGGAAACTGAAAGTATTAATGTTATAATTGTATAGATATTATTAAATATCATCTTTATTTATAATTCCTTTTAAATAAAATATATTAAAATTCAATAATACTATTACTTTCCATTCCTATAAAATATATTCTACAAACTACATTATAGTTTTGGTTATCTTTCTGTATTGATTTGATTTTTAGCATTACTTCTCCATCAAAGCCACTAGGTAATAAATATGTACTAGCAGAATTGCCCAAATAGTAAAAACTATTATATTCAAATACAAAATTAAAATTTTGTATTTTAAAAGTTCCCTTCATATCTTTTAAAGGATTGTTTATAGATTTTGTATATTTTATATTTCCTTTAAATAAAAGTAGTGCTTCTTTACGGTGTAAATTTTCTAGTTCTTTTATTGATTTTAATTTATGTAATAAAGGAAGTTGAAGTTTACTTAAAATAGAACCTACCATTGATTCCAAATATTCTCTTATATTTAGTTGTGTATTCATTCCACCTTTAATATCATTAAAAAATTTTCTATTTGTATTCCATAATATAAGATTATTGTTAGTAAAAGCTCCTTTCGGGTTTATATAACCTTTTGTCAAAAGATCTTCAAAATTTTTTAATTTAGCCATTTTACATATATCATTACCAAATAGTGAATAAAAAGTTTTTAATATATGTTCTATATTTACATACCATAGTCCGCCATCCTTATAGTTTAAATTACCAAATGTGAATTTATCTCTTAATTCTATAACTTTTTCATAATGTCTTTTTCTTGCGTCTTTTATATATTTTTCAGATAAAGTTTTTGCAAGTCTATGCGTTGTATGTGCATCATTATGATGATTTGGACAAAGTAGTACTAAATTATCAATATCATGGCTTTTACTTCTATGCCATTCTTTGATGTGGTGTATAACAAAACTTGTAGAATTACAAATAATACACTGATACATTGATTTATAAAATAAATCTTTTATTGTTTCATCTGGAATAGGTGGACGGGATGTTTTTCTTTTAATAATTTCAACGGTCTCCTTATTAAGATTATAATCTTCAAAAAGTCTCTTTTTTCCATATTGTTTAATTTTTGAAATAGTTAATTGTTTACTGATTCTTTCAGCTAAATTATTTTCTATCCCAAAATTAGAAATTAATTTTTTTTGAGTGTTGTTCATGATGTCATTTCCTAATAATAATTGAATATGCATTGTATCTATTAATAAAATATTCTGCAAGCATATCTAATAGATAGAGATAGATCATATAAACATCAAAAAAATAGATGGATTAACATAAATGAGTTAAATAGAAATAAATACTAAAATAATAAGAGCAAAAAAAAATATAATTGTAAAAAAGTTTACTTAAATATATAGTTTAGCTTGGCAAAGAAATAAATGAAGTCGAGTACATGATTATTTGCCATTTATACAAATTATAAGAGGTTAAAAATATTATATGATTTTCAAAAGTTGAAAACTGTTTTGTAAATAATACAATTTCGAGGTAATGGAGTATATAAATCATGTGTTTTTGATTTATATTTTTAATAAGTAAAGAAGTAAACTTGGATGAAGAATATGATGATATTCATCATATAAAAGAGCAAATAAAGATGCTTCTATAGCTCATGTGAATGCAAATCAAAAGAGCATCATAAATTAGTTCATGAGGGCAAAAAATGGTTTTTCAACCTCTAATAGTTTGGAGCTTCATTGTACTGATATAGGAGAGAAAACTAATTAAAAAGTATATAAAGTTATGTAAATTTGAATGGTATTTATTATCTTGAATATAAAATCATATTATTTAAGAACATTTATTTTCTATAGTATAAAATAGATTGAATTTTTTGTATCAAGTTGTATATTTAAAGTGGATAAACGAAATAAATTTTAACATATTTAATTAATATTAGAGAAAATATTATGTTAAAAACTTTTTTGTGCCATTAAAAATTTCTTTATAATTAATTGGTTTTTGTAAGATAGGTATAAAATTATAACTTTTTTCATCAAGCTTTTTTCTAACTTGACTTGAACCAGTAATAATAATTGTTCTTCTTAAAACTTCAGGTTTATATTCTTTTATATCATCAATAATACCAAATCCATCTTTTGCACTTTTTACAGATAAATCAATATCAATTATGATTAATTTATAATCATCAACATTTGTTATATCTCCAAAATCTTGTGAGTTTGTGTAATATTTTATTTCCAATTCATTGTTATAATATTTTAAATTAAAAATTTTAAAAGAGTTTTCAACTTCACTAATTTCATTTTCAAAAACTAATATTTTCACTTTTCTTCTCCTTGAAAAACTAATTTAGTAATATAGTATTTCTTATCCTCATTTAAACTTAATCCTACATCAATATTCAATTGTAAAGATAAATCCTTAATATGAGATAAACCAAAGTTATTTCTTCTATTAATTTCTAATCTTTCATTATTGTTAAAATTTTCAATAGTTTTTAATAAAATTATTTTTTGATCATTATAGTTTTTAATATTATTTTTAATAGTAATTGTTAATGGTTTATTGAAATCAAATTCTATTGATTGATAGCCATTTGAATATTTTTTCATATTTGTTAATAAGTCAATAAATATGAATTCAATTATTTCATCATTACTTTCAACTTTTCTATTAAAGTTTTCATCACAAGTATTTATAAAAATTATATTAGATTCATTGAATTCTTGTATCCAAAGTCTCTTTATTAACATGAATATATATTTATATTTTAAATTTCTTGTTGTTGTAGGTATAAATGGATTAGCTCCTTTATCTAGCAATTTATTCATTTTATTAGAAATATTTTCTAATGATGATTTTGCTTTTTTTCTTTCATCTCTTATAATCTCTTTAATTTTTTTATCGTCAATAGTTTTAAATTTATTATTATCATAATCTTCACTACTTTGAATAAAGTTTTTAATTGTAGATAATTTATTTGAAAAGAAATGAGTAGAGTTCATTACTTCAAGAACATAATGTTGCTTATTTGATAATCTTTCAGTATGTCTAGTTTTTTCTTTTGCTAATATATTTTCTTGTTCTATAATCTTAGTGACTTTTTCAAATAAAAGTCTAGACAATTCATAGAGATAAAATTTTTTATACATACTTATCTTTAATTCATTATAGGGGACTAGACATAAAAAATAATACTCCCCAGCACTAATTGTAATAACACTAAGATATTTTTTTTCATTAATTTCTATAGGTATATTATTGAAATTTTTTCTTTCTTTATTAAGTAATGTTAAGTCTAATTTAAATTCATATATAAAAGAAGATGAGTTTATTAAATTTAGTTGATTTTTATCTTTTTTAAAACAACTTATTTGCTCTATTTTTACATTTGAAAAATCTGAAAATCTATTCATGATTAAATTATATATCTCATTGATTTGAGAATTATTAGATTTTTTTGAAATTAAATTATCTATTTCTTTATATACTTTGAATATTTTATGAAATAAATTTGATCTTGTTAATTCAAAAGTAGTAATAACTATTAAGAAAGTAATCACTAAGAATATATATATAAACTTATTTAAATCAAATGTATTTGAAGTTATAAATAGTATTAAGAACATAAAAATAGTAAAAATATATAAAAATAAATTATTTCTTTTCTTCCCCGTATGATTAGGTGAATTAAATATTGGTAGTAAAAGCATCATAAAATTCTCAATCAAAAAAATATCTTTTTCAAAGAGTATCAGAAATATAAATATAAAATCGTTTAATGTTCTTAAATAGGGTTGATTTCTTTTTACTAATTGAAAGTATGCAAATATATATATAATTGTTATAGCAATATAAATCCCATAATGAAAAGTATTTGGATTTATTGTAAGTATAAAGATAGAATAAAGTATTATAACTATCCTATATAGTAAAGATGAAAGTGCTTTGTGTACAAAATCTACTGAATTAAAATATGTCATATTGAATTAATCTTTTTTGAAATTTCTTTTACTAAAAAATATGTTATTAGAACATAAAAATATAATTTGATACTACCAATTAAAAACAATTCATATATAGTTTTTAATTGAGTATCCTCAAAGCTAAAAAGTATATATAGTATATTTATAAAATAATTAATTCCTCTATCTCCAACAAAGTCAACAATCTTAAATGGAAACTTTTCAGGGGAAAATGAATTTAAATTAAACCAAACGATAGCAAAAAATATTAATGACACTATTAATGTATAAAGTAAATTACTTAAATTTTTTGTTGATAATTTTATTAAGTATGAAAAATATTTTTTTTCTTCTTTCAAAGATTTAATTTCTAAATCTTTTTTATAGTTTTCATAAATAGATATTTCTTCAATTAAGAATTCTTTATTTAAAAGTCTAATAAAATAATTGACTAATGGTATTTTCTGTTCAATTGGAACAAGCTCTATTTTTTTTAATACTTTATCAAATACAATTTCATCATAGGTAAAGTTTTTATTTTGGTTAACTTTTATATAAAGATATAACCATTTTTTTATATCTTTATACAATAATTTTCTATAGTTTTCATAATCAGATTCTAAAGTTATTATATTTTCTAATAAACTAAATTTTTCATTATTGTCATTAGAATTCTTCATATTTTTAATCATATTTTCTAAAAGTTCTTCCATAGACAAAAGTTATCCTTAATATTATTTAATTAGGATGATTACATAATAATTATTGTTAAAAATGTTTTTAAAGTTAATAGTTGCAAGCAAGTTAACAGAAAGATTATGTAAATCAATTAAATATGAATTTATGGATAAATAAATGAACTTTACAGAAAAATATATTAAGTATTAAGAGGATTCAGGTAAAAAACATATAAGTGTAAAATAGTTTATAATACATAGTTATTCTTTAGAATGGTAAATAAATAGAAAAGGAAAAGTGCATAATAGATTACGAAAAAGTTGTAAAATCCTTATGAGGTAATGGAAGTTGTGATTTGGCTAAAAAAATGGTTTTCAATTTATACAAGTTTAGTTGTGAAAAAATTGTTAGATTTAATTTCATGTTTTCTACAGTCACCTAAAAAAAGCATTTTCTAAAAGATAAATGAACTTGTGATGATGTTCATCATATAAAAGAGCAAGCACGAGCAAACAAAGATGGCTTTATAGGTCATATGAATGCAAATCATAAGTATAATCTAATTCCTTTATGTAAAGAGTATCATAAATTAGTTCATGAGGGTAAAATCAACATAAATGGTTTTGTAGCAACTTCAAATGGTTTGGAGCTTCATTATACAAGTTTAGAAGAGTAAAGAAAAATATCTTTACTCTTATATCCAATAGTTTGGATAGACTCTTTTTTTGTGTAAATTATTATAAAAAACACCAACTAAAATTATAATAGCAGCTCCTAAAGCTGTTGGAAAAAATAGAAAATTCCAAGATGAACCCATTATAAATACAATAACTGGATTTGAACCTGCTGGGGGATGAACTGTTCTTGTTAATAACATTACTGCAATAGCTAAAGCTAAAGCAAGAGCTAAACTCCACCAATAATCACCAACAAAATGAAAAAAGAATAGTCCCATAAATGTTGATATAACATGACCAAAAAAGATATTTCTTGGTTGTGAAAAAGGACTATCGCTAAATCCAAATAGCAAAACACAAGTAGCTCCAAATGAACCCATGATAAATATGTTTTCATAACTATTTGTAAGATAAGCAACAACAGATATTGCAATAAATGCACCAATAAAAGCAAAGGCAACTTCAATAGCATTTGCTTTTGGTGGAAGCTTTGCATTATTTCCTTTTATTTTTTTTATGTAATTCATAAACTCTCCTTAATCAAACAAACGATTGTTTGGTAATATAGGCAAAAAAATTTAAACTTTAGTTAATAGGTTTTTTCCTATTTTTAAAAGTCTTTTTTTATTGTTTGTTAGATTGAACATAATAATAGAACCTTGTAAAGAACAAATATATTCATATGCTAAATCTTGTGCTTCATTTTTAGGGTATTTTTCTTCTAAAATTTTAGCTAAACAATCTTCCCAAGTTTTAAAATAATCTATTATAACTGTTTTGTATGCTTCATTTTGATTAGAAACTTCAGTTGCTAAATTTGCTAGTAAACAACCTCCATTACTATTTAAAAAGTATTCATCAGTTTTTTTAACTATTTTTTTTAACTTTTCTTTTGTAAGTAGTGTTTCATCTTTTATTGAAAAAATATTTTTATCAAAGTATTCACTTATATATTTAAGTGCTTCAAGTCCTATCTCATCTTTATTTTTAAAATGATGATAGATACTTCCTTTTATTAATCCACATTCATCTGCAATATTTGCCATTGAAGTATGATTAAAGCCTTGAGTTTTAAAAAGATTAATTGCTTTGTTTAGTATCTCTTCTTTTGATGTTTTTTTTATTGCCATACTTTTCCCAAACGATAGTTTGATAAAATTGTATCATTTATTTCTTTTAATGTCAAAATTAATTTTTATTTTCATCTTTTATAACTTGATAAGCTTGGTTTATCTTTTGTGTTTTTGCTGTTGCTTCTTCCATGTAGCTTTCATCTTTATCTTGTGAACTTATAATATCTGGATGGTATTTTCTAATTAATTTTCTATATGCTTTTTTTATAGTGTTCATATCATCACTTTGTTTTACTTCTAAAATCTCATAAGCTTCTTGCAAACTCATTGTTTCTTGCTTATTTTTCATCATATTTTCAAACTTATTTACAATCTCATCATATACGCTAGGTTCTATATTTAACTCTTGCATAATTTCATGTAAAACTTTTTTTTCATCTTGACTAATTCCACTATCTATATAAGCTAATTGAATTAAAAAACTCAAAAACTGTTTACGCTTAATAATACTACGACCTAATATTTTATTTAAAGCTTGAGCGATTTCTTTAGTATTTCCTTCTTTTTGTTTTTCTTCATTGAAAATCTCTTTCATTATAGCTCTTGCTTTTTCTTTTTCATTGAAAATTTTAGAGATATCATCAAACATCATACTAATTAGTTGTGCTTCAAGTTCTTGTACTCTTCCATCTGCTTTAGCAACTTTAGCAACAAGGGCAACAAAAAGTCCTAGTTGACTTTTTTCAAAAGACTCTTTTGATTTTACTAGCTTGTTTAACTCTCTTTTAGCATAAAATCTATATAGTTTAAATGCTATATATAAAGAAGCAATAATTGAAAGTGTTATAACTATATTTACTATAAATGCATAATAAAAGATTACTAAAAAGATTGTTAAATATATCCATTTTTTTAATTTCATTATTTATCCATTTTAAATTTAATTTTTAAGATTATATCTTTTTAACCTTATATTGTAGAAAATCTATTTATATTTTATTTGAGTCTTAATCTTCTTGTACTTCAGGAAGTTTATTTGCAAGATATATTGCTATAACTCCAATAATAGATAACAACAAAATGATTCCGCTAACTCCAATAAGTGAGCTTAATGTTCCAATCAATCCACTAAGTAGTAAAATAAAACCTATTAGTGTATTACTTACAGCTACATAATCAGTTCTTTTATTTCCTTGGGCCAAATCAACAATATAAGTTTTTCTTCCTATTCTTATACCTTGATAACCAATACTTAAAATAAAATAGATAATAGGCATAATCCAAATAATTGAAAAAAGTTCATCATAGAAAAAGTCTATAAAAACAACTACAAAACCAACACTTGTGGCAATAGTTGCTCCTATAATCATAACTTTTTTACTTGAAATATCAGAAAACTTACCCCAAAAATTTGCAGATAATAAATCAGCTAATCCACTAGAGAGTATAAAAAGACCTAATAAATAAGAGTTTGATTCAGAGTTTTGTTGAGCAATTATTACAAAAAATGGTGCAGATAATACAGAACATAAAAATAAAGCTCTTGTAATTACAAATAGTCTAAAAGGCTTATCTGTTTTTAAAATACCTAGTTTTGAAATAGCAACTTTAAAAGCATTTCCTCCACCATCTGTTTCTCCTTCAAACTCTTTTATTAAAGCATAAACAATAGCTGCAAAAATCCAAAATAAGCCAGCAATTGAAAGAAGAATACTAAAGTTTTGTGATGAAAAAGGTTTTTCTCCATTTAGCAAAAAGTATACACCCAAAACAACAACTAAAAGACCAGCAAGCATTGCTGAAAGACCATTTAAAGCTCCACGCCTTGTTTTAGGAATAGTTTTTCCTAAAACATCTTTTGCAGCAACTGAACATAATCCCCTTGCTAAACTCATACCAACAAGAAGAGCAATAATTGCAAGACCTGCACTTAAACCTTGCATATTCCAAGCAACAATTGCAATACCAAACATACAAAGAGCTTGAAGTAAAGAGCCTAAAGACCAAATCCATTTTCTAATAGGTAGTTTTCTAATATATGCTGCAATAAATAGTTGAGGTAAGAGTGAACCTGACTCTTTAATTGGAACTAAAAAGCTTATTAAATATAAAGGAGCGCCAATACTTTGCATTATCCAAGGAAGTATAACTTTTGTATTAGCAACAGCATCTGCTAGTTTACTAAAAAAATAACTAATTATTGTAAGAAAAAAGTTACCAGGAACTACTTTACAAGCACTTTCATCAATTGCTTTACATACTCTTGCATCTTCTTCATTTGCAAGTTTTGAGTATAAGTTATCAATCTTTTTTTTCAAGCTATTGCCTTTTTGATTTTATGAAATTTCTTATTAATAAAATAGAAAAAAGTAGGGCAATCCCTAGATTTATATAAAAGCCTTGCATATTAGAATCTTCATAAAAAGTGTAGGCTAATGCATAAAATACTAGGGATATAATTAAGCACATATTATAATATTTTAAAAGCTTCTTCTAAATCTAAACTACCTTCATAAAAGGCTTTTCCTACAATAACACCAGCAATATTACCATTGTTTTTGCAGTTTATAATATCAGAAATATCTTTTACTCCACCACTAGCAATAGTATCTACTTTACTAGCAAGTGCAATATCTTGTGTAAACTCTACATTTACTCCACAAAGCATACCATCTTTTGAAATATCTGTACAAATAATAGCTTCAACTCCAGCACTTGCAAACTCATTTGCTAAATCTGTTGCTTTCATATTAGATACTTCTGCCCAACCCTCAACTGCAACCATTCCATCTTTTGCATCAATTCCAACTGCAATATTATATTTTGAAGCCATATCTTTAACAAATTGAGGATTTTTTACAGCAATAGAACCTAAAATTAATCTATCAACTCCAAGCTCTACATACATTTTGATAGTCTCTTCATCTCTAATTCCACCACCAAGTTCAATCTTTAAGTTGCAATTTTCTCTAATTTTTTTAATTTGTTCTAAATTGGCAGGTTTTCCAGCAAAGGCTCCATTTAAATCAACAATATGAACCCATTTACTTCCAAGTTCTTCAAACCTTTTTGCCACTTGCCAAGGCTCATCTGAATAGATTTTTGCACTATCCATAAGCCCTTTACTCAATCTTACAGCTTTCCCATCTTTTAAATCAATCGCTGGTAATATATCCATATTAATTTTTTCTCCCTTTTTTAATTAAACCAAACTATCTACTGTTTCTTGTATATCTTTATATTTAAACTCAAATCCTAAATCTAATAATTTTTTAGGTACTGCATCTTGTCCATCTGTAAGTACTTTTGCACCTTCACTAAAAATCAATCTTAATGCAAACTCTGGAACTGGAAAAATTGTAGGCTTTTTAAGTGCTTTACCTAAAGCTCTTGTTAGACCTAAATTTGTTGTAGGTTTTGGTGCTGTTAGGTTAAATGTTGATGTTAAGTTATTGTCAATTACAAATTTATAAGCATTTAGTAAATCATCAATATGAATAAAAGAGAAAGCTTGTTTCCCACTTCCTATTATTCCACCAAGACCAAGTTTAAAAGGAGTTAGCATTTTTGCAAAAGCTCCTCCTTTTTTACCTAATACTATACCAAATCTAAAAATCGATACATTTGTTTGAGCTTTATGTGCTTCTTCTTCCCATCTTTGACAAAGTTTTGATAAAAAATCATCTGAGTATTTGCCATCTTCTGCATAAGTGTCTTTATTATCATAAATTCCAACAGCAGAAGTTGAAATAAGTAATTCAGGTTTTGTTTCTACACTATTTATAGCTTCTACTAAATTTGAAGTAGTATTTATTCTACTTGAATAAAGTAGTTCCTTATACTCTTTTGTCCATCTATTTATGATATTTGCACCTGCTAAATTTATAACTATATTGCTTGATGATACTATATTTTGAAGTTCTTGTTTATTATTTAAAACTTCTCTATTTATAGCAACTACTTTATAACCTTGTTTTTCAAAGAAGTTTCTAAGGGAAGTTCCTACAAACCCACTTGCACCTGTTATTGCTATAGTTTTCATAATATCTCCTTTATTATAATTTTATATTTATAAAGTTTTCAAGAATTTTTAATCCATTATCATGAGATTTTTCAGGGTGAGGCTGAAAACCAAAGATATTATCTTTATTAACAGCACTTGCAAACTCATATCCATAAGTTGTCTTACCTATGATATTTTCTTCACTTGTAACTGCATGATAAGAGTGTACAAAGTAAAGATAAGGGTTTTTTAAACCTTCAAAAAGTTTGTGTTGCTTATTTTCAATAGTGTTCCATCCCATATGTGGGATTTTGAAATCTTCATGCATTTTAGATTTGTCAAATTTTTCAATTTTTCCTTTGATTAACCCTAAACCCTCAGTGTGTCCAAACTCTTGTGAACTTTCAAAAAGTAGTTGCATCCCAAGACAAATTCCAATCATTGGTTTTCCACTTTTTGCAAACTCCATTACAGCCTCTTTCATGCCAGTTGAGTTTAGATGTTCCATAGCATCACCATAAGCACCTACTCCTGGCAAGATGATTCTACTAAAGTTTTTTAACTTTTCTGGGTCTTTTATAATCGATGCTTTAGTATCCAAAAGATGGCAAGCATTATATACACTTGCAAGATTTCCCATATTATAATCAATAATTCCTATCACAATTTCGCCCTCTAAATAAAATAAATTATACTAAATTTTTGCATCAGCTAGGGTTAAAGAAAAGATAACTTGATTATTTTTTTTCTTTAAAACTTTTTTCGCTTCTAATATTGTAGCACCTGTTGTGATTAAATCATCACATATAATTGTTGTTTGATTATATAAATTTGATAGTTTGAAATTCCTTGGATTATCTTGTCTATATTTTAAATTTTTTCCTGCATATTTTACTTTATTTGTTGCTTTTAAACAGTTTGTTTTTGCTTGTATATATTTTGATTGTAGATGTTTAGTTAGTATTGCAGTATGTGAAAACTCATGTCTTGTATGATCATCAATTGGTATTGCATAAACTTTATATTTAAAATCAAAATTTTGTGCAAACTTTTTAAAAGATAAATTTGCTAATATATTATAAATTCTATCTCCATAAAAGTAGTATTTAGAGTTTAATAAATCTTCTATATCACTTAGAGCATAAAATGAGTAATTAAAAAAATTCTTATCAATTTCTCTTTTATGAAAAGATGGTTCAAGATATTTTTCTTGGCAACTTTTACAAATAATAAGAAAAGATAATTTTTCACATGATATACATCTCATATAAAATAATACTATAAATTATTTAAAATAATATTTAATTTATAATTATTATCTTAAATAAATATTAGATTTTATATGATAAATGAAAGGAGTTGTTATGAAAATAAAATTACTAATTGGTATCTTTTTCTTATTTGCATTTGTATCTTTAAATGCATATGAGTTAAATGGTGACTTAAAAGTGCAATGGACAGGATATAAAACAGAAAAGAAAGTTGGTGTATCTGGAACATTTAAAGATGTTAATTTACAGATAAAAAAAAGTGATAATTTTACTAAGTTTTTAAAAAGTGCAAAAGTAAAAATTGACTCTTTAAGTTTAGAATCTGGTTTGGAAGTTAGAAATAAAAGTATGGTAAATACGCTTTTTTCTTTAAAAAGTTCAGAAAAAATTCTTGCTTTTATTTCAGATGTTAATACAAATACTAAAAGTTTAACATTGAAATTAACTATGAATGAAGTAACAAAAACTGTTCCTATGAAATATGAAATAAAAGATAAAAAAGTTATAGCAAGTGGTGTGATTGATATTTTAGATTATAGTATGAGTGAATCTTTTGCAAAATTTGCTAAAGAGTGTTTTGATTTGCATAAGGGTAAAAGTTTTTCAGAAGTTACTATTGCTTTTGAGTTACCTTTTAAAAAGTAATATTTATAACAAGTAGTACTTTTGCTACTTGTTATTTGAAGTACAAATTAAACTCAATAATTTCAATAAAAGCTTCTTATAATATAATTAGTTTGTAAAAAGATATTAAATGAGGTGTTTAGTATGTATGTAATAAAGTTATTTATTTTTTTACAATTTTTATATGTATACTCTTATGGAATACAATTTGATTATATTAAACTTGAAAATATTGATAAAAATAATGCACTCTTAAAAGTAGAGAAAAAAAATAAACTTTACGAATATGTAATAGAATATAAATTAGAAAAAAATGGTTATCTTAATGATAATAAATTAAATACAAATTTTTATGATACAAGTTTTTACGATTTAAATAATGAAGATAAACAAAGTGTAACTTTTGCAAATAGTTTATATATAAATGATAATATTTGGTTAGATTTAAATTTTAATTATGAAGACTCATTAAAAAAAAGTATAGATAATTCAATAGGACTTTTTTCTGAAAATAAAATCTATAAGCAACAATCTTTAGCAAAGTTATATTTTAAACATAATTCTATAATGACTAGTAAACTTAGCTTTGAAAGTATAAATTCAAATTTAAATTCAAACATAAATATAGATACAAATGGGTATAGAAATCTTATTTTAAAAGATAAAAATAAAGTTAGCTTTGATACAAATTTAGGTTTTGATTCAATTGATGTTTATACTAAAATTTATCAAATAAATGATAATTATAATAAATTTTATAAAGATATTGATTCTGATTATATAAAAAATAAGAACAACATATCAAGAGGAATAGAATTAACATTTGAAAAAGATTTTTTTGAATCATATTTGATTAGTAGTACATTATTTAGAGAAAATAATTATTATGACTATATTTATAGAAAAAGTGATTCAAATAAAAAAGAAAAAATTGATAGTGAATCTCAAGGGATAAAAATCTCTATAATTAAAAGTTTTTATGATAATCTAAAATTAGCAATGTTAGCAATAATAAGCCACAATAAGATAAAAAATAGTAATAGAAAAGATTTGATTGGTAATAAGTTAAAAGATAAAGCAGAAAAACAATTAAACATGAATCTAGAATATAAAATAAAAAAGATTAAGTTATTTAGTAGATTAACTCATATGTCAAGTCGGTATGCAAATGAAAATAATAGTAAAAAACTAGATGTTTATACTATTGCTTCCATAGGAAGTTCTTATTATACAAAAGTAAAAGATAAAGATATAAAATTTAATTTTGATATAAAAAATATATTTAATAAAAAGTATTTTATTGATTCAGATACACATGGAGAGTCAAGAAGTTATTTTTTTAATATGATTATGAAATTTTAAAAACAAGTTCCAAGATTTAAATTTATATATTAATTACTTATATACAAATATTAAATCTTGAATTTACAAAATTTAGATTTTAAGAACAGCCATAAAAGCTTCTTGAGGTACATTAACCTTACCAATAGCTTTCATTCTTTTCTTACCAGCTTTTTGCTTTTCTAAAAGTTTTCTTTTTCTTGTAATATCACCACCATAACATTTTGCAGTAACATTTTTTCCCATTGATTTTACAGTCTCTCTTGCAATAATTGTTGTTCCTATACTTGCTTGAACAGCAACTTCAAATAATTGTCTTGGAATTAACTCTTTTAATGCTTTAATAAACTCTCTTCCTCTGGCTACTGCTTTATCTTCTGGTACAATAATAGAAAGTGCATCTACGATATCTCCTGCAACTCTTACATCAAGTTTTTTAAGATCACCTGGTCTAAAACCTATTGGTTCATAATCAAAAGAAGCATAACCTTTTGAAGTAGATTTTAATTTATCATAAAAATCCATTACTATTTCATTCATAGGAATATCATATTCAAGTAAAACTCTTTTACCTAAATAATCCATTTTTACTTGAATTCCTCTTTTTTCATTTACTAGTTTTATTACATTTCCTAAAAACTCATCAGGTACTAATATTGTTGCTTTTACATATGGTTCATAAATTGTTTCTATATAGTTTGGTTCTGGTAATTCTGATGGATTTTGAATTTCAATTCTCTCTCCATCTTTTTTCTCAATTTGATATACAACAGTTGGTGCAGTTGCGATTAAATCAAGATTGAATTCTCTCTCAAGTCTTTCTTTTATTACTTCCATATGAAGCATTCCTAAAAATCCTGTTCTAAAACCACTTCCTAAAGCAGCTGAACTTTCAGGTTCAAATGAAATAGAAGAGTCATTTAATTGTAATTTAATAAGGGCTTCTCTTAAATCTTCAAACTTATCAGTTTCAATTGGATAAAGTCCTGCAAAAACAAATGGTTTAACAGGCTCAAATCCAGCAATTGGCTTTAATGTTGGATTTTTAGCATCTGTCATTGTATCACCAACTGCAATTCCATCAAGAGTTTTAAGTCCAAGAACTACAATACCAATTTCACCTGTTTGTATTTCATTTGTTTTTTCTCTTTTTATTGGGTGAGGGTACATTAAATCAAGTACTGGATGTTCAACTTTTGTGTTCATCATCTTTAATACTTGACCTTTTTTAATACTTCCATCATAAACTCTTACAAGAGCTAGTGCACCAAGATAATTATCAAACCAAGAATCATAAATAAGTGCTTTAGTAGAAGCCTTTTCATCTCCATTTGGTGCAGGAACTCTTTCAACAATAGAATCAATTAACTCTTTTACTCCAAGACCTGTTTTTGCACTAATTAAATTATGCTCTGTACAATCTAAACCAATAGCTTCTTCTGTTTCTTCTAATACTCTATCAGGATCAGCTGAGGGTAAATCTATTTTGTTTACAACTGGAAGTAATTCTAAGTCATTATCAAGTGCAATATAAACATTTGCAATTGTTTGTGCTTCAACTCCTTGAGTTGAATCAACAATTAATAAAGCTCCCTCAGAAGAGGCTAAACTTCTACTAACTTCATATGAAAAATCAACATGCCCTGGAGTATCAATAAGATTTAGTACATATACTTCATTGTCTTTTACATACTTTAATCTAACACTTTGAGCTTTAATAGTAATACCACGTTCTTGTTCTATATCCATAGTGTCCATCATTTGAGCTGACAATTCTCTATTTGTAACAGCTCCACACTCTTGGATTATTCTATCAGCAAGTGTTGATTTTCCATGATCAATATGTGCAATAATACTAAAATTTCTAATGTTTTTTTGCAAAGTAGTATCCTATTTTATTATATTTTACGCGATTATATCTAAAATAATGTTATGTAGTTATTAAGTTATTGTAGTTATTAAAAGATAGGAGAACCTATCTTTTAATTATGTTTTTATTTTACGATTGTAGCTTCAACTCTTCTGTTTTTAGCTCTACCTTCTTTTGTTGCATTAGTTGCAAGAGGTTTAGACTCTCCATATCCATGCCATTTTAATCTTTTTGCATCAATATTATATGCTTTTAATGCATTAACTGTAGAAGCTGCTCTTCTTTCAGATAATTTTTGGTTATATTTTTCTGTACCAATTGAATCTGTATGTGCTTCAATTTTTGCTTTTGTTGATGGGAATGATTTCATAAATTCTGCAAATTTTTTAATTTTTGACTCATATGAATTGTTGATTTTTGCACTATCAAAAGCAAAGTTAATATTTAAATCTGTTTTTAAAGAACAACCTTTTTCATCTACAAAATCACCTTTTGGTGTATTTGCACATTGATCTTTTGAATCAATTACTCCGTCATTATCACTATCTAGTTCTACTTTTTTAGCTTGAACTTCTTTTTTAGGTTCAGGTTTAACTTCTTGTTTTACAGGTTCATGTTTTGTTACATTTGTAGCTTTTTTTCCAAAAGGAATTGCTAAACCAAAAGTATAAAGTAAGCTATTGTCTCCATGATCAGTTTCAATCATATGTCTTACATCTGTTTTAAATATTAAATCATCACTGATGTTATATCTTAAACCTACACCATAGTTTCCAAAAAATCCTGTTTCGTTTTTATATGCTTCATGACCAAAAACTTCAACACCCGCACCTATTAAAGTATATAGTGAAGTATTAGTTGTAAGATCATAATTTTTGATTACATTTGTAAAGATTCTTGAAATCGAAGTATCTCCACCTTTATCATAATCAACATCACCTAAACTTCTTAAAAAACCTAGTTCTATTTGATCAAACATGCTTTCTTCAAGATTAAATCCTAAACTTAATCCACCAACCCCATAGTGATCATCAAGAGTAGTATTACCCTCTGTTACAACACCACCAACTAATGGAGTTACTTCATATTTGTAAGAACTATCTGCTGCAAACATTAAGCTTGCACATAATACTGTTGATAATAGTACTTTCTTCATAATTATCCTTGTTTTATTGTTTTTTATATTATAATAGCTAAAACTTAATGACAAAGCATTTAATTGTTCATATTAACTTAATATTTAAAAATTGAATTAACAGATTCATTATTATGAATTCTTTTTATTGTTTCTCCAATTATCTCTGATGCAGTTAAAACTGTAATTTTATCTGACTTTTGTTTTGGAGGGATTGTATCTGAGACTACTAATTCATCTAAAACACCATTTTCAATTCTTTCATATGCTGGACCACTTAATACTCCATGTGTACAGCAAGCCATAACTGATGTTGCACCTCTTTTTTTAAGTGCCTCTGCTGCTTTAACTAATGTCCCAGCTGTATCAACCATGTCATCAACTAAAATTACATCTTTGCCATTTACATCACCAATAATATTCATAACTTCCGCAACATTGGCTTGTTCTCTTTTTTTATCTACAATTACTAAGTCATAGTCAAGTTTATTTGCATAACTTCTAGCTCTAGCAACACCACCAATATCTGGACTTGCAATAATTGGATTAGCTAATTTTTTAGATCTAATATAATCTACAAACATAATTGAACCAAATAAGTTGTCAACTGGAACATTAAAAAAACCTTGAATTTGTGCAGCATGTAAATCAATAGTAATTACTCTGTGTATTCCAGCTTTTTCTAATAAATCAGCAACTAACTTTGCAGAAATAGGAACTCTTGGAGCAGCTTTTCTATCTTGTCTTGCATAGCCATAGTATGGTATTACAGCTGAAATTGATTTTGCACTAGATCTTTTTAATGCATCAATCATAATTAATAATTCCATTAAGTTATCATTTGCAGGAGCACTTGTTGGTTGAATTATAAACACATCTTGCCCTCTTACACTTTCTGTAACTTGAACAGAAATTTCTCCATCGCTAAATTTATTTAATTTAGCTTCGCCAATTGGTTCTTTTAAATATTCTCCAACTTTCTTGGCAAAATCAGGATTAGCTGAGCCACTAAAAAGTTTAAAACATGACATTATTTTTTTCCTTGTGTTGAGTATTTGTTTATTGCGATTTTATCTAAATACTTCTTACATTGAATTTATATGTATAAATAAAAAAAAATTACTTATTGGAATTTTGAGATTAATGTCTTATTTTAAACTATTTTGTAGTTATTTTAAGTATAAATCCAAAAGAGGGTAATTTCTCTTTTGAATTTTAGTTTATTATTTAAAAGTGTTTGTAATCCAAGCACTACCAATAACTTTTTCATCTATGTAAAATACTGCTAATTGACCAGCTGCAACTCCAAATGCTGATTTTTTAAGCTTAATACTTGCCTTGTCATTTTTAATACTTACTTCACAAGGAAGTAAGTTACTTCTATATCTTAATTTAACAGTACATTTAAAGTTTGTATCTTCAATATACATATTTAAATTATTTGCTTCAACTATATTTATTTCTAGTGATTCTTTTTTCCCAACAATAATAGTATTATCTTTTGGATTTAAAGATTTTACAAAATGTGGTTCATGGGCACCATGAACAGTAAAACCTCTTCTTTTTCCAATGGTATAGTGCATATAACCTTTATGTGTTCCTACTTCATTTCCCTCTTCATCAAAAACAACACCTGGTTGATCTATATTTGCGTGTTTTTTAATAACATCAGTATAAACAGTATCAACAAAACAAATTTCTTGAGATTCATTTTTTTCTGTAATTCTTTTATACGAATCACCTAATTTTGAACCAAATTTTACAATGTCTTCTTTTTTATATGTACTCATTGGAAACATCATAAAAGGTAATGCTTCTTTTTCAACTTGTGAAAGGAAATAGCTTTGATCTTTTGTTTTATCATCAGCTTCATAAATAAATTCACCATCTGTTTTTGCATAATGCCCTGTTGCTAAATATGAAGCTTTGTGTTCTTTCGCAAAATCTAACATTTTTCCAAATTTGATTTGTCTATTGCATTTAACACATGGATTAGGTGTTGTGCCTTCTAAATATGAATTTACAAAATAGTCATAAACTTCTTTTGTAAAATCTTCAGCAATATCTAATATATGATATTTAATACCAAGAAATTTTGCAACATTTTCTATATCTTTGATATTTGATTCATGATATCCATCTGTTCTATTATGAAGTTTTAGATAAACACCTTCTACTTCATATCCCTCTTTTTGTAGCATATAAGCAGTAACTGATGAATCAATTCCTCCACTCATTCCAACCATTACTTTTTCCATATCTTACCTTTAAAAGTCTCTTTTTTAGAAACTATAGATTTAATAAAGGAATAATCACTAATTCTTTAATGCCCAATTTTATGAAGAAGCATATAGCTCTTCATATTTATAATTAATATGATATTTAATTTTTGGTTTTAGACGTATTTTGAAAGGATCGCTTTCTTCCATATATAAGTTATAATCTTTACATGAATTTATTAGAAGTTAATCTTGTAAAGATTATTAAAAAAGGGATTATAGCATATTAATTATAATCACTAATAAATCCACCACCTAAGCAATAATCACCATCATATAAAACAAGGCTTTGTCCTAAAGTTACAGCTCTTTGAGGATTATCAAACTCAACTACTACTTTTTTATCATCAGCTTGTGTTACTGTACAAGCTTGCTTTTGTTGACGATAACGAATTTGTGCCATTAGTTTATCTCCAACTTTTGGAGCAACTCCAAGTACCCAATGCATATGAGTAGCTTCAACACTTTTGTTCATAAGTAAAGGATGATTTGTATCTTGCACAATTGTTAAGGTATTGTTTTCAAGGTCTTTTTTTGCTACATACCAAGGTTTATGAATATGATTCTCACCTTCAGTCTCTTTAATACCTCCAACACCAATTCCTTTTCTTTGTCCAAGTGTGTAACAAATAAGGCCTTTGTGTTTTCCTATTACATTTTCATTTTCATCTATAATATCACCAGGAATTGCTTTTAAATGTTGTGTGATAAATTCATCAAATCTTTGATTCCCTATAAAACATATACCTGTACTATCTTTTTTATCACTTACTGGTAAATTGTGCTCTTTTGCTATTTCTCTTACTTCTTTTTTAGTTAAATCTGCAAGGGGAAACATAGCTTGTGATAATTGTTCACTTGATAATGCATGTAAAAAATAGCTTTGGTCTTTAGTATTATCTTTTGGTGTGTCTAAAACATAATGATCTTTATATTTAGCTATTTTAGCATAGTGTCCAGTAGCAATAAAATCTGCACCCATCTTTTTAGCTTCATTTAAAAATACATTGAATTTGATTTCACGATTACATAATATATCGGGATTTGGTGTAAGTCCTTTTTTTAGACCTTCTAAAAATACATCAAATACTTTAGTTTTATACTCTTCAACGAAATCTTTACCTTTTACTTCAATCCCTATTAATTCACCTACTTTTTTAGCATCTTCAAACTCTATACGATTAGGGCATTGACTACCTTTTATGCCATACTCCCAATTACGCATAAATAAGCCTTGTACTTCATAACCTTGCTTTTTTAATAGTAAAGCAGTAACTGATGAATCAACACCACCAGACATTCCTACAACTACTTTTTTTTTCATTTTATACCTTCTTTAAAATAATTGAACAAGAGGTGCTATTTTAAAACTTATAATTAACTCTATGCTCTATTTTGTTTTTAATTTATTCATATATTTTAAAGGAATAATCACTGATTCTCTGTTTGCCCAATCTTTGTGAGGAACAATAAGTTTTTGGGTATTAATTGTTTTATTATCAAAAAAGATAATATCAATATCCAAGGTTCTAGGCGCATCTTGAAAGGATCGCTTTCTTCCCAATCTTTTCTCTAACCGTTGCATATTTTTTAAAAAATCATTTGGTGCTAGGTTAGTTTTAAGTTCAATTATACCATTTAAAAAGTTATTTTGATTTAAAAAACCAAATGGTGGATTTAAAAGTAAAGGACTAGTCATTATTATATCAAATCTTGTATCAGCTTTTAAATATAAGAATAACTTATCAAATCTTTTTTTTACATTACCTATATTCCCCCCAATACCAATAGTAACAAGATATTTTTTGTCTGAATTAACCTTTTTATTGTATGGAAAATTACTTGTATAAAATAGTGTTAAATTATCATCTAATTTTTTTAACATTTTGCTCCTAAATATAAAATTGAGTAAAAAAGTCAAGTTTTTAAAAAACTTGATTTTTATAAAATTACTGCTTTTCCATCAATCATGGCAACAGTATCTTCTATTCTTACTCCAAACTCATTTGGCAAATAAATTCCAGGTTCAATAGTAAAGACCATATTATTTTCGATTATTGTATCTGCTTTTGATGTAATCATTGGAAATTCATGTATGTCAAGTCCTACTCCATGTCCAGTACTATGAACAAAATATTTCCCATAACCAGCTTTTGTTATTACATCTCTTGCTAATGCATCTATTTTAGAAGCTTTCATCCCAACTTTTGCATTTTTAATAGCAGTTTGTTGAGCTTTGTATACTAAATCATATATTTTTTGATGTTTTTTATTTTTGAATTTTTGTTCCCTTTTAAAATTAAAACTTTCAAAGTCCACATAAGAAGTACAAGTTCTATCTGAACAATACCTTTTATATTTTATTCCCGCATCAACTAAAAGCAAATCATGAAGTTTTAATCTTTTTTTAGTTGGTAGGGCATGAGGTTTTGCTGCATTTTCATTTATTGCAAGTATTGGTTCAAAACTTAAATTATATTTACCTTGTTGACTCATTTTTTCTATTGCTTTAAAATTTAAAAATTCTTCTTTTTGATTGTAAGCATTTTTTCTTATATACTTAGCAAGAGTTTTAAAACCTTCTCTTCCTAATTTAGCTGCTTTACTTAATATTGCAATTTCATCATCTGTTTTTATGATTCTTTTGAGTTTTGAAAAATTTGCTTCTTGAATAAACTCAATATCTAAATCTTGTACTAACTCAGAATATGCAAAATATGTAAAATCATTTGGATCAAATGTTAACTTTTTAATTTTGCTATCTTTTAAAAGAACTTTGGCAGTTTGGAATAAATCTCTTGATTCAACAACTGTACAATTGTAAGCATACTCTTTTGCTTCAAGTACATATCTAGCATCAGTTAGAAAAAACTTCTCACTTCCTAGACTTATAAAAATAACATTATCACATGAAAAACCGCACTCATAGTAGATTGCATTTTCATTTCTTAGTATATAATTTTTCATAACTCATCTTTCATTAACGTAAATTTTAATATAATCTTATCAAAATTTTATAAAAGGAAATATAATATGAAAATTGCAGTAATTCAAGGACCAAATTTAAATATGTTAGGTGTAAGAGAACAGCATATTTATGGACCTATGACTTTAGAGCAAATCCATGAGCAAATGAAATCAAGTGCTCAACAAAATAATGTAGAATTGGAATTTTTTCAATCAAACCTTGAGGGTGAGATAGTTGATAAGATACAAGAGTGTTTAGGAGAAGTTGATGGAATTATTATTAACCCAGCTGCATATTCTCACACTTCAATTGCAATCAAAGATGCTTTAAGCGCAGTTAGTTTGCCAGTTGTAGAAGTACACATTTCAAATATATATAAAAGAGAAGAGTTTAGACAAAAATCTATTACAGCTGGTGCATCAACAGGAGTTATTTCTGGGTTTGGACCATTTGGATATCATTTAGCATTAATTTCATTAATGCAAATTGTTTCAGAAGTAAAAGCAGTTCAAGAAGCAAATGACGCAAAAGAACAGTAATTATTATGAAAATAATAGCTGCAAAGTGGATAGTTACTTGTGATGAAAACGATAGTATCATAGAAGATGGTGCTATTGTTTATGATAAAACAATAAAAGAGATTGATACTTTTGAAAATATTTCAAAAAAATATCCAAATGAAATAATTGAAGAATTAGAAGATAACTCTGTTTTAATGCCAGGTCTTATAAACACTCACGTTCACTTAGAATTTAGTTCAAATACAACAACTTTAAAATATGGTAATTTCATGTTATGGCTTAATTCTGTTATTGCTTCAAGGGATGAACTTGTACAAAAAGCAACAACAAAATTAATATCAAAAAAACTAGAAATGATGAAAAAAAGTGGTACAACAACTATTGGAGCAATCTCTTCATATGGATTTGAATTAGAAGCTTGTTTAAATTCACCTTTAAACACGGTTTTTTTCAATGAAGTAATAGGTAGCAAAGCAGATATGATTGATACATTGTTTAATGATTTTAAAGCAAGGTTGCAAAAGTCTGAAGATAAAAAAAGTGAAAAGTTTTTTCCAGCAATTGCCATTCATTCTCCTTATTCAGTACATCCATTTTTAATAAGAGAAACTTTAAATATAGCAAAGCAAAAAGATTATCCTGTTAGTGCACATTTTTTAGAATCAATTGAAGAGTATGATTGGTTGCATAAAGATGAAGGTGGTTTTTTAGAGTTTTTTAAAAACTTTTTAGGTGAAGAAAAAGCTGTTACAAAGCCAATGAGATTTTTAGAACAATTTCAAAATTTAAAAAATTTATCATTTACACATTGTGTTGAAGCAAGTAATGATGATTTAAATAAAATTGAAGAGTTAAATGCAACAATAAATCATTGTGTTACATCAAATAGAGTTTTAAACAATACTAAACTTGATTTGCGAAAATTGGATAATATTAATTTTTCAATAGGCACAGATGGTTTAAGTTCAAATAACTCTTTATCTATGTTTGATGAACTTAGAAATGTGCTTATGATGCATAGTGAGTTTGAAATAAATAGTTTTGCAAAAAAGATTTTAAAAGCGGCAACTTTTAATGGTGCAAAGGCTTTAGGTTTAAATAAAGGTACTTTAGCAAAAAATAAAGATTCAGATATAATTGCTATAAAACTTCCAGATGCTATAAAGCATAAAGAAGATATATCAACTCACATAATACTACATACAAAATACGTGAAAAAAACTATAATAAGGGGAATTGATGCGTGATTTTTTTAGATTCATGTTTTCACCAATAATTGCTATTTTAGACTTTCTTACTAAATATTTTAAAACAATTGTTTTTTTAACAATAATGTATTTTATTGTATTTGATGCAAATGATTCAACAATGAATAATATGCAAACTGCAAACTTACAAAAAATAGAATTAAGTGGTCCAATTATGGATTCAACAAAAGTTTTAGAGCAAGTAAATCAAGCAAAAGAAGACAATAATATAAAAGGTGTACTTTTTGTAGTTAACTCACCTGGTGGAGCAGTTGCTCCCTCAGTTGAAATTGCATATGCAATAAAAGAGCTAAAAGAGTTAAAACCAGTTGTAGCATATGCAAGTGGAGTTATGGCAAGTGGAAGTTATTATGCTTCAATTTGGGCAAATAAAATTATTGCAAATCCAGGAAGTATGGTAGGTTCAATTGGAGTTATTTTTCAAGGTGCAAATGTAGAAGAACTTATGCAAAAAATTGGAGTTAAAACTCAAACTGTTAAGATTGGTAAATACAAAGAAGCTGGAACACCTACAAGAGCATGGGAAAACTTTGAAAAAGCAGAGTTAGAAAAAGTTATAGATGATACATATGATATGTTTATAACAGATGTAAGTAGTGCAAGAGGACTTAAAAAAGCAAATCATAAAGAGTTTGCTGATGCACATATTTTTACTGCAAGACAAGCAAAAGCAGTAAAATTAGTTGATGAGGTAGCTACACTATCTTTTGCACAAGATGAGCTTATAAAAATATCAAAAGTTTCAACACCTATATGGAAAAAACAAGATAAGTTTGATAAGTTTATTGATAAAGTTATAAATCAAGCAGTTACAAACTTTTCTATTAGATTTATGGATGGTTTAAAAGCTTATTAATTAAATTTTAAAAGACAAAGAAAAGATAAAATTGAAAAATTTATCTTTTCTTTAATAATTGTGATATAATACACAAAAACTATAGTAACTAACCTATATATTCTTCATAAAACACGAATAATTTTACTTGAATTACTAAGATACCAAAGGTCATATATGTCATTTTCACAATTAGGATTGAATCCTAATATTTTAAAAGCAGTAAAAGAGCAAGGCTATACAAGCCCAACTCCAATACAAAAAGAATCAATACCAGTTATACTAAATCATAAAGATGTTTTAGCAGCTGCACAAACAGGTACTGGTAAAACAGCCGCATTTACTCTTCCATTATTAGAAAAAATGAGTCAAAAACCCAATAAAAAAGGGCAAAAATCTTATATAAAAGCATTGATTTTAGCACCTACAAGAGAGTTAGCCTTACAAGTTTCTGAAAATATACAAACTTATAGTAAGTATCTTTCTTTGAAAACAGCAGTTATATTTGGTGGAGTTGGAATAAGTCCACAAAAAGCAAGTTTGCGAAAAGGTGTTGATATTGTTATTGCAACACCAGGTAGGCTATTAGATCACATGTCACAAAAAACAATAGATTTATCAAGAGTTGAATTTTTAGTTCTTGATGAAGCAGATAGAATGTTAGATATGGGATTTATCCATGATATTAAAAAAGTTGTTGCAAGTATCCCAAATAAAAGACAAACACTTCTTTTTTCAGCTACTTTTTCACCTGAAATTAAAAAATTATCAAATTCATTTTTAGATAATCCTAAATTAATTGAAGTTGCAAGAAGCAATGCTTTATCAGAGCAAGTTTCACAAGTTGTTCATTATGTACAAAAAGATAAGAAAAAAAATCTTTTAGCCTTTTTAATACATACTCAAAAGTGGAATCAAGTTTTAGTTTTTACAAGAACAAAACATGGTGCAAATAAGTTAAGTGAATTTTTAAATAAAAGTAATATTCCCTCATTAGCAATTCATGGAAATAAATCACAAGGGGCAAGAACAAGTGCTCTAAGTAATTTTAAATCAAAAAAAATAAGAGTTTTAGTAGCTACTGATATTGCAGCAAGAGGTATTGATATTGAACTTTTACCCCATGTTGTAAATTTTGAATTGCCAAATGTTCCTGAAGATTATGTTCACAGAATAGGAAGAACAGGTAGAGCAGGGAATAATGGTATTGCTTTATCTTTAGTTTGTGATGAAGAGAGTCAATATTTAAAAGATATTGAAAGACTTACAAAAATATCTATTCCTGTAAAAGATATTGAAGGCTTTACTGTTCCTTTATTAAAAAAAGTTAATAAAAAAAGTGATAGTAAAAATAGAACTAATAGAAGAGATTCAAATAAAAAAACTACAACTAATCATCGTAGAAGTACTAGAAGTAGAAATAATAGTAGATAAAAAAAGGCAAGGCTAAAATGCCTTGCCTTTTTTTGTGAAGTATATTTGTTTTATTTTTCAAGTCCAGAAACAAGTTTGTATGTATCATTTGCAATAACAAACTCTTCATTTGTTGGAATAACAAAAATTCTAGCAGCAGAACTATTTGTTGCAATATCTCTAGCTTTGTTTGATCTTTTGTTATTTTTAGTAGGATCAATATTTAATCCCATTCCATCAAGTCCAGCACATACTATTTCTCTTATTAAAGCAGAATTCTCCCCAATTCCACCTGTAAAGCATAATGCATCTATACCATCAAGTGCGGCAACATATGAACCAACATATTTTTTAATATTATAAGCAACCATATCAACAGCTAACCTACATTTATCATCACCTTCTTGCATTCCATCAAGAACTTCTCTTAAATCTGAAGATTTACCAGAAATACCTAAAATACCAGATTTTTTGTTCATTAAATCAAGTGTTTGATTTATTGTCATTTCTTCTTGACTCATCATAAATGAAATAGCACCAGCACCTACATCTCCAGCTCTTGTTCCCATCATCAAACCTTGAACAGGAGTAAGTCCCATTGATGTATCTATACATTTTCCATCTAATACAGCAGAAACAGATGAACCATTTCCTAAGTGACATACTATAATTCTTGTATTGTGTTTTTTATCTAACATTCCTCTTGCTTCATTTGAAACAAAATAGTGAGATGTTCCATGGAAACCATATTTTCTAATACCATGTTTTGTATATTGATCATATGGTAAAGCATACATATAAGCATAATCTGGCATTGTTTGGTGAAATGCTGTATCAAATACTGCAACATTTGGAATACCAGGCATTAATTGTTGACAAATTTCCATACCCATAATATTAGCAGGGTTATGTAAAGGAGCTAATGGAATAAGTTTTTTCATTGCATCAATTACTTTATCAGTAACCATAACAGACGATGCAAACTCTTCTCCACCATGTACAGCTCTATGTCCAATTGCTTCAATATCATTAATTGAGTCAATTACTTTACCTTCACCATCAGTTAATGTTCTTAACACAAGCTCAATAGCCTCTTTATGTGTAGGCATTGAAACATCAATTTTTAATTTTTGATCATTTCCAAATTCATGTTTTAAAACACCATCAATTCCAATTCTTTCACAAATACCAGCTGCTAATACATCTTTTGTTATTGGATTCATTAACTGGTATTTTAATGATGAACTCCCTGCGTTTAAAATAAATACATTCATTTATACATCTCCCTCATATAATTATTTGTTATTTTTAATCTTCTACTTGTGTAGCTGTAATTGCAACTAAATTTGCAATATCTTCAACTGAACAACCTCTTGATAGATCATTTACAGGTTTTGCTAAACCTTGAACAATTGGTCCGTGTGCATCTGCTTTTGCAAATCTTTGTACTAGTTTATAACCAATATTACCAGATTGTAAATCAGGGAAAACTAATACATTTGCATTACCTGCAACACTACTTTCTGGAGCTTTTTTAGCACCAATTGTTGGTACAATTGCAGCATCTGCTTGCATTTCACCATCAAATTTAAAATCAACATTTCTTTCTTTTAAAATTGAAACTGCATCTTGAACTTTAGATACAAGTGGATGTTTAGCACTACCCATTGTAGAAAAAGAAAGCATTGCAACTTTTGGATCTAATCCTACAACATTTTTAGCAGTTGCAGCTGTACTTGAAGCTATATCAGCTAATTGTTCAGGATTTGGATCTGGTAAAACAGCACAGTCTGCAAATAAAATCAAACCATCTTCTCCAAACTCTTTATCTTTAGTTTCCATAATAAATGTTGAAGATACAGTATTTATTCCAGGTGCAGTTTTAATAACTTGAATAGCAGCTCTTAAAACATCTGCTGTAGGTGAATTTGAACCAGCAACTAAGCCATCAGCATCTTTCAATCTTACCATCATACAACCAAAAAATCTTGGTTCATTTGTCATGATTTGCGTAGCTTCTTCTTTTGTTAGTCCTTTTGATTTTCTCAATTCAACTAATTCATTAACATAAGTGTCAATATTTTCAAATTTTTTAGGATCAACTATTTTAGCACCATCAATATTAGCTTCACACTTTTGTGCATTTGCTTTTATATTTTCTTCATTTCCTATTAGGATAATATTTGCTGTTTTATCTTCTAAAACTTGCTGTGCAGCTTTTAATACTCTTTCATCTTCACACTCTGGAAGAACGATATTTCTAAGCTTCTCTCTAGCATTATTTTTAATACTATTTATTAGACTCATTTATATATCCTTTATTTATGATTCATAGAAAATTATAGAAGAAAAGTATAGCAATAATATAGCATTAACGTAGCATTTGAAAAAAAATTATATACATTAAATTAGTGATTGTATAATTTTTGTACATGGTTACCAAAAAAGTATAATTATTGCGTGAGATTGGGGTGTTTTAAAAAGTTTTAAGTTCCTCAGCAAAAATAAAGTTATGATTGCTGAGTTTATATTTTTATAAATCTTTGGCTAAATTATAAGTATCATTTGCAATAACAAACTCTTCATTTGTAGGTATAACAAAAATTTTTACTTTTGATTTATTTGTATTGATTTCTCTTTTCCCTGTTTGTCTTTTTTCATTTTTTTCATTATCTAATTCAATACCCATAAAATTCAAATTTTCACAAGCTTTTTCTCTAATTATGCTTGCATTTTCTCCAACTCCTGCTGTAAAACAGATTGCATCAAGTCCACCAAGCATTCCTGCATATGCACAAATATATTTTTTGATTCGATTGCAAATCATATCAATAGCTAATATGGCTCTTTCATCACCATTTGTACTAGCTTCAATTACTTCTCTTAAATCAGAACTAATTCCAGATACACCTAAAAGACCAGATTTTTTATTTAAATAATTAACTACATCTTGTGCACTCATTTGTTTCTTTTCCATTAAATAAGAAATAGCAGCTGGATCAATATCACCACTTCTTGTGCCCATTATTAGACCCTCAAGTGGAGTTAATCCCATTGATGTATCAATTGATTTACCATCTTTTACTGCACAAATTGATGAACCATTTCCTAAGTGACAAACTATGACTTTTGGATTGTCTTTTTTTAATAATTTATTTGCTTCTTTTGAAACAAAATGATGACTAGTTCCATGGAAACCATATTTTCTTAAAGCAAATTTTTTATAATCTTCATAAGGTACAGCGTACAAGTATGTACTTGGATCCATGGTCTGATGAAATGCAGTGTCAAAAACTGCTACATTTGGTTTTTCTTTCATTAAGTCCATACAGATTTTAATACCCATAATATGTGCGGGATTGTGTAGTGGAGCTAAAGGAACTAATCTTTCAAGTTTTGTAATTACATTTTCATCAATTATTACAGATTTTGAAAAATATTCACCTCCATGAACAACTCTATGTCCAATTGCATCTATGTCTTTTTCTACTGAATCAATAACTTTGTGAGGTTTTGTTACTAAGGATTCTAAAACTAATTCAATTGCTTCTTTATGTGTAGGTAAATTTACATCTTTTTTAGTTTTAGTTCCATTTGACTCAATTGCTAATCTTCCATCTACTCCAATTCTTTCAGCAACTCCTCTAGCAAATACATCATGAGTTGCATGATTCATAAGCTGAAATTTAAGAGATGAACTCCCAGCATTTAAGATTAAAACTAACATACATAACACCTTTCTTGAAATTTGAAAAATTATATCAAAAGGTTATGTAAAAGTAGTGTCTAAATTATGTATGTCTTTTCATTTTTGCTTGATTTTTCAATTTTAAAAACATCATTGCAGTCATCATTGCATCATTATACGCATCATGTTTACCCATAATTGGTATTTGAAGTTCTTTCATAATAGTATCAAATCTTAAATCGATATGTCCTTGAGGAATTGTTTCTATTTTCCAATCGTAATAAATAGCAGAAACTTCTAAGGTTTTATTTGGAAGTTTTATACCAATTTTATCTTTAATATATTTATTAACCATTGCAATATCAAACTCTAAAAAGTACCCAACTAGTTTTCTATTTCCTATAAACTCTAAAAACTCTTCAATTACTTTATCAATATTTTCAGCATTTTCTAAATCACATTCTCTTATATAATGAATTTTAATTGAGTCTTCTTGTAATTTTGTTTTTGGTTTAATAAATCTAACAAATTTTTTACTAGAAACTATTGTATTATCTTTTATTATAACTGCACCAATAGATATAATATCATCAATTTTTGGATTTAATCCTGTTGTTTCACAATCAAAACATACATATTCATCTTGCTTTGGTTTATCAAATAAATAAAGATATTTTTTATCTTTTAACTTTTTTTTACTAAAATGATTTTTTATTAAACTATACATAACTTAACTTGTAATGATATTCTAATTTTTTCTTTAGTTTATTAACAATTTTAAAACTATCTTTTAATAAATCTTTTTCCATAGTATTTAAATCTTCAGGATTAACATAATTATTAATCTCTTTACCTGCATCTAAATTTTGTAGATTTGATTTTAATTTTACACTTGCTAAAAAATTAAATGCTTCTTCTAACTCTTTTGAAAATTCATCATCTATAATATTTAATTTGTTTAGCTCTTTAATCCTTTTTATAGTATTTGTTCTAAAAAGCTTATTCTCTAAGCTTAATGTTCTAATACTTTGAACAAGTATAAATATACCGCCTCTTTTTATATCAATTTCATTTTTATGTTTTTTATTTTCATTATTAAATACAAATCCATCAAAGAAACCCAATGGAACATCAAAACTAGTAATTATTTTTGCAAAATTCATATAAAAACTTTGAGAGTTTGAGCCAACTTTAAATAAGTACTCTTTTAATGATGTAAGAAGAGTTCTATCTCCACTTGCACAAATAGCATCATAAAATATTGCAAGATTCATAAAATCATCACCAGTTTTACCCATAACCCAACTATAAATAAGTTCTTTAAAATCACTAAATCTTCTGCACCAATAAGGATTTGATACCATTATATTCCCCTCACATCTTGGAAAACCAAATTCGACTAGTATTTCAGTAAATTTTCTCGCAAAATCATGAATTTGTTCATCATTTAAACTACAATCATCACTAATAATTAATGCATTATCTTGATCTGTTTTAAGTATTTGTTCCGCTCTTCCTTCACTTCCCATTACAATAAGAGCTGATTTACCTAATAGTTCTTTAGGAGCTAATAATTCAAATATTTTATCAATTAATTTTTTATTTAATTGATTTACAAGTTTTGTGATAAAAGCAATTTTAACACCTTTTGCATTTAATGATTTAATAATTTTTAAAAATGATTTTGATGTATTTTTTAATTCTTCTAAAGTTTGAGCCTTATCTATTTCATTTGAAACAGAAAAAGTGTGAGTTGCAAAAAATGATGAAAGAGATATTTGATCAATTATTCCTACTATTTCATTGTTATTATTCTTTACAACTAATCTTTTTAAACCATGCTTTGACATAATAAGTTGCGCATCAAATAAAAAATCATTTTCATTTATATAAATAAGACCTGTACTAGATATTTTTCCAACGCAATCATCAAAATCCATTCTATTTAAAATCACTTTTTGTCTAAAATCAGAATCAGTTACTATATAAATTTCATCTTTTTCATCTTTTAAAAGCAAAGTGGGAACTCTATGTTCTTTGATTGTTTTAGCAGCTTCATAAATTGTTGTTTTAAAAGGAACAATTATAGCTTTATGTACATTTGCATCTTTTACTTTAGCTATCATCATATTAGCTAACTCTTTATTTTTTTCATGAAGAGTATTATTATTTAATTTTTCTGAAATTGATTGAAAAAAATAACTTTCCATTTTATGATTTTCATGTAAGATTTTTAAAAATATTTTTCTTGGAAGTGCATAACATATTGTCTCTTCTGCAGTAATAAAGGTATTCTTTGAATAGTTTTCTATTAATGAAATTGGATCAAAAAATTCATTTATTGAATAAATAGATAATACTTCTTCACTATTTTTTTCTTGAACAATCCCTTTCATTATTAGATATAAGTTTTCAGGATTTTTATCTTTTTCTTGAATAATTTGATTTTTTTTAAAATACATAATGTCTAAATTTTGACTAAATTCTTCCATTTGTGTTTTATTTAGTTGGTCAAATGGATATATAGTTTTTAAAAAGTTAATTTGTTCTTGAATACTCATATGCTCTTCTTTATTTTAAGTTATGTAAAAATTATTTAAAGATTAGCATATAAAAAATGATAGAAAACTGAGAAAATTATTAATAAATAAAACTGTTATAGTTAAGTTTAAAAGTGTTTCGTTTGGTAAAGTGTTACAAAGAAGCTCAAGCTTCTTTGTAACATTAGAACTTTTTAGTGATCAACTGCACCTTCAGCACCAAAACCAGTTTCAGCTCTTATACTTTGAGCCTCAAAAGCTTTTTGTTCATCTTTTGCTCTTTGAGAATTATCAGTAATTGAAAAAAACCAAATTGCAATAAATGCTGTTGATACAGAGAATAGTGCAGGGTATTTATAAGGGAAAATCGCTTCTTCATTTCCTAATATATCTACCCAAACAATTGGCCCTATAATAACTAAAATAACAGCAGTTAATAAACCAATAAATCCACCAATAACTGCACCTCTTGTAGTAAGTTTTCTCCAATAAATTGATAAAAATAAAATTGGAAAGTTTGCAGATGCAGCAATTGCAAATGCAAGTCCTACCATAAAGGCAATATTCTGTTGTTCAAATGCAATACCTAATACTACACCAATTACACCAATAATAATAACAGCTCTTTTAGAAATTTTAATCTCTTGTTCTTCTGTTGCATTTGGATTAATAACTGATGCATAAATATCATGTGAAATAGCACTAGCACCAGCTAGAGTAAGACCAGAAACAACTGCTAAAATAGTAGCAAAAGCAACTGCTGAAATAAATCCTAAAAATACATTTCCACCAACCATATGAGATAAGTGAATTGCTGCCATATTATTTCCACCAAATAACTTACCATCAACAAAGTATTGTGCACCTGCATCTGAGTTTAAAAATACAATTGCACCAAGACCAATTACAGCAATTACTAGATAAAAATAACCAATTAATCCAGTAGCATATACAACAGATTTTCTAGCCTCTTTAGCATTTCCAACAGTAAAAAATCTCATAAGAACATGAGGAAGACCAGCAGTACCAAGCATAAGCGCCATACCAAGTGAAATAGCTGAAATTGGATCAGTTATAAATCCACCAGGAGCCATAATAGCTTGTCCTTTTGTATGTGTTTCAACAGCTTTAGCAGCTAATGCTTCAAAACTAAATCCAAAGTGACTTAAAACCATAAATCCCATAAAAGAAACACCAGATAAAAGTAATATAGCTTTGATAATTTGAACCCAAGTAGTTGCTAGCATACCACCAAAAGTAACATAAATAATCATCATTACACCAACTAATACAACTGCATATTCATATTCTAAGCCAAACAATACTTGTATAAGTTTACCTGAACCTACCATTTGTGCAATAAGATATAAAATAACAACTGAAAGTGAACCAAATGCAGCTAATGTTCTAATCTCTTTTTGACCTAATCTATAAGCAGCAATATCTGCAAATGTAAATTTTCCTAGGTTTCTTAATTTTTCAGCCATTAAAAATAAAATAACAGGCCAACCAACTAAAAATCCAACTGCATAAATAAGACCATCATAACCACTTAAATATACAAGACCAGAAATACCTAAAAATGAAGCAGCTGACATATAATCACCTGCAATTGCCATACCATTTTGGAATCCGCTAATTCCACCACCAGCTGTATAAAAATCACTTGCAGATTTTGTTCTTCTAGCTGCCCAATATGTAATACCTAATGTACCCATAACAAATACAAAAAACATAATAATTGCTGGAATATTTAATTCCCTTTTTGTTGCCTCAAAACTTGCATCTCCTGCTGCAAAAAGCGAAACTGCAAATAGTGTTGTTAATAATATTAAAATTCTACTCATTATAACTCATCCTTTACATCTTCTTTTACTTGATTTGTTAAATCTTCAAACTCACCATTTGCTCTTCTTACATAAATTAAAGTTGTAATAAAACTAATTATAATAATTGCTCCTCCAATAGGATATCCTATTGTCATAACACCCTCTCCAGTTTTAATTCCCATAATGCTTGGATTAAATGCAATTACTAAAATATATGCATAAAACATTACTAAAACTAAGATTCCTAACTTTAGTGCAAAACCAGTTCTTTTTGATACTAGTTCTTGATATTTTGGGTTAGATTTTATTTTTTCTACTAACTCATCATTCATACTTTCCTCCTAAGTTTAGTGAATAATTCTATACTAATTAGCCTAATTATAAAGCTGTCTAAAGTACCTTAAAATCGACTTCGTAGCATTAAAATAGCATTGGCTATCTAGTATTTGATTATACATATAAATAATGTTTTGTGCTAGAAGTGAGTAGGGCTTTAAGTGAAATTTAAACCTGTAAAGGAGTATGAGTAACTTTTTGTAACTAAAGTGTATGAATTGTGTAAAAACGTATGTTTTATTAGTTGGTATAAAATGTAGTTTTTGCTGGAGTTTTATCTTTTAATTTCAAAAATATCATTGAAGTCATAATAGCATCATTTAATGCATCGTGTTTTCCAAGTTCTGGAATATTTAATTCTTTCATAATTGTATCAAACTTTAAATCAACAAATTCGTACTCACTTGAACGTTTTTTTGTTTTATAATACATAGATGATACTTCAATACTTTCATTGGGAATTTTTATACCAATATATTTTTTTGTATATTTAGAAATCATTGCAATATCAAACTTTATATAATATCCTACAATAGGTCTTGCACCAATAAACTCAAGGAGTTTTAATATTGCTATTTTTGGTTCACTTGCATTTTCTAAATCAATTGGTCTAATTTGATGAATTTTAATTGATTCTACATTTACATTAGAAGAGGGTTTTACAAATATATTGAAATTTTTTCTAAAAATGATTTTATTATCTTTTATTAAGACAGCACCAATAGATAATATTTCATCTTTTCTTGGTTTTAGTCCTGTTGTTTCACAATCAAGGCATATATATTCACCCTTTGGAGGCTCATCAAATAAATATAAAAAACTTTTATCTTTTAAAGATTTTTTTTGAAGATATTTAATTAAATTCTTAATCATTACAAAATCTTATCAATTTTAAATGAATAGATAATAAACTTCTTAAAAGCAAGTACTATTTTAAAACTATCTTTTAGTAAATCTCTTTCAATTTTACTAAGTTTATGAGTATCAATTTCATTATTTATTTTTGTTTTATTGTTGTTTTGTTCTAATTGTGATTTTAACCTTAAAGTGCTCAATACTTCAAAAGCTTCAATTAATTCATTTGCTAACTCAGTATCAATAACTTTCTTATCTTGTAAAATTTTAATTCTTTTAACTGTTGTTGTTTCTCTTATCTTTTCTCTTAAAGCTAAACTTCTAACTCCTTGTACAATTGGAAAAACACCAGTTTTTTTAATATCTATTTGATGGCTTTTTGTCATAAAATTTGCAACTGTAGTTGGAGTATCAAAAGTTAAAGTAGCTTTTGCAAAATATGCTAGGAAAACATCTTTATCGTGAAGTTTATTAAATAAATAGTCTTTTAAGTTTATTAATAATTCTTTATCTCCAGCTACTGCAAAAGAATCAAAAAATATTGCTAGATCCATATAGTTTTGCATATCTGGTGCTTCTATCCATCTTTTTGTCTCTTTTTCATAATCTTTTACACTTTTACACCAAAAAGGATTTGAAACCATAATATTACCCTCGCATGGAGGATATCCAAAATCTATTAAAGTTTTTGTCATAGTATTCATATAAGTTCTATACTGCTCAATATCAACATCATTTCTAATAATAAGAGCATTATCTTGATCTGTTTTGACTATTTGTTCATTTCTTCCCTCACTTCCCATAACCATAAAACATGCATCTTTTTGAAGATTTTGTGGAACAATAAGTTGATATAATTTTTTATAAACTTTTATATTTAATTGACCAATTAAGTTTGATATATGATTAACTTTCACACCTTTTGATTGCAATGCTTTTATAATATTTAATAAATCACTGCTAGCAGATTTTAAGTCTTTTATTGTTTTTGCTTTTTTTATTTGAGTATCAACAACAAAAGTATGGTTTGCAAAATGTGAAAGGACATCAAGTTGTTCTAATATTCCTACTAATTCATTTTTATTATTTGTTACTCCAACTCTTTTTATGCCTTTTTTTATTAGCAATGTTAAAGCTTCAAATAAATAATCATCATTTGATACTGTAAGTAAAGGAAATATTGCTATATCTTCAACATATATTGATAAATCTCTTCCTTTTAATAAAACTTGCATTTTAAGTAATGAATCTGTAATTATTCCATATTCATCATCTTTTTGTACAATAATAGTTGAAGTTTTAAATTCAATTGATTTTGCAATTGCATTTGTTAATGTTGTTTTACCTTGGACAATACACGGTTCATGAATTAGTGTATCTTCAACTCTTGCAATCATAAAAGAAGATAATTCAGATGTATATTCTTTTGTTTTTAGTGTTTGAATTTTGTTTACTAAATTGTTTAAGAAAAAATCTTTAAACTCATTATTTTGTTCTATAAGATTTAAAAAAGTATTTCTTTCAAGTTCATAACAGATTAAATCTTCTTGAACTCTAAAAGTGCTTTTAGTTTTTGAATATATAAGTGAATTAGCATCAAAAGAGTCTTCATGATGATAATCCATAACAAGCTGTTCATCTCTATATTCATGAACAGAGCCTTTTATAATAACAAAAAAATAGTTTGAAATATTCTCAGGATTAATTAAAGTAGTATCTTTAGGATAGTAAGCTATATCCATATTATTAATACAAATATCCATTTGCTTTTCATTTAATACTTCAAAGGGATGAATTTTTGATAAAAATGCTTGTTGGTCACGAAGACTCATTTTTTATCCTTTACATAGCATTTTTTAATGCTAATTATCTATATATCTAATATAGAAGTAATATGGCATTAAAGAATACTATAAAAAGCCGGTTAATCCCGACTTTTTAATAGTTTAGTGATCATGCGCTTCACCAGCTCCTGATGGAATTCTGATGTTTTCTACAATCTCTTGTACATGTGCAGGTGGTTCTGGTGTCATTCTTGACACAATAAATGCTACAATTAAGTGTAACAATGTACCAACTGTACCGATACCTGTTGGAGCTATTCCTAAGAAATAGTCTGCTTTATCTCCACCTAAGAATACAAAGTAAATTATATATCCAAAAGTAAAGATTAAACCAGTTAATATACCAGCAATCGCACCTTCTTTATTCATTCTTTTATCAAAAATTTCAAGAATAATTGTTGGGAAAAATGCTGCAGCTGCTAAACCAAATGCAAAAGCAACAACTTGTGCAACAAATCCTGGAGGGTTAATACCCAAATAACCAGCGACACAAATTGCAGCAATTGCAGCAATTCTAGCCCACATTAACTCTGATTTCTCAGTAAGTTTAGATTTACCTGTTTCTTTATCTTTAAATATTACTTGTCCCATCAAATCATGAGAAATTGCTGAAGCAATTACAAGTAATAAACCAGCTGCTGTTGATAATGCTGCTGCAAGACCACCAGCTGCGATAAATGCGATTACCCAATTTGGTAAATTTGCAATTTCAGGATTTGCAAGAACCATAATATCTCTATCAACATATAGCTCATTGTGTAAACCATTATTTTTTGCTAACTCTTCTTGAGTTGGCGCACCTTTACCATTAGTTGTAACTCTATTACCAACTTCTGATCTTTCATCTTCTACAAATTGAGGTTTACCTTTTGGTCCATCAAAAGCTGTACCACTTGCATATTGGATTTTTCCATCACCATTTCTATCTGTCCAAGCAATTAATCCACCTTGTTCCCAAGTTTTAAACCAATTACCATCATTTTTAGTACCATCTGAATGAGATAGTTCACCATTAACAAATGCTTTATAATCAACATTTTGTACATTTTTGATTAAGTTAACTCTTGCAAATGCAGCAACAGCTGATGCTGATGTATACATAATTGCAATAAATACTAATGCCCATCCAGCAGATACTCTAGCGTCTTTTACAGTTGGAACTGTGAAAAATCTTACAATAACGTGAGGAAGCCCTGCTGTACCTAACATCAATGCAGTTGTTAGCATAAACATATTCCATAAGTTACCTGGCTCTGTATAAGCTGTAAATCCTAAATCAGTTATTGCACTATCTAAAGCATGAAGTAAATATGTTCCTTCTGGAATAACTCTAACCCCATTGTCAAATGCAAAAGTTGTTTGTCCAAAGATACCTAATTGAGGTAAGAATGTATCAGTTACTTGTAATGAAAGAAATATTGCAGGAATTGTATATGCAAAAATCATTACTACATATTGTGCAACTTGCGTATAAGTAATACCTTTCATACCACCAAGTACTGAGTAAAAGAATACAATAACCATACCGATTATAACACCTGTATTTACATCAACCTGTAAAAATCTTGAAAATACGATACCAACCCCTCTCATTTGACCAGCAACGTATGTGAAAGAAACAAATATTACCGCAATAACTGCAACTGTTCTTGCAACATCTGAATAATATCTATCTCCTACAAAATCAGGAACTGTAAACTTTCCAAATTTTCTTAAGTATGGAGCTAATAACATAGCAAGTAGAACATATCCACCTGTCCATCCCATTAAGTAAGCACTTGCATCACTACCAATAAATGCAATAATACCTGCCATTGAAATAAATGAAGCAGCACTCATCCAATCTGCTGCTGTTGCCATACCATTTGCTACTGGGTGAACCCCTCCACCAGCAACATAAAAGTCTTTAGTTGAACCCGCTTTTGCCCATAGTGCAATACCAATGTAAATAGCAAAAGATATACCTACAAATAGGTAAATTAACGATTGTAATTCCATTTTTTATCTCCTACTCATTTACGCCATATTTCTCATCAATTTTTGTCATCGCTCTCACATAAACAAAAATTAAAATAACAAATACATATATTGCACCTTGTTGTGCAAACCAAAATCCTAGCTTAATACCACTTATTTCTATCGTATTAAGTTCATTAATAAAAATGATTCCACAACCAAAAGAAACGACAAACCAAACTACTAAAAGTTTTAAAATAGTAGTAATGTTTTCTTTCCAATAAGCTTGAGCTTTTTCTGGACTCATATTCTCTCCTTCATAAAGTTTATACTAACAAATAAATTGTTTAGTCATCCAACATTGAAAGTATAATAGTTATATATAGCAAAAGGGTAGCAATTAATATAAAATGTAAAAAAAATGTATTAGTGTTTTAGTAGAATGGTCTAGAAAGACCATTTTATAGTAGTTTTATAAAGAATAGAATCTATCTATTTTATATCCTAAACCTCGAATATTTTTAATAAAATCTTCTTTCAATGCTTTTTTTAACCTAGAAATTTCTGCTCTAATAGTAGGATTGTCAATATTTTCTCCATCCCAAATATCGATTCTAAATCTTTCAAAATCAACAATCATATTAATATTTAATGCTAATATATGAATTATTTCAGATTGTTTTTTTGTTAGAGTTTGTGGTTCTCCATTAAAATATAGTGTTTGTGTATCCTTTGAATACGAATAGTGTTCACTAAATCTTATATGAGAAGTATTCTTTTGATCTTTTTTAAGTATTTGATTTATTTTTATACCAAGCTCACCTAAATGGAAAGGTTTTTTGATGTATTCTCTACAACCAAGGTTATATGCTTTTGTGATATCTTCAATATCAACTAATGCACTAATGAAGATTGTTGGTACATATATTTTTTTTTGGTTTAATTCTTGAAGTATTTCAAAGCCATCTTTTTTTGGGACATTTATATCTAAAATAAGTAAATCATATGATGAGTTTACATTTTCAATAACTTGTTGTCCATCAGAAAAACTTTCAACCATGTGCCCAATATCTTTAAGATATTCACTTATTGCATTATTTAGCATTAATTCATCTTCAAGAAGTAGTATTTTCATTTATTTTAAACCTATATGTAAATTTTGTCTCTTGTTCATTTGAATCTAACTTGATTATAACAAAGTTTTTATCACATATCTCTTTTACAATCCTTAGTCCAAGTCCAAACCCACCACGTGCACTATTTTCCCTATAAAAATCGTTAAAAATTTTGTTATTGTTATCTATTTTTTCAGAAGAGGTCTTAACTTCAAACTCTATATGAATATCATCTATGTACATTAATTTTATGTATATAGGAGATTTTGCATATGAGTATTTTATTGCATTAGATAGATTATTATCTATTATTCTTTGAAGCTCAGTTTTATTAAATTTTATATATATATCTTTTTCAATGTTAGTAATAAAAAATAAAGAGTTAGATTTTGCAATCTCTTCAAAAAAATCAAGTCTGACTTGTAAAACTTCTGAAAAATTTAAGTATGTTTTTTTGTATTCAACTCTATCTTTTTTTATCATAAAAGATAAGTCATCGTATATATATTGTATTATCTTAGCCCCTGATTCAATATTTGTAACATATGAATTATCAGGTATTTTCCTTTTTAATAAATCAATATTTGTTTGTATTATTGCTAAAGGAGTATTTATTTCATGAACAGAATTTTTTAAAAATTGTTTTTGTGATTCTATTAGATTTGTGAGCTCTTTTGTTTTTTCTTCAACTTTTGATTCAAGATTTTTATTTATATCTTCTAGTAAATGTTTTTTGTATTTTATGCTTGTCAAAGTTTCATTTGCGTAATTTACAATAGTTCTAAATTCTGAAAATGATATTTTGTCTTGATTAATTGGCTTTTCGTCAGTTTGTGATCTTTTAAAATACTTTCCAATTTCTCTTACTTCTTTTGCAATAAGAATCGTTGCATTTTTATATATAAATATCGAGTATAAAACTAGCATGATAGTAAGTGAAGTGATTTGTAAAGTAGAATTAGATATTTTTTGGTCATACTCTCTTTCTTTTTCTTTTACAAGTTTTTTAATTTTATCTAAATATACTCCTTTTCCTATTGTCCAATTCCAAGGTTTATATGACATAGCAAATGATATCTTATTTACTTCTTTTTTTAATTGTGGTTTATACCAAAGATATTCTACAAAACCACCATTTGATTTTTTTGAAATTTCGATTAAATCCTTAATAACTTTTGTTCCATTTTTATCAGTAAATTCATATAAATTTTTCCCTGCTTTCCCTACTGGATAATATATCGATTTTCCATTAAAGTTATAAATAAAAGTATAATCATTTACATCTTTTTGATTTTTCATTTTATCAATTGCAATTATAATATCTTTTTTTATTTCATCTTGGGTTTTTATATTGTTATATTTTTCATGATAAAACTTAATAAACTTCATCGTATTAGCTATATCTTGTCTAATTAAGTCTTTTTGTTTAGTTGTATAGCTTTCTTTTATAATTTTTATTTTTGCTTGAAATTCATTAAAAGTATTATCTATAATAGTTAGTGTAAAAAATGAGATCAATATAATAATAAATAAAATACTATAAACTATTAATTGATAAAGAGATTTTGCTCTAATCAAATTACAATCCTTATATGTAAAGCTTGTGTATATAAATGGTATCTTATTTTTTATTAAAAAATGTATTATTAGGGGAAAAGATTAAGAAAAATTAAGTATGTGTTTCTAAGTGGCGCGGTTGACGAGACTCGAACTCGCGACCTCCTGCGTGACAGGCAGGCATTCTAACCAACTAAACTACAACCGCACAACTAAAAAAAATGGTGGTCGATATAAGACTCGAACTTATGACATCTACCTTGTAAGGGTAGCGCTCTACCAACTGAGCTAATCGACCTAAGAAAATTTGATTGGTGACCCCTAGGAGACTTGAACTCCTGTGGCATGGATGAAAACCATGAATCCTAACCGCTAGATGAAGGGGCCAAAAAAATATAAAAAAAGTAATAGATAATATTGAATAATGAACAAAGGAATTCACTTTTCATTATTGTCTAATAGTGGTGACCCGTGAAGGATTCGAACCTTCGGCCACCTCCTTAAAAGGGAGATGCTCTACCAGCTGAGCTAACGGGTCAATAAACAATAATAAGTGGCGCGGTTGACGAGACTCGAACTCGCGACCTCCTGCGTGACAGGCAGGCATTCTAACCAACTAAACTACAACCGCACAACTAAAAAATGGTGGTCGATATAAGACTCGAACTTATGACATCTACCTTGTAAGGGTAGCGCTCTACCAACTGAGCTAATCGACCTAATAAAATGGTGACCCCTAGGAGACTTGAACTCCTGTGGCATGGATGAAAACCATGAATCCTAACCGCTAGATGAAGGGGCCAATAAAATAAAATAAGTAATGAATAGTATCAAATATAAATATAAGATACAATATTCTTTACAATGGTGACCCGTGAAGGATTCGAACCTTCGGCCACCTCCTTAAAAGGGAGATGCTCTACCAGCTGAGCTAACGGGTCAATAAACAATAATAAGTGGCGCGGTTGACGAGACTCGAACTCGCGACCTCCTGCGTGACAGGCAGGCATTCTAACCAACTAAACTACAACCGCACAACTAAAAAATGGTGGTCGATATAAGACTCGAACTTATGACATCTACCTTGTAAGGGTAGCGCTCTACCAACTGAGCTAATCGACCTAATAAAATGGTGACCCCTAGGAGACTTGAACTCCTGTGGCATGGATGAAAACCATGAATCCTAACCGCTAGATGAAGGGGCCAATAAAATAAAATAAGTAATGAATAGTATCAAATATAAATATAAGATACAATATTCTTTACAATGGTGACCCGTGAAGGATTCGAACCTTCGGCCACCTCCTTAAAAGGGAGATGCTCTACCAGCTGAGCTAACGGGTCGTCTTTCTTAAAATGGAGTGGAATTATATAAAAAAATTTTTTATTTGTCAAGGGTTTTTTGAAAAAATTCTAAAAAAATTTTAAAACTTGTTTTTGCAGCTTGTATTTGAACCTCTTTTCGGTTACCATTGAAGTTATAAACATCAACTAGTTTATCACCATTTTTAGATCCTACCCCTATTACAACTGTACCTACAGGTTTATTTTTTGTAGCACCAGTTGGTCCAGCTATTCCACTTGTAGCAAGGGAATAATCAGCATCAAACATCTTTATTGATCCAGTAAGCATATCTTCAACAACTTGAGTACTAACCGCACCATAGTTTTCTAAATTTTCTTTTTTTACATTTATTTTTTTATTTTTTATTTCATTTGAATAAGATACTATTGATCCATTGAATATATCAGATGAACCTGAAAGTTCTGTTATCATTGAAGCAATTAATCCACCCGTACAACTTTCTGCGCAAGTAATTGTTTTTTTATTTTCTCTTAATAGTTGCTGTAACTCTTGCATTGTTTTTTCATTAAAAATATTGTCAAACATTTTTTTCCTTTTATCTATACTAAAAATATAACATATTAGTATATTTTAAATGAAAAGTTAATAAGTATAATAAAGAATATATATAGTATGAAAATCATACTATATATAATGTAGTTTATTCATCTTCTGTTAAATCTGCTAAAAACTCTTTTTCATTAAACTCTAAATTTAAATATTCAGTAATTGTATGAATGTCTCTTTTTGCATTTCCTAAACAAGATGTAGCACCTGGACTTGGAGTCATATTAAATATAATTCCTTTACCTGTATTAATTGAAGCTTCACCAAGCATTAATCTTTGTTGCTCTTTATTAAGAACTTGAGGTCGAATTCCTCCAAAGCCTTTTGCGTATTCTATATCTTTTTCTTGTAATGATGGAACAATCTTTTTCGCATCTTTTACAAAAAGTTTTTTATTTAATCCTGGAACTTCAAATAAGAAGTTTCTTAATACATAATTTCTTATTTCACTATCTTTTAATAAGTCCCAAAATATTTTAATAATATTTCCATCTAAGTTTAAAGTTTTAAAGAAGTCTAAGTAAGTACCTGGTTTATATCTTTCTAATTTTGGAAGCATAAGTGCAGTTGGACCAAATCTTGTTTTTCCATCTGCTAAAATATCTGGATCACCATGAAGTGCGGCAAATGGAAGTTTATCATTTTGTACCATATATACTTTACCATTTAGGAATTCTTCATTAGTCATATAAAAACTTCCTGCCATTGGTAGACAACCCATATGTTTTCCATAACCCATTTTGTGTGCTAGATATAATGAGTGTGCACCAGCATTTACCACAACAAAATCAGCAGTAAAAACAGTTCCTGATTTTGTTGTAATTTTATACAATTCTCCAAGTTGCTCTATTTCATCTACTTCTGAATTATAAAATATATCTGTTCTAACATCTTCACATGCTTGAGCTGCTTTTGCAAGCTCTTTTGTCATTTGTCCATATTCAACAGTTGTATATTCATCTTTTGCACCCATGGCTAAAATTGGCTCAGGTCTTTCTTGACCATTTTCTAAGTAGACTAATTTTGGCTCAAGTTTTTTCAAGTCTTCTTTGTCCCAAAGCTCTAAATAAGGGAAAACTGTCTTGAACTCTTCATATCTATTTTTTATAAATTCTACTTCTTTTTCTCCAACACCTAAAGCCATTTTTTGATGTTTGAACATAATTTTATCTTGCAAATTATATTGAAGACAAAACTTTTCAATCATTTTTGCAGTTCTTTTTGTGATTTTTGCTTTTTCTAATGTATAATTTGTTTCTATGTCACCCACATGAATTGTTTGTGAATTACTTGTTCCTTTTGTGTTTAAAGTAGCTAAATCTTCGTATTTTTCTAACATACAAACACTTTTTGTATTTGTATATTTGGCTAACTCATAAAATAAAGCTGCACCAGAAATACCTCCACCGACAATAACTACTTCATAATGTTTCTCGTTCATATTAATAATCCCCATCAAGTTTTAAAATATAAAAGATACTATCATATTTAAATTATTTTTGGTATAAAAATAAAAAAAACTGTACATAATTAATATAATATATCCTCTTTCGTAACATTATAACAGAAATATTTGTATATGTAATGTACAATAATTGTACAATTCTATTTTTAATGGTTACTTCTATGGTAAGTAAACAAAAAAAATACATTTTAGCTAAATAATAAAATTTTAATTAAAAAAATAACTATTATTTAATATTTATCAAGATTTAAAATATTGCCAATTAAATCTAATTTTACTAAATCTTAGATATAATCTACACTTTAAATAAATAAGAACAAATACTTAAATATATTGAAGGTAGTACAGATATGGATTATAAAGATAGTTTATTGCTTCCAAAAACAAAGTTTCCAATGAGAGGGAGTTTACCCCAAAATGAGCCTAAAAAATATAAGGCTTGGGATGAGAAAAAAGTTTATGACAGAATGAAAAAAAACAGAGAAGGTAAACCTAGTTTTACTCTTCATGACGGTCCTCCGTATGCAAATGGACATATTCATATTGGTCATGCATTAAATAAAGTATTAAAAGATATTATTGTTAAGTATCATTATTTTAATGGTAAATCAGTTAGATATGTTCCAGGTTGGGATTGTCATGGTTTACCAATTGAGCAAAAAGTAGAAGAAAAAATAGGTAATACAAAGAAAAAAGAGTTACCAAAATCAAAAATTAGAGAGCTTTGCAGAGAACATGCTTCAAGATTTGTAGATATTCAAAGAGATGAATTTAAAAAACTTGGTGTTCTTGGGGATTGGGATAATCCTTATTTGACAATGGATTTTAAATTTGAAGCTAATATTTATAGAGAACTTTGTGCAATTGCAAAACAAGGTTTATTAGTGCAAAGAAGTAAACCAGTTTATTGGTCATGGGCAGCACAAACTGCACTAGCTGAAGCAGAAGTTGAGTATGAAGATAAAACTTCACCATCAATTTATGTTGCATTTAAACATGAAACACTTGATGCAAGTTTAGTTATATGGACTACAACACCTTGGACAATTCCTTCAAATACAGGAATTGCACTAAATGGTGAAGAAGAGTATGTAATAACAAGTGATAAGTTTATTGTTGCAAAAAAACTTTATAACTCTTTAATAGAAAATGAAATAATAAAAGGTGAGATTGTAAAAGATGTTTGTCCAAAAGAGCTTGAAAATACAAATGCAATCAATCCATTAAATGGAAGAACTTCAAAAGTTATTTTAGCAGATCATGTTGAAATGGATGCTGGTACAGGTGCAGTTCATACAGCTCCTGGGCATGGTGAAGATGACTATAAAGTTGGATTAAAATATGGTCTTGAAGTATTAATGCCAGTTGATGCATATGGTAAATATGATGAAACAATTGTAAGAGAAAAACTTTTTAAAGATACTGATAAATATCTAGGTGTTCATGTATTTAAAGCAAATGAGTTGATTTTAGAAGAATTAGGTGAGGCTTTATTAAGTAGAATTGACATAAGACACTCATATCCACATTGTTGGAGAACGCATAAACCAATTATCTTTAGAGCAACAAAACAGTGGTTTATTTCAATTGATGATGAGTATGGAAAAGAAAATAAAACTTTAAGAGAAAATGCACTTAAAGTAGTTGAAGATCTTACATTCTATCCAGAGTGGGGAAGAAATAGATTAAAATCTATGATAGAAGGAAGACCTGATTGGTGTATTTCAAGACAAAGAGATTGGGGTGTGCCAATTGCATTTTTTAGAAATAAAAAAACTGATGAAATTATCTTTGATGAAAAAGTATTAAATTATACTGCGATGATTTTTGAACAAAAAGGTTGTGATGCTTGGTATGATTTATCAATTGAAGAGTTATTATATCCAGGTAGTGGTTTAAATGCAGATGATTTAGAAAAAACTATGGATATTTTAGATGTTTGGTTTGATTCAGGTTCTACTCAAAATGCAGTATTAAGAAGTAGAAATTATGATGCAGGAACATTCCCAGCTGATATGTATTTAGAAGGAAGTGATCAACATAGAGGTTGGTTCCAATCTTCACTTTTAACTACTTTAGCATCAAATGAAGTTGCTCCTTATAAATCTATTTTGACACATGGTTTCACTGTTGATGAAAAAGGTGAAAAAATGTCTAAGTCAAAAGGAAATGTTGTTGCTCCTGATAAGGTTATGAAGCAATATGGAAGTGAAATCTTGAGAATGTGGGTTGCAATGAGTGATTATCAAAGTGATTTGAAAATCTCTGATAATATCTTAAAGCAAAATGCAGAGATGTACAGAAAAATAAGAAATACTTCAAGATTTTTACTTGCTAATATTGATGATTTAGATGAAATAGTATCTCTTGATAAAATGACTGAACTTGATAAGTGGATTTTAGCAAAAGCTAAAAAAGTATTTACAGAAATTGAAGATTCATTTGCTATTTATGAGTTTTCAAAAGGATTAAATAAGTTAAATAACTTTTTAGTAGTAGATTTATCTGGTATTTATTTAGATGTTTGTAAAGATAGATTATATTGTGATGATAAAGATGATATTCATAGAAGAAGTTCACAAAGTGCAATGGCTTTAATTACTAAAAAACTTATTACTACATTATCTTGTATTTTAACATATACAATGGATGAATTATTAGAGTATGCACCAGAATTCATAAAAGGTGACGCACAAGATATTTTTGATTTAGAAGATGAAAAATTACCTGAAATTGAAAGTAATCTTAATGAAGAATTTTTGTTAAAAGCTAAAGAAAAATTTTCAGAAGCTATTGATACACTTAAAAAAGAAAAAATAATTAAATCTACGTTAGAATTAGCAATAGTTACAAACTCTAAAGATATTTTGGCTTTACCAACTATTGAAGCAGAAGATTTATTTTTAGTAAGTTGTGTTACTCAAAATTTAGATAGTGAAGTATTAGTATCTTTTGAAATTGATTCATGCAAATTTGATGTTTGTAAAGTAAGTGATGAAAAATGTCCAAGATGTTGGAAATTTAAATCAGAGAGTGAAGATACTTTATGTAAAAGATGTGAAAGTGTATTAGCTTAATGTTAGAAGATCCAGTAACACTATCTTTTGTATTTAAAACAGTAGGGGTAATTCTTGTAATTATTGCTATTGCTGTATTTTTAGTAAATAAAAAAAAGAAGAGGTAAACTTAATATGATGCCATTTTCAGATGAAGATTTGAAACTTCCAGTTAGTACAATTATTGAAAACAAAGTAGTTCCTATGTTAGCACAAGATGGAGGAGCTATATCATTAATTGATATTAAAAATGGAAAAGTATTTGTGCAACTACAAGGTGCATGTGTTGGATGTAGTGCAAGTGGTAGTACTTTAAAATATGTTGTTGAAAAAGAATTAAAAGCAGCAATACATCCAGAACTAGAGATTATAAACGTACCACAAGGTATGGAAAATAGTTTAGAGGAACTTTAATGATAAATGAGAAAAGATTATTAAATGAAGCAAATTCATATTTTTTGAATAAAGAGTATGATAAAGCTCTTTTTTTATATTCTCAACTTTCATCTTTATTCTCTACAAAAAAAGAGTATAAAGTATATGCTATTTTTTGTGATATTGCTAGTGAAGATGAGCAAAAAGCATTAACTTTATATGACTATTTTTCTGCTGCATCTTTAGAAGATATGGAAGCTGCAATCTCTTATGTAGAAGAGGTTGTAAATGCTTATGATGGTGATATTGATAAAATGATGGAAATGTTAAAAGATATCACTGAAACAGGTGTTGATTCCCTTGATGCAATAAAATATGATGATTTTAAAAAATTAGTAGATTCTAGGGGATCTTTTAGAGTGGCTTTTGAAGATATAATGTTTTCTACAAAAGTAGCAATAGAATCAAAAGAAGATTTTTTTGATTTTGTTTCAAAATTAATTGACAATGGATTTAATACTACTGCTTATAGCTATTTGGATGGTTTTAATGAGTATTTTACTTATGATAAAGAGATTGAAGAGCTATATAAAAAATTAGAAGAGAAAAAAATTGCTAATAACCATAAATAATAAGAAATTTACAGATAATTCAAAAGAAGCAAATAGTGAAGTTGCTTTTGTTTATTCATCACAAAATGAGAAGTTTTGTGATGATGCAAAAGCAAATAATTGTGTTGATTTAATTCCTTCAAGAAAGTTAAAAGATTATGTTGATTTTTCTTCAATAAAGATTATTGGAATAACAGGAACAAATGGAAAAACAACAACTGCTGCTGCAATTTACTCAATACTTTTAGACTTAGGATATAAAGTTGCACTTCAAGGTACAAGAGGTTTTTTTATAAATGATGAAAAAGTCGAAGATTATACTTTAACTACTCCTGTACAACTTGCAAACTTTGCACACATACAAAAAGCAATAGATAATAAATGTGATTTCTTTGTAACAGAAGTAAGTTCCCATGCAATCGAACAAAAAAGGATTGAGGGTATTGAGTTTGAATTAAAAGTTCATACAAATATAACAAGAGATCATTTGGATTATCATAAAACAATAGAAGAATACATAAATGTAAAAAATTCATTTTTCAATGATGATAGTAAAAAACTTATTAATAAAGATGACAAAGTTGTTAAGTTTAATACTAAAAATGCATATACATACTCTTTAGAAAATCCTTCAACTTATAAAGTTACAGCATATTCTTTTAAAAATGGAATGCATGTAATGTTTTCAAATATTGAAAAAATGAACGCTTTCTCATCATCTATGATGGGTATTTTTAATATTTATAATCTAATGGCAGCAATTGCAAGTGTTCATTTAACTACAAACAAAACATTAGATGAGATTTGTGAAGCTGTTGAGAATTTTGCGGGAGTTAGTGGAAGAATGGAGATTGTAAGTGTTGATCCTCTTATTATAATTGATTTTGCCCATACTCCTGATGGTATGAAAGAAGTTTATGAAAGTTTTAATCATAAAGATATTATAACAGTATTTGGTGCAGGTGGAGATAGAGATAAAGAGAAAAGACCTCTTATGGGAAAACTTGCAGCAAATTTTGCAAAACATATAATTGTAACATCAGATAACCCAAGATTTGAAGATCCAGATTTAATTATTGAAGATATTTGTAAAGCAATACCTAATAAAGATAATTTGACTATTGAAGTAAATAGAAAAGAAGCTATTAAAAAAGGTATTGATTTAGCAAAACAGAACAAAAATTCTGTTTTATTAATACTTGGAAAAGGGGATGAGCCTTATCAAATAATTTATGATAAGAAGCTTCCTTTAGTAGATAAAGATGAAGTACTTAAGCATATTTAATAATATGCTCTAAGTACTATACCTTTATTATTTTCTTTAGATTTTATATAATAATTCACAGGAGTTATTACTATATTTTTATCTTTTATTAATTCTTTAACTAACCATGAAGCTTCAACTACTCTGTCTCTTGCAATACCTCTTACAATATATTTTTGAATTTTTTCATCTTTTGATAGTTTTGATGCTTCTTTAATATCATCTTTTGAAATAACGCCAATTACTTCTAGTCGTATAGTTTTTTTATTTTTTGCTAAAAATATTGATAAGCTTTCTTTACAAGTTTTTGTTGGCATATATTCAAAAGTTTTGTAGTTATAACATTTTGCAAGATTAAACTTTTTTGTATTAAAGAACTCTTTAAAATTTTCATTTGATAAAGGCACTTTTTTTTCAACTATCACTTCTTTTGTAATAATTTTTTCTTTTATAATTGGCTTGTTAATATCTTTTTGAATATCTTTTATTTCTTTAGTGCTATTTACATTTTTTGTAACTTCTTTTTGTGGTTTTTTATTAGTATCTTCTTTAGCAATTTGACTATTATCATTAGTACTTAATAAATAAGCACTTAGGCTGATAATTATTAATGTAAAAATAGTAATTAATATATAAAAAATTCTTTTTTGTTTTTGTTTTTCTTGTTGGTTTAATTGGTCTTGTTTTAATTTTTCTTCCATAAGTTTTTCTTGAATATTCTCTTTTGACATGCTTTTTTCTAAGGCTTTTTTTAACTCTTCACTTTTACTTTCTAGCATACTTTAACCCCTTATTCTTTATTTCTTAAGTATATTAACAAAATTAATATAATGGTAGCTATAAACAAAGGATAAAAATAGTAATACTCTTTTAATACAACTTTATTCTTTTTGAGTTTACTTTTTTCTAGCTCATTGATTTGTTTATAAACATTTTGTAAATCTTCTTTACTATTTGCATTGAAGTATTTACCATTAGTCTCTTTTGCAATTTTATTTAAAACATATCTATTTTGACTTTGAATTGCAATAGTATAAACTTTTATATTATATTTTTTAAGAAGTTTTAATGCTATATTAAAAGGTATTTGACTTGAAGTGTCTTCTCCATCACTAAGTAAAATGATGATTTTACTTAGTGCTTTTGAATTTTTCAATATCTTTACACTACTTGCTAAAGAATCAATTAGTGCTGTTCTTGGACCAACTATTCCTATATCTAAATAGTTCAAAATCTCCTTTTGTGCGTTCTTGTCAAAACTTAAAGTTGAAGCAATAAGCGCGCTATTACCAAATACAACAAGAGCTATATTATCATTTGTTCTTTTATCAATAAAATCACTTGCAAGTTCTTTTACAACATCAAATCTATTTTGTTGCAAATCAAATTTATTAAAACCTCTTTGTTTCATTGAATCACTTGTATCAAGATTTAATACAATATCAATTCCATCACTATTAATGAATTGGGCATTTTTAATTTTAATAGGGGAAGCCAAGGCGGTTATGGCAAGAATTACTGTCAAATATTTTAATAAATTTATTAATATGGTACTTTTTTTAGTACTTTGATTAAGTAAATTAAGATGTGGCATAAAATAACTTGACTCTTTTGCTTTACAATATATAAAACATAGTATAAATGGTATTAAAAGTAAAAATAAATAAGGGTATTCAAAACTAAAACTATACATCTATTGCATCCACAAATCTTTTATATTCATTAATAATATCTTTATCAAATTTAGCTACATCTTTTTTGTATTTGTATTTCTCTAACTTTTCTTCTAATTGGAAGAATAATCTTTTGGATCTATTATCAGTAGATGCAACTCTTCCGTATTTTGTAATTTTATAAGCTGCATCTTTTGTATTATTTAAATCTAGTTTCTCTAATATTTCATATGCTATTTGTTCATCGCTTTTTTTTCTTTTATAAAATATTCTAATTATTTGTAAAAATAAAATTACTAAAATTAAAATAATAACAACAATTAAAAAAATATATATAAAATAAGAGTAGTCTAAAATAGAGACTAAGCCTTTTATGTCATTTATTTTTAATTCATTCATTATTTCATTAACCTTGCAAGTTTAGAAATGGGATTTTCATCTGTATATATTTTTGTAAAGTTTGCATTGCACTTTCTTAAATGCTCATATAAAATATGATCGTTTTTTTTAATTTGTTCTTTATAATCTTTAAGAGCTTGAGCATTTACAACTCCATTGTACTCAAAGCCATTTTCTAAATCTTTTAAATTTATATTTCCCAAAGTTGTTAAATTCTCTTCAAATCTATCCCTTACTATTATTACTACAATTTCATGTTTTTTACTTAATAGTTTTAAATCTAAATTTTCCACATTAAAAAAGTCACCTATTAAAAATATAAGAGAACGCCTTTTTATATGAGAAAAAATAGAGTTTGTTATATTTTTATAATTTAGCTTTTTATTTACACTTTTGTATTCAAAAATATTTTCAGTCATTTTATTTACACTAAAAGTTCTTTTACTTTTTTTAGTACAAAAAGTTAGAGTTTCATTTGCAATATATGAACTAAAGGCATCACCTTGTTTTATTGCACTAAAAGCTAAAATAGAACAAATCTCACATATTAATTCTTGTTTGAATTTATCCGTACCAAAATGTACACTTCCATTTAATAAAGCAACTAGGTTTATATTTAACTCTTTTTGTGCATGGAAAACTTTTACATATGGCTTTTGAAGTTTTGCACTAATAACCCAATCAATATTTTTTACGTCTTCTCCATATTCATACTCTTTAAGTTCTAAAAAATCGTAGCCTTCACCCTTTAGCTTTGAGCTATTATTTCCAACAACTTCACTAAAAACCTCTTTTTTGCTTTTTATTAAAATCTTTTTTATTTTTGGATTCATTATGGAATATTTATTTTCTCTACTATTTTATCAATTACATCATCAACATTTATATCTTGTGCTTGAGCCTCATAACTTAAAATAATTCTATGCCTTAAAATATTTTTTACAAGCAATGCAATATCAATAGGGCTTACATAGTCATTTCCTCTTAAATATGCTTGAGCTTTAACTGCTTTAAACATATCAATAGTTGCTCTTGGACTTGCTCCAAACTCTATTTGCTCACTTAATTCTTCTAATCCATAACTTTTTGGATCTCTTGTTGCACAAATAATATCAACTATATACTCTTCTAATTCTTTATCAATATGGACATTTAATATTTCATCTTTTAGTTTAAATAATTCTTCTTTTGTTATGATTTTTTCAAGATTAATTTTTTCATTACTAGAAGCCATTTTAGCTATTTCATACTCTTGTTCTTTTGTATTATATGAAACAACAATTTTAAACATAAACCTGTCTAATTGTGCTTCTGGAAGAGTGTAAGCTCCTTCTTGTTCAATTGGGTTTTGTGTTGCAAGAACTAAAAATGGTTTATCTATTTTAAAACTATTTTCTGCAATTGTTACTTGTCTTTCTTGCATAACTTCAAGTAGGGCTGATTGAACTTTAGCAGGAGCTCTGTTTATTTCATCTGCTAATAATAAATTCGTAAAAATAGGTCCTTTTTTTATTTTAAATTCACCTGTTTTCATATCATAAATTTGTGCACCAATAATATCACTTGGCAATAAATCAGGTGTAAATTGAACTCTTTTAAAATCTACATTTATTACCTTAGCTAAGGAATTTACAGTTGTAGTTTTTGCAAGTCCTGGAACACCTTCAAGTAGAATATGACCATTTGTTAATAATCCAATTAGTAAAGCATCAATCATCTCTTCTTGACCAACTATTTTTTTAGCCAATTCATTTTTTATTTGCATAATGGTTTTAAAACTATTCATATATTTTATATAACCTTTTTTGTTTAATTTTATCAAAATAGTAATAAATAGAGTTTAAATTTTAATAAATATTTCAATTATAATCTATGTTTATTTTGTTAAAATAATTTTATGAAAAAAACTTTTTTAATTTTTATAGTAATATTTTTTTTAATTGGATGTAGCAGTTCTGATATTTATAACTTAACTCGTGCTGCTATAAGTCAAGATCCTACAACTGCTTTAAAATCTATTGCAAAGTCAAAAAGTATAAATTATGCTACTAATCCTAAAAGCTTAGAACAAGATATAAAATCTTTAGATAAAAACTTTAGAAAAATATTGATTGCTTTTACTAAAGCAATCACTGAAAATTGGGGTGAAAATAATGTAAAATTGCCCAAAAAGAAAGAGTATGTTAAGTATATGCAAAACTATAAAAGTAGAGCTTTAATAGATTTTGATAATGCATATGTTTTAGTTGAAACACTTGATACAAATAATACAAAGAAGAGTTTGCAAAAAGCAATTGTTACAACTTTATTATTGCCAGAAGATCCTCAAGCTGCAGATTTATTTAATGCAAAAAAGATAAAATTAGGTAAAACTCCTTATTTATTAGGTGAAATAAAAGATGACCAAAATAAAGAGATTAGATACTCTTGGAGGGCAAATAGATTTGCTAAGTTATTAACGAAAAAAATAAAATATAAAACAATAAAAAAAGATAATAAAAATACAAAAGTTGCTTATGTGAAAATACCAATGGTAAAAGACCATGCAAGTATAAGAGTTGCCAAATTTAAACCTCTTGTTGAAAGATATTCGAAAAAATATAATATAAGTAAGAATTTGATTTATGCAATTATCAAAACAGAAAGTAATTTTAATCAATTTGCAATAAGTAATGCAGGAGCTATTGGATTAATGCAAGTTGTACCCACTACTGCTGGAAGGGACTCTTATAAATACTTAACAAATAAAACACATACTCCAAGTAAAGAGTATTTATTTAATGCAAGTAATAATATAAAATTAGGGACTGTATATTTAAAAATATTAAATGAAAGATATTTAAAAGGAATATATAATCCTATTTCAAAAGAGTATTGTGTAATTAGTGCTTATAATACAGGAAGTGGAAATGTCTTAAAAACATTTAATTCTAATAAACAAAGAGCAAAATCTATGATTAATAAAAGTAATGCTTCACAAGTGTATAAAAAATTAGTAAAAGAATTACCATATAAAGAGACAAGACGTTATTTAATAAAAGTTTTAAATAACAAAAGAGATTTTGTCTCTTTATAATTGCTTAAACTTAAATTAAAGTTACATTAGCTAAAATACGCGTTCTTATTATAATTTACAAAATAATTATGATTAGAAACCTCACATGTGTCAGTCCTAAAATGGGTTGTATCAATGCTGATACTAAGGGGCACAGAGGCTAAACCCAATTGAAAAAATAAAAACTTAGGAGAATTAAATATGGTTACTATGAAAGACCTATTAGAATGTGGTGTACACTTTGGACACCAAACAAGAAGATGGAATCCAAAAATGAAAAAATATATTTTTGGTGTTAGAAAGAATATTTATATTATTGACTTACAAAAAACATTAAGATATTTCAGATATACATATAATGTAGTAAGAGATGCAGCTGCTGAGGGTCAAACTATGATCTTTGTTGGTACTAAAAAACAAGCTAGTGAAGCTGTAAAAAGAGCTGCTGAATCTTGTGGAATGCCATATGTTAACCATAGATGGTTAGGTGGTATGTTAACAAACTACGGAACAATTAAAAAATCAATTAGAAAATTAGAAGTAATTAAAAAAATGAAAGAAGAAGGTCAATTTGATCTTTTAACTAAAAAAGAAGCTTTAATGCTTACAAGAAAAGAAGAAAAATTAGAGTTATATCTTGGTGGAATTAAAGAAATGAATAATATCCCTGATATGATGTTTGTTCTTGATTCAGTTAAAGAAAAAATTGCTATTAAAGAAGCTAGAAGATTAGGAATTAAAGTTGTAGCTCCATTAGATACAAACTGCGATCCTGATTTAGTAGATTTCCCAATTCCTGGAAATGATGATGCTATTAGATCAATTCAATTATTTTGTCAAGAAATGGCTGCAGCAATTAATGAAGGTAAATCAGCAGCTGCTGATGCTGAGGGTACTGATGAAGTTGAAGCACCTGTAAGCGAAGAAGAAGCAAAAGAAGTTGTTGCAGAAGCAGTAGCAGAAGAAAGTAAAGAAGAAAAAGCGAAGGAGGAAGCATAATCATGGCAGGTGCAACTCCAAAATTAATTAAACAATTAAGAGAGATGACTGGTGCTGGTATGCTTGATTGTAAAAACGCTTTAAATGAGTGTGAAGGTGATTTAGATAAAGCAGTTCAACACTTAAGAGAAGCAGGTCTTGGAAAAGCTGCTAAAAAAGCTGGTAATGTTGCTGCTGAGGGTTTAATCTCTGTTTTAATTAATGAAGATAACACTAAAGGTACAATTTTAGAACTTAACTCTCAAACAGACTTTGTTGCAAAAAATGAAAATTTTATTTCTTTAACTAAAGAAATTACTACTCATGCACAGTCAAATGATATTAAAGATGCTGAAACTTTAGCATCTTCAAAAATCAATGGACAAGAGTTTGGAACTTTCTTAAATGAAAAAATTGCAACTATTGGTGAAAATTTAGTAGCAAGAAAATTAGCTACTGCAGAAAATCAAGTAGTTAATGGTTATGTTCATGCAAATGGTAAAGTTGGGGTTTTATTAGCTGCAACTTGTGATGATGCGGCAAAAGAAAAAACTGCAACATTATTAAGAAATATTGCTATGCATGCATCAGCTATGAAACCAACTGTTATTTCATATACTGATTTAGATTCAGAGTTTGTTGAAGCAGAAAATAGAGCTATTAAAGCTGAAATTGAAGCAGAGAATGATGAATTACAAAGATTAGGTAAACCATTAAAAAATATTCCTGATTTTGTATCTAAATCTCAATTAACAGATGAAGCTATTGCAAATGCAAAAGCTAGATTTGAAGCTGAATTAAAAGAGCAAGGTAAACCAGAAAAAATCTGGGATAAAATTATTCCTGGTAAAATCGAAAGATATATCCAAGATAATACTCAACTAGATGGTAGATTAGCTTTACTATCTCAAGCTTATGTTATGGATGATAAAAAAACTGTAGAGCAAGCAATTGCTGAAGTTGATTCTTCAATTAAACTTGTTGAATACATTAGATTTGAACTTGGTGAGGGAATAGAAGTAAAAGAAGAAGATTTTGCAGCAGAAGTTGCAAAACAAATGGGTAAATAATCTCTACTAAAGAACAATTGTGTACGAACAAAATTTAAACTCGTCACACTCTACAACTAAACCCCTTTTGCTGGAAGCAAAAGGGGTTTCTCATAAATTTGACTATGAACTTTTCAATGATATAAATTTATCTTTACATCAAAAAGAGACTATTGCAATTATAGGTATGAGTGGTAGTGGAAAATCCACATTATTAAATATTTTGTCTTCACTTTTAAAACCTAATAGTGGAAAAGTTTTTTTTGAACAAAAAGATATATATAAACAAAAGAAAACAAAACTTTTAAATATACGTAGAGAAGATTTTGGTATAATATTTCAAGCACATTATTTATTTAGAGGATTTAGTGCTAAAGAGAATCTAGATATAGCAACACTGCTTAGTTTAAATGAGATTGATACAAATCTATTGAAAGTATTGGATATAGAATATGTACTTAATCAAGGAGTTGGAGAACTAAGTGGAGGTCAACAGCAAAGATTATCGATTGCAAGGGTTTTAACAAAAAAGCCTAAAGTAATTTTTGCTGATGAACCTACTGGAAATCTAGATAAAGAGACTTCAACTCACGTAATTGATGCACTTTTTGAGTATGTAAACTTATATAATGCAGGTTTGATTTTAGTAACACATGATGAAGAGCTTGCAAAAATGTGTGATAAAACTTATAAGCTTATTGATTTAAAGCTAGAGGAGCTAGGGTGAATATATTATTGATTAGTAATACTCCAATAATTGTAAAGATTTTTAAACTTGTTTGCAAAAAACTTGATTTAGAACTGTTTGTTCAAAGTGATTATAATGTACAAGAGAAAAAAGATTTTATAATTATTGATCAAGAATATATCGATGATAGATTTAATTCATTAAAGAAGTTTTGTTCTAAACTTGGTGCTATTTGCAATGATGAATTACCTTTTGAAAAAGCAAGAGATTTTATTATTCCAAGACCTTTTTTACCTTTACAACTTCAAGAAATAATAAAAGAACAATTAGAATTTATTGATGAAGAAGAGACTTTAAAAAAACAAGAAAATATAAAAAATAGTGCAAAATATTCAGCATCTACTATGATAAATGATGATTCAGCAGAAGATTTGACAAATTATGTTGAATCACTAGCTGATAATATAGCTTCTGATATTGAAGATGAAAATGATGAAAGTATAGTTACTTTAGCAACTTTAAATGATGGTGGAGTTTTAGATAATAATGAATTATCTAAAATTTCTGATATATTAAGATATGACAATATACAAAATGAGTTTGTAAATAGTGAAAAAGAGACTGATTGGAAAGAGTTATCTGATATTATTGATGATGCATTAAATGAAGTTGGTGATTATGATATTGCAAATAATCAACCTTTAAAATTAATTTTGAATAAGTACAGTATTGATGAGTTAAAACCATTATTAGAAAAATTTGACCAAAGTGTTATTGATAAACTTTCAAATGGTGAAGATATTGATTTAAAATTAAGTTTGAAGGATAATAACTAATGCAAGATAACCATGGAGCAATTTTACTTATTTCTGGTCCTAGTGGATGTGGTAAATCAACACTTTTAAAAGAAGTTTATAAAGATATTAGTGAGTATTATTTTTCTATTTCAACAACAACAAGAGCTCCACGAGAAGGAGAGAAAAATGGTGTTGATTATTTTTTTGTATCAAAAGAAGATTTTGAAAAAGATATCAAGGATAAGAACTTTTTAGAGTATGCAAATGTTCATGGTAACTATTATGGCACTTCTTTAAAACCTGTAAAAGAAGCCTTGAAAGATGGAAAGTTAGTAATCTTTGATATTGATGTGCAAGGACATGATTTAGTTAAGAAAACAGACCTTTGTTCTTTTTTAACTTCTGTTTTTATTACAACACCTACTTTAAAAGAGTTAGAAAGTAGATTGAATAATAGAGCAACTGATTCAAAAGATATAATTGCTAAAAGAGTAAAAAATGCAAAAATAGAGATTAACTCTATTGATAAGTATGATTATTTTTTAATAAATGATAATTTAGATGATGCAAGTAAAAAACTTGTAAGTATCGCAAATGCAGCAAGAATAAAAGCTTCTTTATTTAATAAAAAACAAATTATAAGCGAGTGGATGAACTAGTTTCATCTACTTAACTTATACTTCATCAAAACTCATAGGTTTACCAAAGTGATAACCTTGTGAGTAGTCAATATCTAAAGATTTTACTTTTTCATAAATCTCTTTACTACTTACAAACTCAGCTACTGTTGTAAAACCAAACTCTTTAGAGAAGTTTGAAATTGTATTTACAATAATCTCTTGATTTTTTGAGTGATCAATCTCTTTTATTAATGAACTATCAATTTTTACAAAATCAATATCTAAATTTGTAAGCATATTAAAGTTGGAGTATCCAGCACCAAAGTCATCTACTCCTACTGTACAACCAAGAGCTTTAACATCTTTTATAAAACTTTTTACTATATCAATATCTGAAATTTCTTCACTTTCTAATATCTCAAACTCTAAAAGTTTTGTTGCTTCTGGTTCAGCTTTTAACTCTTCATAAATGAATTTTTGTGTTTCATCACTTGCAATATCTTCAAATGAGATATTTACTGCAACTCTTTTATTTTTTGCTTTTATAAGAAGTAATGCTTCTTTTAACATTACATTAATTACATGGGGGTACAATTTTGCTTTTTTTGCTATATCTAAAAATTTAAATGGAGCAATTACTTCTCCATCATCTTCAATAAATCTAATTAAAGCTTCATATTTATAGATTTCTTGAGTTTTATTATCAACTATTGGTTGATAAAAACCTTTAAAATTACCATTTTTAAGACCATTTTTAATCTTCTTAACCCATTTTATATTTTCTTCAAATGATTCTTGGATATTAAAAGAATCATCATAAATCATAACTTGTTCAAATTTACTTCTTGCATATGAAATAACTCTTTGAGAATATTTGTATGCTCTATTACCATCACCTTTTGCAATACCAATTGTAACATTTAAATCAATTTCATTATCATCAATAATAATTGTTTCTTTTTGAATATTATCTGCAAAGGTTTTGCATAGTTTTTTAAACTCATAAATATCTTTATCTTGTTTTTTTGAAACTATTGCAAATTTATCTGCTTCAATTCTATATATTTTATAATCTTGTTTACAAAAATGTTTTTTCAAATTATCTGAGAATTCAGAAAGTATTTTATCACCATTGCTTTCACCAAACAAATCATTTATAGTTGAAAACTTATCAATATTTATAAGTGCCATCAAGTCTTCTTCTGTTTGGGCTAAATCTTTTTTTAATCTATTTCTATTTGGTAAGTGAGTAAGTTTATCAATGTATAAATCTTTTAATTCGTGATAAAGTAATGATTGACTCATTGTTTGAAGTAATTTTTTCATATCAATTGGTTTTAAAACATATTTATCAACACCAATATCAATTGCTTCAAGTAAATATTCTGTATTTGAAAATGCAGTTGCAACAATAATTGGAATATTAGGATTTATTTGTTTTATCTCTTTTATCATTTCTAAACCATTCATATGTGGCATATTTACGTCTGTTATGATAAGGTCAATCTCTTCCTCATTCTCTTTAAACAAGTCCAAGCCTTCTTGACCATCTTTTGCAACAAACTGTTTTTTTGTGAAACCTTTTAAGATATTTAAAGTTATTTCTCTTAAACTAGCTTCATCTTCTGCATATAAAATCGTAATATTTTTTAATATTGAGATATTATTTATCATTAAGATTTACTCCAATGTTAATACGGTATAATAATAATTATTGTTTTAGAAAATTATTATTCATTTAAATAATAATAACATAAAAGCATTTAAAAGAGGTTATATGAATAAATTATTAGTAATAAATACAGGCGGAACATTTAATAAAAGATACAATGAACAAACTGGAACTTTAGATGTAGCTAAAGACAACAAAGCAATTTTAGATATTTTAGAAAATTGTGCTAGAGGAAATTTAAATATTGACATAAAAGGTATTATCTTTAAAGACTCATTGAAAATCAATACTAATGATAGAGAAGAAATTATTAATGAAATTGGAAAATATGATAAGATTCTAATAGTTCATGGTACAGATACTATGGATGAAACTGCAAAATATATTGAAAAAAGAGTTAAAGATAAATTTATTGTTTTAACAGGGGCTATGCACCCATACTCTATTGATAAAATTGAGGCAACTTCAAATTTTATGATAGGACTTAGCTTTTTAAATACTAATGATACTAAAGGAGTTTATATCTCTATGCATGGTCTTGTAAAAGAGAGTGCAAAACTTTTTAAAAATAGGGATTTAGGAATATTTCAGTGTCAAAAATAAAATGCGATCATTGTCATTTAGAGTATGATGAAGATATAATGATAAAAGATGATTCTTTGCATTTTTGTTGTAAAGGTTGTCAAGGAGTTTATCATCTTCTAAAAGATGATGGTTTAGACTCTTTTTATGAAAAACTTGGAAATAAAACCATTGCTCCACCATTAACAACTGATAATGATGTGGAAAAATTTGATACAAAAAGTTTTGAAGATAATTTTATAAAAACAACAGATGAAGGCTTTAGTAGAATTGACTTGATAATTGAAGGAATTCATTGTGCTGCTTGTGTTTGGCTAAATGAAAAAGTACTTTATGATACAGATGGAATAGTTGAAGCAAATATAAATTTCTCTACAAATAAAGCAAAGATAGTTTGGGATGAAGATAAAATTAAACTTTCTGAAATTATTTTGAAAATTAGAAGTATTGGTTATAACGCATATGCATATGATGCAACTATTGCAGATGAAAAAGCTACAAAATCAAAAAGAGATTTTTTTATTAGAATGATGGTAGCTGTTTTTGCAACAATGAATATAATGATGTTATCTGTAGCAAAATATACTGGATTTTTTACAGGAATCTCTGAACAAGTTAGAAATTATATACACTTAGGTGAGTTTATACTAGCAACACCTGTACTTTTTTATAGTGGTTGGATTTTTTATAAGGGTGCATATTATGGATTGAAAAATCGTATTTTAAATATGGACTTTTTAGTTAGTTCAGGAGCTACATTTTCATATATTTATTCGCTTTATGTTCTTTTTGGAGGCAAGGGTGAGAGTTACTTTGATAGTGTTGCTATGATTATTACCTTTGTTTTAGTTGGAAAGTATCTTGAAGTTATTGGTAAAAAATCAGCCGTTGATACCTTAGATAAAATTAAAAGCTCAATACCATTAGAAGCAATTATTATAGAAGACAATATAAAAAAAGTATTACCTATAAATAGTGTAAAAGTTGGAGATATTGTCGAGTTAAAAGCAGGTGAAAAAGCATCTTTTGATGGAGCACTTGAATCTTCAAGTGCATCTTTTGATGAATCAAGTATTAGTGGTGAATCACTTCCTATTGATAAACAAAAGGGTTCAAAAATTTTTAGTGGAACAATAAATTGTGAAAAGGTTATAAGATATAAAGTTTTGAAATCCTATGAAGATTCAACTTTAAATTCAATAGTAACTTTACTTGAAGATTCATTAAGTTCAAAACCAAAAATTGAACATAAGGCAAATGAAATATCAAAAGGTTTTAGTGTATTAATTTTATCTTTAGCTATTTTGACATTTGTTGTTTGGTATTACTTTGGGATAGATTTAGGCTTTGATTATGAGGGGGCTGAACATTTTGAAAAATCTTTTATTGTTGCAATTTCAGTTATTGTTATTGCTTGTCCTTGTGCTTTAGCCCTAGCAACGCCAATAGCTAGTTTAATAGGTATTTCAGAACTTGCAAAAAATGGTTTACTATTTAAAGAAGCAAAATATATTGAAACATTGGCAACAGCTGATACTTTAGTAATGGATAAAACAGGAACAATTACAAAAGGTAAACTAAAAGTAAAAAAAGCAAAATTTTTAGATGATAATATTCACAAACTAAATTTATTATATACTCTTTTAGATAGTTCAAATCATCCAATTAGTAATTCTGTAAAAGAGTATATGAAAAATAATTTTTCTTTAGAATCAAAAGATCTTTTTGATATTAAAAGTATTGATGGACAAGGTGTAGTCGCAAAATATAAAAATATTGATGGAAAAGTATTTAATATATTAGGCGGAAATATGAAACTTTTAAAAACTTATAATATTGATTATAAATTTGAAAGTAAAAATTCTATTTATATTTTTGTAGTAGATTCAAAAGTTATTGCAACATTTGAACTTGAAGATGAGATAAAAGAGGGCGCAAAAGAGTTTATTTTAAATATCAAAAAATTAGGTTTAGATGTAGTCATGCTTACAGGAGATAATAATGCAACTGCAAAAAATGTTGCATCTAACGTTGGAATTAAAAACTATATTTCAGAAGTTGATCCAATAGAAAAGGCACAGTTTATACAAGATTTAAAAAATAAAGATAAAAATGTTATTATGGTAGGTGATGGGATAAATGATTCTGTTGCCTTAGCAAAAAGTGATGTTTCTATTGCAATGGGAAGTTCTGCTGATATTGCATTAAGTGTATCAGATATTGTTTTACTAGATAATTCATTAAATAGTTTAGAACTAGCATTTACACTTTCAAAAAGAACATACAAATTTATAAAACAGAATTTATTTATATCTTTAGTATATAATGCAATAACAATTCCTTTAGCAATGGCTGGGTATGTTATTCCTTTGGTTGCTGCATTATCAATGAGTCTTAGTTCACTTATTGTTGTTGCTAACTCTATGAGAATTAAATTAAAAAAGTAGGAATTTTTTATGATTGATGGTACTTTATTAATGATGTTAGTTGTTGCACTTGTAGTCTCTTTTGCAATACTAGGTGTATTTATTTGGGGAGCTAAAGGTGGTCAGTTTGATGATGGTGAAAAAATGATGGGTGGCTTGCTTTTTGATTCAACTGAAGATTTAAATGATGCAAGAAAAAAAGAACAAAAAAAGATGAATGCAAAAAAAGAGCAAAAAAAAAGTAAGTTAGATAAGTAACTTACTTTTTTTCAATAATTTATAATTATTTATTTAAATGAAGCAATTTTTTTAGCTAAATCTTTAATGTCTGCATCTGAAAGTCTTGCAACTTGACCTTTCATTACACCTTTCATAGCTCCACCATAAGATCCATCTTTATAACCTTTTAGTGTTTTAATAGTTTTAGCTTCGTCCCAACCAGCAATAACTTGTGATTTACCTAAGGCTTTTTTCTCAGCTTTTGCACCATGACAGCTAGCACATGCAGCCCAATTTGCAGCCATTACAGAAGCTGCTGCTATTAATGTTCCTAAAACAATTTTTTTCATTATCTCTCCTTGAAATATCTAAGACATGCATTTTATCTTTTTTTTTCTTGAATAAACTTTTAATATCAAAATTAATATTTTTACTAATTTTTTGATAATGTATATACTATTTTAAAGCCATCTTATTATATTATAATTAATTATATATAAGTATTTAGGTAAAAAATGAGTGATGATTTAGTATTGAGCATAAAAAATCTTTCTTTCTCTTTTAATAATAAAAAAATGATATATGATGATTTTAATCTTGAGTTAAAAAGAGGCGAACTTATTTGTATTGTAGGAGAAAGTGGAAAGGGAAAAAGTACTTTATTTGAACTTATTTGTAATAACTTAAAACCACAAAAGGGAATTATTAAAGTTAAGAAAATAAGTTCAATATATCAAGACCCTTATAGTTCATTTCATCCATCTTATAAAATTTTAGAGCAAATAAAAGATGTGGTTGATAATGATACTTTAAATAATGAATTAAATAAGTTATGTCTTGAGCTTAATTTAAGTAAAGAGTTTTTATTAAAAAAACCTCATGAATTAAGTGGTGGTCAACTTCAAAGATGTTCAATTTTAAGAAGCTTATTAATGAAACCTGATCTTTTACTTGTAGATGAAGCTACATCAGCTTTAGATAATATTATATCTTTAGAAGTTATGAAACTTTTAATAAAATATTTAGATAAATGTGCAATACTAATGATTACACATGATATCTCATTAGCTAATTGGTGTGCAGATGAAATTATAGATTTAAATAGGTTGAAAAATGAAAAATAAAAAAGCATTAGTTTTATTAAATATGGGTGGTCCAAGGACAAAAAATGAGTTAAAAATGTTTTTAACTAATATGTTTAATGATAAAAATATTATTACAGTCAAAAGTAGCATTTTAAGAAAAATGATTGCTTTTTTTATTACAACTTCAAGATTAAATGAAGCATGGAAGAATTATGAAGAAATAGGTGGATTTTCTCCAATTAATAAAATAACTGAAAATTTAATTGATAAGTTAAATGATAGTTTTGATGATATTTATGTTACTCAAGCTATGAGATATACTCCTCCTTTTTCATCAACAGCAATAAAACAAATTAAAGAACAAGGTATAAAAGATGTAATTTTACTTCCTTTATATCCTCAGTATTCAACAACCACTACAAAATCTTCTGTTGAGGATTTTTATGAAGTAGCAAAAGATGAATTTAATATCGAAGTTATTGATCCTTTTTATAAAAATGAGAGTTTTAATGATATTATTTTAAAAGAGTTAGTTTCAAAAGTTGAAAATGTAAATGAGTATAATCTTATTTTTTCAGCCCATGGTCTTCCTCAAAAAATTGTTGATGCAGGAGATGTATATGAAAAACATGTTAATGAACATGTTCGAATTTTATCAGAAAAACTACAACAAAAAGGCTATAATTTTAAATCAACAAACCTAGCATATCAATCAAAAGTAGGGCCATTGAAATGGCTTGAGCCATCTTTAGATGATATGTTGAAAAATTTTAAAGATGAAAAAGTTTTGATTTATCCAATTGCATTTATTATTGATAATTCAGAAACAGATTTTGAATTAAGTATTGAGTACAAAGAGATTGCTGATGAAATAGGAATAAGTGACTATAAGGTTTGCAAGTGTGTAAATGATAGTGAAGATTTTCAAGCTACAATTAAAGAGTTAATAGGAAAGTAATGGATTTAAAAGTTCTTTTAGATATTGCAAGAAAAAGCATTTTTACATATTTTGATAAGTCATTAGTTTTAAATAAAGAGTTTTATTTATCAAACTTTGATGAATTAAGTGAACAAAGAGCAAGTTTTGTAACACTTACTTTAAATGGCAGATTAAGAGGTTGTATAGGCTCTTTGACTGCACATACTCAACTTTATGAAGATGTTTTTATCAATGCAAGAAAAGCAGCTTTTAATGATCCAAGATTTGAACCTTTACAGTTCAAAGATTTTACAAATATAAAAATAGAAGTTTCTGTTTTAACTCCACCAAGAAGAGTAACTTATATAGATAAATATGATTTAAAAGATAAATTAATTCCAAATGAACATGGTGTAATTTTAAAGTATAATGAAAATCAAGCAACTTTTTTACCTCAAGTTTGGGAACAGTTACCAAGTTTCGATGAGTTTATGAACTCATTGTGCACAAAAGCAAATGTATCAATATCTTGTCTTGAAGATAATGCACAAATTTTTATATATGAAGCCATGAAGATTAAGGAATAATCTATGCATAAAGAAGAAATATCTAAAAAAAACTTAACTATTTTATATGTGGAAGATGAAAAGTCAGTAAAAACTGAAATTGCTACTATTTTAAAACTTTTCGCAAAAGAAGTAATTGTAGCATCAAATGGTCAAGAAGGTTTAGATATTTTTAAAGATAAATCAATTGATTTGATTATTACTGATATAAAAATGCCTAAATTAAATGGTTTTGAAATGTTAGAAGAAATCACTAAAATAAATAAAGAAATACCAGCTATTATACTCTCTTCATCTTCACAAGCAAAGTTTATAAAACAAGCAAATAAAATAGATATTATTAATGATTATTTACTAAAACCAATTGATATTTCAACTCTTTTTGAAAAAATAAATAAAGCCTATAAAAAAATTCAAAGACAAAAAGAGTATGAAAGTGTTACTAAACTTTTAGAACAGTACAAAATAGCAGTTGATAAATCTGCAATTTTTTCAAAAACTGATGTAGATGGAAAAATTACTTATGCAAATAAACAGTTTTGTGATATTTCTGGATATTCAATAGAAGAGTTACTTGGAAACTCACATAATTTAGTAAGACACCCAAATAATAGTAAAGAGTTTTTCAAAGATTTATGGAATACAATCAAAAATGAAAAAAGAGTTTGGAAAGGCAGATTTAAAAATAGAGCAAAAGATGGTTTAACTTATATTGTTGATGCAACAATAGTGCCTATATTAAACTCAAAAGATGAAATTGATGAGTTTATTGCTATTAGATATGATGTAACAGAAGGAGAAGCATATAAGGAGTTTTTACAAGAAAAACTTTTTACTTCTCAAGAAGATGCAATAAAAAGTGTTCATTTATTAAAAGAGTATGAACATATGATTAATATAAGTGCTTCTGTTGTAAGAGTTGATATCAATAGAAATATTACCTTTGCAAATGATAGATTATTGGAGTTATTACACTTTGAAGAAGAGATTGACATAATAGGTAAAGAACTTATATCAATTGTTGATAAAAATTCATATGATGAGTATGAAAAGGTTTTTGATGATATTTTAAATAAAGGTTTATATAGAGGAGTTTTAAACTTTTGTTGTAATAGTAAAAATGGTCTTTATAATATGGATTTTACTTTTAGAGCAATTAAAGATGTAGATGGTAATATTAAAGAGTTTATGGGAATTGGTAAAAATATTACTGAGAGAATAAATTTACACAAAGAGATTGAAGATACACAAAAAGATGTAATTTTTTCTCTTGGAACAATTGGGGAAGCAAGAAGTAAAGAGACAGGAAATCATGTAAAAAGAGTTGCAGAATACTCATATATTTTAGCAACAGAGTATGGATTAAGTCAAGAGCTTGCTGAATTAATAAGATTAGCCTCACCTATGCATGATATTGGAAAAGTTGCTATTTCTGATAATATTTTAAATAAACCAGGTAAATTTACACCAGAAGAGTTTGAAATCATGAAAGAACATGCAAAATTGGGTCATGATATGCTGAAAAGTTCAAATAGACAAATTTTAAAAGCATCTGCAACAGTAGCATATGAACATCATGAAAAATGGGATGGAACAGGCTATCCAAGAGGTTTAAGTGGTGAAAATATACACATTTTTGGAAGAATAACAGCAATTGCAGATGTATTTGATGCTTTAGGAAGTAATAGATGTTATAAAAAAGCATGGGAACTGGATAGAATTTTGAATTTATTTAAAGAACAAAGAGAAAAACATTTTGACCCAAAACTTGTAGATATCTTTTTTGATAATTTAGATAAGTTTCTTGAAATAAGAGATAAATATAAAGATGATTATGAAGAGCCAGAGGACTTAGAGGCTTATAGATAAAATGCAATACTTCAAAGAAAAAAATGATAAACAAATTTGTTTGCTTTGTAGTTATTACTGTCAGTTAAAATTAAACCAAACGGGTATTTGTGGAGTAAATAAAAATATCAATAATAAAATTAAATGTTTAGTATATGGGTATATTAGTGCTTTTAATATTGATCCTATTGAAAAAAAGCCACTATATCATTTTTTACCAAATAGCAAATCTTTATCTCTTGGTACTGTTGGATGCAATTTTAAATGTAGTTTTTGTCAAAATCATGGAATTTCACAAGAAAAAAATATAGATACTAGTAATTATATTTCACCACAAGAAATAGTTCAAATAGCAATACAAAAAGATTGCAAATCAATCTCTTATACATATAATGAACCAACAATTTTTTATCCTTTTGCAAAAGATATCGCACTTGAGGCTAAAAAATATAATATAAAATCTGTATTTGTAAGTAATGGCTTTGAAAGTAGTGAAGTTATTGATGACATGAAAGATATTATAGATGCTGTTAATATTGATTTGAAATCATTTAATAGTGATTATTATAAAAAGAAGCTTGGTGGAAATTTACAGCAAGTTTTAGATAACTTGATACATTTTAAGAAAAATAATATATGGCTTGAAATTACTACACTTATAATTCCTACAAAAAATGATTCAAAAGAAGAGTTATTTAATATGGCAAGTTTTATAAAAAATAGTTTAGGAGAAGATACTCCTTGGCATTTAAGTGCTTTTCATCCTGATTATAAAGAGCTTGAACTTCCAAGAACTCCTTTTGAAAAATTAAAACAAGCCTATGATATAGCAAAAGAAGTGGGTTTGAAAAATGTTTATATTGGGAATGTTTCTTATGAAAATAATACTTATTGTAAAAATTGTAATGAGTTATTAATAAGTAGAAAATACTTTAAAATAACAAAAAATATAATTGTTGGTTCAGTATGTCCAAAATGCAGTAAAAAAGTAAAGGGAGTATTTGAAATGAGTAATAAAAAAACATCAGTTGCTGGTACATTTTATCCAAATAATAAAGAAGAAATTTTAGATTTAATTAAAGGTTTTAATAATAGTTTTAAATTAAACGCCAAACCTTTAAAAGCAAAAGCTATTATCTCTCCCCATGCAGGATATATTTATAGTGGATTTACTGCTAATTTAGCTTTTAATATAGCTTCACAAAATCAAAATTATGAAAGAGTAGTTGTTATTGGCCCCTCACATAAAATCTATTTTGAAAAAGCTTCAATTTGTTTAAGTAGTAATTATGAAACTCCTTTAGGAGATATAGAAGTTGATACCCAATATGCAAATAAAATACTTGAAAAATACCAATGGTGTGATTATATAAAAGATGTTCATGAAGAGCACTCTACTAAGACACAAGCTCCTTTTATTAAACACTATTTTTCAAATAGTAAAATAGTAGAGATTGTTTATGGGAAAATTGATTTTAACGATTTAAGTGAACTTATTGAAAATATACTTGATGATGAAACAACATTTTTAGTAATAAGTACAGATTTAAGTCACTTTTATAACTTAAAAGAAGCAAATAATAAAGACAATATTTGTTTAAATGCAATTGTTAAAAAAGATATGGAATTATTTAATAAAGGTGCTGAAGCTTGTGGTATGATAGGTGTAAAAGCCCTTGTTAAAGCTTCAATTAATAAAAATTTAGAAAATGAAGTATTGCATTATTGTACAAGTTTTGATAAAACAAAAGATGATTCAAGGGTTGTGGGATATGCTTCTGTTTTAGTAGGAAATAAGAGTTGATGTTTTTAGCAAAAAAGATTATTGCTGGTTTTTTTATGCCTTTATCCCTTGGATTGATTTTATTTTTAATTGCTTTAGTCTTTTTATATAAAAAATCATATTTTAAAAGTAAAGTTTTTTTTATATTCTCTTTTTTTTGGATAGTTTTATTATCTTATGAGCCAATCTCAAATAGATTATTATTTCCTTTAGAAAATAGCTATAAAGCTTTGAAAACAATACCAAAAGATATAAAATATATTGTGGTTTTAGGTAATGGACATACAACAAATGAGAGTTTAAGTATTACTTCACAACTAAACACAACTTCATTAAATAGATTTTTAGAAGCTTATAGAATATATAAAAATACTTCAAATAGTAAACTTATTTTTTCAGGCTATGAAGGAAAAGATACTATTTCTAATGCATTTATGCAAAAAAAACTTGCATTGTCTTTAAAAGTAAAAAGTGAAGATATTATTACTTTACCTAAGCCAAGAGATACAAATGAAGAAGCTTTAGCAGTAAAACAGTTATTAAAAAACAAAAAGTTCATACTTGTAACTTCTGCTTCACATATGAAAAGAGCTATGTTGATATTTAAAAAACATGGTTTATTGCCAATTCCAGCGGTTACAAATCATCTTGCAAAAAATAAGGGCTATTTTTTATCAAGACCAAAAGCTTATAATTTATATAAATCAGAACTCGCTTTTCATGAGTATTTGGGAATTTTATGGGAAAAATTTAAAACTATTTTTTGATACAAAATTAATAATTATTTAGATAGTATTGCGACTTAGTTGCATTTGATAGAAAAGGTAAATATTTGAATATAATAAAAATAAAAGATTTATCATTTAGTTATGATAAAGTAAATGTTTTAGAAAATATAAATTTAGAGATAAAAAAAGGTGATTTTTTAGCTATTATTGGACCAAATGGTGGTGGTAAAAGTACCTTGTTAAAACTAATTTTAAAGCTTAAAGAACCTCAAAAAGGAAGTATAGAAAAGAGTCTAAAAGAAGAATCATTTGGCTATGTTCCTCAAAATACAAATTTAAATATTGATTTTCCTATAACAGCACTTGAAGTTGTTCTTATGGGACATATTGGTTCAAAAAGAAAACTCTTTGGTTATTCAAAAGAGGATATTGCTTGTGCTATGAAATCTTTAGAGCAAGTTGGTATGCAAGAGTTTGCAAAAAGTAAGATAGGAAATTTAAGTGGAGGGCAAAGACAAAGAGTCTTTATAGCAAGAGCACTATGTGCAAATCCACAAGTAATGTTACTTGATGAACCAACAGCAAGTATTGATGTTAAAGGACAAAAAGAGGTTTATGAGTTACTTGCAAAATTAAATGAAAATATTACAATAGTAGTTGTAAGTCATGATATTTCTGTATTGTTAAATTATGCAAAAAGCGTAGCACATGTAAATAAAAATCTTGTTTATCATAAGCTTGATAATGTTGAAAAAAATATTGATGATAGTGAGCATTTATGTGAAGTGGAACTTCTTTCAGCATTAGGAAAAAAATCTTCTTGTGGATGTAATCATGGATACTAATATGTTAATACAAGCATTATCATTTGATTTTGTTCAAAATGCACTTTTAGCTGGGGTTTTAATCTCAATTGCAGCAGGAATAATTGGTTCATTAGTTGTTGTAAATAGACTTACCTTTTTAGCAGGTGGAATAGCTCATAGTTCATATGGTGGAATTGGTTTAGCAATTTTTCTAGGAATACCTATATTATTGGGAGCTACTGTATTTGCTGTTATAACAGCAATATTTATAGCTTTTATTACTCAATATAATAAAACTAGAATTGATAGTATCATTGGAATGATGTGGGCCTTGGGAATGGCTATTGGTATTATATTTGTAGATTTAACTCCAGGATATAATGTAGATTTGATGAGTTACTTATTTGGTTCAATAATTGCTGTTTCAAATGAAGATATTATATATATGTTTACTTTAGATATCTTAGTAATCTTACTAATATCAATTTTTTATAAAGAGATTTTAGCTGTATCATATGATAGTGAATTTGCAAAATTAAGAGGTATTAGTGTTAGATTCTTTTATACACTTATATTAATTTTAGCAGCATTATGTGTAGTAGCAGCAATAAGAGTTGTAGGTTTGATTTTAGTAATTGCACTTTTAACAATTCCCACGTATCTAGCAGAAATTTTTGCTTCTAAACTATCATCTATGATGATAATAAGTTCATTTTTTGCACTATTTTTTACAATAAGTGGCTTAGTGATTTCTTATTTTTATGATATAAGCTCTGGTGCAAGTATTATTATTGTTGGAGTTATAACTCTTTTTTTAGTAAAAGTAATAAAAAGATAAAAATTAGATATAATAACAAAAATTAAAATAACGGAATAACCATATGAATAAACAGATAAAACTAGGTGAAATAAACACATTAAAAATAAACAGAGCAAGTGAACCAGGACTTTATTTAATAAGTGAAGATGAGGTAGAAGTTTTACTTCCAAATGCATATATAAAAGATGGTATGGAACTTGGAAAAACAGTTGATGTATTTATATATACAGATAGTGAAGATAGATTAGTTTCAACAACTTTAACTCCTAAATTAAAACTTAATGAAATAGCTGCTTTAGAAGTTGTAGATATAGCAAGATTTGGTGCTTTTGTAGATATTGGGTTACCAAAAGATATATTAGTTCCAATCAACAAACAAAAATCTCCTTTTAAAGTTGGTGAAAAAAGAGTTTTAAAATTAGTTGAAGATGAAAAATCAAATAGATTAATTGCTACTGAAAAGTTTAAAGAAGAGTATGATAGAAATACAAATAGTTTTAAAACAAATGATGAAGTAGAAATAATTGTTTATAAAAAAACACCTTTAGGTTTTAAAGTATATGTAAATAAGAATTTCGAGGGAATGCTTTATCATAATGAAATATTTTCAAAATTAAATATTGGTGATATTAAAAAAGCCTATGTTAAAACAGTAAGAGATGATGGAAAATTAGATATTGTTTTACAAAAAATAGGTGTTAAAAATAGTGATGATGATTTATACAAAATAGTTGAAGTTTTAAAATCGAATAATAACTATTTAGAAGTTACATCAAAAAGTGATTCAGAATTGATTACAAAGCTTTTTGAAATGAGTAAAAAAAGATTTAAAGCAGCACTAAATACTTTAATTACAGAAAATAGAGTGATTTTAGAATCAAACGCAATAAAACTTAACCATTAAGTAATAATTCAAATAAATTTTATATAATATTTTAAACAAAGAAATAAGGACAAAAAATGGCAATTACACATTTAAAAGGTGAAGAAGTAAAACTTACTGGAAATGAAATAAATGTTTCAGATGTAGCTCCTATTGTAAAAATAGTAGGACAAGATTTAAGTGAAATACAAGTTGGTGGAGAAGAAGGTTGTGCACAAGTTTTAGTTGTTGTACCATCATTAGATACACCAGTTTGTGCAGCAGAAGCTAGAAAATTCAATGAAGAAGCTGTAAAACTAGATAATGTAGAAGTAGTTGTTGCATCTATGGATTTACCTTTTGCAATGGGTAGATTTTGCACAACAGAGGGAATTGAAAATTTAAAAGTTGGAAGTGATTTTAGAAATAAAGAACTTGCTACAGCTTATGGAGTTTTAATTGAAAGTGGAGCTTTAAGAGGTGTTGCTGCAAGAGCTGTATTTGTAATTAATGCAAGTGGAGTTGTTGTATATAAAGAAATTTGCAATGAAATAACAGAAGAGCCAAATTATGATGCTGCTTTTGAAGCTGCAAAAGAAGCAACAAATACATCTTGTTGTGGAACTTGTCAGTAATCAATTTTTTAATTTAACATTTGAGTTATAATTATTTAAACATTAAAAAGGAGTTTTAAACTCCTTTTTTTATAGGAGTAATTATGACTACTTGGTATAAGAATTTTTCTAGCCAACCCCATCAAGCTTTCTTTTCAAATGGAATGATTTTTTTCATTCTTTTTTTATCTTTAATTTTAGGTGTATATACACAAAAAATATCAATTGACAGTTCAATATTAGATTATCATGCTTATAGTATGATTCACATTGTGTTTATTCAGTTTTTTATTGGATTTTTGTATGTAGTTTTTCCCAGATTTTTAGTACAAGCACAAATAAAAGTATCAACTTATATGAAACACTTTTATCTATATTTTTTTAGTAGTGTTGGCTTTTTTATCTCATTGTTATTTGCAAATGAATATTTGTTTCTTTTCTCTTTTACTCTTTTACTTGCACAAATTTTATCATTTAAAACACTGTATGAAATCTATAAAAATAGTAAGGTTACGAATAAATATGATGCTAAATGGATATTGATTTGTTTTTTTGCAGGATTAATTTCTCACATACTTTTTTACATATCATTTTTTGATGTTTCTTTTTCATTTACTTTAAAAAAACTTGCTATTAATAGTGGTTTTTATATATTTTCATTTGGAATCATTTTTGCAGTATCTCAAAGAATGATACCATTTTTTACACAAGTAAAAGTGCCTGAGTATAAAATAAATAAAAGTTCAAAAATTATGGAGATATTTTTCTTTTTGATGCTATTAAAAGTAATAGCATTGTTTTTTGAAAATGCTTATTTTAGTCTAATTAGTGATACACTATTTTTTGTATTTTTTGTAAATGAATTAATAAAATGGAAGCTTCCAATATTTAAAGTTAGTGCAATTATGTGGGTTTTATATTTATCTTTATTTTGGATTCCACTTGGATTTTTTATATCTATATTAGAAAATAGCTTTTCTATTTTAAATATTGATTTTATTTTCGAAAAGGCATCTTTGCATGCTTTTGCTTTAGGATATTTTACAACAATTCTATTAGGTTTTGGAACTAGGGTAGTTTTAGGACATTCTGGAAGAACGCCTTATGCAAATAGTTTTACAAAGTTTTTATTTTTAGCATTGCAAGGGGTAATTATCTTAAGGGTATTTGCATCTTTTACTTTAAATAGTAATTTAAACTATGTTTTCTGGATAAATATATCTTCTTTTTTCCTTTTGTTGATTTTAATTTTATGGTCAAGTAGTTACTTAAAAATATTATTAAAAGGCAAATAAATACTACACATATCCTTAACAAATATGTTATAAACTATAATAACAGATTTTAAAGGATATGCTATGTATAAACTTACAAAAAAAGATTGGGAAATTAGTGAAAATGAAGTAACTTCAAAAGAGTTATTTGATAATAGAAGAACTTTCTTAAAACTTGGTGCTGCAAGTGTAATTGCAAGTGGTTCTATTATGGAAGCTTTAGCAAAAGAAAAAATGCCTATTAAGAATCTAAAATTTACAGAAGATCCAAATCCCAATAATCTAATACTTAATACTTATGAACAGATAACTTCACATAATAACTTTTATGAGTTTACTACAAATCAAAGAAAAGTAAAAGATATGGCTCATACTTTAAATACGAAAAATTGGACTATAAAAGTTGATGGATTGGTTGAAAAACCAATGACTTTAGATTTTGATGATTTGTTAAAAAAGTTTGCTTTAGAAGAAAGAATTTATAGATTTAGATGTGTTGAGGGTTGGTCTATGGTTGTTCCTTGGATTGGATTTGAGTTGTCTAAACTTATCAAATATCTAAAACCTTTATCTAGTGCAAAATATATAAGATTTGAAACTTTATATGATGAGCAGATGTTCCCTGATCAAAAAAATAAAGTTTTCAATGCTATTGATTATCCTTATGTTGAAGGTCTTAGAATGGATGAAGCTATGAATGAACTTACACTAATGGCTGTTGGCTTATATGGTTCATCAATGCCAAAGCAAAATGGGGCTCCAATTAGGCTAATAGTTCCTTGGAAGTATGGTTTTAAATCTATTAAATCAATTGCAAAAATCTCTTTTACAGATAAAGAACCACTTAATACTTGGCAAAAAGAGAATCCAAAAGAGTATGGCTTTTATGCAAATGTAAATCCAAAGGTTGACCACCCAAGATGGTCACAAGCTAGGGAGAGAGTTTTAGGTAAATTCTTTAAACAAAATACATTAATGTTCAATGGTTATGAAAAACAAGTTGCACATTTATATAAAGGTATGGACTTAACAAAGGATTTTTAGTGAAATATTTATTATTTGTGCTTTTTTTATTACCTTTAGTAGTTACATCATATGAATTGTTTATTTTACAAAATGTAAATGATCCAATAAAATATATATATACAGTAACAGGTGTTATTTCAACAGTTTTGTTATTTTTTAGTATTTGTTTATCTATGATAAGAAAATGGGTTAATCTAATAAAATATAGAAAAATGATAGGACTTTTTGGATTTTTCTATGCATTTTTACATTTTTTAAATTTTACTATTTTAGATGCACAACTTGATTTTAGTTTTATAATAAAACAAAGTTTAGATAAGCCATTTATTTATATTGGAATGATTGCATTTTTTATTCTTTTATTTATGGCTATTACATCAAAAAAGAATCTATTTAAAAAGTACAATAAGTATCATAAGCTAATTTACTTTGCTTTAATACTAATAACAATACATTTTGTGATGGCTCAAAAGTCATTGACTTTTATTCAATTTTCATACATAATATTAATTTTAGCAATAGGATATTTTAAACTTTTACAACAAATTATTAAAAGAAATACAATATAAGTGTATAGTTAACTATTTGTTAACTATTTGTTGAGATTTAGTTAATACTATACTGTTATAATTTTTACAGAAATAAGCAAGATACGGACTTACTTATTTTCCAGTAAAAATAGACAGCGAATTAGAAGTTTTCCGACAACTAATTTTTTATGTTTCCTTGTGTGTAAAAAAGGCCTTCTTTTGAAGGTCTTTTTTTTTGCCCAAAAAATCCAAATATTAACTAACAAATATTAACTACTAAAAAACTTTATATGATTATATTATAACTCAATGCTTGAAATAAAGGACATGCTATGTCTAGAAAAATTTGGATAATTGGAGCTAGCAGTGGAATAGGTTTAAACCTTGTTTTACTTTGGCTTGAGAAAGGCTATAGTGTTATAGTTAGTGCAAGAAGTGCTACTAAATCAAAAGAGTTAATATCATTGATGGGAAAATATCCTTCTAAATTAACTTTAATAAATATTGATGTGAGTAATGAATCTTCAATTAAAGATTCCCTTGAAAAAATAAAATCACAAGAACACAAAATAGATTTACTTTTTTATAATGCAGCTGTTTACAATACTTTTGATTTAGATAATTGGAATATCAAAGATTTTGAGCAAATGGTTGATATTAATTATCTAGGAGCTATTAGAGTAATATCTATTCTAAAAGATTTTTTTCAAGAGCAAGGTTTTGGTAAATGGATATTTAATTGTAGTTTATCTAGTGATTTTGGACTTCCTTATGGGGGTGCTTATAGTGCTTCTAAAGCTGCACTTGTAAATATTTTACAATCAATTCATCCAGAATTAAAAAGAAAAAATATAGAACTTCAAATTATTAATCATGGCTTTGTAAATACAAGACTTACTAAAAAAAATGATTTTGAAATGCCTCAACTTTTAGAACCTATTGATGCTGCTAAAATAATTGCTTCACAAATAGAAAAAAACAAAGGCTTTGAGATAAGGTTTCCTTTTAAACTGGCACTATTTTTAAAACTTCTAAAAATTTTACCTTATTTTATTTCATTAAATATTACAAAAAGGCTTTTAAAATGAAAAATAAAGACTATTTAAAAGCATATTGTGAGTTTTTTGAAACTATAAATAAAGATACACAATTTGAAAAATATAACTATTTTTTTGATGAAAACTCTATTTTTCAAGACCCTTTTCAAAAAGTTGTAGGTGTAGAAAAAATTTATGAAGTTTTTCAAGATATGTATGAAGTTTTATATGAAGCTAAATTTATAGTATTAAGTCATAGTTGTGATGAAACACAATCTTTTATACATTGGATTTTTGAGTATAAAACAAAAAAAGATTCAGATTTCAACTCATTTGAGGGAGTAAGTATTGTAAAGTTTAATGATAATGCAAGGGTTTCTTCACATGTAGATTATTGGGATGCTGCAAGTAATATTTATGAAAAAATACCTTTATTAGGTTTTATTTTAAGACTTATTAAAAAAAAGATAAGTATAAATGAATAAAGAACTTTCAAAATTAAAACTTTTTTCATACTCATTATTTGCTATTCCTTTAGCTATTTTAGGTTTACCTTTATATATTTATCTTCCAACTTTTTATGCAAAAGATGTTGGAATTGATATGGCACTAGTAGGAGCTACTCTTTTAATTGCAAGGGTTATTGATGTTTTTACTGATCCTATTATTGGAAGATTAAGTGATAAATATTTTAAAAGATATGTTTTTATAATAATTGGTTCAATAATAGTGTTATTTTCATTTTATTTTTTAACTCATCCTCTAAGTAATGCAAATGCTTTTTATTTGTTTATTTTTTCAGTACTTATTTATACTGGATGGAGTTTATTAACTATTCCATATTTTAGTTTAAGTGCAGAGATAAGTTTTAACAAAAATCATAATAATCTTCTAGCTTCAAGTAGAGAGTTTTTTACGATAATAGCTGTTGTTCTAGCTTTATTTTTACCCTATTATTATAATATCTCAAAAGATGAACAAAAATCTTTACTTTTAATGTGGGAGTTGGTGTTATATTTACTTCCCATTCTTTTGATTTTTTTAGTATTTGGAACTAAAAATACACAAAAAATAGATGCAGATATAACAATAAAAGAATCATTTGTATTCTTGAAAGAAAATAGTTTCAAATTTAGAAAACTCTTTTTTGCTTTTTTTATAAATAACATTGCAAATGCTATACCTGCAACTTTATTTATACTTTTTGTAACTTATGTATTAAATGAAAAAGATTCAATTGGAGTACTTCTTTTAGTATATTTTTTATCAGGGGTTTTAGCTTTACCTTTTTGGTATTATATTTCTAAAAGATTTGGTAAAAAAAATAGTTGGATTTATTCTATAATCTTAGCTTCACTAGTTTTTTTATATGTTCCTTTTTTATCAGAAGGTGATTTTGTACCTTTTTTGATTGTATGTATTATCTCAGGCTTTAGTTTAGGTGCAGATATGTTTTTGCCCTCATCAATTCAAGCAGATATAGCACAAGAGTTTACAAAACAAAATAGTCAATTTACTGGAGTTTTATTTAGTTTTTGGGCTATGCTTACAAAATTAGCACTTGCAAGTGCGGTGGGAATTACTTTTATTATTTTAGGAGTTTTTGGTTTTGATTCAAATCCTCAATCCTCAACTTCACAACTATTGTTATCTTCTTTATATGGTTTCTTTCCTATAACTTTAAAACTTCTTGCTGTAGTATTTATTCTAAAATCAAAACATCTTAAATATTAACTGACTATTTATAAGTACAAAACAGCACTAATTTACAATAAAATAACCATACAGGAGAAGAAAAGATGTTTTATAAGTTATTAATAATCATACTCTTTACATTAAATGCAAATGCATTAGAACCAGTAAAATTTGCAAGTATAGATAAATTTAGTGGCTTATGGTATGAAATAGCAAGAACACCAAACTTTTATCAAGAAAGCTGTGTTGCTTCTAGTGTGGAGTATGTTTTACAAGAAGATAACACATACAATATTTATAATAGATGTTTTGAAAATGAAATAGGTGGAAAGCTTATTGAATATTCAGGAGTTGGAAAAACAGCTTCAAAAAACAAAAAATCAATTTCTAAAATTGATATGACATATTTTTGGATTTTTACTAAAAGATATAATATTGTTTATATTGACCAAGACTATAAAAATGCAGTTGTTAGTGATGAAGATAAGAAAAATATTTGGATTATGAGCAGAACACCTAAGATGAAAAAAGAGAAATTAGATTTTATTTTAGAAAAACTTAAAGCTCATATAGATTTAAATAGATTGATATTTACAAAACAAGATAAACAAGGAAGATATAAATGAAAATAGCAGTTATAGGTGCAGGAATTAGTGGATTAGCAAGTGCATATTTACTTAGTAAAAAACATGAAGTTGATCTTTATGAAAAAGAGTCAAGATTAGGTGGGCATGCAAGAACTACAATTGTACAAGAAGATGATAAGGAGTTTGGTGTTGATACTGGCTTTTTAGTTTTTAATCATGAAACATATCCACTTTTAACTAAGCTATTTAAACAACTTGGTGTAAAAATTGAAAATAGCGATATGAGTTTTGGTTTTTGGGATAAAAAAACAAATGTAGCTTATAATGGTGATTCTTTAAGTGGATTGTTCTTTCAAAAGAAAAATATTTTTTCATATAATCATTATAAAATGATAATGGATATTTTAAAGTTTAATAAAAAAGCAAATAAAGATTTAGAAATAAATCATGAAGACTTAAATAAAAACCTAGGAGAGTATTTATCTATTTTTTCTGATGTATTTAAACAAAGATATATTTTGCCTATGGGTGCTGCTATTTGGTCAACACCTGATACAAAAATGAATGATTTCCCTGCTAGAACTTTTCTTCAGTTTTTTAAAAATCACGGTTTACTTGGAGTTGGTACTCATCATCAATGGTTAACTGTAAGTAATGGCTCAATAAATTATGTAAAAAGAATATCAGAATATATTTCTGGAAAAATTGTAATTGATAGTAACATTGTAAAAGTAAAAAGAGAAAATAATAAAGTAGTTTTAGAAAATAGTGTTAATGATACTTTTTTTTATGATAAAGTAATATTTGCTTGTCATGCGCCACAAGTATTAGAGCTTTTAGAAGATGCAAGTGATGATGAAAAAGAGATTTTATCTTGTTTTTTATATAAGCAAAATAAAGCAGTATTACATACAGATAAGAATGCTTTGTATCCAGATAAAAAAATCTATGCAGCATGGAACTATACAAATAATAAAGATAGAACAAGTGTTAGCTTATCATATTGGATAAATAGATTACAAAATCTAAAAACAAAAAAAGATTATTTTGTAACTTTAAATGAAGATTACAAATTTCAAGATTATATAGAAGAAGTTTCATATGAACATCCTCAATTTGATAGGAAAGCAATACAAGCACAAGAAAAAAGAGATTTAATAAACGGTAAAAACAACAGTTACTTTGCAGGTGCATACTGGAGATATGGTTTCCATGAAGATGGATTATATAGTGCAAATACAATTGCAAAAGAGTTTGGATGTGAATTATGAGTCATCAGTTTTTAGAAGGAAAGATATATCATAAAAGGTTTGAGCCAAAAGTACATGAGTTTACTTATGGTTTTTATCTTTTAGATATTGATTTAGGTGATTTTCAAAGTTTAAAAAATCAAAAATATTTTTCAATAAATAGATTAAATCTCTTCTCATTTTATGCAAAAGATCACTTTGGAAAAAATAATGATTTTATACAAAATGTAAAAGAATTACTTGAAAAATTTAAAATAGATGAAGAAGATGTAAGTTTAAGATTTATTACTCTTCCAAGAATTTGTAATTTTGTATTTAATCCAATAAGTTTGCTTTTAATAATAAAAGATGAAAAACCTATTTATATGTTAGCAGAAGTACATAATTATAATGGTGGAAATATAATATATGATTTGAAACTCCAAGAAGATGAAGACAATAAATATAGTGCAGTTATTACAAAAGATATGTATGTCTCACCATTTTTTAATAGAGATGGAACATATTTTTTCACCTTAATTTTAAAAGAAGATTTTTTAAGTTTAAAAATTGATTATCATGAAAAAAAAGAAAAAAGCTTAACAGCTGTTTTTAGTGGTAAACCTTTGACGTTTAGTAGTAAAAACATCTTAAGGCTTTTTTTTAAGTACTGGTTTTTAACAATATTTGTTGTTACAAGAACACTTTGGCACTCTTTAAAACTATATAAAAAAGGTCTAAAGTGGCATAGTCCTACAAAGCAAGATGAAACAAGGAGATTTTAGATGAAGAAGTTTTGGGAAAAGTTTGGATATGGCTTTTTATCAAAAATTGAAAAAGGCACTTTAGAAGTTGTTTTTTCAAATGGCAAAAAAGAGATTTTTGGAGATAGTTTTAATCCAAAAGCTACACTATATATAAAAAATAATAATTTTTTCAAAAAAGTTATGTTGTATGGAGATATAGGTTTTGCTGAAAGTTATATGGATGAAGACTTTGAAACAAATAATCTTACAAATCTAATTTCTATTGCTTTATTAAACTCTAATAAACTAGGCTCATTAAGTAGTGATGAAAAAAATAATAAACTAATTAATCTACTTCCTCAGTTTAATAGAATAAAACATATATTAAGAAAAAATTCAAAAAACAATTCAAGAAAAAATATTTCAGAACATTATGATTTGTCAAATGATTTTTTTAAACTTTTTTTAGATGATACGATGATGTATTCAAGTGCAGTTTTTGAAAATAAAGATGAAGATTTATTTGAAGCACAAAAAAGAAAAATATCATTACTTGCTCAAAAACTAAGAATAGATGAAAATTCACATGTTTTAGAAATAGGTTCTGGATGGGGTTCAATGGCATTACATCTTGCAAAAGAGAGAAAATGTAAAGTAACAACAGTAACTTTAAGTAAAGAACAAAAAGCCTTATGTCTAAAAAGATTCAAAGAAGAAAAAATTGAAGATGCCATAGAGATTTTACTAAAAGATTATAGAGATTTAGATGGCAAGTATGATGCAATAATAGCTGTTGAGATGTTTGAAGCAGTTGGAAGAGAATATTTTGATGTTTTTTTCAAAAAATGCCAAGAGTTATTAAAGCCAAGTGGTGTTTTAGCAATGCAAGTTATTACTATGCCAGATTGTAGATATGAACACTATTGTAAAAGTACTGATTTTATTCAAAAATATATTTTCCCAGGAGGTCATCTTCCAAGTGTAGGAAAGATTTTAGATGTTACTTCAAAGCATACAAGATTGAATTTATTGCATATGGAAGAGTTTACAGAAGATTATGCAAAAACATTAAATATTTGGCATGAAAATTTTATAAATAAACTTGCTGAGGTTAAAAAATTAGGTTTTGACAACTATTTTATTAGAATGTGGAAAATGTACTTAAACTATTGTGAAGCTGCATTTATTACACGAAATATAAATCTTGTTCAATTAGTATTTTCAAGGGATCAAAACATCTATTTAAATAAAGGATTAGTATGAATTTAAAGATATTTTATACACTAGGATTTTGCTTTTTTTTAGGAGGTTGTGGATCTATGAAGATTAGTGATTTTAATAACACTACTCCCAAGTTTGTACCCCAAGACTATTTTGATGGAAAACTTACTGCTTATGGTCTAGTGAAAAATAGAAGTGGAGAGATAATAAGAACTTTTAAAGGTGATTTAGTAGGAAGTTGGGATGAAAATGGTGTTGGAACTTTAGATGAAAGATTTGTTTATAATGATGGAGAAAAACAAACAAGAGTTTGGACGTTAAAACCAACTTTAGATGGTAAATACATAGGTACAGCAGGTGATATTGTAGGTGAAGCTACAATGTTAGTAAATGGAAATACGGTTATGATGGATTATACTATGGAAATCCCTTATAATGGCAGTACAATTAATATTGATGTGAAAGATTGGTTACACTTGCAAGAAGATGGTGTAATAATAAATCATTCAAAAATGAAGAAATTTGGAATAACTGTTGGAGAACTTGTAATTACTATAATAAAGGATTTTCCTAAGAACTAATTAGTTGAAATAAATGCAAAGTATTTTTATGATAATATTCAAAAATGATTAAACTTACACATAAAAATGAATTCAACTAATGCCTTTATCAAATTTAAACAAAGAACAACTAGAAGCTGCAACTTGTGAACCTGGATATAACCTAATAATCGCAAGTGCAGGTACAGGAAAAACCTCTACTATTGTTGGAAGAATTGCAAACTTAATTAATGCTGGAACAAAACCAGATGAAATTTTACTATTAACTTTTACAAACAAAGCAGCAGCTGAGATGGTACAAAGAGTTGCAAAATTTTTTGGAAAAGATATTGCTGCAAAAATTATGGCAGGTACTTTTCACTCTGTTTCATATAAGCTACTTAAAAAACTTGAAATAAATATTAATTTAAAGCAACCAAATGAGCTTAAAACACTATTTAAATCTTTATATGAAAAAAGAGTATTTTATAATAGAGATGATGAGGCAAATCCATATGATGGTGGCTATTTATATGATTTATATTCTCTTTTTCTAAACTCAAACGATGGTGAAGAGTTTGGAGAGTGGATAATGACTAAAAATGCTGCACATGAACTTTATACTCCAATTTATGAAGATGTAGTTTTAGAGTTTGATGATTTAAAGAAAAAATATGGTTATGTAAATTTTGATGATTTATTGGTTCTTATGTTAAATACTTTAAAAGAGAATGAGTTTGATTTTAAAGAAATTTTGGTTGATGAGTATCAAGATACAAACCCTTTACAAGGAAGATTACTTGATGGCTTTAAACCAAAATCATTATTTTGCGTTGGAGATTATGATCAAAGTATTTATGCCTTCAATGGTTCAGATATTGGAATTATTTCGACTTTTTCGACAAGATATCAAGGTGCAAATGTATATACACTTAGAAAGAATTATCGTTCATCAAGACCAATTTTAGATTTAGCATCAAAAGTAATAGAATACAATGAAAGAATCTATGAAAAAAATCTTCAAGTAATGAGAAATGATGTAGATATTAAGCCAAAGTTATTAGCTTTTAATGAACTCTTTGGTCAATATGAGTATATTTCAAAACTTATATCTCAAAGTAGCACACCACACAATGAAATTGCAATTATTTTTAGAAATAATTCAAGTGCTGATGGTATAGAAGTAAACTTAAGAGAGTTTAGTATTCCTGCAAAGAGAAAAGGTGGAATGTCTTTTTTTGATGCAATGGAAGTTAAATTTATAATTGATATTTTAATGCTACAAATATCTCGTAATGATATGATGGCTTTTATTCATTTAATAGAGTATGGAAAAGGTATAGGAAAAGCAATTGCAAAAGATATTTTTGATGCACTAGTGAAATTAGGACATGGAAGATTATTTGATGGATTGTTTAATCCAGATGATAAGATAAAAAATCCATATGAATCAAGTAAAGTTAAAAATATTCAGTTGGGTTTATTTGATGATTTTATAGAGCTTGGAAGTTTAGCTAAGTTTAAAGATTGTGGATTTGAAGAGAGATTTTTATCAAATCCAATACTAAAACATCCAAAACTAAATGTTGAGGGTGCAAACTATTTGTATGATTTTTACAAGTTATTAAAAGAGTTAAAAAGAGTTAAAACACCAAGTTCTCAAATTGAGCATATTTTTAAAAGCCCACTTTTTAATAGAGTTAAAGAGATATTATCTACAAAAAGAGCGACTCAAAAAGATGGTACAGTAAATTTAGAACTTAAAAATAACTCCATTTCAAAAATAAATAGAAAAGCTGTTCTTTTAAAAAGATTATCAACACACTACACAGAACTTTCAAAGTTTATTAACTCAATGGTTTTAGGTGGAAGTGAAATGAGTGAGGGTGATGGTGTAAATTTACTTTCAGTACACGCAAGTAAAGGTTTAGAATTTAAAGAAGTTTATGTAATTGATTTAATGGATGGAAGATTTCCAAATAGAAAGCTTATGAGCAAAGGTGGAAGTTTAGAAGAAGAAAGACGACTATTTTATGTAGCAGTTACAAGAGCAAAAGATATTTTGTATTTAAGTTATGCAAAATATGACAGAATTAAAAAAATAGATTTTATACATTCACCATTTTTAAAAGAAGCAGGATTGATAAAAGACGCAGCTAAGAGTGAAGATTAGATAAGGTTTAATCTACTTCTTACTCTATTTTTACCAGAGTTCTTTGCACTATAAAGATGTGTATCTGCTTTTTGTAGCATTTCATCAATAGTTGAACAATTTTTTATATCACTTACCCCAAAACTAGCTGTTATATTAATATTTTTATCTTTTATTACAATATTAATATTTTCAATACTTTTTCTAATTTTATTGGCAATTTTTATTGCTTTATCTAAGTTTGTATTTTTTAATACTATTGCAAACTCTTCCCCACCTAATCGTCCAAAGATATCATCTTCAATAATATTTTGTTTTACACATTTACTAAAAGCAACTAATGCTCTATCACCTAAATCATGTCCGTAAGAATCATTTAATCTTTTAAAGTTATCAATATCAATCATTATTACACAAAGATCATTTAAGTTCTTATTTGTTTGTGAAAAAATATTTTGAGCATGCATAAAAAAATGTCTTCTATTCATAGTCTTTGTTAAAAAGTCAGTATGTGCTAAATCATATAGTTTTAAATTTACTTTTTCTAACTCTTTTAATGCAGAGCTAATTTGTAAAGTTCTTTCTTTAACTCTATTTTCAAGATTATTATTATGTTCTTTAAGAGTTTTTTGATAAATATATGTTGTATAAAATAGAAGTATTAAAAATAGTATTAAAAAAGCACAAAATATAAATATTGTATTCTCTCCTTCTTTCATAAATAAAGTCTTATTTTTTAGTTTTAAAGAGAATAAATAATGGCTTTGTTGACTATAAAAAGATACTTTTGTAGTTATATTTTGTATATCTATTTTTGTATTTAAAAATACTTTATCAAAAATCTTAGAATTAGATATATAATTATTATTCGAATAAATATGTTCATCAATTAAAGCTATTTTTTCAAAATTTAAAGCTAAGTTTTTCAGTTCTTTATTGCTGATTTGTTTAATTGTATAAATAAAAAAGTCTTTATTTATAACTTTTTTATTTATAAAAAAAAGTTCTGAATTTATATTTACAACAATTCCAAATGTTGGTAAATTAGAAAATGAGTTTAAAATCTTTTTTTCTAGATGTAAGATATTTTTTATTTTATGATTAGGATTTATCTTTTTTAAAACTATTTTAGAGTTTTTTTCAAACATTAAAAAATCTAAATCAAGAGTTTTCATAATAAAATCTGTTTTTTCAAGATTACTTTGTCTTAAGATATTTTTATAGTTTTTATTTAAGTTTATAAGATAGTCAATTTTCTTTTCATTTTCTAAAAGTTTATTTTCAATATTATGAACAAATGTTTCTAAATGTTTTAAGTTTTCTATCTTTTCTATGTTTATATATTTTTTCATTATTGTAAAGTAGCTAAAAAGTATAAATGTAATAGTTAATAAAGAGATTGTTATTACAAATAATATGGTTTTATTTTGTATGATTTTTTTCACTATTATTTTACTCTTGATATGGTGTGATTTGATTTGAATTTATAATATTACCATAAAAATCTAAAATTACTATAATTTATAGGTAAATTAATAAAATAAATTTCAATTGTGTTTAGTTAGGAAAACTATTTTGTCATTTTTCTAGTTAAAGACTAAAATATGCATATAAAAAAACTAATTTTATTTTTTAATAAAAGAAATTACTATAATAATTCAAAATTATATTTAATATAATTTTATAATATGATTCTATAAGCCCCTATTTTATTGCTACTTTAATGCTACCAATAAATATTATACTTGCAAAGTGATAAGAAAAATCAATGTTTCTAGTTAGTTGCTTGTAAATTTCAATAATAAATATATAATTGTAATTTTCTAGCTTAATTGTTGCAGTTTAAAGAGGGGAGCACATGAAAAACAGTAAGGTTATTAAGATGCGTAATCTTGATGTTAGTGAGGTAAAAGAGTCTTCCAGAAGAGACTTCTTTAAGAAGAGTATCTTGTATTCAGCAGGTGCATTGGGAGCAGGTTCATTTCTTTCACCTACAATTGCAAGTGCAAATGAAAAAGAGATAATGCAAGAAGCTCAATGGAGTACAAAACTTGGTGATCCAATAAATAAGAATTTATATGGTTTACCCTCAGCATATGAACATAATAATATAAGAAGAACTCATGATTTGTTATCTTCTGGTGATGCATATGCTTCTATATCAATGTGTCCAATACATGAATCAGAAGGAATTATTACACCAAATGGTTTATTTTTTACAAGAAATCATGGTGGAACTGCGCAAGTTGATCCAAATAAGTGGAGACTTATGATTCATGGTAAAGTGAAAAAGCCAATAGTTTTAACTTTAGATAAATTAAAAAAATATCCAAGTGAAACTAGAATATATTTTATTGAGTGTCCTGCAAATGGAAGTCCAGAGTGGAGAGGTCCTCAGTTTAATAGCTTACAGTTTATGAAAGGAATGATGAGTTCTGCCCAATGGACTGGAGTAATGTTAAAAACTATCTTAAAAGATATTGGACTTGAAAAAGATGCAGTTTGGATGCTAGCTGAGGGTAGTGATAATGCAAGTAATCCAAGAACAATTCCTGTTGAAAAAGCACTTGATGATGTGATGGTAGTATGGGCTCAAAATGGTGAAGCTTTACGTCCAGAACAAGGCTATCCTGTAAGACTTATTGTTCCAGGTTGGGAAGGTAATTTAAATACTAAATGGCTAAAAAGATTAGAGTTTTCTAATAAACCTTGGCACTCAAAAGAAGAGACTTCAAAATATACAATGCTTCAAGAATCAGGTAAAGCTATTAGATATTTTTGGGTTAATGAAGTTAACTCTGTAATTACTTCACCATGTCCTGAAAAGCCTTGGAGTGATCTAAAAAAAGGCGATTTAGTTGAAATTGAAGGACTTGCTTGGTCTGGAAGAGGAACAATTAAACATGTTGATATCTCTTTAGATGGTGGTGATAATTGGGTTGAAGCAGATTTAAAAGGACTTGTTTTACCAAAATCATGGACTAGATTTAGTTATATCATAAAATGGAAAGGGAAACCTTTATTATTAGCAAGTAGAGCAACTGATGATATGGGATATGTACAACCAACAATTGATGAAGAAACTTCTAAAGTTGGAGTAGAGTCTATTTATCACAGAAATGCGATAGTAACATGGGGAATTACAAAAAAAGGGGAGTGTAACAATGTACAAATTAGAAAACATAAAAAATCATAAAAATACGCTTCTAGGTTTTGCTTTTGCCATGCTTACAGCTAGTAGTTTAGCTTTTGCTAAAAGTGATATTGCTGTTGATGGAGGGAAAATTTATCCTACAAAAGATGGAAAATATACTCTTTATCATCAAAATTCACAAGATATAAAAAATTTTGATTTTGGAAGAAAAGCAACAAAAGATGAGATAAAAGCTTGGAATGTGGATGTTATGCCAGATGGAACAGGACTTCCAAAGTATGATACAAAAAGTGGAAAACCTGTATTAGATGAAGATGGAAATCCTAAAGTTGCACAAGGTAGTGTAGAGTGGGGTGAAGAAGTTTATGATGATAAATGTGCAAGTTGTCATGGAGAGTTTGGAGCAGGAGGTAAAGGTTATCCTACTTTAGCAGGTGGTTCTAAAGACTCTTTAAAACTGCAAAGATTAAATCCAGCACATATGAATCCAAATCCACAAGGACCTTTTAAAACTATTGGTTCTTATTGGCCATATGCAAGTACTCTTTTTTGGTATGTTCAAGACTCTATGCCTTATACAAATCCAAAAAGTTTATCAAATAGTGAAACATATGCACTAGTAGCATATTTATTATCTGTAAATGGAATAAAAATAGATGGTAAAGAGCTTGATTATGAATTTGTTTTAAATAAAGATAACTTTTCAAAAATAAAAATGCCAAATGAAGATGGTTTTTATCCTAAAGTTGATACTCCTAAAAACCCTAAACAAGGCGTGGAAAATATGAGAGAATTCTTTATAAATGCAAAAGCTTATGGTCTTGGAAAAAGATGTATGAGTGATTGTATTAAAGAAGATGTAAGCAATCTTGTTATGAAAGTTAAAAATGATTTATCACAAGATGCAAATCAAGTTTTATCAACAAAAAGAGATTTACCAAAAACAAAAGATAATCAAACTTCAAGTATAGGAAAAACAATTTATGAGTCTAAATGTGCAGTTTGTCATGGAAATGATGCTATTGGAGCACCTGTTTTAGGCGATAAAGAAGAGTGGGAAGATGTTTTACAAAAAGGTATAAAAACAGTTTATAACAATGCTTTAAATGGAATAAATGCAATGCCACCAAAAGGTGGACATATGGATATTTCAGATGAAGATATTAAAAAAACAGTTGATTATATGATTGAGTTAAGTAAATAAGAAAGGAGAGGTATTATGAAATTAAGTAAAAGTTTATTTCTTGCATTAGTTGCATTTACAGTTTTTTCTGTAAACGGTTTTGCTTCTAATAGTGAGCTAATAAAAGAGGGAGAAAAGATTTTTAATACAAAAGATCTTGGTAATTGCTTAGCATGTCATGCTGTAAATGAAAAAGAGGTTAATGGTCCAGGAACAATGGGACCAAAGCTTCAATATTTATCAGCATGGCCAGAAGATGCGTTGTATCAGAAAATCTATAATCCTTATACAACAAATCCTATTTCTGCAATGCCTGCATTTGGTAAAAATGGTTGGTTAAGCCATGAACAAATACAAGCATTAGTTGCATATTTAAAAACAATAAATTAATAAAGGAAAAATGATGTTAGAAAGAAGAAAATTTTTAGGACTTAGTGTATTGGCATTTGGTGTTGCTACTGCGCCAGTTAATTTAAGTGCAGTAAACTTTAGAGAAACAAAACCAAATCTTTGGAAAGCAACAAAAGTTGATGATGCAATAAAAGAGCTATTTGGTACTACAACTGCAACAAAGGGAAAAATAAAACTTAAAGCTCCTGATATTGCAGAAAATGGTGCTGTTATTCCTGTATCTTTTGAAACAGATTTAAAAGCTTCAAAAATAGCAGTTTTTCAAGATGCAAATCCAGAAAGTGCTGTTGCTGTATTTGATATACCTGATAATGCAATTATTGATTATGGTATTAGAATTAAGATGGCTGAAACAGGAACAGTTACTGTAGTTGCACAAGAAAATGGAAAACTATATAAAGTTTCAAAACTAGTAAAAGTAACAATTGGTGGATGTGGTGGTTGATTTTATTCAACTTTTAATTAACAAATAATATCAATATGAAAAGGGATGTAAAATGGCAAAAACAAGAATTAAAGCAAAAGAAAAAAAAGGTGTTGTAACTGTAAAAACTCTTTCAAAACACCCAATGTTAAGTTATGTAGAAGCGAAAAGAGCTAAAAAAGAAGTTAATTTTATTACACATTTTATGGCAGAAGCTAATGGAAAAGTAGTTTATGAAGTGTCAACTTCACAGTTTTTATCAAAAGACCCTTATATGAAGTTCAAATTCACAGGTGCAAAAAAAGGTGATGAAATTACTATTACGTGGGTTGATTTAAAAGGTAACAAAGACGTAAGTACAAAGAAAATTAGATAAATACTTAAAAAAGTTTTTTTATAACAAGGAGAGGGCATGTTAACTAGACTACTAAAAGCTAGTGTTTTAACATCATTTGCATTTTTTTCTTTAAATGCAACACAATTTGATGTACAAGCACAAAAAGACAAAAAAGAGTTAGTTAAGTATTTTGAAGCAAAATTTCAAGATCCTTATAAGAACAAAAATACATTTTTTCCATATTCACCAGAAGAAGAGTTAAAAGATGGGTATGAGAAAGGATTAAAACATATGGATTTTGGTATAGGAAGTTATTCTTATGCCAAAGATGCAAAAGAACAATATGAAGCAATTAAAGAGTTTCCACCTTATGAAGATAAAATAGAAGATGGAGAAGAACTTTATACTAAAGAGTTTGCAAATGGGAATTCTTTAAAAACTTGTTTTCCTGATCCAACTATTGGAGGCGATTATCCATATTTTGATACAAACAGAAAAGAAGTTATTTCTTTAACAACTGCAATAAATGAGTGTTTAGAATCAAATAATGAAAAAAAATGGAATGCAAAAAAAGGGAAAATGGCAACTTTTCAAGCATTTTTAGCATATTCAACTGCAGAAGCACAAAAGAAGATGAATATAAAAATCCCAACAAAAGAAGCACAAGAAGCTTATGAAAGAGGTAAAGAGTATTATTATACTCAAAGAGGTTACTTGAAACTTTCATGTGCAACTTGCCATATTCAAGGTGCTGGACAAAGAGTTAGAAATGAAAAGCTTTCTCCTTTATTGGGACAAATTACGCATTTTCCTGTTTATAGATTAAAATGGGGCGGTTTAGGGACACTTGAAAGAAGAATGTCAGGATGTGTAAAAGACCAAGGACAAGTACCACCTAAAAATGATAGTAAACAAATGCATGAATTACTATATTTTATGGCATATATGTCAAATGATATGCCAATAGATGGTCCAGATGTTAGAAAGTAAAAGGAGAAAATCATGAATAAGTTACTAAATATTTCACTTGTATCAATAATTACTATAGTTTTTGGTGCTTGTGCATCTTCATCTTCATCTTCTCCTAGTCTATCATCAGTAAAAGATATTGATGTAGAAAAGGTTTGTAGTGTTGAAAATAATGGTATAGAAAAAGTTATACAAACAGCAAAAAAGTATAATGAAATTGCAAAGAAGAATGAATTGGAGTTTAGAAGACTGGGAGTTAATAATACAGATTTAATAATTTCAGTTGAGGAAGCCATTAAAACAGGTGCAAAAGAGGTTAATCCAAAAGATTTTAAAGGTAAAGCTTCTAAAACAAAACTTCCTGTTGAGTTTGGAGCAATTAGAGCTTGTAAATTTGCGATATCTGCATTGACACAAGCAAATGAAGCAAAAACAACTTGGAGATTAGCTGTTCCTGGTGATGGATATGAATATTAATTTGAAAGGGAAAAATATGAGTTTATTAAAAAAGATTTTAACAACATCAATGCTTACACTATTTTGTTTTTCATATAGTCAAGCAGAAAGTGATAACTATGTACCAATTGTACCAGGTGTTAAATCTGTTGAGATTACATTGAATAATGAAACATTTACATTAAGTAGGGTCCAAGATAAAAAAAATAAGATAATTGATCTTTATTCATATACAAGTTTTGGTGTTCCTCAACCAATGATTTTAGCAAAAGGTGTTGAAACAATTGGAGAAATTGAGTTAATAGATTATATGAAAAAAGCACAAACTGATTCTAGTATTGCGATTATTGATACAAGAACTCCTGGATGGTATGTAAGATTAAGAATTCCTGGTGCTGTAAATGTTCCATATACAAATTTTAATTATAAAGATGATGCAATTGATATGATGGAAGATTATATGGGTGTTATAGTAAAAAGTGATGGAACATTGGATTTTTCAAAAGTAAAAACTGTTGTTCTTTATTGTAATGGTTATTGGTGTGGACAAACTCCAACTATGGTTAAGTATGCAAAGTATTCATTAATTAAAATTGGTTTCCCAGCTGAAAAAATAAAATACTACAGAGGTGGAATGCAAGCATGGACATCTTTAGGATTTACTGTTACAGGTGATGCAGCAAAATAAAAGGATAGTTTAATGAGTAAGTTTAGCAGAAGAGAGTTTATTTATATGATGGCAATGCTTGGAGCATCTCCAATTTTTGCCAACTCTCATACAAGAATGACAAATACAGGTAATTTAGAAGATTATTATAAATTAAAGCCATTTGGAAATGCAAGGCTTATGCATATGACTGATTCTCATGCACAACTTTTGCCTGTATATTTTAGAGAGCCAAGTGTAAACTTGGGATTTTATGATAACTATGGTAAACCTCCTCATATTGTAGGAGAAAAGCTTTTAGATTATTATGGAATTAAAGGAAATAAAAGGCTTGAGTATGCTTATTCTTGTGTAAACTTTGAAAAGTATGCAAAAGCAATTGGAAGAACAGGTGGTTATGCACAAATTAAAACTGTTGTGGATTTTTTGAAAAATAGTTTTGGGGAAGAAAAAACTCTTTTACTTGATGGTGGGGATACTTGGCAAGGAAGTGCAACTGCATTGTGGACAAGGGGTAAAGACATGGTAGGAGCTATGAATTTACTTGGTGTTGATATTGCTGTTGGGCATTGGGAATTTACTTATAAAGCACAAGAAGTACTTGATAATGTAAAAGATTTAGATGCTGAGTTCTTAGCTCAAAATGTAAAGGTTAAAGAGGCTGCATTATTTGAAGAAACAGAAATAGCAATGCAAGCTTATGATGAAGATTCTGGACATGCTTTTAAACCATATACTATTAAAAAAATGGGTAATGCAAGAGTTGCTATTATTGGACAAGCCTTTCCTTATACAACTATTGCAAATCCTCAAAGATTTATCCCTGATTGGAGTTTTTCAATCAATGATGGGGGAATGCAAGAGCTTGTAAATGAAATAAAAGAGAATGAAAAACCAGATGCTGTAATTGTTCTTTCTCATAATGGCTTTGATACTGATAAAAAGTTAGCAAATGTGGTTACTGGAATTGATTTTATTATGGGTGGACATACTCATGATGGTGTTCCAGAAGCAGTTCCTATTAAAAATGCAAATGGTGTTACATATGTTTGTAATGCAGGTTCAAATGGTAAGTTTTTAAATGTATTAGATTTAGATATTCAAAATGGGAAAATTAAAGACTTCAAATTTACTCTTCTTCCAATATTTTCTGATTTAATAAAAGAAGATAAAAAGATGAAAGAGTATATTAAAAGTGTAAGAAAGCCATATTTAGAAGATTTAAATAGACAAATTGCAACAACTGATATAACTTTATTTAGAAGGGGTAATTTTAATGGTTCATGGGATCAAATAATCTGTGATTCTTTACTTGAAGTTAAGCAAGCACAAATCTCTTTATCTCCTGGATTTAGATGGGGAACATCTGTGTTACCTGGACAAGTTATAACTTTTGATGATTTGATGACACAAACAGCTATGACATATCCTGAAACATATGCAAGAGATATGAAAGGTAGTGATATAAAGTTAATACTTGAAGATGTAGCTGATAATCTATTTAATGAAGATCCATTTTATCAACAAGGTGGGGATATGGTAAGAACAGGTGGAATTTCTTATAAAATCAATCCAACTGCTAAAATTGGTAATAGAATTTCATCTATTACGCTTACAAGTACAGGTGAAAAAATAGAAGCAAATAAATCATACAAGGTTGCAGGTTGGTCAACTGTTGGATCAAAATCTGAGGGTGAACCAATTTGGAAAACTGTTGAAGTTTATTTGAAAAATATAAAACATATTGGAAAACTAAATGTTGATACACCTGATATTGTCGGTGTAAAAGGTAATCCAGGAATTGTTTAAAGCAAAAAGTATAAAGAAATTTCTTTATACTTTTTCAAATTTATAAGGTTTTATAAAAGATTTTATAAATTTGAAAAGGGGTAAAAATGAGAAAAGTAGTTTTTTTTATTTTATTTGTAAACCTATTTTTATTTGCTTCTTATGAAGAGGGTAAAAAGGTTTTTGAAAATAAGTGTTCTTCATGTCATCAACAGTTTATTGAAATAAAAAAAATAAAAGAGAATTTCTTTGAAAAAGATAATAAACTTTTAAATTTGAAAGCTCCAACTGCAAATATGCTAGCATATGCGATTATGGATAGTCCCAAAAAGATTGGAGATCCAAATGATAGTGAAATGAGAGAAATAGAAATTGAAGAGTATTTAAAATCATATTTAATAAAGCCAGATAAGTTTAATAGTATTTGTGATGAACATATTTTGAAATATTATGATGTAAAGCCTAGTATGAAAGGAGAGTTAAGTGATGATGAGTATGTAAACTTAGCAATCTTTTTTATGCAATATAGCAAACATAATAAAAGTAAAAAGACAATTAAGGTAAATAGTAATTTTGATGAAGATGAGATTGTATTAAAAGCGCAACAAAATAATAAACTTATTTTAGTTTATGCAACTTCAAAAAGCTGTTATTATTGTAAAAAAATGGACAGAGAAGTTTTTAGTGATACAAAGGTTCAAAAAAGTTTAAATAGTAACTATATTCTACTTGAAGTTGATGTAGATAACAAAGCTTTGCCTTTTAATCTTAGAAAGTATTATAAAAGAGTGACTCCTAGTTTCTTTGTTTTAAATAGTAATGCAAACTTATTAAAAACATATGTTGGAAGTTGGAGTAAAAAAGATTTTTTAGATATTTTAAAAGAGAATATAAAATGATAAGTTTAGGAAAAGTATTAGGCACATTTAGTGCTAAAAAAGATTTACAAAGTTCACCAAGACCACAAGTAAAAAGATTAAATCTTATTACAGGATATGGAATAGCTTTTGATAAGTTTGCAGGAAAAGATCTTAATAAATCTGTAATGATTGTAGGAATAAAAGCTTATGAGATAGCTAAAGAGAATAATATTGATTTAGTTTATGGAAGTTTGGGTGAAAATATTCTTTTAGATTTTGATCCACATGAGTTTAAAGTAGGAGATATATTTTATATAAATAATTGTGCAATACAAATAACTGAAAGTTGTACTGTTTGTAAGCATTTAAGTAAGTTTGATAATAAGTTGCCAAAGCTTTTAAAAAATAATAGAGGCTTGTATTGCAAAATAATAAGTGATGGTGAAATAACAGAGCAAATGCAAGTAAAAATCAAAGGATAAATTATGAGAATGTTGGTTTTAGTTTTATTAATAAGTATAGTTTGTTTTGCAAGGGATTTTTCAAATCCTAAACCTAGTTTTGATGAACCAAGAAAAGTTGTGTACTCTTTGCATGTAGGTGATTTAGAAACAATAAATCATACCTTGAGTTCTATGTATAATATACTAAAAGAGTATCCAAGTGAGAGTTTAAAAATTGTAGTTGTTGCATATGGAAAAGGTGTAAAATCTTTAAAAAAAGATTTTGATAAAGCAACTCTTACAAGAATTAAGTCTTTAATGCAATATGATATTGAGTTTATAGTTTGTAAAAATACAATGGAAACTATGAATTGGAAAGAAAAAGATTTTATAAATGGAGTTGATTTTACTCAAGCAGGTATTGTTGAGGTAATTGAAAGACAAGTTGATGGATATATAGGAATTACAGCTTATTAAAAGGAGAACAAATGTTTATAAAAAAACTTATTTTTACTATATTTGTAGCAAGTGGATTATTAAATGCTTCTACTGTTACAAAAGAAGCGTGTGAGAAAAAAGGAGAAAGTTACATTTTTGCTGGTGGTGAGTGTATAAACTTTAAAAAGTATAATGGAGAAACAAAAGGTAAGTTAAATATAGTTGTTCATGGTAAATGGGATGAAAATACCAACACATTAGGAAGATATGCTCCTTTTGCTGAAAATTTATCTTTTGAAACAGATATAAATACGGTTGCTATTGCACTTCCTGGATACTCTAACTCTTCAACAAATAATATAAAATCACTTTCAAGTGGTGATAATCTTGCTTTTACTAAAGAGTATGTTGAGTTATTGTCTTCATTGGTTTCACAACTAAAAACAAAATACAATGCAAATATAGTAACTTATATAGGACATAGTGCAGGTTGTACAATGGGAATAAATCTAGTTGGAGAAAAACCTTTTTTAATCAATAATCTACTTTGTGCTGGTGGAAGTTATAAACTTGATAAAAAAAATAAATCTGAAGATAAAATCTCTGCTATGGATGTTATTGATAATATTGATAGACGAACAAAAATTGCTTTAGTTTATGGAAGTGAAGATAAAATATCAACTCCAAAACAGACAAAAGATTTTTATGAGTTTGCTAAAAAAGAGGGTTTAGATGTAAAACTTGTAGAAGCAACTGGTTCACAACATTTGGATTTAGATATGACAGAAGCTTCAGTAAATGCAATAGTTGAATTAGTTGAGTAGTAAAATGGATAAAAAAAGAGAAATTTTATTTAATTTAAATAACTTTTTATTGTCAACATCTATAGTTTTAGATTATGTAAATAATGAAAAAAAAGCTACACAGTTAGGGCATTTGAAAAGAGTTAGTTATATAGCTTTAAGTTTAGGAGTTATATTAAAACTAGATAATAAGCAACTTAGTGATTTGTGTTCTTACTCTTTATGCTCAAGCTTAGCTTTAAACCAAAGTAGTGATAATAAATCTTTATGCGAATTATCAAATGAGTATGTAAAAGATTTTCCTTTTATACAAGAACAAAAAGATATATTGCTTTATCAAAAAGAACATTTTGATGGAAGTGGAACTTTTGGCTTAAAAAATGAACAAATACCTCTGTTTTCTCAAATCATTTTTTTTGCAACAAGCTTGGATGAAGAGTTTGACTTATCAAATTTTAATCCAGCAAAAAAAGAGAAAATATTAAACTATGTAAAGTTAAATGAAAATATACTTTTTTCAAAACAGATTGTAGATAGTTTTTTTAAGCTTAATGAGTCAATTAACTTTTGGTTAGACTTACAAAGTGAATCAGATATTTTATTGTTTATTTATACACTACTTGAAGATTTTTCACAAGCATTAGAGTTTGAAAAATTGTTAAAAATTGCAAAGAATTTTCTAAAACTTGCTGAACCGCAAAGTAAATTGATTGAATATGTAGGAAAAATTAGTGATTTTTATGCCTTAGAATACAAAGATAAAATAACACTACAAATAGCTGCAGGTTTTTGCAAGATTGGAAAACTAGTAGTTCCTAATGACATACTTCAAAAGATTGAACCTTTAGATATATATGAAAAAGAACAAATTAGAACATATCCATATTATACAAAAAAAGTTTTGTCTAATATCATGGGATTTAATGACATTGTATCTTGGGCTATGAAAGTTCAAGAAAGATTGGATGCAAGTGGATATATTTTTGGTTTTGAAAACAAAAGTTTAAGTTTTAAAGATAGGGTTTTAATTAATGCAAATGTATATGATGCTTTATTACAAGAAAAAGCTTATAGAAAAGCCTATAGTAAAGAAGAAGCAATAAAAATAATGAAAAACGAATCCTCAAAACTTGATATTTCTATCACAAATGACATAGCAATTATATTTAAAATATGAGATTAAATAAAATATTTATAAATCCATACTAAGTAAAATATAGATATAATCGCGCATATTTAATTGATAGGAATTTTAATGAGTGAAAAATACGAACCGTCAAAAATAGAAGATAAATTTTATAAAATATGGGAAGATAGAGGATATTTTGAAATAGATGGAAACAAATCTATTCAAGAAAAAGATAAAAATTTTGCGATTATGATGCCACCTCCAAATGTTACTGGAAGCTTACATATTGGACATGCACTTACATTTACTTTACAAGATATTGTTACTAGATATAAAAGAATGGATGGCTTTAAAACTTTATGGCAACCAGGAACTGATCATGCTGGAATTGCTACACAAAATGTTGTTGAAAAACAAATTTTAGCTGAGGGTAAAACTAAAGAAGAGGTAGGAAGAGAAGAGTTTTTAAAAAGAGCTTGGAAGCAAAAAGAGACAAGTGGTGGAAATATTGTTCATCAAATGAGAAAACTAGGAGTTACTCCTGCTTGGAAACGTGAACGATTTACTATGGATGAAGGTTTACAAGAAGCTGTAAAAGAGGCTTTTGTATCTTTATATAATGAAGGGCATATTACTCAAAATAATTACATGGTAAATTGGTGTACACACGATGGTGCACTTTCTGATATTGAAGTTGAGCATGAAGAAGTAAGTGGAAACTTCTATCATATGAATTATCATTTTGCTGATGATAGTGGTCATATCACAGTTGCTACTACTAGACCTGAAACATACTTTGGTGATACTGCTATTATGGTACATCCAGATGATAAAAGATATACAGATATTGTAGGAAAAGAAGTACTTCTTCCTTTAACAAATAGAAAAATCAAAATTATTACTGACTCTTATGTTGATATGGAGTTTGGAACAGGTATTGTAAAAGTTACTCCAGCTCACGATCAAAATGACTACGAAGTTGGTATTAGACATGACTTAGAATTTATTAAAGTATTTGATGAAAAAGGTATTTTAAATGAATACTGTGGAGAGTTTGCAGGACTTGAAAGACTAGAAGCTAGAAAGCCAATTGTAGAAAAACTACAAGCTGAGGGTTATATAGTAAAAATTGAGGAACATGTTCACCAAGTAGGACATTGTTATAGATGTAAAAATATTGTTGAGCCATTTATTTCTCAACAATGGTTTTTAAGCTCAGATATGGCTCAAGAATCTATTAGAAAAACAAAAGAGATTACAAAAGAGCGATCAAAAAGTGGTGAGCACAATGGAACACTATTTCATCCATCTCATTGGATAAATTCATATACAGCTTGGATGGATGAATTAAGACCATGGTGTATTTCAAGACAACTTTGGTGGGGACATAGAATTCCTGTATTTACATGTGATGATTGTAATCACCAATGGGCTGATAAAGCTGATGAACCAGAAGAGTGTCCAAAATGTAAAAGTAAAAAATATACTCAAGATCCAGATGTTCTTGATACTTGGTTCTCATCTGCACTTTGGGCAATGTCACCTTTAGGTTGGGGAAATAATGAAAAACTAAAAGATTTATATAACTCAACTGATGAAGCAGACTTTTATCCAAATAGTTTATTAATTACTGGTTTTGATATCATGTTTTTTTGGGTAGCAAGAATGATGATGATGGGAGAACATTTTAAAAAAGAGTTACCATTTGAAGATATTTATATGCACGCATTAGTAAGAGATGAACATGGGGCAAAAATGTCTAAAAGTAAAGGTAATGTAATTGACCCACTTGATATGGTAAATGAACATAGTGCTGATATTATAAGATTTACTTTAGCATATCTTTGTGTTCAAGGAAGAGATATAAAACTAGGTGCTAAAAATCTAGAGCAATTTAGAAACTTTACAAACAAACTTTATAATGCATCAAACTTTTTACAACTAAATGTGGATACTTTCCCTGATTTAAAAGATATACAAATTAAAACACCACTTGGTATTTATATGCAAAGTAGATTAAGTGATGCAGTTGATGAAGTAAGAACTACTTTAGATACATACAAATTCAATGAATCTGCAAGTACTTTATATAAATTTGTATGGAATGAGTTTTGTGATTGGGGTATTGAGTATGCAAAAGCTAGTAAAGAATCAGTTATTGAACTTGGAGCAATTTTTAAAGAGACATTAAAAATAGTAAGTCCATTTATGCCATTTATTTCTGACTTTTTATATCATAAATTAAGTGGAACATCTCTAGAAGAGGGTGAATCATTAATGATTACAAACTTTCCAAAAGAGATAAAAAAAGATGTAAAAGTTGAAGCAGATTTTGCCATTATTCAAGAAGCTATTGTATCAGTTAGAAGAGCAAAAGTTATCATAGATATGGGTAATAGTAAGATTGCAAAAGCATATATTAAACTTGATAAACAAATTGATACAACTATGGCAAAGCCATTTATAGAAAAACTTGCAAAAGTTGAAAATATAGAGTTTGTTGATGCAAAAGTAGAAAACTCTATAACAGATGTAAGTGATAATTTAGAAGTTTATTTACCAACAGGTGAGATTGATATGACACCTATTATTAATAAACTAACTCGTCAAAAAGAGAAGTTAGAAAAAGAAATAGGAAAATTATCAGGAATGTTATCAAATGAAAGATTTGTAGCAAATGCTCCTGCTAATGTTATAGAAGAGAATAAAGCTGGATTATCTTCAGCAAAAGAGAAACTTGTAAAAGTAGAAGCTGAACTTAAATCTTTGAGTTAATTGAATTATTTGTATAAACAAAAGCAAGCCTTGTGTTTGCACTCTCTTTGAGAAAATCATCATGAGCTTTAAGGGCCCTTGATGATTTTCTATTTATTGTTTACTTTTTTATTTCTGCATATTCTTCAGCCATTTCATCTCCCCATTTTGACAATTGATGAAAAATTGGTATAAGCTTTTGTCCATTTTTTGTTATTGTATATTCTACTTTAGGTGGTATAACTGGATAGACTTTTCTTGAGATAAGTTTATGTTTTTCCAAATCTCTAAGGGTTTGAGTTAACATTTTTTGTGTAATCTTTCCTAAAATTTTATGAATTTCGTTATATCTCATAGTTTTCTTACTAAGATGCCAAAGAACAAGCCCTTTCCACTTCCCAGATACGATATCAAGGACAAACTCAAATGAACATGTATAATCTTTTTCTTTGTATTTTATCTGCATTAGTATCCTTTTGGTATGTATATACCTTTTGAGGTAGTTCTTGACAATATAACATATAAAAGTTAAAGTTTCAAAAAAATAAAAGGAAATAATTATGAAGGAAAATTCAATTTTATTCTCTCCTATTACTTTAGGAAATCTAACTTTAAAAAATCGTATTGCAATGGCACCAATGACAAGAACTCAAGCTAAAAATAATATACCAACAGAAGATATGATATATTATTATGCTAAAAGAGCAAAAGGTGGTACGGCATTAATTATAAGTGAGGGAACATTTGTAAACCATGAAGTTGCAAATGGTAATTTTAATGCTCCTGCATTTTATGGTGATGCTTTAATTATGTGGAAAAAACTAGTAGATAAAGTTCACGCCTCAGGTGCAAAGATAATACCACAACTTTGGCATGCAGGAAATACTAGAAAACTAGGAGTAACTCCTAATGAAAATATGGTAAGTATTGGTCCAATGGATGAATACATTAAGGGCAAACAAACTGTAAGAGCTATGAGCCAAAATGATATAAATGAAGTAATAAAAGCATTTACAAAAGCTGCTCTTGATGCAAAGGAGTTAAATTTTGACGGAATAGAACTTCTTGCTGCCCATGGATATTTGATAGATCAATTTTTTTGGGAAAAGACAAATCAAAGAACAGATAAATATGGAGGTTCATTTTCTAATAGATTGCGTTTTGCAAATGAATTAGTAAAGTCAATAAAAAAAGCAGTAGGAAAAGATTTTCCAGTAGTATTTCGTTTTTCACAATGGAAAACTATAGATTATGATGCAAAAATAGCTAAAAATGAAAAAGAACTAAAAGAGCTTCTTTTATCACTAGTTGAAGCAGGAGTTGATATATTTCATGTAAGTGAAAGAAGATTTTGGATACCAGCTTTTAAAGAATCACCACTTACTCTTGCAACTTTGACAAAAAAAATAACAAATAAACCTGTAATAACAGTGGGAAATATAGGACTTGATGAAGACTTAGAAACTATTAAATTAGTAGAAAAAAAGCTAAAAGATAATGAGTTTGATATAGTTGCAGTTGGAAGAGCTTTATTAGCTGATGCTAATTGGGTAAATAAAATAAAAGAAAATAGAATAAATGAAATAATTCCTTTTTCAAAAGAATGCTTAAATAAATTAGATTAAAATCATTAATTTTTATACAAGGAAAGATGTATTTTATGTATCAATATGTTAAAATAAGGTAAATTTATAATTCTTACAAAAGGAAGCTAAAAAGTGTACAAAAATCTTATATTTATATATGTTTTAATTATACTTTTTAGTGGCTGCGTATCAAATAATAATATAAAGAAAGTATTTCAAACACACAAAGCAAATCAAATTTCTAAAGATTACAATAAAATAATGAATTTTTTGCATGATTATAAAGTAAAACTTGATAAAAGAAATCCAAGGTATTACAATAAAACTTTAGAAAAAGCTATTTATAGACAAATAAATAATAATAAAACCTTTGTAACTTTAAGAGATTTTGATGGAAAAAAATTGAAAAACTTTAAACAATATCTTGATTTGGCTTTTGATGAAAAAGGTATTTTAAATAGAAATGATTATTTGGTACTTGGAGTTTATTATATGATTTATGATGCTTACTCCATTGCAGGACAACATAAATTTACAGCATTAAATTATAATAAAGAAAAATTAGAAAAACTTTATAAGAATCTGTATATTTTAAAATGGAAAATAAGAACTTCAAAAGATATAAATGGTAACTATTTATTTTTAACTTGGCAAAATAATTGGCAAGTTGAATATATGCAAAAGAAATTTGATGATTTAAATAAATTAAAAAAATTAAAATCTATTATTGAAAAAAAAGAGAATTTATTATCACACTCTAATTTTTCTTTTGAAGTGTTACTTTCTCTTATGATACATAAAGTAGAAAATAGTTTAGAAGATATTGGTGCTGAACCCTCAGATATTACTCTTGATACATTAACATCATTAGTATTTATAATTTAAGAGTAAAAATGAAAAATCTAAAAAAATATCTTTTTTTATTATTGCTTTTTTTTAATTTTTTGTATTCTGAAACTTTAGTTATTGAAAATAGTAATAATGAAATTAGAAGTTTAGATAAATATTTAACATACAATAAAAATGATTTTCCTATTGAAACTATAATACATGAAAACTTTAGAAAATTTAATATTCATGATAATTCAAATTTTAAATTTTCACAAAATATTTACTGGTTAAAATTAGAAATCAATAATAAATCTTCTAATCCACAGCTTTTTAGAATAGATAACTTTTTAATTGATGAGCTTAATCTCTATTTTTTTAAAGATAGTAAATTAATCAAAAGATATCAAAATGGTATTAAATATAACTATATATGTGAATTTTCAGACTACAATAAATACGCATATGAGATACCAAAAGGTGAAAGTACACTTTATATTAAAATAGATTCTTCTTTTTCTCTTTTAATTCCTATGCATATAGTTTCAAAAGAAGAATTTTATAAACAAAGGGATTTTGAAAATATATTTAATAGTTCATTTTATGCTGCTTTATTTTTAATGTTTTTTTATAATTTTTTTATATTTTTAGTTTCGAAAGTAAAAATTTATAAATATTATTTAGGCTATATTATAGGAGTATTTGGCTTTTTATTTTTTTATGATGGTTATTTGACTTATCTTTTATTTTCTTCAACTCCTATATTAAATGAATTTTTATCTTGTGTCTTTTTTATAATAACTTTTATATCAATTGCGAAGTTTTCTTCCAATTTATTTCAAAGTAGAAGAAATGCATTTGTTTTATATAGAATTTTAATGCTTACTTCAATTTGTATTCTTCCTTTAGTTTCAATAATTGGATTTTTTATTGCATTACTTGATGCATCTTTTCTTTATTTGATTCAAAAATATTTGCTTTTATGTACAATATTAATTACATTATTGATAATTTCTATTGCAATTAGATATCTAATTATAACAGAAGAGAAAATTTCTAAAATATATGCTTTTATTTGGACAATATTTATGGTAGTTACCTTAACATTTATAGTAAATATTGTTTTAGGTTTTATTGATACAAATTTAATGACAAAAATCCTGAAAGTTAATATTTTATTGGAAATTGTTATGATGTCACTTTTAATTGCATATAGATTAAAACTAAGTAATGAAAAAAATTTAAAGTTGAAAATAAAAAATAAAGAACAAGAACTTTATATACTTAGACAAACAAGATTAGCCTCATTTGGTGAAGTTTTAAACTCAATTGTACATGAATGGAAGCAACCATTACATAGAATAAATATGATATCTTTAAATTTAGAAACAACATATAATAAAAAAAATCTAACAAAAGAGTATTTGTCCAATCAATTAAATGAGATTGAACTACAAACAAAATATATGAATGATACTGTTACTCAATTTTTAGACTATTTTAGTCCACAAAAAAATAAAGAAGAGTTTTATTTGATTGATTGTGCAAAAAAAGCAATTAAATTATTAGATATAAAATTTAATAAAAATTCAGTAAATCATTTGATAAACTGTAAAAATACTAAAATTAAAACAGTAGGGTACAAAAAAGAGTATATTCAAGTTATAATTATATTATTGAACAATTCAATGGATGCAATAATAAAAGAAAAAATTAAAAATCCAACGATTACTTTGGAGATTATAGAAGAAAGACATAAAGCAATTTTTTCTGTTATAGATAATGCAGGAGGAATAAAAGTAAAACCAATTGAGAAAATTTTTGATGCAAATATTTCAACAAAAGATGAAAAAATAAATTCAGGAATTGGACTTTTTATTGCAAAAAGAATAATTGAAGATAATATGAATAAAAAATTAATTTGTAAAAATCATGGCAATGGCGCAAAATTTAGTATTATAGGATGAAAAAATGAAACTTTTATTTGTAGAAGATGATGAACTTTTGAGAAAAAGTTATAGTATTTATTTAGAAGAGTTGTTTGATGAAATAATCGAAGCAGCAGATGGTAAAGAGGGCTTAGAGATGTATTATAAACATAAGCCAGATATAATTATGCTTGACATAAGTATGCCTTTTATAAATGGCATGGATGTTGTAAAAGAGATAAGAAAAGAAGATAAGGATGTTACAATTATCGTGCTTTCTGCACATAGTGATAAAGCATATTTATTTGATGCAATTGAATTAAATATTTTTAAATATTTAGTTAAACCTCTTCCAAGAAGTCTTTTTAAAGATTCAATTTTAAAAGCCATTGAAAATAAAAAAGGTATAAATCAAGAGAATATAGTCCATTTAGAAGATGGCTTTACTTGGGATAATTATAATAAAATATTGAAAAAAGAGAATAAAGAAGTTGATTTAACAAAAAATGAATATACTATTTTAGGAAAGTTTTGTAATGAAGATGTACATTATTTTACACTAATGGACTTATTTAAATCTATTTATGGTGAAAATGAAGAGTATAGTGAAAATAAAATCATGATGATTTTAAAAAGATTTAGAAAAAAAACTTCAACTAAAATTATTAAAAATATATATGGAATGGGATATAAATTTAGTATTTTAAAGTAGAGAAAACTCTACTTTAGTTTATGTGAAATAGTATAAAGAACGGGAAGATATACAAGATTTAGTATTGTTCCCCATGCTAAACCAAACCCAAGTGCAATGGCTATTGGTTGGAATATAACAGCTTGACCTGTTGGAAAGAAAATAAGTGAACTCATACCAATTAGTGTTGTTATTGTTGTAAGAATAATTGGTCTAAATCTTTTTGATGCTCTATAAAAGATTTGTTCTATATTTTTTGCTTTTTTCAAGTATGTCATCATAATAATTCCATCATTTATTACAACTCCTGCTAATCCAAGTGCTCCAATAATTGATGGCATAGAAAGATTTAATCCCATTAGTTTGTGCCCAATTAATACACCTAAGATTGAAAAAGGAATAATACTCATTAGTATAAAAGTATCTCTAAAAGAGTTAAATAAATAAAGCATAGCAAGCATTATTAATAATAGTGCAAGTGAAGTAGCATAAAGCATATCATTTTTTAAATCTTTTCTTTTTTCTGCTTCACCTTTAAATATTAGTCTTACTCCATTTTCTTCTATCTTGTTTAATGTGTCTTCTATTTTATTAGTAACTTCAGAAGCTGTAACAATATCAGAGTTTACATTTGCATAAACATAAAAATTCTTTTGTGTATTATCTTTTACTAATTGCTCAAATGATCTAATAATATCAAATCTTGCTATTTCATAAAGTCTTACAAACTGCCCATTTGGCAATGGTATTTCGACATTTTTAAAGTTTTCATAATTGTCTTTATTTATACTTCTTATTTTAATATCAAGCATCTCTTTTTCATCAAAAGAAACAGACTTTTTCTTTTCTAAATATAAATTTGACAAATATGAACCAATAAAACTCTCCGTTAATCCTAACTTTTGTCCATAGTCATTTACTTTTATTTTAATCTCATCAATACCAAACTTTAGTGAATTTGAAGTAGAAACTACACCATTTATTGATTCGATTTTTTTAGTTAAAAGTTCTACATTTTTAATTATTTTTTGATTGTCATCTGAAATTAAACCAATTTTTATATCTGATTTAACTGGACCTACTTTTTTTTCTAAAATAACTAATTCACTTAAATTAAATTTTTCTTTGTATTTTTTTTCTTCCAAAAATTTATTTAATTTTTTTGCAATAACTTTTGACTTTTCAGTTCTTTCTCTTCCTTCTTTATCATAATAAAAACTCAAATAAGGAGTTACATATTTATCTAAAAAGTTCATTTGCTTTAATTTTTTTAATTCAACTGTCATATACATTACATAAGGAAATCTTTCTGTATTACTTCCTGTATCTCTTCTAAAACCAGCGACTGAGTCAATACTTCTAATAAAGAATCTTTTTTCTTCTTTTATCAAATCTGCTTCAATACTTTGAACTATTTTATATGCATCTTCAAGCTTTGTATTTTCATTTGCTTTAATTGATATTTTTATATCAGTTGCATCAAAATTTGGAAACATTTGAAATTTTGAACTTTTAATAGCCATAAGTGTAATAATTGGCACTAGTATTATAAAAAGAAGTAAAAAAGTTTTTTTCCATCTCATGAAAAAGTGAATTATTTCACTATATATTTTATTTGCTTTTTCCCATGAAGTAACTTTTGAACCACTTTTTAATGTATGAGATGCATGTATTGGAAGAAAGATAAAAGATTCAATTAATGAAGCAACAAGTAATGCACTTAATGCAATAGGAATTAGTTTCATTACTTCACCCATAGTTCCACTAATCATTAAAATAGGTAAAAATGAAAAAAGAGTTGTCATTGAAGCAATAGTTACAGGTTTTACCATCTCTTTTGCACCAAGTATAGCTGCTTCTTTTGGTTCATAACCCTCTTCAATATGTTGTTGTATATTTTCACTTACGACAATTGCATCATCAACTACAATACCAATTGCAATAAGTACACCAACTAATGAAATCATATTTATTGTGTAGCCAAAAGTATACATATAAACAGTAGCTATAACAAATGATGTTGGAATACCAATAGCAATAATTGCAGACATTCTAAAGTTAATTAATAAAGCAACAAGTATTGTAATTAATATAATTCCAAGTAAAATATTTGAAATAACAATATTAAGTCTATCTTGAATTCTTTCACTATTATCATCTGCAATAGTAATATGAATATCACTATTTTCTTTATTTATCTTTTTTAATAGTTTTTTCATATCACGAGAAACTTTAAGCGCATCTGATGTTTCAGATTGTTCAACTGCCAAAGATAGAGCATTTTCTCCATTAAAAGAAAAAAGAGTTGAAGAGTCTTCATATCTTTTTTTTACTGTTGCAATATCTTTTAGAAATAAAGTTTTATTTGATATTTTTATTAAGCTATTTTCAAAATCTATTGCATTTTTAGCTCCATTGTATGTTGAAAGATAAAAATGCTTTTTACTTCCTTCTATTTTACCTATTGGAAAAATATAAGATAAATTTGAAATGACACTAAATACATCGCTTTTGTTTAAGTTTAATGCTTCGATTTTTCTATCATCTAAAAGTACTTCAAAATATTTGTCAGAATCCCCATAAATAGATACATCTCCGACTCCATCAACTCCTAAAATTTTACTTTTTAATTGTGTTGCAAAAGGTTTTAATTCATCAGTGGAATATTTTTTAGAAGTTAATGTTACATCAATAAGTTTTTTATATCTTTCAATTACATTAACACTTGGTTCATCCATATCTGAGGGTAGGTTTGATTTTGTTAAAGTAATAGTATCTTTTACTTTATCTGCAATGTTATATCTATTTTGACCCTTGATTAACTCTAAAACAATTGTAAATCTACTAGGACTAATTACTGTTGTTATCTCTTTAATTCCTGTGATATTTTTTAGATTATCTTCAATCTCAGTTACGGCCATTTTATCAAGTATATCAACACTAGCTCCACTATAAGAACCATTTATAGATATCATATCTAAATCAAAATTTGGGAATATTTCTTTTGGTGTTTTAGTATAAGAGTAGATTCCAATTGCAAAAATTAGAAAAAACAATGTGTAGTTCATTCTTGCATTTTCTACAAAAAATCTTAAAAATTTTTCAAACATTAATTACCTTTATTAAAAGCTGTATTATAATTCATATTTATTAATAAAGAATTAATGTTTAATCAAAATGGCTTAATTATGTCATCTTTATAAATAAAGAAAGTCTAAAATAGTTACTACTTGTTACATCATATTAAAAATCCTATAAATAACTAATTTAGCAATAAATTAAGTATTAAGCTAAAAATAATATTTCTTTTACTTTTTATCAATGCTTTATCAGAAAAATAACTGTTATTTTATATTTTAAACTAAAAAAATACTTAAAATATACAAATTTTAGGCTTTGAATTTATTTTTAAATATTTTATAATGTTAGTAGGAATAAAGGAGTGATTATGGGTGTAAATGAGATTGCAATTAATAGTTTAAGTGAATTACAGTTAATTCAACTTGCAAAGAAAAGTAGTGATGTAGAGCTTTTACATAGGCTTAGTCAAAGTTCATATCCAACAGTTAGAAGATGTGTAGCTAGAAGTAGAAATACTTCAAGAAAGACTATTGATACTCTTGCGTGTGATTCTGCATTAAATGTTTCATTTATTGCAAATAATAATCCTAATTGCACCATAAAAAAAAGTAAAAATAGTGAACATCCATGTGTTATTTGTTATGTGGATGAAGAAGAATATATCTCAAGATGTGATTCTTGTGAAAACTTGAAGTTTTTTAAGGCTAGTATATGAAGCTTTTTGCTTCATATATTTACCTACTTGCTCCATATACTTTTAATTCTTTTACCTTTTGTAAATCTTCGTCATCTTTAATATTTTCTGCAAATAGTTTTATATTTAAAAGATGAGTTAATTCAACCATTGCTTCTATAAAGCTTTGTTTTGAAGGATCATTTTTTACATTGTTACTATATTCTCTTGCAAGTCTTATATAATCTAAATCAAGATTTTTAATATCATCTAATGCAATAAATTTTGATTCAAATCTTTTTATAATTACTTTTGCATTTAGTTCATGTACTATTGTGACAAAATCTTTGAACTTCTCAATATCTTTAGTAACTGCATAAGCTGTAAGAGAAAATACAAGTTGATGAGATATATCTTTATACTTGTGTAGTGTTTGTCTAAGCCAAAGGATAAAGTTTAAATCATCAATTGAATCAAGTGATAAGTTAATTGAAATTGAGTGTTTAATATTTTCTAGTTTTATATCACTAATAACTTTTGAAATAACTGCTTTATCAAAGTCAACTATTTTTTCATACTGCTCTGCAATAGATACAAAAGTACCAATAGGAATATCTTTATTATCTAAATCATAAGCTTTTGTAAAAGCTTCTTGCATTACAAGTTGATTCTCATCATCACCATTTAAAACTTTTGCATCACCAATATAACTTATTTCAAATCTTTGATTTTTTATAATATCAAATATTAAAGTTCTCCATGCTTTCATATCTCTTACTAAATCATCACTATCTCTAATAAAAGCTTCATTTGGGCCTATTAGTTTTGCTTTTTCATATGCTTCGTTTGCTGCATGAAGCATTTGATCTGTCGTTCCAATAGGATTAAAAGGAGTTGCCCCAATATGCGCAATTTCATCTTTGCCAACCTCATTTGCAAGGTTTTCAAACTCTCTTTTTATTGTAGCTGTTAACTCTTGTGCTTGTTCATAATTTATTCCATCTGTAATTAATGCAAATTCAGAACCATAAAATCTATAAGCACTGATATTTATATTTTTACAAGCTTTGCACTCTTTTAAAATTGAAGCAAACTTCTTGATAAATTTATTAACTTCTTCATTTGTATGTTGTTTTGCAAACTCTCCTAAACTATCAATTTTTATAGTAAAAATATAACCATTAGATTTAGATATAAACATTTTTTTCATATCTGTTTCAACTGTTTGTTTTAGATTTAATCCTGTAAGTTCATCTTTTGATAATTTTTGAGTTATATTTTCTAAATTTTTATTTAATTTTGTTATTACTGATTCTATTTTTGTTGACATTTCATTCATTGAAATTGCAACATTTTTAATTTCAGTAGTCCAAGGAAGTTTATCAATAGTTTTAAAATTTCCTATTGCAATACTTCTTGCAAGTTTTTCTATATTTTTAAGTGGTTTTAAAAGATATTGTACAAATACAAAAAGTAATGCCATTGATACTATAAATGCTATTATTGAATATAAAACTCCACTTTTTGCTTGCTCATATAATTTTGCATAAGCATCACCTGCATTTGCACTTACATAAATAGTTGCAGTGGTTTTCCAACCATTACTTATTTGACTTTCCATCTCTTTTAAGTTTATAGAGATTGCATTTACGAACCATTGTGGAACATATTCAAATTTTTCATCTCTTGTTACCTTTACAATTGTATTATCAATAACAATTGTTGAAAAAGTATCAATGCTTTTTTCATTTTTTGAAGCTGTAAAGTAAATTTTTATGTTTTTTTGTTTTAAATCTCCATTTGGAATAAACTTATATTGAGTAGGTTTATTTTCTTTAAGGTTAAGTTCTTGATTATTTTCTAAAGCTTCAAGCTCTTGCATTAAATCCAAATCATCGCTATTAGTTTCTATATTTCCAAGGTTTTTATCTACTTTAATATTTTCTACTTCCCAACTATTATCAATACTTTTATCGTTTGCATTTTTTATAAGTTGCGCTTTTTTAATAGTAAAAAGTGTATCTTCAAGTCTTATTTCTTTATAAAAACCTCTATTTGCAATAGCATTTATTATTGATTTTATTTCTGCATCATTTTTATCTTTCATAAGTCCTTTTAGACTCATTCCAAGTGCAGTTGCTGTATCTTGTGCTTTTGTACTAGCTTCTGTTTCAAGATACTCTTTTGCATTTTTTACACTTATTATAAAATTACCTGTAAAAATAATCAAAAAGATAAATGCTATTATGATATATAACTGTTTTGATAATGACATGTTTTTTCCTTTAAAATCTACTCATTAAATCTTTCCAAGATTTTAGATTATTACTTCCAATTTTTTCAGAAGTTTTTCCTTTATTTTTTGCTCTGTATAATCCGCCTGCATTAAAACTATAAACAGGTTTTAAATCTTCTCTTTTAGTGGCTAATTTCAATCTTTTGTTGATATTATCAAGTACAATCGGAGTTGCATTTGGTTTATGATAATAAGTAAGTACCATATGTGCTTGCTCATATTTAGAGTTTTTTCTAAGTAGTTTTACATAAACAATTCTTAGCTTCTCATCTTCTATTCCAAGTTGTCTTAATGTAAAATACTTAGCAATAGCATAATCTTCACAATCACCTGCACCTGTTCCTAAAAATTCAAATGGACTTGCCCAATAGTCGTTTTTACCCCAATGAATAGAGTCAAGTTTATATGGTATTTTATTAAAAAAGTCATTTACCATTTTAAGTTTATATAAAAGCTTTTTATCTTTTGCTGATTCTATTAAGTCATCCCATAAAAGGACTCTTTTTGAAGCTTTCTTTCCATATTTTTTAGTAAATTCATTGAATTTTTCTTGGGAGAAATTTTTAGGAATAGTTGCTGTAGAAAATGAGGCAAGAAATAAAAAGGTTATTACTACTGCAACAATTGTCCTTTTCATTTTCTTACCTCTATTTGAAATTATAACTATGATAGTTATAGTATAGAAGAAATTATTTTAATAAACTCTTAACACCGTCTTCATCTATCAAATTACTGTCATATTTTACAACTATTATATTTTCAGTTTCATTGATATACCACTCATCAATATTTTTATTGTGTAGATTACTTGCATTTTCTCTTTTAAATTCATCTAAATTTAAATAAGACATTTTTTTCTTTGATGGATTTGGCATTGTAGCTATTAATATTATCCAAATAATACAAATAACAGCAATAACAATAACTAAAGTACTTAAAGATACATCTTCAAAAAATATACCTCCTAAAAGACCACCTACAAAAGTTCCTAAGTAACCAAATGAATTAAATACTCCAAGAACTAAGCCTCTTTGATGAACTTTTGCAAACTTTGATGCAAGTGATTGCATTATAGGTTCATGCATATTAAAGCCAGAGAAGAAAATTACAACTCCAATTATAAAACCAATTGAACTAGTTGATGTACCAATTATCATATATGATACTCCAAAAAATGCAATTCCTATCATAAGAACTTCTTTATACTTTCCTTTTTTTTCTGCAAGAATTGCAGCAGGTGCCATAGATAAAATACCTACTATCATTGCTGGAAGATATACTTTCCATAATTCTGCAAAATCCCATTGAAAGTTTTTTATTAAAACCATTGGAATTATCATAAATGCAAATGTCATTAAACCTTTTTGCAAAAAGTTTGTAAGATGCATTTTTAAAATATTTGGATTTGCTAAAGTATCAGATAAATTTGCTTTTGCATTATATGTATGTGTAATATGTGGAGGGTTTGGAACTGCTTTAAATAAAATTACTATTGAACTTAAAGCTAAAACCATAGTAATATAAAATAGTGTTTCAACACCTGCTACTGCACTAATTGTAGGCCCTGCAAGCATTGATATGGCAAAACTTATAGCAATAAATCCACCCATTACTGCCATGGCTTTTGGTCTTTGCTCTTCTTTTACTATATCACTAATCATAGCAGTAACAACAGCACCAATTGCACCGGCACCTTGTAATAACCTACCAAACATTAAAGTATAAATATCTTCTGAAATAGCACAGAAGTATGAACCAACTGCGAAAAGTAAAAGACCTGTTACAATTGTGCCTTTTCTTCCTAATTTATCACTCATAACTCCAAATGGCACTTGAAAAAGCATTTGTGTTAAGGCATAACCACCAACTACGATACCTACAATCTCTGTTGTTGCCCCTTTTAAGTTCATTGCATAAGCTGATAATACTGGCAATACTAAAAATAGTCCTAAAAATCTTAAAGCTATAATGGAACTTAGAGGAATTATTGATTTAATCATATTATATAATCCTGAATTTTTTAAATAGGCGAAGATTATATATTAATAAAGTTAATAAGATGTTAAAAGATAATTTTGTAAAAAGTGTTTAAGTTTTCTCATAAAGCAGAGATTCTTTAATCTTTTAATATAATAAAAAAAAGAGTTTAAGGAATTATATGAAAATTGTTTTAGCAAGTGCAAATCAAGGTAAAATAAAAGAGTTTAAAACACTTCTTCCCTCACATGAAATAGTAACGTACAAAGAGTTATTAGGAGATATTGAAATTGTTGAAGATAAGGATAGTTTTAAAGGTAATGCTATAAAAAAAGCACAATCAATATATGATTTATTAAAAGATGAAAATGCCATTGTAATTTCAGATGATAGTGGAATTACAGTTCCTGCAATAAATAATGAACCAGGCATTTATTCAGCAAGATATGCAAGAAACAATGCAAGTGACAAAGAAAATAATGAAAAATTAATTTCAAAATTAAATGAGAAAAATTTAGAAAAAACAGAAGCTTTTTATACAGCTTGTATAGCAATTGTTTATAAAAGTGAAGTTTATACAGTTCATGGGTGGATGCATGGAAATGTTATAAATAGACAATTAGGTGAGGGTGGATTTGGATATGATCCTATGTTTATTCCAAATAATTATGATAAAACTTTAGGACAACTTCCCTATGAAGTAAAAAAATCATTTTCCCATAGAACTAAAGCTTTAAATCTTGCTTTAAAAGTTTTAGATACTATTTTGTAAGAGTTTTTTGAACTCTTACTTTGAAGTTTTTTGCTTTTACTTCTAAAGAGATTTTATGCTTTAAAGCTATTTTTTTAAATATAGCTTTAATATAAAACTCTTTATTATCTATTATAATTTCATTTATATCATCTATTTCTTCAAGTGAATTAATATACTCTTCTAAAAATATAAGATGATTCAAAGCTTGAATATATACATATTTATTTGTAAGATTTGTACTATTCACAGATTTTGTTTCAAATATTTTGATACTAATTAAACTTAAAATTGTTACTATTAAAATAGTAAAAAGTAGAATAAAAGATTTCTTCATATTTTTATTACCCACTTTATTTTATAAATATTATTATATATGAAACTAATAATTTTAAAATTTTGTTTATTTTGTATTTTAAAATTTGAGATATTCTCTAAAAATAAAGAGTTCTCAATATATAAATTATTGTTCTTAAAAGATAAATTATTGATATAATTTGGATTTTTTTCTAAAATTATTCTTGAACTTAACAAGTCTAATTGAGAAATACTAATATTTTGTGAAGTTTTAGCATTTTGATAAATATTTGTTATTATTTTAAAACTACTAATTAATATAATCGAAGCAATAACTATTACTAAAAGTAACTCTAAAGTTATAAATGCACATTTATTTTTGCAATTCATATTTATATACACTTATATTATCTTTGTTGTAAAGTATTTTTCTTACATTGATACTTTTAACTGTTTTATCTTGAATTATTCTTAGAGTTTCATCTTTTTTAGAAAAACTATTTGAATAATCTTTCAAAATAAACAAATTTTGTATATTTTCAAGTTTTTCAAACTTTTTTTTATAACTATTATAAAAGCTTAGTTTATACACTAAGCTTATTACAATAGCTAAAATAGTAAGACTAATTAAAGTCTCAAATAAAGTAAAAGCTTTTTTATTTTTTACTAAGTTCTGTTGCTTTTGCATGTGAAGCTTCTATCGCTTTTATCATAGCATCTCTTACTTTTCCTTCTTCAAGCATAGCAACACCTGCTGCTGTTGTTCCCCCTGGACTCATAACAGAATCTTTGATGATTGCTGGATGAGTTTTTGCTAAAAGTGCAGATGTTCCAGCAAAAAGTCCATGAACAAGCTCATTTGTAATATGTCTTTCTAATCCAGCCTTAACAGCACCATCAGAAATAGCTTCTGCTATAATTGCAAGTAAAGCAGGACCACTTCCTGCAACTGCTGTTGCAATATCAAGTTGAGCTTCTGTATTTACCCAAACAGTTTTTCCAATAGCATCAAAAATTTCAAGTGCTGCTATTTTTGCTTCTTTATCTCCTGTAATAGTTGTCATTGACATAGACATTGAAGCTGCAATATTTGGCATAGTTCTTATATAGAATTTTGCATGTATTTGTTTTTTTAAAGTTTCAAGTTTAGTTCCTGCTAATATTGAGTATAGTGTATTTGCAGTTCCAGTTAATCTTACAGAAACACTTTGTAAAGCATAAGGTTTTACACAAAAAATAATATTTTTATCTGTTATATCTTCGTGGTCATCTATTACTTTTATTTCAATTTGGGGAATTTTCTCTTGCATTTTTTTTAATTTTGTAATATCTCTTCCTATAACTTCTACTTCATAGTTTTTAACTAAACCTTTAGCTAGCGATTGAGCCATAATACCATTGCCTATTAATGTTAGTTTCATAATCTGCCTTTTTCTTTGATTTTATATAGTATATCAAATAATTAATAATATTTTTTATTTCATATAAGCAAGTATTAGATAAAATACTACTTTTATGAAAAGGATTATTAAAATGATTAGAAACTTGAAGTTAAAAAATATGTTATTGATTTGTTCTGCGGGCTTCATCCTAGCCTCTTGTTCTTCTAAAAGTGATAGAATACAAGAGTATGATAGACCTGCTCTTTATTGGTATAATAAAATGACAAAACAAATAGCAGATTATGATTTAGAAGCTGCAGATGATACATTTACATCATTAGAAAGTGAGCATAGAAACTCACCACTTCTACCAACTTCTTTGATTATTTTGGCAAATGCACATATGCAAGAAGAACAGTATGCATTAGCTAATTTTTATTTAGACGAGTACATTAAAAGATTTACTATTAGTAAAGATATTGATTATGTTAGGTTTCTTAAAATTAAAGCAAACTTTTTAGGTTTTTCTTATCAGTTAAGAGATCAACAGTTATTAGATGATACTATTGAAGATATAAAAGTTTTTAAGCAAAAATATCCACGATCAAAATATATGCCATTAATTGATACTATAAATGCAAGAGTTCATATGGCAAAAGCACAATTAGATATAGCAATTGCAGATTTATATAAAAGACTAGATAAGCCTAAAGCTGCAAAAGTTTATAAAGAAAAAGCTGAAAAAACTTGGACTAAAACAGAAGATATAAAAGAGGTTGAAGTACCTTTTTACAGAGCAATATTTGAATAAATACAATAAAGTATTATAATAAGGAGAAGTTTGATGGAATTAGAAAATTATGATTCATTTCCACAAGAAATACCATTAATAATTGAAGAAGATATATTTTTATATCCTTTTATGATTGCACCATTATTTTTAGATGATAAAGAAAATATCGCAGCAGTTGAAGAAGCTATAAACAATGATAAGCTTGTAATTGTTACAGTTAGTAAACCAGGTCATGAAAATAGCAGAAAAGAAGGGGATTTTTATGATGTTGGTGTGATTGGTAATATCATGAGAAAAGTATCTTTGCCAGATGGTAAGACAAAAGTACTTTTCCAAGGATTAGCAAAAGGTAAAATTTTAAATTATAGTGAAGAAAAGAATACAGTTGCAAAAGTTGATTTACATGAAACAAAAGAGTATTCACAAGAATCAATTGATTCTATTATTGAAGTACTAAGAGATCAAGTAAAAAAACTTTCTAGGGTAAACTCAAAATTTCCAGTTGATTTAATCAAAACAATTGAAGAGAATGACGATGCTGTTAGAATTGCTGATTTAATTTCATCTGTATTAAGAATTAAAAAAGATGATGCTTATAAGCTTTTTTCTGAAACTGATATAGAAAAGAGACTTTTAGAGATAATTGAAACAATCAAAAAAGAAATAGAAGCATTGAAAATTCAAAAAGAGATAACTCAAAAAGTAAACTCTAAAATTGAAAAAACACACAAAGATTATTTTTTGAAAGAGCAAATAAAAGCTATTCAAAAAGAATTAGGTTCTGATAATCAAAAAGACAATGAGATTAAAGCCTATAAAAAGAAGTTAAAAAAAATCAAAAACTCTATGCCAAAAGAGGGCTATAAAGAGACAAAAAAACAGATTGAAAAACTTAGTAGAATGCATCAAGATTCACCTGATGCTTCACTTTTACAAACGTATATAGAACAAGTTTTAGAAATACCATTTGGTGAGTATGCTGATGCAAGAATTTCTGTTACAAATGTTGAAGAACAATTAAATAAAGATCACTACTCACTTGATAAAGCAAAAGAGAGAATTGCGGAGTATTTTGCAGTAAAAGAGTTACTAGAATTAAGAAATATTGAGACTTTAAAATCTAAAGGAACAGTTTTATGTTTTGTTGGACCTCCAGGTGTTGGTAAAACTTCACTTGCAAACTCAATTTCAAAAGCATTACATAGACCACTTGAAAGAATTGCACTAGGTGGTATGGAAGATGTAAATGAGTTAAGAGGACATAGAAGAACATATGTGGGAGCAATGCCAGGTAGACTTGTGAAAAGTTTAGTTGATGCAAAAAAAATGAATCCAGTTGTTGTTCTTGACGAAATTGATAAACTTGGAGCAAATCACAGAGGTGACCCAACAGCTGTGATGTTAGAAGTATTAGACCCTGAACAAAACCATGAGTTTAGAGATTTATACTTAAACTTTGCTATTGATTTATCACAAGTTATTTTTGTTGCAACGGCAAATGATTTAAGAAGAATACCACCTGCATTAAAAGATAGAATGGAGTTTATTGAAATTAGCTCTTATACTCCAAATGAAAAATATCATATTGCAAAAGATTATTTAATTCCTCAAGAATTAGAAAAACATGGACTTAAAAAAAGTGAAATCTCTATGAGTAAACCAACAATAGAGAAAATCATTTCTGAGTATACAAGAGAAGCTGGGGTTAGAAATTTAAGAAGAGTATTTTCAAAACTATTTAGAAAAGCAGTTAAAAAAATAGTATCTGAAAATGACACTTCAAAAGTTTCAATAAATACTCAAAATCTAAAACATTATTTAGATAACCCAATTTTTGAAATTGATCAAGCTGATAAAAAAAGTCAAGTAGGTGTTGCAAATGGACTTGCTTGGACAGCAGTTGGTGGAGATGTTTTAAAAACAGAAGCTGTTAAGTTAAGAGGAAAAGGAATACTTTCAGTAACTGGTAATATGGGTGATGTTATGAAAGAGTCTTCAAGAATCTCTTACTCTGTTGTAAAACTTTTGATTGATGAAAGAAAACTAAAAGTTGATGAAAAAGTTATACCAAAAACAGCAAAAGAGAAAGAAGATAATATAAGTGTTGATGTTAGTGAAATTTATAAAAGATATGATATTCATTTACATATTCCAGAAGGTGCTACTCCAAAAGATGGACCAAGTGCTGGTATTACTATGGCTACAACAATAGCATCTATTTTGACAAATAAAGCTGTTAAGTCTGATATTGCAATGACAGGAGAGCTTACTTTAACAGGAAAAGTTCTTCCTATTGGTGGATTAAAAGAAAAATTAATTGCAGCACATAAAGCCAAAATGAAAAAAGTATTAATTCCTAGAAAAAATTTCCAAAGAGATTTAGATGATATTCCATCAGAAGTTAAAAAATCAATGGAGATTAAAGCAGTTGATACAATAGATGATGTATTAAAAGAAACTTTAATATAAAATATGAGAAGAGGGGCTAATCCAAGTCAAATTATAAATAATTTTTTTACTTTTGGAACTATTGTAATAGTTTCAATTGTAATTACTCTTTATTCAAAATATTTTGGAGATATGCAAGAAAAAGAACAAAAAAAAGAAATTGTTAGACTTGCATGTCTTGATGAAAATTCTACTTTAAGAATAAAAAATAAAAAAATCTTACAAAACTCATTAAAAGCTTTAGAAAAGGGATATTATAAATTAAGTGGTGGATATATAGAATCACTTAATACAATCTCTTATATCAAAGAGTATATAAGTTTAGCAGAACAAGATAGCTATTTTGTAGATGCAATTCAAATGGCACCTTTGCAAAACCCTGTAAAGTATCTCACAATCAAATATGAACTTGTAGAAAATGAAAGAGAAAAAAAAGATTTTGGGGCAATAAACATTTCTATTAGAATAAAAGGAAAAGAGATATTTGGAGTATTTACCAATTTAGTTTATTTTGATAAAATACAATTGAGAAAAATCACGGATTGTGCAATAAGGACATTTAAAGCAAATGCAAAATAAAAACTTAACCCTTACAAATATAATAATTGCAATTACAGTATTGATGTATATCATTCAAATAAATATAAATTATGGAAGTTTAGTCTTAGGATTAAATCGATATATGGTTATCGAGGGATTTTGGTGGCAACCATTATCAACAATGTTTGCACATGGTGGTATTGGACATTTGGGTATGAATATGTTTGTACTTTATCAATTTGGTAATGCAGTAGAAAGATATAAAGGTAAAACTGTTTTATTTATAGCTTATTTTGTATTTGGTCTACTTACATCTTTGGTGAGTTTTTTATATATACTATTTTTAGACAATCATGTAAATTTAGTTGGAGCTTCTGGTGCTATTTGTGCACTTTTAGGATATGTTGCTCTTGTGGATACCTATCAAAGAAAAGGTATTGTTACTTGGATTTTACTAATCTCTGTTGCACCACTACTAATAGGACTTCCTATTGCTTGGTATTCTCACTTAATAGGACTTGCAATAGGTTATACAGGTGGACTTTTATTAAGAAAGTTTAAAAATTAATTCATAAAAAAAGTTACAATACTCATAATAATTAAAACAATAGCTAAAGCTTTAAATATATCTTTTAAATTTACTGTTGGGTTTAAAATCCCGCAGTAAGGGCATTGTCTTTTTTTAGCTTCAACTTCTCTTTTACAGTTTCTACACTTTTCTATAATTTATCCTTTTATAATTTTTCAAATAATATCACAATATGAAATATTTTTGGCTTATAAACTTTTTATGTGATAAAATAAAAACATGTTTATACACCTAGATTTAGATTGTTTTTTTGTATCTGCTCATAGAATTATTGATAAAAGTTTAGAAAATATTCCTGTTGCTGTTGGAGGACGAAGTAACTTAAGTATATTTGATACTAAAAATCAAAAAAGAACTATTAGTAATAATTCTGGTGCTTTTGTAGGATCTATTTTTACAGATGAAAATACAAAAACATTTAAAGAGTATTATAAAGACGAAAATGGAAGAATAAGAGGCATCATAACAACATCATCATATGAAGCAAGAGCTTATGGAGTGAAAACTGCCATGAGTGTAAATGAAGCTTTAAAACTTTGCCCACATCTTCTTATGATACCACCTAATTATCCTTTATATCATGATTTGTCACAAAAACTAAGTGCATTATTGAAAAAAGAGATTCCTTTAGTTGAACAGTTTAGTATTGATGAGTTTTTTGGTGATGTTACGGGTTATATAAATGAAGATGAAGTTTTTGATTTTGCAAACTATTTAAAACAAAAGATTAAAAATGATTTAGGTTTACCCATATCAATAGGAATAGCTCATTCAAAATATCTTTCAAAACTAATAACAGAATATGCAAAACCAGATGGAATAAAACATATAAAAAAAGAACATATTCCAAATTTTATAAAAGATATTCCAATAGAAGAGTTTCCTGGAATTGGTAAAGGCTATTCCCAAAAACTAAGAGGTTATGGAGTAAGAACATTAGGAGATATAAAAGATAAAAAAGAGCTATTTTATTCTTGGAAAAAACCAGGAATTCAACTATATAATAGAGTTTGTGGCATCAACGATAGAAAACTTAGTACAACAAGAGATAAAAAATCAATTGGAATAGGAAGAAGTTTTGATGTGGTATATGAAAGAGTTGAATTAATTAGAAGAGCTATGATACTTTGTAGATATCTTTGTTTTTTAGTGAAAAAAGAGAATGTAAATCCATTGACGTACTCCATTTTTATAAAATATGAGTATGGAATAAAATCAAAAGATTATGTAAATGTAAATACTATTTTTAATGAAAGTGATTTTAAATTGAAAATAAAAGAACTTTTTGTAAAAAGTGACAAACATCCAAAGCATGGAGTGATACAATTAAATATAACTGTTTCCAATTTTGCTGATAATAGAAAGTTTACCTATAATCTTTTTGAGTACGAAACTGATTTAAAGAAAAAAGAACTTACAAACAAAGTACAAAATTTAAGAGATAAATTTGGCATTGATATTATTAAAACTGCTTCTGAACTATAAAAGTTTTTTTGATTTTAATATGTTATAATCAAAATAAAAAGATATAAAATGAAAATAAAAGAAAGATTAAAACAAAACTCCTCAAAACTTTATAGTATAACTTCTGAAAATGTAACAAAAGCATTTGATTATCCCTCTGTTAAAAGTAAAGAATTAAAAGAGGGAATAAAAAAGAAAATAAGAGAAAAAGCAATTTTAAGTACAAAAGCAAGATTAGCAGAAAGAAATAAAAGTTTCGATGATTATACTGATGAAGAACTAGAAATAATAATTTCAGATGAAGAAAGAAAATTAAAAGATGATTTAAAAACAAAGTCACTAGTAGCAGCACTTGCAATACTAGGATTAGACTTTTTGATATAAAAGATTGTAAATGTTTAGACAAGTGAAATCTGCTATTTTTTGGTATTATTTATATAAATTTAGAAAAAGAGTGATGATAATATCAGCACTTTTAATTATTGCTGTATTTGCAAACTCTATATATACAGATATAGTTGAGTATCTAACTTTAAAAGAGAAATTAGAGTATTTAGAACTAGCTTTAGTTATAAAATGGCTTATAATATTTTCAAATATACTTATTTCTATTTATTTGATTTTAACTTTATTTAAAAGAAAAGATATTGATAAACCACCAGTAAAAAAGAAAAAAGAAAAAAGACAAAGTAATATTAGAAAAGATAATACTAAATTTAGTAAAAGAGAAGAAGAGTTTATAAATAAAAAGAGTTTAAAAACAAAGGCTGAAGCTTTACTTGATAGATAGCTAAAAAACCTTATAGAAAATTTTTTTTACAAAACTACTATAAAAATTTATCCTTTATTATAAAAAAATTCAATATAATTCCAAATAAATTATAATATGGGAAGAATTATATTGAATACTGAGAAAAACTTATCAAAGAATACTATGATAGTATCTGAAACAGATGCTAAAGGAAATATTACTTATGCTAATAATGATTTTTGTAAAATTGCTGGTTTTACAAAAGATGAACTTATAGGACAACCTCACAATATCTTAAGGCATAGTGATATGCCAAAGTCTGCATTTAAAGAGTTATGGGAATATGTACAAAATGGCAAAACTTGGAATGGGATAGTTAAAAATCGATGTAAAAATGATGATTATTATTGGGTAAATGCTACTGTTTATCCTGTTCAAAAAGCTGAAGGAAAAAGATATATCTCAGTAAGAGTGAAGTCAACACAAGAAGAAGTACAAAATGCAATAAAACTTTATAAAAAACTAAAACAAGAAGAGAAATAGTGATGTTTAGTACAAAAAAAGATCTAGATAAAATAAGTTCATTTTTAAATGAATTTGAAGAATATATTACAAATGATAAGAATAGTTTAGATAATCTAGAAAAAATAGAGAAAAAAAAGTTTAAAAAAATAGAAGAAAAAATCTTAAGAATATCAAAAAAAGTTAGAGAAAAAAAGCTAGAAGATTTAAAAGTTTATGGAGAAATAATTTTATCATGTGAAAAAATATCAGATGGTTTTACTGATGATATTATCATTTCAAAATCAAGTGATGCAAAAATATCTTATCTTTGTGAAACGATAAATGCGATGAATTACAAAATTGATAAGAGTATTTTTGAAGTTATACTAAGACTAGAAGAGTATGAAAATCAAAACTACTTAAATGAAGTAGATATTTCACTTTTTAGAGGAGGAAAACTAAAAGAACTACTTTTAGGAATCAACTCATTACGCCAAAAGATTACTGAGAATTTACAAAAAAGTGTAAGAGAATCTTTGATTTTAGAGTATGAATCAGCTAATTTAAAAAATGAGGCTGAAATTTTAGCAAACTCATCTATGAAACAAGCAACAACAATAGAAGAAGCATCAGCATCAATTGATGAAATTAGCTCAAATATAAGTGAGAATAGAAAGCTTACTAGTAATATGGCTTCAATAGGTGAAGATGTTAAAGAAAATGCAATAAAAGGTAAAAAATATTCAATTAAAACTTTAAATTCTATGAAAGATATAAAAGAAGCAACAAATAAAGCAAATGAAGCAATTAGTGCTATTTCTGATATAGCTTTTCAAACAAATATACTTTCTTTAAATGCAGCTGTTGAAGCTGCATCAGCAGGAGAAGCAGGCAAAGGTTTTGCTGTAGTTGCACAAGAAGTTAGAAACCTCGCAAATAAAAGTGCACAAACTGCAAAAAGTATTCAAGAACTTATGGATATTTTGCATGAGAAGACTATAGAAGGTACTAGTGCATCAGAATCTATGAGTGAAGAGTATGAAGTTTTAAGTAATAATATAAAAAATACGATAGAATTAATTAATCAAGTAGATACAGCAACAAAAGAACAAGAACAAAATATTATACAAATAAATAGTGCAGTTTCACAAATAGACACACTTACACAACAAAATGCAGATATTGCTAATAATGTAAAAGTAATTGCAGAACAAAGTAATAATATAGCTGTTAAAGCTGCAAAAAGTGCAAAAGCTGCTCAGTTTGAAGGAAAAGAAAATATCAAAATAAGAAAAAATAAAAATACAGAAAATTATACAAAAGAAGAAAGAAGAAGAGTTTAGTTTTCTTCTTTCTTTATTTTTTTATTAAAACTTTTTAACTTTTAATCTAAGTGAATTTAATACAACTGCAACAGAACTAAAACTCATAGCAATTCCTGCGTACATAGGACTTAACATAAGTCCAAATGTTGGATATAAAACACCAGCTGCAAGTGGAATTCCTAATGAATTATAAGCAAATGCCCAAAAAAGGTTTTGTTTTATAATCTTTATACTCTCAACTGATAATTTTATACTCTTTTCAACAGATGAAAGTTCATTATTTACTAAGATAATATCTCCAGCATCCTTACTAATATCAGAACCAGAGTTTAAAGTAACTCCAATATCTGCTTGTTTGATTGAAGGAGCGTCATTTATCCCATCTCCTACAAACATAACTTTTGCTTTTTCTTGAAGTTTTAAAATTACATCATATTTTTGCGTAGGAATAACTTCACTATAAACCTCTTTTATATCTAGTTTTGAAGCTATTTTTGAAGCAGTGATTTTGTTGTCACCTGTAAGTAAAATAGGAGTTATACCTCTTTTTTTAATATTTGCAATAAGCTCTTTTGCGTCATCTTTTAGTTTATCAACTAAAGAGAATGAACCAATAGTTTCCTTATCAATTGAGGCTAATATTGCACCATTTGATTTATTTAGTTGCTCTTCATAAAACTTTTTATGTTTATCAAGTATAGATATATCATGCTCACTTAGAAGTTTTTCATTTCCTAATAAAACAAGTTTTCCTTCAACTTTTGCTTTGATACCTTTACCAGCAATTATTTCAACATCTTCAATCTCTATATTTTCAACTGCTTCTTTATTTTCAATATAAGAAACAATAGCTTTTGAAATAGGGTGCTCACTTAACTTTTCAACAGAAGCTATTGTATTGAAATATTTTTCATCAATATCAGTAGTTTCAACACTTATTTCACCCTTTGTTAAAGTTCCTGTTTTATCAAAAACCGCATATTTTATATCTTTTATTATCTCTAAAACTTCTGGGTTTTTTATTAGAAGTCCTTCTTTTGCACCTCTACTTACTGAGCTTACAATAGCAATTGGTGTTGCAAGTCCTAAAGCACAAGGGCAAGAGATAATTAAAACACTAATTGAAGCTAATATTGCAGTTTGCATATCTCCTAAAAGTGACCATACAACAAAAGTAAGAGTAGCAATAGCAATAACACTTGGAACAAAAATATTTGCAACTTTATCTGCAAATCTACTTATTGGAATTTGTTTGCTTTGTGCACTTTTTAGAAGTTGAATAATCTTAGATAGTGTAGTATCTTTTGATTTTGTTAGAACTTCTATTTTTATTACACCATTTGTATTCAGTGTTCCTGATAGTACTTCTTCTCCTAACTCTTTAAATACAGGCATAGATTCACCCGTAATCATAGATGTATCAATATCTGCTTTACCCTCTATGATTTTTCCATCAATTGGGATTTTTTCACCTGATTTGATTAAAACTTTATTTCCAACTTCTAAGCTATTTGCTAAAACAGTTTTGATATTTCCATCTTCTTGTATAAGATTAGCTTCTTGTGGAGCTAGGTTCATTAGTTTTTTTAAAAAGTCACTTGCTTTTTGTTTTGAACGCTCTTCAAGATATCTTCCAAGAAGAATAAAACTAATAATAACAGCAGCCCCATCAAAATATATAAATCTTAAGTTTTCTGGGAAAAGCCACGGTGCAAAAAGAACAAAAACCGAATAAAAGTAAGCAGCACTTGTACCTAAAGCTACTAATACATTCATATCAAAGTTTTTATTGCTTAATGCTTTGTATGCAAGATTATAAAATCTTCCACCACAATAAAACTGAACAATTGTAGCAAATATAAATATGATTTTTTTATTTAATTCATCTTCAAAAATATTTGAAAACATCAGTGCAAAAATAACAATAGTTAATGATATAGAAGTAGTAAATAGTTGTTTTAATTTTTGAAAACTTCTTATTTGTTCTTGCTCTAATTTTTCAAAATCATCTTCAACTTTGTATCCAAGTTTTTCAATATTTGCAACGAGTTTATCTTTTGAATATAGTTTTGAATCAATAGTAAACTCACCTTCACTTGAAGCAAAACTTACTTTTGTATCAATAACTCCATCTTGCCTTTTTAAAAAATTTTCAATTCCATTTGAACAATTTACACAAGTCATACCTGAAATATTTAAATTTATTTTCTCTTTTGACATATCAGTCCTTTTCTTCTAAGATTAGCTTAAGAAGGTCTTTAATGTATTTATCTTTAATATAATAAAACGACATCTTTTTATCTTTTTCAAAATCGACTATGCCATACTTTTTTAAAATTCTTAGTTGGTGTGATACATGAGATTGGGGTATTTCTAAAAGATTTGCCATCTCTCCTACGCATATTTCATAATCTAAAAGTGCATATAACATTTTTGCACGAGTAGGGTCACTTAGTGCTTTAAAGACATTTGATATTTCAACTAAAGTATTTTGAGATGGTAAGACTTCTCTGATTTTAGGAATATGACTTATACCTTCACAGCATGACCTAGTCAGATTTTTTGGTTTACTCATGCTACTCTTCTATAATCTCAAATCCAAGAGTTTTCATCTCTTCCTTAAAAGTTGCCTCTTTTGTATCATCAGCAATCTCAACAGTAACCTCTTTTGGTTCAACATCTAAATTAACCTCAATAGTTCCAAAACTATCTTCTAGTGATGATTTTATAAGGTTTGAACAACCTGAACAAGCTATATTTTGTGCTTTAAATGTTTTTTTCATATATAAATCCTTTCATATGATATTTTTATCATATGATGATTTTATCATATAAAAAAATCTAAGTCAATATAAATTTTGATTTATTTCAAATTTTTTTAATCCCACTTCTTACTTAGTAGCTCTTTTAGTTTTGTAAACTCTTCTTGTCCAATGTTTTTCTTAATGGTATTTTCAACTTTATTCATCACTTCTTTTCTACATACTAGAAGTTCATTTCCTTTTTTTGTTATGTTTATTTGTTTGTTTTTTTTATTACTTGTTTCATCATCTAAACATAAGTATCCTTTTTCACAAAGATTATTAATACTTTTATGTATAGCTTGTCTACTTATATTTAGTTTTTTACCTAATAATGAAGGAGTAACTATACCATTTTGAATAAGAGTGATTATTCTTGTAGCTGTTACTATATCGTTTGTTTCAAATTCATGTTTTTTTGCTTCTATGAAACTTAACTCTTCAATTAAGTTAAGTTTTTCCAAAAGAAGAAACTTAATATCTAAATTATTATCTTCCATAATGTCAACCTCCTTGACAAAAAATATTATTTTGATTAAAATGTCAACTAAGTTTACTATAACAAATATTAGAAAAAGGGAAAATTTATGGCAAAAGTTAGTAATTTGGGCGAAAAATACTCACCAATGTATTTTTTAGCTTCATTAGGTTCAGGAGGATTAGCAGTATCTTTCTTTTTATATCTAAATTTTTTAATACCACATAAGGGCGTAGAAATGGTAAGTATTACTCATATTATGCCTTTTTTACAAAAAGGAAATTTTGTATCATTTTTGATTGCTATTGCAATACTTATTACACTTTTCTTTATCTTTAAACACTTTGAGTTACTTATTTGGAATATCAAAGAGTATGGTATTTTTAAAAAAAGTGTGGCATTTGAGAAACTAAAAAGAACAAATAGCGAAGTATCTTTGATGGCGATACCTCTTACTATTGGTATGAGTATGAATATAGTTTTTATTTTATTGGCTTTAACTTTACCAATTTTATATGATGTTATAGAGTATCTTTTACCTGTTGCTTTAGTTAGTTTTTTAGTTATTGGTTTTTTTGCTTTAAAAATCTATATTGAGTATTTTTCTCATATGATAATAAGTGGTGATTTTAAAGCTAATGAAAACAATAATTTTAGTCAACTAATAGCTATCTTTGCTTTTGCAATGATTTCTGTTGGGTTTTCAGGGCCTGGAGCTATGAGTAGTAATAGTGCTGTTTCAAGTATTGGAATATTTTTTGCAGTATTTTTTGCAATTGTTGCAATAAGTTTAACATTTATTAAAATAATCCTTGCAATGAGAGAAATTTTAGAGTCAGGAATAAGCAAAGAAACAAGTGTAAGTATATGGATAATGCTTCCTATATTAACTCTTTTAAATATTGCTTTTATTAGACTTACTTTTGGATTTTATCATCACTTAGTAAATGATAGTGTTCCTTCTGCTTGGTTGTTTTTGATAACTTCATCGATATTTTCACTAGAGTTGATTTTTGCAGTTGTAGGATACTTCGTAATGAAAAAACTTGGATATTTTAAAGACTATATAAATGGAGACAAAAAAAGTAATCTAAGCTTTGCAATCATCTGTCCAGGAGTTGCTTTTTATGTTTTAGGGTTCTTTTTTATTATGGCAGGACTTGTAAAAAATAATATTATTACTATATTCTCACCACAGTTTTTTATAATATTAGCTATTTTAGTTTTTGTTCAATATAAAACAGTAAGAACATTTTTTAAATTAGAAAAAAAACTTATAAAACAACACGCTTAATAACTACCAAATATAATGCAAATAAAAGCAAAAGTCTTTAAGTAAGACTTTTGTTTTTTACTTTTATAACAACTGAATAATGATTATGAAAATGAGGAAATTTAATCAATTTTAATTGGGAAAGTATTAAGTAGTTCTGAACCCTCGGCTATATCTCTAGTATATAGGCTTACGAGGGAATTATATAAAAATTATAAATAATAACAAATGAAATAAAGCTTAATTAATAGTAGAAGTTAGTTAATTAATGAAACTAAATTATATTAAAAAGTTTGAAAATAGAGTATTTCATAAAAGAAATATCTACCAAATTTTATACAAGTTTATTTAGAGTTTATTATATTCTTGTTAATAAAGTGGGGCACTTTTACTTTGATTTGACAATAATATATCTCTTCAGAAGTATCAACTAATGATTTACTATTTGAATTTTTGGAAAAATTGACAGATAAAGAGTATAAAATGAATTTATCTAATATGACAAAAGAAGTAAATTTTACACTAATGGAATATGAGTTTATTGCTATTTATCTTTTGGTAACATTTGAAAAGTTTTATACTAATAGTGAACTTATTAAAGATAAAGAATTTGCAGAGTTTTTTGAAGCAATAGCTTCAAAAATACATTTTTTATCAAATGAAGCACAGCTTTATTTAGCATTAGTTTTACAAATAAGTTCTGTAGGAACTAACACTAAAGATGGTTTTAATAAGTTAGAAGAGAATCTAAAATACAATAATTTATTATAATTATTATACTGGGATGATATTCCCAGTATTTAATACAAATCATTATTATGATTGAATTTATTATATATATGCAATTATATATTCAAGGTTTTTTGATAGGTTATCTTCTTTAGGTAATACTACTTTAGGATAAAGGACTTTATAGTGATGAAAATAAACTTCCTTTATTTTTTCTAAAAAGCCATAATCATTTAGTATATTTAATAGATTAATTTCTTTTACTGATAATTTATTTGTGCTAATATCACTATTTATTAGTAAATTAATTAAATTATCAAGCAATGATTGGATAATTGTTATATCAAATACATATTTGTAATTTTTTTTATGTAAAGTAATAGCTAAATCAATTATATCTTCTCTTTTTAATAAGGATAATGAATTACTTATCATTGTTGTATTGAATTTTAATATTTCAAAAATAACTTCTAACATTCTATCTTCTGTTATAAGTTGGTAGTTTTTCTCAAAACTAAGAGCAATTGCATGATATTCTTGAATTCCTATATATTCTGTAATACTAAATGATTCTTTAAATAATAGGGTGGATTTTATATCATCAATGATTTTAACATATGCAATATTATCAAGAATCTTTTTTAAATTATCTAAGAAGAGCGTTATCTGTTCTTTTGTTATTATATTTTTGCACAATTTTCCATCTTCTTCAAAAACATATAAAAGTTCATTCTCTTTATTTAATTTTTCTTTATAACTAAGTAAATAGTCAAAAGTAGATTTTTGTATATAAACATCTTCTCTTTTTAATACTGTATCAAGCTTATCCCAGTAATTTAAGAATATTATAGATGAAAGTGTTAAAAGTTTTGGAGTGTTTTTATCTTTAAAATTTACTCTACAAGAATTGAAGTTAAGATTTTCTTTTTCAAGAAGTTTAACAATTAGATTAAAATATTTATCATATCCTTTTGATAAACTCCAAAAACCTATTTCTTTCCCTTCACTATATTTTTTAATTAAATTACTAGATTGTAGATTTTGACTTGACAAAATTTTTTGTAAATCTTCAAATGGTTTTTCTATTCCCCAATCAACTTTCATAACTTTAAAATATGGACTATCAACTGTTTCTAATATTTCATTTATAATTGAATGAAATAATGACTTCTGTTCATATGTTTTATCATCGCTTATTTTATTTATTTCAAGTTTATCAATTAATAATATTTTGAATTTCTTTACATAAATTTCATGTACATCTTGGAATAACTCTTTATCCAAATAATAATTCTTGTTTTTATAATAAATTGTATTTTTTTGAAAACCATTAATTTCTGTATCTTTAAAATTAGTGATTGAACTAAAATACATTGAAGCTAACTGCATTTTATTTTCATTATCCAATTCATCTATATTTAAACTAAGGATTTTTTTATTTATAATTCCAAATGCATTATTTACATCTCTATTCACAAATAAATTAAAATATGATATTAAATTAATATCTGTAAAATCAAGTTCTTTTTGTATAGATTGAAGATAATATAAAACTTCATTTTCATTTTCTTCACTAAGTCTATTTTTGTATTTCACAAAATTATGAAGTCCCGTAATTAAAACATTTTTTGCAGATATAATATCTTTATTTTTTTCCCAAATTTTATAATAAAATTCAAATGCTTTATCTAATCTACTAAATTTAAAATATATATCAGCTATATGTCCATAATAATTTGATTTATCTTTAATAGCTTTAATAAAATTTTCAAAATCACTGATTTTTATTTCTTTATCTTCATAACATTTTTTTAAAATATAACCTATTAAGTTTTTAAACTCATTTTGTTTTAAAATAGCTAACTTTATATATAACTCTGATTTCTTTACTTCCATTAAAAAATTTATGACTTCAAAAATTATGTCATTTAAAATATTTGCTTTTTCTAGAAAATTAAATAATGTAGTAATCTCTATATTTTTAATTTTTTTGTTTTCATTTTTTTTTAATAATAAATGTGAAAAATACAATTCTAAATTTTTTTCTAAATTAGAGTTTATATAATTTGCTATGTTTTTAGATATAACAGTATTTTCATTTATTGAAGCAAACACATAAAAATAAATAATTGTATCGGACTTTAATAATAGTTCCGTATTTTTATTAAAATAACTTAAAATTATTTTTGTATTTTCATTTTTTATTAACAATAAGCTTGAATATATTAATAATACTTTATAATTTTGAAGTACTTTTTTTTGAATTAAACTATGATTAATATTGATATTTTTATAATTACAATATTGTAAATAATGTTCATCAAATAATATTTCTGAATTCTTTTCATAAAAGTCAATATAATCATTTTTTAAATCTAAAATTAGAAGTAAATATGCTTTAAAATTTTTCAATTCATTACTGTACTGTTGATTTAGAAATTTTTCTGCTTCTAAAAGTTTGTCTAAAAGTTCTTTATACTCTATTACTACTTCATTCTTAAATTCTTTTTTTACCCTAAAATATTCATTGATAATAATTTGAATAAAAAATCCTTTTATATGAAGCTTAATTAAAAAGCTTGGATTTGTTTCTAATACTAATTTATAATAAGTATTCGCTTTTTTTAAATCTTCTTCATTTTTATTTAAATAATTATATGAATTTGAAAATATATGCCCCGCTATTAAATGATTTTTTTCTTGTTTTTCTTTTGATAGAGAATTAAATAATTTTTTTGATTCTTCAATATTTCCACTATTTAGATAAAAAATGATTTTAAAATAATCATTTGATTTTATATCATCTTTTTCAGTTTTTAAATCTTTAACTAATTCAAAAAAATCTTTTTCATTCTTTTCCGCAGAATATATTGAAAGTAAAAGTTCTTTATATCTTATATCTTTATATTCATTATAATCTTTATTTAGCACTTCTAAAATATTTTTAGTTTTTTCTGAATTTCTAAGTTCTAAAAAATATTCTGCTTTTTTTAGTAATATGTAATATTTCGACTCTTTGTGTTGATGTTTTTCAAGTGCAGTGTTTAATAATTCAAAAGCTTTAGTGATTTTACCATCACAAAAATGTTCATCTAAACTTTCTAATAATGTTTTAACTTCTGAACTATAATTGTTTTGTTCTTTTATATTTGTTGCATTATATATATTTCCACTGCTAAAAAAACTAAGAATTCTGTTTATCATTTTCATTACTTAAATTTGTTTTATTATTATTACTAAAAAAATTTAAAGAACTATTTGATTGCTTATTTATTTTTGTAATTATTTTACAAGTAAATAAACCACCTAAAAAACTTAATATAGCTATAATAATTTCATTCATGTTATTTTCCTAAATCAATACTATTTATTTTGAATTTTATATACATTTTAATTATTATAACAAAAAATTAATATTCTTCAGTTAAGTGATAGAGACATTATAAACTTAATTTTAGATGTAATTGATAGTGTCTAGAGTTTTAATTAGGAAAGAAGATGAATAGAAAAGATTTGTGTTTTGAACATTTATTTTTAGATGATTTAACCATAGATTTTATTGATAATGTTCCAAAAATAGGTGAGGAATCTATAACAGATTGGTTAATTTGGAAATGAAGAGAAATTGACAATAAGTTTAATTATGTGAAATTAATTTCTTCACATTTTACAAAAAATAAGAGGTTCTAAATGGTGCAGATTTAGAATTTTGGATTATTACAAAAAAATATGCAATACCTTTGTTATTTCAAGCTAAAAAAGCAATTCTTATGTATGATGGATATTTAAAAAAGTTAAATTATAAAGCAAAAGAAGCAACTCATAAACAGTATCAACTATTAAAGAGTTATGCAAAGTCAAAAGGTTTGAGTCCATATTATTTAATTTATGCAATTGATTAAAGATTCCTCAATATTTATGTTAGACATAAACAGTGTTAAAAGTTTAGCAACCTTAAAAAAGGGTTCAAGAGTTTCAAGGAAGAAACTTTTAAAAATGCTAATGAGTTTTATAAGCTTTTTTGTGAAAAGTTTTATTGGAAATATTTATATCAAAAGTTAAGAATTACTTCAATTGATGATATTCCTAATTTAAATCAATATTTTAATGAAGAAATGATTATCACTAATAAATATATTGTTAAAAATTTAGCTATTTTTGATTTAAGAAATATAGGATTTTTCGAGAACTTTTGTTATCAAAAAAGGGTGTAATTATACAAACTAAAGATTAAATATGTTACTTGAAAATTAATGGTGCGACCGATGGGACTTGAACCCATACACCCGAAGGCACTACCCCCTCAAGGTGGAGGTATTTCCCTTAAAATAGGAACTCAACCAACTACTGTGCAATATGTGTGCAGTAGACTATGCTGGTTTTGATTGAGAAACTTTATCCTCAACTTCAACCATCATATTAAATATTTCTTGTTGTTTTTGTGCATTTAATTTATCGTGCTCTAGTTTTAGTATTCTAGGGTCGATATAATGTTTTTCTGTTATCTTTGAACCTTTTGAATGTCCCATGATTTTTTGGATATCTTCAAGGTTTTCACCTCCAAAACTCATTACAGATGCATATGACCTTCTTGTTGCATATAGAGTTTTATATTTCACTCCTATACTTTTTAGTAACGGTTTTAAATGATAATCAACTATAGTTTTTGATTCTCTGTAATATCTACCATCTTTATTGATAAATAACCATTCATTTGAAGGTCTAACTTCATAGTAAATTTTTAATAACTTCACTAAATCTGGTAATAGCTGAATGGTTCTAAAATGGTTTTTATTACTTGTTGAATTTTCATTCTGTTCTGTAATAACACCTCTTGTAATACTTCTTTGAAGTGATAGTTTTTCAGTTTCAAAATTTATATCACTCCATTTTAAAGCCATACATTCCCCCGTTCTTAATCCTAACTTGAAAGATAGTTCTAAAAATATTTTGAACCAACCTTTTGCATTTTTTAGTATAACTCTTATTTCTTCAGTAGAGTATGCCTCAGTTTTTTTAGGATTATAAGATAAATCAACAGCTTTGACACTTCTAGTTTGCACTGGATTTCTTTCGATTAACTCATTATCATAGGCATAATCAAAAATTATGTTTAAAAGATTCTTTATTCTTTTAACTCTATCGTTACAAACTTCTTTTTTTTGTCTCTCAAGTAAATTAACAATATCAAGAGGCTTTATGTCCTCTATTTTTAAACCTTTAAAACTTGGTAGAACTCTATTTTTAAAAAGTCCTTCAAGTTCATTTTGACTAGCTTGTTGTCTTCTCGAACTTGTGACTTCTAGTATCATATATCCAAATTTTTCGAAGTTATTTGTCGTGACTTCATTTCTATCTGTATCTAATAATTTTGATAACACATCTAATGGATTTGCTTTTTTCATCCATTGTTTAGTAGCAGGAGTTAATTTTTTACCTGTAGATTTTCTATGAAATTTGCCATTTACAGAACCGTGAACATAGATAACATTTTTTCTAATTTTAAAGACCCCATCACCTTTTATTCTATTACTCATTTTGAACTCCTATTCAAAATAGTAATTACTGCCTTTTGTGATGCAAACATTTTACCACCATCAACCCAATAATCAACTTCAGGTTCAAAATTATTTATAAGAAATTGTCTTATTGATTGTCTACTTTTTCCAGTAGTTTCAGATAAGTAACTAACACTTGCTTTTTGAGGTATCATAAGACTAATCATCTCTTTTAGTTCTAATACCAATGATTTTAAAGCTAGATATTCTGATTGTTTAAAATTATCTTCCATTGTAATATCTCCTTTATATAGAGAATGATAATAAGTAGTAGTGGGAAATATCCCACTACTAAACTAGTTGTTAAAAAAGTTAGATTTTAAATCATCATTTGTATATGATTTATCTTGAATAAGTCTCTGTTTAATGATTTCATAATATCCATCATCTTGTTCTATCCCAAAATAATTCATTTTGAGAAGTTTTGATGAAATAAGAGTTGTACCTGAACCAGCAAAAGGTTCTAATATTATTCCATCCTTATCTGTGTTAAAAAGTTTTAGTAAATACGCAAATAGTGCAACTGGCTTTACACTTGCATGGTCATTTGCCTTTTTAGAATTTACATTCTTTGATTTAATTTCTTCACCCTTGTAATTATAATTTTTTTCTTCGTTAGGTTTAGAAGTAAAAATCATATTACCAAATATTTGTTGGCTCCAATTTTTAATTGAAAACCTTTTTCCAATAAACTCATTTATTTCTTCAATAGAAATGAGTTGTTGAACTTGTTTGTTATTAACCTTAGTTTCCTCTATATTAATTGTCCCTTTTGATAAAGTGTCATCATTAAGAGCTTTTGTAGCATGCTCATAAATTGAATCTTCAAAAGGTTTTTGTACAATAATAATTGGCTCAACTGATGATGCTATATGAGGTGTCTTTTCACCTTTAAAGTTAGAAGATTTATCAACATTATCTTCATCTTCTTTAACTTTACTTTTTTGTTTATCTTCCATCCAATAACTTCTTGGAAGATTTGGATCATGAACCCAATAAAGTTGATTAAACTTAATATTAAAACCTACTTCTTTAAGTTTGTCATGAAGATTTAAAATTAAATCGCTTCTTGGAGAAAATGTAGTTACAAAAAAACCACCAGGCTTTAGTGTTCTGTATATCTCATTAAATAACTCTAAAGGAGGTATATCTTTATCCCATTCTTCACTTTTACAAGAAGTTGTATTTTTCCCCATTTCTTTTTTTACTGAAATACCATAAGGAATGTCAGTAATACAATGTGAAAAGTGATTTTTAGGAATTGACTTTAAGATTTCAAGTGAATCACCCTTAAAACATACGTTAGAAGTAAGTTTTCTTAGATTTTGTTTCCTTGACTGTTCAATCTTCTCTTCAATTGTATGTTCTACTTTAAGAATTGCATTTTTTAAAGTTTTTTTATTAAGTAAATCTTTGGTTAGATTTATAATTATCTCTTGATTTTCTTTTGAAAAAGAAGCAAGCTTTTTCAAATCCTCATTAACTAAAGGTTCTGTTTTTGTTTCTAAATGTTCAATTAAAGATTTATTTTTAGATAACTCATTCCAAAGTTTTCTTGACCTTTGAATTTCTCTTGGTTGTACACCAGTTTTGTCTTTAATCTCTTCATTTTTAGCTTTTGCCTTTTTTGTTTTTGAAGTGTTTGAACATAACTTATCATACTTTTCAATTAGTTTTCCTAATTCAAAGTGATCAAAATGTTTTCTGATAATATTTTCTTCTAGTTCAATTATCTCAACTTTTTCTTTTGATAAATCTGTATAAACAGAAGCTTCAATTTCTGTAAGACCTAATTCTTTATGAGCTATCAATCTATGATAACCAGAAATAAGGACATATTCACCATCAATCAAATTTAATGAAATAGGATTATATTGTCCATTTTCATTAATAGATTTTTTTATTAGTTCCACAGTTTTTGTATCTAAAGAAGTTACTCTCTCACCAATTTTTACTTGTTCAATTTTTATTGTCTTAATGTTATTCATAATAATTCCTTTCAATTATTAGTTATTTTTTAAACCAAATACAATGTATTCGTTTGCCGTATGTCTATATGCTCCTTTTTCAATCGAAGAAGAAGTTTCGACACGTGTGAAAATAAGTTTTTCTAAACCAAATTTTCTCCTATAATATTCAATAGCAGGGTGTGCATTATTGTTATAAATACAGTTAATATATTTCAACTCTTTAATGTATTTAATAGAGTCAAATTTTTTAACACCATAATTTGTTCTTGCTAATGGAATATCTTTAGATTGTAGTTCTTCAAAATAATTAGAAGAAAAGTTTTCAATAGGAGTGTTATCTTCAACAACATAAATAATATCAATGTTAAATAAGATATTTTTATTTTTTTTATATTGTTGTAATACTTCCCATGCATCTTCACATTTGAATTCAATGTCGAACTTATTGTAAATAGAATGTATTTTTTTATTCTATTTGAGAACGAAGAGATTACTTCAACAATTTTTTCTGAAGAATAAATTTTATTACTAAAGTTTGAAACTTCAAAAGTTACTTTAGGAGTGTAATTACTTGAATATTGAATACATTGTAATAGAATGAATCTAATAGCAGTTTCAACACCTCTTTCATTATTTTTTTCTAAATTATGAACTTCTTCTTTCAATTCAGAAGCCAATATTTCATATTCCTCTTTTTCAAGAAAAATTCTTCCAAATTTGGAAACAACTTTAGTTTTTATCAAATTAGAAAATGCATCTATTAGTTGATTTGGTTTCTCTTTAATTAGTTTATGAATATTTATTATCGTCTTATTTAATTCATTAACTATCACTTTTTTAATTCCAATTTCCGACAATTTGTCAGACATTGAGATTAAAGAGCCACCTGCACCAAAAAATATATCGGCATATATTTCAAATTTTTCACCTATTTCAGTTTTATCTTCATTTAAAACCTCAAGGGCATAGTTTAGTTCTTTCTTCATTTTATTCTTACCACCAGGGTAAGGAAATGCAGAAATCGCTTTTGTTTCAAAATTCTTTTCTAAACATTTATTCAAAAGAATTTTTAATTCTCTCAAAGCAGTTTTTTTACAATCAAGTTTTAAAGCTTTTTTTATGCTCTTAGTGATTTTGTTTTTCCAAATAGAATCACTTATGTGATATTGAGAAATTAGTTTATAAACAACATTATAATTCTCATTTGAGTCTGAAAACTCAAATACCAAATCATTGAATAATATTTCAATTGTTTTATTCATAGCCTTTTCCTTAATGAATATTTCACTTACAAAAAATAAGTGAATAGGTATGAATAGGTCATAATTTTAATCTAGTGATTTAAATAGACTGACCTATTCAAATTCCGACAAATTGTCGTCTACACTGAAATTAAAATCATTGAGAATGTAAAATTTAAACTTTTTAACAATAGATTTTAAAATAACACATCAATGACTTTTAAATTGTTTATTTAAAGAGTCATTTAATGGATAATGGAATTTTTGCAAAGTGGTGTGGGAAATCTCCCTCTAAGAATTAAATTTGTATAATTTATTATGAAAAAAGAACTAGAAAAAGAAATAAGAAGTATTGACTTCAATGAAGTTGAAGATGAAATTGAAAGATTAAGTGATAAATTTAATTTATCTGAACTTCAAGAAGAAAAATTAAGACAGAAAGTTGAAGAACATATAGAGTCTTTAGAAAAAACCTGCTTTAAATACAAACCAAAGGAGACTAATAAGTCTTATATTTTAGCTAACGCAATACTTGAAGCTATGTGTATAAATAATGATTTAAATGTATTTGTAGATTCTTCTAAATTCAAAATTCATCAATATTATAATGAAGTTTCTCAAGAGGAATTAGTTGAAAAACTGTTTTTTAAAATAAAAGAAAATAAGAATGACTCGACCTCAAAAGAAGCTTTACGTCTTTTAAAATGCTTGAGACTATTAAACCATAAACAGCCAAATTATGCATTGTTTTCAAAAAACTGGTTTAAAGATAGTAGATATGAGATTATAGATAACAATGTATTGAAATTTCTGACCCCTTCTTTATTAGGATATCTTGGAAAACATTATGATTCTACTGTATCTAAATATTTTGAGAATATTGATGAAGTTATTAAATATATAATAAAACCTTCAATCTATCATAATAAACTAAATTTTATAGAAGCTACAATTATTGATGCGATAAATGAATTAGATGATTTAACAATAAAAATATATAATAAGGATGAAGAATTTTCAATTTATCCAATGCAGATTATATATAAGAAAGAGGGACATAATCAATATAAAGTTTTAAGATATGAAGTAGATGAAGATGATTTAAAGCATGAAATTGACTTTGATAAAATTGAAAGAATTACATTAAAAGATAAAACTTATAGTAATTATGAAGTAGAAGAATCTTCCACTAATCAAAAATATTTATTTAATCCTAGTTACTCAATGCTTTCTGTTGAATCATATAAAAAGAATCAACCATCTAAAACAGTGTTATTAGAAATTGATACAAATATAGTTGAATATTTCCAAGTTAAACCATTATCAAATATGAAGTTATACGTTACAGAAGAAGAAAAGCAAGACTTTTCAAAAGAGTACGGTTTAGATACATTACCTAATAAATGCTATATTTTTGCAGAAGATGATAAAGAATATATAATATCAACTATTTTTCATACTATTGAATATGTAAAAATATTGGAGCCAACAGAATTAAATGAAGATATAGTTGAGCGAATGAAAATATTTGCTAAAAAGAATAATATAGATTTATGTAAAGAAGATACACCACCTAAGAAACCAATTGAACCATCAGATTTAACTTCTATTAAAGAAGAAACTAATGAAATAAAAGAGAATAATAAAGATATTGTAATTGATAAAAGTGGTAAAATGGAAGATATAAAAAATAATGATAGTGAGATAAAATTCAATTTTTAATATTCAAAATTTTAGATAAGTAAATTAAAAAGTAATAGTTTTTTAATAATCTTAAATGATAAATTCTAAAATCTCATTTTTAAACTATTCAATCTATTTTTATAATATAAAATAGATAGTTTAATCCCTTTTGGGGAAAAGTGAAAAATAGCAAAAGTTTTTCACTTCCCCACCTCCTACCAAGAAAGCATATAAAATATATAATTTTCAAATTCTTAAAAGTTGCCTTGACTAACTTTTAATAAACTGTGAGCAGTATAAGAAATATTATAAATTTCATAGATAGTCTAAAAAAAATCAATAATTACATCTTATAATATAAGTATATTAGAAAAAAAGGTTAAATTATTGAGTGTAAATTTTTCAAAAGTTGATGTTAGTTTATTAAATTTTTCAAGATATAATTTAAGTGATAAACAATTAAATAGCTTACAATATAATCTAAATAATTTAGGTATTAAAAATCTTTCTTATGCTGATACTATTAAAGAATTAAAAAATAAACTTGAATACTCTTATATTGTAAAATCTTCAAAACTGCTTGAATATTTTGTGAAAAATAATCTAAAATCAAAAAATATTAAAACTAAAAAAATTAAAGATTATAGTTTAGTAAATGGTATGTTTAAATATGCTAATGACTTTTATTATGATGTTAAATCAAACGATATAAATGAAGTAGAATTAAAATTTAAAGAGTATAAAAAAGGAGACTTCCTATCAAATAAAGATAAATTATATAGCTATAAAAAAATAGCTAAGGTTATGTATTTAGATTATGTAAATAAACAAAAAGAAAAAGTATTTATAACCTTTACTCTGCCAAACAAGCAATTTCATAAATATAATAAAAATGGTTTTGAAACTAATACTTTTAATTCAAAGGATAAATTTGAAGAAAATGTTGAAAAGGGTTTAAAACTATTAAATGAAATTCATAGATATTTTTACCACACATTAAAATATAAAATTAGAAGATATTGTAAAAGCAATAACATAACTAATAAAGAAGTAATAAACATTGATTTTATAAAAATCCTAGAACCTCATAAGAGTTTAGATGGACATCTTCATTCATTATTTTATATAGACAAAACCTTTTTAAATATAGTAGAAGAGGTTTATTCTATGACAATAGATAATTTTAAATTAAAAGAGACAACATTTGAAATACTAAAAAATGCAAAAGCCTCAACATACTTAAATAAGTATCTTTTAAAAACAACAAAATCTGAAAACCTTTTTTACAATCAATATAAAAGATATTTTTCAAAAACAAGATTTTTCACAAGCTCTAATTTTAGACATATTAATCAAGAAAAAATAGAGATAGTTTATAAATTTTTAAATCAATATAAACCAAAAATAATAAAATATTTTAAAAGAGGTAATATTCCAATTTATTATCAAATAGAGCAACTTATATTAAAAGGTTATTTTAGATTTCAAGAAGAGAAAGTTAAAAGAATATCAATAGATTTTCAAGCAATAAAAAAAGAGTTTGAAAAGATAAAGAATAAAAAAGATATAGATCCTTTCAAAAGAAGTATTTTAAAAAATATTGATAATTATATAAAAGAGTATAACTCAAAAACTATTCAAAAAGTTTATTTCAAAAAATGGCTTATTTATAATAAAAAACATAATGAACAAATACCAATATACAATTATGAATTTGAGAAACTAAAAATTAATCCTTTTTCTATTGAAAAGATAGAAGAGGGATATTTTAATAAGTATCAGTTTATATAGATTTAAAAAATTCTGTTATATCTTCATTTAATACAAAAGCAATTAAAGCTAAATGTTCTAATGAGAAATGTTGTTTATTATAATAAATTTCTGCTCCACTTACCAAAGAAGTTGATTTATGTCCTATTAGTTGGCTAAGTTTTAACTGGGATAATTTATGTTTTTTTCTTATTCTTGATACATTCTTACCAATATTTTTAAAAAATTGTTCTTTTTGCTCTTCTGAAAAGTCTTCAAAATCATTAAATTGTTCCATAAATTTATCCTCTTTTATTACAGAGTGATATTAATTTAAATAAAAAATCTTTTCAATCTGTAATTACAGACTAAAATTAAGTTTTAATGCAATATAATCTAATCTGTTATAACAGAGTAAAAGGAAAACAATGTATAAAAAGAATTTACTAATATGTATTTTACTACTAACAACAAATCTTTTTTCATTTGATAAGTTTGAAGAGTTAAGAGGTAGTTGGATAGTTAGTCACTATGATAAAAATAAAAAGATTAGCTTCTTAAATTTAATAGGTAAAGAGATAAATATAAACTTCTTAGATAATAAAAAAGTAAGTTCTTCAAGTGGGTATCTAAAAAATATGGGTGTAGAACTTAAAAATAATACCTTTACTTTTGGAACAATGTATCAAGAAAAAATTAAATATAACAAATATATCTATAAGCTAAATCCTAGAAAAGAGTATCTAAATGAAATGGTTTGTTATCAATTAAAACCAGTAAAAATAAATGCAGGATTTTATAATAAAAATGATGTTTTTAAACTATGTAGAGAACAAAGAAAATATATAGATAAATCATATTAAAAAAGGAGGAGTTAAGTTAAAACTTTAAATTTTAAAAAAATTAAAACAAATAAAAAAAGGAGAAATATGAAAAATAAAATAAAAATAGGAATACTTGGAGTTGTTAGTACACTTGTTTTAAGTGGTTGCATGGAAAGTAGCCCAGAAAGTGTTGTTGAAAATTATATAAGTGGTTTAAAAAATGCAGATTTTAATCAAGTATCAAAAACAGTAAGTTCAGATATTAAAGATAAATTTTCAAGAAATATAATTTTTAGTTGTGGAACAAATAAAAAGTTTAAAGATAAAGTAATTCCTTTGTTAAATAAAGAAAATATTGATTTAAAAGTCTTAGATAGAACAAGTAATGGGTATCAAAGTTTTTCAAGTGAAATCCAAAATAAAACAGTAAGTTTTTGTTTTAAAGAAATAATGACAGAAGTAATGGAAAAACAAAAAGACACAAAAATGAAAATCTTAAATTCAGAAGTTAGTTCAAGTGGAAATGAAGCAACAGTAAAATTTGAAGAAACAAATAGTCAAGGAAAATCAAAACAACATACTGTAAAACTTGAAAAAATAAATAAAGAATGGAAGATCATAGACGGAGTAATGTAATGACTGGAAAACAAATAGGTGGAATAATTTTAATAATAGCAGGTTTATTAGTTGGCTTTGTTGGTTTAATAAATGTATTAGATTTAATAGGAGCACAAGGAAATGAAATGATAGAGATGGGACTTCAAATGTCTGGAACTTCAATGACATCTTTATGGATAAAATATGGAGTAATTACAGCTGTTGGAGTTGTTCTTTTAATTGTTGGGATTATGTTTGCTAAGAAACCTATTCCTCAAGAGACTAAATAGTTCTAAAAGGAGAGAATAAATGAAAAAAATAGTTTTACTTTTAGGCTTATGCTTTAATATACTATTTTCAAGTCCAATAAGTTTAGAAACAACATCTAATGAAAGTTTAGATTTTTTTCTTTATAACCTTGAAAAAAGTAAAAGCTTTGATACAAATAGTGAAGCCTTTTTAGCTTATATGGCAAAAGCAAAATTTAAATTATATGAAGCTCAAGGAAAATACAATAATCTTGATAGAAAAGAAAAACTCTTAATTGATAAACAAAGTAAAAAGTTTTGGGAAGATATAAACAATGAATTTGAAGCAAATGAAGTATTAGCTAAAAATAAAAACTTTATGTTAGATAAAATGGTAAAAGCAGAAGATAAAATTAAAAATAAAGAGTTCTTTTTAATAAAAGAGGTTAAACGGGATAAATATAATTTTAGTGGAGAATATTTTCCTTTTTTTGTTGGTAAATCTATTATGAATGATAACTATTACTTTCATAGATTAGATAATGAATTTTATGAAACATATTTAAATCTCATTGATGAAAGAGATAAAAAAGTTATTTATAAATATTTTAATTTTCCAATAAAAAAGGATAAAGCAAAAGAACATATCTCAAAATATAAATATCCTAATGGATATTATCTTAGGTTTGTATATAAAGTTGTAGATAGTAAAATTGGAGTGCCTGGAGATTCAAGTTATTCAAAAGATTTTATAAATTATAACACTACTAAACCTATAATAGGAAACTCTTCTAATGGTAAAAAAACTAATCTGAGTTATCAGCAACTTAAAACTATCACTGATATAAAACTTATTAGAATTGAATTATTAGTAAAAACTGCTAAAACTTATGATATGTATAAAGATTATAACGATAAAAATATCAAAATACTTTATACAAAAAATCTATAATTCTAAACCTAAACTTTTTTTAGTTTGGGTTTAAAATCTTCTTTTTTAACAAATTTCAAAATTTCTAACTTCGTCTTTAAAAAAATTAAAATTACTTCTTATAATAAAAATAGAAACATAAAAAGAAGTTTCAAAATATAAAAATTATAAGGAAAAACAATGAAAAATTTTTTAAAAGTAGATTTATTTGTAAAAATAAGTGGTTATGAAATCAATGAAGAAGAGGGGACTTTTCAAATTCAAAACATTTCATTTGACAATGGTAAATTATTAAAACATACAGTAAAAATTCATAAACTATATAAAGAAGATAGTTTAAAAGCTTTACTTGGTAAAACTGTAAAAGTTGAAGAGCCAAAAGAATACAAAAATGGAATTAAAGTTTTTTATGCTGGTAGTGATATTAAAAAAGTTGATATAGATGAAGATTTTAAAATAAATAGAGAAATCACTTTAAAAGTTGATAATATCATTGAAAGCACTTCAATAGATAAAAATACAAATAAAAAACTTACTCACTCAACAATTCAAAGTATAGTTAGTAATGGAACAAGAACAGATTTATTTAATATAAAAATAAAAAACACTAAAAAAATTGAACTTGATAATCTCAAAGGAAAAGAAGTAGTTGTTAGAGGTGTAAATGTAGCTTCTACAGATTTTGGAACATTCTATTCAAGTGTTGAAAAACCTATTTTATTAAATCAACCAAAAGCCTAAAAGAAAACTTTTCTTTTAGCTTTAAAGGGTTTAAAATGATTGAACATTACATACAAGAATTGAATTTAATATTCTGTGAGAGATTAGAATATATTGAAAGTGTTGAAGATTACTTAATATTAAAACAACAATTAGAGGTTTTAAATAATAACTATAAAGATTTATTACTATTACTTGATAAAAGACTGTTAGAGGTGTTTTAAATGATTATAGATACTTCAATTGATACAACAGTAAATAATATGGATGTGGCTACTTATTTTAAATTAGAAGAACTTCATAATACAAAATCAAAACTTGCGACAAATTGTCATAAAAATAAAACTGAACTTTTTACAAATGAAGAGTATATAAAACTTCAATTTGAAGAAATAGAATTATTAAAGGAAGAATATGAATTATTTTAAATTTTTAATTACTGAAAAGATACCTTATAGATTATTTGTTATTGTTTTACTTCTTTTAAATATGCTTTTTAATAATACAAATAATGTATCTATAAATGTAAATGAAGAGATAAAAAAGCATAAAGAGATTAAAGAAGAGATGTTAAAAGAACCAAAAATTTTAATAGAAGAAAATTAAATGACAAAAGTAAAATATGAATTTGGCTCTTATGATAAATTTGGCAACTTAAACGGTGCCTATGTTGTAGGAGTTATTTTATTTATTTTAATCTCTTCTTTTATTTTTTCCCTTGCTATTTTTAAAATCTATTATTTACAAGAACTAAATTTTAAAATCTTATTTTCTTCAATAATTAGTGAGATTAAAAATATATATTTTATTTCAAAAGTTAGTGGATTTATAGAAGTAGTTAAAACCTATATCTTACATATTAGTTTAGGGTTTATTTTTACTTTTCTATATATTAAAACAATTATTTCAAAAAAGATAGAGCAAAGAAAATTAGCAAACTTTGGATTAGAGAATTACTATTTAAAGAAAAAACTAAAAGATGGGTATATATATGAAGTTGTTGCAGGGGAAACAATGGAATATGACAAGTTTTTAAAACAATTTGAGAATATGACACAAAGAAATAAAATGGGTAGTTGTGAGATTAAGAGATATAACAAATTAGGGGTTATGGTTAGATTTAAAAATCCTACTCCTAGTATTGAAGAGATTAAAGGATTATCTCCAAAAGACTATATGAAAAAAGGTTATCTATTTTTAGGATTTGAAGGTGGATTTAAAGAAAAAAGAGTTGCTAAATATATAAGTCTTTCTTCTCTCCCTCACTCTTTTGCACTACTTGGAACTTCGGGAGGTGGTAAATCAAATACCCTAAATCATGTATTATTTTCTATTTTTTATAACTTTGATACTGTTTATGAATTGAATTTTATAGACTTTAAGGGTGGAGTTGAAAGCCAACCTTACGAAAATTTAGAAAAGAGATTTAAAACTAATAAAATCTTTACCTATACAGATAATAGAAAAGAACTCTATAAAAAATTAGTTAGATTAGACATAATGAATAAAGCAAGACAGAAGTTCTTAAAAGCCCATAATAAGAAGAAATTTACTAATTATTATATTTATGTCTTCTTTGATGAAATTGCTGAAATATTAGATTATAAAGCAAATACAAAAGAAGAAAAGTTTATACAAGATAAAATAAAAGAAATTATTGAAAGTTTGTTTAGAACTTCAAGAAGTAGTGGGTTTAAATTGTTTTATGCGACACAGATTTTCACTTCTGTTGGTAGTGGAATAACTAACTCAATTAAAAATAATACTATTTTTAGGATTTTGCATAAAACAGAAAGTGATGAGGGTATTCATTCGGTTATTGATAAAGAGCCATTGGAAGAAATGGGGATAAATGTAAAAGAATTTGGAGTTGGTGAAATGATAATAAAAAATGAAAGTGAATACTATAATGTAAGAACTTTATATGTTCCTGATAACTTTATAAAAGATATAAAAATCAATTCAAAAAAGAAAAATGAAAAGTTTGAAAATGATATGAAAAAGTATATTGAGGAGACTGTTAAGGATTATCCTTTTGAGGAGGGTGTTTTTAGTAAGGAAGATTATTTAAAAAATAAGAATTACAATTTGCAATGAAATTGTGTTTCCAGAAACTTTGCGATATAATTCCAATAAAAAATTGATTGGTTATATGAAAAAGAAATATACATTTATAGATTTATTTGCAGGTGCTGGAGGTTTTGCTGAAGGATTTTATCAAGAGGGATATAAAGCTCTATCTCACGTAGAGTTTGATAAATATGCTTGTGATACTTTAAAAGAGAGAATGAGATTTTATAAATATAATGAAAATGAAATTGAAAAAGTTAAACCTACAGATATTACTAGTGAAAATATATTAAAAATAATTGATGATTGTGTTCAAGACAATGATGTTGATGTAATAATTGGTGGACCTCCTTGTCAATCTTTCTCATCGCAAGGTAAAGCTAGAGACCCCCATGGAATGAAAAAAGACCCAAGAAACTATTTATATGAGAATTATATTAAAGTATTAAATCACTATAAACCAAAATTTTTCGTTTTTGAAAATGTCAGTGGAATATTATCCACTAAAGTAAATGGTGAATTGATAATTCATAAAATTTATGAAGATATGAAAAAGAATTATAAAATAATAGAGGACAAAGATAAAATTCTTTTAAATGCAGTTGACTTTGGTGTTCCTCAAGAAAGGAAAAGAGTTATATTAATTGGTGTTAGAAGAGATTTAAATATTGATGTAAATGATGTATATAATGAATTGAATGAAGTTTCAAAGAAAATAGAGAAAGTAACAGTAGAAGAAGCAATTTCTGATTTACCTAGTTTATTACCAGGAGAGGGTAAAGATTTAGTGAAATTTAGACCTAAAAAAGTATCAAAGTATTTGGAACAAATTAGACCTGAGAATTATGATTATTTACATCATCATGTGGCAAGAAACCATAACAGTTTAGATAAAGAACGTTACAAACATATGAGTAAAAATAAATGGACTTTAGAAGAATTATATGAAAATAAAGCGCATTTAATTCATCCTAAAAAAAGATTATTTAACAATAGTTATGTTGTTCAATTTTTTGATAAACCATCAAAAACTATTATTGCACATTTGTATAAAGATGGTAATCAATTTATTCACCCAGATCATTCTCAAGAAAGAACATTAACACCAAGAGAAGCTGCAAGACTTCAATCTTTCCCAGATAATTTTGTTTTCCCTTGTTCTAAAACACAACAATATAAACAGATTGGTAATGCTGTCCCACCTTTATTTGCTAAACAAATTGCAAAAGTATTGAAAAAATTTTTAAGTGAGAAAAATTAGAATATGATATTTAGAAATATAAATGATTTAGTAGATTCAAATGATAAAAAGTTTTTTATTGAAAAAGTGAATATTATAAATCAACTGATAATAAAGTTTTGTAAAAAAAATAAAATAGATTTAGATAAACAAGAAATAGATAAAAAAGGTGTTTTAAAAGAATTAGCTTTAATTGGAATATTAAAAATTGAAGATGATTTACCATTATTGAAAAAGATTTTAAAAAGTGAATATGGAGATTTATTAAAAGTATTAAGTTTCTATATAAAAAATAAAAAGAAAACAAATTATATATTAAATAAATTTTATAACTCATATCGAAAAGAACTACAAGATAAAAGAGTTGAAAGTAATAAACCAAAAATAATAGATTTATTTTGTGGTGCAGGTGGTTTTAGTTGGGGGTTTGTAAAAGAGGGTTATCAAATAGAATTAGCAAATGATATAGAACCTTGTGCTATTGAAACTTATAAGTATAATCACCCAGATTTAAATTCAGAAAAAATTTTGAGTGCTGATATAAAAGAAATTGTAGATAATATTGAAAAGCATGTAGTGTCTGATGTAGATGTAATAATTGGAGGACCTCCTTGTCAATCTTTTAGTAGTGCAAATCAGCAAAGAATAATTGATGACCCAAGAAATGTTTTATATAAATATTATGTTAAAGCTGTAGAAAAAATAAGACCTAAGTTCATACTAATGGAAAATGTTAGAGGTATGCTAAAAGTTGCTGATGAAGTTGTAGAAGATTTTAAAAAGATTGACTATGAAGTAAAATATAAATTATATGATTCAAGTGATTTTTCTGTACCTCAAAAAAGAATTAGATTAATTTATGTTGGTGTGAGTAAGGAATATATGAGTTCTAAGAATATTACACCTGATATTTTAATGAATGAAATTGAATTAGAAATAAAAAACAAAACAAAATATGTCTTAAAAGATGCTCTTGAAAATATTAAAAATTTAGAGTGTCCAACTGTTAAAAATACAACAGAAATTGATTGTGAAATATCGGGTAAAAAGATAGACATTAATGAATATAAAAATAAATCTAATGATTATATAAAATTAATAAATAATGATGAAGAATTTGATTATACATTTAATCATAAAGCCAGATATCAAAATCAGAACAATATTCTAATTTATAAAACATTACAACAAGGTGCAGACTCAACTTGTGAATCAATAAAAGATATAATGCCTTATAGTCATAGAAACCATTTATTTAAAGATAAATATTTTAAGTTAATTGAAAATGAACCTTCACGTACGATTACTGCACATATGAAGATGGATTGTCATTCTCATATTCATCCTACTCAAGTAAGAAGTTTAACTCCAAGAGAAGCTGCAAGAGTTCAATCTTTTCCTGATAACTATTTATTTTTAGGAGCTTACTTAAAAACTTATATGCAAATAGGTAATGCTGTCCCACCTCTAATGGGACAAGTTTTTGCAAAAGTTTATAAAAAATATATTTAATTACTTGTTTTTATAATAATTTTTGCTAAAATAAGCACCAAATAACTTGGTGCTTAATAATGAAAAAATATGAATATAAAATAATTGCTACAAGACAACTTACTGGATATGCTGGGAAAGACAAATATATCAATGTTTATAGATTCCCTATTTTTAAAGAATTTTATGATTTAAAGAAAACTCACTCTTATGATACTGTTAAAATAGAGATAGTCGATTATATTTTGGGAAGTTTTGAAGTAGATTTAAAACAACAACATAAGCAACCTGAATTTTGGTTAAAAAATTTGGGAAAATATATAATAAGAACAAATATGCAGCCAGGGGATATCGTTACTTTGACAATTTTAATTGATGGCTCAAATAATTATTCTTTTTTTATAAAAAGTGATAGGTATTTTAAATATTTACTTGAAAGACACAATACTGAAATTAATAAATATAGGTTATTGATAGAAAATCCAAATAAAAATACATCTGAAAGTATTACTAATAACACAGAAAACTTTTTATATAAATTTGATGTATATAAAAGTGATTCTGAATTAAAGTTTAGTAATGAAGTTAAAGATTTTACTGTTTGGGAATATAATGGAAATGGTGGAAAATATTTAGGCATTCCGTTTCATATTGATAAAGTTGAAGAGTTTAATGAATTAGAGGAAATATTATAATGAATACATGGTTAGTAAAAAATAGAAAAGAAGAAGAAATTTTAATTGAAGAGTTACAAAAAGAGTTATATAAGAATCATAGTATAGAAGATAAAGATATATTATATGTTTATACTGATGACAATTCTGATGAGTTATTCAATATTAGATTTAAATTTTTAATTACTAATAATGGCAAGTCAATTAAATTAGATGAGAAAGAAGACTTGAATAAAACTATAGATATTCCTTATACTTTATATTATAAAACAAAAAAAGCTAATGAAGTAGCCCTTATAAGTGAAGAACAATTAAAAATGGTTTTTGGTGAAGAAGTTTCTGAAAATGATAAAAAGGATATTAGAGAACGATTTGGCATGTATATTGAGTCTTTAACTCTTGGAACTAAAAAAATTTCTACAAGAATAAAGTACTTAGATGAAATATTGCCTATTAAGATTGATGAAGATAATCCTATTAGTATTTTTGAAATTAGCGATCTAAATGTTCTTGATAATATTAGAACAGAACTTTCATCTGGAGGTAGATATTATGAATGGGATAGAAAAGGCAGTTACTCAGGTGAGATTTTACAAACTTTAAATATGTACATTAATTTTTTAGATGATAAATCAGTAGAAGATACTTCTGTAGAGGAAGAATCTAATCAAGAAAATTTAAGTGGTCATGGAAATAAATTTAAATCATTTTTAAATAAAATTAATCCAAAAGAAGAAGTTAAAGTAGATAGTAAAATCAATAATATTGAATTTATAATTGGACAACCTAATACTGGTAAAAGTTACAAATTTGAGGAAAAACAAATTTTCAAAACTGGAACAAATCATATTGATTATAAATATTTAAAAGTTCCAGTTTCAGGTGGTATTGGAAATGAATATAAAGGATTACAAAATACTGACTTGGCAATTACTATTGATAGTATAAAAAAAGAAATTAAATTTGGAGAATTTCTTCAATTTCTAATGTCTGCTATTGTAAATCCAAAAATTGATCACGTTGTTTTTCTTGATGACTTTCACAATCAAGATATTTCATCATTACTTTCAGAATATACACCTTTATTTAAATCTCAACAAAAAAGAGTTGTAAAAGAAGTAGATGAAGGAAATGAGATTTTTACTGAATACTTTGACAGTGCAAATGACTTCATAAAAGAATGGAATACTTTTATGGATGAACATTGCAAAGATATACCTATTGTTCCAATTACGAATAGAATTTCAGGAAATTCATTGAAGTTAGTGTATCCAAAGAATTTTTATTTATTAGGTGCTGCAAATTTTAATGAATACAGTTTAAATATATTTGCAGATTGGGAAGATAGAGCCAATATAGCTTATAAAGATCCAATAGATACATTTGATAAGAATATTGAGGGAAATGATTTTGCTATTTGTTGTAAAGAACTAAATCAACATTTTAAAGATATTTTGGAAGAAAATAAAATTTTTGACTATGAAAAATATTGCTTTGGACAATGGAAAATTGTTAACAGTAATGGAGATATAATTGATAATTTAAGAGAACAGAAAGAAACAATAAAATTCTTTTTTGGAATGATTAAAAATTCTTTAAAATTTAATAATAAAAATAGTGAAATCAATAGGTTAGGATGGGATTTAATGTGTAGAGTAAAAAATAACACTTGGATTAAAGAAAACCTTAAAGAGTTGTCAGATATTGATTCTAGTGAGAAAAACTTTAGACTTCTTCATAAATTCAATATTTATGAAGATGATCTATAATTATTAAGAAATTAAATGATTATATCTCATGCTAGTGAAAATAAATTATATTTAGTATTTCAAAATTTTGAAGATAAGATAGAACATATTTATGATGAACTAGAGAAATTTCCTCAAAATGCGGCATCTTCAATACGAAAAATTTTAGATAATAATTTATTTAGTAGAAATATATTAGAAAGACAGACTAACTATATAGACAGCATATCTACATATATTGATGATATTAACTATAAAGATGAAGTTTACTATTTCTATTTATTTATTATTCCAAAAGATATAGATATAGATTTTAATGGAATAACTGATAAAGAAGAAAGAATTAAAAAAATAGAAGAACTTTTAATTAAGCTTTTTAAACTATATTCTAGTTATTCATCAAATCAAAAAGTTATTGATTTATTTGAAAATTTCAAAGGAAATAGTTTTTTACAATTAGAAGCAGAATTTTATGTAAAAAAATTAAATAAAATATATGGGACATTGTTAAATTATAAAAGAAACTATAAGAACCAAATTATATGTAGTGATAAAATTATTGGTGAAGAAATATTTGAACTTAATATAATTGAAGAAAATCCTTTGAAAAACTATCAATTTATTAAAGCCCCATTTCAAAAAGATCTAATTAAATTTATATATTCAAGCTTAAAATTTTTAAAGAAAAAAAGACTAGATATATTTGAAGAAAATGCACGAGATGAATATAAAGAAATATTGAAAATATTAAATAAAATCAATAATCTATTAATAAAGATATCAACACATAAGAATATTTCAAGTGATAATATTTCGAAAAAAACTTTAGATAAGTTTTTTAGAAAATATAAAAATAACATTGAAATTAAGAAAAATAAAAAAGTTTTTAATTTAGTACACTCAATATTCTTTACAGAGTTAAAGAAAGATGTACAATTGTTTTTGAGTGTTGACCTAACAAAAGTCTTTGAGAAAGTTCTAGAAAAGAAATTATCACATTATGATAAGTTATTATATATTGGAAATGAAAGTGAACAAAAAATAGTAAAGTCAGATGGAAGCATAGATAAAAATATTAATAATAGTAATTTTTTATTAGAAGAAGGTAAAACAAAATTAATTAATCAATATCCTGATTTTATGATTAAGGAAGAGAATCATTTTCATATTATTGATGCAAAATATAAGTTTAAAGAAAACGTATTAAAAAAATCTGATGATATTAGACAAGTCTTAGTATATTCTTTGCTATTTAATAAAGATATGTTTTTTGCAAAAAATGAAGATATGCAAAAAATCAAAAAAATAATTCTTTATGTTCAAAAGTCTAATATAAACATTAATAATTTCAATGATTTAGTAATTAATATTGAAAGAATTGATATCGATAATCTCCTTGATAGTTTTAGTTATAAAGAAAATTTATTTAATACTGAAGTAATTATATCTCCTATAGAAGTTTTAAAATAGATATATGACAATTTGACGTTTTATAAGGTTTGTTATAAATTTTAGTTAAATGAGTGTGCAGTAAAAAATTACAAACTTAGTGAAACTTTTTAAAACTGTGCAGTAAAGTGTGCAATAAAGTTAACGAAATCAATACATTATGACAATTGGAAATTTAGATTTTATTTTAAATTGTTAGAAGTTTTCTATATAAAATCACTGGCAGTAATTACAACTCCTTATATATAAGAAGAAATAGTTTAGTTTAAATATATACCATAAAATGGTGCGAATGGAGGGATTTGAACCCTCACACCAGTACTGGCATTAGCCCCTCAAGCTAACGTGTCTACCGTTCCACCACATTCGCATATTTAAATTCAACACTACAATCTCAAAAGTCCCCTCAAGCTAACGTGTCTACCGTTCCACCACATTCGCATATTTAAATTCAACACTACAATCTCAAAAGTCCCCTCAAGATAGCGTGTCTACCAATTTCACCACGGTCGCGTTTGAGAAATTGAATTATATCAACATAAAGTTATGATAATTATTAAGAAGTAAAGTAAAAGTATAATTTTTTATTAAAAAAGTTTTTAAGATATAAGAAGTGGTATAGATTTAAGGAGAGTTTCCTTAAATCTAAGTTATTAAGACATTATTTCTTCAATAGTAATATAATCCCCAACTCTTCCTGTCATTTGTTCTGTATCAGTATTTACTGGAAGTGTTTTTTTACCTGGAGTCCATCCTGCTGGGCAAACTTCACCAGTTTTTTCTGCATGTTGCCAAGCTCTTACTTGTCTTAAAAATTCATGCACATTTCTTCCTACCATAGGTGCTTGTACTTCTTGTGCTACAACTGTACCTTCTGGATTGATTAAGAATCTTCCTCTTAAAGCAACTCCTTGCTCTTCAATCATCACACCAAAATCTCTACTAACTTCACCAGTTGGGTCGGCACCTATTGTAAGTTTTAAACCTTTTAAAATAGGTTCAGTTTCTACAAATCTTTTATGTGAAAACTTTGTATCAGTTGATACTGCAAGTATTTCTACACCTAATTCTTGAAATTCATCATATTTTGCATTCATTGCTGCAATTTCAGTAGGACAAACAAATGTAAAGTCAGCTGGATAAAAGCAAACTACATGCCATTTACCTTTATAATCTTCACTATTTACTTCTGTATAGTGACCTGTCTTTGCATCATATGCTTCCATCTTAAAATCAGGAGCTTTTCTTAGTACTAAACTTGAACTCATTTTTATTTCCTTTTTTTCAATTATTTCATCGTTATTTATTATTTTTTCTTTTTGTACTATTGGTTTTGCACCAGTATCGCATGCCATAAACATTCCTTTTTAATTATCACAAAGGATAATCTTTTTCTTTTGAAAAAAAAATTCTACAAGAATTTATCTTAAATTTTACTTATATATAAGTAAAAATAATCATATAATTATAATTTATACTTATGCAGTATAAGAAATATTTTTTTATGAAGTTCAAATTAATACAAAATAAAATAAAATACAAAAAATTTATTAATATAAGGAATAAAATGGCTGGACTATTAGGCTATCTATCAATTTTATCAGATGATATTAGTGCACTTGCTAGTAAAACTATGGCTACTGCTACAAAAACACTTGCTACTTCATTAGATGATGTAGGTGTACTTTTTGATGATATAGTAACTTATACAAAACTTGCAAGTGTAAAATCTTCTGGTTTAGTTATTGATGATTTAGCTGCAATTGCAAGCTTTACAAACGAAACTACATCAGATATTTTGAAAAAAGAGCTAAAAGATGCAAGTAGTGTAGAAGAGTTCAAAGAAAATATACAAAAACTATCAAAGCAAGAGCAAGAAAAGATTATTGGTGAATTAGAGCAAATAAGACAAAAAGCAATAATCCAAGCAAAAAGAAAAGCAGCAAAAAGAGAGCTTCCTATTGTTTATAAGATTGCCCTTGGAAGTTTAAAAAATAAATTTATCATTATTCCCATTGTTTTACTTATGAGTTTTTTAGCTCCTTGGCTTATAGCTTCTACTTTAATTTTAGGTGGAACATATTTAGCGTATGAGGGAGTTGAGACTATTTTAGAAAAGCTTGGCAAGCATCAAGAACATAAAAGTGAAAAAGATACTTTAAAAGAGCTTTCAAGTGAAAAACTAGAAGAGCAAAAGATTAAAAGTGCTATAAAGACAGATTTTATTTTATCTTTTGAGATTATTGTAATAACTCTAAGTTTAGTAGAAAAGAGCGATTTTATTACAAAACTATCTGTTTTAGTAATTATGGGATTAATTGCTACTATTGTTGTGTATGGAGTAGTAGCACTTATAATTAAGCTTGATGATATAGGATTTTATCTTCAAGAGAAAAAGAGTGCAGTTTCAAAAAGCATAGGAACTGCTTTTGTAAACTCTATGCCAAAGATAATAAAAACTATTTCTATTGTAGGTACAATAGCTATGTTAGCTGTGGGTGGAGGTATCATAGCTCATGAAACACATATTTTAAGTTTTCTTGATAGTTACTTGAAAAGCATTGCATATATTGGAGGTTTTTTAATATTTTTAAGTGAAATACTACTTGGAGCAATAGTTGGGTTTTTAGTAGTTAAGTTACTACCTTTTTTTATGAAGTTTTCTAAAAAAAGTAAGTCTTAACCATATCAGCTAAAATATACATCATTAGTAGTGCGAAGATAATCTTATTGTAATTCATAAGATTATCTTAGCTAATTTATGGTTATGTTTACTTATAGTTTGTAAACTTTTTTCCATATGCACTGTTTGTAAACTATCTTTTTCATCTAGTGTGATACAAAATCCCATCTTTTTCCAAAAGTTAAATCCTCCTGGTAAAAAATAGTGAGTATGTAAGTACATTTTTTCATACTCTTTGTTTATAGCAAACAAGGTTGCTAAGTTTAATAGTTTTGAAGCTATACCTTGTCTTCTATACTCTTTTTTTACATAACATCTTCCAATCTCTGCAATTTTTCTGTTTTTGTATTTTTGTTGAAGAGGTTTTATTCTATTATCAAAAATAGATATACTAATTGAGGCAACAATACTATTTGATGTATCTAAAGCTATAAAAAAAGCATTGTTTTTTGTATCATTTATCAAACTATCCATATTTTTATATAGTTTTTCATATCTACTTTTAGATAGTTTATTGTCATAATGCTTCATATACTCTTTTATAATATAATCTTTACTTTGCTTTTGAAAGATGCTGTTTACATATTTAAAATGTAGTTCTTTACTCATTTGTTTCCTTTATTTTTAAAGGTATTATTGAATCAATCAAAAGTTTTGTGTATTGATTTTGTGCCTGCCCTAAACAGTTGGTTTTTAATGACTCAATAACTTCTCCTTTAAAAAGTATTTTTATGTTTTCACACAAACTTGTTGCTACTTCTAAATCATGAGTTATTAAAAAAATTGTTAAGTTTTGCTCTTTTTTTAAACTTTTTATATATGTAACAACTTGTGATTTTGTAGATACATCAAGTGCACTAAATGCCTCATCTAAGATAAGAAAAGATGGCTTTGTCAAAATTGCACGCAATATACATACCCTTTGAAGTTGTCCACCACTTAGTTCATGGGGATATTTATCTAATAACCTCTTTGAAAGATTGAAAGTTTTTAATAAATCTTCTAATTTTTCATTTGAAAAAGTAGTCTTTCTTAACCAAAATGGCTCTTTTAAAATCTCTATTATTGTAAAAAGTGGATTGACAGAGTTTCTATAATCTTGAAAGACAACACTCATACTGTTTTTATCAATATGTATATTACCTTTTGTTGGAGTGTCTATTCCTAAAATCAATCTACTTAAAGTTGTTTTCCCAGCTCCACTTTCTCCAACTAATGCTAGTGAAGAGTTTTTTTGAAGGTTTAGATTTATATCTTTTAAAACAAACTCTTTTTTATATTTTTTCCATAGGTTTTTTATTTTAAGCATGATATGAACTCTTTAGATAAATTTTCTTGTGTAGAAATTAAAAATTTAGTATATTCATCTTTTGTATTTGTAAAGATAGTTTTAGTATCTGCTTTTTCAACTACTTTTGAATCTTTTAAAACAATAATATCTTTTGCAATATGAGAAATCAAAGCTAAATCATGAGAAACAATTATTATTGTTTTATCTTTTAAATTTTTCAATATATTAATAATCTCTTTTTGATTTATACTATCCAAAGATGAAGTAGGTTCATCTGCAATAATTATTTTTCTATTTTGTGTTAAAGCTATTGCTATCATAACTCTTTGAAGTTGTCCTCCACTTAATTCATGGGGATAGCTTTTTAAGATTTTACTACATCTTTTTAGACCAACTTTTCTAAGATACTTTATACATATTTTTAATTTTTCTTTTTTACTTTGTTTTGTTTTAATGCTCTCTAACATTTGATATTTTATGGGATAAAGGGGATTAAAAGCATTTATAGCTTCTTGTAATATTACACAAAAGTTATCTTTTATAATTTTACTATTGTTTAAAATATCTTTATTATTAAGTGTTATTTTCCCTTTAATATTAAGATTGCTAGAAGTTAATCCTAAAATAGTCTTACAAAGTAGTGATTTTCCACTTCCACTCTCTCCTACAACTCCTAAAATAGTATTTTTTTCAATATCAATACTTATATCATCCAATAAAATCTCTTTTGTTTTATTATCTTTTATGCTTAGATTCTCAATTTTTAAATATCTCATGAGTTGTCTTTTATTTTTAGATTATATGTTGGGTCAAGAATATCTCTTATGCTATCTGCTAATATATTAAAAGATAAAACTACAAAAAGTATCATCAAGCCAGGAGGTAGCATCATATATGGATTTATACTCATTAACTCTTTAGCTTCATTTAGCATTATTCCCCATTCGCAAGTTGGTGCTTGTACTCCAAGACCTAAAAATGAAAGAGCTGAAATACTTAATATGATACTTCCTACATTTAATGTGGCTAGCATGATTATATCACTTAATATTAGAGGAAAAAGATGTTTTTTTATGATTGTTCTTGATGGTATGCCAATTATTTTTGAAAAATGTATATAGTTAGTATTTACATGGTTTAAAGTAAAAGAGTAAATCATTCTTGTGTACCATGCAACTTTTGATATTATTGCTGCAATTATAATATTTTCAATTCCTGTACCTAAAAAGCCTATAATTGCTAACATCATAAGTTCACTTGGAAAAGATAGCATAATATCACAAAATCTTAAAATCACAACTCTTAAGAGTTTAAAAAAGCTTGCAAGCAATCCAAGAACTAAGCCAAAGAATACTGTTATAAACATAGCAAACAAAGAGTAAAACAAAGTAGTTCTAATACCATAAATCAATCTTGAAGCAACACATCTACCCAAGTGGTCAGTACCTAAAGGATATTTTAAACTAAATGACAATAGTTTATTTTCAAGATTGACTAAGTAAGGGTCATTTGGAGATACTAAAGGAGCAAAAAGTCCAGTTAATATTAGAAGTGTTATAAATATCAAGCTTGCTAATGCTAGTTTATTATTGACTATTTTTATTAAAAAATCTTTTCTCATATCAAACTCTTAATCTTGGATCTCTTACTTGTAACCAAATATCAGCTATTAGATTAAATATGATAAATAAAATCGCAATAAAAAGAATATAAGATTGTATTATTGGATAATCCCTTGCAAAAATTGCATGTACACAAAGTCTTCCAAGTCCTGGTAAACCAAAGATATTTTCTATAATTACAGTACCTGCAAATAGTTTAGGAATAGACATAGCTAGTGCAACAATAAATGGATTGATAATATTTTTTATCTTATGTTTTAATATTTCAAACTTATTAAGTCCTCTTGCTTTAGCATAAGTAATAAACAAAGAGCTTTTTATTTGTATTAAAGAGTTTCTAATAATTCTTACAAAAGTAGAGATATATGCTACTGCTAACGTAATAGCTGGTAAAACAATACTTTTTATACCATCTAATCCACTTGATGGAAAAATATTAAACTTTAAAGAAAAAAGCCAAATTAGTAATAAAGCTAACCAAAAGCTAGGCATGGCAGCTGATGTAAAGATAAATACTCTAGCTAGTTTATCAAAATAACTATTTTCATAAACTGCACACAATACACCAATTGTAAAACCAAAAATTGCTATTAACAAAATAGCACTAAAAGATAGATATATTGTTACAGGTAGTGCTTGAATAAGTTCATCAAATACAGGTTGTTTTGTTTCATAGCTAGTTCCTAAATCTGCGTTTAGCAAATTTTTTATCCATTGAATATATTGTTGTACTAATGGCTTATCTAAACCTAACTCTTTTTTTGTCTCTTCTATTGCTTGTGGAGTAACTGTAATGTTGTTTATTCTTAGTGTAACTTCAGCTGGGCTACTAGGATTTAGATTTACTAAAATAAAGCATACTATAGAAACCCCTAATAAAAGGGGAACTATAAGTAATACTCTTTTTATTATATATCTTATCATTTTGTCTTTTCAAGATACATCTTTTCAAATGGAATTTCATATTGAGAAAGATTAAATGTAATATTTTTAACCCTTGGATTAAATACTACCTTTGTTCTTGAATAGCTAAGAGGTATATATACATTTTCTTGATGAATATATGTAAATATCTCTTCATATAACTGTTTTCTTTTTTCTTCATTTGACTGTGTTAAAATATCTTGAATAGTATTATCCAACCAAGTCTTTCTTTCTAATCCCATTTGCGCTTGATAATCTCCATGTGCAGGTACTCTCCATGAAGAGATAAATGATTGCGGGTCGTATGGAACACCCCAAGATAAAGCATATTGTAAATCAAAATTACCACTTTTTTGTCTATCTAAAAATGACTGTTTCTCTTCTCCAATAATTTTTAAGTTTACTCCAATATCTTTTAAGTTACTTTGTATATATTCACTTATAACTTTTTCTTGTGCGTTATTTGCATTATAATATAGTTTTAATTCAAGAAGCTTTCCATCTTTATATCTAAAGTTATCATCTTTTAAAATCCAACCTGAATCTTTAAGTAATTGATTTGATTTTTTAGGATTAAACTCTTTTGTTTTCAAATCAATATTTGAATAGGGCGTAGTTTTTGAAAAAAGTGTATTTGCAACTGATTCAGAATTGTTCAAAATCCCTTTGATTATGGCTTCTTTATTAATTGCATGAGCCAATGCCAATCTTACCTGAGGATCTTTTGTAATCTCTCTTTTAGTATTTATAAGAATAGCTCTTGAAGCAATAGGATTGCTTAGTAGTGTTTTTAAACTATTCTCTTTTTTCAAAGCAGTAAAAGCATTTAAGTTTATCATATCTCCATCAGAACCAAAAATCAAATCAACTTCACCTTTTTGTAAAGCTAATAATATTGCTTGATGATTAGGTATTACTTTCCATTTTATTGAAGATATTTTAGGTAATTTATTCCAATATTTACTATTTTGTTCAAACAGTGCAAAACTATTTTTTTTATGTTCTTTTAATATCCATGCTCCAGTACCATTATAACAAGAAAGGCCATTTTTTGTTTCATTTTGTTTAAAACATTTTGGTGAAACAAAACGAAAAGGTCTAGTCATGGCTAATTCAGTAAGGGTTGGATAATATGGGCTTTTTAGATTTAATTCAAAAGTATATTTATCAATTACTTTTGTTGAATCTATAACATTTACAAGTTCTAACCAAGAGTGTCTAACTTTGTTTCTTAAAATCGCATCAAAGTTACTTTTGATAACATTTGCATCAAGTTTAACACCATCAGTAAATAAAACATCTTCTCTTAATTTAAAGATATATTTTTTCCCATTTTCTTTTATTTGCCAACTTTTTGCAAGCCAAGGTTTGATTCCATTTTGAGTATTAATAATCAATGGTTCAAAAACCATATTTTGTGCAGCCATCTCTCCTCTATATAAATGAGGATTTATATCTCTTATATCTTTTGTACTTGCATAAATTAGTTCATTTGACTCTTTTTTATTTTCTTGACAACCAATAAATATAAAAGTTACAAAAAAAGTAACTATCAAAATTAATATTTTATTCATTTTTACCTCTTAATATTTTTAGTATTATAATTTTTTTATGTAAAATGAAAGTTATATTAACATCTTCTTGTGTATTTTTGGAACTAATTTGTAAGTTCTTTTTTATTATAAGAGAGTAATATAAATAAAAATATTTATAAAGGCTATATATATGAATTTAAATAATAAAACAATTCTTATCACAGGTGCAAATGGCGGACTTGGTTCAGTATTTGTAAAAAAAGCAATTGCTTTAGGTGCTAAAACTATTTATTGTGCTGCAAGAGATATAAAAACTTTAGAAGAGATTCAAAAATTATCATCAAATATAAAAACTGTAAAGTTAGATATTACAAATAAAGAAGATGTTATTTCTTTTGCAAATAGTATTGACTCTCTTGATATTATTATAAATAATGCTGGTGTAAATAGTGCAAAAAGAGTATTTGAAGATAGTACGATAGACTTTGATGTAAATGTTCATGGTACTTTAAATGTATGCAAAATTTTAAGCAATAAGTTAAATAAACAAGGTGCAATTATAAATATCACTTCAGTTTTAGCTTTAGCAAATCTTCCAATAATGGGACTTTATTGTTCATCAAAGGCTGCACTACACTCACTAACACAAGCTTTAAGAGCAGAATTACTAAAAGATGAAATAGATGTTTATGAAGTTCTTCCAGGTCCTATTGATACAAATATGACAAAAGGTCAAGATATGCCAAAAGCAACACCTGAATCAATTGTTTCTAATGTTTTTGAAGCTTTTTTTAATAAAGAGTTTGAAATTTTTCCAGATGATTTTTCAAAACAAATAAAACAAGGGTTAGAAGCAAATCAATCACAAGTTTTAAAAGAATTTGCTATGTCAGTTGCAAACTAGAAGTTTTTCTTCTAGTTGTAACCAAACTAATCATAAAGACACTATTTAGATTAAAATAATAAAATTTGCAATATTAAAATTCAAGTATAAAGCCTTTTTGGGTATTATCATCACTTGAAATAATTCTATGAATAGGAAAGTATCTTGCTAAAAAATACTCTTTTTGTTAAGCTTTTATTGATATTTACATTACCTGCTATTGGTATATTATACTTTAGTACAATACTTGTTCTTGATAAAATAGATACTTTAAGTCAAGTTGATAATATTCAAAATGATGTAAAGTATATTTTTGCAACAGAAAAAGTTATTGATTCTATTCAAAAAGAAAGAGGCTACACAGCAATCTATCTAAATACAAAAAAATATAAAGATAAACTTTTAAAGCAAAGAACTTTAACAAATAGAGTTTATCAAGAATTTCTAACAACTATATCTAACATAGAAAAAGAAACACCAAACTCAAATTATAGTGTCAATAAAGTACAAAATATTTTTCATGATTTTATAAAAATTAGAAAAAGTGTGGATGAAGATGAAATTGATTCAAATAAAATAATTAAATTTTATACTAAGATAAATAATCTACTTTTATCAACTATTTATTCAATAAAACCTATAAAATTTGTAACGAATTTTAATACAAAATTTGCATATATTGTAAACTTATTAACTACTAAAGAAGCAGCAGCAGTAGAAAGAATAATGACTTCTTTATATATTATAAATAAAAAAATCTCTGATGAAAATTATCAAAAATTAATTCAAACATATACTATTCAAAATATAAATATTGAAGAGTTTTTACTAAGTGCACAAAAAAATGAGATTGATGCTTATTCAAATAATATTAAGTTTGCATATGAAAAGAGATTAAACTATTTAAGAAAGAATTTAAAAGAGATTGTTCATTCAAATAGATTAGCTTTAGATGAATGGTGGAACTTTTCTTCTTCAAGAGTTGATGAATTTGGCAAACTTTATTATTTAGTAAGTAGTGAAGTTTTAAAGCTTACAAAAGAGATTGAATCACAAGCTACAAAATCTCAAATACTAAGTTTAAGCTTTTTATTTGTCTCTTTTGTAACATTAATCAGTCTTTTATTTGTATTAAAAGTTATTGTTTCAAACCAACAACAAAGTTTTAATAAATTAAAAAAACAACAAAATATCTATAAAGTTTTAAATAAAATAAATAAAGTTATCTTAAAAATGCCTACGAGAAAAAAACTTTACAATAAACTACTTGGCACTATTGTAAATGACCAAAATATATCTTTAGGACTTATTTATAAAGTTAAAAAATCTCAAAGAAAAATTATGCTTATTAAAGGTGAAAATCCTGATAATATTTTTTTTAAAGAAGAAGAACCAAGTAGTTCAATCTTTAAAAAGGCAATAATTTCTAAGAAAAACATAATAAAAACTTCAAATATAGAAAAAGTAAGTGATATAAAAGAAGATTTTTTTAAAACAAGAAACTTCTCTTCAATTGCTGTATTTCCAATAAGAAAATTTGAGAAAGTTACTGCTCTTATGGTTTTGTATTCAAAAAACAAAAACTTTTTTGATAATGAAATAGAAATTTTATTTAATAAAATGATTATCGATATGGAGTATGCTTTAGAAAAGATTGATTATGAAAAAACAAAAGCAAAACAAGAGGAGCAATTAACAATCGCATCATATGCTTTTGAATCAAATGAACCTATGATTATTACAAATAGCGAAGCAAAAATTATAAATGTAAACCAAGCATTTTGTAATGTTATGGGATATGAAAAGGGTGATATTCTAGGTAAAAATCCAAATATATTTCGTTCTGATGAGCATTCAAGTGAATTTTATAAACAAATGTGGAATTCAATACTAAAAAAGGGAACTTGGTCAGGAGAAATTTATAATAAAAAGAAAAATGGTGAAAAAATACCTTTAAAAGCTACAATTACTGCTATTAAAGAAAAAGATGGAAGTGTGAAACACTATTTATCTCAATATAATGATATAAGTGAACAAAAACTAAAACAACAATATTTGGAGTATCAAGCAACACATGATAGTTTAACTGCTTTGCCAAATAGAATGCTTTTATTTGATAGAATTGAACACTCTATTAATAAAGTTTCAAGATATAAAAATTATGGTGCATTGATATTTATCGATCTTGATAATTTTAAAACTATAAATGATACTTTAGGTCATGAAACAGGTGATGTTTTGTTAAAAGAAGTCTCAAAAAAACTGCAAGAAACAGTTAGAAAAGAAGATACTCTTGCTAGAATTGGGGGAGATGAGTTTATTGTTTTAGCAGATTTTATTGGAAGTGATAAAGCTAGTGCAAGAAACAATATTCAAATTTTAGCTTCTAAAATCAAAGGTTCATTAAATGATATAAAAATAATAAATGGATATGAAAATATTTCAACACCTAGTATTGGAATAACTTTATTTCATGATAGTACATTTAGCGTACAAGAACTAATCAAACAAGCAGATACAGCTATGTATATGTCAAAGCGTTTAGGAAAAAACAGAATCTCTTTTTTCGAATAAAATAATCTTAAATATATATTAATAAAAAATAATAATTTTATAAATTAAGAAAAAATCACTTTTAAGTCCTTTTAAATAGTTAATATCTAATGAAAAAATCTTGAATAAAAGGATAACAAATGGGGAAGTATAGTTTAAAAACAAAATTATTAACTTTGATTTTTATTAGTGTTGGAATCTCTTTTGGAATATTAGGGTTCCAAAATGCAATTAATTCTTATGAATCTAAGTCTGCTTTAGTTAAAAATAAAGAGATGAACAATTCAAAAAATATTGCAGAGTATTTAGATGTATATTTCAACTCTAAAATTACAGTAGTTAATACAATCGCAAAGAATTTAGAAAAAGAAGAGATGAGTGTTCATAATCAAAATATATTTAAAACACTAGAACTTGGAAACAGTGCAGGGGAGTTTGGTCTGTTCTTTCTTGGATTTGCTGATAATGGTAATGAAGTTGAATCAGGTGGAAAAACTTTAACTTTAGAAAAAGATAATTTTGATGCTAGAAAAAGACCTTGGTTCAAACAAGCAGTGAAGAAACAAGCACTTGGAGTTACGAAACCTTATTGGGGAAAAACTTTAAATACTTATGTAGTAACTTTATATAAACCAATTTATAAAAACAGTAAGTTAGTTGCAGTTTTAGGAGCAGATATTGCTTTGGATGTATTAATAAATAAACTAGCTTCATCTGATATTACTGAGGGTGGATATGCATATGTTGTAGATAGTAACGATGGAGAGATTTTAATTCATAAAGATAAAAAATCAATGGGAAAAACTAGTAAGTTTTTTAATGGAATGAAAACAAATAAAGAGGGATATCTTGTGGATGAAGAAGATGGGATTGAACAACATATTTTCTTTCATAAAATAAAAACTTTAAATTGGGATATTCTTATTAAGGTTCCAGAAGAGCATATCTTTGGACAAATTAAAAAAGATATTCAAAAAACAGTGATTTTATTTATTGTTTTATTATCTGTGATTTTATTTATTTTATATCTATTTTTGAATAAAGCTTTAAGTCCTTTAGGAAAATTTGAAGATGGTCTTTATTCATTTTTTAGCTACTTAAAAGGTGAAAAGAAAACTATTGAAAAGTTAAATATAAACTCAAATGATGAGTTTGGAAAAATGGGTAAAATAGTTGATGAACAAATGCAAATTATTGAAACTTCTCATAAACAAGAAGAACTTCTTATTCAAGAAGTAAAACAAATTGTTAGAAGTATAAAAGATGGTGACTTGTCGTGCGAGGTTACAAAAGAAACTTCAAATTCATCATTAAATGAACTAAAAGATATTTTAAATGAGATGATTAAATCTATTAGAATGGATGTAAATGATGATATTGTTCAAATTAAAACAGTGTTAGAATCATATTCACAACTTGACTTTACAAATGAAATAAAAAATCCAACAGGAAATATTGCTATAAAAATCAATCAACTTTGTGAAATTATAACAAAAATGCTTCAAACAAATAAGCTTAATGGTGAGCTTTTAAATGAAAAATCTCAACTTCTATTAGAGAATGTAAACCAGTTAAATATCTCTACAAATGAAACTGCTGTATCTTTAGAAGAGAGTGCTTCTGCATTAGAAGAAGTTACAAATACTGTAAAAGCCAATACTCAAGATATTAGAACTATGACTAATTATTCAAATGAATTAAGTCAAGCTATAAATGAGGGTGAAAAACTTGCAAGTTCAACTGCTAAAGCTATGGATGATATAAATGAAGAAACAAAACTTATTGTTGAAGCAATCACTGTTATTGATCAAATCGCTTTTCAAACAAATATCTTAAGTTTAAACGCAGCAGTAGAAGCAGCAACAGCTGGTGAAGCTGGAAAAGGCTTTGCAGTTGTTGCAGCTGAAGTGAGAAACTTAGCAAATAGAAGTGCTCAAGCTGCAAGTGAAATAAAAACTTTAGTTGAAAAAGCGACTTCAAAAACACACAATGGAAAAGTTATTGCTGATACTATGATAACAGGCTATAGTAAATTAAGTCAAAATGTAGAAAAGACTACACATATTATTAGTAATATTTCAACAGCTTCAAATGAGCAAAAAATTAGTATTGAGCAAGTAAATGAAATGGTTACTAAAATTGATGCTCAAACTCAAGAAAACTCAAGAGTTGCAGGAAATACTCAAGATATTGCTAAATCAAGTTCAAATATTGCATCTGAAATATTAAAAAGTGCTAGTGATAAAAAGTTTAAAGAAGATTAATTAAAGTTGTTCATAAAGAGTTTTTACTCTTTATGAATCTCTAAATTGCTTTTGATTTACTGTATTTAGTATCTCTTTAGCTACACTTGATGTATTTGTTGCTATATCATGTGTTTGACTAGCAACAGATGCATTGCTTTGTGTTTGTTGATCAAGTCTAGTAATTACATCATTGATTTGTTCAATGCTTGTTTTTTGCTCTCTTGATGCATCAGAAATATCAGTAATTGCTTCTGTTGTTTTTGATATATTTTCATTCAATGAGTTATACCCTTTTATCATATCCCCTGCAATTACTTTACCCTCATTTGCTTTTAAAGTCGCATTCTCAACTATCGTTTTAATTTGATTAGCTGCTTCTGCACTTCTACTTGCAAGGTTTCTAACTTCTGCTGCTACAACTGCAAAGCCTTTTCCAGCTTCACCAGCTGTTGCTGCTTCAACTGCTGCATTTAGTGAAAGAATATTTGTTTGGAATGCAATTTGGTCAATTACAGTAATTGCTTCTGCGATTGCATTAGTTTGCTCATTTATTTCTTCCATTGATTTAGCAGTAGAGCTTGCAAGTTCATTACCTTCTTGAATTGATTGTGTCAACTCTTGTGAATGTTTTGACATATCACTAATTCTATTTGTATTGTTAATAATTGTACTTGTAATCTCTTCAACTGCTGCTGCTGTTTCTTCAAGTGAAACTGCTGTATCATTTGAAGCTTTATTTAATATATCAACATTGTGTAATAAAGTATTTGAACTCTTTTCTAAGTTGATACCATTTAATTTGTTTTCTCTTAACATCCCATTTATGATTTCACATAAATTGTTTAATCCTCTTGATACTTTTCCATCTGGATTTTCTATCATATTTACAAAGTTTAGATTTGAATACTCTTCAAGAACATTTAAAATTGGGTTGATATCACTATTTACATTCTCATTAATAGTTCTTATCATCTCATTTAAAATGTCTTTTAGTTCATTTAATGATTTATTTGATGTAGATTTATTTACTAATACATCAAGTTTTCCATTATTGATATGATTTACAACGTTTTTAACTTCATTAATAAGTTGTTTATCTTCTTCAAAGCTAGTTGCTACATGTTTCATCTCTTTATCAATAACACTTGCCATATTTCCAAACTCATCTTTTGTTTGAATATTTAACTCTTTAATCTCTTCTTCTTCACCTTTTAAATATTTGAAGAAAAAGTTTAATCCCTCTTCTAGAGTTTTTATTGGTGCAAGAAGTTTTATTAAACTAAATAGTAATATTGATAATATTATAATAAGAAGAACAACATACAAAATAACTTCTTTTATAACACTTGCAAAAATCTCTTCATAAATTTCAGCTTTATTTAACTGTATCATTAAATGCCATTTAGTTAAATCAACTGTATTATAAGCAGCTAATAACTCTTCACTTCCAAGAGTTGCTTCTCCAAAATCTAAAGTATTTGATGTTTTTATTTGTTTAAAAACTGTACTCTCTTTTTTTAGTATGTCTTTATTTTTATGAATAAGAATATTTCCTTCTTCATCAACTAAATAAGCAAATCCAGTCTCTTTTAATTCTACTGTTAATACTGTATCAACAATAGTATCAATAAATATATCAGAACCAACTACACCAAGAATTTCACCTTCTCTAACATATGGTGTATAAACTGTAACAACAAGTTTTTTTGTAGTTACATCAACATATGGTTTAGAAACCCCAGAAGTTTTTTTCTGTATTGCATCTTTATACCATGGTCTAACTCTTGCATCATAGTTGTCTTTTTCTTTATTTAAAACTTTTCCATTAGCTAAAACTAAATCCCCTGTACTTTGTAAACCTATATATAAATCCACAAAATTACCTGATTTTTTACCTAATAGTAATTTTTCAACTAGTTGTTTATTTGTAATATCTAAAGTATTTTTATCAATTTCTTCAGATACTGCTTCAACAATATCAACTTTTGATTGTAAGAAACTATTTATGTATCTTGAGCTTTCTTTTGCTAAGTCTAACTCTTTTTGTTTGATTGTATTATACTGAGCATTGTATTCATTTGTTGAACTAAATATCCCTAGAGCAATAAATGAAAATGACACACTTAATAATATCAATATCAGAAGCTTTGTTTTTATACTGTTTGTTTTCATGACACTTCCTTTTGTTGTTGTTTTTTAACTATACTGTAATCTTAGCTAAAAAAAGTTGTAAAATAGTATCATTTTGTATAAAAACTATATAAATTTTGAAAAAAAATCTAAATATAATTTTTTTGTGAGTTTACATTTAAAGTGTCATTATATGGTTATTTTAGTTTTTGTATAATAAAAAAAAGGTCAAAACATATAATGTTTTGACCTTTTTATGTATCTATAAAATCTGTAGTTTTACAAATTATCCTAAGAATGGGTTTGCATATAAAGCAATCATAGCAATTACTAATGCATAAATAACTTGTGCTTCGATCATCGCTAATGCAATGAACATTGTAGTCATTAATTTTCCACCTAAACCTGGGTTTCTAGCAGTACCAGCAATTGTTGCAGCAGCAGTGTTACCCATACCAATAGCACCACCTAATGCAGCAAGACCAAGTCCAATCCCAGCAGCTACTACAGAGTAAGCTTTTAAAGTTTCGTTTGCAACTGCACCATCAGCAGCGAATGCAGCACCAGCAATAGCTAGCATTAAAAGAACGATTTTTTTCATTCTATATTCCTTATTATTTTTTATTTTCAAAGTCTGTTCGGATAGCGTAACCTTAGAATAACTAAAGCAACCTAAACATAAATGCCTAGATTTCCCTACTTATCACTTTGAGTGACAAGATTATACATGAGAGTTTATTAAATTTTCTTTAGTTAGTATGTAAAAAGATTATAAAATTACAAAATGTAACAAAGCATATTACTAATTTGATTTTTTTAAAAATTGCAGTATAATCTTTAAAAAAAACAAAGGACTTACATGAAAAAAATTTTTCTTTTTTTCTTAGCATCTTTATTAATCTTTCTAGGTCTTTTATATGGTCTTTTATTTACTCCAGCAGGTAACTCTTTAGTAGCTTCATATATACAAAAAAGCGCAAATGAAAATGTTAATGCCATTTTTAAAGTAAAAGAGTTTAGTTTAACAACTAGTAAAATCAAGTTTGTTGCAACAATTGATGAAAATTCAGAAATTGATGTAATTGGTGATTTGGCACTACTTCAAAAACGAGTTGATTTGAATTATGAAATAAATATCAAAGACTTATCAAAACTTGAAAAATTCACTAAACAAAAGTTAAAGGGTAACTTTTATACAAAAGGTACAGTAGCTGGTGATGAAAAACTTACTAAAATTAATGGTATAAGTAATATTTTTGATAGTAGCACATCTTATGATATAAAGCTTAAAGATTTTAAACCAAGTGATATAAAGTTTTTGATTACCAATGCTAAAATTAAGGATATCTTATATACTTTAAATCAGCCTTCATATGCAAATGGATTGATAAGTATTGATGGTAAAATAAATAATCCAAATATTGCAAGTCTTGATGGAATTATTTCAACAGTAATTACAAATGGTCAAGTAAACAATGAAATAGTAAATAAAGCTTTTAATCAAAACTTGATGGTTCCTTTAACATTTAAAGGTGATATTGTTACAAATCTAGAGCCAAACAAAGCAGTTTCGAAAATTGATTTTTTTACTTCTATGGCAAACTTATTAGTAAAAAAAGCAGTTGTTGATTTGAAAAGTATGAATATAAATAGTGATTATTTACTAAGTATCCCTGATTTGATAAATTTGTATGATCTAACACAAACAAAAATGAGAGGTTCAATAAATATAGATGGTGATATTGAAAAGACAGCTACACTAATGAAAGTCTCAGGGGCTTCAATGCTTTTAGATGGAAGTTTAGATTTTACTTTATTAAATGATGATTTAAAAGCTGATATAAAAAATATAGATATTCAAAAATTAAATCATATGATGTATTATCCTGATTTTTTTACATCAAAAGCAAATGCTAGCTTAATATACAATATTAAAAAACAACAAGGTGATTTAGTAGCAACTCTTTCAAATGGACAGTTCTTACCAAATGAGTTCTCAAAATTAATAAATACATTTGCAAAATTTGACATCACAAGAGAAGTTTATGAAAGTATTGATGTTAAAAGTACTATTAATGAAAAATTAATTAATTCAACTATTGATATGAGTAGTGATTTAACACAACTTAATGTAACAAAAAGTGAAATTGATTTAGATAAATCAACAGTTGATGCATTAGTAAAAACTCAATTAAAAGGGGTTGAGTTTGATACTTTTATAACAGGAGATTTAAAAAGTCCAAAAGTTTCAGTAGATACAACAAATCTTTTAAAACTAAAATTAAAAAAAGAGAGTGAAAAAATTATAAAAAAACACTCTAAAAAACTTGAAGAAAAACTAACTGAAAAGTTAGGAGAAAAACAAGGTAAAAAAACTACTCAAGAGATAATCGAAGGATTTAGAAAATTCTTTGGAAATGAATAAAAATAATAAAATAGAGCTTGACTCTATTTTATTATTTCTTTGAAAATACTACTTTATATATACATTATTCTATTTTGATAATCATTGTCACTTTTAAGTTACTCTTAAACTACATTTTGTTTTAATTTCATATTGATAATAAATATTAAAATTAAAAAAGGAAACATAAATGACATTTACAAAAACAAAAGTTCTTGTAGCTTCTCTTTCACTTGCTGCTACACTTGCACTTACAGGTTGTGCAACTTCACAAGTTAATGCAAGCAATAATCAAGTAACTGCCCAAGAGTTATTAACTTCTTATTCAAATATTGCTTTAGCTAATTATAATGATGCCTTAAAAGATGCAAAACAATTAGATAAAGCAATAAATGATTTTGCTAATAACCCAACACAAGTAAATCTCGATATTGCAAAAGCAGCTTGGTTAAAATCAAGAGAATCATATGGTCAAACTGAAATCTTTAGACTTTCAAATGGTCCAATTGATGCAGAAGAGGGTTGGGTAGCAGAAGCTTATGGTGCTTTAGAAGGACAAATAAATGCTTGGCCACTTGATGAAAATATGATTGATTATACAACAGATGCAAATAATAAAAGAACATCTGGAAATATTATTGATACAAAAGGTGAATTTAATCCAGGTGGTGAAGAAAGCACAGTTGTAAATGTAAAAGATATTACTGTAGATGCATTAACTGCACTTAATGAAAATGGTGGTGAAGCAAATGTAAGTACAGGTTATCACGCTATTGAATTTTTATTATGGGGACAAGACCAAGATTACTCTAACTTTGTAAAAGATTCAATTACAAATGGAGCATTAGTAGCTGGGCAAAGACCTTTAAGTGACTTTACATCTGATAAAGATTCTAAAAGAAGACTTGACTATTTAAAAGCTTCTAGTGAAAAAATTGTTTCTGATTTACAAACTGTAACATCTGCTTGGAAAAAAGAGATAAATGGAAATACAGGTTTATATCAAGCTGCACTTTTAGGAAAACTTAAAGGTGAAAATGCATCTAAAAATATTGATGAAAAAACAGCATTAAGACAAATCTTTGCTGGTATGGGTGTATTTGTTAAATCAGAACTTGCAAATGAAAGAATTGCAGTTGCTGTATTAACTCCAAGTGAAGAAGACGAACACTCTTGCTTCTCTGATAATACACACAGAGATATTGTTGCAAACTATAAAGGTTTCAAAAATGTATTAATGGGAACATATAATGGAATGTCATATGGTAAAGCTCCAATTAATATGTTAGATAATGAAACTAAAGATAGAATTTTAAATCTTATGGCTTCAATTGAAGATAAAATTGCAAACATAGATGCAATTGCAAAAACTTCAAGACACTTTGATTATCAAATTAGACCAAATGACCCACAAGCAAAAGTTATAGTAAAACTTAAAAATCAACTAAGAAAACTTGGTGATGAGATGGTTAATGTAGCTAAGGCAAATGGTGTTGAATTATCAAATGATGATGTTACAGATCCAGAAGAAACAAAAATTTAATTTTTCTGTAAAAAAAGTAGTATTATTAAAAAGTCTTGTAGCACTATTTGCTACGGGACTTTTTGCCGTTAATAATGCGTCTGATATTTACACTGAAAAATTAAATAAAAATAGTATATTTAAGCCAATAAAAGGGTTAAATAATAAACAGTATGATCAATATATCTTAGGAAAAAGTTTTTTTAGAATTCCTTGGGTTGAATCACCAAGTGCTACAACTGCAAGAGATGGTCTAGGGCCTTTATATAATGCAAACACATGTATTTCCTGTCATCCTGCAAATGGTCGAGGAACTTTATATAAAAAAAATAGTAATAATCTTTCAAGAGCTTTAGTTGTAAGACTTTCTATTGCTTCTAATAATACTCAAGAACATAAAAAGTATATGCAAAAGAATGGTTTTGTTCCTGAACCAAACTATGGAGCACAATTATCAATAAATGGTGTACATGGTGTAATGTTTGAGGGAAGACCTAATTTAAAGTTTGAAGAAGTAAAAGTTACTTTTCCTGATAAAGAAGTTGAAACTTTATTAAAACCTACTTATCTTTTAGAAGATTTAAACTATGGAAAACTTCATAAAAATGCAGTCATATCTTTTAGACTTGCTCCAACACTTATGGGAATGGGATTAATTGAACTAATATCAGATGAAGCAATTTTAGCAAATGAAGATATTGATGATAAAAATAGTGATGGTATTTCAGGAAAAGCAAATAAAGTATATTCTCCTAAAACAAACAAGATTGAGTTAGGAAGATATACTTGGAAAGCAAGTGCTGCAACAGTTGTCGAACAAGTTGCTGGTGCAATGCACAATGATATGGGGCTTACAACGCCTTTTTATCCACAAGAAAATTGTACAAAAACACAAAAAAAGTGTAATGAAGCACCAAAAGATATGAGATATGAGTTTGATGTTCCTCAAAATAGACTAGATGCGGTTGAGTTTTATTTGTCGAATCTAAGGGTTTATAAACCAAAAGAAGATGAAGAGTTCAAAAAAGGTCTAGAACTATTTAAAAAAGTTGGATGTGCATCTTGTCATATTAGCAGTTTTGAAACAAAAATAGGAACAATTAGACCATACTCTGATTTTTTACTTCATGATATGGGTGAAGAGTTAGCTGATGGAAGAGTTGAGTTTAAAGCAACAGGAAGTGAGTTTAGAACACCTTTACTTTGGGGATTGGCACTACATGAAAAAATCAATGGTGTAAAGCCAAGACTTTTACATGATGGAAGAGCAAGAACTTTTCAAGAAGCTATTTTATGGCATGGTGGTGAGGCTTCTAAAGTTAAACAAACATATATGAACTTACCAAAAGAAAAAAGAGAAGAATTAATTAAATTTTTAGGAAAATTATAATGAGAAAAATCGTTTTATTATTGGCATTTGTAATCTCTTTTGCATTTTCAAATACATTGACAAATATAGTAAAAAATATATCATTACCAAATGTAAATAATGCAATAGAAGATTTAAACAATTTAAAAAAGAGTTATAGCAAAGATGATTTTAAAAAACTTGTAAAATCATGGAAAAAAGTACAAGCAGTTTATCTAGCTGGAACTATCAATGAAGACTATATTGATACTCCAAGATATGTGGATATTTTCCACTATGGAAATGAAGATATTACTGTTCAATTAAATAGAGCTATAAAATCAACTGATGATGCAAAAATAGAGTTATTTAGAAACTCTACAAAAAGTATCAATGCAGTTGAATATATGCTTTTTAAAGATAAAACTTTGTCAAAAAGAGATAAAGAGCTTTTAGATGTTATGTTTGAAGCAATAAGTTCACACTTAAATGATATAAAAAATGTTTATTCAAACTTTTTAAAAGGTGAAGAAAGAGATGAAAAATGGGGAAATGCAGCTATTATTAATATCTTGATTGATTCTACTTATAAATTAAAAGAGTGGAGAGTTGGTGACCCAGCTGGATACTCAAGAAAATATAAAGACAATCCAGATAATAAAAGAGGTGAGTACTATTTATCAAAGCAAAGTTTTGCAGCAATTAAAGCAATCTTAGATGCACACAATCAAATTATAGGTGAACAAAAGTATAAAAACTATGCAACTATGGCTATTGATGGTGGAGCAAAAAAACAAGTATTTCAAGTAAGAAGAGCTTTAGATGAATCATATAAAGAGTTAGCAAAACTAAAAAAAGATGATTTTACAAATGCACAAGCACTATTTGAAGCTTTAAGTAAATTTCACAATACTTATTATCTATCACTTATTGAAGAGTTATCTGTAACTGCAAAAATTTTAGATGCGGATGGTGACTAGTGGACTTTTTTGCACTTGAGTATTTTATCAACCCAAACAAAAGAATATATTGGGGATTTTTACTGAGTTCTTTAGTAATTACATTTATATATATTTATTTGAAGAAAGATAGTAATTCTAAAATACTATTTTCTTCAAAACTTTGGTGGCACCCAAGTGCAAGACTTGATTATAGTTATTTTTTAGTTTCTTACTTTATTAAACTATTTATGATTTATCCTGTGGTTATAAGTGCAAAAACAATAGCTTTAGAAGTTAATTATACTATGAGTGAACAATTTGGATATTTTTTTACAAACTCATTTTCTTATGAAACTATTATGATTTTGTATACAATCACACTTTTTACAGTAAGTGACTTTACAAGATACTGGATACATAGATTTTTACATACAATTCCATTTTTATGGCACTTTCATAAGGTGCATCATAGTGCAAAGGTCTTGAATCCTCTGACTTTTTATAGGGTACATCCTATTGAAAATATACTTTTTGGATTTAGATACTCAATAAGCATAGGGCTTGTTACAGGAGTGTTTATTTACTTTTTTGGAGCAATGCTTAGTGTATATGATATTTTTGGAGTAAATGTATTTGTATTTGTGTTTTCACTACTTGGCTCAAACCTTAGACATTCACATGTGAAATTTAAATATTTTTCATGGTGTGAAAAATGGCTAATTTCTCCTTATATGCATCAAATACACCATAGTACAAAGCATTTGGATAGAAACTATGGTGGATATTTGGCTATATGGGATAGGGTATTTAATACCCTTACCTTATCAAATGAGGTAAAAAATATAAAATTTGGACTAAGAAAGGAACAAATGGGCGATTATGATTCTTTATTGAAGCTTATTTATACACCTTTTTTAACTTTACTACAAAGGAAAAAGATATGAGATATCTAAAAATGATTGGTTTTTCTTTGATTGCATTGATAATAGCAGGATGTAATCAAACACCTACTATGTCAAAAAAAGAATTGGCAAAACTACAACTAGAAAAAGAACAATTAGGTAAAATTCTATTTTTTGATAAAAATTTATCTAAAAATAGAACTCAAAATTGTGCAACATGTCACAATCCAGAAAGAGGGTTTGCTGATGATAGAGATAATGGCGTAGGAAAGATGGCATCACTTGGAGATGACAATAAATCACTTGGAGATAGACAAGCTCCAACAGCATCATATGCTATGTTTTCACCAGTATTTCACTATGACAAAAAAAATAAAAAATATAAAGGTGGACAATTTTGGGATGGAAGAGAAGGAACACTAGCTGGACAAGCAGGTGGACCACCATTAAACCCAGTAGAAATGGGAATGCCAAGTAAAGAAGCTGTTGTAAATAGACTTAAAGAAAATGAGTATTATATACAAAGATTTAAAGAAATTTATGGTGAAGATATCTTCAAGTCAAATGAAAAAGCATTTTTTGCTATGACTGAGCTTATTGAAGCTTTTGAGATGACTAAAGAGTTTGCACCTTTTGACTCAAAATATGATAGATATTTAAAAGGTGAATATGACTTAACAGTATTAGAAGATTTAGGGCGTTCAATATTCTTCTCAAACAACAATAATTCTTGTGCAAATTGTCATGTATTAAAAGGTGAAGATAAAAAAGGTGAAACTTTTACAAACTATGAGTATCACAATATAGGAACACCAATAAACCATGAATTAAGAGCCAAAAATGGAACAACTTCAATAGATAATGGACTTTTAAATAACCCAGCTGTAACAGATGAAAAACACAAAGGTAAATATAAAGTTCCAACACTAAGAAATGTAGCAGTTACAGGACCATATATGCACAATGGTGTATTTAAAGACCTAAGAACAGTTGTAGAATTTTATGATAAATACAACAATAAAGATAGAAAAATAAATCCAGAAACTGGTAAACCATGGCAAGATCCAGAAGTAGAAGAAACAATCTCACTTGAAGATCTTAAAGCCAACAAACTAATAGATAGAAAAGTAGAAGCACTTGTAGCTTTTATGAAACTACTAACTGACAAAAGATACGAACACCTACTAGAAGAAAACGAAAATAAATAATCAAAAGGTTAAAGCCTTTTGATTATTTGCAATTTAATTTTATAAATAACAATATTTTTTAAGAGTTTTGAAACCAAGTGGCTTATATACTTTATTTATAAAAGTAGGGAGAAAACTATGAATAAAAAAAGAGTTTTGATAACTGGTGGAAATAAAGGTATTGGTTTAGCTGTTTCAAGAGCTATGTTAGAGCTAGGACATGAGGTTATTATGCTTGCAAGGGAGTTTGAAACTTGTCCTTTAGTTGGGGTAAAAGATGTAACTGCTGTTGAGTTTGATTTATCAAAGCTTGAAGATTTACCAGCACTTGCAAAAGAGCTTGGTGATATTGATATTTTAATAAACAATGCAGGTTATATGCAACCTAAATATACATATGATAACTATCCTGTTGAAGCAAGAAATGCTATTATGAATGTGGATTTATATGCTCCTATTGAACTTATGAATCTATTTTGTGAGCATATGAAAAAGCAAAAATATGGAAGAATAGTAAATACAGCTTCAATTGCTGGACAAGTAGGGCATCCTGATGTTTGGTATGGTATTGCAAAAGCTGGACTTATAAATGCTACAAAAATCTATGGAAAACTTTTAGGTGCACATGGTATTACTGTAAATTGTGTAGCTCCAAGTCCAACAGAAACAGATATGCAAAAAGATAATTCAGAAGAGAGAAAAAAAGAGTTTAAAAAGACAGTTGCCACAGGTAGATTTGCTCAGCCAGAAGAAGTAGCAAAAGCAATTGTTTGGTTAGCAACAGATTGTCCAGAATATATCAATGGTATTTGCCTTGATATAAACAACTGCTCATATCCAAGATAAAAAAATAGCTAGAGTTATTCTAGCTATTTTGATTGTTTAGTATCTAGCTTAAATCTTAAAGTTTTGTAAACTTTGCATTTACACCTATTATTTGGTATTTAAAACCATATCCATAATCAACATCTGTGTTAATTGTCCCTATAACTTCTACTTTGTCACCTTTTTTTACTTTTTCATCTGCATTTGGTGATCTAAAGATTATAGAGTCATTTGTACCTTTGATTTTAACCCATGTATTTCCAAGTACTTTATTTGATACTTGTACTACTTCACCTTGGATTTGTACATTTTTATTTTTAAAGGCATCTTTTTTCTCAAAAAGTTTTGCTATTGTTGTTTTGATTGGTTTATCTTTTGATATTACAATTTCATCAAATTTTGGATTAGGTTTTTCACCTTTTGTCATCTGTCCATGAATTCCATGCACATTATTTGTTCCATGAATTGCTTTTTTTGCATTTGGCATCTCTGCAAACATAACTTTTTCAAATGTTCTATTTAATGCAGTACTTTTAAAGTTTGTCATCCACATTTGTTCACTAATTTTAATAGTTTCACCAACTATTACTTTTGTAGCTGGAACTGCTGCCCAGTAGTTTTTATCTTTATCTTGAATTTTTACATATGTATAGCTACCCGCATCTTTAAATTCTAAAACTTTTCCCTCATGGATTGTGTCTTTCTTTGCAAAAGCTGTATTTACACTCAATAATACACCAACACAACCTATTGTTATTTTTTTTAACATTCTTTTTCCTTAGTAAAAATTGCCTTCCCTTGTCTGAATTTTATATTAATTAAACTTTATAAATTCTTTTTAGTATAGCTTTATAAAGTTTTGTTTATAATATAAAGACAAAACAAATAATTCTAAGGTTTTTAATGAAAATAAAATTCATTTTCTTTTTCTTTATATTTACTCTTTTTTCAAAACTTTTTGCACAAAGTATAGAAAATAGAATAGATTTAAAATCACTTTTTTTATTGTCATTGCATGGAGAAAAAGAAAAAAGTATAAAAAACAATAATTTAATAGTAAATAATAATAAATTTTTTATAGATAATCAAAGACTAGTAAATGGACTGTATTCTCAAAGTAACTATAATTCATTGACAGTTTTAATACAACTTTTATATACAAATAATCATATTTTAAAAAACAAAAAAAGCAAATATCTTTTAAATAGTGCATTATATGCAAAGCATGAGGGCTTAAATGAAGCTACTTTGTATGAAATAGCAAAGCTTTATTTTAAAGTTTTAAATTTAAAAAAACAATTACAATTAAATATGAAAAGAGAAAAACTTTTAAGACAAACCTTAGAATATGCAAAAGAAAGAGAAAAAATAGGTATAAATATCAGTGATGATTTAAAAAGTTTATACTTACAATTAAGAAATGTAAGTGTTGATAGAATAAAGATTTATGAAGAAAAAACTAAATTAAAACAAATGCTAAAAGTATTAGTTAAAAAAGAGCTTGATAATTTCAATTTAAAAGATTATGATTTAAAAAGTGATGAATTTTTAGTAAAAAATGAATCAATGATTTTTTATGTAAATACTAAAGAGAAACTAAATAGAGTTTCAAATAAATTAGCTTCCAAATACATAGATGAAAATATACAAATTACAGTAATGCAAAGTTTATTAAATAGTAAAAAAGACAAAGCAAAAGAAGATGAGTACACACAAGAACTTTTAAAAAAATCTAAAACTGTAGATGAAGTAATAAACGAGCATAAAAATTCAAATACAAACAAACCTTGGAATAAAGAGGATTTTGACAAGATAATAAAAGAAAAGCTTCCTTTATATATCAATGCAAAGGTTACTTTAAAAAACAATCAAAATAAAAAAGAAGTTAAGAACTTAAACTTAACAATCAAAAATCAAAAATCAAAAATTCATAATACAATTTCTAAAAACTTGCACTATTTAATTTCAAATTACAAAACAATAAATAACTCAAAAATTTCAAATAAAAATGCTCAAAGAAATTATATATTAAATAAAAAGATGTATAGAAAAGGTGATATCTCTTTAGATGTACTTTTAAATGCACAAAAAAATATGATTATTTCTTTATTAAATGGATATAACGCTAGATATGAATACTTACAAGATATTGTAGCGATACTTTATAATACAGGAAAAATTAAATCTTTTGCATATGATGGAATTAAACAAGAGTTTGAAAATAGTATCTTTTAAGATAACTATTTTCTACGAATTTTTATATTATTTAGTATCTTAACTGCAAATAAAGTCATAATAGTTCCTATAATTATAGAAAGACTAATATTTTCTTTTAGAAAAATTGCACTAAATCCTATTGCAAAAAATGGAACTAAAAATATAAATGAACTTACTTCATTTGTACCTAGTTTTTCAATTCCTATAAAATATATACTTGTAGCAAAAGTAGTTGAAATAACTGACAAAGATAAAATATTGAACCAAAAAATTCCATCGAAACCACTATAATCAATGGTTCTAACATCTAAAAAGAAAATCATAACTAATACATTTGAAATACAATACATATAAAAAGTAAAAACCATAGGGTTTGTTTTTGTAATTTTTGAGCTAACTATTGTCAAAACTGGCCAAAGTAGTGAACCTATTAAAAAATACATATTATATGTAGTAAAAATTTGTTCAGCACTAAAAGAGAAAACATTTAATATTGTAAGTACTCCAAAAGCTCCTAATACAAGTGCAAATATATCTTTTCTCAAAATCTTTTTAGAATAAAAAATTGCCATTATTATAAATGTATTTATGGGAATAAGTGTAGTTACAAGTGCTCCGCCTAAACTAGCAGTTCCATATTTTGTTCCTAAAAAATAACATTTCATATATCCAATCATAACGATTGAAGCAATAAGTGCTAAAAAAAGGCTTCTTTTATTTATATAAAAATATTTTCGCGTAATCATTAAAACAGGTGCTAGTGAAATAATAGTAAAAAGATTTCTAAAAAACATAAGTTCATACTCATTTATATAAGCACTTAAAACCTTTGCGTTTACCCAAGAAGCACCCCATCCAGCCATTGCTAAAACCATAAAAATATAAAAAATAGTTCTGTTTGTTTGTGTCATATATCTTCTTTTTATTTTTAATATAACAAAAATAAAAATATAATTATAGAATAAAATTGCTATTTTTTATTTATTCTTGAGGGTGTGTAGCCATAAAGTTTTTTGAAGTTTCTTGTAAAGTGTGATTGGTCGTTGAATCCTACTTGTAAACTAGCTTGAGATAAACTTACATCATTTTTAATAAGATTGATTGCTTTATTTATTCTTTGGTTTATAATAAAATTGTGAGGTGTTATTCCAAACTCTTTTTTAAATACTCTTAAAAAATGGTATTTACTCATATTTGAATTTCTTGCTAATTGTTCTAGGTTAAAATCTGTATCAAGATTATCACATATAAATTCATAACTATTTTTTATAACTCTTTTGTCATCAAAAATATTTTCAAAACTCTTTTTTGTATGAGAAGTATAATTTAAAATCAAGTAAGACAATGCATCTACTAAACTACTTTGAATAAGTAAGATGTCTTCATTATTATAATAGTTCATAAAAAAATTATGCAATTTAAAAAATAGTATTTTATCACTAAAAACATGTTTCTGAAAAATTGGTATTTTCTTTTCAAAAAAGATATCTTCATATATATTTGAAAGTAGTTCTACTTTTGGATAAAAATTTGAGTGTGACCATGCACTTGATACTCCTCCATGAAGTTCCCCTGGATTATTTACCCTTGATGTATATCTAAAAGAATCATATTTTTGATTAGTGTTAAAAGATTTTAATACCCCTTCATAAGTTATTCCAATAGTATAAGTATCATGAAAGTGTTTTGAAAAGTTGTTATTTGAAAGTTTTACACATTCAAATGTTGTATCTTTTAATAATTTATTCATATTAAAATTCTAAATTAAAGTTGAATATAGAGTTATTTGTCTAAACATTCTGGGCAAATACCTTTTATAATAATATTATCAATCTCATGCTTTGCTAAATTAAAATCAATATTTTGAGATATACATTCAATATTCGAACACTTGCAACAAATAAAGTGCGCATGAGGATTGTTTTGAATCTCATAATATCTTTTTTTGTCATTTGATTCAAAGCTACTTATTATATGTTCATCTTCAAATTTTGTTATATTTCTATAAAAAGTTGCCTTATCCATAGAAAGATTACTTTTTATATCATCATAACAAATAGGTTTATTTGAATTCATAAGTATCTCAAGAATTGCTTTTCTTGCTGTTGTTAATTTTAAATTTTTTTCATTTATTAGTTTTTCTATATTCATAACAAAGATTATATCGATTATTTTTTAAAATATTATTAGAAGATGCAACTAAGTTGCGTTAAAGTTTTTATATATTATTATTCCACAAATGCAACTCGATTGCAAAAGGAGAAAAAATGAAAAAGTTATTTATTGCAATTTTGGCACTAAGTAGTGTTGTTTTTGCAAAAGAAGTTACAGTGAGTATTTTGCCTCAAAAATATATAGTTGAAAAGATTGCAAAAGATAAAATCGATGTAAATGTTATGGTTAAGCCAGGGTTTTCACCTGCAACATATGAACCAAAAACTTCTCAAATGAGAAAACTTGCAAAATCAGAAGTTTATTTTGCTATTGGAGTTCCTTTTGAAAAAGTTTGGTTAGAAAAATTTAAAAATGCAAATGAAAATTTAAATATTATAGATACATCAATAGGAATAAAAAAACTTGCAATGGCAAAACATGAGCATCATGATGAAGATGAACATGACCATGAAGCACATCACGAAGAGGAACATGAACATGAAGAATCGGCACACCATGAAGATGAACATGACCATGAAGCACATCACGACCATGAAGATGAAACTCATGAACACTCAGGTTTAGATCCACATATTTGGCTAGATCCTATTTTAGTTAAAACACAAGCAAAAAATGTTTATGAAGTATTAGTTGATATTGATTCAAAAAATAAAGATTTTTACAAAAAAAATTATGAAAATTTTATAAAAGAATTAGATGAGCTTTATTTGGAAATAAAAACTATTATAAAACCTGTAAAAGATAAAGCATTTATGGTATTTCATCCATCTTGGGGATATTTTGCTAAAAGATTTCATTTAGAACAAATTGCTGTTGAGGTTCAAGGAAAAGAACCAAAACCAAATCAATTAGTTGACTTAATCAATGAAGCAAAAGAGCACAATATTAAAGTTGTATTTGTAGCACCGCAGTTTTCTCAAAAAAGTGCAAAAATTTTAGCTTCAAATATCAAAGGTGATGCAGTTGTGATGAATCCACTTGAAGAAAATTTAAAAGAATCATTAATAAAAACTGCAAAACAAATAGTAAGTTCGTATAAGTAAAAATGCTTAAAGTTTTATTTTCTTTTATACTTACACAAAGCATAGTTTTTGCTTGTGCTTTGTGTAGTGTTTACTCTCCCCAAACAAAAGTAGCTATTAATGTAAACTCAACAGATACAAAAATTAATTCAATTGATGTTAAGTGGGTTATTACAAAAGAGTTTACTGACCAGTTAAAACAAATATATGATACAAATTTAGATGATAAACTTGATGAATATGAGATGAAGTTTATTCAAAAAGCCTTAGTTGATTATGCTTCAATTAAAAATTTTATGACACATATCTCATATGGAGAAGTTATAGATAAACAAAATTCTGATTTAGTAAAAGTAAGCTCTTATAAAGCAAAAATAATTGATGGAATACTTCACTTTTTTTATACTATTGATGTAGATTATGATATAAAAAATGATTATGCTTTATATATTAAAATAAACGATGATGAAAATTATTTTGTTTTGCTATTAGAAAAAAATTATCTTAATTTTAAAAATAAAGCAAAAATTTCTAAGATAGTAGATACCCAAAGTGTAATATTTCATATTGCAAATGCAACAACTTATGAAAAAGCAAAACATACAGAAGAAAAAATTGTAAAAAAAGAAGAAATAAAGAAAGAAGATTTAAAACCAAAACAAGAAAAAGAGCAAACTTTACTTGATAAGTTTGTTCAAAAAGTAAAGAAATATTTAGTTGCAGTACAAAAAGGTGATAATCTAGCACTATTTACACTTCTTTTTGTTTCTTTTATATATGGAATAATTCATGCTTTAGGTCCAGGTCATGGAAAAACTTTAGCATTTTCATATTTTACTTCAAACAAAAGTTCATACTCAAAAGCTTTTATAATTTCACTTGCCTCAGCATTTGTTCATATAATAGGAGCTTTAATACTAGTATCAATTTCAGTTTTTATACTTCAATCTGTATTAAATAGCTTTGTAAGTGATAGTGTGAAAATACTTACTCAAATTTCAGCTGTTATGATAATGCTTTTAGCTTTTTATATACTACTTCAAAAGTTAAATAACAAAGGTTGTTCTTGTAGTTCGTGTAGTACAAAAAGCAGTAATGCCATATCTTTTAGTACTACAAACAATAATACCTTACTTAAAGCAAATGATAAAATTGATTTTCAAAATCTAAAAAGAAAAAATAGAAGTGATTTATACTTTGTATTAACTGCTGGTCTTATTCCTTGCCCTGGTACAGTGATTTTATTTATATATGCGTTTATTTTGAAAACATATTTTGCAGTACTATTGGCCTCAATTGCAATTAGTTTTGGTATGGGGCTTGTGATATTTGCAAGTTCATTTTTAGGAGTAAGCTTACACAAACTAAGCTCTAAATCACATAGATTTACATATATATTAGAGATTATTTCTCCTATTATTATGTTTATTCTTGGATTATTCTTACTATTTAGTTCTAACTCATTATAAGACTATTTTTTCTAGTCTTATAATATTTACCCTTTGTTAAGGTTTGAGGGATATAATTTCGCATATTTTATATGAGGTCTAAAATGCTAACAACAAAGCCAATAAGGGTTTTTTTTAAATATGCTATTCCTTCTATCTTAGGTTTATTAGCTATTTCATCTGCTGGAATTATTGATGGATATTTTGTAGGAAACTATGTAGGTCCTACTGCACTTGCAGCAATGAATATGAGCTATCCTATTATTACTATTATTATAGGTTTTTCATTTATGTTTGCTGTTGGAAGCAGTGTAATTTGTGGAAAATTAATGGGAGAAAATAATCTAAAAGAAGCAAATAATATCTTTTCAAAATCTATAATTTTTATTATTTTTTCATCTATTTTATTGGCATTATTACTATATTTTAATTTAGATAATATTTTTAGTTTATTTAATGCAAAAGAGAATTTAAAAAATCTTACGGTTAATTATTTATCAATAATTGTATTTTTTATGCCAATATTGATGGTTGCAATTGTACTTGATTTTTTTGTAAGAGTTGATGAACAACCAAATTTAGCCTTTCTTGCATTAGTTTCAAGTGCAATAGCTAATATAGTTCTTGATTATATTTTTATAGTTGAGTATGATCTTGGCATACAAGCAGCTGCATATGCAACTGGTATATCCCAAGTTTTGATTTTTTTTATATTATTTCCTTATTTTCTATCAAAAAAATCAAGCTTTAGTTTTATAAAACCATATGGAAATTTTAGCTCAATTTTTAAAGCAATGAAAAATGGCTCTTCTGAGTTTATAAATGAATCATCAGCAGGTATTACAGTAATTATTTTTAACTATATAATGCTACAAAAATTTGGAACTTTTGGAGTAACAGCTTATACTATAATTGGGTACTTTATTACTGTTAGTTTGATGATAAATTTTGCAATAGCAGATTCAATGCAACCTGTGCTTAGTAAAAACTTTGGAGCATTAAATTATCTAAGAATAGATAAATTTTTAAAGATTGCTTCAATTTTTTTAATTTCTATTGCAGTAGTTTTAGTAACTTTTATCTTGATTTACCCAGATGTTTTAATAGAACTTTTTTTAGAAGGTGAACATAAAAAAGATATTGAAAATCTAACTTTACAATTTATATATTACTCATGGCCAGCTTTTTTATTTTCTGGAATTAATATATTGATTACATCATACTTTACTTCAATTCAAAAACCATTTTATTCTATTATTATTGCAATATCAAGAAGTTTTATTTTTCCAATATCTTTGATAATTATATTGCCAATTTATATAGGAAATATAGGGATATTTGTAACTTTAGCACTTAGTGAATTTTTTACTTTTTTAATTGCTATTTATCTATTTTTGAAAAAAAGAGAGAAAATGCCTACATCTTTAATAACAAATTAAATTATTTTAAACTAAAATACCATAAATTATAATTAGGTTATAAAAATGGGCAATACATATAATGTAATAGAAGCAGGGGTTATACAATGCGCTTGTGGAGGTAAAGTAACATTAACTTCAACAGCAAAAGTAGAACGAATAGCAGGAGCAAAGCCTTTATACCTAAAAGATATAATAGGAGCCCCAGTAGCTTGCCCAAGAAGTAAAAACAAATGTACAAAAGTAGCTTCAATATCAACAGCAGGGACAGAAACAAATGTAAAATCAACTGCCAATCATTTTTTATTAAGAACAGATGGATTTAAAACAGATAAAGGAAGAGCAGTTGTATTAGTAAGTCCAGGACAAACAACTTCAAAAATAATTGCCCCACCAAGTATAGAAAGTAGTGTAGTAAAAGAAGAAGAACCACTAGAAGAGGCAATAAAACAAGAAGAAGAGATAAAACAAACAGAAAAATACTCTTTGTACTTAGTAAGAAAAAGTGAAGATGTATTTAGACCACTTAGACCAACAAGAGCATTTTTAAAATCTGATGATACTTATGTGGGAAAAAAAGAGTTTGTTCAAATAAAAGATAATGTTCATGTGCATACCTTTGCCTATGTGTATGTTATTCAAGATGATAAAATACAAGAGTATAAAGTACTAAGTAGAGGAACACTATATAGTGAAAAACTACAAGAGATATTTTTTGAAAATACAAATACAAAAATAAAATATAACTATATACCAATATATGAACAAAGTGAAATAACAATTTCATATAGTAGTATAAAACTTATAAATAAAATAGATATATTAAAACTAAAAAGACAAATAATAAATCCAAAACAACCAGATAATAAAAATAGCTTTTACTTTAAAGATACAAATAGTATAAATAAAACAATACTTACAAAAGATGATTTAAAACTACAAAAAGAGTATAAAGTAAATGAAGAGGATAAAAATAAAAGATTAAATATCCTTTGTATAATAGAAGATATCTTAGCCCAAATAGAAGATATGTATGAAAGATACTACACAAACTATAAACTTGCATATGCTTATAATGATAGTATTATTGAAGATATTAGAAAGAAAAATGAGTATTCTTATATTATTTCTAATACTTTAAATCACTTTTATGTTGATGAAAAAGAACAAAAAGATTATGATGAAAATATAAAAGTATTGAAAAAAGACTATGAGTCTTTAATTGAAATATTACGTTCAAGTCCTGTTTTGATAAAAGAACTTTTAAAAGATAATAATGTTGCAACAGTTATAGAAAAAAGTTCTGAAATAGCTTTATCTTATTTGCAAGAAACATTATATATCAAAAAAGATTTTTTTAAAAAAATAGTTTTGAAAAATGTGAATCAAACTACATTTATATTTGATAAAAAGGCTTATGCAAAAGAATCTTATAAAAAAACTTATCAATACACAAAATCTAGAAATATTGGTTATATTCCAACAATTAATGAATTTTTGGATTTTATTCCTAAAAATACAAAATTAAATATATATAAAGATAATCCTGACCTTGTATTATCTTTAATTGTATTTTCAATATTTTTCTCTTTAAAGTTTGAAGATATTATAAAAAAAAGTGGAAAATATGATGAAATACATAAATTGAGAAAAGAGTTCTATTTTACTTTAAAAAATACAAAACCAATGCCTCAAATTGGTGAAGAAAATATAAGAGATACAAAAAGTCTTCTTGAAAATCAAAAGCCATATAAAGAGATATTTCAAAATAAAAATAAACTATTAAGCGAGTATGAGAGTCTTGAACATAATAAAAAACTAAACTCTTTTAACTATTCAAATAAAACTATAAAATTTAATTTTTTATATCATGACAAAGGATTAAAATATTATAAAGTTTCTGGAATTGAAAGTCCACAAGAGATAATATCTAAAATAGCTACAAAATTAAAAGATAAAAAACTAGAAGAACTTTTAGGTATTTATCAAGGATTAACTAATATAGATGAAAAAACTTATGTAATTTCAGCTATGAATATAATATATTTGCTTCATGCTTCTAGAACTCTTCTTGATGAAGAAACAAATCTTACTACACCTTTTAATACTGAACACAAAAAATTACTAGAATATATAAGTGATCTTACAAGAAAGAGAAAAGCACTAAGCGATGAAGATAAAAAGTATATAGAAGATAACTATGCAATACATGAAATATATAATACAATGCAATACAATTTAATAACACATGCTTTTTTATCCCAAAAACAAAAAAGAAAAGATACAGTAGAAGCTTTTCTAAATCAATTTCCAGCAAAAAAAGTAAAATATGAACTAGTGCTTCCAAATTTACTTGATAATAACTTTGATGAAGAGTTTAATGCAAAAGCAAAAGTAGAAGAACTATATGAAACTTTAAAAGGAATTAATGGTAGTTCTTCTAATGTTGGGGATGCATTTGATGAATATAAAGATAGTAAATTAAGAGATGGTACTCTTAATAAATTTTCATCAAATCTAAACACCCATATAAAATCCTTATCTTTCCTAGTAGCAGGAGCAAATATTGCAAGAATATTAAGTGGGAAAGATAAACTAACAGTAAATAGTACAATCGGACTTGCAAATGATATTTCACTTTTAACAAAGAGTATCGCAAATACAATGGAAAAAAATATAGAACTAGTAAAAGCAAAAGAAGCAAAAGGATTAATGCAAAAAATATTTTCAAAAGAAAATGTAAATATTACAAAAAGTGCAAGTGGAAAAGTAATAGCCTTTTTAGGAATACCTGCGATTATAATATCATCTGGATTTGAAATAGAAAGATATGCAAAAGATGAGGACTATGATGCAGCTTTTTTTGTGACCTTAAAAAGTGCTTTGACTTTAACGCTTCTTTTAGCTGTACCTACTACTGTAGCAGTATTTTTACTCCTTGCAGTTATAGAGTTGGTTTGGTATTTATTATCTCATATGGTAATAGATAGTAAGTTAGAAAAATATATAAAAAAATCCCTATTTTTTAAAGATATTCCACGTATAGATATATCATATAAAGATAAATCTATTTGGGGCAAAAGTTTTAAATCAGAGATTTTCTTAGAGACTATTTCAAATGATAAAGAACTAAAAGCTTTAAATAAAAAAGGATTTTCAAATATAAAAGAGATAAAGAATTTTATAGGGGATAATTATAATAAACATAATCAAATATTTGAAGCTTCACTAAAAAATGAATTAAATCAAATAAATATAGCCTTATTAGGATATAAAATAGAACATCTAAATAAAAATATCAAAAAACCTTTATATACTTTAAAAAATGGATATAAACCAAGAGGTGATTTTAATACTATTGTTAAAATTGATAAAGGTTTAATTTTACATGCAATAATATTAGTTTCTAAAAATGGAATATATGAAGAAATAACAACAAAACCATATGAAGACGATTATATATATGACTTTACAAAATCAGAATATAATGACTATAATTGGCAAAATAAAGGTATAAGTGAAGTAGAAAAGTTAGCTTCAAGTGATTGCTATATAATACTTTCAAATGATAATGTTCAAATTAAATATAAAGTAATATTTAAAAAAGTATATACTTCTGTAGGTTTTTCTCCAATAATAGACTTGAAAATAGATGAATTAGAAGAAAAACTTTTAAATGATGAAGATTATAAACAAATAAAACAAATTAAAGAGATAAGAAATGAAAATAAAAAATAATATATTAAAAATAGTATTAGTTAATTTACTAGCTTTGGGCTTTATTGCTTGTGATGATAATAAAAGTTCAACTAATATAAAAAGTGAAAAAAAAGTTAAACTTCCTAAACCAGAATGGGATACTAGATTAGCTAATGTTGAACAAAATACAGGGAAATGGTATCAGTTAGCTGATAATGATGAAATTGCAGCTAGAAATATTGCAATTATTTATCGAGATGAGTTAAAGAATTATAAAAAAGCTATAAAATGGTATTTATATGCTAATTCTATTAATATAAATGCAGATAATTTATTTGGATTAGCTTTAACATATGATGATTTGAAAGATTATGATAATGCTATAAAATATTATAAAGAATCATTTAATTTAAAATACAAAGAAGAAACAATAAATAATTTATCTTTATTGTATAAAAAAAATTTGAAAGATTATAAAAATGCTGCGATTTGGTATAAAAAAGGTATAAAGAGAGAAAGCATTTATTCCATAAAAGGAATGGCAAATCTATATCATAATAATTTAAAAGATGATGTAAAAGCAAGTGCTTATTTATTAAATTTAATTGCTTATAAAGAGTTTGAAAAAGAAAAAACTTTAAAATATTTAAAAGAAAAGTGGAAATTATCAAATGAAACAATAAAAAAAGGTTATGAACTACAACTAACAATGCCAGGACTTCCTAAAAGATATAAAGGTAAGTTAGGTTTAGATGAATAGAGTAAAACATAAAGTCAAAAGTCTTAAGAAATAAGACTTTCTACTCTTTTAAATTCATTGATAATATCTTCAATATTTTCAGTTCCAACTGAAATACGAAGTAAATCAATAGGTAAGTTTATTTTTTTTAAAAACTCTTGACCTTTTTTACAAGAGATATAATCATAATGAGCTAGATAAACATAAGGCATTAGAAGTGTAAATTCTGTACCTAAGCTTGGTCCTTTTGCAAAGTTTAGATTATCATATATTGTTCTAAACTCTTTATTAAAAGTAACACTTATAAGACCAGAGTATGAGTTGTCATCTTGTATTGTTATTTTATAATTTTTTTCATTCTCTTTACTAAAACAGTGATAAATTTTATCTATATAAGGACAATTTTCAAAATAGTGTATTAGTTTTTTTGTATTTGCACTTATTTTTTTTACTCTTTTTTTATAATCTTTAATCTCGTAAGCTAATCTTTGAATATCTTTTATATAAACCATATCAAGATGTTTAAAAAACTCACCTTGCATATGTGAAATTTTGAAGTTTTCATTTAATATAACTGCTCCCATTAAAACATCTGCATTTCCACATGCAAACTTTGTAAGGGATTCAACTAAAATATCTGCATAGGGTTTTAAGTTTAGATTGTATGGTGTTGCTAGGGTTGCATCTATTACTAAAACAATATTATATTTATTGCAAAGTTCTCTCAATCTTTTTAAATCTACACTTTGAAGTAGGGGATTTGTAGGTATTTCTGTAATAATTGCAGATACATTTAAGCCATTTATTTTTAAGAAACTTTCAAGTTCATCAAGTTTTGTTATATCTAAGAATTTCTTTGTTCTATTGTAGTGGTGTTCTACTATATTCATAGTATCAAGATATAACCAACCTAATTGAACTAAAATAGTTCTATTATTTTTCTCTTGTATCTTTTTTAATCCTCTAATTACTGAATAGATTGCATTCATTCCAGATGGGGCAAGACCTATGTTTTTTATTGGTTGCTTGTATGCTTTTGCAAGAGTTTGTTTTACTGTGTGTAAAGCTGTATTTTCATCTTCTAATTCTTCTTCTTGTTTAGTTTTTATAACTTTTACTTCATATAAATAGTCTTGTGCAAATCTTGAAGATAAGTTACAGCCAACATGTTGAATAAATGTAAGTACTTTTTGAAGCTGTGTTGTACCTTTTAATACTAAAATTACACCAAATGGTTCATCTATATCAATTTTGTTATGAATAAAGTATTTATTACTTACAATTTTTACGGCTTCTTTTGAGCTTAGTAATACAACTTCATATTTATTACTAACTTTATATTTATTTTTTATATAGTTTGCTAGAAGTTTTAAGTATGGATGCAAAACAAATCTAGGATAAGCACTTTTTATCTTTTCTAAAATCTGTGGTGTTTGCTCTTCATAATCAATAACATCTTGTAAGCTTGGCATACTTACAGATACAGCATGTGTGTTATTAATAGGTAAAGTTTCACCACAAGGAATATGCTTAAATAGTTCTTTTTTCATATTATTTTACGGCTTGTTTTATATCTTCTATTAAATCATCTATGTGTTCTAAACCAATTGAAAATCTAACTGTACTATCACTTATTCCAATTGCAGCTAATTCTTCTTTTGAAAAACTTGCATGGGATATTTTTGCAGGTATCTCTACTCTTGAGTCTGGACTTCCAAAAGAACATTTTTCTCCAAAAATTTTAGTATTTTCAATAAACTTTTCTGCAAGTTCTTCACTTACAAAGTCAACACAAAAAACACCTGGAATATACTGCATTTGCTTCTTTGCAAGTTCATATTGTGGATGTGATTTAAGTGCTGGATGAGTTACTTTTTTTATATAATCTTGCTCTTGTAAAAAGTTTGCAATTTTTATAGATAATTGTTCATGCTCTTTCATTCTAATTTTCAAAGTAGGGATACCAAGTGTTATTAGATATACATCCATTGGGTTTTGACTTCTTCCATGTGCATTTGCATAGTAATGAATTTCTTGTGCTAACTCTTGTGTCTTTGCAACAATAGCACCAGCAACAACAGCTCCATGTCCTGATACATATTTAGTAGTTGAAAATAGACTAAAATCAGCTCCAAGCTCTAAAGGTCTTTGTGAAATAAATGTAGCAAGTGAGTTATCAACTGCAAAAAGTGCATTGTATTTATGTGCTATATTTGCTATTTGTTCTAAATCAATAATTTTAAGACCTGGATTTGTAGGACTTTCACAAAGTACAAGCTCTATTTGATTGTTTTTTAATATCTCTTCAACTTTATCTTGGTCTAAAAAGTTGGCAAAATGAACTGTAATATTATATTTTTCTTTAAATACTTTTAACAATCTAAAAGTTCCACCATAACAATCTGCTTCAACTAAGATTGATGAGTTTGCTTTTAAAACTGTTTCAAATAAAAGTGCAACAGATGCTATTCCTGTGTGTGTACAAACACAACCAGCACCACCCTCAACATCACTAAAAAGATTCTCTAACATCTCTCTTGTTGGGTTATCACTTCTTGTATAATCATAAATTTTATTACCATTTTGTTTTTTTAAATCAAAAGTTCCAGTATTGTAAATAGGAAAGTGTGAAGCTCCTGCTTTGTCTTCAAATGGAGCATACTTTGCTATGTGACTTAATGCTGTTTCTATATTTTTATTCATATTTCCCTCTATATTTCTTACTTATATATAATATTTTACAATAAAAAAAATTAGATTTAGTTATATTAGGCTATTTATAGGCTTTGCTGCTCTTTGTTTGTAACGATTTGTTTATCTCTATAAACTAGATATTCATCTTCATAGCATACCTCATCACTACTGTTTATCCCATGTTTTATCACTAAAGCTTTTATATCTGTTTTTTCTAAGCTAAACTCTTCATAAACAAAATTCGCTTTTGCAAGTGCAACTTTTACTATATGATTTGTTTGTGAGCAAATCATAACTCCATCACTTTTAAGTACACTTTTTAAAAGTTTAAAAAAATCATAGCTTAATAAAGAAGCATTTAGATTATGTAAAAAGCTATCAAGATATATAATATCAAACTTTTTTTCTAAGTTTTTAAGGGCAAATCTTGCATCTTGAACTATAAAATTTAAGCTATTAAACTCATCTTTATAACTATATTTTTCAAATATCTCTTCTAATACTTTTGAATAGTTCTCATCTTCAATAAGTTTTGAAGCTGTTTTTATAATTACTCTATTTTTATCAATTGCTGTGATGTTTAGTTTGTGTTTCTTTTCTAAAAAGATACTACAAAGTGAGTTGTATCCCATACCAAAACCTATATCAAGTAAATCTATATCTTTTTTTTCTAATTTTTCTTTTAGTTTGGATTGCTTTATAAAAGCCTCTTTTGCTTGTAATAAAGCACCACTTTTAGGATGATAATAATCTTTATGTATCTTATCCCATACTGTTATACTTTTATCTTTTAATTTAAAAGTGTTCTCTTTTTGTAAAGATTCTTCTTGTTTACTTATCATATCAGCTTGAGTATATCCTGCATAAATCATTTGTTGATTTACATACTCAACAAATTGACCTTTTTGCATATGCCAAATTGGAGAGAGTAAATCACTACTTGGTGTATCTGTACTTATTCTAACTATTGCAATATTTTTAGGAATATTTCTTATAAGGTAGATTAATTCTTGTGCATATTCATACTCATCTAAAGTTTTAAACTTGTTTTTTTCATACTCTTTGTGAAGTAAAGTATTTTTAATAATATGAAGATTATGAATTTTTATACCATCAACTTCATGTTTTACTAATTCTTTAACTGTATGAAGCCAGTCTTTTCTTGTTTCTTTTTCAAGTCCTACAATAATATGTGCAAAAACTTTTATTCCATACTCTTTTAACTTTTTTATTGCTTTGATACTACAACTAGCATCATGACCTCTATTTATTCTTTTTAAAGTTGTATCATTTAGTGTTTGAACTCCTAAGTCAATATAAACATCAATTTGTTCATTTAACTCTTTTAAATACTCTAGTGTTTTTTTATTTAAGCAATCAGGTCTTGTTCCGATACTTATAGCTTTAAAATTATATAAACTAAGAAGCTTCGAATATACTCTTTTTTGATTTATTACAGAGGTGAAAGTTCCTGTATAAGCTTGAATATAAAGCATAAACTCTTTTGCTTTATATCTATTTTTTGAAAAAGTAATAGCTTTTTGTATCTGCTCTTGCACACTATTTGTATCAAGAGTTTGTGCTGCTCTTGCTCCATTTGAGGGACAAAAGGTACAACCACCAATTCCATTTGTATCTCTATTTGGACATCCAAGATCTAAATCAATTGGGATTGAGTGCAGTGTATTTCCATAGTTTTCTTTCATATAATTTTTAAAACTAAAGTAGGGCGCTTGTATCATTTAATTCCTTTGTGCAATTATATTTACATTTGTATTAAAAGTTATTTTTCAATTAAAAATTTTATATAATAGTTTTAATATAGGACAAGTTTTATCTTATTTTGTTAGTGTTAAATAAAAAGATATTTTATGAAATTAGATGAATTGAAATTACAAACAAAATATTTGGATAGTGTAGATAGTAAGTTTTACCAACTTTTAGATGCAACTGCTTTAGATAATGCTTTTTTAATCTCTTATAATAAAAAGCTTTGTGATGAAATAGGTCTTGATTATAATGAGTGTGAAACAAATGAGTTTATAAACTTTTTAAATGGTAAAAAAGTTTTAGAAGGTTCAAAGCCTTATTCTATGGTTTATGCAGGTCATCAATTTGGACATTTTGTTCCACAACTTGGAGATGGAAGGGCTATAAATTTAGGAAGTATTGGCAAGTGGCATTTACAAACAAAAGGTTCAGGACTTACAAACTACTCAAGACAAGGTGATGGAAGAGCAGTTTTAAGATCAAGTATAAGAGAGTATATTATAAGTGAAGCTATGCATGCATTAAATATCCCAACAACAAGAGCTTTAGCAATAATTGGCTCAGGGCATAATGTTTATAGAAATCCTTTTCAAGCAGAAAAAGGCGCAGTTGTTTTAAGAGCTAGTGATTCTTGGATTAGAATAGGAACTTTTGAGTATTTTGCAAGAAGTAAAGATGCAAAACAAAATATAACAGCATTGGCTGATTTTGTAATATTAGAAAATTACAAACATTTAAAAGATGATGAAAATAAATATGAAAAGTTTTTCTATGAATTAGTTGATAAAACAGCTTTACTTTTAGCAAAATGGCAAACTTATGGTTTTATGCATGGAGTTATGAATACTGATAATATGTCAGTTTTTGGTGTAACTATTGATTATGGGCCCTTTAGTTTTATGGACTATTTTGATAAGCATTGTATTTGCAATGACACAGATATAGAAGGAAGATACTCCTATAACAATCAACCATATATTGCAAAGTGGAATCTTTTTGTTTTAGCTGATTGTTTAAGTATTATTGCTGATTTTGAAAAATTAAAGAACTATTTAGAAACATTTTTTTCACAACACGAAAGAGAGTATTTAGAACTTATGAACAAAAGGTTAGGTCTTGATATAACTTTAAGTGGAGATAAAAATATTGATTTGATTATTAGGTTACTAAAAGCACTAGAGTCTTCAGAAATAGATTATAATTTATTTTTTTATAAATTATCACAACTTGAAAATTTAGATGATTTTTCATCTATTTTAGATAATTGTATTTATCCTTTAGTTATGAAAGAGTGGTTACAAGAGTATAAGCAAGTTTTACTTTTAGATCCAAGAACTCAAAATCAAAGATGTGAAAGTATGCAAAAGGTTAATCCTAAATACATAATAAAAAACTATATGTTAGAAGAGGCAATACAAAAAGCTCAAGAGGATGATTTTACTTTAGTAAATGATTTATTAAATATTGCCCAAAACCCTTTTGATGAGCATAAAGATTTTCAAAGGTATGCAAAAGCAACTCCAAAAGAGTTTGCAAATTTAAAATTATCTTGCTCTTCTTAAATATTAATTAGTTTTATGGTATTAATTAAATTTATAAAAATAAATAATACTATAAGGAAGAATATTGATAAACGCAAAATATAGACGATTGGTATTTTCATTTTTGATGGCATTACTTATGACTTTTATCATGAGTTTTGCTATTACATTTTTGAATTTAGGGTTTATTGATGAGTTTGTGTACAAATGGATAACAGCTTTTATAAAAGCATTTTTTATAGCTTTTCCTTCGGTGTTTTTTGTGGCACCTTTTGTAAATAGACTTGTGGATATTTTGATAAAGAAATAAAGGAAATATTATGGCTTCAAAAACAAGTATTATTAAAAAACAAAATAATACAAAAACAAATCCTATATATAAAATAGCTTCAAAAGTTTATAACTTAAATGAACTTTTAAAAAAAGAGGTTGAAAAACTTTTATCAAGTTATGATATTGGCTTTGCTGAATTAGATTTACTAATAGTTTTACATGAAGCAGATAAAAAAGTATTTAAGCCAAGTGATTTGTATGATAAACTGCAATTCTCATCAGGTGGAATTACGAAAATAATAAAAAGATTAGAAATTAAACACTATATAAAAAAAGAGGTATTTTTAGATGATTTAAGAAGTAAACCTATAAGTATCACTAAAAAAGGACAAAGTTTAGTTTTAGAATTATTTCCTAAAGTTATTCATTTAGAAAAAAATATTTTTTCTGTACTTGAATTTGAAGAATTAAATATAACTTATAAGTCTTTATTAAAAGTAATAAAAAGTTTAAAGTAAAAGTCTTTTGACTTTTACTTTGAATCAACTGCGATTCTACCTGCTCCTAAAAACATAATAGCAATACAACTAAATATATAAAAATATACTGTTTCTAGTAAAGGTGATCCATGTTTTGATATTTCAAATATATCATGAGGATGTACTAAATATACAGCCATTAGCATAGTGCACATAATAATAAACGCACTAAATCTAGTTTTATATCCAAAGATAAGAAAAATTGGTGCTAATATTTCACCAATATAAACACCAAATGCAAGTATAGCTGGTAGGTCATTTTTTATAAGCATATTTTCTACAAAGCCCACTCCATGAATAATCTTAGCATAGCCATGAAATAACATCATAATAGCCACAGTAAGTCTTAGTATAAGCTTCCCAATATCTGATTCACTAGTTCTATTCATACTTTATACCTTTATAAATAATCATTCTAAGCTATTATGCACTAGTTGAACTTAAAAGTTAATAACGATTCTTAAAAAGATTATATAAATTAAAAACATAAGCCCTTGCTTTTTATATTTTATTTGGCTATACTGTAAAACTTTAGGATGATTATTCATCTGTTTATGCACTTATTAATTCTCACGTTGATATTAAACTTAAACAAAACTAATTAATAAAAAAACAAAAAGGAATAATATGTCAATTACGCATATAAAAACAAATAAGAAAATAGAAGTTCTTCTAAGATTATTAGAGAAAAAAGAGAGTTTACAAGATGCTTGTTCAAAAGCTGGATTAGATATAAAATCATATCTATTAAATAACAAACATAAACTACTTACAACAAACAAATAATCAAAAAAACTGCTCATAGTGTGATAGGGTAAACTCCTATCAATACTACTTCCACTACTTTTAGAAACTCATTTTATAAATAAAAAATGTAAAAATTACTTATTATTGACTAGTAGTCGATAATAAAAGTTTCTATTAAGATAAAAATTATATAATTCTACTTGACCGACAGTCAGTCATAAAATAACATGACTATACTATAAGCTTATTATTATGGAGGTTTGATGCCAAAAATTGTAAATAAAGAAGAAAGAAGAAGAGAAATTGCACTATCTTGTAGTGACTTGATACACGAAGTTGGTATAAAAAAGCTTACGGTATCACAAGCTGCAAAAACAGCAGGTATTGGAAAAGGTACAATTTATGAATATTTTGAAAATAAAGAAGATATAATTTTTGAAATAATAAATATTCATATAGATAAATATCATGATGAGTTTGAAAAAAATATTCAAAAAGAGAAAACTACAAGAGATAAAGTAGTCCATTTTTTTAAATTTGCTATTGATGATAGTGAAGAAAACATGAAACACTTTGATGGATTTAAAGAATACTTATCAATAGTTTTAAGTGAAGAAAATGAACAAATGTTAAATTTTAATTGTAGTTGTAGTTCATTTTTTCAAGTGCAATTGACTAAAATTTTACAAGAAGGCATCACTAAAGGTGAGCTGAAAAATGAAGCTATTGATTTAGTTGAAGTAATTATGGTTTATGAAAGAGGACTTGCTATTACAAAGATGACTCAAAATGATACAGACATTAAAGTACTTTGTAAAAAGTTTATAGATAGTCTTTTTGAATTAGTAGAAATAAAAAAAGATTAAAGTATTAGATTACTTTAAAGGGGACAAAGTGATTAAAAAAGTTTTATTAGTATTAGCAGTGATTAGTTGCTCACTGTTTGCAAAAGGTGGACCTGCATTAGTAAATGTAGCTTCATTAGAAAAAGGAAAAATAAACCCACTAACAGAGTTTATAGGAACTGTAAAGTTTGAAAATAGTTCAGTTCTTGCAAGTGAAACAAATGGACTTGTGGAAAAAATATATTTTGAAGTTGGTAAAAAAGTAAAAAAAGGTGAAACTTTAATTAAAATAGATTCATCAATTTTAAATGCACAAATTAAAGCTGCTTTAGCAAATGTTAATACAGCAAAAGTTGAATTGAAAAACTCAAAAAATGATTACAATAGATATTTAGCACTTGTACAAAAAAAATCAATTGCTCAAAAAACTTTTGATGATATGCAATTAACATACGAATTAGCAAAACAAAAATTAATTTCATCAGAAGCAAAACTTCAAGAATTAAAAATACAAAAAAATAAAAAACTTGTTAAAGCACCATATGATGGAGTAATTGTATCAAAAGAGATTAATTTAAATGAGTGGGTTAATAGTGGTTCAAAAATTGCAAATATTGTAAATACAAACAATATAGAAATGATGTTTAATCTACCAATTGGTTATGTAGATGAATTAAGTAAAACAAAGATTTATAAAATAAAATTACCAAATATGACTGTTGATGGAAAACTTTATGCTGCAATTCCAAGTGGGGATAAATTAACTAGAACATTTCCAGTTAGATTTAAAGCAGTTGTAAAAGATAAGTTTATTTTTGATGGAGCACAAGCAAAAATAAAACTTGCAAAAGAGATTAAAAAAGATGCTTTAGTTATAAATAGAGATGCAGTTATTAAAAGATTTGGTCAAGATGTAGTTTTTGCAATAAACGAAAAATCAATTGCAAATATGATTCCAGTACAAATTATTGGTTTTGATGGATTGAAAGCTGGTATTAAAGCACAAGGTTTACAAGAAGGTATGAAAATTGTTGTAAAAGGGAATGAAAGAGTTTTTCCTAAGCAACCAGTAAAAGTTTTAAATAAATAGGAAAATGAATGGATTTAATTAAGTTTTCAATTAAAAATCCAGTAACTATAATCGTTTCTGTTTTAATTGTTGTGATGTTTGGTATTTTGTCATTAAAAGGCTTACCATACCAACTTACTCCCAATGTTACAAAACCAGAGATAAAAATCACAACAACATGGCCAGGTGCCACTCCTTATGAAATAGAACGAGAAGTTATTGAAGAACAAGAAGATGTACTTAAAAGTTTAAATAATCTAATAGAATATGAAGCATCAGCAAATGATGATTATGGTGAGATTACTTTAACTTTTAAGTTAGGAACTGATTTAAGATCAGCCCTTCAAGATGTGTCAAACAAGCTTGATGAGGTAAGTTCTTATCCTGATAATGTTGATGAACCTGTAATAGAAACAGCAACAGCAAGTCCTGTTATTTGGATGATGCTTCAAACACTTGAGGGCAATGATAGGCATATTGATGAATATAAAACATATTTTGAAGATGAAATAAAACCAGTAATTAAAAGAGTTAATGGTGTTGCTGGGACAATGGGCGGCGGTGGTCGTGAACAGCAAATGCAAGTAAATTTTGATATTAATAAACTTGCTTCATATAATTTAACAGTTAATCAAGTAATCAATATTCTAAAAAATGAAAATGTTGATGTATCTGCTGGTGTTCAAAATATGGGAAGAAGAGCTTACAGAATTAGAACTGTAAACAAATTTGCAACTACAAAAGATATTGAAAGTGTAGTATTAGTTTCAAATAGAGATCAAAGAGTTCTAGTATCTGATGTAGCAACTGTTGATTTTGGATATGAAACAGCAAGTGGTGTTGCGATGTTTATGGGTAAAGATGGTATTTTTTTAGGGGTTCAACCAAACTCTGAGGTAAATACTGTAAAGCTTACAAACGAAGTTGAAGCAGCTGTAAATGAATTAAATGAAAACGTTTTAAAACCAAAAGGTTTAAAAATAAAATGGATTTATGACCAAAGAAGTTATATTGTTGGTTCTGTTGATTTAGTACAACAAAATATCATGATTGGTGGTGCTTTAGCAATTTTTGTTTTAATACTATTTTTAAGAGCAATTTCACCAACAGCTGTTGTATCTATTGCTATTCCTATTTCTGTTATTGGTACATTTATTGTACTTGATTTACTAGGAAGAAGTTTAAATACAATCTCTTTAGCAGGGATTTCTTTTGCCGTTGGTATGCTAGTTGATAGTGCGATTGTTGTTTTAGAAAATATTGATAGGCATAGAAAAGAAGGAATGAGTATTCCAGAAGCTGCATATGTTGGTGCAAAAGAAGTTTGGGGAGCACTAATTGCAAGTGCATCTACAACAATGGCAGTATTTTTACCAATCGTTTTTTTAGAAGATGAAGCAGGGCAATTATTTAAAGATATAGCAATTGCTGTAACATCAGCAGTTTCATTTTCACTTTTTGTTTCAATTGCAGTTATTCCAATGCTTTGGAAAAAGTTTGCAAGTATTAGTGGAAAAGAGCCAAGGGGTAAAAGTTCTCTTACAAAACTAGGTGATGCTATAGTTGAAAAATTTATGAGTATTGTAAATATATCTTTAAAAAATACATTTACAAAAGTTATGACAATACTGATTTTAGGTATTTCATCTTTAAGTATTATTTTCTTATTATTTCCAAAGATGGATTACCTTCCTCAAGGAAATAAAAACTTGATTTTTAATATCTTAATTCCACCTCCAGGATTATCTTATCAAGAAAGATATGATATGGGTGCATATTTAATGAAACAAGTCGAACCAAACTTTAATAAAGATAAAGATGGTTACCCTGGTATTAATAGAGCTTTCTTTGTATCTTTTGGAGATTTTAACCTTTTTGGTGGAACTTCAATGCATGAATCAAGAGCAAAAGAGTTAATACCTTTATTTAGACCTATTGTAAACTCACTTCCATCAACTTATGGAGTAACAATTCAAAGTGGTGTTTTTGAAAGTGGTGTTGGTGAAGGTAATAATATTGATATTGATATTAGTGGAGAGAGTATACAAGAGATTGCAGATGTTGGTACACAGTTATTCTTAGCAGCAAATCAAATCATTAAAGGTGGACAAGTAAGACCTGTACCATCAATTGAGTTACTTTATCCAGAGTTTAGATTGCATCCAAATCAAGATGCATTGCGTTCTTTAAATATGAGTGCAAATGATTTAGGTGTAATAGCTGATGTTTATATGGATGGAAAGATTATAGGTGATTTTGAACAAGATGGTAAGAAAAAAATTGATTTAGTTGTAAAAGCAAAAGATAGTCAAATAAACACACCTCAAGATATTTTAAATGCACAAGTTGTATTACCAAATAGTTCAATTGTTCCTTTAAGTTCACTTGCAACTTCACAAAGTACAGCAGGTATTAGTGAAATAAGACACCTAGATGGGAAAAGAACTATTACTTTACAAATCACTCCACCAGATGGAATGACAATTGAAGAAGCAATGGGAATTTTAAAAGGTTCAATTGATAAAATAAAAAGTGAAGGTAAAGTTTCAAAATATGTTGAAGTAAATATTAGTGGTACAGCAGATAAATTATCACAAACAATTGATATGTTAAGTATTAATTTTATTTTAGCCTTAGTAATTATTTATTTACTAATGTCAGCACTATTTGGAAACTTTTTATATCCAATTGTAATTATGTTTACAGTACCACTTGCAACAGCTGGAGGTTTCTTAGGTCTTGCAATGACAAATGCCTTTATTGCACCACAGCCTCTTGATGTACTTACAATGCTTGGATTTATTATTCTTGTAGGTATTGTTGTAAATAATGCGATTTTAATTGTTCACCAAAGTTTAAATCTAATAAGAAATCATGGTTTTGAGCATAAAAAAGCAGTTGTTGAAGCAACTAGAACTAGAATTAGACCAATTTATATGAGTTCATTAACATCAATTTTTGGTATGTTACCACTTGTATTAATTCCAGGTCCAGGAAGTGAATTTTATAGAGGTTTAGGATCAGTAATTACTGGTGGATTAGCATTATCTACTATATTTACTATATTTATTACACCTGCACTTTTAATGTTTTTTATTAAATTAGAACAAAAAGTAAAAAATGTAAAAGCTCCTGTTGATGTTAGTAAAGCGTAAGGAAATAGCATGATAAAAAGAAGTATAGTATTAATAAGTACACTATTTATAGTAAATGCAAATGCTTTAGATATAAATAGTGCAGTAAATCTTGCATTAAAAAATAATAATGAATTAAAACAAAAATATTATGAGTATGATGAAGCAAAAGAGAATATAGAATTAAACAAATCAGGTTTTAAACCAAAACTTGATTTGTCTTATGCTTACACAGATAGAAGTAAAGCAAGAGATGAAAGTTTAAAAAGAGACTCAAGTGCAAGTGCAGTTTTATCTTATAATTTATTTAATGGTTTCTCAGATTATAATCTTGTAAAAAGTGCAAAATATAGTGCAAAAGCTAGTAATTTGACTCTTTTTGCCTTTAAAGAAGATATTGTTTATAATACAAAAACAGCATATATTGAGTTTTTAAATAAAAGAAAAAATAAAGATACATATGAAGTTGCTTATAAACTATTTAAAAAGCAATATGAAGACTCAAAAAATAGATTTGAACAAGGATTGATTGCAAAAAATGATTTGCTTGATATTCAAGTAAAGATGTTAGATGCAAAACAAAATCTTACAAGAGCAATAAGTGATTTAAAAATTGCAAGATATGAGTTGAGTAATATTTTAGGTGGAATTGATTTACAAAAGCAAACAATTGAAGAATTAGATGATAATATAGCTATTGAAAAAGATTCTTATAAAGTTGAATTTTTGGATAATAGAAGTGAAATCAAAGCTTTAAAAATGAATATTAAAAGTATAGATTCAAAAGTTGATTCAACAAAAGGTGATTTTTTACCATCAATTGATGCTTCATTATCTTATAATAAGTATGGTGATGACTCTATGCCAAAAGATTTAGAACCAGATGATCAAAAAGTAGCTCAAGTTCAATTGAAATGGAATTTATATGATGGTGGAATAAAATATTCAACTATTGATATAAATAGACTTAAAATGAGACAAGTAAAAGAACAACTACAAAAAACAAAACTTGATATAAAACTACAATATCAAAAAGCAAAAAGTGATTTAGAAGTTGCACTTTTAAATTATGATAGTGCAAAACTTGCATTAGTACAAGCAAAAGAAAACTATAAAATTGTCAATGATAAATATTCTGAGGGTATTGTTAAACCAACAGATTTAACAGATGCAAACTACTTACTTACAAATGCGAAGCAGAAGTATTTTCAAGCATATTATGATAAGTTTTTAGCTGTTGCTAAACTTGATAGAGTTTTTGAACAAAGTTTAAAATAAAATAATTTCAAAGTTTTTCATAAAATCTTCTAAATGAAGTAATATGGAAAACTTTGTAAATTAAGTAGTTTTAATCAAAGTACTTAAAGTCTTTGTCTTCACTACCATCTTTTTTTCTATTTTTAAACTTCCACATAGTTTTTGTGAATTGTAAGGTTTTATAACTTAGCATTATTGCAACAATAAAAATAATTACCATGAAAATTGTATAAAAAAGTTCCATGTAATCCCCCTTTTTAATTGGTTTTATTTATTTTTATTTTTGTCTGTTTGATACTGTAAAAAGTTTCCTCCACCTTTTTCTTTCTCTTTTTCATCTCCAAATCTAAAAGACTTTTCCCATCTTAACTTTGGTGGAATATGCTCATTTACAGAGTTTGAATTTTTTGTATTAGGAGAAAAGATACTATCTCCAATCCCAATTGCTTCTTTAAAAGCTATTAATATAAAAAATATTACAACTACAACTACTGTAATTGTAAATGCTGAACTATTTTTTTTCTTATTTTTTGCCATTATGCTTCTTTTTTTGGATTAGTCGTCATTATCTCATAATCTCTTTTAAAGAAGCATAATAGTTTAAATTATCGTTCCATTCATCATAAGCTCATCTTTACCTTCTTCTAAAATCATCTCTTTATCCCATTGTGGATCAAATACTAAATGAACATAAGCTTCATCTACTAAATCAACTGCTTGTGTCACATACTTTACTTGATCAATCAATGCATCAGCAACAGGACAAGCAGGACTTGTAAGAGTCATAGTAACAGTTGCATGTAAATAAGGCTCTTTTTCTTCTATTTCTATCTTATAAATCAAACCTAAATCATAAATATTTACTGGAATTTCTGGATCATATACTTGTTTTAAATTAAATATTATTTTTTTTTCTACATCTTCTATTTGTTCTTTTGTAAAATTACTCATATTTTCTCCTTATGCAAAGGCGTTTGCATACTCTTTTATTCTTTTTATCATACCTTGTACACCGCTTTGTCTATTTGGTGTAATAATCTCTTGAAGATTTAGTTTTTGTAAAACTTGTGTATCAAAATCTATAATTTCTTGAGCTTTCATTCCTGAAAAAATTGATAATAATATTTTTACTAAACCTTTTACAATTGCTGCATTTGAGTCAGCTTTAAATACTAAAATATCATCTTTTTTTTCACATATTAACCAAACTTTTGAAGTACAGCCTTGTACTAAATTTTCATCTTTTTTATGTTTTTCTTCAAGTGGTTCTAAACTTTTACCTAAATCAATTATATATTCATATTTTTGTAAATCATCATCAAAAAGTTCTAAATCATCTTTTATCTCATCAATTTTATTTTCAACCATCTTAATCCTTTAGCATTAAAATCGCTTTTTTTAAACCTTTTATAAAGATATCAATATCTTCTTTTGTATTATAAAAAGCAATACTTACTCTTATTGTACCATCAATATTTAATTTTTTCATAATAGGTTGCGCACAATGGTGACCAGCTCTTACTGCTATATGCATTTTGTCAAGTAAAATACCGATATCTTCACTGTTTAAATTTTTTATATTAAAACTTCTACTTCCCGTTGAATTTTTAGTATCATTATATAAGATGATATTTTCAACTTTTTTTAATTGTGTATATAAATAAGTACATAATTCATGTTCAAGTTTGTAAACTTCTTTTAGTGTGATTTTATTTAAGTAATCTAGTGCTTTTTTAAAGCCAATTACTCCTGCAATATTTTGTGTTCCAGCTTCATATTTATATGGAGCATCTAACATAATACTTCTTTCAAAACTTACATCATTAATTGTAGCTCCTCCTGTTTGATAAACAGGAAGTTTTTCAAGTAGGTTTTCTTTTATATATAAAGCTCCAACGCCTGTTGGTCCAAATGTTTTATGTGAAGACATAGCATAAAAATCCACATCTAAATCTTGAACATCAACCTCAAAGTGAGCCAAACTTTGCGCTGCATCTACTAGTAAGTAGCTATTGTATTTGTGTGTTAGTTGTGCAATTTTTTTTATGTCATGTATAACACCAAATGCATTAGAAACATGAGTTATGCTTACAAAAGAGTTTGGGTTATTTTTTAAAAGCTCTTCAAAGTGTTCAAAATCAAACTCTAAATTATCTTTTGCATTTACAACTTCAAGTCCTTTATGTAAAGTTCTTCCTTGCATATGCCAAGGAGTAATATTTGAGTGATGTTCCAATGAAGAGATAATAATAGTTTTAAACTCTTTTGCAAAAGTTGAAGCTATCATATTTAAAGACTCAGTTACACCTTTTGTAAAAATTATTTGTTTTGATTGAGGTGCATTTATAAAATCTTTTAATGTGTCTCTTGTTGCTTCAAACTCTTTTGTGGCTTTATTTGCACCCCCATGGTTACTTCTATGTGTATTTGAACAAAAGTTTGTATAATAATCAACTACTTTATCAACAACTTCTTTTGGTTTTTGTGTTGTTGCTGCATTATCAAGATAGACTACACTACTATTTTTAAAAAAAGGAAAATCTTTTTTATACATGATTTATCCTTTTTAGATTTTTGATATATCTTCTAATTGCTTTTAGTTCAATTTCTCTAATAACTTGTAGTTCAATAGAGTCAATAATCATCTCTCTTGCTTTTGCTTTACTTATACCTCTTGAGCATAAATAATATAATTCATCTTCATTTAAAGTACCACAACTTGCACCATGTGCTGCTTCTAATTCATCAATATAAATTTGAAGTCTTGGATTTGCATTTATTTTTGCATCATCACTTAAAATAATAGTTTGGCTATTTTGAAAAGCTTTTGAATAAAGTGCACTGTTTTGAACAGTTGAACTTATATCAAAAAGACAATGGGCATTCTCATCTAAAAGATGCTTTATTTTAATATCACTTGTTGTACTTTTTGCAATATGTTCAATAAAAGCAATATTACCACTTCTTTGTTTTGCTTTATTTTTTACAATTCCATCAATATTTAAAACTGCATTCTCATTTTCTAGTTTACTATCAAAGATATTTAAAGCAAGATCTGCTTTATACTCTAAGTTTACAAGATTAAGTATTGCATTACTTTTTAAATCAGTTTTATAATTTGTAATAATATTACCATTTTGTAAAGTTTGAACCTTTGCAATATTTGCTTTTATATCTTCTAAAACTGTATATTTTCTATTTGCACTTATTAAAAAATCTTTTGATAAGTCATTGTGAAAAGTCTCTAAAATATCTACATCTGCTTTTATGTTTATATTTAAAGAGTTTGTGAAAAATTTATTATTACCTTGAAAAATTGAAATTATATTTAAAGGTTTGTCAAGTTTTTCATTAATAGTTAGATTTAAAGCTTCTTTATTTATATAACTATTTAAAGTATATAATTTATTTACACTATCTTCAAATTTTTCATAAGATACTTCTAAAAATTTATTTAATTCATTTTCAAAAACTAATTCATTATCTACTAAAAAGATATTATAAAAATGTTCATCTTTTAAGTATGAATATTGATTTAAATCTATGTCTTTTTCAAGATTGAAATCTAAATCTTTTTCAAAAATAGGATATATATTAAAGCTTCTAAACTCTTCTACTTTTTTAGTTGGTAAAATATCAAGATTTAAGTTTTCTATCTCAACTACTTTCATTATCCTCTCCTAATCCCTCAAAACCTCTTTTTTGAAGTTCTAAAGCAAGATTATAATCTCCTGATTTTGCAATTTTACCATCTTTTATGATATGCACATAATCAGGTTTTATTAACTCTAATAATCTATCATAATGCGTAATCATCAAAACTGAACGCTTTCCATCAAGCATAGAATTGACAGCATTTGCTACAAGTTTTATTGCATCAATATCAAGTCCTGAATCAATTTCATCTAACATAATTAAATCAGGTTTTAATACTAGTAGTTGAAGCATTTCATTTTTCTTTTTTTCTCCACCACTAAAACCTTCATTTACGTTTCTTTTTATAACTTCATTATTTATATTGTAATCTTTAATGATACCTTTTACTTCTTTTAAAAATTGTGCAGAATTTACTTCTTCTTCATTTTTATAAGCTCTTTTTTCATTTACTGCACTTTTTAAGAAATACATATTGTTTACGCCATGAACTTCAACAGGATTTTGAAAGCTCATAAATAATCCCTCATTTGCTCTTTGGCTTGCATCAAGTTCTAATAAATCTTTACCTTTAAAAGTTACTTCACCTTTTGTTACTTCACAATCATAGTGATCACTTAAAGCTTTAACAAGTGTAGATTTTCCTACACCATTTGTACCCATGATAACATGAACTTCACCTTCATTTATCTCTAAATTGAAATCTTTTAAAATCTCTTTATTTGCTATACTTACATCTAAATTTTTTATACTTAACATTTTTTTACCTCTTTTTTTAACCAACACTACCCTCTAGTGATACATCAAGAAGCGCTTTTGCTTCAACTGCGAACTCCATTGGTAACTCTTCTAATACATCTTTACAAAAACCATTTACTATTAATGATACCGCATTTTCTTCACTAATTCCTCTTTGTCTTATATAAAATAGTTGTTCATCAGAAATCTTTGAAGTTGTTGCCTCATGCTCAATTTTAGCACTTGAATTTTTTATATCTTGATATGGATATGTATGTGCTGAGCAGTTTGAACCAATCAATAGTGAATCACAAGCAGAAATATTTCTTGCGTTTTTTGCACTTTTTGCAACTTTTACCAAGCCTCTATAAGCATTTGAGCCATTTAATGCAGAAATACCTTTTGAAATAATTGTTGATTTAGTATTTTCACCTATGTGAATCATTTTTGTACCTGTATCAGCTTGCTGAGCAAGTGAAGTAAGAGCAACTGAGTAAAACTCACCACTACTATTATTTCCTTTTAAAATACATGATGGATATTTCCATGTTACAAGTGAACCTGTTTCAACTTGTGTCCAAGATATTTTTGAATTGTCACCTTTACAAATACCTCTTTTTGTAACAAAGTTTAAAATTCCACCTTTACCATCTTTATCCCCTGGATACCAGTTTTGAATAGTAGAGTATTTTATATGTGCATCTTTTAATGCTACTAATTCAACTACGGCTGCATGAAGTTGACTATCATCTCTAATAGGTGCTGAACATCCTTCATTATAAGATACATAACTTCCTTCTTCTGCAATAATTAGTGTTCTTTCAAACTGTCCTGTATTTAAAGCATTGATTCTAAAATATGTTGATAATTCCATTGGACATCTTGTATTTTTTGGAATATAAACAAAACTTCCATCTGTAAAAACAGCACAATTTAATGTTGCAAAATAGTTATCACTATATGGAACAACTGAAGCTAAATATTTTCTTAATAAATCTGGATATTTGTTTGCAGCTTCACTTATTGAACAAAATATTATTCCTAATTCTTCAAGCTCTTTTTGAAATGTAGTTTTAACAGATACTGAATCAAATACAGCATCAACTGCAACTCCTGCAAGTTTTTTTTGCTCTTCTAATGGAATACCTAATTTTTCATATGTTTTTAAAATTTCTGGATCTACTTCATCTAATGAACCAAGTGGCTTTTTAGGTGCAGAGAAGTATGATATATCTTGATAATCAACTTTATCATAACCTAATTTTGCCCAATTTGGTTCTTCCATTGTAAGCCATTTTTTATAAGCTTTAAGTCTAAAATCAAGTAACCATTGCGGCTCCTCTTTTTTAGCAGATATTGCTTTTATTACATTTTCATTTAAGCCTTTTGGAAAAGTATCTGAGTTTACAATTGTCTCAAACCCAAGGCTATAATCATTTTGTATAACGTTATTTATTGTCTCATTTTTCATAAAAACTCCTAAATAGGACATTAATTGTCTTATTTAGGAAATTGTAGCATAATTATGTCTTCTTGTAAAGATAGTATTTTGTTATTTGATACTTTTTTCAAGTCGATTAGTATAAAATGATATAGGATAAGTTAGTAATAAATAACCAATTGCTAAAGGTATATAACTTTCTAATGTAGAGTATGTATAAGCATTTACTTCTTGTGCATTCATTGTAAATTCAGAAATTGATATAATTGATAATAAAGAAGAGTCTTTTATTATTGTAGCAAATTGACCAGTTAAAGCTGGAAGCATTCTTTTAAAAGCTTGTGGAAAGATTATATATCTATACATTTCATAGTTAGTCATTCCTAAACTTATGCTTGTTTCATATTGTTCAACTTCAATCGATTCAATAGCTGCACGAATTATCTCGCACACATAAGCCCCAGCAAAAATAGCAAGTATAAAAATACCAACTATATATCTATTATTAAATCCAAGATTATTAGCAAAAACATAGAAAAATATTAATATTTGAACAAGTAGGGGAGTTCCTCTAATTATTTCTATATAAAACCTTGCAAAAAATCTTAGAAAAATTAATTTAGAATTTTGAGCATAAGCAAAAAATAAGCCTATAATCAGACTTAAAATTAATGCAAATATAGAAATAAGAATAGTCATAAAAAAACCATCAATAAATTTTTGCCTATATTCAAAAACACTATCCCAAGCAAAATCATAACTTACATTTGAAAACATAAAGTACAAAATAGCAAAAACGGTGATTGTTAATATTGTTAGATTAAAAGCATAGACTCTTTTACTTAAAGAGTCTTGCTTGTTATGTGATAATTCATTTATAAAATAATCTTTTAATTTGATAGTTAACTCCTAAAAGAAAAAAGATATATTTAATTTATCAAATGTTTTTTTTGCATCTTCTAAATATTTATAAGCAAAGTCATCAAATGTTCCATCATCTTTTGCTTTTTTTATAAATTCATCAACTTGTGATTTTAGTTTAGTATCATCTTTTCTTAAAGCAACACCCCAATATTCAAAATCTTTTTGGAAAGGTTTTAAAAGTGCAACAGTTGTATCTTTGTGCTTTATATTATTTCTATATATAGTTAATTGATCATATAAAAAACCATCAGCTTTTCCTTGAACAACTTCTAAAACGCAAGCATTTTCTTTATCAAAAACTAAAACGTTTGCATTTTTTAAATGTTTTTGTGCATAAATGTGACCAGTTGAACCTTTCTTTACTGCAACAGTTTTACCCATTTGGTCTAAATCATCAATACTTTTAACTCCTGATTGTTTATTTGCAAGTATTGCTAAAGCAGTTTTTGCATAAGGAATTGAAAAATTAATTGATTTTTTTCTCTCTTTTGTAATAGTCATAGAAGAAATAATCATATCAACTTTTCCTGTTTTAAGTGAGGGAATAAGACCATCCCAAGCAATATTTTCTATTTTTAATTCTTTATTCATTGATCTTGCAATCATTTTTGCAAAGTCCACAGAAACACCTGTTGGGTTTCCATCTTTGTCACTCATTTCAAATGGAGGATATGCTAATTCCATTCCAACTTTTAATATTTTATTTTCTTCTTTCTTTTCATTATTTGAATCAGAGCATCCTGAAAATAATAAAAGAAAAGTAGCTGACAATATTAGTAAAACTAACTTTTTCATTTTAATCCTTCGTGTATAAAAAAATTTAATTTATAATATCTATTTATTAGTAAAAACTCTATCAACTTTAAAGATTAATTTTTTCAATCATCATATCAAAGTGAATATAAATAATATTAAAGATAAAATAATATTCTAAAATTTGTTACTTTTAGTAAATAACAAAGTTTAGCTTATTTAATTAAGACAAATTTTATCCTATATTAAATATAATACAAAAAATTAAATGATAATAAAATTAAATTATCGACTAGGAAAAGAAATATGATGGAAGTTTATTTAGATAACAATGCTACAACAATGGTTGATCCAATAGTTTTTGAAGAGATGAAACCATTTTTCTGTGAAACTTATGGTAACCCTAACTCTTTACATAGATTTGGAGCTGGGACTCATCCAAAAATGATGGAAGCATTAGATTATTTATATACTGGAATAAATGCAGATGATGAAGATGATATTATTATTACTTCTAATGCTACTGAAAGTATTAATACAGTAATAAAAGGTGTATGGGTTGATGAAATATTAAATGGTAATAAAAATCATATTGTAACTTCAGAAGTAGAGCACCCAGCAGTTACAGCAGCATGTAGATTTTTAGAAGCACAAGGAGTAAGTGTTACGTATTTACCAGTTAATGAAAATGGCGTTATTGAAGCAAATACAGTAAAAGAAAATATTAAAGATGATACAGCTTTAGTTAGTATTATGTGGGCAAATAATGAAACTGGAAAACTTTTTCCTATTGAAGAAATTGGAAAAATCTGTAAAGAAGCAAATGTACTATTTCATTCAGATGCAACTCAAGCTATTGGAAAAGTTCTTGTTGATGTACAAAAAGCAAATTTAGATTTCATGTCATTTTCAGCACATAAATTTCATGGACCAAAAGGTGTTGGTGGAACATATATTAAAAAAGGTGTTAAATTAACTCCATTATTACACGGTGGTGAACAAATGGGTGGTAAAAGAGCAGGTACAGTTGATGTTGCGTCAATGGTTGGAATGGGATATGCTATGCATTTAGCTACAAATGAAATGGCTTTAGCTTATGAAGATAATCATGTAAGAAAATTAAGAGATAGACTTGAAAATGCAATTTTAGAACTACCTGAAACACTTGTTATTGGTGGAACTGAAAATAGAACTCCAAATACAACACTTATTTCAATTAGAGGTGTTGAGGGTGAGTCTATGTTATGGGATTTAAATCAAAAAGGAATAGGTGCAAGTACAGGAAGTGCATGTGCATCTGAAGATTTAGAAGCAAATCCAGTAATGAATGCATTTGGAAGTGATAGTGAGTTAGCACATACTGGAGTTAGATTTAGTTTAAGTAGATTTAATACACAAGAACAAATTGATTATGCGATTGAGGTAATTGTAAATGCAGTTAAAAGATTAAGAAATTTATCAAGTTCTTATGCATATGCACCAAAATCACATGAATCTGGGTTATAAAAAGAAATATAAAGGAATAATAAAATGGCAAAAAATGATTTAGTTAGTGGATCTATTTGGGATGAGTATTCAGATCAAGTTGTAAATAGAATGAATAATCCTCAACATCAAGGGGAAATTACAGAAGAAAGAGCAAAAGAGTTAAATACAAAACTTATTATTGCTGATTTTGGTGCAGAATCATGTGGTGATGCAGTTAGACTTTATTGGGCAGTTGATGAAGCTACAGATAAAATTTTAGAATCAAAATTTAAATCTTTTGGATGTGGTACTGCAATTGCATCAAGTGATGTTATGGCTGAGTTATGTGTAGGTAAAACAGTTGATGAAGCAATTAAGATTACAAATATTGATGTTGAAAAAGCATTAAGAGATAATCCAGATACTCCTGCTGTTCCACCTCAAAAAATGCACTGTTCTGTTATGGCATATGATGTTATTAAAAAAGCAGCATCACAATATAAAGGTGTTGATATGGAATCTCTTGAAGAAGAAGAGATTGTTTGTGAATGTGCAAGAGTTTCATTAGCAACTATTAAAGAAGTAATTAAAATTAATGATTTAAAAACAGTTGAAGAGATTACAGATTATACAAAAGCAGGTGCATTTTGTAAATCATGTATTAAACCAGGTGGACATGAAGAAAAGGATATTTACTTAGTAGATATTTTAAAAGATACAAGAGCTTCAATGGATGAAGAAAAATTAAAAGATGCAGCTGATGCAAGTGCAAGTGGTGCATTAACTTTTGATAAGATGACTTTAGTTCAAAGAATTAAAGCAATTGATTCAGTTTTAGATGAAGATATTAGACCAATGCTTGTAATGGATGGTGGTAATATGGAAATTATTGATATTAAAGAAAACTTACCTCATTATGACTTATATATTAGATACTTAGGTGCATGTTCTGGATGTGCTTCTGGAAGTACTGGAACATTATATGCTATTGAGTCAATATTAAAACAAAAAATTGACGAAAACTTAAGAGTTTTACCTATTTAAATCTATCAAATAAAAGAGAGTTCTCTCTTTTATTGATATTCATCAATCTATTAATTTATTTTTTTATGTACAATTTTATAAAACATATAAGGGTAAATTATGGAAGAAACAATTAAATCTTTTCTTACACAAGATCATAGAGACTGTGATGAAGAATTTGCAAATATGGAAAATGCAGTAGCTTCACAAGACTGGGTAAAATCAGAAGAAACTTTTGAAAGATTTGCAAAAGATTTGCAAACTCATTTTGATATGGAAGAAAAAGTTATGTTTCCAGTTTTTGAAGAAATTACTGGTATGACAAATGGACCAACTCAAGTTATGAGAATGGAACATGCACAAATGCTAAATGTTGTTTCTCAAATGAGAGAAGATATTGCTAAGCAAGATAAGAATCATTTTTTTGGATTAAGTGAAAGTTTGATGATGCTTACGCAACAACATAATATGAAAGAAGAGCAAATGCTTTATGCAATGGCTGATGCTCATATACAAGAACAAAAAAGTTCAGTTATAGAAAAAATGAAAGAATTAAAAAGAGTGAATTAAATGTTTAACCAAGGATTATCATTAGATCAAGCACCACCAATTTCTGTACCTTTTAGGTTTTTTTTAACAGCACCAATTTTCGCTATGCTAATTGGCGTAATGTTTTTAATTTATCCAGCAGAACTTATAACAAATAGGTTTTCAAGTGAAACAATAGCTATGGTACATATGTTTACTTTAGGTGTATTATCAATGATAATTTTTGGTGCAATGCAACAAATGATGCCTGTACTTGCAGGTGCTCCTATTAAAAGAGCCAAGCTTTTTGCAACAGTTGTACATACTTTTTTAACATTGGGAACTATATTTTTTGTATTAAAGTTTTTGTATTATCAAAATGAGTTTTTAGTTGCTGCAATTGTTTGTCTAGCTATATCTTTTTTGACTTTTTTTATTACAGCAATAAGACTGCTATTTAAAGTAAAATATGTTACTTCTACCGTAAATGTAATGAAACTATTTGCTATTGCAGGGATTTTAACAGCACTTTTAGGCTTACATTTAGCAGGAGCACATTTAAGTGGAAATATGGGCTCAAACTATTTATCTTTTGTAAATATTCATGTTTTACTTGGTATATTTGGTTTTGCTGCATTACTTATTATTGGTGTCTCTTTTCAAGTAATACCTATGTTTTATGTTGCTTTGGATTTTCCTAAATCAGTTCAAAATAGATTACCTATATCTATATTTTTACTTATTATTTCTTATTTTGCTTTTGCATTTTTAGATCTTAATTTTTATATTTATAAAGTACTATTTGCAATATTTTTTGTTATATATGCATTTCATGGATTAAACTCATTAAATAATAGAAGAAGACCTGTTACAGATGTAACACTTTGGTATTGGAAAGTATCATTGTATTCTCTTGTAATAGCAATGCTTAATTGGCTTTTTGTTCCACAAGATTCATCTTATTTTTTAACTATTTTATTTGCTTTTGGATTTTTGTTTTCATTATTACAAGGAATGGTTTATAAAATTATTCCATTTTTATGTTGGTTTCATCTAAGTTCAAAGGGATATTTTGATATTCCAACAATAAAAGAGATAATTCATGAAGATTTAATTAAAATTCATTTTTATATTTATATGGCTTCATATGTTTTCTTTTTATTGTATGGTTTTTTTAGTCAAATATTTATAACTATAGCAGCAATTTTATTTATTTTATCTAATATCTTATTTTTTATAAACTGTGTACTTGGAATGAAAAAGTATGCAAGCATTTCAAAAAAAGATCCTTTACAAACTTTCGTAAAATCATAGTTATGTTATAATATCTTTTATTACTAAAAAAAGGGGATATTATGACTGCACAAGATAAAGAGCTAGAACAACTTCACGATACAATTATTTCAGATGTAAATTCACTTGTTGATAAATATATGTCTATTGTTGGATGGGATGTACCTGAAAATGATGAAGCTGAAGCAAAAAATAAAATAATAACTATAATAAAAGATGCTATTGTAAAGATTGAGGAAGAGAATTAATGTCAAAGCAAAATAATCAAATTTTAAAAAATACAAATGCAAAAATATTAGATGAGTTTAATGCTTCTGTTATGTTTGATAAAGAACTTTATGCACAAGATATAAAAGGCTCAATAGCACATAGTCAAATGCTTTTTGAGCAAGGAATATTATCAAAAGAAGATAAAGAAGCAATTCATAAAGGACTTTTACAAGTAAAACAAGAGATAGAAAGTGGTGAATTTGAGTTTAAAATAGAGCATGAAGATATTCACATGGCAGTTGAGAGTAGATTAACTGAAATCGTAGGTGAAGCAGGGAAAAGACTTCATACAGCAAGAAGTAGAAATGATCAAGTTGCAACTGATTTTAGACTTTATGTACAAGATAAAAACATAAGTATCAAACAACAAATTAAAGAGTTGATTAATACTTTTGTTGATGTTGCTTCAAAACATACAACTACTTTAATACCTGGAATGACACATTTACAACATGCTCAACCTATTAATTTTGGGTATCATTTACTAGCTTATGCAAACATGTTTAAAAGAGATTATGAAAGATTTGAAAGTTCATATGAAAGAAATAACTTTTCACCTTTAGGAAGTGCTGCCCTTGCTGGAACACCTCATGATATAAATCGAGATAGTACATGTTCACAACTTGGATTTTATTCACCTACAACTCATGCAATGGATACGGTAAGTGATAGAGATTTTGCTTTGGAAATTTTATTTAATATAAGTACAGCTGTAATGCATATAAGTAGAATTTCAGAAGAGCTTGTAACTTGGTCTTCATATGAGTTCCAATTTGTTAGAATGAGCGATGAGTATGCAACTACTTCTTCTATTATGCCACAAAAGAAAAATCCAGATGTTCCTGAACTTTTAAGAGGTAAAACAGGAAGAGTTTATGGTAATTTGATTTCATTGTTTACCGTAATGAAAGGTTTACCACTAGCTTATAATAAAGATACGCAAGAAGATAAAGAGGGTGTATTTGATTCTGTTAAGACAATAGAAGTATCACTTGCAATCTTAAATGAAGTAATCAAAACTATGATTGTAAATAAAGACAAGATGTATAATGCTTGTAAAATAGGGCATTTAAGTGCTACTGATTTGGCTGATTATTTAGTACAAAAACAAAATATGCCTTTTAGAACAGCTTATTATATTACAAAAGATGTCGTAGCAACAGCAAATGAATTAAATAAAGATATTAGTGAACTTACAATTGAAGAAATAAGAAAATCAAATGAACAAATTGCTAATATAGATGAAGAGATTTTAAATTATCTTGATTTGGAAGCTTCGATGAATGCAAGAAATTCTTTTGGTGGTACATCTACAAAACAAACAAATTTACAAATAGAAGTATTGAAAAATTGGTTAGAATCTAAATAAGAAAATTTATATATTAGATGAGCAAAGTCTCATCTAATATTAACTAAGTAAGAATTTTTTAGTAGCTTCATATAAAGCTTGAACATCAGTTTTACCAATAAAACCATCAACACCAATATCTTTCATTTTGTTTTTAACAGCATCAGTTGTCATTGATGAGTTAACTATTACAGGAATAAAATTATGTGAGCTATTGTCTTTTATAAATGATGCAACTTGGAAACCATCAGCTTCTGGCATTTCAATATCTGTTATAATTAAACCTATGCTATTTGGATCTACTTCTTGTATTCTTTGAAGTAATAAAGCACCATTGTTATAAATTTCAAACTTTAATTTTGCTTTTTGGAAAAATTTTCTTAATACTTCCCTTGCAACTCCTGAATCTTCTGCTGCTAGAACTAATTTATTAGAGTTTAATGGAGCATCAACATATTTGTTAACTTCATCTTGTCCATCACCAGTCCAACCAATATCTTTTAGTAGTTGTTCAGCATTAAATACAGTACATAATTCATCTTTATCATTAACTCTTACATAAGTTGTATATGTTATTTTTGAATTTGTTTCTTCTGTATGTCTTAACTCTTCAGTAGTTTTTTCAACGATATCTAACATATCTTTAATTAAAAATCCTACTTTTTTATGATTGAATTCACAATATATTATAAGTTTGTATTCATCTATTTGCATTTTTTGTTGGCCTAGCCATGCATCTAAATTTACTAAAGTAACAGGTTCACCCCTAATAGTAGCAATACCTGCAATTATATTTGAATCACTTGGTGTGTCATTTATTGTTACTTCTTCTTTAATAACAAAAGCTTTTACTTTTGCAATATTGATTGCGTAAATATTGTTATGACTAGTGTAAAATACGGCTAATTGTTGAACATTTCTTTTGTGACCTTGTGTCATTTGTTCAACGCTACTATTAATATCGCTCATATTATTCCTTTTTATGTGATACTTAAATTATATATCTTTTTTTCTTATAATCAACTTTTTTATAAAAGTTATTCTACTTCTTCTTATTTAACAATTTTTTTATTGTTACAGAAGCCATCATAAGACCAAATGAACCTGTAACTCCTTCAAAACTTCCTTTTTCTATACATAAAGGTTCTTCTGAAGAAAAAACTACTTTAAACTTTTTCTTGAACCCTTGAGCTTTAAGCTCTGTTCTTATTTTTCTAATAAATGGGTCATTATAAGTTTTCCAAATAGATAAATACTCAATTTTACTAGGATCAATTCTTTTAGCCCCACCACTTGTACTAATTACTTTAGTATAGTGTTTTTTAATTAAATGAACTTTAGGTGTTACATCATCTATGGCATCTAAAATATAATCAAATTGTGAAAAATCAAAGTTATCAATCCACTCTTTTGTTATCTTAACATGAATTGGTGTCACTTTTAGATATTTTTGTGCTAATGCTTCAACTTTTACTTTTCCAATGTTACCCTCACTACCTATTTGTCTATTTAAGTTTGATTCTTCATATGTATCAAAATCTACAATAGTAATATCAGTAACACCTGTTCTATAAAGTGCATCAAGGGCAAAACTTCCTACTCCACCCACTCCAAGTAATATAATTTTTGCTTTTGTAAATTTATTAAAGTTTTCTTCACCAAATAGTTTTTTTGTTCTATCATATTTCATCTAATCTACTCTTTTAAAAATTTTAGATATTATAACATAAAATAATTTATGGAGTCGTTGATGGAAAAAGAACCTATGACAAGAGATGGATATGAAAAAATTACAGGAAATCTAGACTTCTTGAAATCAAAAGAGAGACCTCAAACTGTTATTGCCTTAGATGAAGCAAGACAATTAGGAGATTTAAAAGAAAATGCTGAGTATCATGCTGCAAAAGATAAATTAAAATTAATTGATACACAAATCGCAGAATTAAGTAATATTATTAGTAAAGCAGTAATTATTGATCCCTCAACGCTACCACATGATAAAGTTAGTTTTGGATCAACTGTTAGTTTAGTAGATGTTGATACAGAAGAAGAGTATACTTATACAATTGTTGGTGGAATAGAATCAAATGCAGAAAAAGGATTTATCTCTTTTAACTCACCTTTAGCAAAACAGCTAATGGGAAAAGAAGAAGGTGATGAACTTCAAGCTACACTTCCAGGAGGTGTTAGATCTTTTGAAGTATTAGAAGTTTATTTCAAGGAGATATCAATATAATGAATGTAGCAATTATAGGAGCTAGTGGCTATACTGGCTTAGAATTAGTAAAAATATTGATTACTCACTCAAAATTCAATATTTCATATATAGCTAACTCAACAGGAAATATAAATGTACAAGATTTGCATCCAAGTTTGCAAGGTCTAATTGATATGCCTGTTGAAATAGCAAATGCAAAAGAAGTTGCAAAAGTTGCAAAACTTGCCTTTTTAGCACTACCTCATAAAACATCTATGTCTTTTGCAAAAGAGCTACTAGATTTAGGTGTTAAAGTAGTTGATTTAAGTGCTGATTATAGATTAGAACTTGAAAATTATGAAAAACATTATTGCCCTCATGAAGATAAAGAGAATATCTCAAGTGCAGTGTATGGCTTACCTGAGTATTATAAAAATCAATTAAAAGATGCAAACTTAGTTGCAAATCCTGGGTGTTATCCAACAGCTTCACTTTTAGCTTTGCTTCCTTTTGTTGATTATATTGATGAAAATAGTCCAATATTTATTGATGCTAAATCTGGAGTTACAGGGGCAGGTAAAAAGTTAAATGAGATAACTCAATTTGCTCATATAAACGAAAATACTCATGCTTATAATCCTTTCAAGCATAGACATATGCCTGAAATTCAAGAAAAAGTTAAACTTCTTAAAGATAAAGATTTCAGTGTTAACTTTGTACCACATTTAATACCTGTTACAAGGGGAATGTTAGTTTCAGTTTATGCGAGCTTAAAAGAAGAAGTTGATGTGGAAGCTATATTAGAAAAAAGTTATAAAAATAGTGAATTTGTAAGAGTTAGAAATAGTGCTGTTGATATAAAATCAACAGCAGGAACAAATTTTTGTGATATTTTTGTAGCAAGAAATGGTAAAGCACTTTTTATTAACTCTTCAATTGATAATCTACTAAGAGGAGCATCTTCTCAAGCTGTTGTAAATGCAAATATTATGTGTGGCTTTGAAGAGGATGAAGGAATACCTAAAATTGCTTATGCACCTTAATATAAAGGATGGTGCAATCTTTGTAGCAGATTCGCACTACAATGAAAAGAATCAAGATTTTTTAATCTTTTTAGAAAAATTGAAATCTAAAAAGATTAAGACTGAACAACTTTTTTTAATGGGAGATATGTTTGATTTTATCTCATCTGAAAGTACTTATTTTGTAAAAAGAAATCAAAAACTTATTGATATAATAAATGAACTTGCAAAAGATATAAAAATAATATATTTAGAGGGAAATCATGATTACAATATGAAGCCTCTTTTTATAGATGTTTTAGTAGTAAAAAGAGAAGATCAACCTATTTTTATGAAGTATCAAAATAAAAAACTTGCACTTTCTCATGGAGATAATTTTACTCCAAATTTATATAATATTTATTGTAAAATTATAAGAAACCATAAACTATTGAAGTTTTTAAACTCTATTGATTATAATAATTTTATTTCAAAGAAGATATATTATACTTTGATGAAGAAAAATATTTGTCATAATTTTACAGCTTTTGAAGAGTTAGCAAAAAAAAGAGTTGAAAATTTTGAAGCAGATATTATTATTGAAGGTCACTTTCACCAAGGTAAAGAGTATGATTTTGGAAATAAAAGATATGTAAATGTACCTTCTCTTTGTTGTAGTAGTGAATATATGCTAGTAGAACAAAATATTTTTAAGAAAGTAAATTTATGAATTTAGAGTTTTTATTTTTTATTATTGCAGTTATATTTTTATCAATACCTTTTATTTTTTATAATAAAAGAAGAGCTACAAAGCTTCAAAATAAAAACCCAAAGATAAAAAATCATATTTATATAAGTCAAGTTGAATTACCTTTGAAAATAGAAAAATTGGATTTTGCAACAAATAGCAATATAGTAAGAAAGATATTTCATACTTTTGAAGTATTAGATATAAAAAGTTTAAATACAAAGCAATTAGAAAAAAAAGAGTGGCATAGTTGGCAAATATCTATGTTACTTAATCTTTATAAAAATGACAAAGATTTTTTTATACCAAATAAAGAAAAGGTATTTCATAAAAATATACTTAACCTTGATAATAAATCATTAAATAGTTTTATTCAAACTATTTTATTAAAGTATAAAGCCAATGTTGATATAAAAGTTTCAAAAAATATTTTAAGTGATGATGTTATTTGGACAAATAAAGAGATATCAATACTTTTTTATATTTTAACAACATACAAGCAATAAAGGATAGATTATCGCAAAGTTTAAAGTAGTAAGTGAGTATGAACCAGCAGGAGATCAACCACAAGCAATAAAAGCTTTAAGTGATTCAATAATTAAAGGTGAAAAATATAATACTCTTCTTGGTGTAACAGGAAGTGGAAAAACTTATACAATGGCAAAAGTTATTGAAAAAACTCAAAAGCCAACTTTGATTATGACACATAATAAAACACTTGCCGCACAACTATATTCAGAATTTAAAGCATTTTTTCCAAATAATCATGTGGAGTATTTCATCTCTTATTATGATTATTATCAACCAGAAGCTTATATCCCAAGAAGTGATTTATTTATTGAAAAGGATTCTTCAATAAATGAGGAATTAGAAAGATTAAGACTTAGTGCAACTGCGTCACTTTTATCTTTTGATGATGTTATTGTAATTGCTTCTGTTTCTGCAAATTACGGTTTAGGTAATCCAGAAGAGTATAAAGCAATGGTTCAAAGAATTGAAGTTGGTTTTGAATATTCTCAAAAAAAGTTTTTATTAAAACTTGTAGAGATGGGTTATAAAAGAAATGATAAGTTCTTTGATAGGGCAGATTTTAGAGTAAATGGAGATGTAATTGATATTTTTCCTGCATATTTTGAGGATGAATTTATAAGAGTTGAGTTCTTTGGTGATGAAGTTGAAACAATTAGTAAGCATGAATATTTAACTAACACAAGAATAAAAGAGTTAGATGAAGTAATAATCTATTCTGTTAATCCTTTTGTTGTTTCAAATGACAAATTAGCAGTTGCAGTAAAACAAATAGAAGAAGAGTTAAAGCAAAGACTTGAGTTTTTCAAACAAGAAGATAAACAAGTGGAGTATCAAAGATTAAAACAAAGAGTTGAATTTGATTTAGAGATGATTGAAAGTACAGGTATGTGTAAAGGAATTGAAAACTATGCAAGGCATCTTACTGGACAAAAACCAGAAGAAACGCCTTACTCTTTAATAAGCTATTTTGAACAAATGAAAGAAGAGTTTTTATTAATTGTTGATGAATCACATGTATCTTTACCACAATTTAGAGGAATGCACGCAGCTGATAGAAGTAGAAAAGAAGTACTTGTAGAGTATGGTTTTAGATTACCAAGTGCACTTGATAATAGACCTTTAAAATTTGATGAATTTATAAATAAAGCACCACACTTTGTTTTTGTAAGTGCTACTCCAAATGAATTAGAACTTGAAAAAAGTGCAGTAGTGGCTGAACAAATTATTAGACCAACAGGTCTTTTAGACCCAGTTATTGAAATCATGGATAGTGAGTATCAAGTTGAAAAACTTTATGATGAAATAAAAAGAGTTGTTGAAAAAAATGAAAGAGTTTTAGTAACAGTTTTAACTAAAAAAATGGCAGAAGAGCTAGCTTCTTATTATTCTGATTTGGGAATAAAAGTAAAATATATGCATAGTGAAATTGATGCAATTGAAAGAAATCAAATTATTAGAGAATTAAGACTTGGAGAGTTTGATGTGCTTATTGGAATCAATCTTTTAAGAGAAGGTCTTGATATTCCTGAAACTTCATTAGTTGCTATATTAGATGCAGATAAAGAAGGTTTTTTAAGAAGTAAAACTTCACTTATTCAAACAATGGGTAGAGGTGCTAGAAATGAAAATGGTAGAGTAATTCTTTTTGCTAAAAGAGTAACTGGATCTATGCAGTTTGCAATAGATGAAACAAATAGAAGAAGAAAAATTCAGCAAGAACATAACAAAAAACATAATATTACACCAAAATCAACAAAAAGAAAACTTGATCAAAATCTAAAACTTGAAGAGTATGATGACTTGGCTTGGAAGAAACAAAAATTAGATAAAATGCCAGCAAGTGAAAAGAAAAAATTATTGCTTGAATTAAATAAAAAAATGAAAAAAGCTTCAAGTGATTTAAATTTTGAGGAAGCAATTAGATTAAGAGATGAAATAGATAAAATTAAAAAACTTTAAAGGCTTATTTTGAAATAAGCTTTTTATTTATTATAGTAACAGGAGAAAAAAAGCTTGTATTCATTAAGCATTTTTTACATCTTTTAATATGAAAACTTATAGCATAAGTATTTAAGTTGCTATTTTTATTTTCTAGTTTTTGGAAAATATCTAAGGCTTTTTGAAACTCTTTTTTATAATAAAACCCTAAAGCCTTTTCAAAAGAATCTATTTGGATTTGTTCTTCTTGTGTTGGCTTTCCTTCTTTGAAAACTTCATAAATATTAAAAGCACCTTTTATTGTATCTTCTATAGAAATAGTATCAAGAAGTCTGATTGTGTAATCTTTTTTTAATGCAATTTTTACACTTTGTGAAATAATACAAGAGGTTTTATAAATCTTACAAGCTTGTTCTAAAATTGAAGCTTTATTTACTTCACTTCCAAGTGCTGTATAATCATTTCTATCATCTGCTCCCATTTCTCCAACATAAGCTTTTCCACTATTTATTCCTATTCTAATTTTTATTTTTAAAGGTGAATTTTCTTCATAGTTTTTATTTATTTCTTCTAAGGCTTTTAGTTGCTCAAGTGCAGATGTTAATGCGAGGTCTTGATGATTATTTACACTAAAAGGAGCATTCCAATAAGCCATAATAGAATCACCTATAAACTTATCAACAGTACCTTTATTTTTCATAATGATTTTAGTCATTGGATTCATATATTTATTTAAATATTTTGTTAGTTTTTCAGGATCATTGATTTGATTGGTAATTTGTGAAAAACCTATAATATCACTAAAAAAAATAGTAATATCTTTTTGTTTTGTTCTTAAATAATGATTATTTTCATCTTTTAATATATCATTCATTACATTACTTGATACTTTAGCTGCAAACTTTTTTTTCAATAATATTAGCTCTTTTGTTTTTTTTATAAAAATTATTGTAGTTGTGCAAATAAAAGCAATAATTAAAGAAATTAAAATAAAGGCACTATTTATTATTATATTTTCAATATAAAAAAAGTAGAAAATACCAAAGCTTATAAAAAATAGTAACAATAAACTTATATATGAGCTAAATAAAAGTTTATTGAAAAAAAGAGTTAAAAAAAGTGAAGCAAAAATAATAAAAATTGTTGCACTTATAAAATTATCTTGCCAATTTACATTTATAAAAAAATCCTTGTTTAAAATATTTTCTATTATTGTTGCATGAATTTGTGTACTTGATAGTTTTTTATCTACTAATGTGTTATTTAAATTTACTACATCTAAGGCTGAATTTCCCAATAAGACTATTTTATTATTAAAAATAGTTTTATCATAATTTTTATTTAAAATATTTATAGCTGATATGGTTTTAAAATAGTTACTTTTATAATAACTTAAACTTAAAGATGCTTTTTTATCTACACTAATATTTAAATCATCAAGTTGTATTTCATGATATGAATTATCAACTTTTTTAATAGAGATATCTTTATTATCTTTTAGGGTTCGTATTACTTCTAATGCAAAAGATGGATAAAGCTCATTTTCATATTTTATTATTAAAGGTACATTCGTCAAAATAGAGGAGTTACTATTTATAATATTTAAAAAGCCAGTTGAATAAGCACTACTTTGAAGTAAATCAATATTCATATTAATATTATTTGCTTCTAAAATATTCATATCATCAATTTTTGTTTTTTTTAAAATTTTTAAACTATATGGTTTTTGTGCTATTTTTTGTTTAAAAGAGTTATTAAAAAAGTGATATCCTAAAATTATTGGTTTTGAAGAGTTTTTAATGGCTTTTGAAAAAAGTTCATCATAATTAGGAAGTTGTTTGTCAATTTTTAAATTAAGGGTTTTAATTACATTAAAAGGAGAATTTATATCTTCTTTTGAAAACAAAATATCAACACCAATTACTTTTAGATTTGTTTTTTGTAATTCATATATTAAATTAGCAAAAAGATCTCTTCTCCAAGGCCATTGTGAAGTTTGACTTATACTTTTATCATCAATATCTACAATTATTATATTTTTACTTTGCTGTGTCTTATTTTTATGCTTTAATAAAAAGCTTTTTATTTGATTGTCAAGACTTGACAATAAATTAGGATAACTTTTAAAAGTAAAAAATATAGAGCAAAAAACAATGATAAAAATTGCTAAGTATTTAAATAAAGCCTTCATAGGTTAAATGTTAGCTAAAAAATGTTAACATAATAATAAATAATAAACAAGGATAGATTTTTGAAAGCTTTAATACTAGTACTATTTTTTGCATTATTATCTTTTGCAAATGATATTGCAACTGTTGAAAAAGTAGTTCTTGATGATAGTAAAAATCAAGGAGCATTAGTACAAAGAGGAAAAGATATATTGCCTATAATTAGTGCTGGGTTTAAGATTAAAAAAAGTGATATTATAAAGACATTTGATGATTCAAAAGTAAAAATTAGATTTATTGATAATACCATAGTTTATGTAGGAGTAAAAACGATATTTGAGATATCAGAATACTTTTATGATAGAAAAAACAAAGAAAATAATGAAATACATTTTAAAATAAAAACAGGAAGTTATAAAATAAAAACAGGAGATATTGAAAAACTTGCACCTAAAAAGTTTAAAATCCAAACTGATAATTTTATAATAGGAATTAACAAATGAAAAGTCTATTTTTAATAATTTGCTTATTTTCTTTTGCTAATAGTTCAATTATTGTTGGTAATCAAAGTAAAGTTTCTAGTTTAAGTGGTGATATTAAGGTTAGTTCACAAAATTCAAATATTACAAAAAACTTAAGCCTTGCACAAGTAGTTGAAATTAAACAAGATGGTAAGCTAAGTGAAGTTAGAATTCTAAAAAAAGGTGAACTTAAAGATATTTTGAAACTTACTTCAACAACTGATTTAAGTAAAAAAATAGATATAAAAGTAGGACTTTTTAATAAAAATGATGCATTAAAAACTTATGAGGGATTATTGAATTATTTTAATAAAGAAGAGATTATAATAACAAAAAAAGATGAAAACTATTTAATAAGACTAGAAGATATAAACTATGCTTATGCAAAAAAAATCTTTTCTAAAATAAAAAAGTATTTAAGGAAATAGATGAAAAAAGCTACAAAAGCTGAAATTCAAATAATAAAAGAGGCATTTCAAGAAAATTTCAATGATGCAGTAACTGAATTGAATTATAAAAATGATTATGAATTATTAATTGCAATTATTCTAAGTGCCCAATGTACAGATAAAAGAGTAAATATAATAACTCCTGCACTATTTGAAAAATATCCAGATGTATTTTCATTAGCAGATGCAAAAATAGAAGAAGTAAAAGAGCTTTTAAAATCGTGTTCTTTTTTTAACAATAAAGCAAAAAACATTATAAAAATGGCACAAAGTGTTATTTTAGATTATGATGGTGATATTCCTCATAATGAAAAGGAGCTAATAAAACTAGCAGGAGTTGGAAATAAAACAGCAAATGTATTTATGATTGAGTATGCAGGAGCAAATTTAATGGCTGTAGATACTCATGTTTTTAGAGTCTCTCATAGGCTTGGACTTTCATATGAGAAAACAGTTGAGAAAACAGAAGTAGAATTAGTAAAAAAGTTAAAAGACGATTTACATATTTTTCATCAAGCAATGGTACTTTTTGGAAGATACACATGCAAAGCTATAAATCCTGATTGTAATAATTGTCTTTTCCCTCAAGTTTGTAAAACAACAAAATCTTTTAAACCTGCATAAAGTAATTAGTTTTATTTATTTATATTAGTTTTTCTTTTTGTTTGTTATTGTATAAATAAATAATAAGGAGGCTAGTATGTCAAGAGAAGCTATAAAAGTAAAAGAGTTTAAAATCTCTCAAACGAAAACTGGTTTAATTGAAGTATTTCACGTAGAAAAACCTTATGGTGAGTCTAGTTATCCAGTATTTAGAGTTGAAGTTACAAATGAATTGGGTGAAAAAAGTGCTATAGAATTGCCTTATGCAAATTTAAAAGAGCTAATAAGTGCAATTGAAGAATCAAAAAATGTTTGCCATGAAATTCCACATACATTTCCACATGATGAACTTGCAGCAGGTGTAGGAGGAGGGCAGTAGTAAAATACTACTTCAAGCCCTTCTTTAATCTTTGTTTGAACTCATCTTTAGATAGATATTTACTTGTTGAAGTAAGTGTAGAGTGCTTATCTTGAGTATTTAAGAATTTTTTTGATTCATCAATTTTTAGATTTTTTATCATTCCACTTTTTAAACTTTTAAGTATTGTAAGAATATTGTTTAAGTTTTTAGTGTCAACTTCAAAAGATATTTTTGCCATTATTTCTCTCTTTTTTCTTCTATTATATCAAAAAATGATTTTACTATTTAACTTTTAATTAACACATCAAAGCTAATATTTGAAAAAATTTAAAGGATGAGTATGAAAAAATCTTTAGTTTTATCATTTAGTGCAATTGCTGTTTTAAGTGCAAATGAGCAAGTAAGTTTAGAATCAGTTCTTGTAACTGATACATTAAAATCTAAAGTCGTAAAAGATATTAGTAATGAAAATCTAAAATCAGCAGATTTAGCACAAGCCTTAAGTGATGTATCACCTTCAATCTCACTTGTAAGACGAAGTGGTATTGCAAATGATATTATAATTAGAGGGCAAAAAAAAGATAATATTAATATCTTAATAGATGATGCAAAGATATATGGTGCATGTCCAAATAGGATGGATCCACCAACTTCACATGTTCTTACAAATAATATACAAAGTGTTGAAATTATTGAGGGACCTTATGATATTGAAAGTTTTGGTACTTTAAGTGGTAAGGTAAAAGTAAATACAAAAAAACCAAAAGAGGGCTTTTTAGGTGATGTAAATGTTAATTATGGAAGTTATGGCTATAGTAAGTATTCTGCAACACTTAGTGGAGGAACAAAAGATATAAAAGCACTTATCTCTGCTTCAACTGAAAGTAGCGAACAGTATGAAGATGGAGATGGTAATACTTTAGCCCAACAACTTGAAAAAAATAGTAAAGATGACACAAGAGTGTATAGTGATAAATACAAAGATATGGATGCTTATGAAAAGAAAACTTTTATGAGTAAATTATACTTTAATCTAGATGATAAACAAGAGATAAATCTATCTTATACAGCTAATAGAAGTGATGATATTTTGTATGCAAATACACCAATGGACGCAATATACGATGATTCTGATATTTATACTTTTAATTATATAGCAAATGATTTATCAACTTTTTCTAAAAAATTAAAATTTAATACTTATTATTCAAAAGTAGATCATCCTATGGCAACAACATATAGAAAAAATGGTGCAATGGAAATGACAAATCATATGAAATCAAAAATAAAAGGTGCTAAACTTCAAAATGATATGAATTTTTTTAATGGAGTTTTAACTTTAGGCTTAGATACAAGCAAAAGAAGCTGGGAGGGAGAGTATAGCAATAAGATGAATCCTTATCTAGCAGATAGTATTTCTAAAACAGATACAAAAAATAAAGCAGTTTTTGTAAAATACAATAAAGATATAAATGCTTTTAATATTGAACTTGCTTCAAGATATGATAGAACTGATATAAGAACTGATGGGAATGAGCAGGATAATGATTATAACTCTTTAAATGCTTATTTATTAACTACATATAAAGCGAATAATAGTTTAAATTTTTTTGCAGGACTTGGAAAATCAAGTAGGGTTCCAGATGCAAGAGAGTTGTATTTTAAAAAAGGTGGAAAATTAGTAGGAACACCAGATTTAGATCAAACAAAAAACTATGAAATAGATTTAGGTTTTGAAAAAACTATTGGTGATTTTAAAATCAAAACAAAACTATTTTATTCTATGTTAAAAGATTATATAGTTTACAATAATTCAAATGTAGAAAATAAGTTTGAAAATATAGATGCAAAAATATATGGATTTGATATAAGTGGGTTTTATTATGCAAGTGATGAATTGTATTTTGATTATGGTTTATCATATCAAAGAGGTAAAAAAGATGAGGCTTTAGATGGACAAAATGATACAAATTTAGCTGAAATAGCGCCACTTAAAGCGAGAATTGCTTTGAATTATGAAGTAGGTAAAAATAACTTTAAAGCTTCATATATTGCTTCAAAAGCTTGGAGTAACTATGATGAGGAAAATGGAGAACAACATCTAGGTGGATATGGTATTTTAAACTTAAAATATGAAAATAGTTATATAAAAAATACAGTAGTAACACTAGGTGTTGATAATGTTTTTGATAAAACATATGCCACAAGTAATACATATAAAGATTTAACTTTACTTTCATCAACAAGTGATGAGGTAATGCTATTAAATGAACCAGGAAGATATGTATATGTAAATATAAAATATAGTTTTTAAACTAAAAGAGGAACTCCTCTTTTAGTCAAAATCAAATCTTGCTTGGGTTTGTCCTGTACTTCCAAACTCTTCATCAATTTGTCTTGCAAGATCTTTAAAGTCAATTCCTTGAACAGTTTTCAAGCCTTTGAAAATATGTTTTTTACCACTTTGCAACTCTTTTGATTTTATACCATGGGAGATTGATAAACTAGCTTCAATAAAAGCTGAAAGTTTATCACACTGTTTTAAAGCTTTTCCATCAATAGGACTATATTTATCAAGGTTATAATCATCAATATTATCTACAATTTTTATTTGATCTTTATAGTTGATTTTATTTAAAAATTCATCTTTTTTATTATTTTCATAAAGTCCTAAAAGATAAGAAAACTCATCTTTTAATCCCTCTGGAACAAAAGGAAGTATATCATCTTCAATTTTGATTATTTCATACTCTGCAATAATATCTGATAACTCATCTACACTATACTTTACAGGTGAGATTATATCTCTTGTTAAAGCTTCAGGTAAATCATGAAACAGTGCAGTATAAAAGTTATTTTCCAATCTTTTATCACAAGCATCTACATCTTTTGAATAAAAATAAGCAAAAAGTGCAACTGTTAGCATATGACCTAAAACTGAAGTTTCAGGAATTCTTGGTGTTTGTGCCCATCTTTTTTGAAATCTTAATCTTCCACTTAAATCAATTATTCTTGAAAGTTTTTTATTCAAAGATATTTTTCTAACTCCAATTAGTTCATAATAATCTTCGATTTCATCTTCTACACTTCTTTTGACATTTTCAATATCTGTTAAAAATTTTGAAGTTTGATATACTATTGAAAACTCCCATTTTGTTGCTAAATATGATGCAGCTTTAAGTATAAATCTCTCTTTTTTATACATATTTGAATCATATAAATACTCTTCGAATTTTTTTAAAAATACTCCATTTTGAATAGGTTCTAACGAGTCTTTTAGTTTTTCAATTACCCAAGAATTTATCTCTTTTGATTTTTTTTGAATAGCTTTTCTAAATACATCAGGTCTAATATCTGTTACAACTATTCTTCTTAGAAACTCAAAAATACCCGCTTCTATTAAGTGTGTGTAGTTAATGTCATCTTCTAGTTTTGCAATAAAAAAAGCTATTATAAATTTATGGGCTTGTTTATCAAGTTCAACTAACTCAACCATTCTTGGATAATCATTCCATCTTTGAATAGAAGCTGATGAAAAAATGTAGTCAATTATTTTAGGATTTATCATTTTCATCCTTTTTTGAAGATTCATCTTCATCTTTTGGAAAAAATATCATTTTCTTGCCTAAAATCATTAGGGCAACAACACTTAGAACAACTACATATGCAACCCAAGGTTCACGCATGATATTTTTCCTTTTTTTATCTTCGACAGCTTCCCATCTTACCTAAAGCATTTATTTTTTCAACTCTTTGTTCATGTCTTCCACCCTCAAAAGATGAAGCTAACCAAGAGTCAATAATAGCTTCAATCATACCATATCCACTAACTCTTTCACCCAAACACATTATATTTGCATCATTATGTTCTCTTGCCATTTTAGCTGAATATTCATTATGACATAAAGCAGCTCTAATTCCATCAAATTTGTTTGCAGACATAGACATACCAATACCAGAACCACAAATTAAAATACCAAAGCTGTTTTTATTTGCCAATACTTTTTCACATACTTTAACAGCAAAATCTGGATAATCAACTCTATCTTTTGAATAAGGACCTAAGTCTTCTACTTCATGCCCTTTACTTTCAAATAGTTCTTTTACATATTTTTTAATATCAATTCCAGCATGATCTGCTGCTATAAAATATTTCATTTTAGTAAATTCCTTCTTTATGATTTATATCTAACTCTTTTCCTTTTAAATCTTCTTCTAAAGATTCAACTTTTCTAAAAACTCTATCCCATCTAATTTTTTTATTTTCATCCCAAGAAAAGTAGATAAACCAAGGTTTTCCTACAATATTTTTGTATTCAACTGTTCCCCAAAATCTCGAATCATTTGAATGGTCTCTATTATCACCCATCATAAAGTATTCTCCTTTTGGAACTTTAATAGGTAACATATTAAATAGTTGAGCTGGAGCTTGCCTTGTATTTTGTACTTCTGGATCATTATGTATTCCTGGATGATCTTTTTGATAAGGATTAATAACCCAAAGTTTTCCCTCAACATTTAAAATTTGCTCTTGTGCAAAATTCTTTTTTACATACTCATTTCCCTCTTTTGGGTGTAAAATAAGATTTTTATTTTGAATAAGAACTAAATCTCCTCCAGTTGCTACTAATCTTTTTACATAATGAATTGTATCTTCTTTGGGGTATCTAAATACAACAATATCCCCACGCTTTGGTTTGTCACCTTCTATTAAATGTCCATTATTATTAAAATCTGGCAAAATAGGTACTTCAATCCACGGAATTCTAGGAACAGGAATTCCATAAGAGAATTTTTTAACAAAAAGCATATCTCCAATAAGTAAAGTATTTTTCATACTTCCACTAGGAATTACAAAAGCTTGCGCAACAAAAAATATAATACCTAATACAATTATAATTGTACCAGTCCATGAACTAGCCCAGTTGTAAGCTTTTTTAATCATTTAGTTTTCTTTCTCTTTCTTCTCTTAATCTTGCTGCTTTAATTGTATTAACTAAAAGCATAGCAATTGTCATGGGACCAACTCCCCCTGGAACAGGTGAGATATATTTGCATTTTTTTGAAACATTTTCAAAATCAACATCTCCAACCAATTTTCCATTGTCAAGTCTATTTATTCCAATATCAACAACAACAGCTCCATCTTTTACCATATCTTCTGTAATTAGATTTACTTTACCCACACCCACACAAATAATATCTGCATTTTTTGTATGTTCTTTTAAATCTTTTGTATGTATATGACAAGTTGTAACTGTTGCATTTGCATTAAGTAAAAGTGTTCCCATAGGTTTACCTACAATATTACTCGCACCTATTACACAAACATTTTTTCCTTTAGGATCAATGTTATACTCTTCTAATAGTCTCATTACTCCATATGGAGTTGCAGGAGTAAAAGAGTCTAGTCCTAATGTCATTCTTCCTGTATTATACGCATGAAAACCATCTACATCTTTTTCAGGTGTAATAGCTTCTAAAATAGCAGTTGTATCAACATGCTTTGGAAGTGGTAATTGAACTAAAATACCATCTATATTTGGATTTTTGTTCATCATTGCTAAAATTTCCAAAATTTTATCTTGAGATATAGTTTCTGGCATTTCGTGAACAATTGAGTAAATTCCAGCTTGTTTACATGCTTTGCTTTTCATATTTACATAAGCAGCACTTGCAGGGTCTGCGCCTACTAAAACTACAGCAAGTCCAGGTGTAATACCTTTTTCTTTTTGAAGTTCTTCAACCTCAAACTTTATTTCTTCTTTTATTTTATTAGATAATGCTTTTCCATCAAGTATTGTCATGGGGAGTAAACCTTATATATGTTTTAATTTTAGGTTGATATAATACCAAAAACATTTTTACACAAAGGTTAAGATTGAGATTAGTATTTTTATTACTTCTATTTATTATAACTGTTTTTGCCACAGATGATGATAACTCATTTATTACAAAATATGAGTATGGGGCAATGCTTTATGAAAATCCTAGGGGAATAGGGTGTAATAAGTGCCATAATAATGGTAAAAAAGAAGTAATAATCGCAAAATATAGAGATAAAAAAGGAGCGCTTAAATATATAAAAGTTCCTCCACTTACAAATATTAGTTTTGAAAATTTTAAAATTAAATTAAGAGCAGACAAAACAGAATCCTTAGTAATGCCAACATACTTTTTAACAGATGAAGAGTTGGATTCTTTGTACTATTATATTCAAAAGCTAAAATAGCTTATAAAAGTAAAGCTATTATTAATAATAATTTAAATATAATGCGCAACTTAATTTTAAAACAAAGGAATGTTTATGTTAGAGGGTATCGTAAGAGATAGTATGACAAAAATAGAAACTAAATCTTTAAGAAGAGATGGTTACTTAATTGCCAATATCTATGGTAAAGGTTTAGAAAATATTAATGCTGCGTTTAAAACGAATGAATTTATTAAAACGTTAAAAAATAAAGAAACACTTTCGTTTGATGTATCTGTTGGTGGAAATAATTTAAAAGTTGTTGTTCAAGAGTATCAAAAAGCTCCAATTACTTCTGAGTTATTACATGTTGATTTAATGGTTGCACAACCAGGTGTAAGAACTACTTATAAAGTTCCTGTTAAAGTTGAAGGTACTCCAATTGGTCTTAAAAATAAAGGTTTATTCATTTTCCATAAGAAAAGAGTTCCTGTTAAGACTACTTATGAAAATTTACCACAAAGCTTTAATCTAAATGTTGATAATTTAGATACAGGTGACAATATCTTAGTTAGAGATTTAGAATTACCTGAGGGTGTTGAGTGTTTCTTAGACCCAAGAGTACCAATCGTTGGTGTAATTAAAGCTAAGTAATTTATAATGGCTTTAATAGTTGGACTTGGAAATATAGGTGAAAAATACCTATTAACTAGGCACAACATAGGTTTTATGGTCATCGATGAGATGGCCAAAAACTTAAGTACTACTACAATTAATAAATCAAATTTTAAAGCAGATGTTTTAAAATCTTCAAATGACTTACTAGTAAAACCAAAAACTTTTATGAATCTTTCAGGCGATGCAGTTATTGCAATAAAAAATTATTATAAACTTGAAAATGAAGAAATTATTGTAATTCATGATGATTTAGATTTACCTTTTGGAGCAGTTAAATTTAAAATCGGTGGTGGCCATGGTGGTCACAATGGATTAAAATCAATTGATTCACATATAGGAAAAGATTATATAAGAGTTAGAATAGGAATTGGAAAACCACAAAATAAAGAAGATGTGGTAAATTATGTATTAAACAACTTCTCAAAAGAGGAATTAAATAGATTAAAAGATATAATACCCCATACTATCAAAGCTATAGATGCATTAAAAGTTGAATCTATAAATGAAGTAAAATCTAAATTTACATTGAAGTAATAATGAGCATATTAACAAAATATATTTTACAAAAATATCTTAAAAGTTTTTTTATTGTTTTAGTTTCACTACAACTATTTTTTGTAGGAATTGACTTTTTTCAAAATATGAAAAATCTTCCTGATTCTGCAAACTTACAGTTATTATATCTATTTTATAACAGTTTTTTTACACTTACTTTGACTTTACCATTATCTTTAGTATTTGGTTGGATTTTAACTTTAGTAATATTAATAAAAGGTAATGAATTAGTTGCTTTTGTAGCATTAGGAGTTAGTAAAAATAGACTTTACTCGCCTGTTATAAAAATCTCTTTCTTGCTATTACTTGTATTAATAGTTCTTCAAGCAACACCACTTGCTTATTCATATGAACAAAAAAGCAAAATTTTAGATGATGAATATTTTATTAGTACAAAATCAGATATCTTTTTGAAATACAATGACTATCACATTTTCTTTCAAAAACTATATCCAATAGAAAAAAGAGCTGAAAATATTCATATTTTTAAAGTTATTGATAAAGATTTAGTTGAAAGTATTGTTGCTTCAAAAGCTTATTTTCAAAATAATAGATGGTATGTAATAGATGCAAAAATTACTAAAAAACCTAAAAATATTGATTTTGAAGAGTCAAAAATAGAAGTTAGCCATGAAAGATTTTTACATACACTTGAAGGCTTTAAACCAAAGATATTAGACAATGTATATGAATCAAAATCAACTTTTTCAATTATTGATGCAATATCGGCATTAATATTATTAGATAAACAAGGAATTAATACAGATAAGATTAGGGCAGCATTGTATTATGAAATCATAGTATCTTTTTTTATATTGCCATTAATGATTATTATTTTTGCATACTCTTCTTTAAATAGTAGATTTTTTAATATAGGTAAATTTACTTCTCTTTCGATATTTTTTACTTTAATAACATGGGGTATTTTCTTTTTATTACATAAATTTTCAAATAATGGTACACTTTTACCTGAAGTATCACTTCTATTACCAATATTTTTATGGTACACTTTATCTTATTTTATTTATAAGAAAAAAATATCCTATTAAAGGAGAATTATGAGTAAACAAATTAAGGCATATGGACTTGCTTTATATAAAAAAGAGAAGAATAAGATTAAGTTATTGCTTTGCAAATCTATAAAAAGTGAAAGCAAATGGGGTTTTTTAAAAGGTGTACAATTAGCAAAAGAAACTGCTAAACAGTGTGCTAAAAGAGAGTTTCGTGAAGAGTCAGGAATAAATGTTTATATTGATGATTTTGAACAATATTTTGAACAAAAGAATAAAGAAAAAGATATAGGGCTTTGGTTAGTCAATGCAAAAAATATAAAAAATATTGATAAATATTTTTTTCAAGATAAACTACATGATAACTATCTTTCTTGGGAAAATAGTAAAGTTAAATTTTTTGACTTAGATAATCTTCCCCAGTTTAAAAAGAAACAAAAAGAACTTATTCTTAATATTAAGGATTTTTTAGAAAGTAAGAATCAACCCCATTAGCAATTCCTTTTGCTAATAGTTTTTGATAACTACTTTTATATAATCTTTTTCCCTCCGTTGGATGTGAAATATATCCTACTTCTATTAAAATAGATGGCATTTGAGCTCCTACTAAGACCCAAAATGGACCTTCTCTTACTCCTCCATCAACAGTATCTTTATATCTTTGTTGTAAAGTATATAACATATTTTGTTGTACATCAATAGCTAGTTTATTTGAAGCTGTAATTTTACTTTGATTAAGTACTGTTAAAAACGAGTTTTTAGTTGATTTACTCATTGATCTTACATCACTACTATTCTCTTTTGCTGCAACTCTTTTTGCTCTTGCACTTCTTGCTGGGCTTAAGAAAAATGTTTCAACCCCCTTTACTTTATGTGCTTTACTTTTTGCAATAGAGTTTGCATGTATTGATAAAAATATATCTGCATTTTTTTTATTTGCTAAAATTGTTCTATTTCTAACTTTAATAAAAGTATCACCCTTTCTAGTAATATGGACATTATAACCTCTTTTTTTAAGTATATTATACAAATATTTACTCACAGCTAATACAACTTTTTTTTCATATTTTTTGTTAGAACCTACAGCTCCTACATCTTTTCCACCATGACCTGCATCTATTACAACTACTTTTCTTTTATATCTATTCACATTTATTATATTACTATTTGTAGTTGTTTTTGTTGTATTTGAATTAACATTTGAGCCTATATTTAAAAATTTTATGATTATTTGTTTTTTATTTACTATGTAAATTGGATTTAATTTACTTTTATCTCTTACTTTTATATGTAAAAGATTTTTTTCTTTTTGAATAATATATATTCTGTCAATTCCAGAAATTTGAAGTTTTGTTGGTCTTGCGTCTTTAAATGAGCCTTTTATATCAAAAAGATATAAATTAGAGTACTTTGTTTTATCAATACTATAATCTATATATTTTTTTGTTATGTTTGTATAAAAATCAATTATTATCATATTATTTTTTGTATAAATATTTTTAACTGTATAATTTAAATTATTCGTTTTAGGTTTTGTTTTAGTTGTTTTTTTTATAGTTTTTGTTTTTTGTATTTTTACTTTTTTAGTTGTTTTTGTATTTTTAGCAGCTTTTTTTACTCTGATTTTTGCTAATTCTTTTTCATATTTAGAAGTGTTATGACCTAGTTTATTACCATATTTAATTATATTTTTAAGGTGTTTTATCTCTAAAGCAGTATTATTATTTAATACTGCTCTTAGATAACTCATTCTATTTGCATTATATTGTTCTTCAATACTATTTGCAAATGCGAAGTTTAAATTTAATATTAATAAAGAACATAGTAATATTTTTTTTAAAATAACTACTCTCCTTTAGTTAGTTTTTCCATAAGTTCATGAACAGATATTATTTTATCTAATTTATACCCATTTGAACCTGTGAAAAACAATCCTGTATCCAAATCACCTTTATATGCTGCTCCTAGTCTATCTGCTATACAATAACCAACTATTTTTGCTTCTTGACCTCTATGACAAGGCGATACACAATTTGAAATACAAGCAATTTTTGGTGCAGTTTTATTTTCTATAGAAGCCTGTAAGTTGGTCATAACTGCTCTTGCAGGAAGTCCAACTGGAGATTTCATAAGTTTTATATCACTCTCTTTTGCATCAATTAAAACTTTTTTCATATTTGTATCAACATCACACTCATGAGTTCCAATAAATCTTGTTGCCATTTGTACACCATCACAACCAAGAGCTAGAAATTTATCAATATCAGTTTTATCCCAAATCCCACCAGCTGCAATTACAGGAATATTATCTGCCCATTTTTTAGCTTCTTCAATAACAGGACCTACTATATTTTCAAGTTGATACTCTTCTTGAAGACATTGTTCATATGTAAAGCCTTGATGACCTCCTGATTTTGGTCCCTCAACTATAATTGCATCTGGAAGTTTATTATATCTTTTCCATTTTCTACAAATAAGTCTCAATGCTCTAGCACTTGAAACAATAGGTACCAATGCAACATCTGGAAAATCTTTTGTAAATTGTGGCATATTAGTAGGTATTCCAGCACCAGTAATAAGTATATCCGCACCTGCTTCACAAGCATCTTTTACAACTCTTCCATAGTCATTGATAGCATGTAAAATATTACATGCTAGTGGTGCATTTCCACAGATTTTTCTAGCATTTTTAATAATAGTAGTTAAAGCTTCCTTTGAATAAAAATTCAAAACATCAACTGGCTTATCTTTTTTAGTTTTTACAGAAAATTCATCACTATTATAATATCCTGTTCCTACTGATGAGATAACACCTAGTCCTCCCTCTTTACTTACCGTACCAGCTAGCCTGTCCCAACTGATACCTACACCCATTCCACCTTGAATTATGGGGTGCTTAATCTCATACTTTCCTATTCTCAATACTAGCCCTTTTATTTTATTGTAATCTTTGCGAAATTCTTTTTACCTTTTTGTAAAATAAATTCACCAGATTTTAAATTAAGTTTTTCATCAGTTGTTTTTTCTTGATCTATTTTCACAGCACCCGCTTTAATATCTCTTCTTGCTTGTGAAGTTGAATTTACAAGTTTTGCATCAACTAATGCTTGACAGATCCAAATTCCTGCTTCAAATTCATATTCTGGCATATCACTTGGAATGTCTTTTTTTGCAAATATTTTTTCAAACTCTGCTTTTGCAAGTTCTCCTGCACCTTTACCATGATATGTATCTACAATCTCCATGGCAAGTTCTTCTTTAACTTTTTTAGGGTGCAATGAACCATCTTTTACACCTTCTTGTAAGTCATCAAGTTCTTTTAGTGTCTTTTTTGACAATAATTCATAATATTTCCACATCAACTCATCAGAAGTTGATAATAGCTTTCCAAACATGTCATTTGCAGTATCTGTAACTCCTACATAATTCCCTAAAGATTTAGACATTTTTTGAATACCATCTAATCCTTCAAGTAGTGGAGTCATTAGTACAGCTTGTTGTTTTTTACAATCATAAGCTTTTTGTAAAGTTCTTCCCATTAAAAGATTAAATTTTTGATCAGTTCCACCCATTTCAATATCAGTATTCATTGCAACTGAATCATAGCCTTGAAGTAGTGGATATATAAATTCACTTACTGCAATTGGAGTATTTGACGAGTATCTTTTTGAAAAATCATCTCTTTCTAACATTCTTGCAACTGTTAAATTTGAAGCAAGATTAATAATACCAACTGTTCCTAGTTTACTTAACCAATCACTATTAAACATTACTTTTGTTTTCTCAGGATCCAAGATTTTAAATACTTGCTCTTTATATGTTTCAGCATTTTCTAAAACTTGCTCACTACTTAATACTTTTCTAGTTTCACTTTTTCCTGTTGGATCTCCAATAGTTGCAGTAAAATCACCAATTAAAAACTGTACAATTCCACCAAATTTTTGAAATGTTGCAAGTTTTCTTATAAGTACAGTATGCCCTAAATGTAAATCAGGAGCAGTTGGATCAAAACCAGCTTTTACATAGAAGTTTTCACCTTTTTCATAAAAGTTTCTTACTAATTTTTCAATAGCTTCTATGTCAATTATTTCTGCACATCCTCTTTGTATTTCTAATAGTGCATTTTTAATCTTCTCTTCCATTTATCCTCTTTTATAAAATATTATTTATTGTATGCATCTTTTTTTGAAAAAAACTCAATTACTTTTGCTTTTTGTTCTACAATTTTTCTAACTTCTTCCACATTTGAGTTATTTATTTCAAAATCTATATCACAGTATTGTCTGTAAGAGTGTTTTTCTCTACCATAATCAACACTTAGAATATAACCCTCGTATTTTGACATATACATTAATAGTTTTGCTAATTCACCTTTTGTATTAGCCAGGGAAACAACCATTTTATATGGATATAAAGTATCTTTTGTCCATTTACAAAATAGCATATTTTGTTTTGATTTTATCTTCTTATATGCTTTATCACACATCTTATGATGAATGATGGCTTTGTTACCATCTTTAAAAGCTACTATATCATCTCCAAATTTAGGATGACAACAGTGGTCAAATGATACAGAATTTATACTAAAATTTGAATATATTAAAATATTATCAAATTTATACTTTTTTAATTTACTTGCAAGTATTTTGAATCTAGTTACTAATCCATGTTCTTTTATCATTCTTGTTTCAATTTGTTTTTTTATATGTCTTAAAAAATCAAGATTATTTGCTATTTTGTGCAAAGAATCAAAATTATGCGTATTTGTGATTTCTTGAGTGTATCTTACGAAAATAGTATCAAGTATATTTTTACCTGTAAGTTCATTTAACTCTTTTTGTCTGTGCGAACAAAGCATTTTAATCTGTTTTTTGGCTCTATTTGTTTTTACCATATCTACCCAAGAGCACCTAAGAATAGGGTAATCAGTAGTTTTTATAGCTACTATATCAGAACTTTTAAGTTCTGTTAGAAGTGGTTTTTTAATCTTATTTATAAAACATTCAAAAGCATTTTTACCAACATCTGTATGTACAGCATATGCAAAATCATATGCTGTAGAACCTCTTGGGAGATTAAAAGTATCACCATGGGGAGAATAAACTACAATCTCTTCTGAATATAAATCATCTTTTGTATCAGCATAAAACTCTTCAACGTTTTCATTTGAAAACTCTAAAGATTTAAGCCAATTTAAATTTGGTCCATTTTTTGCACCACTTTTATATTTCCAATGTGCAGCAATACCATACTCTGCTATTTTATGCATCTCAAAACTTCTAATTTGTATTTCATATATTTTAGAATTATAAAAAACAGTTGTATGAATAGTTCTATATCCATTCTCTTTAGGTGTTGATACATAATCTTTAAATCTTGAAATTAAAGGTTTGTAAGCTAAGTGTAAATGACCCAAAACCTTATAACAATCAATCTCTTCTGGAACTAATACTCTAATTGCAAGTAAGTCAAGTACTTCATCAATACTTACACCTTTTCTTTGCATTTTTAAATATATAGAGTAATGATGCTTGATTCTACTTAAGATTTTTACTTTTGATGCGTCATAACCATTTTTTTCAAGTATATTTTTTGTATTGCTAATAAAATTATTAAATGTTAATTGAATTGCATGTTGATGATCTTTTATGAATTTATCTATTTTATTATACTCTTTTGGATAAATATAGTAAAAAGCTAAATCTTCAAGATGATTTTTAAGTGTTGAAATACCAAGTCTATGAGCAATAGGAACATAAACTACTAAAGTCTCTTCAGCAATTCTTTTTTGTTTATTTTCAGGAAGTGCATCTAGCGTTAACATATTGTGAAATCTATCACAAAGTTTTACTAAAAGTACTCTAACATCATCGATTGATGCAATAAGCATTTTTCTAAAAGTCATAGCAGAAGATATAGTTTTTGCTTCATGTGTAGATAAACTTGAAGAAAACTCACTTTCTCTAATTTCAACTATTTTTGTAAGTCCATCAACCATGTGGGCAATATCTTCACCCCAGTTTTCTTTTACAAATGTTAAATCATACTCTGTATCTTCAACAACATCATGTAAAAGTGAAGTGGCAACTACTGCTTCATCAGGGCTAAAGTATGCTGTGATTGAAGCAACAAGTAAGGGATGAACAGCATAAGGTTCACCACTTTTCCTAAATTGGTTATCATGAGCTTTAATACTAAAGTCTATGATATTTTTTAATTTAGGTGTTATTATAGTATGTTTTTTTAGCTCTTCAATAGCACCATCGATTGTGTTGATGCTTTGAATTGTTTCTATGAATGGATCCATAATATCACATAAAGAAATTATAAAAGTTTAAAACTTTTATAATTAATCTTCTTTATCTATTAAACCCTCAATAACTAATAAACCATTTGCAATTTCATCAATTGCAATATCAGTATATTTCATGTTTTGTGTATTTTGCTCAAGTAGTGGTTTTGCTCCCTTACTTAAATCGTCTGCTCTTTGCCCAACAGCGATTGATAAAATATATCTATCATTATTTACTTTCTCTAAGGCCTTAGCCATTCTTTCTTCTAATCTTAGCATTAATAATCCTTTTTATTTAACAATTGAACATTTACTAGTATCACCATTGATGATTTTTAGTAAGTTACCTTTTTCACTCATATTAGCAACTACAATTGGAAGTTTGTTATCTTTTGCTAATGCAATTGCAGTATCATCCATCACTTTAATATGATCTTCTAGCGCTCTATCATATGAAATAGTATCAAGTTTAACAGCATCATCATATTTCATAGGATCTTTATCATAAATACCATCAACTTTTGTAGCTTTAATTAACATAGATGCATTTATTTCTGTTGCTCTTAAAGTTGCAGCAGTATCAGTTGTAAAGTATGGATTACCTGTACCTGCACTAAAAATTACAACTCTATTTTTTTCAAAGTGTCTAATAGCTTTTCTTACAATAAATGGCTCAGCAATTTGTTCCATTTTTATAGCAGTTTGTAGTCTTGCATTTAAACCTTTATATTCTAATGCTTCTTGCATAGCAACACCATTTATAACAGTTGCTAGCATACCCATATAATCAGCACTAGTTCTTTTAATTACACCATCAGCAGCAGCAGTAACACCTCGAATGATATTACCTCCACCAATAACAATACCTACTTCAATACCATTATCAACTAAGTTTTTAATTTCATCTGCGATATAGTCCAAAATCTGAGTATCTATACCGTAACCTTCTTCACCAGCTAATGCCTCACCAGAAAATTTAACAAGTACTCTTTTATTCATTTATTTCCTTTTAGAATTTGGTGATTATATCTAAAAAAAAATTAATAGTGATTTAAGATAAACTTTTAACTAACTGCCCATTCAAAAAAAGGTAATACTTCAACTTCAATATCATTTATAAAAAAGTTTTCACTGTAACCTACGGTTACAATATCAATCTTTTTAATCTCATTCTCTTTTAAAACTTTATTTAATTTCTTTTCTATTCCTTTTTTTAATAAAGGATTAAAAAAGGGAATAGATAAAATTACATAATTTTCACTTGGAATAAAAAAATCGATATTATCAAGATAATATATTTTTTCAAAATTTGATTCAAGTTGCAAAAAAACCATATTTGTAAACTCATTTTTAAATTTTTTTGCATGAGAAATTGCATTCAAAAAAGCATGATTATATGAATAAACTTTCTTTATTGCTTTTTCTTGATTATATTTTGGTAAAAAATAGACTAATCCTGAGTTTTCAAAAGTTTTAACTGTAGCATAAAATTTGTCTTTTGAAATTTTTATTTGATTTTTAAGTGTATTAAATAATTGATATAGTGATTTTTTCTCATCAATATTTAAAAATAAAATTTTAAGTATATACTCATAAGTCTCATCTTTTGTATATAATCTTAATATTTCTTGTAATCTTCTCTCTTTTGTATGCTCTTCTAAATTTACAACTCCTGGCATATTTCCATATTTTAAAAAGTTATTAAATGCTTGAGTTGCTGTGTGAAATCTAGTTTCATGAAGTAAATATTCCTCAAAATCTAGTGCTTTTACATGCAAATGTTCAAAGTTTTCAAGAGTTAATTTATTATGATTTGAGATAATAATACTTTCACATTTTGGTAATTCAAATGAAAAATCAAAATTCTCTAAAACTAAAATCTTGATTTTTTTTTCAATTATAAAACTACTTAAATGAACTCTTATTTCTTCTAAATCATTCCTAAAATCTTTAAAATCTATATAGATATAATCATTTGTGTCAAAATTCGCAAGATAGTCATATATTAAATATGTTTTTCCACACTTAGGCGCTCCATAAACAAATGTTTTTTTACTCTTTATTTTTACTTTTCTTTCTAAAAAACTAATTTTTGAAAAATCAAGTTCATAGCATACTTCTAAAGTTTTCATTTTTTACTATTTATTAGATTTATTGCTTCTTTTATGGCATTTAAATAACTTTTTTGATTAATATTTTCATCTTTGTATGCAATATCAAAAGCAGTTCCATGGTCAACTGAGGTTCTAATAATAGGAAGATTTAAACTTACATTTATACTTTGATCAAAATATAAAGCTTTCAATGGTGCTAAACCTTGGTCATGATACATACAAACAAAATATTTACAAGATTTTCTATTTGTTTTTGAAAATGCAGTATCAGGTACAACTGGACCTTTGAAAATATCTTTTTTCAATATTTTATTTGCATTTTTTATTGCTTTAAATATCTCAACTTCTTCATTTCCTAAAACTCCATTATCACTAGCATGGGGATTTAAACCTAATACTTGAATATTATCTTGGTTTACATTTTTATAAAAACTACATAAAAATGTTGTTAAATCTTCTTCATTGATTTTTTTAGGAACTTTTTTTAGTGCAATATGTTCTGTATAAAGTGCTACGAACATTTTTTTACATCCTAACATCATAATTGCATTTTGTCCAAAATAACTTCTTAAAACTTCTGTATGACCTTTAAAATCAATGTTAGCTTTATTCCATGACTCTTTATTTATAGGTAAGGTTACAACAGCATTTGTTTTTCTTTTTTTTGTAAGATTTATTGCATCTATAAATGAATCATAAGAATATTTGCCACTTTTTTTAGATACTTGTCCTGGCTTAATTTCAAACTCACCATTAGTTTTATGAATTTCAAAATCATTAGGAATTTTTAAATTTAGAAGTTTTGCACCTTGTTTTAGCATTTCATTATTTATACAATAGATTGGCTTACAAATTTTTTTTATTTTTTCATGACTTTGTAATGCAATTTGTAAACCAATTCCATTTAAATCACCAATAGATATTGCTATTTTATGCTTCATTTGATTGACTCTTTCATATCTAATATTGCTTGATGTAATCCAGTATAAACCGATCTTGCAATAATACTTTGACCAATATTTAATTCACTAATAGTTTTAATAGAAGAAATCAAACTTACATTTTGATAGTTAAGTCCATGTCCAGCTGCAACTTTTAAGTTTAATTGATCTGCTTTATTTGAAGCTTTTTTTATCTGTTTTTTTGACTCTTTAAGCATCACTTTTAGCTCTTGTCTTGGTAGTTCTAACTCTTTGATGCTATGATGAGTATTTCTTAAATTTCCATATAACATTGCATAAATATTTGCAAATGTACCTGTATGAAGCTCTATCCATTCAACTTTTAATTCACTACTTAGTTTTATTGTCTCTTTTTTTGGATCTATAAATAGTGAAACTTCAATCTCATTATCATGAAGTTTTTTAATAGCTTTTTTGATTTTTTCAAAATTTGATTTTATATCAAGACCACCTTCTGTTGTTACTTCTTGCCTATTTTCAGGAACTAAAGTTGCTCTTTGTGGTTTTAATTTACATACAATATCAATAATTTCATCATTTATTGAACACTCTAAATTTACAGGTAAAGTTGAGCTCTTTATAATTTTTTTTGCATCATCATCGTGTATATGTCTTCTATCTTCTCTTAAATGAATAGTTATTTGATCTGCATTTGCTAATTTACAAATACCTAAAGCATCAAGAGGATTTGGATCATTTATTTTTCTTGCTTCTCTTAAAACAGCAATGTGGTCAATATTTACTCCAAGTAACACTATGTATCCTTTTGTTAGTTTTTAATTATGTTATCTAATATTTAATTTTATAAGAATAAAGTAGAAAAAAGAGTATCTTTTAAGATAACTCTTTCAATGTTGCTATATTTGCAGCAAGTTTATTATGTACTTCAAGATACTCAAGCTCATTTACAGAATCAGCAACAACTCCAGCACCTGCTTGGAATATAACTTTATCTTTTGTAAGAAGTGTTGTTCTAATAGTTATTGCACTATCCATATTTCCATCAAATCCAAAATATGCAATACTTCCACTATAAAAACTTCTTTTAATACCCTCAAATTGTGCGATTAGTTCCATGGCTCTAATTTTTGGAGCACCTGTCATAGTACCAGCTGTAAATGTTGCAGCAAATAAATCAAACATATCATACTGCTCATCAATGACTGCTTCAACATCAGAAACAATATGCATTACATGTGAATATTTTTCTATTCTCATTAAATCAGTAACTTTAACAGTTCCAGCTTGAGCAACTCTTCCTACATCATTTCTACCTAAATCTACAAGCATAAGATGTTCTGCTTTCTCTTTTGGATCATCAAGTAGTTCTTTTTCAAGCTCTAAATCTCTAGCTAATGTTTTACCTCTTTTTCTTGTACCTGCTATTGGTCTTAAAAGTAGGTGATTATCTACAAGTTTTATCATAACCTCAGGAGAACTACCCGCAATACAAAAATCTTCATACTCTAAAAAAAACAAATATGGACTAGGATTTTTGCTTCTTAAGGCTCTGTAAAAACTTAAGTGGTCAACCTTTGCTTTTTGAATAAATCTATTTGACATAAGAATTTGAAAAACATCTCCACTTCTTATCATCTCTTTTGATTTGTCAACCATTTCAAAAAACTGTTCTTTTGTATAGTTGAATTTTCCCTCATCTAAAAGTGTAGCTTTTTTTAAAGGTGTAAAAGTATAAGGAGTATGTAACTGTTTTTCTATAATATCTAACTGTTTTTCATACTCTTTAAGCGAGGTAACCATTACAAGTTTTGAAGTTTTATGAGAAAAGCCTAAAATCATTTTTGGTCTTATTAAATCAACATCAGGAATATTTAACTGATCAGTTAAGTTACTCATAGATTTTTTTAGTTTTGGTTCAAACTCTTTACCTATATCATAACCTATATTTCCAATAAAGCCATCAATTAGTCCAATTCCTAACTCTCTTGCTTTTTCTTTGAAAAGTTTTTTATCAAACTTTTTATAGTATTTTTGAAGAAATTTTAAAGGATTTGATTCAACTTCATTTATCTTTCCATCTTCATCTTTGTGAAAGCATTTATTATCTTTGTACCAAACCCTTTCTCTATCTCCTACTATTATAAAAGAGTAGTTTCCATCGCTTGAATTGATAGTACTTTCAAATAAAAAAGTAATTTCATCTTTATAAAGTTCTTTTACTTTTTCATAAATTGAAACAGGAGTAAACTGGTCTAAAAAAAGCTCTTTTGAATAAAATGTCATTACAAAGTGCCCTTAAAATCTAAGAATAAAAGCACTTGATATATTTAGCTTTCTTTTGATTATTGACATATTCTCTTCTGCTTTTGTTCTATTGTTATATGGTCCTACTAATACTTTATTATAAACTTTACCATTTACAGTTACTTTATAAATAGTATAATTAAAGCCATTTTTTTCTATCTTTTCAAGATATTTTTTAGCTGGTTGCTTAGAAAAAGCACCAACTTGAACAAAAGTTCCTTTTGGTTTAGAAGTATTAGTTGATTTTTTAACTGTTTTAGTAGTTTTTTGTTTTTTTACTTCTTGTTTTTTTACAACAGGTTTTGTTACTTTTTTTACTACTTCTTTTTTAGCTTCTTCTTGTTCTTTTTTAATTCCAAAAACATCAGGTTTTGCTGCTTCTTCTTCTACTTTTTTCTCTTTTTGTTCAATAGAATCAATATTTAGCTCACTATCTTCTGTATTTACTTCTTCTGTTTGGTTTGTTTGTTCTTTAATATTTTTTAATTTTTCATCAATTATTTTTTGATATTGTTGTTCAATACTGTCATTTTCTAAACTTTTCTCTTCATTTGTTTTCTCTTGTGTATTAGAAAATGAGTCATCATCACTAGGACTATTTAAAAGACGAATAATAACTATTGTTAATAAAAAAAGAATTATTAAAACAAGTCCCAAAATCAAATATTTTCTTTTATTTGTTTCATTTGATTGACCTGAATTATTAGAAGCACCATTTAACATAATATCTCCTAGTTCTTGATCATCAATATCTACTTTAACAGCATCATCATCTTGCATATTAGGTTTTGAGTAATATTGTTGGTTTGTTTGAACATCTTCTTCATCACCTTTAAGTTGTGAAAGTCTTTGTTCTAACTCTTCTGTTTCTTGTTTCTTTTGTACTTTTTTTAAAAAGTCTTCGCCTTTAATTTCCATAACTAATCCTTATTAGTAAGTAGATTGAGAATAAATAACAAAATTAGAAGCAAGAGCTTCAAGTTCTTTGTTTATATCATCTTGAAGTTTTGTGTTTTCAATGTCGTCTAAAACATCGCAAATTTTATTTGCTATAAACTCAAACTCTTTCTCTTTCATTCCTCTTGCTGTTAATGCAGGACTTCCTATTCTAATACCACTTGTTACAAATGGACTTCTAGTTTCACCTGGAACTGTGTTTTTATTTACTGTTATACCTGCATTCCCAAGTGCTGCATCTGCATCTTTTCCTGAAAATGGTTTATTTAAAAGTGATACTAATACTAAGTGATTATCTGTTCCATCACTTACTAAATCATATCCTCTTTTTACTAATACATCTGCTAATACTTTTGCATTTGCTTTTACTTGTTTTGCATAATCTTTCCATGATGCTTGTAAAATCTCTCCAAATGCTACTGCTTTTGCTGCAATTACATGTATTAATGGCCCACCTTGAATTCCTGGAAATATTGCTGAATTAATCTTCTTTGCAATATCTTCATCATTTGTTAATATAAGTCCACCTCTTGGTCCTCTTAATGTTTTATGTGTAGTTGTTGTTACAACATGTGCATGTGGAAATGGTGATGGATGTTCATTGGCTGCAATTAAACCTGCAATATGTGCAACATCAGCAAAAAGAAAAGCACCAACTTCATCTGCTATTTCTCTAAATCTTTTAAAGTCAATCTCTCTTGCATATGCACTTGCACCACAAACAATAATTTTTGGTTGAACAATTTTTGCAATTTCTAAAACTTTATCATAATTAATTCTTCCATCAAGCTCAACTCCATAATAAAAAGCAGAGTAATTCTTTCCTGAAAATGATGGTTTTGAACCATGAGTTAAATGTCCACCATGAGATAAATCCATACCTAAAATTTTATCACCAGCTTTTAATAATGCTGCATATACTGCACCATTTGCTTGGCTTCCTGAGTGTGGTTGTACATTTGCATATTTACAATTAAAAATCTCACAAGCTCTATCTATTGCTAGTTGTTCTACTTCATCAGCAAATTCACAACCTCCATAATATCTTTTATATGGATAACCTTCAGCATATTTGTTAGTAAATACTGAACCCATTGCTTCCATTACTGCTGGGCTTGTAAAGTTCTCACTTGCTATCATCTCTAAATGATTTGTTTGTCTTTTTAACTCTTTTTGTATTATTGAATATACTTTCTCATCTGCTTGTTCTAAGTTTGCGCTTGTTATATAACTCATTTGTTTTCCTTAGTTTACTCTTGATCAGCGTGTAAATCTATTTCACCTTTGATAGGTTTCATAGCTGGAAATAGTATTACATCTCTAATTGAATGCTCATTAGTAAGCATCATTACAAGTCTATCTATACCAATTCCTTCACCAGCACAAGGTGCCATACCATAAGATAAAGCATTTACAAAGTCTTCATCCATCTCATGTGCTTCATCATCACCTTTATCTTTTGCAGCCATTTGTCCCTCAAATCTTTCTAGTTGGTCAACTGGATCATTTAACTCACTAAAAGCATTTGCAATCTCTTTACCTGCAATAAATAATTCAAATCTATCAGTTAAATGAGGTTTTTCATCACTTCTTCTAGCAAGTGGAGAAATCTCAACTGGATATTCTGTAATAAATGTTGGGTTGATTAGTTTATCTTCTACGAAAGCATCAAATAACTCACCTTGTAATTGTCCAAGGTTTAAGTTTTCATCAGCTTCTAACTTATGCTCTTTTAAATATGCTAATATTTTATCTTTATCTTCTGTTATATCTGCTGGAACATTTCCTACTGTTGTTAATGACTCAATTAGTGGAATTTCACTAAATTTTGTAAAGTCAATCTCTTTATCACCATAAGGTAAAGTCATAGGTAAATCTAAATGTTCAAATAAATATTCAAAATACTCTTTTGTTATTTCAATTAGATCTTTATGTGTTTTATATGCCCAATAAAATTCAATAGAAGTAAATTCAGGATTATGTGTTGCGTCCATTCCTTCATTTCTAAAGTTTCTATTTATTTCAAATACTGCTTCAAATCCACCAACAATAAGTCTTTTTAAATATAATTCAGGTGCAATTCTTAAAAATCTATCAACACCTAATGCATTATGATGAGTAACAAAAGGTTTTGCATTTGCTCCACCAGGAATTGGGTGCATCATTGGAGTTTCAACTTCTAAAAAGCCTTTATCTTCAAAAAATCTTCTAGTTAAACTTATAACTCTACTTCTAATATGAAAAGTTTTTCTTACTTGAGAGTTCATAATTAAATCTAGGTATCTTTGTCTATATCTTAACTCTTTATCTTGAATCCCATGATATTTTTCAGGTAGTGGAGAAATAGATTTTGTTAGTATTATTAACTCATGCACATGTAGTGATAATTCACCCTTGTTTGTAACAAATGGATAACCACTAACTTCAATAATATCACCAACTTCTACATTCTTTTTGAAAATATTATTATAAAATCCCTCTGGAAGATTATCTCTTGCTACATAAATTTGTAAAATTCCACTCTCATCTTCTATTTTTAAAAAACTAGCTTTTCCCATAAGCCTAAAAAATTTAACTCTTCCAGCAACTGTATAGTTTCTATTTTCATCTCTTTTATCTTCTTTTTGAAAGATATCTGTATTAACATTTAGGTATTTACTAATAGTTGTATTTCTTTTACTTGAATTTGAATATGGATTTACACCTAATTCTTTTAAAGTATTTGCTTTTTCTATTCTTTGTTGTATATATTTATTTTCAAACAATCTATTTTTCCTTTACTATTATTTTTTTATTTCTTCTTGTGTATTTGTTTGTTTAACTTCATTTTGATTTGTTGTTTGTTCTTTTTGATCTATATTTTCTTTAATTTGTGTTGAATCTTTTACTACTTCATTTGTAGCTTTATCTATCTCTTGCGAAACTTTTTCTTCGATTGATTTATTGATAGTCTCTTTAGTTTTATTTACAACACTATCTACACCACTTTCGATATTTTTAGTAACTTTAGTTGTGTCAAGTTTTATAATGTATCCCCCAACATCAATTAAGTAAGGGAATGTAATAGAGTTTCCAACTTTTTCATTTATTACAGATTTGAATGATTGGACTTGGTATAAAGCATAAGCAATTACAGAGAAGATTAAAAATATTTTTGCACTACCAAATAAGAAACCAAGAATTCTATTTATTGCACCAAGACCACTTAAGTCTGTTATTTTACTTAATATTAAAGCAATAAAATAAACAAGAACCCAAAATCCAATTAATGCAACAATAAAACCAATAAGTTTTATAGTAGCTTCATTTTCTAAAGCTAAAACAGGAGCAATTAAATTTCCAACTTCTAAAGAGAATCTTGAAGCTATAAAAATACCCCCAATAATTCCTACAATACCTAACACTTCTTTGATAAAACCTCTAAATAGACCTTTAAGACCTAAAATAACGGTAATACCAGCTACAACCATATCAAAAATACCAAACTCTTGCAACGTTAGTTCCTTTTGTAAATATTGCGTATTATATCTAAGTTTTTCAAAATAGAAGTTTAATTAAAATTTATGAAAATTAAAGCACCATAATACTCTTTGTTATTGTAACTAAAAGTACTATTTTTAACCTCAATTTCATATTTCATATGTTTTACTAAAAGCTCTTGTACCATATAAAGTCCCATCCCAATTCCAAAAGCTTGATGTTTTTTTGTAAAATATGGTTCTAAAACCTTATCTAAATCCTCTTCATCAATTCCATCTCCTGAATCTCTTATACTTAAACAATTGTTTTTAATCTCTATGGAAATGATTCTATTTTTAATATCTTTATTTGTGCAAACTGCATAAATTGCATTATCAAAAATACTCAATAATGATTGTTGAAACTCTTGTTTATATCCATAAATTTTTATATCTTTATCCATACTATAATCAATAATAATACTTTTTTCTTCAAAAGTTGAATTTAGAAATTTTAGTGTTTCATGAATTGACTCACTAAGTGTGAATTCAATTTTTTGTTTTTCTTGAACAAAAAAGTTAGAAAAATTATCAATAGTTTTTGATAAGGTTCTTGTACTTCTTAAAATCATTTCACAAGAGTCATTAAAAGTTTTATCATCTAAAATTTTCATCTCTTTTTGTAATTGCATACCACTTGTTGCAGTACTTATTGTACTAAGAGGTTGTCTCCATTGATGGGCAATATTGTTTAAGGTTTCAGCAATTGCTGTGATTTTTGATTGTTGAAATAAAAGTCTATCTTTTTCTTGACTTTTAAAAATCTCATCTTTGATTTTATCTTCTAAAGACTCATTTAATTTTTTAAGTTCCAATGTTTTTTTATTTACTAATTTTTCTAAATTATTATTTAAATATTTCAGCTGTTGTTTTTGTTCTATTTCAGAGCTAATATCTGCAAGTGTAACTATAATATAGTCATCATATTCACCTTTTGATACTTTTACTGAAAAGTGCCTTATACTTCCATAATGATTTTTCATTGCAGCTTTGAAGTTTTTATGTGGCTTAGAAAGAATATATTCAGCCCAATTTTTGCCATCATAATCTTTATCAAAAATATATGAACTATCTTGCATATCAATAAATTGAGTACAAACACAAACATATTTATTCCTAAACTCTTGTAATGTTCTTATATCTTTAAAAAATTTAAGAAGTTGTTTATTTGCATTTATGATATTAACTCCATCAGTTATAACCATAATACTTGATTGTGAATCCAAAATTGATTGCTTTTTATTTTCTTGAATTTTTAGCTGTTTTATATGTTTTTTTAATCTACTATTTAACCTATTTACATTTTTTGAATCAATATTATATATATATAAAGTAAAAATAAAAACTAAAATAATAAGTAGAATAACTACAAGCATTATCATTTGTCTTTTATAATCTTTAATTGCTTGAATATCTATATTATTTTTATCTTTAAAACTAATAATAGAAGCTAAATGACCGCCATTGTCATCTCTTAGTTCATATGAAGTGATAAAAAGAGTATTTTCTATTTTGTAATCTTTTATATTAAAATAGTTATTTATATTATTTTGTTTCAAATAGTTTATAAATTTTTTAGAAGCATCTAAATTAGAAATATAATAATCATCAACAAAGTTTGTTGTCAAAGAGAAAATCAACCTATCTTTATATTTTTTATCAACTGCAATAATTGAGTTAATACCTCTTTTTTTAAGTTTTTTACTTATTGAATTAAAGTGTGTTATTACTTCTAAAGCACCTAAAAACTTTCCATCATTAAATATTGGAGTTCTAGCTTTTATACTTAAATCAAATTTTCCAACACTAATTGAAGTAGTAATGTCTTGTTTTTTTAACATCTTATTTAAATCTTTTCTAAATAATAAACTATCATTTGTTTTTTTTGTCCAAGATCTATATATTGAAGTTCCATTTTTATCAATGATTTGAATCCAAACATTTTTGAATTTTGTGTATTTTCTCATTTGAGATGAGATTTTTTCATATTCAAAGTTTTTATAAGTTTTATTTTTCATATATGAATATAATCTATCATCTTTTGCAAGGGAAATAGCAATGGCCAATGTGGCATTTTGTTTATTCTCAATGAGATTTTTTATAAACTCTTTGGTATTTTTAGCACTCTCTTTGTATTTTGAATCAAGTAAATTTTTCTCTTTGTTATGGATGTATAAAGAAGTGAAAAGTACTACACTAAGTGCCAAAACTACAAAAAGTAGTAAAAATTTATAAGCGTTTTGTCTATATAGCATTAATATGTCTTTTAATTAAAATATTAGTCATAATTATTATACATTTGTAAAACTTTCATATTATTAAAATGTTACAGTATAATTACACAATATTAAGAAAATCATCAATTGAAAATATTCATGAAAGATTAATAATAATTAGATAAAATTTTAAGATGATAAAAAGATACCCAACAAAAAAGATTTATGTAGGAAATGTTCCAATTGGTGGTGATGCACCAATTCCTGTACAATCTATGACTTATTCTAAAACATCAGATGTTCAAGCAACTGTTGAGCAAATAAAAAGACTGCATTTTGCAGGTGCTGATATTGTAAGAGTAGCAGTACCAAATAAAGAAGCAGCTACTGCTTTAAAAAGTATAAAAGAGCAAGTGAGTTTACCTATTGTTGCTGATATACATTTTCATTATAAGCTTGCATTAATTGCTGCTGAAGTTGTTGATTGTATTAGAATTAACCCTGGAAATATTGGGGATAAAAAAAGAGTAGAAGAGGTTGTAAAAGCTTGCAAAGAAAGAAATTTACCTATTAGAATTGGTGTAAACTGTGGTTCTTTGGAAAAAGAGTTTGAAAATAAATATGGACAAACAGCACAAGGAATGATTGCAAGTGCTGATTACAATATCAAATATCTTGAAGATTTAGGTTTTACTGATATTAAAGTATCTTTAAAAGCAAGTGATGTTCAAAGAACAGTAGAAGCTTATAGAGGCTTAAGACCTATGAATAACTATCCTTTTCACTTAGGAGTTACAGAAGCTGGAACACAATTTCACTCAACAATCAAATCCTCAATTGCCTTAGGAAGTTTACTTCTTGATGGAATAGGAGATACTTTAAGAGTTTCAATGACAGGTGAACTTGAAAAAGAGATTGAAGTAGGGCGAGCTATATTAAAAGATGCAGGATTAGTAAAAGAGGGACTAAATATAATCTCTTGTCCAACTTGTGGAAGAATTGAAGCTGATTTAGTAAGTGCAGTAGCCCAAGTTGAAGAAAGAACTAAGCATATAAAAACCCCTTTAAATGTTTCAGTTATGGGATGTGTTGTAAATGCAATTGGTGAAGCAAAATCAGCAGATGTTGCAATAGCTTATGGAAAAGGAAGTGGATTAATCATCAAAAAAGGTGAAACAATAGCAAAACTTCCAACTGATAAACTACTTGATAGATTTTTACAAGAAGTAGAAGAAGAAGCAAAGAAAAAATAAGTTTTATTTTTCTTTGCTTGTTAGTTACTATTAGATATAATAAAATCTTTATATAAATATGGAGATTTTATGGATAGTGTATATAGCATTAATATAGAAAGAGCAGTTTTAAGCTCAATACTTTTCAACCCTGATGAGATAGAAGAAATTCTATCAATGTTAAAACCAAAAGATTTTTATCTACCTGCACATCAAAAAATATTTGAAGTTATGAGTAATCTTTATCGTGATGATATGCCAGTTGATGAAGATTTTATAAGAAAAAAAATCAGCACAAAAGATGTTGATGACTCAATACTAATAGAAATACTTTCAGCAAACCCTATAACAAATACAATAGCTTATGTAAAAGAGATAAAAGATGGAAGTGTTAAAAGAGAGCTAGCATCACTAGCAACTACTATAAAAAAAGTATCAATAGAAGAAGATATCCCAGCAAACGAAGCTTTAGATACAATTCAAGGTGCATTATACAAAATCTCAACAGATAGTGCTACATCTGAATTAAAAGATATGCAAGAGATCACAGGTGATACTTTAAGCTATATCAAAAAAATGAAAGAACTAGGAAACCAACACCTAATAGGTGAAACAACAGGTTTTCATGATTTAGATAAAAGAACAACAGGATTTAATGAAGGTGACCTAGTAATTATAGCAGCAAGGCCAGCCATGGGGAAATGCTTAGGGCGAGGTACAAAAGTTGTAATGTATGATGGTACTTTAAAAAATGTTGAAGATATAAAAGTTGGTGACCAACTTATGGGTGATGATTCAACACCAAGAAATGTTTTATCCACTACAAAAGGTGTAGAACAAATGTATTGGGTAAGACAAAATAAAGCAATAGATTATAGAGTAAATGAATCTCATATTTTATCTTTAAAAAGAAGTAGAACTGAAGGTCCTCATAAAAATGGAGATATCTTAAATATAAATATTAAAGAGTATTTAGAAAAATCAGAAAAGTTTAAAAGTAACTATAAAGGCTATAAAGTTGCAGTTGAGTTTGAAAATAAAGAAACTTTAATTGAACCATATTTTTTAGGACTTTGGTTAGGTGATGGTGCGTCAAAAAAAGTATCAATTTATACAAAAGATAAAGAAGTAATTGAATATTTAAATAATTATTCTCTTAAACTAGGTCTTAGTTTAAGAGAATATATTCATGAAGAAAAATGCCCAGAATATTCAATAACTAATCAAAAACAAGTTGATGGCAAAACAGCTTTTTCTTTACAGAAATACTTAAGAGATGAAAATTTATTAGGTAATAAACATATTCCTCATAACTATTTAGTAAATTCACAAAAAAAGAGATTAGAGTTACTTGCAGGATTGATTGATAGTGATGGATATTTTGATAGTTCTTGTAATGGTTTTGAAATTACACAAAAAAATGAATTACTTGCAAAACAGATAAAATATTTATGTGATACTTTAGGATTTAGAACTTCATTAATAAAAAAAGAGGCTTCAATTAAAAAAATAGATTTTGTTTCTGATGTTTATAGAGTTAGGATTTTTGGCAATATTGATATTATTCCCACTAAAATTGAGAGAAAAAAAGCAAAACAGTGGAATTGTAATAGAACATGGAATCAAACAGGAATCAAAATTGAAAAAGATATAGTAGATGAATATTATGGTTTTGAAATAGATGGGAATAGACTATTTTTATTAGAAGATATGACCGTAACTCATAATACTGCACTTGTGCTAAATATGGCTTTGTCAAATGTAGAAGCAGGAAAAGGTGTGGTGCTTTTTTCACTGGAAATGCCAGCAGAACAGCTTATGCTAAGAATGCTTGCTGCAAAAACTTCAATTCCTTTACAAAATTTAAGAAAAGGTGATATGGATGATGATCAATGGAGTAATCTTTCAAGAGCTTTTGAAGATTTAAATCAAAAAAAACTTTTTGTTGATGATGGTGGAAGTGTTAATATCAACCAATTAAGAGCAAGAGTTAGAAAATTAGCTCAAAATGAAGACAATAATATATCAATGGTAGTTATTGACTACTTACAACTTATGCAAGGTACAGGAAATAAAGATAGGCATCAAGAGGTATCTGATATTTCAAGGGGACTTAAGATGTTAGCAAGGGAGATGAAAATCCCAATTATTGCACTTTCTCAGTTAAACAGAGGACTTGAAAATAGACCTGATAAAAGACCAATGCTTAGTGACTTAAGAGAATCAGGAGCCATCGAGCAAGATGCGGATATCATAATGTTTGTATATAGAGATGATGTTTATAAAGAAAGAGATGAGGCAAGAAAAGAGAAAGAAGCAAAAGATAAAGGTGAAGAGTATAAATCTACTTTTGTTAACAAAGCAGTTGAAGAAGCAGAGATTATTATAGGAAAACAAAGAAATGGGCCAATAGGAACAGTAAAATTAGAGTTCCAAAAACAGTATACAAGATTTGTTAATAAACAAAATAATTCAGAAGCACCAATTGAAGTTGTATTTGAAAGTGTGGCAGATACAAATAAAGAGACAAATATAGACGTACCTCAAATACTTTAAAAGTTTTTAGGTATAATTTTTTAATTAAAGATGATTTTATAGGATTTTAGATGATAAGAAAATGTTTATTTCCAGCAGCAGGCTATGGAACAAGATTTTTACCAGCAACAAAAGCAACACCAAAAGAGATGTTACCAGTACTTACAAAACCACTTATTCAATATGGGGTAGAAGAGGCTATTGACGCAGGTTGTAATACAATGGCAATAGTAACAGGAAGAGGAAAAAGAGCTATTGAAGACCACTTTGATATCTCATATGAATTAGAACATCAAATAAAAGGGTCAAGTAAAGAACACTATTTAACAGAAATTAGAGATGTGATAGAAAACTGTACTTTTTCATATACTAGACAAACAAAGATGAAAGGTTTAGGACACGCAATCTTAACAGGACAAACCCTAATTGGAGATGAACCTTTTGCAGTGATTTTAGCAGATGATTTATGTGATAGTAAAACAGACGGTGTTTTAAAACAGATGGTAAATTTATATGAAAAATATCAGTGTTGTATAGTTGCTATTGAAGAAGTACCAAAAGAGCATACAAATAAATATGGAGTAATTTCAGGAAGAGAGATTGAATCAGGTATTTACATGATTGATAATATGGTGGAAAAACCAGAGCCAGAAAATGCGCCATCAAACCTTGCAATTATTGGAAGATATATCCTAACACCAGATATTTTTGAAATAATAGAAAACACAAAACCTGGAAAAGGTGGTGAGATACAAATAACAGATGCCTTGCTAACTCAAGCAAAAAAAGGAATGGTCTTGGGATTTAAGTTTGATGGAGTTAGATTTGATTGTGGAAGTATAGATGGCTTTGTAGAAGCAACAAACCACTTTTATAAAAAAATTTAGGAAACTCGAATTTATTCGAGTAAAAAATAGCAGTTTTAAATTCATTAAATACAAATAAAAGGAAATAGATGCAATATAGTAAAAGTTTTTATCAAATAAAATCAAGTCAAACAATATTTGATTATGTAAAAGATGAAATAACAAAGATTGGTTATTATTCACTTCCTTTTCAAGATACTTCAAAAATAAAAGAGTATGCAAAACAAGTATCAAAAAAACATATTGCTATTGTTGGTATTGGTGGAAGTACTTTAGGTACATTTGCTATATATCAGTTTTTAAAAAGAACAAAAGAGTTTGATAAAAAACTTCATTTTTTTGAAACAACTGATCCTACTGATATTAAACAAAGAGTTAAAAAACTTGATTTAGAAGATACTTTATTTTTAATAATTAGTAAATCAGGAACAACTATAGAAACAATATCTATTTTTAAGTATTTAGCTTCTTTAGTGACAATAGATGCTAAAAATTGTGCAATCATAAGTGAAGAAGATAGTAAACTAACAAGCTTTGCAAAAAAACAAAATATGACAACTTTTGATATTCCTAAAAATGTAGGTGGAAGATTTTCTGTATTTTCAACAGTAGGACTTGTACCCTTAGCAATTTTGGGTGTAAATATAGATAATTTATTAAAAGGTGCTAAAGAAGTTCATAATAGTTTTTTTAATCAAAAAGGGTATTATGAAACAATCATGGAAAAAGCAAGATTTATGGTTGAAAATAAAAATAGATTCAATATAAATGTAGTTTTTTCATACTCTGCTAGTTTGGAAGGATTTAATAAGTGGTATATTCAACTTTGGGGTGAAAGCTTAGGAAAAATAAATATAAATGGCACAAAACAAGCTTTAACTCCAATAGGCCTAATAGGACCTGTAGATCAACACTCATTTTTACAATTAATAGCAGAAGGAAAAAGAGATAAAACAGTTACTTTTATAAAAGTAGCAGACTTTCAAGATGAGACAAAAATACCCTCAAATACACTTAATGGATTTGAAGAATTAGAGTATGTTGATAATCTAACTTTTGCAAAATTAATAGATGAACAAGCAAATGCTACAATAGAGTCTTTAAAGAAATTAGGTGATATTCCACATGATGTAATAACAATAAATAGAGTGGATGAATACAACATAGCAAAACTAATGTATAGTTATCAGCTTCTAACCTCAGTTGTTGGAAAGTTTGTACAAATAAACACTTATAATCAACCAGGAGTAGAATCTGGAAAACAAATCTTAAAAGAAAAACTAAAAAACAAGGGCTAACTATGATATATGAAAAACATTGGCAAAAATATGATGAGTTTATACCATATGAATTACAAATGAGTTTTGATATAAGACTTTGTAATGTAATAAATATTTTAAATTACTTTTTTCAAAATGTACTTGTAAGAAAGCCAAGTTTTTCAAAAGTCAATTTCTATTTAGCAGGTTCATGTATAAAAAAAGATCTTTTTAGGGATTTGGATATGATTTTTCCATCAAAACAGATGATGGAAGAGCTAAACCAATGCTTGGATCAAAGCTTTTTTGAGTATGAAAATAACTCTTTAACTTATAAATTCCATGATGATATCTTTCAGTTTGTGTTTAGACCAAAGTTTGAAAATAAAACACTTGAGTTTACAATTGATGGCTTTGATTTTGATTCTACAAAAGTAGGATTTGAATGTGTTTTAGATGTGAATACAAAAGAAGTTACAGTTATAAAAAGTGATGTAAGAAAAGAGTTTATCTCATATATAAATACAAAAGTTAATAATCTTTCAAAAATAAGCGTAAATCCTTTTGTATCTTTGCAAAGAGCAATACATTTTTTAAAACGAGGAGATGAGGTTCCTTATAGTGTATTTTTAGATATTTGTTCAAGTATTGCTGATATAAAAATCAAAGAGAATGAAGATATAAACAAGCACTTTGAAAGACTTCAAGGTAACCCCAAAAAACTAGAAAATATAAAAGATGCAATAAGTGAATATATAGAAGAAAAAAAAGATGAAATTTAATAAAAATAATAAATAATTTTATTTTTATTAAAAACCTAATATAATTAAAAAAATTATAAAAGGTTTATCATGAAAAGTGCTTTTTCTTTACTAGAATTGATTTTTGTCTTGGTGCTATTAGCTTTAATAGGAAGTTATGCAATTCCTAAATATATGAATACAAAAAATGCAGCAGTTATTACAACAGTAAAAAGAGATATCTCTACAATAACTAGTTCCTTACAATCATATTTTTTATTACATGGAAAAATAGATGATTTAAATGAAGTTATAACTCTTGGAAGCGATGATTGGAGAATAGAAGAAAATACTATTACTTATAAAACAGCAAAAGGTGACTGCGTTTTTATTAAAGTAAATAATGAAGAAGAACAAATAGAATTGAATATTAATGAAACACTTGATAATATTTGTAAAAAATTAAATGAAGCAGGAGTTGTAAATACTACAACCGCACTTTATTAAGATTAGGAAGAAATATGCAAAAAGCCTTTTTTATAGATAGAGATGGCGTGATAAATACAGATAAAAACTATGTTTATAAAATAGAAGACTTTGAGTTTATAGACGGAGTCATGGATGCTTTGTTGTATTTGCAAGAAAAAGAATTCAAACTATTTATAATAACAAATCAATCAGGAATAGGAAGAGCTTATTATCAAAAAGAGGATTTTGAAAAACTAACATCTTGGATGCTAAAAGAGTTTGAAAAAAACAGTATTAAAATCCATGAAGTAAAATATTGTCCCCATTCTCCTGAAGCAAACTGTAATTGTAGAAAACCAAAAACTGGTATGATAGATGAAATTTGTAAAGCATATGATATAGATTTAAAAAACTCATGGTTAATAGGAGATAAAGACTCAGACATAAAATGCGCCCAAAATGCAAAAATCAAAAATACAATACAAGTAAAATCAGGGCAAAAGTTTGATGAAACAAAATCACAAGCAACATATGTACTTGATAGTATAAAAGATATAAAAAAAATAAAATTGTAATACTATCAGGTTTCGGAACCCCGAATTCATTCGGGGCTTTTTTGCACGGATAAATCTGCGCCTCCAATTTCACTTGCATTTTCGGGTCTTTTTTTGCACGAATAAATTCGAGCCTCCGACACATTGCCTCCCTTTGGAAACTCGAATTCATTCGAGTCCTTTTAAACCACTACTCATACAAACTATAAACTCTTCTTTCCCAATCTTTTAACTTTGCTTTTATTGGATTATTGTATATGTAGTTGTAAACTTTTTCAAAATGTTTTTCATCTCTTATTACTTTATCATAATAACCTTTTTGCCAAAAACTTCCTTTTTTATTTAGCTTGGCATTTAATCTAAGTGCAGTTTTTGCTTTTATACATTTTATGATTTTATCAATGTCATCAAACTGCTTTATTAAAATATGAATATGATTTGGCATGATACATAATATTATGACTTCATAAAGATTACTTTGATTTTCCAATATAATATCTTTTACACTATCAATAAAATGACCATTTATATATGCACCCAACGAAGAGTTATCTAAGTAATTATCAATTTTATATTGTTTAATATGGTTACTCAATGATAAATCATTTTCAAGTTTTTTAAGATAAAAATCAATACTATTTTTTGTACGAAAAGTGATAAATTGATAATGCTCTTTTAAGTTTATATGAGGAAGTTTTTTATACATAAATAACCCTTTTATTATATCAGGAACCCAAATTCATTCGGGTCTTTTTTGCACGGATGAATCCGCGCTTCCAATTTCACTTGCATTTTCGGAACCCCGAATTCATTCGGGGCTTTTTGTACGGATAAATCCGCGCTTCCGACATTTGCACGAATAAATTCGAGCTTCCGGTGAACTTTTTTACTCTTTTTTTCTTATTCTTAAAAAAGAAGCAAATTTTGGTTTATTGTATTTGGTAAATCCATAATACTTAAATGTCACAATTTCACCTATTTTAGGTGGATTGTATCTTTGCTTATTTGTAAAACCTCCTCCTAGATTAAAAACTATATTATTTTGAAGTTTTATTACTAAGCTTTTCATTCTGTTTTTATCTTTTTTGTCATAATTTATATCTATGATTTTTCCTTCCATATCAAAAAATTTTTTTACTTTTAAGATATCTTGGCTTCTGCCTTGGAAGTAATGTTTATGGGGATTTTTTATTATTACGCCTTCTGCATTTTTAGATACTAGTTTTTCTAAAAATTCTTGAAGATGTTTTTTGTCTTTGCATTTTATTTGAGGTACAAATTTGATATATTTATTTGGCTTATTTTTAAACCAATTTTTTACTTTGTTTAGTCTTGTTTGAAAATCACCTTTTGCGTTTGGTACCTCAAAGATATTATAAGTTATTTCACTCCATTTATTTGAGGCAATATCATCTAATACTATACTTTGTATGTTTTCAAAGTCACCTCTTTTAGTCCATAACTCTCCATCAAGTTCAAAACTTGGGAAATTTTTCGTGAACTCTTTTTTTGTATTTATTTTATTGCCATTTTTTGTAAGAAGTTGCTTCCCATTCCAATATGCACGAATACCATCAAGCTTCTCACTCATGTACCAGCCTTTGATATTTTGCTTGTCATATGTCATGGGTTTTTGAAGATTGTTTGCAAAACAAGATATAAAAAAGAAAAATAGAAGAAGTGATTTTTTCATGAAAACTCTTTAAAATAATTTTAAAAATTATAATATTGTAAAGTTGAAAGATTGTTTAAGTGTTTTTTTAATTATGGAACCCCGAATTTATTCGGGGCAATTTGACACGGATGAATCCGCGCTTCCGATTTCACTTGCATTTTAGGAACTCCGAATTCATTCGGGGCTTTTTTGGCACGAATAAATTCGAGCTTCCAACACACTGCACGAATGAATCGGCGTTTCCGGTATTTGCTTGCAAAAACCTAATTTAATTGAATTTTAGTTAAAATAGATGACTTTATAAACATAAGTGAGAGATATAATGAAATATAATGATATAGATTTTAATAATAAAACGATTTTGATTACTGGAGCTGCTGGATTTATTGGTTCTAATTTGGCTTTTTATTTTCAAGAAAATTTTCCTGATGCAAATGTTATTGCTCTTGATTGCTTTAGATCTGGGCAGACTTTCTCAAATGGAAACTTGAAAAGTTTTGGGCATTTTAAAAACCTTATTGGATTTAAAGGTACTGTAATAAGTGGCGATATAAATGATACTGATCTTTTAAAAAGATTGGCTATACAGTATAGCTTTGATTATATTTTTCATCAAGCAGCTATTTCAGATACAACTGTTAGTGAACAAGACTTGATGATAAAAACAAATGTAAATGCATATGAAGAGCTTTTAAAAATAGCTATAAACCACAATGCAAATATGGTTTATGCAAGTTCTGGTGCTACTTATGGAGATGCTTCTAGTCCACAAACAGTAGGAAAAGAGGCTCCAAGTAATGTTTATGGTTTTAGTAAACTAATGATGGATAATATCTCTTATTCTTATATAAACAAAAAACCAAATATCTCTATTGTTGGGCTTAGATACTTCAATGTTTATGGTCCAAGGGAGTTTTATAAAAATAAAACTGCTTCAACTGTTGTGCAGTTTGGACATCAGTTACTAAAAGGAAATGCTCCTAAACTATTTGAGGGAAGCGATAAAATACTTAGAGATTTTATATATATTGAAGATGTTATTCAAGCAAATATCAAAGCTTGCGCTCCTTTAAAAAGTGGAGTTTACAATATAGGTACTGGAAAAGCTAGATCATTTCAAGCAATAGCTGATATTTTACAAAAAGAGCTTGGAACAAACTTTGAAACACAATACATACCAAATCCATACATAGGACAATATCAGTTTCATACAGAAGCAAATATGCAAGATAGTAAAGAAAATCTTGATTTTGAAGCAAGATATGAGCTAGAAGATGGAATAAAAGCTTATATTCCAGAAATAAAAAGACTTTTCAATGATGAGGTAAAATAGATGATTACATATGATAAAAAGCCAAATATTTTAGTGATTGGTGATCTTATGATTGATCATTATTTATGGGGAAAATGCGATAGAATATCACCAGAAGCACCTGTACAAGTAATAGATATCAAAAAAGAGACAACTGTTTTAGGTGGAGCTGGCAATGTGATAAACAATCTTTTATCACTTGGTTCTGATGTGGGTGTTATATCTGTTGTAGGTGATGATGATACAGCAAAAGAGTTAAAATCTATGCTAGATAAAGAGGGTGCAAAATCTTTTTTGATAGAACAAAAAGGAAGAAAAACTTCTAAAAAATCAAGAATTATGGCTTCTCACTCACAAGTAGTAAGATATGACCATGAAAGTAAAAACTCTATTTCATTTGATAGTGAAAAGAAGATTTTTGATAAGTTTCAAGAACTAATAAATAGATATGATATTATCCTTTTTTCAGATTATGGTAAAGGTGTAATTACAAAAGAGCTATCAAAAAAGATAATTGAGTATGCAAAAAAATATGACAAAAAAGTAATAGTTGATCCAAAAGGTGAAGACTACTCAATGTACAAAGGTGCATATTTTTTAACACCAAATAAAAAAGAAGCACAAATTGCTTCAAAAGTAGAAATAGAAAACGATGAGACTTTAAAACTAGCACTTGAGAAGCTAAAAGAACAAGCAGAACTGCATTATTCTATTATTACTTTAAGTGAGCAAGGAATTGCACTTTTAAAAGATGAAGAAGTTATTATTCGACCAACAGTAGCAAGGGAAGTGTTTGATGTAACGGGTGCTGGTGATACTGTACTTGCAGCGCTTGGATTTGCACTTAGTTTAAACAATAACATCGAAGATGCTTTAGAGTTTGCTAATTTAGCAGCTGGAGTTGTAGTAGGTAAAATAGGAAGTGCAACAGTTACACTTGATGAGATTGAAGAGTATAAATCAAGCTTAAATAAAAGCTCAATTGAATTACATATCAAAAGTTTTGAAAAGATTGAAAAAATAGTAAAAAGATTAAAAAAACAAAACAAAAAGATAGTATTTACAAATGGATGTTTTGATATTTTACACAAAGGTCATGTAAGTTACTTAGATGTTGCAAAATCATTTGGTGATGTTTTGATTTTGGGATTAAACTCAGATGATAGTGTAAAAAGATTAAAAGGTGAAAACAGACCTATAAATACGCAAGATGACAGAGCTTATATAGTTTCTGCTTTAGAGTGTGTGGATTATGTAGTAATCTTTGATGAAGATACACCTTATGAGCTTATTTCAAAAGTTCAACCAGATGTTTTAGTAAAAGGTGCTGATTATGAGGGCAAAGAAGTTGTAGGAAGTGACATAGCCCTTGAAACAAAACTAGTTGAGTTTGTAGATGGAAAAAGCACAACAAAAACTATAGAAAAAATCAAAAAAGTGATAAAGTAATGAGCGAATTAACACAAGAAGAGAAACAAATATTATTAAATGCCATAAGAGATGTACAAGATTTTCCAAAAGAGGGTATAGTATTTAAAGATATTACAACACTTTTAAATGATAAAAAAGCTTTTAATCTTTTGATGAGTCATCTTGAAAAAAGATATAAAGAGTATAATTTAGATTATGTTGCAGGTATTGATAGTAGAGGATTTATCTTTGGTGCAGCACTTGCTGATAGATTAAATATAGGTTTTGTTCCAGTTAGAAAAAAAGGAAAGTTACCAAGTACAACTGTATGTGAAAAGTATGAGTTGGAGTATGGTTTTGATGAAGTTGAGATTCATCTTGATGCTTTTCATGGAAAAACAAATGCAAGAGTTCTTTTGATTGATGATTTGCTTGCTACTGGTGGCACTGCAAATGCATCTGCAAAACTAATAAAAAATGTAAAAGCAGATTTAGTTGAAGCTTGTTTTTTACTAAATCTTACATTTTTAAATGGAAAACAAAGAGTAGAGCAACACACACCTGTATATACAATACTTGATGTATAAAACAAATCTGGGGAGAAAAAGTTGGAAAAAGAGATACTAGCTATACAAGAAGATGAGATTGATTTAAAAGAGTTATTTAAAACACTATGGCAAAAAAGAGTTTTTATAGTAGTCTTTACTTTTGTAATAACAGTTTTAGCAGGTGTTTATTCTTTTACAAGAACACCTATTTATGAAATTGACTCAACTTATAGAATAGGATTTATTGGAGATGAACTTATAGAAAAACCAAATGTTTTAGAACAAAAGTTAAGACTTATTTATAATGTAGATAATCCAGATAAAAAGATAGAAAAAAACAATCCAAAAATCACTGAGATAAAAATAGTCAAAGGTGTTGAAAATTTCTTAAAGATAGAAATACAAGGTTTTTCAAATAAAGAACTTTTAAATAAAAACAAAGAGATTTTAGATTTTATAAATAACGAATATAAATACAAATATGAAGAGTTTTTGATAAATACAAAAAATAAAATTAAAGATTTACAGTATAATTTAAACTATGCTGAAAAAATAGAAAAAAGAAAAATAGAAAAAGAAATAGAAAAAATAGAAAAAGAATTAACTTTAAAAGTAGAAAATAAAATAAATTTTCTCAAAAAAGTAAAACTTAATACAATAAGTAATAAAATTGAATTTTATGAAAAGAAATTAAAAGAGTATGAAAAAAATATAATAAAAATAAATAAAAATAAAACTGCAAATAAAACCGAAGGTATTTTAGTAGCTACACAACTTCAAACTAGTCAGACTCTTATTATGTCTGTAAAAAATAAACTTGAAGATTTAAAGCAATTAAAACAAGATATTTTAATACTACAAATAGAAGAGTTAGAGTTTGAAAAAAATAATCTAATAAATGAAGATTTAAAAAAGTTGCAAGTCAACTTAGATATAGAACTTCCAAAAAAGATTTATGATTTAAATCAAAAGTTATTAAAAGAAAAAAGAAAACTAAAAACAAATTATTTTAAAAGGACTTATGCAGAAGGAGAAGTTCTTAAGCATAAAAATCCTATCAAACCAAAGAAAAAACTAATAGTTGTAGTATCTTTTGTTACTGGATTTATTTTATCTATTTTCTTAGTGTTTTTCATGCAGTTTATAAAAAGTTTTAAAGAGGATGAAAATGAGTGATTATATCCCAAAAAAGAGTAAATTTGACCCTGATGAAAATGGTCATTTTGGTATATTTGGTGGAAGATATGTTCCTGAAACATTGATGCCAATACTTGAAGAGTTAGAAAAAGAGTATAAAAAATATAGATTTGATAAAGAGTTTTGGAGTGAAGTAAATGAACTTTTGGAAGATTATGTAGGAAGAGAAAATCCTTTATATCTTGCAAAAAATATAAGTAAAGAAGTAGGGGCTAAAGTTTATTTAAAAAGAGAAGATTTAAATCATACAGGTGCTCATAAAATAAACAATGTAATAGCCCAAGGTTTACTTGCAAAAAAACTTGGTAAAACGAAAATAATAGCAGAAACAGGTGCAGGACAACATGGAGTTGCAAGTGCGACAATCGCAGCTCTTTTAGGTTTGGAGTGTACTGTTTTTATGGGTGCAAAAGATGTACAAAGACAAGAGTTAAATGTATTTAGGATGAAACTTCTAGGTGCAAAGGTTGTAGCTGTACAAAGTGGTAGTAAAACACTAAAAGATGCTATGAATGATGCAATTAGATATTGGGTAACAAACGCAAGGGATACTTTTTATATAATAGGAACTGTTGCAGGTCCACATCCATATCCTATGATGGTTAGAGATTTTCAAGCGGTTATAGGATATGAAGCAAGAAAACAGATACTAAAAAAGGAAAATAGACTTCCTGATTATGTTATAGCTTGTATTGGTGGTGGTTCAAATGCTATTGGTATGTTTTCACACTTTTTAGAAGATGAAGAGGTGACATGTATTGGTATTGAAGCTGGTGGCTTAGGACTTGATACAAATAAACACGGATGTAGCTTAGAAAAAGGAACACCTGGTATTGTTCATGGACAATGCTCTTATCTTTTACAAGATGATAATGGACAAGTAATCGAAGCTCACTCTTTTAGTGCTGGACTTGATTATCCAGGTATTGGACCTGAACACTCTTTTCATAAAGATAATAAAACAGTTGAGTATGACTCAATCACAGATAAAGAAGCACTAGATGCTTTTGTGTGGTTAAGTCAAAAAGAGGGAATAATTCCAGCATTTGAAAGTGCCCATGCTATTGCTTATTTGAAAAAAGCAAAAGAAAAATTTAAAGATAAGATTATAATAGTTAGTTTATCTGGTCGTGGAGACAAAGATATGATACAAGCAAAAAGCTTACTTAGTTTTGACTAAGGAAAATGATGGAAAAATTTTTTAAAAAAATACAACCACACTCTGGGAAAATTTTAACTTTTATAGTGCTTATTTTTTTCTCATATCTAGCATATAATTTATATCATGCTCCTGTAAGTGGTTTTGAAAATAAGTTTGTTTATTTGCTTAAAGAGCATGGTTATATCATACTTTTTGCTTGGGGTATGTTAGAGGGAGAAGCAGGTCTTGTAATGGCTGGACTTTTATCTCACACAGGCGATATGAATCTATATTTTGCTATTTTTGTAGCAGGTCTTGGTGGATTTGCTGGTGACCAAGTATATTTTTATATAGGAAGATTTAACAAAGGTTATGTTCATAGAAAGTTTAAAGGACAAAGACGAAAGTTTGCCCTTGCACATTTGCTTTTAAAAAAACATGGTTGGCCAATAATCTTTATGCAAAGATATATGTATGGTATGAGAACAATCATACCAATTTCAATAGGTCTTACAAGATATAGTGCAAAAATGTTTGCTTTTATAAATCTGCTTTCTGCTTGGCTTTGGGCTGCTATTACTATCGTGCCTGTTTGGTATTTTGGTGAAGAGATTTTGAAAGTATTACATTTTTTAAAAGAGCATTGGTATTTTGCCTTACCATTTGCAATAATCTTTGGTGGAAGTATAATTTACTATTTTAATAAAGCTACTAAAAAAAAGGATAAATATGTTGAAAATAAACTTAGTTGATAAAGAAAAAAAACTAAAATCAGGTTTAGAGATAATCATCTTAGATGACTTAAACAATACAAAAGATAAAAAAGTATTAAAAACACTAAACTTTGAAGCAAAAGATGAGTGTTGTGAGCTTTTATTACAAAGCTCAAAAATATATGTAGGATGCGAAGCAAATGACTATGATAGCATAGCAATAGCTGTTGCAACTGCTATAAAAAAGTTTACTTCAACTACACTTAAAAGTGCAAAGATTCACTTAAAAGATACAAAAAATTTAAAAGCAGTAGTTGAGGGTGCTCTTTTGGCTGATTATAAGTTTACAAACTACAAATCAGAACAAAAGAAGATTAAAAAACAAGAGTTTAATATAGTTGTTGATGAAGTAAATAAAAAATTAGAAGATACTTTAAATGAGTCAATAATCATAAGTGAGGCTGTAAATAAAGTAAGAGATATGGTAAATACTACACCTGGTGATTTTTACCCTGAAATCATGGCAGAAACAGCAAAAGATATCGCAATGGAAACTGAACTAGAGTGTAAAATATTAGATGAAAAATATTTAGAAGAAAACTCTATGAATGCAATGTTTAGTGTGGGTATCGCATCAGTACATGAATCAAAACTTATTCATTTAGCACACAAACCAAAAAATGCCAAGAAAAAAATAGTGCTTGTAGGTAAAGGTCTTACTTATGATTCAGGAGGATTATCTTTAAAACCAGCTGATTTTATGACAACTATGAAATCAGATAAATCAGGAGGTTGTGCAGTACTTGGTATCGCTTATGCAGTTGCTAAGTTAAACCTACCAATTGAACTACATGCAATAGTAGGTGCTGTTGAAAATATGATAGGTGGAAATGCATATAAACCAGATGATGTTTTAACTGCAAAAAATGGTAAAACAATAGAAGTTAAAAACACAGATGCAGAGGGAAGACTTGTACTTGCTGATTGCTTATGTTATGCACAAGATGAGATAGAAGATATTGACTATATTTTTGATTATGCAACACTTACAGGTGCTTGTGTAGTAGGAGTTGGTGAATATACAACTGGAATCATGGGAAATAATCAAAAACTAAAACAAGAAGCAGTAAAACATGCCTTAGCTTCTGGAGAGTACGCAACATCACTTGATTTTAATAGATTTTTAAGAAAAACAATAAAATCAGATGTTGCAGATATAAATAACATAGCAAGCACAAGATATGGAGGAGCAATCACAGCTGGGATTTTCCTTGATAACTTTATAAAAGAAGAAAACAAAGACAAATGGATACACTTTGACATAGCAGGACCTGCATATGTTGAAAAAGCATGGGGATATAACCCTTTTGGAGCAAGTGGAGCTGGTGTAAGAATGACACTAGAGTTTTTCAAAAACCTAAAATAAAGAAACCCCAAATCTCGGAAACCCGAATTCATTCGGGTTTTATCTTTGCACATTTTTTGCACGGATGAATCCGCGCCTCCAAAACACCATGCACGAATAAATTCGAGCCTCCAAACTCTGGAACCTCGAATTCATTCGAGGCACTATTCCCCTTTCTACTTACCTAACCAACTATTAACCACTTTTTATATACAATAAAAACAAAAAATCAAGGTATAAACTATCATGCAAAATAAAAATTATAAAATAGCAATAGCAGGTACTGGATATGTAGGACTATCAAACGGAGTTTTACTTTCTCAATACAATGAAGTTGTTGCTCTTGACATTATCCCTGAAAAAGTAGAACTATTAAACAATAAAAAATCACCAATAGAAGATAAAGAGATTGAAGAGTATTTACAAACAAAAGATTTAAACTTTAAAGCAACTTTAGATAAAAACGAAGCATATAAAGATGCTGATTTTGTAATCATTGCAACACCTACAGATTATGACCCTAAAACAAACTATTTTAATACAAAAAGTGTAGAATCTGTAATAAGCGATGTTTTAAGTATCAATCCAGAAACTTTGATGATTATTAAATCAACTGTTCCAGTTGGATATACAAAATCTTTGGAAGAAAAGTTTGACACACAAAATATCATCTTTAGTCCAGAGTTTTTAAGAGAAGGATTAGCTTTATATGACAACTTATATCCAAGTAGAATAATAATAGGTGAACAAAGTAAAAGAGCTGAAATCTTTGCAACACTTCTAAATCAAGCAGCAATAAAAGAAGATATAAACATACTTTATACAAACTCAACAGAAGCAGAAGCAATCAAACTTTTTTCAAATACATATCTTGCTATGAGAGTAGCTTTTTTCAATGAACTTGATTCTTATGCACAAACTCATAACCTAAGTACAAAACAGATAATTGAGGGTGTAGGCTTAGATCCAAGAATAGGAAGTCACTATAACAACCCAAGTTTTGGATATGGAGGATATTGTCTTCCAAAAGATACAAAACAACTAAGAGCAAACTACCAAGATGTACCAAATAACCTAATAAGCGCAATAGTAGATGCAAACAGTACAAGAAAAGATTTTATCTCTGATAGTATCATAAAAAAAGCAAGAGAACTATCAAGTGATACAAAAGAGATCAAAGTAGGTATATACAGACTAGTGATGAAATCAGGAAGTGATAACTTTAGAGCAAGCGCTATTCAAGGAATCATGAAAAGAATCAAAGCAAAAGGTATAGAAGTAGTAGTATATGAACCAGTACTAGAAGAAGAAGACTTCTTTAACTCAAAAGTTATAAAAAACTTAGAAGAGTTCAAAAAAACAAGTGATGTAATAGTAGCAAACAGAATCTCAGAAGATATAAAAGATGTAGAAAACAAAGTCTACACAAGAGACATCTTCAACAGCGATAGCTAAAGGAATCTTGAATAAATTCGGGGCATTTTTTGCACGAATAAATTCGAGCCTCCAAATCTCGGACACCCGAATTCATTCGGGTCTTTCCACTTTGCACACTTTTTGCACGGATAAATCCGCGCCTCCAAAACACTCTCATTTCCGGAACCCCGAATTCATTCGGGGCATTGCACGGATAAATCCGCGCCTCCAAAACACCATGCACGAATAAATTCGAGCTTCCAAAACTCGGACACCCGAATTCATTCGGGTCTTTCTTTACACACTTTTCACACGAATAAATCCGCGCTTCCAAAATAGCTAAATGGAACCTCTAATTCATTCGAGCCACTACAAAAAATCACAAAAAAGTTTCAAAAATGTCACCTAGATTAACCAAAATTAAAACATAGTTTAAATATAATATTAGCCATAAAAATAAAAGGTAATAAAGATTTGAAGATACTAGTAACAGGAACAGCAGGATTTATAGGTTATCATCTAACTAAAAAACTTCTGCAAAGAGGAGATGAAGTAGTAGGACTTGATAATATCAATGATTATTATGACCAAAACTTAAAATATGCAAGATTAAATGAACTAGGAATAAACAAAGAAGATATAGAAGCTGAACTTTTATCTTCATCTACAATAAATAGTACAAAATATTCAAATCATAAATTTATAAAAGCAAACCTTGAAGATACAGAAACTATAAATAGAATTTTTCAAGAAGAAAAATTTGATGCAGTATGTAATCTTGCAGCACAAGCTGGAGTTAGATACTCACTTGAAAATCCACATGCATATATCCAAAGTAATATAGTGGGATTTTTAAATATCCTTGAAGCTTGTAGAAATTTTGATGTTAAAAACTTATCATTTGCAAGTAGTTCATCTGTTTATGGATTAAATAAATCACAACCTTTTAAAACTATAGACCATACAGACCATCCTGTGTCTCTTTATGCTGCTACAAAAAAATCAAATGAAATGATGGCACATTCTTATGCCCATCTTTATGGTATATGTACTACAGGTCTTCGGTTTTTTACTGTTTATGGTCCATATGGAAGACCAGATATGGCACCTATGCTTTTTACAGACGCAATACTAAATAATAGAGAAATAAAAGTTTTTAATCATGGTGATATGAGCAGGGATTTTACTTATATAGATGACATAGTAGATGGCGTTATAAAAGTAATAGATAATCCAGCTAAGCCAATAGAAACTTCAAGTTCATTGAATGCTGATTTTGATAAAAATCTTCCATTAGATAAGTCAACAGCTTCTTATAAAATATATAATATAGGAAATAATGCTCCTATAAAACTAATGGATTTTATAAATACTCTAGAAAAAGCCATAGGTAAAGAAGCTAAAAAGAACTTTTTGCCAATGCAAGATGGAGATGTAAAAAGTACCTATGCAGATGTAAGTGATTTGATAAATGATTTTGAATATAAACCAAATACAATACTTGAAAATGGTATTAAAAAGTTTGTAAAATGGTATAAAGAATTTTATGAAATTAAAGGGAAATAAATTTAATGCAAAAACAAAGTAAAATAATTTCTGAAATGAAAAAAGTATTATTAGTATTTGGAACAAGACCAGAAGCTATAAAAATGGCTCCACTAGTAAAAGCATTTGAAAATGAATCTAATATTGAAGTAAAGGTATGTGTAACAGCACAACATAGAGAAATGCTTGATCAAGTACTAGAATTGTTTGACATTAAACCTGATTATGATTTGAATCTTATGAAACCAGGACAAGATTTATATGATATTACATCAAATGTACTTTTAGGATTAAAAGGTGTATTAAGTGAATTTAAACCTGACATAATGCTTGTACATGGTGATACTACAACTACAAGTTCAGCTAGTTTAGCTGCATTTTATCAACAAATAAAAGTAGGTCATGTAGAAGCAGGACTTCGAACAGGGGATATATATAGCCCATGGCCAGAAGAAGCTAACAGACAAATTACTGGTGTATTAGCTAATTATCATTTTGCACCTACTTCTGCAAGTAAAAACAATCTTTTAAAAGAAAACAAAGACCCTAAAAATATTATCGTAACAGGAAATACAGTAATAGATGCACTATTTTTAGCATTAGAAAAAATAAAAAACAATAGTGAACTAAAAAACAAAATCCACCAATCACTAATTACTAATCACTATTCACTACAAGATAATCGTAAGATTATCTTGGTAACAGGTCATAGAAGAGAAAATCACGGTGAAGGTTTTATAAATATATGTGAAGCATTAAAAACTATTGCAGTAAATAATCCTAACATAGATATAGTTTACCCAGTACATTTAAATCCAAATGTTCAAAAACCAGTAAAAGAGATACTATCAAACACTTCAAATGTATATTTGATAAATCCACTTCAATATGAACAGTTTATTTATATGATGGACAAATCATATTTTATCATAACTGATAGTGGAGGAGTGCAAGAAGAAGCACCATCTTTAGGTAAACCAGTATTAGTTATGAGAGAAACAACAGAAAGACCAGAAGCAGTTGAAGCTGAAACAGTTAAGTTAGTAGGAACTAATAAAATAATAATTATAGAAGAAGCACAAAAGCTTATAGATGATAAAGCAGAATATGAAAAAATGAGTAAAGCACATAATCCTTATGGAGATGGTAAAGCTTGTGAAAGAATTGTAGAATTTATAAAGGGAGTAGAATTTTAATGACTAATAAAAAAATATGTGTGATAGGACTTGGATATATAGGACTTCCAACAGCAGCACTTCTAGCAAACAGGGGATATGAAGTACATGGTGTAGATGTAGTACAAAGTACAGTTGACACTATAAATCAAGGTAAAATCCATATTGTGGAACCTGAACTTGATACCTTTGTAAAAAGTGCAGTAAATAGTAATAAGTTAAAAGCAAGTTTAAAGCCTGATGTTGCTGATGTTTTTATAATAGCAGTACCTACTCCTTTTCATAAAGGCTATGTTCCAAACACTGATTATATTATAAGTGCAACAAAAGCAATAGCACCATATGTAAAAGAAAATAATATAGTAATATTAGAATCAACTTCTCCTGTGGGAACTACAGAACTTGTCGAAAAAACTTTAAAAGAAGAAAATGTAAATACATCTAAGCTTTATATATCACATTGTCCAGAGAGAGTTTTACCAGGCCATATCATGAGAGAATTGGTAGAAAATGATAGAATAGTAGGTGGTCTTACACAAGAAGCTACAGAAAAAACTGTAGAATTTTATAAAACTTTTGTAAGTGGAGATGTACTAAGTACAGATGCAAGAACAGCTGAGATGGCAAAACTAACTGAAAACTCTTTTAGAGATACAAATATAGCCTTTGCAAATGAACTTAGTATGCTTTGTGATAAGTTTGATATAAATGTATGGGAATTGATAGAACTTGCAAATAGACATCCAAGAGTAAATATCCTTCAACCAGGAGCTGGTGTTGGAGGTCATTGTATAGCAGTTGACCCGTGGTTTATAGTACATGCAGGTGGAAAAACAGCTAAGATGATAAAAACAGCAAGAGAAGTAAACACATACAAAACAGAGTGGGCTATAGAAAAGATAAAAAATGCAGCATTAGAATTTAAAAATGCAAATGGAAGAAAAGCAAAAGTAGCTTGTATGGGATTGTCTTTCAAGCCAGATATTGATGACTTAAGAGAATCACCTGCTCTTTATATAGCAAGAAGACTTAAAGCTGATGGTTTAGATATATTAGCAGTAGAACCAAATATAGAAAGTCATGAAGAATTAGAAATTATTGATTATAGAAAAGCTTTAGAAGAAGCAGATATAATTACTTTTCTAGTAGCTCATAAAGAATTTAAAAATATTAATATTAAAACTGATTTAGATTTTTGTGGAATAATTAAATAGGAAGAAAAAATGAAAATAAATTTTATAGATTTACAGGGACAATATCAAAAGTATAAAAAGGAAATTGATAAAGAAATACAAGAAGTATTAGATACATCTATGTATATTGGTGGAAAAGTTAAAGAACTTGAAGAAAATTTAGCAAATTTTGTAGGTTGTAAACATGCAATAGCTTGTAGTAGTGGAACAGATGCTTTACTTTTGGCATTGATGGCTTTAGATATAAAAGCAGGTGATGAAGTTATAACTACACCATTTACATTTATTGCTACAGCTGAAATGATAGCATTTATAGGAGCAATTCCAGTTTTTGTTGATATTGATGAAAAAACATATAATATTGATGTAACGCAAATAGAAGAGAAAATTACAGCTAAGACAAAAGCTATCATGCCAGTATCTCTTTTTGGTCAAATATCTAATATGGATGTAATTAATAAAATTGCAAAAAAACATAATATTAAAGTTATTGAAGATGCTGCTCAAAGTTTTGGTGCTACTTATAAAGGTATAAAATCTTGTAATCTTTCAGATATAGGTACGACATCATTTTTCCCCGCAAAACCACTTGGATGTTATGGTGATGGAGGAGCTGTATTTACAAACAATGATGAGCTTGCTTCTAAAATAAGAATTTTTTTAAACCATGGGCAAACTCAAAGATATAAACATAGTCATATTGGTATCAATGGAAGACTTGATGCTATGCAAGCTGGTGTTTTAAATATTAAGTTAAAATATTTTGATAAAGAAATTGCACAAAGAGGAATAGTTGCTAAAAAATATAATGAAAATCTAAAAGATATAATTATTCCATTTGTGGAAGAAGATAATTTATCTGTTTGGGCTCAATATTGTATAAGAGTAAAAGATAGAGATGCAATGCTGAAAAAATGTGCAGATAAAGGCGTTCCAACTGGAGTGTATTATCCAATACCTTTACACCTTCAAGAAGTATTTCAGTATTTGGGATATAAAAATGGAGATTTCCCTATTACTGAAAAAGTTTCACTAGATATAATGGCACTCCCAATGTCTGCATTTTTAACAAAAGAAGAACAAGATTATATTATCGAGGTAGTAAATGGCTAATAATATTTATATTCATTCAACTGCAAATGTTTCCGAACAAGCAAAAATAGGTGAGGGTACAAAAATATGGATTAATTCTCAAATTAGAGAAAAAAGTGAAATTGGAAGTAATTGTATTATTTCAAAAGATACATATATTGATACAGAAGTAAAAATAGGAAATAATTGTAAAATTCAAAATAGTGTATCAGTTTATCATGGTGTAACCATAGAAAATGATGTTTTTGTAGGGCCAAATGCTTGTTTTACAAATGATAAAGTTCCAAGAGCATTTGACCTTGAGTGGAAAATTACTCCCACATTAGTAAAAAAAGGTGTTAGTATAGGTGCAAATGCAACTATAGTATGTGGTATAACTTTAGGTGAATATTGTATGGTGGCTGCTGGTAGCGTAGTGACAAAAGATGTAGAACCGTATAGTTTAGTGATGGGAAATCCAGCTAAACATTATAGTTACGTAGACAAAATGGGAAATAAAATAGAAGGTAAGCCAAATGAGTAGTAATGTTGTAAAAATAGGGCTTTTAGGTGTTGGTAAGATGGGACAAAACCATCTTAGAAATCTTGCTATGTTAAAGCAATTAGAAATAGCTTTTATATTTGACTTTGATAAAGAGGTTTGTGAAAAAATGTCTAAACTATATAATGTACCTATTTCACAAAACCTTGATGAAGATTTGCAAAAAGTAGATGGGGTAGTTATAGTTACTCCTACTTTTACACATGCAGATTATATAAAACAAGTATCAAAATACGTAAAAAATATATTTGTAGAAAAACCATTAACTGATACTCTTGAATCTAGTAAAGAAATTGTAGAACTTACGAAAAAATTAAATCTTAATATACAAGTTGGATTTATAGAAAGATATAATTCTGCAGTTGTTGCTCTTGAAAAAGTAATAAAAAATAGTAATAACATTATAAATATAGATTTTTCTAGAACTAATAAAGTTAGTTCTAGAATTACAGATGTTGATGTAATAATTGATTTAATGATTCATGATATTGATTTAGCACTTACTTTTAATGGAAAACCTAAAAAAGTTGAGGCTCATGGATATGTAAAAGATGGTATGGCTGAATATGCAAGAGCTATAATAACACATGAAAATGGTTCATTTTCTAATGTTGTAGCAAGCAGAATTACTGAAAAAAGAATAAGACATATAAGTGCTACTTGTGATGATATGTATATTGATTGTAATTTACTTAGTAAAGAAGTTCATGTAAATAAACAATCAATAGAACAATATCTTGATAATGTATCAATTTCTTCAAAATCTGAAACAGTTGATGTTAGACCGCAAGAAGGACTATTACTTGAACTTATGGATTTTGTAAAAATTTGTCAAGGTGAAAATGTAAAAGTAGCTAATGAAGATGATGGATTACTTGCTATGGAAGTAGCCAATGAAGTACAAAAACAAATTATGGAAGCAAATAAATGAGACCAAATATAAAAAATAGCACTATTCTTGTAACAGGTGGAGCAGGATTTATAGGAAGTCACTTAGTTGATAGGCTTATCAATGAAGGTGCGAGTGAAGTAATTGTAGTAGATAATCTTTTTGTTGGAAGTGAAGACAATTTAAAAGATGCTATTTCAAAAGGAGCTATACTTTATAAAGATGATATTGAGATAACTTCATCACTAGATTATATTTTTGAAAAGCATGATATTGATATTGTATTTAATTGTGCTACAAAAGCTTTAAATTACTCTTTTGTAAATCCTAAAAATGCATTTGATACAAATGTGAATGGTGTATTAAATATTTTAGAACACCAAAGAAAAGGACATTTTAAAACACTTGTCCATTTTTCTACTTCTGAAGTGTATGGAAGTGCCGTATATGAGCCAATGGATGAAAAACATCCTGTAAAGCCAACTACAACATATGCAGCAGGAAAAGCAGCAGCTGATATTGCTATTCATAGCTGGGTAAATATGTTTGATTTAGATGTTTTTATAGTAAGGCCTTTTAATAATTATGGTCCAAGACAAAATTATAAAGGTTATTTAGCAGGAGTTATTCCTATTACAGCATATAGAATATTAAAAGGAATAAGTCCTGAAATACATGGTAGTGGATTACAAACAAGAGATTTTATATATGTAGAAGATACTGTAGATGCTATTATAAAGCTTTATCCACTTATGGAAAAAGCAGATAGTATAAATATATCAACTGATGGTCAAATTTCAATGAAAGAAGTAATTTATAATATAGCTGATATTATGAATTTTAAAGGTGATATTATTAATAAACCTGAAAGAGGTGCAGATGTAAAATCACATAATGCAAGTAATAAAAAAGTGAAATCTATGATTGATTACCAATTAACGCCATTTGACGAAGGACTTAAAAAAACAATTGAATGGTATAAGGAAAATATAAAATGATAAAGCTTATAAAACCTTATATATCTTTTGAAGAAGTTCAAAATGAATTTAAGCAAATCTTCGATAGTGGGTGGTTTACAAAAGGTAAATTTGTAGAAGAATTTAGAAATGAAATTAAATATTACACAAGAGCTGAGTATTGTTATCTTACAACTTCTGCTACTACAGCTCTTACTATGGCTCTTAAAGCCATTGATGTAAAGGCTGGTGATGAAATAATATTATCAGATTTTTCTTTTCCTGCAACATCAAATGTAGTAGAAGATATTGGTGCAACACCAATTTTTGCAGATGTTGATTTGAATACTTTTAATATGCTTCCAAAACAATTGGAATGTAAAATTACTTCAAAAACAAAAGCAGTTATATTTGTAGATGCTCTTGGAAATCCTAGTGGAATTCATGAGATTAAAAAGATATGTGAAAAATATAATTTACCACTTATAGAAGATGGAGCTTGTGCGATAGGAAGTAGTGAGTTTGGTGTGAGATGTGGAAATATAGCAGATATTACCTGCTTTAGTTTTCATCCTAGAAAATTACTTACTACTGGCGAAGGTGGAGCTATAACTTTCAATGACTCAAAATTTGTAGATTTTTTCGAAATCAAATTAAATCATGGTGCAAAAGTTGTGAATGGTAAGTTTGATTTTGTAGATTATGGATACAACTATAGAGTACCAGAACTTCAATGTGTAATGGGAATAAAACAAGTTAAAAAACTAGATAAGATAGTAAAATCAAGAAATTTGATAAGAGAACAATATATTCAATTACTAGAGCCGTTAGGTTTTCAAGTACAACAAATATCTCGTGATGTAGTTTACAATGTCCAATCTTTAGTCTTTAAAGTACCAGAAAATATAAATAGAGATGAATTGATTAAATACTTAAAACAACAAAATATTGAAAGTACTATTGGTACTTATTGTTTAAGTCGAGGAACTTACTATGCTAAAAAATATAACGATGTTCAACCAAATGCAAAATATTTAGAGGAGAATACTATTACATTACCTTGTTATGATGAGGTAGATATAAAGTATATTTCTGAAAAAATCAAAGAGTTTGTATGAAAATAGTTTTTTTAGGTTGTACAAAGTTTAGTGAAGAATTATTAAATTCATTAATAGATAATAATATTAATATTTCTGCAATATTTACTATACCACAAGAATTTACTATAAGAAATAATGAAAAAGTAATAAATAGAAATTATGTAGATATGTCTTCAATATCAAAAAGTAATAATATCCCACTTTATTTTGTTGATGAAAATAATAAACTATCTTCTTATGAAAATATTATTAGAGATATTAATCCTGATATAATATTAGTATTGGGATGGTATTATATAGTTCCAAAAGTAATTAGAGAGATTCCAAAATATGGTGCATGTGGTATTCATGCTTCATTGTTACCAAAGTATGCAGGTTGGGCTCCTCTTGTGTGGGCAATAATAAATGGAGAAAAAAAAACTGGAGTTACATTTTTTCAATTTGATGATAGTGTTGATGGTGGAGATATAATTTCACAAGAAAGCTTTGATATTAATATTGAAGATACAATTAAAGAAGTATATGCAAAAGCAACTAAAAAGTCTGCTGAAATATTAAATAGAACACTTCCTATTATGGAAGAGATTAAGTTTAAGAAGCAAAATAAATCTAAATTAGAGATATGGGATAAAAGAAGTCCAAAAGATGGAATATTAGATTTTAATAAAACTTGTATTGAGATTTATAATTTTATTAGAGCTCAAACTATTCCTTACCCTTGTGCTTTTACTTATTTAGGAAAAAACAAATTTAAGATTATTAGTGCAAAAATGTCAAATATTGATAGTAGTATGTATAAAAATGGTAGTATCGTTTTTATAAATAATACTTATTCTGTAAGTACAGAAGATTATTTTATTGAATTTGATAAGATAGAAATAAATAATGTAAGGTATAATTTTAAAGATTATGTTATTGATAATGGATTAGAAGGTGAAGTTTTTTCTAATATTGAATAAATAAAAATTATTAAGTTAAAAGAAGGATAATATTGTCTACTGAAACTGATTTAAAAACTGATTTAAAAGTTTGTTCTAAATGTATATACGATGAAAGAGTTTCATATATTACTTTTGATGATAAAGGTGTTTGTAAATATTGTCATCAATTAGAAAGTTTAAAAGAAGAATATGGAACTGGAACAAAAAAAGGTGAAGAAAAATTTTTTCAGATAATTGAAGAGATAAAAAAAGCAGGAAAAGGTAAAAAATATGACTGTATTATTGGTGTAAGTGGTGGAACAGATTCATCATATATGTTATACTTAACAAAAAAATGGGGATTAAGACCTTTAGCAGTACATTATGATAATACATGGAATAGTGCGATTGCAACAGAAAATATAAGAAAAGTTTTAACTGCATTAGATATTGATTTATATACTCATGTAACTGATAATAAAGAAGCAGATGATATATTCCGCTCATTTTTTTATGCAGATGTCGCTGAAATTGAAGCTTCAACTGATTTAGCACTTGCAGAAGTAATGTATAGAGTTGCTTGGAAGTATAAAGTAAAATATGTTTTGGAAGGTCATTCTTTTATGGAAGAAGGTATTACTCCTGTTGGTAGAAATTATTTTGATGGTAAATATATAAAATCAATACATAATAAGTTTGGGAAGTTACCTATGAAATCATATCCATTAATGACTTTTTCAAGATTCTTATTTTCAACAATGTTTGCAAAAATTCAAAAGATTAGACCTTTTTGGTATATTGATTATAATAAAGAAGACGCAAAAAAATTTTTACAAAAAGAATATAATTGGAAATATTATGGAGGACATCACCTTGAAAATAGAATGACTGCATTTTTTCATAGTGTATACTTACCTCAAAAATTTCATACTGATATGAGAAATAATACACTTGCTGCAATGGTAAGAAATGGAAAAATGAGTAGAGTTGATGCTTGGAATGAATATAATGAACCTCCTCATTTAGAAAAAGATTTGGTTGAATATTTTAAAAAAAGACTTGAACTTAGTGATGAAGAGTATGAAGAAATTATGAATAGAGAACCAAAGTCGTGGAGAGAATATCCTACATATAAAAAAAGATTCGAATTATTAAGACCTTTATTTAAAGTATTAGCAAAGGCAAATCTTGTGCCAATGAGTTTTTATCTAAAATACTGCTTTCCAATGCCTAAGGATGAGAAAAAATGATTACTATAGTAGATTATGGAATGGGAAACCTAGGTTCTATAAAAAATATGTTTAAATATATTGGAGTAGAATCAACTATTGAAAATGATGTAGATAAAATAAAAAATGCTTCAAAGATACTTTTACCTGGAGTTGGTTCATTTGATACTGCTATGAAAAAGATAAATGAAAAAGATTTAAAAGAAGTATTAAATGAAAAAGCATTAAAGGAACAAGTGCCAGTTTTAGGTATTTGCCTTGGTATGCAACTTTTAACTAATTCAAGTGAAGAGGGAAGTTTATCAGGACTTGGGTGGATACCTGCTAAAACAATGAGCTTTAAAAATAGAATTGATAAAGAATATAAAATTCCTCATATGGGTTGGAATATAGTAAATAAATCTAATGAAAGTTTATTAATTCATGGATTTGAAGAGTTTGATGAGACAAGGTTTTATTTTGTACATTCATATTTTGTAAAAGTTGAAAATGAAAAAAATTCTATACTTAAAACAGATTATGGTGTAGAGTTTGATAGTGCTATTCAAAAAGATAATATCTTTGGTGCTCAGTTTCACCCTGAAAAGAGTCATAAGTTTGGTATGAAACTTTTTGAAAATTTTGCAAGGATATAAAATGTTAAGAACAAGAGTAATACCATGTCTATTATTAAAAAATGAGAGCCTTGTAAAAACAGTGAAATTTAAAGAGTATAATTACATTGGTGACCCTGTAAATACTGTTAGAATATTTAATGAATTAGAAGTAGATGAATTGATGTTTTTAGATATTTTTGCTTCAAAAGAAAATAGAAATATAAATTTTAAAATTTTAACTGACATTGCAAATGAATGTTTTATGCCTCTTAGTTATGGTGGAAATATAAAAAGTTTGGATGATGCAAAAAAAATATTTGAAATAGGATTTGAAAAGGTTGTGATAAATTCCAATGCTTTTAATAATATTAAACTTATAGAAGAAATATCAAAATACTTTGGAAATCAAAGTGTAGTAGGCTCAATAGATATAAAAAAGTCATTTTTTGGAAGTCAAAAAATTTACTCTCATCATGGGAAGTATAAACAAAGTATAGAGGTACTAGAGTGGGTGAAAGAGCTTGAAAAAGCTGGTGTAGGTGAACTATTAGTTACTTCTATTGATAAAGAAGGAACATGGGATGGTTATGATTTAGACTTAATAGAAAGTATAACTAGTAATGTTCAAATACCTGTTGTTGCAAATGGTGGTTGTGGAAAAATTGAACATTTAGGTGAAGTTGTAAAAAAAGCTAAAGCATCAGCTTGTGCAGTTGGTAGTATGGTTGTTTATCAGAAAAAAGATATGGGAGTTTTGGTAAATTTTCCAGATAGAAAAAATTTGGAAAAATACTTAAATTAATATGGCAGTAAAGATTTTTAATGGTTAAAGATGGTCAAAGAATTTATTTTTGTGATGAATTAAGAGGTTTCGCTGCTTTCATAGTTATGCTAGCACACTTTACAGTTGGATTTAATGCTTTAAATGGGTATTTGTACAATCCCAAAGAGGGAGAGATTTTTCCAAGTTGGTTTATAAACTTATTGCCAATAGATGGTGCCTTCGGCGTAGCTATTTTCTTTTTAATAAGTGGTTTTGTAATACCTTTATCTTTGTCAAATAGGACATCAATTAAATTTATTCAAGCTAGGGTAATTAGAATTTATCCTTTATATATAATAAGTGCTTTAATTTCCGTTTTATTTATATATATTTTTAATTTATATGTAGGTGATTTCTCAGATACTTTTGAAATCTACTTAAAAAGTGTTACTCTTTTTCGAGACTGGATTGGTGGAGTTGCTATTGATGGAGTTGTTTGGACTTTAGAAATTGAAATGAAATTTTATTTATACGTTGCATTGTTTTTATTTGTATTAAGGAGATACCCTGAATATTTCGTTTTAGCTCCAGCTGTTGTGACTATAGTGTGTATTTTATTATTTAAGTTTGATATAAACTACCCATTATTAGGCTTATCAATAAATACTATAATTTATAATCTTGGATATATAACTTATATGAATATAGGCGTAGTCCTTTTTTTATTATATAAGAATAAGTTTTCAATTAAAAAGTCAATTATAATTATAACTTTTTTATTTTTTGTATCTCTATTTTTTTTATATGAAAGATATAATGTAAACTTTTTGGTGATTAAACTGTATGTTTTAGCATTTATTATCTTTATTTATCTTTTTAAGTTTAGATCAGATAAAAAAGGTATTTTTTCAGGTTTTTGGGCAAATATCAGTTACCCTTTATATGCAGTACATTCCACTGTCGGATTTAGTTTATTGAGCTTTTTTACTTATAAAATTAGAATTAATATTTTTGTATCATTGTTTTTAGTAATTATTATTGTGATTTTTTTATCGTGGATTCTTCATAAATATGTAGAGTTACCATCTTTAAAGAAGAGTCAGAAAATAAAATAGAAGGAAGTTTATAGTGGAAGATAAATATATATTGCAATTTGGAAGTTTAGCTGGCTGGCCTTATAAAATAGCAAAAGAATTAAGGAATAGAAGTATAAATAGCAAAAATGTTATTTACTTAGATAGTGAGTGGAAAGATTTAAATAGAAGATTAAAATTTGATAGAGCGTTATATAAAAAAAGTGATAATATTTTTATAAAAATTTATAATTTACTTAAGTATCTACATGATGTACCTAAAGAAGTGTCACTAGTACATTATCATAGTTCAAATATTTTTTTTAGAGAATTACATTGGTTATATGAAGGAAGATTATATAAAAAACATAATATACCAATGATTATAACTTTTGGTGGAGGAGATGTTAGAGAGATTAAATTAGCTAATGAATTAAATGAGCACTTTTTCTTAAAAAATTCATTTTCTACATTTATAAGGGATATAAAAACAAAAATTAGATTTTGGTCATGGAGTAAAAGACTTGATTATGTAGTAACTGATCCTGAATTTATAGACTATGCTAAGCCATATTTTAAAAAGGTTTTTTTATTCAGACAACCTGTTGATTTATCACTTATTGATTGTATATATCCAGATGAAAATAATGATATACCTAGAATATTGCATATTCCTACTGAACCAATAGTAAAAGGTACAGTATATATAAAAGAAGCAGTAAAAAGACTTGAGGAAGAAGGTTATAAATTTGAATTTGTTTTAAAAAGACAAATAACACAAGAGGAAATGTATAAAGAAATAACTAATTGCGATATATATGTTGATGAATTGAGATGTGGTTCTCATGGTGTTACTGCAGTTGAGACTATGGCAGCAGGTAAACCAACTATAACATACATAAGAGATGATTTAAAATCTAAGTTTCCTCCTGAACTACCTCTTGTTATTGCCAATCCTGATACTATATATGATGTATTAAAAGGCCTTATTTTAGATTCTAAAAAAAGATATGAAATAGGAAAAAATAGTAGGACATATGTTGAAAAATATCATGATGTAAAAGTAGTAGTTGATGATTTATTAAAAATATATGAAGAGATTTCAAATAAATGATAAAAAATTTTCTTGAAAATATTTATAATAAGGGTTTTTTTCACTTACTTGGCTCAAACTTTTTAGTTCAGTTTTTTGGTTTTGGTTTAGTATTATTTTTAGGAAAGATTCTTTCAGCTGAAGAGATTGGAAATATTAAAATAATTCAATCATATAGTTTATTTTTTATAACATTTGCAACTTTTGGTGTAAATGTTGCATTATTAAAAACTGCATCTGAGAAAAGACCAAAATTTGAGAAGAAAGCTATTTTAAAGAAGAGTATTGTAATAGTGCTTTTCTTTAGTATCATTTCTATTTTTTTACTATTTACTTTATTAAAACTTGGATTACTAACAAAAAATGAAGATATTGAGTATTGGCTATATAGATATTCAATAGTAATACCTTTTGCTGCATTAGGTTATTTGTTCCTTGCATATTTTCAAGCATTAAAAGAAATAAAAAATGTTGCAAAGTTTCAAGTCTTAATTAGGTTAATTTTTATTGTATTAATTTTTATATTTACTTATTTATATGGTTTTAGTGGTTTGATTTATTCAACTATTATTTCATACATACTTGGTACTATTATTTTTTTCAAACATCTAGATAGAAATTTATTTAAGTTTAATATTGACAATTCTAAAATTAAGAAATTTAATAGCTATGCCTTCTTTTCATTTATTGGTATGATAATTACAGTTGTGGGAAAGAATTCAGATATTTATTTATTAGATTATTTAGAAGCTGTTAAGGATGAAATAGGGTATTATTCAATTGCCATAATATTTTTTATGGCAGGTAATGTTATAAATGGAACAGCACAATCTATTATCACACCTCATTTTAGTGAAAATGAAAATAATTATACTTGGCTGAAAAATAATTTACTTAAGTATCAAATATTAATGATTCCTTTTTCTATTGTAGTGTCTTTATGTTTATATCTATTAGCTTATATTGTAGTTAATTACTATTATGGTCAAGAGTATAGTCAAGTGCTTGATATTCTTATCTATTTACTAGTGAACTATTTAATTATATCTACATATACTATCACAGGTGGTGCATTAGTTGGTTTAGGAGTTATACATAGTAGTATATATATAGTTTTAATTTCTACATTTAGTAGTTTGTTAATAGGATATTATTTGTTTTTTTCTTGGGGAGTTTACGGTGTTGCAATTGGACAAATTATAGGTTCAATTGTCAATTTTATATTAATCACATTACTTTTTATTTATCATATTAAAAAGATAAAAAGGAATTATATTTGATTTTAAATATAACAACAATATATTTAATACTGATTATTGTACCAATATATTTCTATTTAAATGGTACTGTATATAATACTTCTGGATTTGAAAGTGCAAAAGTATTACCCTTATCATATTACATAACGTTTTTAATTGGATTATATGTATTAATAACTAAAAAATATAAAATTAGTTTTATTGATATATTCATTTTATTAAGTTTGATTATAGCTATAGCTACTCTAACTTTCTCTATATTAATTCTTGATTTAAAAACAGTTAATTTAAATCTTTTTCTATTGTACTTTATTCCCCAAGTTTTTTCTTATATTATAGGAAAAGAAATATCAAAGAACTACAATCTTGACTCCACGATTAAAATATTATCAATATCACTATGTACATTTATTTCAATTCATTTTTTAGATACGTTATTGAATAAAAATATTTATGATGCAATTATTAATAGAGGAACTGATAATATTTTCTATTTTATGACAATTTATCAAAAACTTGTTTCTTATCCATTGGTATTATCAATAATATTATTTTTAACATTATTTAGTAATATAAAATATAAATATATCTATTCATCTCTTATATTTTTTGAAATAGTTGTTAGTGCAGCTAGAGAACCACTTGCAATGTTGCTATTTATGTTTTTATTATTTTTTCTACTAAATATTAAAAATATTTCAATATTAAAAATATTAAAAGTCATATCTCTATTATTTTTTAGTTTGGTTTTAATTGTTCTTTTTCTTGATATAGAAGATTTATATATTTATAATAAACTTATGTTAATATTTGATTCTTCGATGGAGGGATATGATTTATCAGGAGGTCGAATAGAACAAATCTTAAGATTTTTAGAATACTTACCAAACTTAAATATAATTATTGGTGAAGGTTTTTTAATTTCAGAATATTTTCCAGAAGGTACGTTTCATAATCAATGGATAGAATATTTTGTAAAAGGTGGATTGTTTTTTTTCTTGAGTATGCTTTTTATTTTTATTTTTGCAATAAAAAAAGCTTTAGTATTATCAAAGTATGATAGAAAATTTCAACTAGTTGCAATAATATTAATTACATTATTATTAGTGAGTTTTAATATAAACACACCTATGAGAACACCTTATTCATCAATTATAATTTGGTTAATAATAGGTTATGTGTCAAACGGAATTAATTACAAAAAGGATAAAATAAGATTATGAAACAACTACTACAAGACCTTAAAAAGGGTGAAATATTATTAGAAGAGATACCTCTTCCAAACTGTGGAGCAAATGAAGTACTTATAAAAAGTGAGCGAAGTTTAATCTCTCCAGGTACAGAGCGAATGCTTTTAGAGTTTGGTAGAGGGTCTTACATACAAAAAGCAAAAGCTCAACCAGACAAAGTAAAGATGGTACTAGATAAGATAAAAACAGATGGACTTGTCCCTACACTTGAAACTGTATTTGCAAAACTGGGAGAGCCTATGCCTTTGGGGTACTGTAATGCAGGGACTGTTATAGAAGTAGGTCGTAATGTCACTGAGTTTAAAGCTGGTGATAGAGTAGTATCTAATGGGGCTCATAGTGAGATAGTAGCCGTAGGTAAAAATCTTGTGGCAAAGATACCTGATGGTGTATCTTTTGAACAAGCTTCATTTACTGTCATAGCATCTATTGCCTTACAAGGTATAAGACTATTTCAACCTACGCTTGGTGAAAAAGTAGTTGTGATAGGTCTTGGGCTTATAGGTCAGATCACTATGGAGTTTTTAAAAGCAAATGGATGTGAAGCAATAGGGGTAGATATAGATAATGGCAAAGTGGAACTTGCAAGGTCAAATGGCTTTATAGCATTAAACCCAGCAAATGGAGAAGACCCTATATCTTTTGTGGCAAACCATACAGATGAGATAGGAGTGGATGGTGTGATTATCACAGCTGCTACAAAGTCAAATGGACCACTAGAACAAGCAGCAGAGATCACAAGAAGAAAAGGTCGTATCGTAGCAGTGGGTGCAATTGGTATGAACATACCACGACCACCTTTTTATGAAAAAGAGATAGCTTTTCATATTTCTAGTTCTTATGGTCCTGGAAGATATGATGACAAGTATGAGGTAGAGGGGATAGACTACCCAGTAGGATATGTAAGATGGACTGAAAATAGAAACTTTCAAGCTATACTACAACTTCTTTCAAGTGGTGGACTAAACTTTGATTATCTCGTAACACATAAGTATAAGTTCATAGAAGCTCCAAAAGCTTACAATGAGATACTAAACAATCGAGATGCATTGGGTGTAGTACTAGAGTATGAAACAAAAGAGAATGTAAAAGTAGAGAAAAAAGTAAATCTTGTAGCTTCAAATAGCAGTATTACTTCAAGTAAAGTTGGAATTGGTGTTATAGGTGCTGGAAACTTTACAAAACTGATAGTTCTTCCTATACTTAAAGATTCAACTGCAAAGCTTGTAGGGATATCTAGTAGTAAAGGACTCTCTAGTTCACTTGCAGCTAAAAAGTTTAGCTTTGAGTACAGTACTACCGACTACAAAGAGCTTTTAAAAGATGAAAAAATTAATACTATCTTTATAACTACTAGACACAACAATCATGCTAGTTTAGTTATAGAATCACTTGAAGCTGGAAAAAATGTATTTGTAGAAAAACCACTTGCTGTTGATATGGAACAGTTAGCAGAGGTAGTGAAATGTTGTAATAGATTAGCAAGTGAAAGCAGACTTCCAAAACTGATGGTAGGGTTTAATAGAAGATTTTCACCATTTATCCAAGATATACATAAAAAAACAAAAGGTAGAAGTAGCGGACTTGCTATGAATATGACTATAAATGCAGGAGCCTTACCAAAAGATCTTTGGGTGCATGACCCTATTGTAGGTGGTGGTCGTATTATTGGTGAGGGTTGTCACTTTATAGATACTATGAGCTTTTTAGCAAATAGTGAAGTTGAGTCTGTAAGTAGTGTAGCACTAAATAGCCAAAAAGAGTTAGCTATAAAAAATGATAATGTGATATTAAATCTTAGATTTAGAGATGGCTCAATAGGAACTCTTAGTTATCTTGCAAATGGAAATAAATCATATCCAAAAGAGCAGATGAATCTGTTTTGTGAAGGGAAAGTTTTTGAGCTAGATAATTATAAAAAAGTAGATGCATACGGTGCTAGTGGTATGAAAAAATGGAATCAAGATAAAGGACACAAAGATGAGATGGTAGGATTTGTACAGAGTATCAAATCTTCAAAAGAAAATCTTATATCTTTTGAGTCATTAGTAAATACTACACTTGCAACATTTGCACATGTAAGATCACTTGAAGAAAACAGAGTAGTTCAAATAAGTGAATTAGAAGATGAGTTAAATGAGCTTATTAAATAAAGCCAAACCAATATATGAGTACATCAAGCTTATGGGGTTTGATTGGTTCGTATTTAGAGTAAAGTATGAGCTACTTAAAAAGATAAACTATTTTGATAAGGTCAATAACAAAATACTTAAAAAAGTCTCTAGTTATGATGTGAAAAATTTTTATTATAAAAAAATTGACTTAGTAAATAAAGACTTTATTGGAAGTAAGTCATTTATAGAAAAAGCTGATAATGCTTTGAGTGGTAAAATATTTGCTTTTTCAAATGAGTATTTTGATTATAATGAAGATGGAAGTATCAATTGGCAGATGAATCCTATCTCAAAAGTTAAGGCAGACAGTGCAATAGCATGGAATAGATTGCCAGACTTTGGAGAGTATGGAGATATAAAGCTTATATGGGAGGCTTCTAGGTTTCCTCAAGTGTATTACTTTATAAATGCTTATAGCATTACAAAAGATGAAAAGTATGCTAAAGAATGTATAGCTCAGATGTTGGAATGGATAGAGAAAAATCCATACCCGCTAGGAGTAAACTATAAGTGTGGTCAGGAGATAAGTTTTCGAATCTTTGCTTGGATAAATGCACTTGAATATTTTAGAGAGTTTTTTACTAAAGAAGATGAGCAAAAGATAGTACAGAATATTTATACTTCACTTCTAAGAGTAGATGCAAATATAGATTATGCAGCTAAATCAGTTAAAAACAATCACTCTATAAGCGAAGCTGCTGGACTTTTTATAGGTGGACTTTTATTTCCTCAGTTTAAAGAGTCAAAATATTTTGTAGAAAAAGGTTTGAATTATTTACTAAAAGAGACATCATATCAGGTATATAGTAATGGTTCATATATTCAACACTCTTTTACTTATCAACGACTTGCTTTAGATGTACTTTCTTTTGTGATGGTTGTATCAAAAGAGATGAACTATAACTTACCGATAGAACTAGAGCAACGACATCAAAAAATGATAGAGTTTTTAAACTCTTTTGTACAACAAAATGGATGGCTTCCAAATTATGGCTCAAATGATGGGGCAAACTTATTCCCACTAACAGGTGATAACTATAGAGACTTTAGAAGTAGTTTAAACTTTGCTAGCGTAGTAAATAGGGCTTATAGTCTGTTTGAAGGACATAAAAAGTTAGTAGAGTTTTTTTCTTTAGAAGATAAAGAAACTAGAGAGTTAGATAAAAAAATAAAATTTAATGATGGTGGATACTATATATTAAAAAACAAAAACTTTTTTAGCTTTCTTAGATGCCATAGCTACAAAGATAGACCAGCTTCAAATGACATGTTTCATCTTGATATTTGGAGTGATAATAAGAATATATTTTGTGATGCAGGGTCGTATTCATACAACACTGACAAAAAGTTTAAAAACAATTTCATAGGTGTCATTGGACATAACACTGTGATGATAAATAATTCAAATCAGATGGCTCAAGTATTGAACTTTGGATACTCAAACTGGACGAAAGCAAAATGTATTGATTTTGATGAAAATCATTTTTTAGGTGAGAACTACGCATACAAAAAAGAGTTTGGAGTAGTTCACGAAAGAGATATAAAACTAGAAGATGATAAAATAATAGTAATAGATAATATAAAAAATATTAAAGAAGATACAAATATAAAACAAATTTGGAATACAAAGTTTGATATAGATAAAATAGATGAATATAGCTTGAAAGTTGATGAGTTTATTATCTCTTCAAATATAAGACATAAAGTAGAGACTAGTTATATATCTGATTATTATAACTTTTATGATGAGGGTATTAGAATAGTTTTTGAGATTGATACTCCTAAAGACTTTGAGATAAAAACAATAATAGAAAAAAAGGACTGATACTATATGCGAATAACACTTTTTCATCAATATTTTTTAGGTAAAAACGACCCAGGTGGTTCAAGATGGAATGAATTTACATCTTTTTTTAGTAAAAAAGCAGGATTTATAACTGATGTTATAGCGGGAAATATCCACTATGCTACAGGAAAAAAGATACTTCCAAACACTTGGTCAAATACTGAAAAAGTAGATGAAGATATCACTCTGTATCGTACTTGGACTTATTCTGGGTACAATAGTAACTTTGTAGGTAGAGTGATAGGATATCTTTCCTATACATTTTCATCTTTACTTAAAGCACTATTTCTAAAAAAACCTGATGTGTATATAGTAACTTCACCTTCTATTTTTGTAGGGATTAGTGCAATAATAGTTTCGAAACTAAAAAGAGTACCCTTTATCTTTGAAGTAAGAGACTTGTGGCCAGAATCAGCTGTAGCAACTGGTGTGTTAAATAATAAGATTTTATTAAAAATTTTATATTGGTTAGAACATAGACTTTATAAATATAGTAAAAAAATAGTTGTACTCACACCTGCTTTTAAAGAAAATATAGAAAAAAGATATCCAGAGTTTATAGATAAAATAGAGATTATTACAAATGGTGCTGATTTTTCTATAATGGGGGAAGAACATAAAGGAAGTGAGTTAAGAAAAAAATTTGCTTGGGGTGACAAAAAAGTATTTACTTATCTTGGAGCCCATGGTGTAGCAAATGACCTTATGCAAGTAGTAGAAGCTGCAAAGGCTTTTAAAGAATATGATAATATTCACTTTGTACTTATTGGTGATGGTATGCAAAAAAAACTTTTAAAACAAAAAGCTAGTGAGTATAATCTTAAAAACATAGAGTTTATAGACTCAGTACCTAAGCATGAAGTAGTGGACTATGTAAATGCAAGTGATGTATGTATGGCAATACTCAAAAAGACTGATACTTTTAAGACAGTATATCCCAACAAAGTATTTGACTATATGAGCTGTAAAAAGCCAGTATTTGTAACTATAGATGGTATAACAAGAGATTTAATAAATGAAGCAAAGTGTGGGCTCTATGCAGAACCTGAAAACCTAGAAGAGTTTAAAAAAGTAGTTGATAAGTTTTTAAATATGAGTGATATAGAACTAAAAGCTTTTGGAGAAAATGGCTACAAATTAGTAAAAGAAAAATTTGATAGAGAGAAATTAGCTGAACGGTATATTGAGCTAATAAAAGAGGTTTCAAATGCTTAAATCACTATTTGACAAAACCTTAGCGCTATTTTTAATAATTCTTTTTTCACCTATTTATATAGTAGTGAGTTTACTTATACTTTGGAAGATGGGAAGTCCTATACTTTTTAGACAAAAGCGACCAGGATATAAAGAAAAGATATTTGGTATATATAAATTTAGAACTATGACAAATGAAAAAGATAAAGAGGGGAATTTGCTTCCAGATGAGCAAAGACTAGTAGGAGTTGGAAAGTTTATTAGAAGTACAAGTTTAGATGAACTTCCTCAGTTGTTTAATGTACTTAAGGGAGAGATGAGCTTTGTCGGTCCTAGACCATTACTTATTGAATATCTAAAACTTTACACTGATAAACAAAAAAGAAGGCACGATGTAAAGCCAGGTATCACAGGATGGGCTCAAGTAAATGGAAGAAATGCTATTTCTTGGGAACAAAAATTTGATTATGATGTTTGGTATGTTGATAATCAATCTTTTCTATTAGATATGAAAATACTTTGGTTAACTTTTTTAAAAGTTGTAAAAAGAAGTGATATTAGTTCTTCTAGCAGTGCTACAATGGAAAAATTTACTGGGACAAAGTAAGATGAAAGAGTTATATATTTATGGAGCAAGTGGCCATGGTCTTGTAGTTGCAGATATTGCAAGAGATAATGGTTACGAAAATATTATATTCATTGATGATGGAAAAAACAAATATCCAACTTTTGAAGATATTAAAAAAACTAATAATATTCCTATTGCTTTTGGAATAGGTAGTAATGCTATAAGAGCAAAACTTTTTGAAAAAGTTCATAATAGTGGATTTAAGATAATAAGTTTAATTCATCCAAGTAGCATAATATCTTCAAGTGCAACTATAGGTAAAGGAACAGTTATCATGCCAAATGTAGTAGTAAATGCAAAAGCCACTATAGGTGAAGGCGCAATATTAAATACTTCTTGTGTTATTGAGCATGAGTGTGTGATAGATGATTTTGTACATATTTCACCAAATGTTGCACTTGCAGGAGATGTAAAGGTTGGTAAATATACTCATATTGGAATAGGCTCTAATGTGATACAAGGTATAATAATAGGAAATCATACAGTTATAGGTGCTGGGTCAATTGTAGTAAAAAATATTAACAATTTTAAAAAAGCATATGGTAATCCGTGTAGAGAAATAGAGGATATAAAGTGAATAAACGAATTTTTTTAAGTGCTCCACATATGAGTGGAAATGAATTAAAGTATATTGAAAAAGTATTTGAAAGCAATTATATAGCACCACTTGGTGAATATGTAAATAAATTTGAGGACAGTATAAAGAATTATACAGGTACAAAAAATGCTCTTGCAGTGACTTCTGGAACAGCTGCTATTCATTTAGCTCTTAGAGTTTTAGGAGTTGGTGAGGGAGATGATGTATTAGCTTCTACTTTTACTTTTATAGGTTCAGTAAATGCTATACTTTATCAAGGTGCAAATTCAGTTTTCATAGATAGTGATAAAGAGAGTTGGAATTTATCACCAAAACTTCTAAACAAATATTTATGCGAATGTGATAAGAAACCAAAAGCTTTAATAGTAACTCATCTATATGGACAGTGTGCTGATATAGAAAAAATAGCTAATATTTGTAATCTTCATGGAGTATATCTGATTGAAGATGCAGCTGAAAGTTTAGGTGCTACTTATAATGGTCATCACACAGGAACATTTGGAGATTTTGGGATATACAGTTTCAATGGAAATAAAATCTTAACTACAAGTGGTGGAGGTATGCTAGTGAGTTCAAATAAAGACTGGATTGACAAAGCGAAGTTTTACTCTACTCAGGCAAAAGAACCTTTTATACACTATGAGCATGAAGAGTATGGATATAACTATCGTATGTCAAATGTTTTAGCAGCTATTGGTGTAGGACAAATGGAAGTTATAGAAGAGCGTGTACAGAAAAAAAGAGAAATATTCAATTGGTATAAAGAGTTTTTAGAAGATTGTGATGAAGTTGAGTTTATGCCAGAACTTGACAATAGTAGAGGGAATAGATGGCTTACCGCTATGATATTTGAAAAATCAGATTACAATAAAATTATGAAGGCTTTAGAACAAGTAAATGTAGAATCAAGACCTTTATGGAAACCTATGCATATGCAAAAATTATTTAAAAACAATAAGGCTATAGTTGATGGTACAAGTGAAGAGTTATTTGAAAAAGGGCTTTGTGTAGCAAGTAGTACAACAATGAATAAAGATGATGTACAGATGATTTGTGATGTAATCAAAGATAATTTAATTTGATATTTTGTATTTTATAGCAAATGTATTTGTAGCATTTTTCGTGTCGATGGTTTTGATGGCTTTTGTCATGAGGTTTGTAGATGGAAAGAAAAGCTTTGATTAGATAAGGATTGCCTTTTTGGAAACTCGAGTTTATTCGAGTCTTTTGTGAGGTGGGCTTTGCACGAATGAATTCGCGCTTCCGAATGTGATGGATGAATTTTGCCTTTTCGGAAACTCGAATTTATTCGAGTCTTTTGTGAGGTGGGCTTTGCACGAATGAATTTGCGCTTCCGTTTGGAGACTCGAATTTATTCGAGTATGATGGAGCTTGTTGAAAATGGCACGAATAAATTCGCGCTTCCGTGAAAAATAAATATTAGGATAAAGATAGATGCTAAGACTTGATAAACGAATACTTAATTTTGTAGTGATAATTGCTCTTACGATTATTACTTTTTGGTGGACTTTTTTTATATTTCATATGGAGTTTGAGATAAGATTTGTTTTAGGAGTGATAGCTATAAGAATGCTGGCTTCTCTTTTGATTTTCAAAGATTTTAGTTTGAGTTGGTCAAAGGCTACTCAAAAAACTTTTATTATGAAAAGTATTGTTTATATCATAGCTTTTTGTATCTATATGCCTTTTTATTATGGGGAACTTAGATTTGCTTTTATGGCCTCTGAGCTTGCTTTTTATTTGTTTGCTATAAATTTTTCTATGTACTCTTATCATTATTTGATAAATAGAAGCAAGGTTGCAAAGACTAAAGAGTTAGTTATTTATGGTGCTGGAAAAGCTGGGATGAAGCTAGAAGAAGAGTTTCGAGAGAGTAAATATAAAGTAAAGTACTTTGTAGATGATGATAAAATTTTACAAAAAAGATCAATTGATGCTATTCATATCTTGTCAAAAAAGAGACTAAAAGAGAGATTAGCAGGGCAAAAACTTGATCTTTTGATTATTGCTATGCCAAGTGTAAAGAAAAGTAGAATAAAACATATATATGAGGAACTTGGAGAGTATTTTAAAGAGATTAGAATTCTTCCATCACTTGAAGAGATACTTGAACACAAAGATTTTACAACGCAACTTAAAAATATATCTGTTGAAGATTTACTTGCAAGGCATCCTCAAGATTTGGATAAACATAAAATCGAAAGCTTTATAAAAGATAAAATAGTACTTATTACTGGTGCTGGTGGAAGTATTGGAAGTGAAATAAGTAGACAGTGTAAAAAATTTGGTGCAAAACAGCTTGTTTTACTTGATCATAGTGAGTATAATCTATATAAAATAACAGAAGAACTACACTCCCCAAATATCGTCTCAGTGATGCAAAATGTAAGAAACTATGACTTTATAGAAAAGACCTTTAAAAAATACAAACCCCAAATAGTAATACATGCAGCTGCATATAAGCATGTGCCTTTAGTAGAAGATAATATACTTGAGGGTATTTCAAACAACATACTTGGAACAAAAAACTGTATAGATTTATCTATAAAATACGAAGCTGAAAAGTTTGTATTAATCTCAACAGATAAAGCAGTAAGACCTACAAATGTCATGGGTACAACAAAACGAATATGTGAATTGTATGCGCAAAATGCAAATACAAAAGAAAACACAGAGATAGTAGCTGTAAGATTTGGAAATGTACTTGGAAGTAGTGGAAGCGTAATACCAAAGTTTAAATCACAAATTGAAGCTGGAGGACCTATTACAGTAACTCATCCAGATATTACAAGATATTTTATGCTTATACCAGAAGCTTGTGAGCTTGTACTACAAGCTGCAAGTATTGGAAAAGGTGGAGAGTTATTTATACTTGATATGGGAGAACCTGTAAAAATCGTAGATTTAGCTAAAAAGATGTGTGAGTTAAGTGGACAAGAAGATATAAAAATAGAGTTTTGTGGATTAAGACCAGGAGAAAAACTTTATGAAGAACTACTTATAAATGATAGTGATAAAAAAACAGACTATGACTCAATCATGGTAGCAAGCTCTACAAAATATGATATAGATAAACTAAACAAGGATATTCAAGAACTTCTAGTTTGTGAAGATAAAATCAAGAAGTTAAAAGAGATAGTTCCAGAGTTTGAACACAATAAGTAATATGGCACGGAATGAATTCGCGCTTCCGTGGAGACTCGAATTTATTCGAGTAGGGTGGAACTAATTAATTTTGTGGCTTTTGCTGGTATTTCAGGCTTGAAAAAGTGATTTTTGGATAAAATGGGCTATATTTATATAAAACAAAGGAAACTAATGGGTTTAGGTGTAGGTATCGTAGGACTTCCAAATGTAGGTAAAAGTACAACATTTAATGCTTTGACAAAAGCACAAAATGCAGAGGCGCAAAACTATCCTTTTTGTACTATTGAGCCAAATAAAGCGATTGTTCCAGTACCAGATAAGAGATTAGATGAATTAGCAAAGATTGTTATTCCAGATAAAATTCAACATTCAACTATTGATTTTGTTGATATTGCTGGGCTTGTTAGAGGTGCTAGTAAGGGTGAGGGTCTTGGTAATCAGTTTTTATCAAATATTAGAGAAGTTGAAGTAATCTTACATATGGTTAGATGTTTTGATGATGGTAATATCACTCATGTTGAGGGTGATGTAAATCCTTTAAGAGATATTGAGATTATTGAAACAGAATTAATTTATGCAGATATTACTCAAGTTGAAAAGAAAATTGATAGACTTAAAAAACAATCAAAAGGGTCAAAAGATGCAGCAGCTCAACTTGTAGTTGCACAAGCTTTACTTGACCATTTAGCTGAGTTAGAGCCTGTAAAAACTTTTGAAGATAGTGAAAATGAACTTTTTATTGCCCTTGATAAAGAGCTTAGGTTTTTATCAAATAAAGATGTGATTTATGGTGCAAATGTTGATGAGGATTCACTAGCTGATGGTGGAAATAATTATGTTGATGTATTAAAAGATCATGCACAAGAAGTAAATGCAGATGTTATTATGCTTTGTGCAAAAATAGAAGAAGAACTTGTTGGTTTAGAAGATGATGAAGCAAGAGAGTTTTTAACTGATTTAGGTGTACAAGAATCAGGTTTGGAGCAAATCATTCACACAGCATTTGATAAACTTGGACTTCAGTCATACTTTACTGCTGGTAAAGTTGAGGTTAGAGCATGGACTATCAAGAAAAATACAAAAGCACCACAAGCAGCTGCTGTTATTCACAATGATTTTGAAAAAGGTTTTATCAAAGCTGAAGTTATTTCTTATGAAGATTTTGTTAGTCTTGGTGGAGAAGCTAAATGTAAAGAAGCAGGTAAACTAAGACTTGAAGGTAAAGATTATGTTGTTCAAGATGGTGATGTTATGCACTTTAGGTTCAACGTTTAATTTTATGTAGATGAAAGATTAGTTATAATCTAGCTAATTTAAACTTAAGTTAGGAGTTTTAAGTGCCAGAAAATATTTTAGAAAAAATTGAGTCATTACCTCCTCTTCCTAAAACAATTGCAGAGATTGAAGAGTATAGACAAAAAAGAGATAAAGAAGCTTTTGAGTTATTAAAGATAATTGAGAAAGATGCCTTGATAATTTCAACATTATTAAAGGTTTCAAATTCAGCGATGTTTGGATTTAGAAGCAAGGTTGAAACTCCAAGTAGAGCTATTAATTTACTTGGGATTAACTTTACAATTTCTATTGCAATTGGCGGTACTGTACAAAACTTGCTAAAGGCAAATTTATCTGCTTATGGAATCAATAGTGATGATTTTATGAGAGTTTCAAATATGGCAACTACCTTAACTAATCTTTGGTTATCAAAAGTCTCTTTTGATTTAAAAGAAGAGCTTATCTTACCTTCTTTACTTCAAGAAGCAGGAAAGTTTATTGTTGCTGATATTTTAGAGCTTGAGGGTAAAACAAATGAATTCAAAGCTTTATTAAGACAAGGTAAGTCAACAGCACAAGCAGAAAAAGAGATTTTAGGATTAAGTACTTCAGAGATTACTGCTAGAATTTTTAGGCATTGGAAGCTAAGTGATACTTTGATTAATTCAATCGAGTTTGTAGATGATGTAAGCAAAGCTGATGAAGCTTATAAACAAAGAGCACAAATCCTTGATGTTGTAAAAACAGCTTGTGAAGTTACAGCTCCTTTAAGTGATGATAATGTAAATAAAGCTATTGAGAAAGCAAAAGCTTATAATCTTGATATAAAATCACTTGAAAATGCTATTGAAAAACTAGAAGATAGACTTTTAGACGAACAAGTATAATTAAGGCTATAAAAGCCTTAGTTATTTAAACTCATAATATTTTTCTTTTGACTTTCTTGCCAAAGTGATGCAGTGTGCTGATTTTTCTAGTATATTTTCACTATTTCCCCATGATACTGCAAATGTTAAATCAAAATTTATCTGATTTTCTTGATAAATAATTTTTGTTTTTTGAATCTTTTGTATATAACTATCCATATTTGAATTTAGAGGTAATATTGCTCCAAATTTTGGTCCTGATAGTCTGTAAATATTTAAAAAACTTTCAAGTTCTTTAGCATAGTTCCTTAGTATAATATCTGTTTTTGCATAACTTAATTTTTCATTGTATTCATCTATATTATTTATATAAAACTCTATAAAAATAAATTCATTTTTGATATCATTTAAATCTTTTTGAAGTCTATTTACATTTCTAAGACCTGTTATTTTATCAAAAAACATTGGAATTGTTTTTTGGTAGCTTATGATTATATTTGATACATTTTTCTTCATGTATTCTTTATTATTTATAAATAGATGTTGGAATACTTCTTTATATACTGTTGAGTAAATTATTTTTAATTCAAAGTTTGAAAATAAAGGTATTTTTACCGTTTCATATCCCAAATCAAGTATCGTACAATCTTTTTGACAAAGTCCATCTACAACTGCAAAAGCTAGTCCATAAAATACTTCTTTTGAGATAAACTCTTCTATATATTTATTTACTTTTTCATCATCAAGATTTTTTTCATTTAAGATATTAGTTATCACATCAGATAGTTTTTGATTCATATAGTATGTTTTATTGATTTTATTTTGATTTATATGTTTAAGTACGCTTTTTTTACCAAGTTCATAATACTTTTCATCTTCTATATATTCATAATCTAAATCAAGCTCTTTTATAAGCCTTTTCCCATAATTGGTAAATATTTTATCATTTATAGTTTTGTACTCATTTTCAAGTAAAGTGTTTCCATTTATATTTTTGTATATTGCAAAGTAGTTTTTTGATAGTTCTATACTTTTTGTTTCATAGCTATATGAATAGTACAAGCTAAGTGATAAAAATATTTTTGTATAAACACTTATTAGATGTGAAGCAACACTATTTTTGTTTACATAATCAACTACAATTCTAGCTAATTCATCATCAATTATAAAGCTATTTTGTCTAATAAATCTATGTATGATAACATCACAAATATTTATTTTATAAAACTCTAAATAATCATTGTCAAACTTCTCCATTGCAAGAAATTTTTTGATTATATCTATTAAGATGTCATTTTTTATTTGTGTTGAATATAGTGTGATTGCATATATGATTTGAATCGTAGAGTTATCAAAATTTTTATTTTTAAAGAAATCATCAATTATTAAAAATATATCATCTTCACAATTGCTACTATATATGAAAATATAATTATTTATAAGATGATTTTTGAACTCGCTTATTGTTTTGAATTTTTGAACATATGTATGAATGATAGTCTCTTCATACAAATCTAAGATATTTTTGAAATTGATAAGATCTTTGTACTCATTATAATCATACTCTGTTTCAAGTTTATATATCATATTTGAAAGTAGGGTTGTTATAGTATTTAGATATATTTTGTACTCATTTAATTCATTTGAGTTACCAAAATGTGTACTTTTTGAAAGTTCATACCCATCATTTGATTTCTCAAAGTTGAAAAAGAATTCATCAACAAGTTCTTTTACACTTTTGTTTTTTATATTAATATAAGGAATATGTGCATAGTAAAATAGAAGTTTTCCTAATATATTATTTAATATATTTATTCTCTCTTCATTTAAATCTATTTTAAACTTTAAGATATTTATTGTTTCTGTTAGTATTTCAAGTATTGCATTTATACTTTTTTTTCTTTGCACATCAGTTGAGTTTACTTTGCAAAGTACATTTACAGTCTCAATTAACAAAGTATAGTGAGAGAAAAGAATTTCAAAATGTTCATCATTGTTTTTGTTTTCTTCAAGTTTTGTTTCATAGTCTCTAAAAAGCTCTGAGAGATTATCTGTATTATATGAAATATAGTTTTCAAATATTTTATAATCTTTACCAAAAGATAATAAGTTTATTATCACAACTATTTCTTTAAAAACAACTGTTCTTTTATCAAAAAAGATATTTTGTAGTTTCTGTTTGATTGCTTTAATCAAAAATTTTCTAAAATTTATATTGTTATTTAATTCATGACTTATCTCAGCAGGAAGAGTTTCATTTTTGATATATAACTTGGCTATATATTGCATAAGTTGCTTATAATCATCATCGATATCAAATAAAAATGAGCTATTATGTTGATTTGAAAGTTTATATTTTTCCAAAATATTTGTAACAGCAATATCCTCATCTTCTAAATCTAAATATGATGTTGCATTATTTTGTTCATCTAACATCTAATTCTCCTGCAAATTTACAATATTATATAATCTTTTAACTTACAATCCTTGAAGTAAAATATGCCAAAGATATTTTATTTCATCATCACTGAAATTTATAAGTGAATTTTGCTCAAACATCTCTTTTATTTTGCTAAGTTTAAACTTTCTTGCAAAGGTGCATTGTGGGTGAGCAGGTACAAAACTTCTCACAAGTGAAATCTCATCTTCAATTTCTATGTCACATAAAAAACATGTGTAATCCACATGAAGTCTTCCCTCATGTTCTAAGAGTTTTAAATATGCTTGTATGATAGCTCTTTTTTCATTTTGTTTTATCATCAAGTGTGATAGGGCATTTAGTAAATCAAAGTAAAATTCATCTAATTCTTCTATATCTTTAAAGTGATAATAAAACAGTTTTATAAATCTTTGCCAAGCATACATTTTTTTTCCATCTAATATCCACTCATAATTTAACTGCATTACATCTCTTAATCTTCCAATATCACTTCTTAGATTATGTTCAATCTCAAAATCTATTTTATATCCTACATTTATATTTGAGTGTCTTGCTCCATAAAATCTATATGTTGTATAAACTCTTGTAGGCGTAAGTATTGTAACTATTAGATCATCATCTTTTACAGGTTTTACGTCTAAAATGTATCCTTGCATATATAAAAACTCTTTTTTTGTGTTTATTTGTAATACTTTTTTATTAAAAAAATTATAACAAAACTAAAATAGATATATGCTTCAAATAAATTTATGGTATCATATATATAAAACAAGAAAGGACAAATTAATGGCAGAATTCGAAAATGTAAATATTGCAAAAGCTGCAAATGTATTTTTTGATGGAAGTATAACAAGTAGATCTATTGAATTTAAAGATGGTACAAGGAAAACTTTAGGAATTATGCTACCTGGTGAGTATGAATTAAATACTGTAAATAAAGAGATTATGGATATTCAAACTGGTGAACTAGAAGTTATGCTACCAGCTGAAGATTGGATGGAAGTAAAAGCTCCTGGAAGTTTTGAAATACCTGCAAACTCAAAATTTAAATTAAGAGTAAAAAGTTTAGTTGATTATTGTTGTTCATTTATTAAATAGTTGTCATTAAACAATGCGATATAATCGCATTGTAAAATGGCTTTTTTAGTATAAAATACTCTCTTTTACCTCTTCAAATTTCAATATTTTTTTACCATAATGACTATTTTTAAATGCATTAGCTGATTTTTTATCTTTAAATGGAATTAACTCTTCTCCCATTGGACCATATACATTTGAACCTACTACATAAAATGCACTTTTACCATCAATAGTTTCAAGAGTATAATAATCAGTAACAGTTATATTTTTCATCTGTTCTTTTGTATGAGTATGAGCGTATTTTTTTGGATTAAAATAGAATTTAAACATATCTTTTGTTCCATCAAAATAGTGAGTGTGAGTTTTATTTACTTCTATTTTTGCAGCCCATTTTGGATATTTTGCAACATACATTCCACAAACTGGACACTTCGCATCTTTTGGAACACTTAGTTTTTTATTTTGGTTTGTAGCAAGTGAGGGGTCATATTTGTAAATAGCAGCAGCTTGAAGCATATTTGGTTTTATATTTTTACAAATTTTGTTATCAATTAGATATTTTTTAGCTTCACCTATTGAGTTAAAATCTGGAAGTTGTGCTTTATTATCACACAATGCTTCATATATCTTTTTACCTTTTTTAGCTACCTTTGCTCTTTTTTTATCTATTTTTTTATTGTCATTTGTCAAATCAGCAGTGGCAATCTTCAAAGCTTCATCAAAAGTCTTTATTTCGCCACCATGCTCTTTTTGAAACTTTAAAGCATCTTTTTTACTCAAAAATGCATATTTACTCGTCATACTCATAGTTCCTTTTACAGAACTTCCTACTACATAAAAAGCTTTTTTTGCATCTATTAACTCTAAAGTTTTAGTATTAACTACTTGAACTTTTTTTATAAGCTTTCCAAACTTTTTATTAATATTTGCAAAACAGTGAAGTGAACAGTACTGTTCTTTATGACCATTTTTAAACTCAACTGCATGTGATGTTTTATAAAATTTTACAAGATCCATTCCACAAACATTACAAAAATGTTTGCTAGTATCAGTTTTAACTAAAGTAGCTTGATTTTCATCTACTGTTTGAAACATTTTATTTTGACTAGCAAATAGACTTATACTAATAAGCAATAAAAAAAGAGAAATTCTTTTTAACATGTAACTCTCCTAAGGTTTTTGTTGATTTTATACTAAAAGAGTTAATTATGTGTTAAATTAATAAGAGGCACGAATAAATTCGCGCTTCCATTGGAAACTCGAATTTATTCGAGTAGTGTGGAATGGTTGAAAACAGGCACGAATGAATTCGAGCTTCCGTTGGAGACTCGAATTTATTCGAATCTATTCTTGTGTTATGTTTTTTGTAAATAACAGCTATTTTCAAAGATATCTTCAAAAGGGTTTTTTTCTATTTTCTCTTTTGAACAATCTTTTAAGTATAAGCTAGCAACATGGGTTACATTACTGTTTTTTAACCAAATTGGATTTAATCCAGCAGAAAATCCTGATACCATAATAATTTTTGCTTTTGTTGCGAACTTTAGCAATGCATCAAAAGTTGAACCAATAAGTGCCGCACCTGTGATTACTACAATATCTGCTTTACTTACAGCTTCATACTCAAAGATATCATTATAAACTTCATTATTTAACTCTTTTTTTCTTCTACAAAAAACTGCTACATCTCTTGAGTTTTCTTTTAGTTTTTTTATTACAGGTTTTAAGTTTCCAATGAAAACTATTTTATCTTCTTTGGTACTATTTTCAAGTAAAAACTCACAGCTTTCAACTCTTAGATTCTTTTTTAATAAAGGTGGATTTTCTTGTAATTCATATTGTCCTATTGCATTTATTGTTGCAAGTATAATTGCTCTTGAGGCTAAATTAAAACTATCATCTTCTAAAATATCTTCAATACTTTTAAAGTTGTTATTTTTTAAATCTCCCTCATCACTTGGACTTAAAGCTACTCCAATAGAAGTTTTAGTTTTATTTGTAACTTCAACATAAGTAAATGGCTCACAAATTTTAAAACTTTTTAAAGTCAAAGAGTTTTTTTTAGCACTTTGAAGTGCTTGTTGTTTTAATATATCAAGTATCATTAGTTTCCTTTTTATGTGAATGATTATGTGTGTTATTATGATGAGAGTGTCCTAAAAATAAAAAAGGATGTCCCTCTTGCCAAAATAGTTTACAAGTTGTATCAAAAAGTTTAGAAATCATCTTTTGTGTAATATTTAAACTATTTTCAAAATATAAAATCTCTTTATTTTTAAGCATTATTATTTTATCAGCATAATGTAATGCATTTTGCAAATCATGCAATACAGTTATTGTAATAAACTCTTTTTCTTTCGTTTTGTTTCTTATTAGTTCAAGCATCTCTATTTGATTTTTAGGGTCAAGGTGAGATATTGGCTCATCTAAAAGTAAGATTTTAGGCTCTTGTAAAATTGCAGCTGCTAAAAAAATCTTTTGCCTTTCTCCTCCACTTAAAGTATCAATATCTCTATTTAAAAACTTTTGTAAGGCAAACTCATTTATACTATCTTCAATTAATTTATGATCATGTTTACTTAAAGAAAAACCACTATATTTTCTCCTTGAAATCTCTAATACATCAAGAGTAGTAAGGTTTGAATTTTGATTGAATTGTGCCATATAAGCAATATATTTTGATACACTATTTATTGAAGCAGTTGTAAACTCTATCTCATCTAAACTAATGTTTCCTTTGTGTATATCTATGACTTTTACAAGTGATTTTAGTAAAGTACTTTTACCTGCACCATTTGGTCCAATTATAATATTTAAATCTTTTGGTTTTAGCTCTAAATTTATATTTGTAAGTAGAGTTTTTTTCTTTACTTTAACATGTAAATTAGTTATTTTTAGCATCTTGAACTTCTTTTATATAAAAAGTATAAAAATAGTGGAGCTCCAAGCATTGAAGTTATAATTCCCACAGGTATAGTAATAGGAAGTAAGATAGTTCTTGAAACAATATCTGCAAGTAAAAGAAGAATTGCACCACTTAGTGCTGATAAAGGTAAAACATATTTATGTGAACTTCCTATAAAAAGTCTTACAATATGTGGTGCAATAAGTCCTACAAATCCTATAATTCCAAAAAAACAAACACTAATAGCACTTAAAAATGATGCTACAATCATAGAGCCTAATCTAAGATTTTGAGTATTTATTCCTAATGATTTTGCACTATCTTCACCTAACATCAAAGCATCGAACTTCCAAAAAATCTTAAAATAAGAAAATAGGCATATTAGTAAAACTAATCCAATTGCTAAAATAGTACTCATACTAGCTTTAGACAAATCACCAAAAGTCCAAAATAGTGTAGCTGCTGCGTCAATATCATCTGCAAAATATTGAAGTAACATAGTAAATGCAGAAAAAAACGCACCTAAAGCTACCCCAAATAATATAAGTGATTCAGCTGACATATTTGCTCTTTTTCCTAAAGATACTATTAAAAGTGTACATATCATACTTGAAGCAAAAGCAAAGAGTGCAGTTATAAAACCTGCTTCATATGATGATGTGCTTGAGTATGATTGAAAGACTATTATTGCAAAACTTGCCCCAAAAGCACTTGCTTGAGATATCCCTAAAGTAAAAGGAGAAGCTAAAGGATTTTTTAGTACTGCTTGCATCATAGCTCCTGACAATCCAAGGGAAGCTCCTACTACAAATGCTGCTAAAGTTCTTGGTACTCTTATTTCAAAAACTATTATAGAAAAACTACCCTTTGCTTCTAAAAGTTTAAAAGTATCTGAAAAAACAATCCCATTGTTTCCACTTATTAAAGAAATCCATATTAAACTTATTGTTATAAATAGTAATAAAATAGCAATAAAAAATCTTTTTTTTGAGTATAAATGTTTACTGTACATTAGTATTGATATCTTTTCCTAAAAATTTTTTATAAACTCTTTCTTTTACTTTTTTTATATCTATATCTTTTCCAAAATGTGAAGCAATTAACCAACTGTTTATATAAATATTTTCTATATTTGTATTGTAAAAATTACTTGGATATAACCAATAAATATTACTGTTTTTAAAAGCTTGAATATGTTTATAAATTGCTTTGTCTTTTTCTATCTCTTCTAAAATTATTTTTCTACTAACTAAGTCTAAAAAAACAACTTCAGGATTGAAACTTAAAAGTGTTTCTTTATTTACAAATGCATGACCAATATGATTTTGTAAGATTGGATTTTTTATATTTAGAAGTTTAAATGCAGGATAATCACTCTCTGTACTTGTAATACCATGAAGTCCTTTATATGCAACTCCACCAACATATATGGCTTTATCATCAATCGTTATTTTTTTTAAAGCTTCTTTTTGCTTATTCATAAAAGTGATTAGTTCATCTGCTCTATTTTGTTTGTCCATGATTTGTGCTATTATCAACATAGATTTTTTTACAGCTTCGATTTTGTCTTCTTTATTGTTTTTGCCACCATAATTTGAGCCATAACTTAGTGCTATAACTGGAGTTTTAGTTTTTTCTTGAATTAAAGCTACTTGTTTAGGTGAAAGTATAGATGTAAAAATCACATCAGGTTTTAAACTTATTAATGTTTCTAAATTTGGCATTTTCCCAGGTCCACCTTGACCTACAATAGGAAGTGATTTGATAAACTTTTTATCAAGTACTAAACTATAAGCCGAATTAGGACTAAATCTTAACTCTTTTTTTTCAATACCTATAAGTTTTTTTTCAAGTTGCATATAAGTTATAAGTCTTAATGTTCCAGGACCTAAACACACTATTTTATTATTATCTGTAATTTCTACTTCTCTATCATACATATCAACAAAAATCTTTGCATTAAGTGTAAGTGCTATAAATATTATAAGAAAAAGTAATCTCATTGTACTCTCCAAAATTTCTTAAGAGTGTAATTTAATATATATAAATAAGTAATAAAAAAGCAAACTGCTTATGTAGTTTTGGAACTAAATTGTCTTGAAAAGATGCACGAATGAATTCGAGCTTCCTGTTTGCAAACTCTTCAGAAACTTGAATTTATTCGAGTATGGTGGAATTGAGTTGAAAGAGGCACGAATAAATTCGCGCGTCCAGTGTTGGAAACTCGAATTTATTCTAATCTTTTGTGAGCTGAGATTTTGCACGAATGAATTCGCGCTTCCTTTTGGAAACTCGAATTTATTCGAGTAGTATTAATAAGCTTTTATGCTTCTACTTCAACAACCACGGGCGTTGATTCCCAAATTCCGTGTTTTGTACAGTATCCGTGTGCAACTAGGTTTAATTTTTTTGTTGTTGGAATAATAGTAAATGTAGTTGTATTATGAGCTTTTACATTTCCTAGTGTTCCTGGAACATATGTAGCTTTTGCTAATAGTGTTTCTTTATTATATAACGCAACAGACTCAATATAGTGATCAAAATCATCTGGATGTGTATATTCATTTCCCATTTTTACAGTTACTTCAAATGGCTCTCCTGCTTTTGCAGTTTCCTTACAGTGAATAAATGGCGAGTGTCTATCTATTAAGTCTTTTTTTGCTTCTCTTTCTACTGTATCAATATCTACGTATTTGTTAATCTTTGGCATTAATTCTCCTTGTTAAAATTGTATTATTATATAATAAAAATTATTAATCAATAAGAATATATTTTACCAAGAAAATAATTTAAGTAAAAAATTAGATTTTAGAGGATTATTTTGATATAATTGCGTCATGAATAAAGAAGACTATTTTATACAACAATTTACTAATCAAACAAAACTTATAGGTGATGATGCAGCAGTAGTTGGAAATATGGTTTATTCTCAAGATGCTTTTTTTGAAAATGTACATTTTCAAAGGGAGTGGATGAGTTTAAAACAGATTGCTACTAAATCTATGCTTGTTAATATTTCAGATGCTATTGCTATGAATGCAAAGCCACTTTATGCACTTTTAACTGTTGCAATTCCTAAAGATTTTTCTACAAGTGATTTAAGAAAACTTGCCAATGGTTTTAAAAAAGTTGCAAAAGATTATGGTATTAAAATTATTGGTGGAGATACAATAAGCAATGAAAAACTTGATATTTCAATAACTATTATTTCAAAAAGCCAAAATCCAATATATAGAAGTGGAGTAAAGATTGATGATTTAGTATGTTATACAGGAGATCTTGGTAGTTGCAAGAAGGATTTGAAAAAAGCTTTAAAGGGCAAAAAAATAGCTTCAAAATCAAAACTTATAAAGCCAAAATTAAAAGGTGATTTTTTTTATGATATTTCAAAATATGTAAATGCTTCTTTAGATATATCAGATGGATTATTTTTTGAGTTAGAAAGATTATCAAAAGCAAGTAAGGTAGATTTTGAATTTTTTGATAAAATATCATCTGATATAGGTACATCAGGTGAAGAGTATGAAATGCTTTTTACTTTTTCTAAAAAGAATCTTGAAAAGATTATGCAAAGTGCTAAAAAACATAATGTGTCTTTAAATATATTTGCAAAAGCAATAAAAGGCAGCTATAAAACAGATGCAAAAAATCATCACTTTTAATACAATACAAAAAACAATCAAAATGAGGAATAAAATTGACTAATATACAAAGATACTTAAATCATGCAAAAATAAATGTTGTTTTCAAACAAAGTAAAGATGACTTTGTTGTAACAGAAGAGCCTTTATATGAGTTTTCAAAGGAGGGTGAGCATCTAATTATAAAGTTTAGAAAAAAAGAGCTGACAACGTGGGATGCAGTTTCTATATTTGCTAATCACTTTGGATGTAAACATAGAGATATTGGTTATGCAGGCTTAAAAGATAAAAATGCAATGACAATTCAATCTATATCTGTACATAAAAAATATGAAGATAAACTAAGTAGTTTTAATCATGAAAAAATAAAAATATTAGAAACTACTTATCATAATAATAAAATAAAAATAGGGCATTTAAAAGGAAATAAGTTTTTTATTAGATTAAAAAGAGTTAGTCCTGTTGATGCTAGAATTATAGAGCAAGTTTTAGCTCAAATTGCTGCTTTTGGAATACCAAACTATTTTGGTTTTCAAAGATTCGGAATTGAGGGAGATAATTATAAAAAAGGTGAAGCAATAATAAATGGAACTTTAAAAGAAAAAGATAGAAAACTAAGACAAATGTTTATTAACTCTTATCAAAGTTATCTTTTTAATAATTGGCTTTCAAAAAGAATAGAAATTTCAAAACTAATTGAATCTTTTGAACCAAAAGAGATTTATGAAAAATTAAATCTTCCTTTAGATTTAGTAAAACAGATGAAAAGTCAAGAACATCCTTTTAAAATAATGCATGGAGATTTAATGTCACATTATCCTTTTGGTAAGATTTTTTATGTTGAAGATATACAAAGTGAAGCTTCAAAATTTTATGCAAAAGATAGAGTTCCAACTGGACTTTTATGCGGTAAAAAGATTAAAAAAGCTCAAGGTGAAGCATTGAGTATTGAGGAAGATTTTACAAAAGAAGTTCTTCAAGAAGATGGTGCAAGAAGATTTGCTTGGATATTCCCTTCTGATATTGAAAGTAATTATAAAGAAGATAAAAACTGGATGGAGTTATCTTTTTATCTTCCAAAAGGCTCATATGCTACTGAATTAATTGCAGAACTTATTCATTAAATATAAAAAAAATGACTCTTTTGTTTATATAGTTAAGTTAAAAAAAGATAGACTTATAATATAAAAGTTTATAAAGGCTGTATATGAAATATGAAGAGTTAATTAAAGAACTTTGTGATGTGATTAAAGAGTCCGAAATTCATGCTTGTAAGATATATGAAGATTTTGAATTTTTACAAGAAAGTATTGAAAATATGGATCTTTCTATAAGAGAAAAAGAGAAGCTAGATGATAAAATTTCCAATTCACTTGGGCTTTTACAGCATCAAGATTTACATAGACAAAGAATAGAAAGAGTCGTAAATTTTGTTTGTGAGAAAAATAATATCGATAAATCTCAATATAATCTAGCTGATTCTGCTAAAAATATTGATAATAGTGAAGACAATATGTCAGAAGAGGATTTGGAAGCTTTGATTAAACAAATGCAAGGTTGAGAAAAGAAGAAAGTTTATTTCTTCTTTTCTTTACTTTTTCATATTCCTACAAACATCTTTTTTTAAGGCATTTAATTCCCCAAAGATTCTTAAAGCTTCTATTTCTACTTCTCTTGCTTGTTCATTTAATAAAACATTATCTTGTTTATTTGCATTTGAAGTAACAAGTGTTTGAAGTTTTGTACTTAAGTTTTTGTTTAACTTTCTTAATTTTTCAATGGCATTTGTATCAACATTTGTTGTTGAGTTTTCATAGTTTTTAATCCACTCTTCAAGTGAATTAGTCTCTTTAACATCCCAAGTGTTATATTTGCCAAGTTGTGAATATACTTTATCTTTTAGTTTTAATACATCAACTTTTAATTTTGCTGTATCATAAACTAAATCAACATTTGCAACTCCATCTCTTGCTTCTTCTAAGAAATTTGCTCTTGAAGCTGCTGTTACAAGTGAATCTGACATAAATGCAATTTGCGCAGACATTTTTGATATATCATCTGCAACTGTAGCATTTCTTTGTGTTGAGTGATCTAGGTTATTTACTGCATCATTTATTTGAACGATTCCTTTTTCTTGTTCTTTAGATGCAGTTGCAACACTATCAATCATCTCTATTGTATTTGATATATGACTATTTAATTCATTATATCCTTCTATCATATTAGTTGAAATACTTTTACCTTTTGTTGCTTTATCACTTGCATCTTCAACTAGTTCTTTAATCTCTCTTGCTGCTTGGGCACTTCTACTTGCAAGATTTCTAACTTCACCTGCAACAACTGCGAAACCTTTTCCAGCTTCACCTGCAGTTGCTGCTTCAACTGCTGCATTTAATGAAAGAATATTTGTTTGGAATGCTATTTGGTCAATTACTTCAATTGCTTCATTTATTGCTGTAACTTTTGAATTTATCTCTTCCATTGATATTGCTGTTGTATTTGCAAGATCAAGACCTTTTTTAGCTGAACCTGTTACATTTTGAGCTAAGCTAGCCATCCTAACTGTAGCTTCTGTATTTCCTTTTATATTAGAAGTGATTTGCTCTAATGCAGCAGCTGTTTCTTCTAAACTTGATGCTTGTTCATTTGATGAAGCAGATAAGTTCTCAGAAGCAGTTGAAAGTAAATGAGTATTTTTACTAAGCTCATCACCTGTGTTCATAATCATTGCTAATATTTCAGAAGTGTTATTTCCCACAAGTTTAATTCCAGCAGCTAAAGAACCTAAGTCTCCATAAATGCCTTTGTCATCAATTTTGTAATCAAAGTTTGATTCTGAATAGTTTCTTAATGTATCATTGATTTTATCTAAAGTCTCTTTTGTACTTAAAATCATCAAATTAAGTTTATTTTTCAAATCTTCCACATATGGGTTTGCTGCTTTTGATTGTACACTGTAAACGAAGAAACCATTTCCAGTTTTTTCTAAAATATCATTTGCTTCTTCTATTACTAACTCATCTTGCTTTAAGCCATCTCTTACTTTATCCATATAAGCATTGAATAAGTTTGCAACTTCTCCAACTTCGTCTTTTGAATCAACTTCTAATTTTATATTTGTATCATTTGAGTTTAAAAGGTTTTGAAATCCCTCTTTAAGTTTCCCTATAGGATTTGTAGCTTTTTTTACTACTAATAAAACTAAACCAATTGTAATCCATCCAAGTATTGTTGAAATAATTAAAATTTCAACTATCAAATCATAAATTCTTCCATCAGCTTCATCTAAAGAGAATGTTAAATCCATAATTCCTATTACATCACCTTCTTGTTGATTTGCATGACACATCAAACACTCTTGTGCTGCAATCATAGGCTTAATCATTCTTAAGTTATGATTTTCACCTTCTCTTACTTCAAGAATTTGTGACTTTTTCGTTTCAAATGATTTAAGAATATCTTTATCTTTTGTAAATTCTGCTCCTGGATGGTACATCTCAATTAGTGGTTTACTCTTTGCTACCACTAATTCTCTTACACCTTTTATCTGTCTTGCTTCTTCTTCAGCTTTTGCAATTTGTACAGGATCACCTGTATTCATAGCATACCTTAGACTTTGAAACATAGCACTATTTAACATTGCAAGGTTCTCTTTTGTTACGGCAATAGAGTCCTCTTTTACGCTTTTTGTTGTAAAATAAACGATAGTTAAACTACTAATGGTCATCAATATCAGTAAAGAAAATATTATTTTATTACTTATCTTTTTTGTTACGATATCGAGCATTATAACGCCCCTTTTTTTTAAGTTTATTTATTATATAATGAAATTCATTTAGATATGGTTATCTAGGTGTAAAAAAGTATTATTTCGGTAGAAAAGTAACACTTTTTTTAAGGAAATTAATTAAAAATAATTTTAAAGAGATTCAAAGAATGATAGTTGGTATTGAAGGAAAAATAGAAAAAAAAGAGCCTACTTTTTTACATATAAATGCAAATGGACTTATTTATGAAGTATTTGTTTCTATTAATTGTAGTTCAAAAATAACGAAAAATGAAGTCAAGCTTTATACTACTCATATTATTAGAGAAGATGCACAAAATTTATATGGTTTTTTAGATTTAAATGAAAAAAAACTTTTTGATACAGTAATTAAAATAAATGGTGTTGGACCAAAAGTTGCACTTGCAATTTGTTCTACTTTTACTCCTTCATCTTTTTCACAAATTGTTAGCTCAAATGATATATCTATGCTTAAAAGAGTTCCAGGAATTGGACCAAAAGGTGCTAGTAGAATTTTAGTAGAGCTTTCTGGGTTTGTTATTGATGGTGAAAGTGATGATGAGTCTTCAAATGCAACAAATGCTTTAGAAGCTGCTCTTGCTTTGGAATCATTAGGTTTCAAAAAAGATGTAGTTTCAAAAGTGCTTAAAACTTGTGTTAGTACAAATACAGGTGAACTTGTAAAAGAAGCTTTAAAAAAGCTTCAAAAATAACTTAGGAGTTAAGATTGAAATTAGGGATTATTTTTGGTGGGGTTTCTTATGAACATGAAATCTCTATTGTATCTGCAATAGCCATGAAAGATGTTATAAATGTTCAAATAGAGTATATATTTTTAGATGAAAATAGAGATTTTTATCATATTCCAACAGATACAATAAAATCTAAACTTTTTAGTTCTAGTGAGTATAAAAAATGCCAAAAACTTTTATTGCAAAAAGATGGTTTTTTTACACAAGCTGGATTTTTATCAAAACCTAAAAAGTTAGAAGCAGATGTTTATTTAAATATGATGCATGGTGGTGATGGCGAAGATGGTGTAATTGCTTCACTTTTAGAGTTTAATAATCTTGATTTTATAGGTCCAAGAAAAGAAGCTTGTACTGTTAGTTTTAATAAATTTTTAACAAAAGGTTATGCTCATAGTGTAAATGTAAAAACTATTGATTATAAATATTTTACAAAAGATGATGAGATTTTAATTGAAGATTTCCCTGTAATAATTAAGCCAGTAAGACTTGGTAGTTCTATTGGTGTATCAGTTGTAAAATCAAAAGAAGAGTTAGAGTATGCTCTTGATGTGGCTTTTGAATTTGATGATGCGATAATAATAGAGCCTTTTGTAAATGGAATAAAAGAGTATAACCTAGCAGCTTGTAAAATAGCTGGTGAGTTTGAGTTTTCTATTATTGAAGAGCCTCAAAAAGCAGAGTTTTTGGATTTTGATAAAAAATATTTAGATTTTGCTAGAACTAGTACTGCTTTAAAAGCTGATATATCAAAAGAGCTAGAAGAAAAAATAAAAGAAAAATTTAAAGCTATTTATAATACACAATTTGAGGGAGCACTTATTAGGTGTGATTTTTTTGTTAAAGATGATGAAGTATATTTAAATGAAATAAACCCAGTTCCAGGAAGTATGGCAAACTATCTTTTCTCAAATTTTGATGAAGTTATAAAAAAACTTTCTAAATCATTGCCAAAAACAAGAAAGATTTTAATAAACTATGAGTATGTAAATAAGATTCAAGCAAGTAAAGGGAAATAATTGGCAGTTAAGAATATAGCAGTTTTTGAAAAAGAGTTTGATGTATCTTATGAAATAGTAAATGCAAATGCAAAACAAGATATAGTTTTCTTGCATGGTTGGGGAAGTAATAAGCAAATTATGAAAAATGCTTTTGAACATTGCTTGGAAGACTTTAGACATATTTATATTGATATGCCAGGTTTTGGAAAAACATCAAATAGTTATATTTTGCATACAAATGATTATGCTTTAATAGTTGAAAAACTACTTTATGCTATAAAATCAGAACCAGTTGCGATTGTAGGACACTCATATGGTGGAAAAGTTGCAACTTTATTAAAACCAAAAAATCTTGTTTTATTAAGTAGTGCTGGTATAGTTGAGAAAAAAAGTTTAGATGTAAAACTAAAAATTTTTCTTGCCAAAATATTTAATAAATTGGGTTTTTTAAAACTAACTAAAATTTTTAGAAGTAAAGATGTAGATTCAATGAGTGAAAATATGTATGAAACTTTTAAAAATGTAGTAAATGAAGATTTTAGCAAACAGTTTTCAAACTTTCCAAATAATGCACTTATTTTTTGGGGAGAAGAAGATAAAGCAACTTCACTTGAGTCAGGGAAGAAATTATCACAGTTAATTAAAAAATCAAAATTCAAATCATACAAAGCAGATCACTTTTTTTTCTGTATTCATGCAGAAGATATAGCAAAGGAAATAAAGAATGGAATACTTTAATTTATTTACTGAAATAGTTTTCATAATGGCACTTGGTTGGTATATGATTACTAATTTGCAGTGGTATAATTATAAGCTAGAAAGAGTTATATTAAAGCATCATAAACAAGAATGGCATTTTACATATTTTGTTTTTCCTATTGTTATTTTTTATGTATTAAATGATATAGCTTTTGCTATATTCTTTTATGTATTTTATGCAGGTTTATTTTATCTTTGGAATAAAAAACTTGATAGACCACTTGTTCTTACTTCAAGAGTAAAAAGATTTTTGGCAATTTTATTGTTTGTTACTTTTGCCATTAAAGCTTTATGTTTAGTTAGTCAATCATGCTATATCTCAGCTATTTTTATACCTTTGATTTTGGCATATGTTATCTCTATGGTTTTAGAAAAAATCTTTTTTATATCTTTTAAAAATCAAGGTAAAAAAAGAGTTCAAGCTATGAAGAATTTGAAAATAGTAGCGATTACTGCTTCATATGGTAAAACTTCTATAAAAAACTATTTATATCAAGTGTTAAGAAATAAATATGTTACATATAAAACTCCAAGATCTGTAAATACAATTGCAGGGATAGTTTTAGATGTAAATAAAGACTTACCATCAAATACACAAGTTTATATTGCAGAAGCTGGGGCTAGACAAGAGGGTGATATTGCAGAAATTGCAAATTTTTTAGAACCACAATATTGTGTAATAGGAAGTGTTGGTGAACAGCATATTGAGTATTTTAAGACTTTGGAAAATATTATTAAAACTAAGTCTGAATTACTTCACTCTCCAAGGTTAAAAAAAGGTTTTGTACATGAAAGCGTACCATTAAAAAAACATCCATCAATTATTAAATTTCCAGATAATTTAAATATTACAATGAGTAATTTAGATGGCATATGGTTTGATGTTGAAATCAATGGAATAAAAGAGCACTTTCATGCTCCTTTACTTGGAAGTTTTAATGCAATAAATCTAACAGCTACTATATATGTAGCCCTTGAACTTGGAATGAGTTTAGAAGAGATAAAAGTAGCATTTGAAAAACTTCAACCTGTACCACATAGACTTCAATTAATTCATGCTGGTGGAAAAATAATAGTTGATGATAGTTTTAATGGTAATCTTGAGGGAATGCTTGAGGCTGTAAATATTTGCTCAACATATGAAGGTAGAAAAGTAATAGTAACTCCAGGACTTGTAGAATCAACTGATGAAGCAAATATATTATTAGCAAAACAGATTAATGAAAATTTTGATTTAGTAATAATCACAGGAAAGCTAAATTCACATTTATTAAGTAAAAATATTGATGAAAAAAAGGTTATTGTTTTAAAAGACAAATCAAAACTTGAAGAGTTATTAGCACAAAAAACACAATCAGGTGATTTGATACTTTTTGCAAATGATGCACCAAACTTTATATAAAATTTTATTTTGTGAGAGGAAATCACGATGGAAAAGATATATGCCCCTTGGCGACATGAATATGTAACAGAAGACAAAATCAAAGGTTGTGTTTTTTGTCATATTGGGAAAAACTTAGAAGATGAAAAATTACAAGTAGTATTTAGTGATGAATTATGCTATGTTGTGATGAATAAATATCCATATTCCCCTGGGCATATGATGGTTATTCCTTATACTCATACAGATAAAATTGAAGACTTAGATGATGAGGTTTGGTTAAGAATTAGCCTTAGAGTAAAACAAGGTGTTAAATTATTAAAAGATGTGATGAATGCACATGGGGTTAATATTGGGATGAATCTAAGTGATGCTGCTGGCGCTGGGATAGCTGAACATGTTCATTATCATTTGCTTCCTAGATGGAAAGGTGATACTAATTTTATCACAGTTATTGGGCAAACAAGAGTCTATCCTGCTGATTTTAATGAGATATTTAACAGGCTGAAAAATAACGCTACAAAATATTTTGTTTAGATATTATAATAATTTAATGTGAAATTTAATATAATTTCAAAACATAAAAAAAGCTTAAGGTTTAAGCAGAACATAAGAGATAAATAACTACTTATGCTTCATAATTTTTATAAAATTATAGGAGTAAGTTTTGAAAAAATTACTACTTACATTAATCACACTCTCTTTAACTTTTTTAAATGCATCAGATTTAAAAGTATTTGAAAATTTAAAAGGTACTTTAAATATAGCTGGTGGAACAGCTCATATAAAATGTGAAAAAGAAGCTATCAAAAACATAATGAGAAAATATCCAGATATTACTATTTCAATTGCAGGTGGAGGTAGTGGGATTGGTATAAAACAAGTTAGTTCAAAAATCATTGACCTTGCAAATTCAGGAAGAAAACCAACACAAAAAGAGATTAAAAATGGAGATTTAAAACTATTTCGTTTTGCAATTGATGGAATAGGTGTTATTGTTAATCCTAAGTTAAATATTGATTCTTTAACAACAAAACAATTACAAGATATTTTTAGTGGAAAAATAACTAATTTTAAAGAGTTAGGTTTATCAAATGCACCTATAAATTTATATACAAGAGATGAGTCTAGTGCTACAAGAAAAGTTTTTTGGAAAAGAGCTTTAAAAAAATCACCTATATCAAATAAAGCAAGAGTTGTATCATCAAATGCAGCTATGAAAACAGCTATTTCAAAAGATAAAAATGCTATTGGTATTATCTCTTTAGGTGTAGCAAATGATAGTGTAAAGTTATTGAATATAAATGGTGTTAAACCAACAGTTGAAAATATAAATAATGACAGTTACAATGTAGCAAGAGGTTTATATTTATTAAGTAGTGGTGAGCCATCAAAATTAGCAAGTGCATATATCTCTTATTTAAGAAGTAATGAGGGCGCAAAAATAGTATCAAAATATGGTTTTATTCCAATAAATGAATAATATTTTTTCTAAAGGGCTACTTATAATAACTCTTATAAGTAGTTTTTTGGTTTTTTGCATTTTTTTTATAATTTTTTATTTATGTATAGATTTATTTAGTTTAGATGAATTGAAGAGTTTTTTCTCTTTTACTTGGAGTGTACAAGATAATAAGTATGGAATCTTGACTTTTTTATTTGGTTCTTTTATTATAAGTTTTTTAGCATTGATTTTGGGTTTTGTTTTTTCATTTTCTATTTGTAGTATTATATTTCTTACAAATTCGTCACTAATCAAATTTTTCTTAGAAAAAACTGTTTTGATGATGGCTACAATTCCTACTGTAATTTATGCTTTTTCAGCACTATTTATTTTTGTTCCTTTTATTAGTTATTTTAAACCAAGTTCAACATTATCTATAATTGTTGCTAGTGTTGTTTTATCATTGCTTATTATTCCAACTATGAGTTTGATTTTTTTGAATATATTCAATAGTTTATCAAAAAAATACATGAAATGTTGTATGAATTTATCCATAAGTAAAGAAGAGTTTTTTTTTAAATTTGTAATAAAAAATTCTATTACACAATTAAGTCAAGGAGTTTTATTAGCAACTACAAGAGCTTTGGGTGATACTATGATTGTTTTGATGCTTGCAGGAAATGCATTGGCTTTTCCTACATCTATATTTGATTCTACTAGAAGTTTAACATCTCATATAGCATTGATTTTTGCAAATGATTTTGAATCAATGGCTTTTAAAGCAATTTTTTTATGTGCATTTTTACTTTTAAGTTCTAATTTTATACTAATACTTATTATTAGAAAAATAAAAGGTAAAACATATGAAGTATAAACTTTATAAATTGATATTGTATGTTTTTACTTTAGGTGCTATATTTTTAGTTTATACACTTTTGGGATTTGTTTTATATAAAGGACTTGCTTCTATCTCTTTAGAATTAATTTTTCAAGATACAGATGTAGTAAATGCTCTTTTGTTAAAACAAAGAGTATTTGATGGTATTTTTCCTGCAATTGTAGGAACACTTATGCTTATAATATTGAGTTTGGCTTTTTCATTTATTTTTGGTTTTGCTAGTGGAATATACTTAAGTGTATATGCAAATAAAAAAGCAAAAGAATATATTAATTTTTGTTTTGAGCTTCTTTCATCTGTTCCATCTATATTAATTGGGCTATTTTTTTTACTATTAAGTATATATTTGCATGAAGAGTTTTTAACTAATTTTTTACCATCACTTTTTCTTTCATCTTTGGCTTTAGCACTATTAGTTATGCCTTATATTGTAAAAAATACTCAATATGCTTTAGATAGTATTCCAAAACATATAAAATTATTGTCATTGAAATTAGGTTTATCTAAAACTAAAAATCTTTTTTTAGTACTTATTCCTTATTGTTCAAAAGAGCTTTTAAGTGGTATCTTTTTAGCTTTAGGTAGAGCTTGTGAAGATACAGCTGTTATTATGTTAACAGGTGCAGTTGCTAGTGTTGGAATTGCTAGCAGTATTTTTTCTAAATATGAAGCATTGCCTTTTTATATTTATTATATATCAACAAACTATGCAGATCAAACTGAATTAAATCAAGCTTTTAGTGCTGCACTTATTCTTTTGATTATTTCATTGGTTTTATTTTTACTTACAAAACTTATACAAAAAGGGGTTAAAAGAAAAGATGGTTATTATTAAAAATCTAAAATTAGAATTTTCAAATAGAGTTATTTTTGAAAATTTAAATTTAGAAATAAAAGAGAATAAAATTACTGCTATTCAAGGTCCAAGTGGTATAGGAAAAACATCACTATTTTTATGTATTAACTCTATGATTAGATATGAAGATGACTATAAATTAAGTGGAGAAATACTTTACAAAAAAAATGATAACTATATTGATCTATTAAAATTAGATGAAAATCAAGCACAAGATTTGAGAAAAGAGATAATTTATGTATCCCAACACCCTGATTTACTTCCTATGAGTATATATGATAATTTGAATTTTTTTGCTAAAACACATAAATTAGAGAATAAACATGAAAGAATATTAGAAGCTTTAAAACAAGTTTATTTATATGATGAGGTAAAAGATATTTTACATAAAAGTGCTTTTAATTTATCAGGAGGACAGCAACAAAGATTGATTTTAGCAAGGGCTTTACTCTTAAAGCCAAAACTTTTATTGCTTGATGAACCTACTGCCTCACTTAATGAATCACTTAGCCAAAAAATAGAGGAAATGCTAAAAAATCAAAATATTACTATTTCGATAATTAGTCATTTTAAATCGCAAATAAATAATATTGCTGATTTTTGTTATTTCTTAGAAGAATAAAAGTTTTTTATTCTTCTAAATTTTCTTGACTCTCTTCTAATAGTTGCTCTATTTTAGCGTAAACTTCTTCTGCTTGTTCATCATTCATCTTATCTTCTTTTATCGCAAGAACAATATTTTGTAATTCTAAAAGAAATGACTCCATTTCTCTTGATTCATCCATATTATCTTCTGTTTGCTCACCTTTTTCAATTAGTTTATGCAAGTCTTCAATATAAGCTTCTACTTCTGGTATCATTGTTGTTTCAACTACTTCTAATAAATCTTCTTTTATTTGTGTCATATGTATATTTTCCTTTGATTTTTTCTATTATAACAAAAGCTAGGTTTATTGTAACAAATCTATTGAAATATTGATTAAATTTTTAATGTAGATTAAAAATTTTTTTATTATATATGATTTTTTAGTATTATATACATATGAATATAATCTATAAAGGATTTCTTATGAAAAGAGATGTAGTTATAATAGGTGGAGGTATTGTTGGCCTAAATTGTGCCTATTTTCTACAAAAAAGTGGAAGAAAAGTAACAATAATAGACGAGGGTGATATTACAAACTCAACATCATTTGGAAATGCAGGTTTATTATCTTCTTATGATAAAACACCCTTAAGTTATCCAGGAGTTATAACAAATACTTTAAAGCTTATGCTAAAAGGTCAATCTCCAGCAATTTTTCATCCTACATTAAGTCCTAAGATATACAAGTGGTTACTAAATTTTATGCTTAGTGCAAATGAAAAAAGAACAAAAAAAACAATGATGCTTTTTGAAAAGTATGGAGAACTATCTTTACAGTTTTATGAACAAATGATAAAAGAGCATAATTTGGATTTTGATTATCATAGAGATGGAATGTTGTCTGTTTTTACAGAAGAGAAAAGTTACAAAGAGAAATTGAAAAAATATAATTATATAAATGAAGATAGATTTAAAGTTTTAAAATTTGATGAATTACAAGAGTATGTACCAACAATAACAAATAAAGCAAAGGGTGCAATTTTATTTAAAAAGAATGCACATTTTGATTCAAGAAAAGTTATGAGTGAATTAAAAAAACATTTAGAACAAGAAGGAGTAGAGTTTATACTAAATGAAAGAGTAGAACAGTTAGATATTAGAAATGACAAGATAAAATATATAATCACTTCAAATGGAAATCAATATAGACCTGAACATACTATTATGTCTACAGGTTATCAAACATTGCTTGCAAATCAATGTAAAAAGGATTTGATGATGACTCCTGCAAAGGGATATAGTATTACTTTTGAAATGCCAAAAGAGTTTGTACCAAAAACTTCTACATTATTTAATGATTTGTTTATAGTTATGACTCCAAGAAAAGATAGTGTAAGACTTACTTCAAAATTAGAAATAGGAAGTAATGACCCTGCTGTGGTACAAAAACAAATTGATAGTATAAAAAGTAATTTTTTTGAATATAATAGAGCTTTTGATATGAAGGGTGAAGTAAATTGGACAGGTTTTAGACCTCTTACTCCCAATGATATACCTTTAATAGGAAGAGATGAAAACATAAAGAATTTGACATACGCGATGGGATTAGGCTGGTTAGGTATGACTTTTGCTCCAGCTGTTGGTTCAATAATAAGTGATTTAGTATCAAATGATAAAACAAATGCTCAAAGTGATGGAATATTACTTTTTTCAGGATTTTATCAATAAAGGATAAACATGAAAAGATTATTTGTACTACTACTATTTATTAGTAGTTTATTAAAAGCAGAAGATATTGAGATAAGATTAGTATTTAACTCTTTTAATGTAGATGGCACAATAGTTATACAATCTTTAAATAGTAATAAAAACTATGCTTATAATTTAAATAGGGCAACAAAACCTTTGTTGCCAGCTTCAACTTTCAAAATACCAAATAGTTTGATTATATTAAATGAAAAACTACTAAAAGATGAAAATCAAATAATAAAGTGGGATAAAAAAAAGAGATTTTTAGATGTATGGAATCAAGACCAAACTTTAAAGAGTGCTTTTAAATACTCTTGTGTTTGGTGCTATCAAAAATTTGCAAAACAAATCTCAATACAAAAGTATGAAAACTATTTGAAACTTTTTGATTATGGAAATAAAAAAGTTGGTATTGATTCAAGTAGCTTTTGGCTTGATGGAGATATAAAAATCACAGCATTTGAACAAGTAGAGTTTTTAAAGAAATTGTACTTAAATAATCTACCACTAGATAAAAAATATATAAATATAGTAAAAGATATTATGTTTGAAGAAAAAAACAGAAAATATAAACTAAGTTCAAAAACTGGATGGGCTACATCAGTAAAAAATAAACATGGATGGTATGTGGGCTTTTTAGAAACAAAAAATGATGTTTGGTTTTTTGCAACAAATCTTTTAATAGAAGATTTTAAAAGATTAGATTTAAGAAAAAAAGTAACCTTAGAAGTCTTGAGACAAAAAAGGGTAATTTAGATAATCAAATAATAAAAAGGTAAGTTTTTATTATCTTAAAATGATTGTAATTTAGTAAGAGAGTTGTATAAAGACTTTAAAATAATAAATAGTAAAGAGATAGATTACACTCTTGGAGCTAATATGCATAAAAAGAAAAAAAGTGTTAAAGAGGTTTTTATTATGAATTATTGATATAATACTCCAAGTTTAATAGTTGGAGATATTATGAAAGAAGTTTATTATCCTATAATGGATAAACCTTATAAAAAATTATTATTTGAAGAGTTAGAGGATGAAACAGTTCCTCTTGCGGAAGCTGTAGCTCGTACTTTTTATAAAGCAAAGGGTGAAATTTATGCTTATACAATTGGTTCATATCAAAATGCAAGATTTACAAAAAGAATAAAAAGATTTGAAAAACAAGAAGAGTTACTCTCTCCTAAACAAATAAAAGACTTTTATCTAAGTATAAATGAAAACAAGTTAGATATTTTATTTGAATTATTTGAAAAAGCAAGAACTTCTACCTATGATTTGCATGCAAAAATCTTAGCAAAATTATATGTGAACCTTATTTCTAATGGAAATTTAGATTATCATGAAAGTACATTTCTCGCAAATATAAATATTATGAATGATACAGATTTAATAAAGTTTTATGAGTTATTAGACGAGCTTTTCAATAAAAAAGGTCTTGATATAGATAATACGATTATAAAACAAGAAAAACTAGAATTTGAAACAAAAACATACAGAGATATTTACATTTATGATAAATTATTAAGAGTAGGTCTTATAATGGATACTAGTTTAGGAAAAGGTAAAGACCTCGCAATGTATGGTGGAGATAGCAAAGACTTTTATATCCATAATTTTACTAAGCTTATGTATTTAATATTGAAAGAAATTTTAGGAGATTAAAAATAAATATAAATAACATATTAGACAAATTAAAAGATATCTTATCTCAAGAACTAGGAGATAAGAAGATATATGATAAAGATGTTGCAACAGCTCTTGAAATAAACTATGATACCTTTAGAAAACAAAAACAATATAATAAAGTGCCATACTATGAGATAATGAGCTTCTTAGCTAAAAGAAATATTTCTATTAACTGGTTTTTCTTTAATCAACTTCCTGAGAGTTTAATAGAACCCACATCAAATTATATAATACTAAAATATCAAAAGAGTGTAATATCTTCAGCAGGTGGTGGAGCTATAAACTATGATATAAAAACTGAACCACTTATAATAGATAAACAATTGCTAGATTATATAAATAGTAGCTATAAATATACAGAAGTAATAAAAACATTTGGTGAAAGTATGGAACCAGATATAAAAGATGGAAGTTTAATCTTTTTAGATAAAAGTAAAAAAGAAATAGACTCTACTAATATATATGTGATAAATACTCCAGATGGTACTTTTATTAAAAAGCTTAATATATATAATGATAAAGTATATTTAAAATCAAATAACCAAGCTTACAATGATATTTGGTTCAAAATAGATGAAGTTGATATTGTTGGTAGAGTTTGTGGAGTGTTATTTAAATTATAAATAATTTAGATAATCAAAAAAGATTATCTAAAATACAAAAGCTATTTCTGTAAGGCTTAGCTGATACATAGTAACTTTAACACCAGCAGAATCAACTATATTGTAAGTAATAGTATATTCATTTGGGTTTTCAATGTTTGGATTGTTTTTTGCAAACTCTTCAAATTTTTTATTATTTATTATTGAATAGATAAATTGTGTTTTTTCTTTAAACTTATCATTATTGATGTATAAATCAAATATTTGTTTATCTTGAACCTTATCATACTTATTTACAAAGTTTTTATTGTATAGCTCTTCTACTAAATCTGGTTTGTTAAATTCATTAGTATTATATAAATAGTAATCTTTGTGTAAAAGTTCATTTAGATTTTCACTTATTAGAAAATGGTTGTATCTTATATAGTCTTCATCTTTTGAGATTTCATTAATATATTCAATCATATTACTCCTTATTATATGTAAAAGTTTATATAATTTTAACTTTATAAAAGCATAAAAATATTTTTATCCTTTTAAAAAGGAAGAAAATAGTAAAAATAGACAAATAAGTCCAAAAAAGCTTAAAAATCACTATATTAGTCATTACTTCCTTTCTAAAAGGAAATAAAATTAAAATATTTTTTATAGAAGCCCCATAAACATTGACATTTTATATAAAAAAAGTTATAATCCGCGTCCATAAAATATAGTTAGGGTGTTTTTTAAACGCAACTAACGAGTTCTTTAAAGGAAAAAAATGGAAAAAATTAGATTAAAGCTTAAAGCTTATGATCATAGAGTTTTAGACAGAAGTGTTGCTTCTATTGTTGAAGCTGTTAAAAGAACTGGTGCTGAGTTAAGAGGACCAATTCCTCTTCCAACGAAGATTAGAAAATATACGGTTCTTAAAGGACCTCACGTTAACAAAGATGCTAGAGAACAATTTGAAATTAGAGTACACAGTAGAATTATTGATATTATTGCTGCTACTCCTGATACAGTTGATTCTTTAATGAAACTTGATTTAGCTCCAGAAGTTGATGTTGAAGTTAGATCAATGGGTCAAGAATAAAAAGAAAGGGTAAAGAATGGAATTCATAGTTGAAAAAATCGGTATGAGTAGAACTGTTTCAGTTCCAAGTGTTCCTGTTACACTTTTAAAAGTTCTTGATACAAAAGTATGTGAGATAGCTGAAAACAGTAAAGCAATAGTAGCTTTTGCAAGTGGTAAAAAGCTTAATAAAGCTATTGAAGGTCAACAAAAAAAATACAATATAAGTAAAGAGTTTAACAGATTTGCAACAATGACTGTAGCAAACACTGAAGCTGGTGACTTAGATGTATCTGGATTATCTGAAGCTAAAGTTTTAAAATCGACTTTTAAAACAAAAGGTAGAGGATTTGCTGGTGGTATGAAAAGATGGAATTTTGCTGGGGGACCTAAGTCTCATGGTTCAAGATTTCACAGAGCTGTTGGTTCAATCGGTAATGCTGAATGGCCAGGTAGAGTTCAACCAGGTAAAAAAATGCCAGGACATTACGGAAATACAAACGTATCTTTAAAAAATGAAGTTATTTCATTTGATGTTGAAACAGGTATTTTAGTTGTAAAAGGTTCAATTGCTGGACCAAATGGTGCATTAGGAAAAGTAAAGGTTGCTAAATGAGTAAAGCAATAAAATTAAATGAAAAATTTGAAAATAACGGTGAATTAGATTTACCAGCAAAATATGATGAGATTAACTCTCACAATTTATATTTATATGTTAAATCACATCTTTCATCATTAAGAGCTAATACAGCTAGAGTTAAAAACAGAACTGAAGTAAGAGGTGGTGGTAAAAAACCAAAAGCTCAAAAAGGTTCTGGTGGTGCTAGATGGGGTTCTAAAAGATCTCCACTTTTTGTTGGTGGTGGACAAATTTTTGGACCTACTAAAAGAAACTACAATCAAAAAGTTAATAAAAAGCAAAAAGCTTTAGCATTATCTTATGCTTTAAATGCTCATGCTAAACAAGAATCTTTATTTGTAGTTGATTCTGTTAAGGTTGAGTCTGGAAAGACTAAAGATGCAGTGGCAGTTTTAAATAAGATTAATAAAAGAGATACTTTAATTGTTGTAAATTCAATTGAAGAGAAAACTTATTTATCATTTAGAAACATTAAAAACTGTTATGTTATTGAAAAGCAAGAAGTTAATGCTTATTTAATTTCTGCATACCATTCAATACTAATTGAAAAATCAGTATTTGATGCACTAACAAAAGAGGCGTAAAAATGGCAGATATTACAGATATAAAAGCAATATTATACACAGAAAAAACTATTGAGCTTCAAGAAGACGGTGTAATCGTTGTTCAAACTAGTCCTAGAATGACTAAGTCTGGTTTAAAAGAAGTTTTTAAAGAGTATTTTGGAGTAACACCTTCAAAGGTTAATTCATTAAGACAAAGTGGTAAGGTAAAAAGATTTAGAGGAAGAGTTGGTAAAAGACCTGACTTTAAAAAGTTTTACGTAACATTGCCAGAGGGCGCTGAAATAGCGAACCTATCAGCATAAGGAGTATAGAGTATGGCATTAAAAAAATTTAGACCAATAACTCCTGCAAGAAGATTCATGTCTGTTATGGATACTTCTGATATTACTTCTAAACCAACAGTTAGATCTTTATTAAAAAGAGTAAAAGCTAGTGCTGGTAGAAATAATAACGGTAGAATCACTTCAAGACACAAAGAAGCAGGTGCTAAAAAGTTATATAGAATTATTGATTTCAAAAGAAACAAATTTGGTGTAGAAGGTACTATTTCTACTATCGAATACGATCCATATAGAAATTGTAGAATTTGTTTAGTAACTTATGCTGATGGAGATAAAAGATATATTTTACAACCATCTGGATTAAAAGTTGGAGATAAAGTACAAGCTGCTGAATCTGGACTAGATATCGTTACTGGAAATGCATTAAAACTAGTAAGTATCCCAGTTGGTACTATGGTTCATAATATTGAGTTAAAACCTGGAAAAGGCGGACAAATCGCTAGATCTGCTGGTGGATATGCTCAAATTATGGGTAGAGAAGGAAAATATGTTATCTTAAGATTACCATCTGGTGAAATGAGAAAAATCCTTGGTGTTTGCATGGCAACTGTTGGTATTGTAGGAAATGAAGATTTCATTAATATGGTAGTAGGTAAAGCTGGTAGAACTAGACACCTTGGTATTAGACCTCAAACTAGAGGTTCTGCAATGAACCCTATTGATCACCCACACGGTGGTGGTGAAGGTAAAACTAACTCAGGAAGACATCCAGTTACTCCATGGGGTATGCCAACTAAAGGTTATAAAACTAGAAAGAAAAAAGCTAGTGATAAATTAATCATTTCAAAAAGAAAGAAGTAAGGGTTTAAGATGGCAAGATCAATAAAAAAGGGTCCATTTGTAGACGCGCACCTAATTAAGAAAGTTATCAAAGCTACAGAAGCTAATGATAAAAAACCTATTAAAACATGGTCAAGAAGATCAACTGTTTTACCTGATATGATTGGATTAACGTTCAATGTACATAATGGTAGAAACTTTGTTCCTGTAAATATTACTGAAAATCATGTTGGTTATAAGTTAGGTGAATTCGCACCAACAAGAACTTTTAAGGGACATAAAGGTTCTGTACAGAAGAAGGTAGGATAAGAATGGCTAAAGCAATATTAAAATTTATTAGAGTTTCTCCAATCAAAGCAAGATTAATTGCTAGAGAAGTTCAAGGTATGAATGCTGAATATGCAATTGCTTCATTAGAGTTTACTCCTAATAAAGCTGCAGGAATTATTTCAAAAGTTATTGCATCTGCTGTTGCAAATGCAGGTTTAGAACCAGAAGAGGCAGTTGTTACATCTGCTAGAGTTGATAAAGGTCCTGTTCTTAAGAGATTTACTCCAAGAGCAAGAGGTTCTGCTTCACCTAAGCATAAACCAACTGCACACATTATGATTGAAGTAGCTGCTGCTGAAAAAGGAGATAAGTAATGGGTCAAAAAGTTAATCCAATAGGTTTAAGATTAGGTATCAATAGAAACTGGGAATCTAGATGGTTTCCTTCATTTTCTAAATTACCTGCAAACGTTGCAGAAGATGATAAAATCAGAAAATATATCAAAAAAGAGTTATATTATGCTGGTGTTGCACAAACTATAGTAGAAAGAACTGCAAAAAAAGTTAGAGTTACTATCGTTGCTGCTAGACCTGGTATTATCATTGGTAAAAAAGGTGCAGACGTTGAAAAATTAAAAGCAAATCTTTCTAAATTAGTTGGAAAAGAAATTGCTGTTAATATCAAAGAAGAAAGAAAACCACAACTTTCTGGTCAGTTATCTGCTGAAAATGTTGCTCAACAATTAGAAAGAAGAGTTGCATTTAGAAGAGCTATGAAAAGAGTTATGCAAAATGCACTTAAATCTGGTGCAAAAGGAATTAAAGTTTCTGTTTCTGGTAGACTTGGTGGAGCTGAAATGGCTAGAACTGAGTGGTACTTAGAAGGTAGAGTTCCTTTACATACTTTAAGAGCTAGAATTGATTATGGTTTTGCAGAAGCTCATACAACTTATGGTTGTATTGGTATTAAAGTTTGGATTTTCAAAGGTGAGGTACTTGCTAAAGGTATTCCTGCTGAAAAAGCTGAAACTTCTAAACCAAAAAGAAGACCAAGTAAAAGAAGAGGTAAATAATTATGTTAATGCCTAAAAGAACTAAATACAGAAAGCAAATGAAAGGAAGAAATAGAGGTAAAGCTCAAAGAGGTAACTTTTTAGCATACGGAGATTTCGGACTTAAAGCTTTAGAACATGGAAGAATCGATTCAAGACAAATCGAAGCTGCCAGAATTGCTATGACTAGAAAAGTTAAAAGACAGGCAAAAGTATGGATTAAAGTTTTCCCAGATAAGCCACTTACTGCTAAACCATTAGAAACAAGAATGGGTAAAGGTAAAGGTGCTGTTGATAAATGGGTTATGAATATTAAACCAGGTAGAGTTTGCTTTGAAATGGCAGGTGTTGGTGAAGAGTTAGCAAGAGAAGCTTTAACTTTAGCTCAACATAAATTACCATTTAAGACTAAAATTGTAACAAGAGATAGCGAAAATGAATTATACTGATATTAAAGATAAAAGCTTAACAGAGTTAAACGAGTTATTAAAAGAGAAAAAGGTGCTTCTTTTTGAATTAAAAGCTAAGCTAAAAACGATGCAGTTAACAAATACATCTGAATTAAGAGCGGTAAAAAAAGATATCGCTAGAATTCAAACAGCAATTACTGCAACTAAATAACTTAAGGATCTAAGGTATGAGTATACATAAAAGAGAGATTCACGGTGTTGTAGTAAAAAGATCTGGAGATAAAACAGCTTCTGTATTAGTTACAAGAAATGTTTTACACCCAAGATATCACAAGACTGTGAAAAGATTTAAAAAATATTTAATTCACGATGAAAAAAATGAATTGAATGTTGGAGACTCAGTTGTTGCAATTGAGTGTAGACCGATCTCGAAAACTAAATCTTTCAGATTAAAGAAAATTGTAGCTACAGGAGTTAAATAATGATTCAAAGTTTTTCTAGATTAAATGTAGCTGATAATACTGGTGCAAAAGAGATCATGTGTATCAAAGTTTTAGGTGGGTCTAAAAGAAGATATGCAACAGTTGGTGATGTTATCGTTGCTTCTGTAAAAAGAGCTCTTCCAACAGGAAAAGTAAAAAAAGGTCAAGTTGTTAAAGCAGTAATTGTAAGAACTCATAAAGAAGTTCAAAGAGAAAATGGTTCTTTAATTAGATTCGATGACAACGCTGCTGTTATACTTGATGGTAAAAAAGAACCAATTGGAACAAGAATTTTTGGACCAGTAGCTAGAGAAGTTAGATACTCTGGTTTCATGAAAATTGTTTCACTTGCTCCGGAGGTACTATAATTATGGCTATTAAATTAAAAATAAAAAAAGGTGATACAGTTAAGATTATCACAGGTGACGACAAAGGTAAAACTGGTGAAGTTTTAAAAGTGTTACCAAAGCAAAATAAAGTAATTGTAAAAGATTGCAAAGTAGCTAAAAAAACTGTAAAACCAGATCAAGAAAAAAACCCTAATGGTGGATTTGTAAACAAAGAGATGCCTATTGATATCTCTAATGTAGCAAAAGTAGAAGGTAATTAATTATGGCAGCAAGATTATTCGAAAAATATAAAAATGAGATTAAGCCAGTTTTAGAATCTGAATTTCCAAAAAACAAGATGTTAACTGCTAAGTTAGAAAAAGTAGTTATCTCTGTTGGTGCTGGTGAAGCTATGAAAGATAGTAAATTAATGCAAAACATTCAAGATACTATCTCTTTAATTGCTGGTCAACATGCAGTTAAAGTTATCGCTAAAAAATCAGTAGCAGGATTTAAAGTAAGAGAAGGTATGCCAGTAGGTGTAAAAGTTACACTAAGAGGTGAAAATATGTACACTTTCTTGGATAAACTTTGTTCAGTTGCTTTACCAAGAGTTAAAGACTTTAGAGGTCTTAAAAGAAATGGATTTGACGGAAGAGGAAATTTCAACTTCGGTTTAGATGAACAGTTAATGTTCCCAGAAGTAGTTTATGATGATATCATAAAAACTCATGGTATGAATATTTCAATTTCTACAAGTACTGATAATGATGCAGAAGCATTTAGATTATTAGAGCTTGTTGGAATTCCATTTACTAAAGGAAGAGCGTAATGGCAAAGAAGTCTATGATTGCTAAAGCAAAGAGAACTCCTAAGTTCTCTTCAAGAGCATATACAAGATGTTCAGTTTGTGGAAGACCACATTCAGTATACAAAGATTTTGGTCTTTGTAGAATTTGTTTAAGAAAAATGGCTAACGAGGGATTACTTCCTGGTGTTAGAAAATCTAGTTGGTAGGAGAATTTAAGCTATGATGAATGATATAATCGCAGATGCTTTAACTAGAATAAGAAATGCTGCACTTAGAAAATTAGAAGTTGCAACATTACTACACTCAAATGCTGTTGTTGGTATTTTAGAAGTATTACAACAAAAAGAGTATATTGAGAGTTTCAAAGTTATTGATGGTGAAAATAATAAGAAAACAGTACAAGTTACATTAAAATATGATGACAATGAAACATCAGTAATTAATGAAATCAAAAGAGTTTCAAAACCAGGAAGAAGAGTTTATAAATCTTTTTCAGAATTAAAAAACTTTAAAAATGGATACGGTACAATCATTGTTACAACTAACAAGGGTATAATCGCTAACGATGAAGCTTATGCTTCAAAAGTTGGTGGTGAGCTACTGTGTACAGTATGGTAGGAGAGTGTAATGTCTAGAATTGGAAAAAGACCTATCTCAATACCAAACGGAATTGAAGTAACTGTAGATAATACAGTTGTAAGCGTAAAAAAAGGAAGTAAAGTTTCTTCAATCGAGACTCACGGTAGAGTTGGAATTGAAGTGGCTGATAATCAAGTTGTTTTAACTAGAGTAAATGATACTAAAGAATCATCTGCATTCTGGGGTACTTATAGAGCACTTATTAATAATGCAATACTAGGATTAGAAAAAGGTTTTGCTAAATCTTTAGAAATCAATGGTGTTGGTTATAGAGCAGCTGTTAAAGGTAAAGTTTTAGAACTTCAATTAGGTTATTCTCACCCAATCAACTATGATATTCCTGAAGGATTAGATATCACAGTTGAGAAAAACTTAATCCATGTTAAGGGAGCTGACAAACAACAAGTTGGTCAAGCTGCTGCAATTATCAGAGGTTTCAGAAAGCCAGAGCCATATAAAGGTAAAGGTGTTAAATATACTGACGAGGTTATCGTTAGAAAAGCCGGTAAAACTGCTAAGTAAGGTGTGAGAAATGAGTAGAGCAAAAGAGATAGCAAAAAAGAATGCTTTAAGAATAAAAAGAAAAAAAAGAGTTAGAGGTAGTATCTCTGGTACAGCAACTGTTCCAAGAGTTACAATAACTAAATCTAATAAATATGTTTCAGCACAGGCAATTGATGATGTAGCTGGTAACACTTTAGCTGCAGCTAATTCTAAAACTTTAGGGTTAAGTGTAACTAAAGAGAGCGCTTCAAAAACTGCTGCTATTATAGCGGAAGGTTTAAAAGCGAAGAATATTGATACTGTTGTATTTGATAGAAACGGATACCTGTATCATGGTGTGGTTGCAGCATTTGCTGACGCATTAAGAGAAAATGGAATTAAACTATAAGGGTTAATGATGGCAGCAGTAAATAGAGAAGATTTTCAAGAAGCAATCGTTAAAATCGGAAGAGTAACAAAAGTTGTAAAAGGTGGTAGAAGATTTAGATTTACAGCTTTAGTTGTTGTTGGTGATAAAAACGGTACAGTAGGTTATGGAACTGGTAAAGCTAAAGAAGTTCCTGATGCAATTAAAAAAGCTTTAGATGATGCATTTAAATCATTAGTAAGCGTTTCTATTAAAGGAACTACAATTGCACATGATATTGAACATAAATATAATGCAAGTAAGATTTTATTAAAACCAGCTCCTGAGGGGTCTGGACTTATCGCTGGAGGTGCTGCAAGACCAGTTCTTGAGCTTTCTGGGGTTAAGGATATTGTTGCAAAATCTTTAGGTTCAAATAATCCAAATAACCTTGTACAAGCTACTGTTGAAGCATTAGCTAGAATTAAAGGATAATTAGATGGTATTAAGTAATTTACAACCAGCTGAAGGTAGCATAAAAAATGTTAAAAGAGTTGGTAGAGGTCAAGGTTCAGGAATGGGTAAGACTTCTACTAGAGGTCAAAAAGGACAAAAATCTAGATCTGGATTTAAGAATAAAAGAGGTTTCGAGGGTGGTCAACAACCAATCCATAGAAGACTTCCTAAAATCGGTTTCTTCTCAAGAGTGCAAAAGCCTTACTCTATCAATGTAGATAAAGTTAAGCAAGTTGCACAGTTAGAAGAGATTACTTTAGATTCTATAAAATCAGTTTATAAATTATCTAAATCTGTTGTGAAGGTTAAATTAATCGGTTCAGCTGCAAAAGATTTAGCTTCTAAAATCAAAGACGAAAACATTACTACAACTGGAAAATAATCATGAGTAAAGATCTTATAAATAAGATTCTTATTACTTTAGGGTTTATATTCCTTTACAGGTTACTGGCATATGTGCCAGTACCTGGTGTTAATATAGATGTAGTAAAAGAATTCTTCGATTCTAATGCAAATAATGCATTGGGTCTTGTAAATATGTTTAGTGGTAATGCAGTTGAAAGATTGTCAATTATATCACTAGGAATTATGCCTTACATTACAGCTTCTATTATTATGGAACTTCTAGCAGCTACTTTCCCAGCACTTGGTAAAATGAAAAAAGAGAGAGATGGTATGCAAAAATATATGCAAATCATCAGATATACAACTATTGTTATTACTTTGATTCAATCAATTGGTGTATCAATGGGATTAAACTCTTTAACTGGACAAAGTGGACAAAATGCAATTTCTATTGATATGGATACTTTTATTGCAGTGTCATCTATATCAATGTTAACTGGAACTATGCTTTTAATGTGGATTGGTGAACAAATAACACAAAAAGGTATTGGTAATGGTATTTCATTAATTATCTTTGCTGGTATTGTTTCTGCAATTCCAAGTGCTATTGGTGGTACTATTGATTTAGTAAATAATGGTCAAATGAATTTCTTAACAGTAATTGCTATTTTAGTTATTGTTTTAGCAACAGTTGGAGCTATTATTTATGTAGAGCTTGGTGAAAGAAGAGTTCCTGTTTCATATTCAAGAAAAGTTATGATGCAAAATCAAAATAAAAGAGTTATGAATTATATTCCTATTAAGGTTAACTTATCAGGTGTAATTCCAGCTATTTTTGCAAGTGCAATTTTAATGTTCCCTGCAACTGTTTTGCAAGGAAGTCAAAATGAGTACTTAATGGCTGTTGCGGATTTTTTAAATCCAAGTAGCTATACATTTAATATTTTTATGTTTTTATTTGTAGTATTCTTCGCATTTTTCTATGCAAGTATTACTTTTAATGCAAAAGATATTTCAGACAATTTAAAAAGACAAGGTGGATTTATTCCAGGTGTTAGACCAGGAGCATCAACTGCTAGTTTCTTAAATGAGGTTGCAGGAAGATTGACTTTTTGGGGTGCATTATACCTTGCAGCGATTTCGACTGTTCCATGGCTACTAGTAAAAGCTATGGGTGTTCCTTTTTATTTTGGTGGGGTTGCTGTTCTTATTGTTGTTCAAGTTGCTATTGATACAATGAGAAAAATTGAAGCACAACAATATACTAATAAGTATGAAACACTAAGTGCGGTAGGTTTATAGTCATGGCTATTGCAATAAGAAAACCAAACGAAATTCAAAAGCTTCGTGATGCTAATGTTATAGTTGCGAAGACTTTAAATTATTTAAATGAAAATGTAAAGCCTGGTATGACTTTAAAAGAAGTTGATGCTATGGGTGAAAAATTTTTAACGAATCTAGGAGCTAGACCGTCTTTCAAAGGACTATATGGCTTCCCTGGTGCTATTTGTACATCTCTTAATGAAGTTATTATTCATGGTATTCCATCAGATGTTGTTTTAAAAGAGGGCGATATTTTAGGCCTTGATATTGGAACAGAACTTGATGGTTGGTATGGAGATGCTGCTATTACTATGCCAATTGGCAAAATCTCAAAAGAAGATGAAGAGTTAATTGCTTGCGCAAAAGACTCTTTACTTTACGCAATTGATATTATACATGAAGGTATGAGATTTAAAGAGCTTTCAAAAGCAATTGAAGATTTCATAGTTGCAAGAGGGTATCAACCACTTATAAGATTTTGTGGACATGGGATTGGTAAAAAACCTCATGATGAACCTGAAATTCCAAACTATTTAGAAAATGGAAGTCCAAAATCTGGACCAAAAATTAAAAATGGAATGGTATTTTGTTTAGAACCTATGATTTGTCATAAAGATAGAGAACCTGTTATTTTAGAAAATGATTGGGATGTTGTATCAAGTGATGGATTAAGAGGAAGTCATTATGAGCATACGGTAGCTGTTATTAATGGCAAAGCTGAGATTTTAAGTACAGTAGTAGATAACTAGGGAGAATAAAGTGGCAAAAGATGATGTAATTGTGATTGATGGTAAAGTTGTAGAGGCTTTACCAAATGCAATGTTTAGAGTAGAGCTAGACAACGGACATGTAGTTTTATGTCATATCTCAGGAAAAATGAGAATGCACTACATAAAGATTTTACCTGGTGATAAGGTAAAGGTAGAAATTACACCTTATTCACTTGATAAGGGTAGAATTACTCACAGATATAAGTAATTTTTATAAAAAGAGACAATAACTTATAATTTTGTCTCTTTTTTTCACTTCTTTTAGATGAATCTTGTTAAAATACTTTAAAATAATTAAAAGATGAAATAATATGGAAAATATAAAAACTATAATTAAAAATACTATCAAATCTTTAACAAGACAAGAAATAATCGCAACACCTTCAAATTATGCAAAAGAGTTTTATAAAGAAGCAAAAGAATTAAACTTTAATGTTGAAGAGCTAAATAAGTTTCATAAGTTATTAAAAAACTTAAGTGATGAAGAAAAGCTATATATAAGAGAAAATGATGTTACTACTTATTATGAATTAACTTTTTTACTTTTAAAACGTATAAATGATAAAGATTTAAAAAAGTTTATTGATAATTTAGATTTTTTACTTACTCCTTCCATTGATTATAATATTGAAAAAAAGATATCTGAACTAAAACTTGAATTAGAAGATAATCCTGAACGTTTAGTTAAAAATAGCACTATTAATAGATTAAGAAAATTTACAAATGAAAGAATTACAAGGGATAAAGTTGTAGTTCAAGAAAAAGCTAAAGATGTAAAAAAAGTAATTGGTCTTATGGGTAAATATTTTGATAAATGTTTATTACAAAGTGATGACACATCACAAGAAGTTTCAATGATTAAGACAGAACTTGAGAAGTTAGAATTATCTAAACACTCTGCAAGAGATTTAGCGATGCTTCAAAGCAAGCTTGTAAATACAATTCATAAGTTAGAAAATACAATAGATGAATCACAAGCTGAACTCTTTAAAGGCCAAAAAGATTGTGTTTATTTACAAAAACAAATAAATAAATTGGAACAAGATTTAAATGAAGTTAGTAGAGAAAAAGATATTGACTTTTTAACTGGTATTGCAAATAGAAGATCTTTTGTAGCAGAAGTTGATAAGATTGAAAATGAATATGAAATTTTTAAATCAAAATATGCAATAGTTTTTTATGATATAGATCATTTTAAATCTATAAATGATAATTATGGTCATGAGTGTGGTGATACTATTCTTACAACTTTTGCTACAATCTTAAAAAAACTAACAAGAGAAGAAGATGTAATATGTAGATATGGTGGCGAAGAAATTAGTTACTTAAAAAGAGTTAGAAATATTGTATCTACTAATAAGTTTGTTCATAAAGACATAAAATTAAAAATAAAATTTTGTGCGGGAGTTGTATATAGAAATAAATATAACTCTTATAAAGAAGCAATAAATCAAGCTGATTTACTTTTAAATAAAGCAAAACATGAAGGTAGAAATAAAATTATTATTGATACTGGTATTTACGTTTAATATTAAATATTTTGATTAAAGATTATCTTTAATTGAATTTATCTCTTTTTGAAGAAAATCTTTTTGATTTATCATCAATTCTAAATTTTTATCTAAAAATTCTTTTCTTTTATATGACTCAATAATAAAAGCATAAAGCTTAGGTCTTGTTTTCTTCCAGTTATGTAAAGTTGTTTTATTTACTCCTAAATCTTTTTCTAATATTCTAAGACTTGGTGAAGACATTATATATCCTGTATTTTATTTAAAAACTATTGTACAAAATAATGGAACGATAGTCAATATATAAAAAATATTTATATAAATTAATGGAACAAATTAATGTGAAAGTTAGTTTTTTGTAAAATTTCATATGACAAAAGCAGTAAAAAATAGAATTTTATATCAACTAAATTTTTTTAAGTCAATTGGGTATGAGTATCATAATAACGTTGAATTTGGAAATAATGAAATTAATAATTCAAATTTGCCAAATAACTTAACTGAATTAAAAACTATTGTTGAAAATTGTTACTTGTGTGATTTATGTAAAAGTAGGAAAAATGTACTTTTTGGGCAAGGAAATAGTGATGCAAAAATTCTTTTTATTTTAGATGAACCTAGTGCAAGTGAAGATGAATTAGGTCAGTTTTTTGTTGGTAAAAGTGGTGAAATACTTAAAAATATGATACAAAATGTTTTGATGTTAGATATTGATGATGTTTATATAACAAATATTGTAAAATGTAAATCAAATGATTCTTTTAATGCAACACATGCAAATAATTGTAGAGTCTATTTAGATAAACAAATTGAAATAGTAAATCCAATGTTAATTGTTACTTTTGGAGAAAAAGTTTATAAATACCTTACAAATGATAATGCATTATTTGAACAATTAAGAGGAAATATTTTACCTTATAAATATTATAATGTTTTACCTACTTTTTCACCTAATATTTTACTTAGAAATCCTTCACTTAAAAAGGAAGCATATTACGATATGCTAAAAATAAAATCTATACTGGAGATACATTGAAACATATAGTACTTGTAATTTCTATTGCTTTTTTATTTTTTGGTTGTACTCAAAAACAAAAAGTAATACAAACAGATAAGAAACAAGAAAACATAGAAATAAAAAAGTCAGACAATGAAGTTGAATTTGATAAAATTCCACAAGATAAAATTATTATTAATGAAGTTAAAACTATTGAAGACAGTGAATTAGATGATGTTTTTAAATTAGCAATTATTTACCCATCTAAGGTTGTTGGTAAGTATGCTAATAACACTGTTAACACAGTTACTGCATATTTATTATTTAAAAATGAAAAATTTAAAATTGAGACATTTGATACAAATAATGAAACAGAATTTTCTATAAAAAAAGGCATGGAAAGTATAAAAGATGCAGGATATAAAAATATTATTGCATTATTTACAAATGAGGGCTATAATAAAATAGAAGATTTATCTTTCTCAAGTGATTCAAGAATATATTTTCCTTTATTAAATAAAGAAGAAGTTAAGGTAACAAAAGATAATTTTATTTATGGTGGTATATCTTACTCAAAACAGATATCTTTACTTCAAAGTTTATCAAATGGTAAAAATATAATGTTTTACCAAAATAATTATTTAGGAAATAAGTTAAAATCTATTTACGAAAATAGTATTAAAAAATTTATTACTATAAAAAGTGTAGAAAATAGTAATAACGATTATAGAAGACTTATTAATGATAATAGATTAAATAAATCAACTATTATGCTTAATACTTCTATTATTAAAACTTCTATTATACTTTCTCAAATTAGAGCTTTTGAAAAAGAACCAGAAGTTGTTTTATCTACACAGTTAAATTTTAATCCATTTTTAATATCTTTAACTCAAGTTGAAGATAGAACTAGCTTTGTACTTGCTAATTCTATTGATGAAACTGATGAAAAACTTGAAGATATAATGGACTCGTTAGAGTCAAATATTGTTTATGATTGGGTAAATTACTCTTCACTTATTGGAGTTAATACTCTTTTTGATGACAATAAATCAGAATTGATTAAGACAAAGGTTAAAGGAAATGATGTTTTATATGAGCCAAAATTATATAAAAGCACAGCACACGGATTTCAAAAGATTAAGTAAATCTTGGGTATAATCGCGAATATTTAAAAAGACGGAGTTTAGAATTGAGAACGCATTATTGTACAGAAGTAACGGAAAAAAACATTGGTGATACGGTTACTGTTACAGGTTGGGTAAACAGTAGAAGAGATCATGGTGGAATTATATTTATTGATTTAAGAGATAAAGGTGGACTTGTTCAGTTAGTTTGTGACCCACAAGATAGCAAAGAGTCTTTAGAAAAAGCAGAAACAGTAAGAGATGAGTTTGTTCTTATAGCAACTGGTAAAGTAAGAGCAAGAGGTGAGGGATTAGAAAACCCTAACTTAACTACTGGGAAAATTGAGATTGTTGTTAGTGATTTAACTATTGAAAACAGATCAAAACCAATGCCTTTTGAATTAGGTGATGAAAAAGTAAATGAAGAAATTAGACTAAGAAATAGATTCTTAGAATTAAGAACACCAAAAGCTTATGATATTTTCAAATTAAGAAGTAAAGCTACTATCCAAGTTAGAAATACATTAGATGAATTAGGTTTTTTAGATGTTGAAACTCCAATTTTAACAAAATCAACACCTGAGGGTGCAAGGGATTATTTAGTGCCAAGTAGAGTTCATCCTGGTGAGTTTTATGCACTTCCTCAATCTCCTCAACTATTTAAACAATTACTAATGGTTTCTGGATTTGACAAATATTTTCAAATTGCAAAATGTTTTAGAGATGAAGATTTAAGAGCTGATAGACAACCTGAATTTACACAAATAGATATTGAGATGTCTTTTTGTAATCAAGAAGATATTATAAAAGTAGCTGAAAGATTAATATCTGATGTATTTAAAGCTTGTGGTAAAAATAATATCCCTACAACATTTACAAGAATGACTTATAAAGATGCTATGGAAAACTATGGTTCAGATAAACCTGATATGAGATTTGATATGCCTATGGTAGATGTTATTGATATTTTTGCTAACTCTACAAATGAAATCTTTGCTGATATTGCAAAAGATAAGAAAAACAATAGAATCAAAGCTTTAAGATGTCCAAATGGGGATAATATTTTCTCAAAAAGACAAATGAAAGGTTTTGAAGATTATGTAAGAAAATTTGGAGCTAAAGGTTTAGGTTACTTCCAAATGAAAGAGGATGGTTTAAAAGGTCCTTTAACTAAATTCTTTAGTGAAGAAGATTTAGAGCAAATTGTAAAAACAACTGAACTTGAAGTTGGTGATGTTGTATTCTTTGGAGCAGGTGATAAAAAAACTGTATGGGATTATATGGGAAGATTTAGACTTTATCTTGCAGAACAAATGGATATTGTTCCAGCTGATGCTTATGAGTTCTTATGGGTTGTTGATTTCCCAATGTTCGAAGTTGAAGATGGAAGAACAAAAGCATTACACCATCCATTTACTATGCCAAACTTAGAAAAATGTGATTTAGATAATATTGAGGATTTAGAAGATATTGAATCAATTGCATATGATTTAGTTTTAAATGGAACTGAACTTGGTGGTGGTTCAATAAGAATTCACAAAGAAGAGATTCAATCAAAAGTATTTGAACTTATGGGAATTTCAGAAGAAGAAGCACAAGAAAAATTTGGTTTCTTATTAAATGCCTTACAATATGGTGCGCCAAGCCATGGAGGAATTGCATTTGGTCTTGATAGATTAGTAATGCTTCTTGCAGGAACTGATTCTATTAGAGATGTTATTGCATTCCCTAAAACTCAAAAAGCTCAATGTTTATTAACTGATGCACCAAGTGCTGTTGATAATGAACAATTAAAAGAGTTAAGTCTAAGAATTAGACAACCTCAAGCTTAAATTTAAAAAGTATAGATATGAAAAAAATAATAATACTATTTTTTCTATCTATATCTATCTTGGCTGCAAAGCCAAGAGTTTCTGTATCAATTCTACCTTTAGAGTATATAATTGAAAAAATCACATTAAATAAGTTTTATCATATGTCACTATTTGATGAAAACTATTTAAATGAATTTCCATCAAAAAAGAAGATAAGAAAATTATCTTATTCTCCTATTTTTTTATCTATGAACTTACCAAGAGAAAAGAAATACATAAAAGATTTACAAGCAATAAGTAATATAAAAATAGTTGATGTTACAAAAGGAATTAATAAAATTGATAATAATCCATATATATGGATGGATCCAATAATTTTTAGAAAAATAGTTTTAAATGTTTATGATCAGATATTAAAACTTGATAGGGAACATAAAAATTTTTATGAGAATAATTTAAATAAATTTTTGAAAAATATTGATGAGATTTTTTTAGTTGTTAGAAAACAATTAAACAATGCCAAAAGTTATAATTTTTATGCTTTTGATAAATATTGGGATTATTATGCAAAAAGATATAGAATTAATTTAATAAAAAAAGAAAAGCATAAATTAAATGCTAAAGAGATTTATGAAACTATAATATTTGCAAGAGAAAACAATATAAATAAAACATTAGTAGATGAACATGATTCAAAAAAAATCATATCATTTTTTGCTCAAAATTCTGAAACAAAAATTATTAAAAATAATATTTTTAAAAAGAATTGGCAAAGCAATATCTTCATACTTACTCAAAAAATATCAGAAGAAAATAACTAACAAATTAAAAATTATATACAATTGTATATATACTATACACTAAAAACAATACAAAAAAATTCAAAAATTATATAATATTTATATCTAATCAATCTATAAGGGGAAAATCATGTCAGGATTGATAAATTATAAAGGTATAAATGTAAAAAAAGAGTTATATCCTATAATTAAGCATATTGAAGATGTAGATAAATATAGAGAAGAATTAGGCAGACTTAGTTCTTCTTGGGATATTTTTGCATTACTTGGACAACTTGGTGATATAAATATTGATATTGGCAAAACAAAAGAAAATTTCTTAAACCTTACTTCAACACTTTTAAATCATTTAAGTGAACAAACAATAAAAAAAGTAACTCAAGAGATGAATTTTAAATCTCAAGTTGCTATTGATGTTGTTATTAGAAATCTTTTTGAAAGAACTGCAGATATTGGATTTTTGGCAACGGATGATGATATTAGAACTTTTATTAAAAATTATGTTTCTGATTACAATAATGAAAGTATTGAACTTAAACATGAAATTCAAAAAAGATTTAAAGAGTATGTTGCAAAGTACTCTGTATATTTTGATATTGTTTTAGTAAATACAAAGGGTAAAATTTTAGTAAGACTTGATGAAGATGAAAAGTTAGAAAAAGTAGATTTTGAGTTTGTTAATGAAGTTTTAAATAGTACACAAGAGTATGTAGAAACTTATAGATATCATGATTTTTTACCCCATCATGAAAAAACATTGGTCTACTCTTATAAAGTTACAAAAACAAACAATCCCAGCTCTGAAAACCTTGGAGTATTATGTTTATGTTTTAAATTTCAAGATGAAATGAAAGGCATTTTTAATAATCTTATTGACCCCAAAAATAAAGAATCAATAACTATTTTAGATGAGCAAGGAGTTGTAATTGCTTCTAGTGATAAGGTACATATACCATTAGATTCAAAATTACCAATTGTATTAAATGAGCAATATAAAATTATATCATTTGCAGGAAGAGATTATATAGCAAAAACTTGCAAAACAAATGGATATCAAGGTTTTAAAGGACTTAATTGGTATGGGCATATTATGATACCTCTTGAGTATGCTTTTTTAAGTAATTACTTAGAAACTTTAAAAGTTGATGACAATGTTATTAATGCAATGATGGGAAATGAACAACATTTCTCAAAAGAGTTGCAAGAGGTTTTTAATAAAAGTAAGACAATTCAAGATAATCTAAATAGAGTAATTTGGAATGGAAATATTTCTCAAAGTAAAACTAACTCATCAAATAGAGAGTTTTCAAAGTCACTTTTAAATGAAATCGGAAGTACAGGAGTAAAAGCAAACTCTTCTTTAAGTAATTTAAATCAAACTATTATTAGCTCAATTTTAAAAGATAGTGAGTTTTTATCATCATTAGCAATTGATATTATGGATAGAAATCTTTATGAAAGAGCAAATGATTGTAGATGGTGGGCTTTAACTTCTTATTTTAGAAAAGCTTTAGATGATATAAATTCAATTTCATATAAACAAGATGAAATAAATTCAATATTAAAGTATATAAATGATTTATATACTGTCTATTCAAATCTTTTGATTTTTGATAAAGACGGGAAAATTATTGCAGTTTCAAATAAAGAAGAAGAGTATTTAATAGGAAAAGTATTGACTCAAGAGTGGGTAGATAAAACTTTAAATTTAGAAGATACATCAAAATATTGTGTATCAAAATTTGAAAAATCAAATTTATATAATAATGAATCAACATATATTTATTGTAGTGCAATTCGTTGTTTAAATGATGATAAAAAAATAAATGGTGGAATTGCAATTGTTTTTGATTCTACTTTTCAGTTTAATGCAATGCTTGATGAGACTTTACCAAGAAATAATAAAGGTGAAAAAGTTGATGGTGTTTTTGCACTATTTACAAATAAAAATAAAAATATTATATCTTCTACAAATGAAGAGTTTAAAATAGATACTTTTTTGGATTTAGATGATAGATTTTTTAATTTAAATAATGCTCAAAAGTTAAGTGAAATAGTTGAATATGAGGGTAAGTATTACGCTGTTGGAGTTAGATGTTCTTCTGGATATAGAGAGTATAAAAGTAATATTGATGATTATGTAAATGATGTATTATGCTTTGTATTTATTTATATAGGAGCGATTAATAATGGTAATAAAATTAAATATAAAGTAAAAGATAAATTTGCCTTATCTTCGAAAAAGAGTTTAACAAAAAATAGTGTTGACTTGGCAACTTTTTATTTAGGAAATAAATTCTTAGCAGTAGAAGCTAAAAATGTTATATCTTCAATTGGTATAGATAAACTTGAAGAGTCAATAGACATGGATAAAAACAATCATTTCAAAGGGATGGTTTTATATAAAGAAAACTTGATATCTGTACTTGATATTAGAAAGTTTATAAATGAAGATATCACAGATGATGGACTTGAAAATATTATATTACTTCAATATGATGAAGATAATATTGAACATTGTGTTGGAATATTAGTATCTTCTTTAGAAAATATCAGTGTTGTTGAAAAAAGTTCTATTCAACATATACAAAGTCACTTTTAGGTTCTGGTACATTAATTCAAAGTCTTGTTGATATTGAAGAAGAAGGTAGTTCAAAAGTAGCTATGATTCTTGATATTGAAAAAATTGATGACAATTTAACACAAGAGTTAAGCTAATTTGAAATTTATAGAATAAGTTAAATGATATTTAGGCACAATACAAAAAAATATTAAGGCCAAATATAAATGAATAAGAATGAATTTTTACCAACTACAAAAGAAGAGATGAAAAAGCGAGGCTGGGAAGAACTAGATGTTGTTTTAATCTCTGGCGATGCTTATATAGATTCACCTTTTATGGGAATTGCAGTTGTTGGAAGAATACTTGAAAGTATTGGGCTAAGGGTTGGTGTAATAGGGCAACCTGATATAAATAGTGATGTTGATGTAAAAAGATTGGGTGAACCAAAACTATTTTGGGGTGTTAGTGGTGGAAGTATTGATTCTATGGTATCAAACTATACTGCAACTAAAAAGTTTAGAAATAGTGATGATTATACTCCTGGTGGAAAAAACAATAAAAGACCTGATAGAGCAACACTTGTTTATACAAATTTAATTAGAAGATATTTTAAAAATACAGTACCAATTGTTTTAGGTGGTATAGAAGCAAGTCTTAGAAGATTAAGTCATTATGATTATTGGTCAAATAAGCTTAGAAAACCGATTTTATTTGATACAAAAGCTGATTATATGATTTATGGAATGGGTGAACAAGCTATTATCGATCTTGGTAACACACTAAGAGATGGTGGTGATCCTAAAAATATAAGAGGAGTTTGCTATATCTCAAAAGAACCTGTCTTAGAATATTTACAAATACCAAGTCATGAAGAGTGTTTAAGTAATAAAGAAAAATATATTGATTTATTTAAAGTATTTTATGACAATAATGATCCTGTGTACTCAAAAGGGCTTTGTCAAAAAGTAGATTCAAGATATCTAATCCAAAATCCTCCAAGTGATTATTTAGAAGAAAAAGAGATGGATAAAATCGCATCTTTTCCTTATCAAAGAGATGTTCACCCATATCACAAAAAAGATGGAAAAGTTAAATGTCTAGAAACAATTAAATTTTCAATTATGACTCATCATGGATGTTGGGGTGAGTGTAATTTTTGTGCAATAGCAGTTCATCAAGGACGAACTATTAGAACACGAAGTGAAGAGAATATTATTCAAGAAGCAAAAGATTTCACAAAAATGAAAGATTTTAAAGGAATAATTTCAGATGTTGGAGGTCCTACTGCAAATATGTACGGATATGAGTGCAAGAAAAAACTTAAAAAAGGTACATGTGTAGATAATTATAGGTGTGTTGATGATAAAAGACTTTGTAAAGCCATGAAAGTTGATCATAGCAGAAACATACAACTACTAAAAGATATAAGAGAAGTGCCTGGAGTTAAAAAAGCCTTTGTAGCTTCAGGAGTAAGATATGATTTAATTACTGCTGATAAAAAACATGGATACGATTATTTAAAGCAGATGGTAAATCATCATATCTCTGGACAAATGAAAGTTGCGCCTGAACATACAGATGATGAGGTTTTATATCATATGGGAAAACCTGGAAAACAAACACTAATTGACTTTAAAAAGATGTATGATAAGCTAAATAAAGAATCAGGTAAAAAGCAGTTTTTAACTTACTATTTAATTGCAGCTCATCCAGGTTGTAAAGAGAAGCATATGCATGAACTTAAACAGTTTACAACACATGAGTTAAAGATGAATCCAGAGCAAGCACAAGTCTTTACTCCAACTCCTGGAACATACTCAGCTGTGATGTATTATACTGAAATGGACCCATTTACAAAAAAGAAAATATTTGTAGAAAAAGATACAAGAAGAAAAGAGAAACAAAAAGAGATTGTAATTCAAAAAAGAACATATAATAAAAATGATAAGAGAAAAATATCTTCATATGGTATGCAAGGATAAAACAAAAAAACTTGTATAAGTTGCTTTTTGCTATAATACGGCCAATTTAATATGTTTATAAAAATTGATAAGGGAATATTTATGAAAAAACTTTTTTTAATTATTGGTGCACCAGGAAGTGGTAAAACAACAGATGCAGAGCTAATTGCCCAAAAACACGAAAATATTACTCATTATTCAACTGGTGATATGTTCAGAGCAGAAGTAGCAAGTGGAAGCCAAAGAGGACAACTAATTGATTCATATGTATCAAAAGGGAATCTTGTACCAATTGATATTGTTATTGAAACAATTGTAGGTGCTATTAAAAATGCTCCAACAGATGTTGTTGTTATTGATGGTTATCCAAGAAGTGGTGAACAAATGACTGAGTTAGATAAATACTTAGAAAATGAAACAGAAGTTGAATTAATAAACTGTATTGAAGTTCAAGTATCACAAGAAGTTGCAAAAGATAGAGTTCTTGGTCGAGCAAGAGGTGCTGATGATAATGTTGAGGTATTTAACAATAGAATGAAAGTATATACAGATCCATTAAAAGAGATTCAAGAATTTTATACAAAAAAAGAGCTTTTAAAGAAGATTGATGGTGAAAGAACTATTGAAGAAATTGTTGCTGAAATGGACGAATTTATTCAATCAAAAATCTAATTTAAAGTAATAAAAGTGAAAAAAAACGAAGATTTAATTAACTTTTATTCAGTAATTATTGGAACAGAACTTTTAAATGGGCGTCGTAAAGATGCCCATTTTGCTTTTTTAAATAAAGAACTTCTAAAAAGAGGGTGGAGACATAAAGCCTCTTTTGTAATTGAAGATGATCCTAAACTAATGGAAAATATATATAATCTTATAAAAGCAGATGAAAACTCTGTGATGTTTAGTTTTGGTGGAATTGGTTCTACTCCTGATGATTTGACAAGAGAAGTTGCAGCAAAAGTTTTTAGAGATGGTGAAATGTATTTTCATGAAGAAGCAAAAGCTTTAATTGAAAATCAGTTTAAAGAAGAAGCCTATCCACATAGAATAAATATGTCATATCTTCCAAAAAATGCAAAACTTCTTGATAATATTGTAAATAATGTACCTGGTTTTTATTTGGATGATAGATTCTTTTTTACACCTGGATTTCCATCTATGAGTCAAGCTATGGTTTTACAAGCATTAGATACTTATTATTGTAAAAATAGTGTTGTAAAGTATAGGTTATCTTTAACTGCTGCTTGTGGTGAGAGTGATTTAATTGACATAATGAAACAAGTAAATAGTGATGAAGTTGAATTGTCTTCACTACCAAGGTTTATTGATAATCATAAAAGAGCTACGGTAATATCACTTAATTCAACAAGTAAGAAAGCTGTAGAAAAGTATTATGATTTATTTGTACAATATCTAAAAACAAAAAGAATTGATTGTTTCTTAGAAGATATTGCTAAAAGAGATTAATTTTATTCTGGTTCTGTGTAAAAATTAAATTTGAAACCTTTATCTTCTGGATATCTTCTTAAATTATAATCTTCATATACTTTTATACATAAAGGATGATTTTTTTTCATTCCTTCTTTTGCAAAGGTATGAGCTCTTCCAAAGTTAGGAAATACTCCTTGTCCACTAGCATACATTAAAGCAAGATTACAATGTGCTTCTGTAAAACCAGCTTTTGAAGCCTTTTCAAAATATTTTACTGCTAGTTTATAGTCTTTATCCACTGCAATACCACTAACTAGAATTTTTCCCATCATATTATAAGCTGGAACATAATTTGCATTACTTAACTCTAAAAAGAGATTATAGGCTTTTTTTTCATCATAATAAGCTAACTTCTTATTTAAATAAAGTTTCCCAAGATAATAACCTGCTTTTTTATCTCCTAATGTTGCACCTTTTGTTAAAAGAACAAATGTATTACTTATATTTCTTTGAATCTCTTCACCTTTTGCATAAATCATTGCAAGTCTAAAAATAGCTTTTGTATTATCTTTTTGTGCAAGATCTTTATAATAACCTAATGCTTCTAATACACCATTTTCTTTTTCAATACTCTTAACTTGTTCAAATGTCATTGCACTTGAAAATGTAATAAATGCAATAAATACAAAAAAATATTTTATAATCATATTATCTCTTTTTTTATATTGGGATTTAATGTTGTAATAATTTCATATGTAATTGTATCATGAATTTTTGCTAATTGTCTAACATCATCAAAAATACAAACTTCTTCATCTTGACTATTTATACTTAGATTATCCATTGATACTCTACCTAAAATCTTATATCCTTTAGGAGTGATATACTTATGTTTTTCATTTAATCTTAAAAAGCCATCTCCATATCCAACATCATAAGTTGATACAGTCATATCTTTTTTTGCAAAATAACTTCCACCATAACCAATTCTTTGACCTTTTTTTATTTCACGTGTAGAGATTTTTTGAGCCCAAAATGACATTACAGGTTTTAATTTAGGATTATTAAATATTGTGTCAGTTTCTAAATATCCATATGTTGCTATTCCAACTCTTGCAAAATCTTCATCAAAATCTTTTACTCTAAATAGTGCTGATGAGTTAGCTGAATGAAACTTTGGAGTTGGTATTGAAAGTTTTTCACATGTGCTTTTCACTTCTTGTTTTATTTGCTCAAAATTTGATCTTTGCCAATAGAAATCTGTAGATAATTCATCTGCACATCTATAGTGTGTGAATAAACCTGTGAACTTTAAGTTTTGTTCACAAATCCCAATAATAGCCTCTTTAAGCTGTTTTTTATTTATTCCATTTCTATGCATTCCTGAATCAATTTTTAGATGAACCTTCGTATTTATGGGCAGTTTTTTAATTTGTTCTAAAGAGTTAACTGCTATGTGAAAAGTATGTGAATAAGTGCTGTTTTCTACATCAGCTAATATTAAGACATCCTCAAAAAAGTTATTAATTTTCAATGCTTCTTCATGGGTTCTAACTACTGCTTTTTTTATTCCATATTCACTTGCAAGTTTTGCTATTTCAAGTAATCCATGCCCATAAGCATTATCTTTTAATACGATTGCAACTTTTTCTATCCCTTTTGCTTGTTTTGAAATTAGATTTAGATTGTGAAATAAATTTTCTCTGTTTAAAATTATTTTTGCCAATTTGTAGCCTTTAGTTATCTAATGTTTTAAAATAGTTTATTAATAATGAAGCATCCTTTTCATTTAAAACAATTTTTAGTTCATCAAAAGATGCATTTTTTATTTTTTCAAATTCTCCAAAATATAAAAGAAGTTTTTTGACTTTAGCTTCACCAATTCCTTTTATTTGAAGTAAAGATATTTTACTATCATCTTTTCTTTTTTGTTTTTTATGAAAAGAGATTGCAAATCTATGTGCTTCATCTCTTAGTCTTTGAATAAATTGTAATCTTTTATCACTTGGAAGTAAATCTACTCTTTTTATATTACTATTTTCTTCAAAATAGATTATATCTTTTGCACTTCCTTTTGCTCTATGTGCTTTAAAATCAAGTTTTTCTTTTGCAATTGCAATTATATCAAGATTTACTCCCACAGAGTTTCTTATATCAATAGCAAGTTTTAATAAAGTTTCTCCTCCATCAATAACCCAAACATCAGGAGCTGGATTTTTTTCAAAACTTTGTACTCTTCTTATTAGTGTTTCTTTCATTTGTGCATATTCATCTTTTGCTTCAAGATTATAATGTCTATAATCTGCTTTTATAAACTTCTCTTCCCAAGTAATCATTGCGCCAACTGTTGCTTGACCCATCATATGTGAGTTATCAAAGCATTCAAATCTATTTGGTGTATATGAAAGGTTTAATAACTCTTGTAGTTGTTTATAAATAGTAGTTGCATTACTATTTTGAAGTCTTAAAAGCTCATTACAGTTATTTATTGCAATTTTTATAATTTGTGTTTTCTTCCCTCTTTTTGGATGAATGATTGGGATATTTTTTTCAAATCTATCTTTTATAAACTCTTGAAGCTCTTCAATTTCTTGTGTTATCTCATCAGCTACAACTATCTCTTTTGGTAGTAAAGGAATTTCATTGTCATAATAGTTAATTATTGCTCTTTTATATGCTTCATTTAGGTCTATGTCTAGCTCTTTTTGATTTATTTTTAAATAGTCATGGTTACTTGAAGCTAACTTACCATCTCTAAAAAACATTCTTACTATTACCGCTTTTTCTTTAGATGCTTTTATTGCAAATAAATCTAGATTATCATTACTTGCTAAATCCATTCCTGTATGGATTTGAGATTTTTCAATTGTTTTAATTCTATCTCTAATTTTCATAGCTTCTTCAAATCTAAACTCTTCTGAGTATTGAAGCATTCTTTCATTTAATTTTTTAATTAACTTATTTTTATTGTATATATATTCTAAGGCTTCATCAACTATTTTACTATACTCTTCTTTTGAAATTTTTCCAACACAAGGAGCATAACACTTTTTTATTTGATGAAAAAGACAAGCTTCTTTTCCTTTAATACAAGATTTTTTTTGTACTAAAGGAATTATTTCATAAATACTATCAAGCATATCTCTAGCACCAGTGGAATATGGACCAAAGTATTTAATATTTTTATCTTTTAATACTTTTCTTGTTATTTCTAATCTTGGAAAATCTTCTTTATAATCAATAACAATATAAGGATATGTTTTATCATCTCTTAATAAAATATTGTATTTTGGTTTAAGTTGTTTAATAAGTGAATTTTCAAGTATAAGTGCATCATGTTCATTTGGTGCAATAATCCACTCTAAAGATTTCACTTCTGTTATCATTTTGTAAATTCTAGGACTTAATTTATCAGCAGGTGCTAAATTAGGAGTAAATTTAAAATATGATTTGACTCTATTTTTTAGTACTTTTGCTTTTCCTATATAAAGTAAGTGTCCATCTTTATTAAAGTACTGATAAACACCAGCACTATTTGGTAATTCTTTAAGTTTTTCTTCTAAGTTCATAAATAAATTTTATCCAAAAGTTTATACGCTTTTGTTTTAATGATAATTTATATAATAAGGTCTTACCATTATTTTTTGATTTCCAACTGGTTCAAAGCCTAAAATTTGTTTTGGAGTCATAATAGGTTTTATATCATTTTTATAAAATATCTTAAAACCTCCAATTGCTTTATCTATTTGAGTAGTTGCAGCATACAAACCATTATATATTTTAATTTTTACTTGTGCACTTCCATGACCATCTATATTGTATATTAGTTTTATATTATCATAGTTTTTTACTTGTTCTTTTTGTCTTAACATTCTTTTGTGAAACATATGAATTATAAGTTTTTTTTCTTGATTGATATTATTTTCTTTTAAATATGTACTAATTAATTCTTGTGCTTCATTTAGTTGATTTGCAAATATGTGTCCTATATATCTTCCTGGTGGATATCTTCTATGTTTTGGAATTTTAAATTCTGGATCTATTGCTAGATGAACATTTTCATATTTTAAATATTTTAATACAGGTTTTATTGCTTCATAAGGAGTGTAAGTGCCAAGTTGTAAATCAATAATTACTAAAAAGTTCTCTTTTTGTGCTCTTTTTATATATTTTAAAACTGTTTTTTCACTCATTCCTAAAAGATAATCATTTCTTCTTCCTGGATCTTTTGTTGCAAGTGAATGTATTAAATGAAAAGCAAGTTTTACATCTAGTTTATTTTCTAACTCAGTATTGAAATATTTTTGTTTTTCTCTCATCTTTTTAATTAGTTCATCAAGATTAGTTTCCCCAAGTATTCCAAGTGTTGGAGAGTTTGGTCTTCCATAATAGCCAATTAATACTTCTTCTTTTTTTAAAACAGTATTAGCTTGATTTGTATCGATTATATTTGCAAATATCTCTTGTGAAAATAGGATAAAAAGTAAAGTAGTAGTTAGTAAAATTTTTTTCATTTATTCTTTCTTTTAAATTGTGTTTATATTTTGTGAAAGTATAATATAAAATCTTAAAAATTTAATTTAAGTAAAAGTAAATAGCTGTAAAAACAAACTTATAAATTTGCGTTAAACCATAATCTACATATATAAAAGTATATTTTTTTATATGTTTCTAGCTTTTGTAAATCTTTTTTTCTTACTTTATTAAAGTATGTATTTAATAAAACCCTTGTTTTTCTTGTATTTAATTTAAATTCAATACAAATAGTAGCTAAATCAAAGAAAATATCATTTATTCCAGCATATTCCCAGTCAATTATAAAAACGTCTTTTTTTGAAAAGATAATATTTTTACAGTTTAAATCATGGTGGCATAAAGCATAATTATTTTTATATTTTTTACTCTTTTTTATCTCTTTTTTTAGTTTAAATAATAGTTTTAAACTATTTTTATCCTTTAGTACTTTTTTATAATATTTAAGATCTTTAGAAAAATCATATTTTTTTGACTTTAGTTTTATTTTATGAATTTTTTTTACTTTTTTTATCAAAACTTTTAGTTGAGCATTATTAAGTCTATCTTTGTGCTCACCTTTTATATATTTTGAAATTAGTAGACTATTTTTTTTATCAAAATAGTAAGGTTTTGCACTAATATTTTGATTATGTGCTTTTTTTTGTGCTTGATATTCAAACTCTCTGTTTATATTAACACTTCTATTTGAGTGGAAAACTCTTAATACATAAGCTTTTTTTTCTGTTTTTACAAGGTAGTTTGTATTGCAAAGACCTTGATTTTTAAACAAGTTTATACTCTTTATTTTTTTATTTTTAAAAAAATCGTGGGTTTTTAAAAAATTTATATCAATTTGTTTTTTCATATTCACTTTTCCACTTAATAAATGCAACAATTGCAAGTATTGTATAAATTGCAAATAAAACAGCTGTTAAATAAAACTGTTTATTTATATAAATATAAATAGATACTGTATCAATTACTATCCAGTAAATCCAGTTTTCTATTATTTTTTTTGTAAGTAAATAAGTACTGTATATTGCAAAAATAGTTGTAAATGTATCAAGGTATGCAAAATCAGCACTTGTATAGTTTTGCATATAAAATCCAAGAATTAAAGAAAGAATTGATAATAAGATTATTATTTTTATATTTGTTTTAATACCAAATGAAGATATTTCTAACTCTTTATTCTCTTTTATATTTGAATATTTCCAAGAATACCAACCATATATAGCCATAAGTAAATAATATGCATTTAAAAATGAATCCATTAAAAGTGAAGCATCAAAGAAAATAATTGTATAGATTAAAGTACTAAAAAATGCTGCTACGAAGCACCAAACATTTTGTTTTATTGCTAAAAAAAGGTATAAAATAGATAAAAACATAGCTATAGCTTCTAAAGAAGTTGTTGTTTTTGTTGTTTGAATTAGTGCATCAAAAAAAGTTTCTATATTTTATCCTTTATAAAATTGAAAATATATCTAAACCTAGATAAAATTACACAATATGTAAGTATCATCTAATTAATGATAGTGTACATTACGAATTAAAAAAAACTATAGGAATACAATGAGTTTAGTAAAACAGACAGTTTACATTGCAAAGCAAACAAAAGAAAATGATTTGAAAAAACTACTTTTTACTCACCTTCTAAATGTTAATAAAGTGCAAGGATGCAAAAATTATGAAGTTTATGAAGCAGATGATGATGAAACAGAGTTATTAGTTTTTGAAGAATGGGATAATCAAGAGTATTATAATACATATACTCAAACTCAAGATTATAAAAACTTTAGTGAACAAAAAAAGAGTTTAATAAAAAGAGAAGAAGTTCTTCCAAATTTTTAAAGGCAAGATTTTGATAGAAAAAAAAGATATAGTAGAAGAAATACGCCAAGATTTAAGTAATAATAAAAAGTTAGATGAAATTTTAAAAGATTTAGAATATGAAGCAAACTTAGCAAAGTGGGCACATAGATTTTCTACTGAAGAATTTGATAAAAATGTAACTTTATCAAGAAAACTTTTTCATTATGTATTATCAACTGCAAAAGATTATAGAGATTATGTAGATTTTGCATTTTATATTAGCAAAAAAGATGGATTAGAAGATAATAATTTAGCAAAAGAAGCTTACAAATTAGCAGTTACAAAAATTACATTACTTAGAGATTTACGTACTGTTGCAGATATTTTAGCAAAAGAAAAAGACTCTTTTTATGATAAAGAGATGGCAAAAAGTATTTATAGTGAAGCAATTGAAAAAGCTACAATTGTTTATGAGTATTTAACTATTGCTGAATCTTTAAGTGATAAAGAGTTATTAAATGATAAAAAATGGGCAAAAGAAGTTTATGAAGAAGCTATAAAGATTTCATCAACTGCTGATGAAATAGAAACAATTGCTCAATCAATAGCAAATGAAGATACTTTAGATGATGATAAATGGTCAAATGAAGTATTTGCTTTAAGTTCAAAATATAAAAATGATTAATTAAAAGGATTTGTTTTTTCAATGATTATATCATTGTGATTAACAAATCTATCACACTTCTTTCCTTCTAAAAAAATACAAATTTCTTGCCATTTTTTAGAATGACCACCATTTTGTCTTGAAAAGTCACCTAATATAAACATTATTGCATGAGCATATTCATGGGGCAAAACAGAATCAATCATATAATTAACATTTTCTTTAAATCTATTTTTATTTAAATATATAACTATTTTTTCATCAAAGCTATATTTTGTTTTACCAAAAAGGTTACTTTTCATATCTTTTGATATTAATATGGGTATATTATAGTTTATGTTGTATTTTTCTAAAGCAAGACTTTTTAAATATTTTGTTTTTTCTTGAATTCTTAAAATAGTATCTTTTGTTAAAGGTTTTGTGTCAAATTGATAATCTTTATACCAAAGATATATTAAAAAAATAGTACTAATCGTAGTTAGGAATAAAAAAATATTAAATACTTTTTTTATTCCCATTATTTATCCTAAGTGTTGAAAAAGTACATCTTTATAGTGGTTTAATTCTTGCATCAAACTATCATCACTGTTATTAATATCTGGATGATATTTTCTTGCTAATTCTTTGTATCTTTTTTTTACTTCTTCTTTTGTTGGTGTATGAGTAAATCCAAAAAACTCTTTTGCTTTTTCCACTTCTCCAAGTCCTGGTCTTTGTGCAAATTGTTGATTGAAATTATTAAAATCAAAGTCTCTAAAATCAAAATTTTGATTTGCACCTTGTCTAAAATCACCTTGAGTATAAGTAAATTTAAATTCATTTGACATTTTTTTTAATTTTTTATAAATAAAAAAATATCCAAGTAAAAATATAGTTATGATAATTACTAAAAAAGTTCCAAAATTAGTAAAAATAAGATATAAAATAAATAATAAGATACCAACTCTTATTAGTCGATTGAAAATATATATAATTGTATTATTGTACATTTGTATTAAAATTCCCTTTGTTCTTAAAAGTTTAATATTATAATATAAACATGTAAAATCTTTATAATAAAATATCAATTATACAAAAAGAATCGAATAAGTAAATAAAAATAAAAGTAATTGAATCTTTTTTTTATAATTACTTTATGAGCTTATTTTATTTTGTTTCATAATTACTCAAATTTAATAATACAATTGCTAATTTTTTCTCCATTTATTTTTATCATACAATTATCACATTTCTTTTTTATTATTTTAGTGAGTTCAAAGGAGAGTTATATGGACATTAGTACACAAGCACTATATGCTGCATTACCAATTTTTATTGCAGCTATATTATTAGTTGGTCTTAGGCTACCAGCAAAAAAGGCAATGCCTATAGTTTATATTGCTACAGCTTTAGTAGCTTTATTTGTTTGGGAAGTGACGTTTAATAGAGTGTTAGCTTCAACAATTCAAGGTTTACTTATTACTATTGCAGTTTTATGGATTATTTTTGGCGCTATTTTACTTTTAAATACATTAAAACATTCAGGAGCAATTGGTGTAATTAGACAAGGTTTTAATAATATCAGTCCTGATAGAAGAGTACAGGTAATTATTATTGCGTGGTTATTTGGTTCATTTATTGAAGGTGCTTCAGGTTTTGGTACACCAGCAGCAATAGCAGCACCATTGTTAGTAGCAATTGGTTTTCCAGCAATGGCTGCTGTTATGGTTGGTATGATGATTCAAAGTACACCTGTATCATTTGGTGCAGTTGGAACTCCTATTTTAATTGGAGTTAATAAAGGATTAGATAGTGCAAGTATTGGTACTTTACTTGATTCATTAGGTTCAAATTGGGATGCTTATTTAAGACTTATTACATCAGAAGTTGCTATTGTCCATGCAATTACAGGAACTCTTATTCCTTTATTTATGGTAATAATGCTAACAAGATTTTTTGGTAAAAACAAATCTTGGACAGAGGGTTTAAATATTGTTCCATTTGCTATTTTTGCAGGTATTTCATTTACAATTCCATATGCTTTAACAGGTGTTTTCTTAGGTGCTGAGTTTCCATCATTAATAGGGGCATTAGTTGGTTTACCTATTGTTACATTTGCAGCAAAAAAAGGATTTTTAATTCCAAAAAAATCTTGGGATTTTGCTCCAAAAGAAGAGTGGCCAGTTCATTGGGTAAGTAAATTAGAGTTAAAACTTGATGCAATGACAGCTAAAGTTCCTATGTCTTTATCAAAAGCTTGGTTACCATATATCTTAGTTGCTGTAATTTTAGTTATTACAAGAGTTAGTGATGAAGCTAAAGCTTTTGTAAATTCAATTGTAATACCTTTTAAAGATATTTTAGGTGAGGGCTTAGGTTATACTATTTCTCCTTTATATCTTCCTGGTGGAATATTAGTATTTGTTGTTTTACTGACATATTTTCTTCATAGAATGGAGTTTAAAGAGTTAAAAGAAGCAGTTTCAGAATCTTCAAAAGTTATGTTAGGGGCTGGATTTGTTTTAATATTTACAATTCCTCTTGTAAGAATTCTTATTAATTCAGGAATTAATGAATCAGGATTTGATTTTATGCCTGTTGCTATGGCAAATTTCGTTGCAACTTCTGTGGGAGATATATATCCTTTATTTGCACCAATGATAGGAGCTTTAGGAGCATTTATTGCAGGTAGTAATACAGTATCAAATATGATGTTAAGTCAGTTTCAATTTGGTGTTGCTGATGCTTTAGGTATTTCAACAGCTTTTATGATTGCTCTTCAAGCAGTTGGTGCAGCAGCTGGTAATATGATAGCTATTCATAATGTGGTTGCAGCTTCTGCTACTGTTGGATTACTAGATCAAGAGGGTGAAACATTAAGACGAACAATTATTCCTACGCTTTATTATTGTTTAATTGCTGGGATAATAGGACTTATTGGAATGTATGTATTAGGACTTACAGACCCACTTATGAAATAAAAGAGGAACATCCCTCTTTTATTGAAAAAACATTTCACTAATTGACACAAATTTTTTTTTGAAGTATACTTAAGTTAAATAGTCTTAGGATATATCAAATGACAAAAACAATTAGTGTTTCAATGCGAACTAAAGTATTGATAATCTCTATATTTGTAGTTTTTTTTCTCGCAGTTGCTTCACTTATAGCAACAATCGTTACAGTAAATACAATCAATAAATCTAATATAGATGAATATAAACATGATATTTATAAAAAAACAGAAATAGAACTTCAAAATTACGTACAAGTAACTATTCAAACAATTGATTCATTTTATAAAAGAACACTTCCTTCTAAAATAAAACAAGAAGTGAAAAATCACTTGACTCAAAGAATGGATTTTCTCTTTTCTATATTAGAAGAAAATTATAAGATATATAAAAATAGTATGTCTAAAGAGGAATTAAAACAACACTTAATCAAAATAATTAAGTCTGCAAAATATTCTAATAGTGGTTATTTTTGGGTAAATGATTTTGATGCAGTAATGATTATGCATCCAATTTTAGAACAATTAAATAATCAAAATTTAATGGATCAAAAAGATGAAAATGGTAAAGAACTTTTTAAAGCTTTTGTTCATGTGGCAAAAAAACAAAATGCAGGTTTTGTTGATTATTTATGGCCAAAGCCTGGTATGAAAAAAGCAGAAGAAAAAATATCATATGTAAAAGTTTTTGAACCTTTTAATTGGATAATTGGAACAGGGGATTATGTACAAGAAGTTACAAATAAAATAAAAAAAGATGCAATAAAAACAATATCTGAAATAAGGTATGGTAATAATGGATATTTTTGGATAAATAATAGTAAATCAAAAATGATAAGCCATCCAATTTTTAAAGATTTAAACGGTAAAAATCTTTCAACTTTTCAAGATGAAAATGGACAATATATTTTTAATGAGTTTGTTACTATTGCAAATGAAAAAAAAGAAGGTGGGCTTGTTCTTTATTTATGGCCAAAGCCAGGTGAACAAAAAGCAAAACCAAAGATTTCATATGTTCAAAAATTTCAACCTTGGGATTGGATAATTGGAACGGGTGCATATGTTGATGAGATTGAATTAAAAATCAAAAATATGGAAGAAAAATCAGAAAAGAGTTTACAAACAATTACAATTTTAAGTGCAATTATATTTGTGATTGTTTTAATAATTTTATCACTAATAACTTTAACTTTATCTACTAAAAGAGATGATAAAGATTATGAAGAAGAGTATTTATAATCTTTGTCCTAAAATGTGAAAAATATTGTATAATTCCAAAAATTAAAGTATAAATGCGTTATAGTGATAAATAATATAGAAAAGATTAAATAATGGGGAGTTTATGGATAAAGAAGAGTTTGATAAAGCTGTTGATTTATTTGGGATATTAACTAAAATTTCAAAAAAAGAGTTAAAACAAAAGTATTTAAAACTTTCAAAAATATACCATCCTGATACTTCAACAGGTACACAAGAGAAATTTCAAGAACTTAAAGAGGCTTATGAGCTTTTATTAAAGTATATTGATAATTATAAATTTAGTTTTGAAGAAGAAGAGTTTAAGCAGCAGTATCCTGCTTTTACCAATTATAAAAATTGGAATATTTAGACTTAGGAGTTTAAAATGTATGATAAAAAACAAATAAAAGATATTATTCTTAGCACATTAGTTGCTGATTCTTTATGTTTAGTAGCTCATTGGGTTTATGATGAAAAACAATTAAAAAGTTTAAATATTGATTGGAGTAAATTAAATAAACCATACTCTATATGGCATAAGAGTAAGGGTGCAGGTGAGTTTACTCACTATGGAGATCAAACTTATTGGTTTTATGAATATTTAAAAGATAAAGAAAAATTTGATGTAAAAGAGTATGCCTTATATTGGTTAGAAAAAATACAATCATATAATGGATATATAGATTCAGCTACAAGAAATAGTATTGAGCCTTTAAGTAAAGGTTTATTAATAGGTTCTGAATCTAGTGATTTATCAATTGTTGGAAGAATATCACCATTATTAATGGTTAGTAAAACTAAAAAAGAGTTTTTAGATAATGTACAAAGCTTTGTTTGTCTTACACATAATAGTTCTGAATGCAAAAATGCAAGTTCATTTTTTGCAAAATTACTATTAAAAGTATTAGATAAACAAGATATTGAAAGTTCAATATTAGAGTTAAAAGAACAATCAAGTGAAGATATTAAAACTTATATTGATAAAGCAATAAAATCTAAAGATAAAGATAGCTTTGATGTAATAAGAGAGTTCGGCCCTGCTTGTGGTACAAGTGAAGGTTTTGCTTCTGTATTGCATTTGCTTTTAAAATATAAAGATTTAAAAGAGTTATTAATACAAAATGCAAAAGCTGGTGGTGATTCAAGCGCTAGAGGTATGGTGGCAGTTATGATTTTTACTGCAAAATATGGATTGAAAGATATTCCACAATCTTGGTTGAAAATAAAGGTTATACTATAAGATGAAAAGAATTTCAAATTTTTATAAAGATAAGTTTTATGTTGAAATACTTGTAGCAACATTGCTTTTTATTATTGCTATTGCTATGAATAAATTAATGGATTTTATTATTTATATGCTTTATTTTATTATCTTTCTTGAAATAGTAAGAATTGTAATTAATTTTATTAGAGAGCAAAAAGTAGTATTAAGTATTCTTGTTGATGCTTTTATTATTTTAACACTAAGAGAGCTTATTTTAAATGTAGTAAAAGTAAATAAAGAGGATTTAACATCTTTTGATGCATTGTTTTCTAGCCCTGTTAATTTTAATATAATGATATTATCAGGAGTGATAATATTTTTATTTTTTGTAAGATACTTATCTATTAAAACTTGTCCTCAAAATCTCTTACAAGAAACCAAAGATTAAAAAGGTCAAAATTAGACCTTTTTAATCTTAAGCATAATCTTTTCTTTAAACTATAAATGTTTATAGTTTAATTTTCTTTTATAGAACTCTTTAGCTACCATAAAATAGGAGTTAATTAGTTTTCTTAATTTTTTAATTTAAATAAATTTAAAAATTTTTTATATTTTTTTGAAAAAACCAGTAGAAAATACAGTTTTTTATAGTATAATCTTCTTACTAATATTTTTAATGTACCCAATACAGACTAAGAGGATGTAAAAGGTTCGTTAATTATATAACAATAAAAGGAAAAGAAAAAATGCAAATTTACGTTGGGAATATGTCTTATCAGACTACAGAAGAGAGTTTAAGAGCTTTATTTGCTCAGTATGGAGAAGTTAGTTCTGTAAAGATTATTACTGATAGAGAAACTGGAAGAGCTAAAGGTTTTGGATTTATCGGTATGGAAGATAATAGTGCTGGACAAAGTGCTATTGAAGAATTAAATGGAACAGAATTTGAAGGAAGAACTCTTAAAATTAATGAGGCTAAACCAAGAGAAGAAAGACCAAAAAGAAACTTTAATAGTAGATTTTAGTCTAAACTATTATTTTAAAGCTTACAGTCTTTAAAGTATAAAGGGAATGAAGTTAATCTTCATTCCCTTTTTTTATAGCTCTAATTCAAGTGCAATTGGACAATGGTCACTTCCCATATATTCATCTAAAATATAAGCATTTTTGATATTATCTTTTAAATCTTCACTTACATAAAAATAATCAATTCTCCAGCCAACATTATTTGCTCTGGCATTTGCTCTATAACTCCACCAGCTATATTTATCTTTAATATCACCATTTACATATCTAAATGTATCAATATATCCATGATTTAAAAACTTTGTAATCCAATCTCTTTCCATTGGTAAAAAACCAGATTTTTTTTCATTTGCTTTAGGTCTTGCAATATCAATTTCTGTATGAGCTGTATTTACATCACCACAAATTATTAATGAAAAATTTTCTTTTTTTAAATTTTCACAATATTCTAAAAATCTATCATAAAATTGCATTTTATACTCAAGTCTATCATCATTACTTTGACCATTTGGAAAATATACATTAAAAAATGCAATCTTTTTACCATCAAAGTTAAAGTGTGCTTCGTTTATTCTACCTTCTTTTAAAATATCAACATTAAGTGTATTATCACTAAATATAGGTTCAATATCACTATAAAGGGCAGTTCCTGAACGACCTTTGATACTACAAGGGTTAATATGTGTAAAGTTAAACTCTTTATCAAAAATAGTTTTTGGAATTTGATTTTCTTCTGCTTTAATTTCTTGAAGACCTAAAATATGAACATTATCATTATCAACCCACTTTAAGGCTTCTTTTTTATCTACTGCTCTAACTCCATTTACATTCCATGAAATAAACTTATATGTTTGCATATTTTGTTAATCCTTTTTTTCTTTTTGTTTGCTTTGTTTTTCTTTATTTTTTGTTTCTTTTGTCTGTTTTTTTAATTCATCAAATTCATTGTGAAAAGATGATTTAGTAAAATCTTTCTTGTTATTTCCAATTAAGGAATCACCTTTTCCACCATGCATATCTATTTTGCCATAATTATTTGAAAAACCAATAGTTATTAAACTAAGGGTTAAAAGTATCAATTTTTTCATTTCTTCTTTTCCTTAAATTTTTAAATATTCCATAGATTGTAATAGCAATCCAAAATACTTCAATTATAAAAGAACCAAGATTAAAATGAACACATAGTGAAATAAGTAATAATATAGCACCAACTAAATTTAATAATTGATATTGAATTGAGTGAATATCATATTTACCTAATTGTAAAAATAAATAACCAGTTACAACAAATGCCATGCCTACGAAGCCTATCCATTGGAAAATGTCCATTTTTTACCTTCTTTAAATGTATATAAAATAATATTATTAATACAAAAAAATCTATTTTAAATAAAAAAACTTTTCTATAATACGAAATATTTTTATTTAGGATTTTTTTGAAACTTATAATTTTACTCTTTTTTGCTTTATTAAATTTAAATGCAGATTCTTCTTTCAATAAAATAAATATGAATGCAAATTTTTATATTTATCAAGGTGAAAAGAAATCTGATAATATGAATTTTATTTATGATATTAGCATTTATCATAATACAAAAGATGAGTTTACATCTAAATCATATTGTTTTTTAGCTTCAAAAAAAAACATGAAATTAAATTTTGACAATAAATCAAAATACAAAATCTGCTTAAATAATAAAAATAAGATTTTTGTGTATATACTAAATAAATCAAATAGATACACAAAAAGTAAAGACTTTGATGCTAGTATTAATAATATATCTCTCAAAATTAAAGGAAATAAGCATACTTGTAAAAAAAATGCAAATACTTATGCTTTACTTCATACAAACATAAATAAATGTTTAAAAAATATAAATAATAAATCTTAGATTTTATGATTTCTTAAGAATAAACTATATAGAATTTAATTTCTTAAATTAAGTGAATTCCAAGGTTTGGAACGACAATTATACTTTACTTGTCAAATGCTTTTTTAAAAAACTGAAGTTTCTAAGGTTTTTAAATGCAGCGAAATAAAAAAATCCTTTTATTAAGTCATTGTCTATTAAATGTAAATTCAAAAGTAAATAAAATTGCAAATTATGGTGGTTGCTTAGAAGAGTTAATGGTTCCTTTAATTCAAAAAGGCTATGGCTTTATTCAACTTCCTTGTCCTGAATTATTATCTTGTGGTATAAAAAGATGGGGACAAGTAAAAGAACAACTTGATACTCCTTATTTTCGTAAACACTGTGAAAAGCTACTTGAACCAATAATACAACAACTTATTGATTATAGTAATAGTGGTTATAAAATATCTGCTTGTATAGGTGTCGATAATAGTCCTAGTTGTGGAGTAAATACTACTTGCAAATCTTCTAAATGGGAAGGTGAAATTGATAGTTCTTTTTCTTTGGAAGAAACTTTGAATTCATTGAATATAGTTAATGAAAAAGGTGTTTTTATGGAAGTCTTTAAAAATTTATTGGATAAAAATGCAATAAATTTAGACTTTTATGCAATAAATGAATCTAATCCAAATACTTCAGTAAAAAATATTTTAAAGGAATTATAGTGAAAAAATTTATAGCGGGATTTTTACTTTGTTTTTCAATGTTTTCTTATGCCCAAGAAGATGTAATAACAGTAGGGCTTTGTGCAGCTTATCCACCATTTGAATCAAGAGATGCAAAGTCTGGTGATATTGTAGGTTTTGATATTGACTTAGCAAATGAAATAGGTAAAGTATTAAATAAAAAGATTGTAATTAAAGATGCTGAATGGCAAGCTTTATTAGGTGGATTAAAAACAAATCAATATGATATGATTTTAAGTGCTATGAGTCGTCAAGAAGCTGGAGAAAATAATGTGAATTTATCAAATACATATTATTTACTAAATGATGTAATTGTAGTAAAAAAACAAAATAATAAAATTACTTCAAAACAAGATTTAAAAAATAAAGTTGTTGGTGTACAACTTGGAAGTGGAAGTGAACAAATTGTTGATAAGTTAAAAGGCTTAAAAAAAGTTGCAAGATATAACTATAATCCAGAAGCATTTTTAGACTTAAAACATGAAAGAATTGATGCAGTTGTAGTGGGTTATGCATATGCTGCTAAACAAAAGAATTTTAAAAGTGAATATAAAATAGTTGATAAATTAGCTCCATCAGAATTAGTTGTTGTAATGAAAAAAGATAAAGATGAGTTAACAAAACAAATAAATATGGCATTAACTAAACTAAAATCAAATGGTGTATATGATAAATTAGTTCAAAAATGGTTAGAAGTAAAATAGATGAATTTTAATGTAGTTTATGACAATCTTGGGTTTTTATTTGAAGCTTCTTGGCTTACAATATACTTATCATTTATATCTTTTATAATTGCATTTATAATAGGTATAGTTGTAGGAACTTTAAGAAGTTATAAAATACATAAACTTTTAGATTTTGTCTTGACTTCATATATAGAAATTTTTAGAGGAACACCTTTATTAATACAGTTATTTTTTATATATTATGGTTTGCCACAAGTTGGTATATCAATGTCAAGTCATGAAGCTGCAATTTTAGGTCTTTCATTGAATTTTGGTGCTTATATGTCTGAAATAGTAAGAGCTGGCGTTCAAGGTATACCAAAAGGTCAGTATGAAGCTTCAAAGTCATTAGGAATGAGTAATCTAAGTATGCTTGCATATATAATATATCCACAAGCATTAAGACTTACTCTTCCTACTTTAACTAATACTTATGCTGCTATATTAAAAGATAGTTCTTTAGTTTCTGTTTTATCAATAACAGAATTAACAAGAGCAGGGCAGTTGATATATGTACGAACATATGAACCTTTTGAAATATATCTTACACTTGGAGTTTTTTATTTTGTAATGACATATTCAATATCAATTATTTCTAAAAAACTTGAAAAAAAACTATATTATAATACTTAAAAATATAAAATATAAATTTTAGTTTTTAAAGCTATTTTATTTATAAGTGAGTTTTTGTTATTTTATTTTCTATTTTTTAGAAAGTGAAGAAGTATGACAACAGAGATTTTTTTAGGAATAATTACATTTTTTACATCAACAATTGCAGGTGTTGTTGGACTTGGTGGAGGTATGATTTTAATAGCAATCTTACCATCTTTTTTACCTGTAAATGCTTTGATTCCTGTACATGGCTTAACACAAATGTCTAGTAATTTCAGCAGAGCCGTTTTTGGATATAAAGATGTGCAATATCAAGTTATACCTAAGTTTATCTTTGGCTCACTTTTAGGAACTGCTCTTATTTCAAGTATTATTTATTATATCTCTTTAGAGTATGTACCTCTTTTTATAGGTGTGTATATTCTTCTTTCTTTGTGGTCTACAAAATTTAATGAAAAAATAAAAAGATTTGAAAGTTATTTTATAATAGGTTTTTTTCAAACAGGTCTTTCTCTTGTTGTTGGTGCAACAGGACCTTTGACTATGACTTTACTTTATAAAGATTTTGAGAAAAAAGATGAAGTTGTTGCAACAGCTGCTGCACTTATGGGTATTACTCATATTTTTAAAGTATTTGTCTTTATCTTTTTTGGTTTTGCATTCTTTGAGTATCTTTGGCTACTTGTTTTTATGATTGTTGGAGCAGTTGCAGGAAGTTATGCAGGTACAAAATTAAGAAATAAAATTGATGGTAAAAAATTTAGATCTTTACTTAAAATACTATTATCAATCTTAGCAATCAAAGTAATTGTTTCAGTTTTTATTTAATATTAGATATAATAAGAAATAATAAAATAAAAGGACAAGAACATGTTTGTTAAATTAAATGATAGAGTTTACTTAAATCTAGCAAGAATTACTAGAATAAAAATTGATCAAGTAGAAGATGGAATAAGAATTAGATTTTATGAAGGTCAAGATCAAGTTGCAAAATCTCAAAAATTTGCTTCTATTGAAGAAGCAGATCAATGGCTTGAAAAGTTTTTGAAAATAGAAAAATAATATTCTAATAAGAGGTTTTAACCTCTTATTGATTTGTAGGATCGTTAAATACTCTTGCACTTAGCTCTTTATCTATTGTATATAATCCATATCCGTTATCTCCCACAAGTTTGATATGGTCAATAATCTCTTTTACTGTTGCTTCTTCTTCAACTTGTTCTGTTACGTACCATTGAAGTAAGCTATATGTAGCATGATCTTTATCTTTCATAGCTAAATCACTTAAAATATTTAAATTTTTAGTCATTTTTTGTTCATGTGCTAATGATTTTTTAAATACATCAAGTAAAGATTTATACTCAACTTTAACTTCATCAATTGCTGGAAGTTTAATCTCTACATCTTGGTCTTCAAGGTATTTGAAAAGTTTCATTCCATGAGCAACTTCTTCTTGATACTGAATTAAAAACCAATTTGATGCACCATTAAAACCCTCTTTTGAACAGTATGCACTCATACCAAGATAGATATATGCAGAGTGATACTCTTTGTTTAATTGCTCTATTAATGCTTCTTGTAAATCTTTACTAATCATGTTGTCTCCTTTTTTTAATTATATTAATTATAACAAGTAATAGTAATATACTTGTTTAAAACTAACATAACAAAACTTTAGATAAAATCACAAAATTTAAAATACAACTGGTTCCCTTTTTGTTGGGGAACAATAAAAAGGATATTTTTTTATGGCAATTTATACATGTGGACACACAACTCCTGATTCAGACTCAATATGTTCAGCTATCTCTTTAGCATATTTATTAAATAAAATAGGGCGTGAGGCAATTCCAGCACGACAAGGACCAGTTTCGCCTGAAACTCAATTTATTTTAAATAGATTTGGTTTTGAAGCACCAGAACTTAAAACAGAGTTTGCTGGTGAAGAGATTTTTATTACTGATTATTCAGATAGAGGTCAAGCTCCAAAAGATATTGATGAGGCTACTATTGTTGGTATTGTTGATCATCATAAATTAGGAGATTTAACTACTTCAACACCACTTGAATGTTGGATTAGACCTGTTGGTTGTACTAACACAATTGTAAAAGAGATGTATGATTATCATGGTGTAGAAATTCCTGCAAATATTGCTGGTGTTATGCTTTGTGCTATTTTAAGTGATACTGTTATTTTTAAATCACCAACATGTACAGATATTGATATTAAAATAGTTAGAGAACTTGCACAAATTGCTGGTGTTGAAGACTTTGGTGCATTGGGTATGGAGATGTTTAAAGTAAAATCAGCAGTTGATGGAGTTCCTGTAAGAGAACTTATCTTAAGAGATTACAAGCCATTTGATATGCATGGAAGTGCTGTTGGTATTGGACAACTCGAAGTTGTTGATTTGGCAATTTTTGATAATGTAAAAGATAAATTACAAGCTGATTTAGATGCGCTTAGAGTTGAAAATGATTTACATACTGCTTGTTTACTTTTAACTGATATTATGAAAGAGGGTTCTGAAGTACTTGTTTCATCAGAAGATACATCTGTATTTGAAAAAGCATTTGATGTAAAATTAGAAGATGGAAAAGTTTGGTTAGATGGTTGTCTTTCAAGAAAAAAACAAATTATCCCTTTCTTAGAACCAGCATTTGCATAAATAAAAAGATAGCTTAATTGCTATCTTTTTTTTAAGAGCTAAATTTTACTTTTTAGTTTTAAAAAGTTAAGATAAAAAGCAAGCAAACGACTTGCTTACAGTTAGATATTTGTTGTCTACCTTGCTTGTATGCACTTTCTTCGAGAAAACTGATAAAGAGTGCATACAGTAGTATTATTCTAAAGGTACAAATAGTTTCGTGCGTAAGTGAAAATAAACATATAGCTTCTAGCTTCATCAAAGTTTAGGAAGAAAAAAAGTTTAAACTATCATTTGTGAATTTATTAAATAGAAGTTACAAGTTTAAATAAATCAAAAAGTGAGAGAGAAGATAATTGAAGAATATTTAATAGATAATATAGAATAATATTAAATGGTAGAATAAAACTTGAGGCGAGAAATAATATGGGTACAGTTTAATAACCAGAACTTTTAAATATCTTTCAATGACACTTAAAAGTTTGATATTATCAATAGTTTTATTCTCTCTATGTTATGTATTTAATGCTTTTAATTCATCTTTATATGAAAATATTGGTTCATATAGTTTTTGATAAGCCAATCCAATTGCACCTCTAAAATGCACCATCTCTATATCATTAATACCAATATCAAATACTTGTTCTTTTGAAATATCAGGATATGCTTCAATATAAACTATTCTTTTCATTCCTAACTGATATGCTTTTTTTGCACATAAGAAGCAAGGTGAAGCAGTAGTAAATAATTGACCTCCAATTATTTCAGTATTTCCATATTTAGAAGCTTGGAGAAATGCATTTTCTTCTGCGTGTAAAGAACGTGTATAAACCTGATTTTTTTCACCATCTATTTTATTTTGTATTTCTTTAAAGCAAAATGAATCATTTAAACCTTGTTTATTAGATAGTTTAAAATCATTTTCATATATAGATTTAAATTCTTTTTTCTTTCTTAGTTTATTTTTTTCATAATTACTATAATCTAACAAAGAGGTATTGCTTAATAGTTCATTGTGACTTCGTAATAAACATGGTATTTGACCTTCTGGAACTTCATTCCAACCTACAGCTCTTATAGAATCATATTTATTTAATACCACTGCACCTACCTGCCTTGATATACAACCAGAGTTAAATTTAGCATTTAAAGCTAATTGCATAATTATTTCATCTTTTGTTGGTGTAATAATTCCAGGATGTACTATTAAGCTTAAATATTTAAAAACTTGTTTGTATAAAGTATCTTTCTCATCATTATTATTATCAATATAAATATCGCTTCTTTGTATACATTCAATAATATTTTGTGAATTAAAATCTTTTTTAGAGTCTAATGAACCTTTTTGTTTATCCGTATTATCTTTATTTAATTCTTTCTTATGGATTGATTTAATATCTATGTTAGTATCTATAAACCTTTCATATATTATTTCATCTGTAGCATGAATTGAAAATGTATAGTAAGCTGAATATCTTTCTTTAAAAAATAATATTTCAAATGGATTTTTTAAAGAATCTATTGCAATATAACAATATTTATTTTTCTTCTTTGATTGTTTTCTATAAGATTTAATTAGTAAATTAATATATTCTGGTAATTGAAAAATATCTATTTTTTCTCTTACTAAGTCACCAATTACTTGTAGTTGTGGTATTGATAGTTCTTTAGATTTTCTTTTTTCTAAAATAATATTATTATATTTGTTATATAGCTTAATAAAAATTGAACTTTTATTTTTGGCTAAGTATTCTAGTACTTTACTTATGATTTCTCGTTTTTTTTTAAACTTATTTAGTATTTTATTTTTATCGTTTATTGGAGAATTTATCTTCTTATATTTTACTTTTTTAAAAAGTTTATTTTGAGATTTTAACTTTGAACCAAATAAAGTATTTATTTCTTTAATTAGATTTTCAAGATTTTGATTTAATAATTTTTTTTCATACTTATTTTTTTTATCTTTAATATATTTTAATACAAGTGATTTATTTTTATCAGAACAATTTTCAATTAAATTATTTAAATAGTATTCAAAATTAGATTTATTATCTAACTTATTATTTATATCAAAACTTATAAATGCTTTATAAAGATTTAATAATTTGTTAGATTCTTCTTTTATTTCATTTTTATCTTCATGTGTTTTTTCCAGAAGTTCTTTTAATATTTTAATTTGTGTAAAGAATATACTTTTTTCAAATATAAATAACATTATAATTATTGTTGATGGTTTAATAATCTCAAATTTCTTATCAATAAAATTTTTATTTGCAAAGTTTTTAATAATATTATCTTTTCTATTTTGAATTGATTTATCTTCGTGATTTGTAGCACTATAATTTGCATAACCATTTTTTAATATATTTGAAATTGTTGTACAACCACTACCTGTTTTTCCAGTTAATCCAATTACAATAAAGTTATTTTTTTGATGATATATGTTTTTTATAAGTTTTTTCATTTAATGTTATCCTTTATTATTTATGAACTACACACAACTATTTATCAAACACACATTTTATATAAAAGACCCTTAAATCATATAATAATTATATTTCTTTCCTTTAATTATACGATATTTTATTTTGACTTGCTAGTAAGGCTGCGCTAAGTTGGTATAAAATTCTTGCGCCGACGTTTTCATCCCAGTCGTTTTTACTAATTCCTACTTCACATAAATCAAATCCTATTATATTTCTACCGCTTTTTACTACCATAAAAATAAGATGTTCTAATTGACTATATCTAAGTCCTCCTGGAACTGGTGTTCCTGTATTTGGGCAGTTAATTGGTTCTAAGCCATCAATATCAATAGATAAATATACATTTTGTGGAAGTTGCTCAATAAAAGGAAAATATACCTCTTCTAGTGACTTTCCACATGCAAGTTTTTCTTGCATATGTGTATCATATAAACAATCAGCTTTTTTTCCGTACTTTTTTATTCTCAAAGCTTCTTCACTACTATAATCTCTAATTCCTATTTGAATAAGATTTGAGATTTTGTCACATTCATTCATGACATTATAAAAAATAGAAGCATGGGAATAAGTAAAACCCTCATATGCTTTTCTTAAATCATGGTGTGCATCAACATGCAATATTCCAAAGGCTTCATCTTGAGTATCATTTAAAGCTTTGATAAGTCCCAGTGGGCAAGAGTGATCACCACCTACAACTGCTACAAATTTACCTTTTTTGATTTGTTTGATTGATTTTTTATAAACAGAGTCATTTAAGGTTTTAGAAGCTTCATTTACAAAGTTTAATGCTTTTTTCTTTGTAGTTCCTTTTTCAAGTGCTTGAATTACTTTCAAAGCTTTTTTTCTAGCTTTATTACTTAATTTTAATAAACTTTTATCAGTTTCAAGCATAGCAATTCCAGCAGTATAAGGCTTAATATAGTGGTATGTTTCCACATCAAGTTGATGACTTGAAATTCTTATAGCATCAGGTGCTTTTGCTGTTCCTTCTCCAAATGAAACAGTTGCTTCCCAAGGAACAGGAAGTAAAATTAAACTAGCTTCTTTGGGATCTAATCTTCCACCAATAAAACCATCATCTTCCATTGGAGGTAAGCCTAATTCCAATACTTTTATCTCTTCTTTTAAAGTTCTATAAGACATCAATTTCTCCTATTAAATTATCTATTCTATTAAATTTTACTTTCAGCCCAATCAGAAAAACTTGGATGATTTAATTTGGCAATTTTAGTTAATTCTTCTGGGTTTATATGTTTAACACCAAAGTGCTCATTTACTAGTTTTTTTAAAAGAGTCCAATTTAAATCTTTTTTCTCTTTTGAATTAGGCTCTATCCATGAGCCACTAAAAAATAAAAAGCCTGAAGCCATTTGTTTAACAAACTCTGTAATAGATGAAGAAACAAGATAAGCATCACCCTCAGAATCCATAAAAACAACAGGCGGTTCTGTTTTTAGTTTTGGATAAAACCATAAAAGAAACATTGAGCCACTTGCATCTTTACCAAACTGAATAAAACTATCACCAGAAGATGACCAAGTTTCATTGCCAAACCAATATTTAAGTGTTTCTTCCAATTGGGTTTTACTAGCTTGATAAAACTCAAAATCTATAGGCCAAGATATAATCTCTTTTTCACACAACTCTTTTAAATACTCTAATGATTCTAAAGAGTTATTGTTTAATCTGTTCATTTGAAATATACTCCTAAATATTCTCTTTTAAACTAAATATATAATTTACTTAGTGAATTATTCAGTATCACCAAAGTTAGCAAAAGCATTTTCTATATTTGGAATACTTTTATATCTAGTATTCGTAAGTCTTACTTTTTTAGTGTTTAAATCACATATTGCAATTCTAAAATTTGATCCTATAAAAGGTTCTACAACACAAATAATTTTATCTTCAACTTGTCTTGTTGTGTAAATAGTACCTTGAAGAGAATTAAAAAAATATTTTGGATAACTTAAGGGTGTAATCTCAACTATATCAATAGTTTCATCATTTTCAATAGTTTGCAATATATCCATTGCATCTTCATAACTATCAAATTGAATGCACCAGTCATCAAAGATTTTATTAAAATGTTCTAAATCTTCATCTAGAAATCCACCTGCTAATGATTGTAAAGTAAAAATTGCCACTAAAACACCTTGAAATAAATATAAATTAATATTTGATTTTAACATATAATTAAAAATATCTCTTGAAAGTCTAAGTCTTTAAATTTATTTTTGACTTAATAAAAATTTCTAAATCCTATTTTTGCTATGTATTTCAAATACTTATGCTAAAAATCTTAATAGATAAAAAATTAATGGACAATAAATAATGAAAGAAAATTTAAAAGAAGATATAAAAACATTTGAACAATTTGCAAAATTAGCTGATTACTCTTTTGTAAACAGACTTAATTGTGATCCTGATGCTAAATTCAATGGTGATAACAAAGAACCAAGAGAAGTTTTTAGCGGTCATTATGTAAGTGTAGAACCAACTGCTATTAAAGAACCCATATACATATGTCATAGTGAAAACTTTTTTAATGATTTGGGTTTTAATAAGAGTTTAATAAAATCAGATGACTTTATTAAAATGTTTTCAGGTGATATGTCAAATATATCTTATCCTATGGAAAATGTAGCTTGGGCAACTGGATATGCTTTATCTATTTATGGTACTGAGTATTATGCACAATGTCCTTTTCAAACAGGGAATGGATATGGTGATGGTAGAGCAATCTCTGTTTTTGAAGCAGTTATAAATGGTAAACGATGGGAGTTTCAACTAAAAGGAGCTGGAAGAACACCATATTGTAGAGGTGCAGACGGTCGTGCTGTATTAAGATCAAGTATAAGAGAGTTTTTAGCACAAGAGCATATGCATGCACTTAAAGTTCCAACATCAAGATCTTTGAGTCTATTTACATCAAAAAAAGAGCAAGTAAAAAGACCATGGTTTAGAAATAACTCTTATTCAAGAGATCCTGAAGTGATGATTGAAGAAGATGTGGCAATTACTACAAGAGTTGCTCCTTCATTTATTCGTGTTGGTCAACTTGAACTTTTTGCTAGACGAGCTAGAAAAAATGAACATAAAAAAGCATATGAAGAGTTAGAACAGATTGTTTTACATTTAATTCATAGAGAATACAATGATGAAATAAATAGTGATTTAAACTTAGAAGAAAAGGTAATACTATTAGCAAAACAGTTCCAAAATAGACTTACATCTTTAGTTGCAAATTGGATAAGAGTTGGATACTGTCAAGGTAATTTCAATAGTGATAATTGTGCAGCAGGAGGTTTTACACTTGATTATGGTCCTTTTGGTTTTATAGATATGTTTGACCCTAAATACCAACCTTGGACTGGTGGGGGAATGCACTTTTCATTTTTCAATCAACCCAATGCAGCAAAAAAGAATTTTAAATCATTTTGTAGTTCTTTAAAACCATTGCTTAGTTCAAATTTAAATAGTTTAAAAGAACTTGAAGAGATTGAAAATAACTTTTCAAAGATTATGCACTTAAAAATAGAAAATATGTGGGCTAGTAAATTAGGAATTGATAAATTTGACTTTGAATTGTTTGATGAGCTTATAAATCTAATGATTGAAACTAAAGTTGATTATACTATATTTTTTAGAGAATTATCAAATATACCTAATAGTATCAATGAACTTGAAAAAAGTTTTTATGATAACTTTGAAAATAAAGATATTAGATTAAAATGGAGCAGTTGGTTAGAAAAATGGAGAACAAAAATAGATACAAACTCAAATGAGTCTATAAAAAAAGTCTCAAATCAAATGAAATCAGTTAATCCAAAGTTTACTTTAAAAGAGTGGTACTTAGTTTTGGCATATGAACAAGCCCAAGAAGGAAACTATGAATTAGTAAAACAGTTACAAGAAGTAATGACAAATCCATATATTGAAAATAGTAAAGAGTTTGAAGATAAGTACTACAATAAAAAACCTTCAAATCTTTTTGGGATGGCTGGTATTTCCCATGTTAGTTGCTCTTCATAGGTTAAATTATTTTATTTTTGAGCTAAAAAGTGCTAAAATAGGAAATGCTTTGCTTATTAAATATAGATTTATTATAAAAATAAATAGCAAGCATAGATAAATAAAAAAGGATTTTTTAGCTTATGACACCAGCAATAAATATTTTGAAAAAAAATAAATGTGATTTTAAAATACATAAATATGAACATGATACAAATAATACAGATTTTGGAAATGAAGCAGTAGAAAAATTGGGTTTAGATGCAAATAGAGTTTATAAAACGTTACTTGTTGAAACATCACCAAAAAAACTTGCAGTTGCTGTTGTGCCTGTTTCAAATCAACTTAGTTTAAAAAAAATAGCCAATGCTTTAGGTGAAAAAAAAGTAGTAATGGCAGATAAAAATGAGGCTTCAAAAGTGACTGGATATTTAGTAGGAGGAATCTCTCCTTTAGGACAAAAACGATTGCTTCCTACGGTTATTGATAGTTCTTCATTAGCTTTTGAAACTATTTTTGTAAGTGGTGGGAAAAGAGGTCTTGATATTGAACTAAATGCAGTTAAATTGAAAGAAATATTAAATGCAAAAATAGAAGATATTAAAGCATAAAATCAATCTTAATCAAAAAAAGTAATTTTTTAAATAATTTTGTATCTTATTCAAAAGTAACTATAGTTTAAGTTACATATAAAGTTTGTTAATAGATAATCTTTATAACTTACTAACAAAGGAAAGACTATGGCTACTTCAGATATTGAAGCTGTTTGCTCTCAGTTATTAACAAAAGAGGATTTAAAAGTATCGGATAAATTTTTCCAAGAAGTTTTAGATGAATGTATAATAACACATATTCATGAAGATAATAACTCAAATCATATAAAAATTTATTCTGTTAATCAACTTTATTTATCTACTATTACGCCTATTTTACATGATATTGGATTTGAAATAGTAGATGAAGTAACTTATAATATTTCAAATAAATCAAAAGTTATTTATGTTAGTAGATTTAATTTGCATATTAAAGATGTAAATATAGTTAAAAAAGCAAAAGAAAATTTAGAAAATGTAATCACTCAAACATTAAAAGATGAGAAAATATATCACTCTAAATTATTCTCTTTAGTGTTACTTCAAAATCTTACTGTAAAAAAAGTTTATCTTTTAAAAGCTTTTATTGAGTATTTAGACCAAGCTGTTTTAACAATTAATGCAGATACCATACTAAATACACTTACAACACATCATAAAATTTCAAATCTTTTCTTAAACTACTTTTACAAAAAATTTGATCCAAAACAAAAAGCTAAAAGAAAACAAGATTTAGAAAACTTACAGTTAGAAATCGAAGATGAAATAAAAATAATTCCTCAAATAATTGATGATAAAATTTTAAAATTGACTTTTTCTTTTTTAAAGTCACTTTTAAGAACTAATTATTTTTTAAATAAAGAAACAATAGCTTTTAAAATTGATACAAAATGTTTTTCAGAAAACTTAAGAGGTTTACAACCAAATATCGAAAACTTTATTTATCATTCTGATTTTTATGGAATTCATTTAAGAATGAGTAAAATTTCAAGAGGTGGTCTTAGATGGAGTGATAGACATGAAGATTATCGACAAGAGATAAAATCTCTTATGATTACACAAGAGGGAAAAAACTCTATTATTATTCCAGATGGTTCAAAAGGTGGATTTGTAATAAATAAAGATATAGCAGAAATCACAAAAGAGTATTTTGAACAAATCTACTCTTTATTTATTAATTCAAATTTAGATTTAGTTGACAATATGATAAATGGCAAAATTGTAAGAGATGAAAGAATCGTGGCTTATGATGGTGATGATGCATATTTTGTAGTTGCTGCTGATAAGGGAACTGCTTCTATGAGTGATGTTGCAAATGATATAGCAATTAGTAGAGGCTATTGGCTAGGTGATGCTTTTGCAAGTGGTGGTTCAAATGGTTATGGACATAAAGATTTAGGTATTACTGCTCGTGGTTCTTTAATGTCAACAAAAAGATTTTTTATAGAAGAGGGTATTGATATTTACAAAGACCCAATTACTGTAATGGGACTTGGTTCTATGAGTGGTGATGTTTTTGGAAATGGAATGATAGAATCAGACAAGTTCAAGCTACTTGCAGCAATTGGTCATAAAGAGATATTTATTGATCCAAATCCTGATTTAAAAGTAAGTTTTGAAGAGAGAAAAAGACTTTTTAATTCAAAGCAAGGAAGTTGGGGCTTTTATGATAAAGAAAAGATTTCAAAAGGTGGTGGAGTATTTTTAAGAAGTGAAAAAGAAATAGTTTTAACACCTGAAATAAAAAAACTTATTGGTACAAGTAAAAAAACTCTTAGTGGAGAAGAGCTTTGTGTAAAACTTCTTACTTTGCATGTTGATTTATTATTTAATGGTGGAGTTGGAACTTATGTAAAGGCAAGTGATGAAAATAGTCTTGACATAGGTGATAAACAAAATGAAGCAGTAAGAGTAGATGCAACAGATATAAAAGCAAGAATTGTAAGTGAGGGTGGAAACTTAGGATTTACTCAAAAAGCTAGAATTGAATACGCTTTAAATGGTGGAAAGATAAATATAGATGGTATTGATAATGCAGGTGGAGTAAATACTTCTGACCATGAAGTAAATTTAAAGATTTTATTAAATATTATAAAAGAGCAAGGCTTACTTTGTGAGCAAGAAACAAAAGCAACACTACATAGCTTGACAGACCAAGTTGTAAATTTAGTATTGCAAAATAACTATAATCAATCTTTTGTAATATCTATGGATGAAAGACTTTCAAGAAAGCATAGAAATAACTTTATAAAAACAATAGAGATTTTAGAAAAATATGTAACAGCTTTTAATAGACATGACTTTTATATCCCTAAAAATGAAAATATAGAAGATGTAGTTGATATAAATGATTCAATTGTAAGACCTGTACTAAGTTCTCTTTTATCATATTCAAAAATATTTATTAAACAAACTCTTTTAGAATCAACTTTAGTAGATGAACAGTTTGCATCGCAATATCTTTATAGATATTTCCCTAAATCATTTGTAAGTGCATATGAACACGAAATAACAAGTCACCCTTTAAAAAGAGAAATAATTGCTACAAAAATTGCAGATATAATTATAAACTCACAAGGATGTACTTTTATAGGAGATTATGAAAAATTAGGTAAAGAGAAGTTTTTACAAAAAATAAAATCATATTTAATTGTAAAACAATTATTTGGTTCAAATGAAATAAGAGAAAAAATCTATTCTCAAGATTATATTATGAATATTGATAAACAATATAAACTAATTGCAAAATTAGAGTATATTTTATTTACAAGTACTAAATGGATGGTTAAATATATGAATAAAACTCAAGTTGACTCAGCTCATATACTTGATCATAAAGATGAACTATTCTCACAACTTACTGAGATTCATACTCAAAAAATAGAAGAGTTGATTCCTAATGATGAAGAGTTTAATCTTTTCTTTAGTGTTATTGATTACTTAAGATTTGCCGTTGCAGGAGTAGTTATTAAAGAGAATACTCATCATTCATTTAAAGATGTAATAGTACTATTTTATCAATTAATTCATGAGTTTAATATTTTAGAAATAATTGTTTCTTTAAGTAAGTTAAAACTTCATTCAAGAAATGATGTTATACTTAGAAATCAGGTTTTACAGTTTATTGACTATATTGTTGTTCACTATACAAAAAAGATATTAAATTTCAAGAGAATAAATGAAGCTCCTGAAACTGCTTTTTCAAATTTTATTGCAAATGAAAAAGAGACTTTTTATAGACTAAGAGATCATCTTGATGTATTTATGACAAAAGAAGAAAAAGATATAAAAGATATTGTAACAACAGTAAATCAACTAATGGTTTCTACTATATAATTATAATATGCACTTTTGTGTATATTATAAATGTAAGTTTAAAAAGTATCATAACTTAAACTTATGACCTTTTAGTTAAGAAATTATTAGTTATATTGGCTTAATAATATAAAGGAGTCATATTATGAGTAAGTATGAAGATGACGAGTTAAGTATGCATAAAATTGAAGATTATGATGGAAATGAATCTAAAAGTAAAAGAAATACTGTAAGATTAGTAATTGCCTTAATAATAATTGTAGGGGCTATATACGCAAGCTTTAGATACAATTATAGTCAAATGGATGATGATTATGTAGGAACACAAGAAAATCCAGGGATTGACACTTCAAAAAGATGATAAATGAAATTTGATGAATTTTTTGATTATCATCTAAATACAAAACATTCATACTTTTCTGTTAGAAACTATCCAAATCGATTAAGTTGGGAAAATCAACCAATGGTTTTCAAATCATATGATAGTTTTGAAAAGTATGAATTAGATTTAGATTTTATAAATCATAGCTTTTTATATTATATTGCAGGATTAAGTGCAAAAAAAATCTATCCAAATGTAGAGTATTATCTAAGAATAAATCCTAGTGCAGGTGCTCTTTATCCAAATGAAATATATTTTCAAAGTAGAAACAATGAGAATATAAAAGATGGTATTTATCATTTTGATATTAAAAGTTCAAGTATTACACTATTAAAAGAGATTACAAATGATGGAATTGAGCCTTTATTAAATTATAAGTACAAAGTAAATGGTTTTATTTTCTTTATTTCATCACTATATTTTCGTTCTTCTTGGAAGTATAAAAATAGAGCATTAAGATATTGTTTACTTGATTCTGGGCATTTACTAGGAACTTTAGAAGCTAGTAGTTTTTTACATGACAAAAAGTATAAAATCATTTATGATTTTGATAAAAAGGCTTTAAATAAACTATTTAATTTTTCAAATGAAGAGTTTTTTCAAGCAAGTGTAGTTGTAGGTTCAAACTCTTTAGAAGAGGTAGAAAAAGTATGTAACTTAGATTTACCAAAAGTGGATGGAACTTACTATTTTGAAGAAAATGAGTTAATTCAAGAAGCTTATGAAAAATCTTTAAACATTAAGCAAAAGCATTCACAAAATTTATCTCCAAACTTTTTTTATAACAAAGAAATATTTAAACAAACAGTTTTTAAAAGGCGCTCAATTAGAGATTTTAGTTTAAAAGCTATAAAAAAAGATGAGTTTTTAAAAGTATTAGAGATTTTAAATGAGCCAATTACAAGTGATTGTGATGAAGCCATTGATATTTATTGTGTTATAAATAGAGTTGTTTCTATGCCTTTGGGTTTATATAAAGATAATACTTATATAAAAGAGGGTGATTTTAAAACAAAAGCTGGTTATTTATGTTTAGAGCAAGATTTAGGAAAAGATAGTGCCGTTACTTTTTTTCTTACTACAAAATCAAAAAACTATCAAGCAGCTTATCAAAAAGCAGGAATTATAGGTCATAGACTATATTTGATTGCAAATTATTTAGGTTATGGATGTAGTGGAATTGGCGCTTATTATGATGATGAGGTTTGTGAATTTATAGAAGATAATAGTATGGTTTTATATGCTTTAGCTATTGGAAACTAAGCATAAAGCTTAGTTTTCATTACTATTCATCATCCAAATAGAGAAAATATCTATATAGTTCCAAAAAGATTGTTTTATATCATCTTCAATATCAAGTGGAGCAAGTACCATCGCATAACTTTCTAACCAAATTCGTCTTGCTTCTTGGTTTATCTTAAAAGGACTATGTCTTGCTGCCATCATTGGTGCACCTCTTTTTTCATTGAAGTATTTAGGTCCTCCACAAATTTGTATAAAAAAATCTGCTGAGTGTTCTTTTGCTTTTTCAAAGCCTTCATCTGTTGGAGGGAAAAGTCCTTTTATATTACTTTGTCTTAATAAATCATAATGATCAGATACTAATTTTCTTATTTTCTCTTCTCCTAAAACTTCTAAAAATCTAGGATCAGGAAGATTTACAGGAGGCCTAATTCCTACGTGTCCAGCTGTTATATTAAATTGCATATTATAACCTTTGTTTTTGTGAAAATATACACTTATATTAATATAAAAAAAAGAAAAATTACTATTAGGTTTTAAATTTAATATTTCTTTTTGTTTAGCTTTTTTTTGCTCTTTTTACAATATTTGTAATCATATTATTAAAAACAAAATAGTGTAAAGGAATAAGAGTATACCAATAAGCTCTACCTAAGACCCCTTTAGGATAAAAGTATGCAGATTGAATAAGTTTGTCATCTTTTATTTTAAATTCAAGCCAAGCACTACCTGGAATTTTCATTTGTGCAAATAAAAGTAATCTTTCATTTTCTTTAATATCAACGACTTTCCAAAAGTCCAAACTATCTCCAACTCTTAACTCATCTTGGCTTCTTCTACCTCTTTTTAGTCCAACTCCTCCAATAATTTTATCAATTATTCCTCTAAGTTCCCATAAAAAATCATAATCAAACCATCCTTGTTTACCACCAATACTAATAAAGCTTTTATAAACTTTACTTTTAGAAATATCTGAAATATCAATCTCTTTTCTATCAATAAAAATTGCATCTGCTATCTCTTTTGTATGATTTTTCTCCCAAATCTTTCCAGCATTATCACTCCATCTACTAATTACTTGGTTTGTCTCTATTTCTTTAACAGCCTTTTTTACCGCATCTATAAAAGGCATAGGAGTTATATCTTTAAAATACTTTTTTGCATTATCATTTTGTACTACAACTTCTGATTTTAAACCCTCAATTAATGCTTTTGCAACTTTAAAAGGAACAGGAGTAAATAAATTAAGCCAATAAGATGATAAATTAATTGTTAAAAATGGAAGTGGTATTATATATCTTTTTAAGCCTAAAGCTTTTGCTGTTTGAAGCATCATTTGTTTATATGTCAATTGTTCAGCTCCAATATCAACTATTAAATTTTCTTTTTCTTGTAAAAATAATGATTTTTCTAAATATTCTAAAACATCATCAACTGCAATTGGTTGAGCTTTAGTTAATACCCATTTTGGTGTAGTCATAACAGGTAGTTTTTCTGTTAGATTTCTAATTATTTCAAAACTTGTACTTCCAGAACCTATGATAACACCTGCTCGAATCCAAATCGTTTGAACATCTTTTTGATTACTTAAAACTTCTCCTGTTTCTAATCTACTAAGTAAGTGTTCACTTGTATCACTATTTTTTACTCCAAGTCCACCAAGATATATTACTCTTTTTACATTGCACTTTTTTGCAACTTCTATAAAATTTTGTGCTGAAATTTTATCTAAGTTTTTGTAATCAGTTCTATTTAAAGAGTGAATTAAATAATAAGCAGTATCAACATCTTTTAGTGCTTCTTTTAAACTCTCTTTATTAAATGTATCACCCTCAAAAACTTCGATATCTTTTTCAATATTAGAAGATAAGCTTTTTTTGTTTCTTACAAATAATCTAAGTGAAATATTTTTATTTTCCTTTAGCTTTTGTTTTAACCTTCTTCCAATATATCCTGTTGTGCCTGTAAGTAATACTTTCATAGTGTATATCCTTTCTAGTTATATTTATTGTATCATTTTAAAATGTTATTTGGTATGTTGTTTTTATACGATAAATGTTTATTTATGTGAATGATTTTAATTAATATTGCTATGATGCTATAAGCTCAAATTAGATAAAATGCAAACCAAAAAAGAAGAGTTTTAAAATAAAAAGGCTTAATAATAATGAATGAAAATAAAGATTTCTTACGTGCAATAGTTGAAGAGGATTTAAAAAAAGGCAAATACAAAGAAGTAGTTACTAGATTTCCTCCTGAGCCAAATGGTTTTCCTCATATTGGACACGCTAAATCTATTTGTATAAATTTTGGTATTGCAAAGGATTATAACGGTCATTGTAATTTAAGAATGGATGATACAAATCCAACAACAGAAGATACAAAATATGTAAATGCATTGAAAGATGCTGTTAAATGGCTTGGCTTTGAATGGGATGAAAAGGTACACTTTACATCTGATTATTTTCCTAAACTTTATGAATATGCAGTAAAGCTTATCAAAATGGGTAAAGCTTATGTTGACAGTATAAGTGAAGAAGAGATGAAAGAGTATAGAGGAACAGTTACTAAAGCAGGACAAAGAAGTAAATATGCAAATAGAACTATTGAAGAAAACTTAGAACTTTTTGAAAAAATGAAAAATGGTGAGTTTAAAAATGGTGAACACGTATTAAGAGCAAAGATTGATATGAGTGCTGCAAATATGAAACTAAGAGATCCTTTATTATATAGAATTAGACATGCTCATCACTTTAGAACATCTAATGAATGGTATATTTATCCAATGTATGATTTTGCACACTGTTTATCTGATTATATTGAAGGTGTTTCTCACTCGATTTGTACACTTGAATTTGAAAACAACAGAGATATTTATGATTGGGTATTAGATACATTAAAGCTAGAACCACCAAGACCATATCAATATGAATTTGCAAGATTAGGTGTGAATTATACAGTTATGAGTAAAAGAAAACTTCTTGAATTAGTTGAGGGAAAATATGTTAGTGGTTGGGATGATCCAAGAATGCCAACAATAGCAGGATATAAAAGAAGAGGATACACACCAGAATCTATTTTAAATTTTTGTGAGCAAATTGGTATTGCAAAAGCAAACTCTATGGTTGATGTTGCTCAATTAGAGTTTTGTATAAGAGATGATTTAAATCAAAAAGTTCCAAGAGTTATGTGTGTTCTTGACCCACTTAAAGTAACTATAGAAAATTATGAAAAAGATAATGAGATAATTGAAGCTTCTTATTATCCCCATGATGTACCAAAAGAGGGTTCTAGAAAAATACCTTTTTCTAAAGAACTTTATATAGAAAGAGAAGATTTTTGTGAAAATCCACCAAAAGGTTATTATAGACTTACTTTAGATCAACCAGTTAGATTAAGACATGGATATATTATCTCTTGTAAGGAAGTAATTAAAGATTCAAATGGAAATATAACTGAAATAAAAGCAGAGTATTATCCTAACTCAAAAAGTGGAAGCGATACAAGTGGCATAAAAGTAAAAAGTGCTATTCAATGGATAAGTGTTAAAGAAGCAAAAAAAGCTGAAGTAAGACTTTATGATAGGTTGTATAAAAGTGAATCTCCTGAGGGCTTAGAAGATTTAAATCCTGAGTCATTAAAGATTATAAAAGATGCTTTTGTAGAACCAGCTGTAATTGATGATAAAATAGATGAAAGATTTCAGTTTGAAAGACAAGGTTATTTTTATAAAGATCCAATTGATTATAGTGATGAATTACCAGTATTTAATAAGATTGTTTCTTTAAAAGACTCATGGGCTAAAAAAAATAAAAAAGTAAAAGAAACACCAAAAGAGTCAAAACAAGAACTAAATAAAGTACAAGTTCATGGTGAAGCAGAACCTATGACAGATGAACAAAAGATATTATTTGAAAAATACAATTTAAAATTTAAGTTAAATAATGAAGTATCTAATATTTTAGCAAGAGATGAGAAACTTTCATCATTTTTTGAAAATGCATATAAAGAACTTAGTTCTACTTATAATCAAGCAACTATGCAATTACTTCCTCAAGTAAGTATTTTAGCTAATTATGTAGCAAATGATGTAGCAAAGCAGTTAAAAGATAAATCACTAAATGAACTTAAATTTAGTGTAAAAGAGATTATTCAATTAGTTAAAATGGTAGATGATGAAACTATTTCAACAAAAATAGCAAAACAAGTATTTGAACAAATGAGCCAAACAGGTGAAGAGCCAAAACAAATAGTTGAAGACAAAGGTTTAATTCAAATAAGTGATACAGCTATTATTTTACCTATAATTGATGAGGTTATTGAAAATAATCCACAAAATGTACAAAAATTCAAAGATGGGAATAGTAAACTTTTAGGGTTTTTTGTAGGACAAGTTTTAAAAGCTACTTTGGGAAAAGCAAATCCAAAAGTAGTAAATGAACTTGTAGCTAAAAAGCTACAATCATAAAGTAAATTGCTATTTATTTAAAGGCTAGTTTTTTAACTAGCCTTTTTTTATGTAGTTTGCTTTTTTATCTTCTGTGTCTAATTCTTGACCAATTGCTTTATATCTTTCAAAATAGTATTTTACAAATGAGTTTATTTTCTCATTTACTGGCATAAAATACTTTCCTTCTTTTGTTGCAAATTGATTTAAAAATATAGATGCATCTTTTTTATCTAAATAGTGTTTTGCAAGATTTGTATATGTAGTAATATACCATTTTTTAAGTTCTTCAATCTTTTTTGAATTTAAATCAATACTTAAAGTTTCATCTTTAAAGTCTAAAATTTTTGTATCAAATAAAGCATTTAAGTGAATTAATCCTTCACAATAGTATGGTTGTACTTCATCAACTTCCATCCATGCAATTAATCCAATAGCTCTTTTTACTAAATCAATTAGAACTTGTTCTTCAAGCTCTTTTTCATCATCATCTTCATCACAAAAAAATGAAATAAGTCCACCAGTTGTAGCTTTAAACTCTTCTATATTTTTAAAGTTTCCTGTTTTATTCATAACTGCTTCTGTTTCATCATCACACCATAAAATATGACCAAACTCATGTCCAATTGTACTAATATCATAAACTTGATGCCATTTTGCAGTCTCATTAAATAGAAACTCTCTATCTTTAGTTAGTAGCTCTTGTCCAAAAATTTCACGAGCTAATTTTAAAAATGGTTTTGCTCTTGAAATTTGTAATATTTCATCAGAAAATGCAAAAATCTTTTTACCTTCTTCTTTTGATACTATTTCATCATTTGGTACAACTTGTGCTGAAAATAAACCATTGAATCCAGCTCCAAAAAATAAAGCAGGTCTTCCAATATATAATTGTACTTTATCAAGAGATTTTAAAGAGAAGTTATAAATATGTTCATAATTTTCATTTTTTTCAAAACTATTATATATTTTTTCAAAAGCAAATTTAATCTTATTTACTCTTTTTTCATTTTTTGCAAAACTAGGATTTGTAAGTCTTATATCCCACTCTAATGCAACTGCTTTTCTAAAGTGGTCTTCATAATATTCAAGTGGATGTCCTATTTGAATTGGTGTTGTTATTTTCATCCAAGCTCTATCTACATCTGCCCATTTTTCAACTAATTTGTTTACATTATCTTCACTAAATGCTTTAATTAGTGCTTGAATATATAAAACATAATCCCATTTTTGATTATATATTTCATCTTCAACTTCAATTAATCTATCTGCAAAGTTTTCTAAAGCATCAACTACATCAGTTACCTCTTTTTTAAAAGCTTTTATATAAGCTTGAGATTTGTATTTGTCTTTATCTTTTACTAATGCAGAGTAGCATCTATCAGCAATTTCTTGTCCATGTCCTAAGTCAAATAAGTTTTCTTTTTCTAAGTATTCAAATACTTTAGTTTCATTTCCATCAAACTTTTCAAGTAGTTCTTTATTTGTTTTATTAATAATCAGTGCTGTCCATGAACTTTGCCATTTACTCATAGCTTTACCAACACTATAAACTCCATTGAAAACTTCTTTATAAAATGGTGTTAATAAGTTGTTATCTTCAATGTGATTTATTAGTTTTAAATGTTTATTTTCCCAAAACTCTTTTACAAAAAGATATGCTTTTTCTTGTAAAACAATAATCTCTTTTTCATCTTTTTCTAATCTTTTTAAAACTTGAACTAGTGAATCATCTCTTAAATTTACAAGTCTTGTAATAAGTGCAAATCTTAGATTTTCATCAAGCTTTAAACTTAAACTTTGAGCAAACTCATCAATAATAGTTAGTTTATCAAACTCTTTATTTTCAAGATATGTTATAAGTTTATTTGTATTGTTTTTTTCATTTTCTAAAAATTGATATATATTTTCTACATCTTTTAAAAATTGAGTTTCATTCATTTCAATCCTTTTTTATAGATTTTGTTAGTTTATCTTTTTTTAAATTAGTAATGTATTACATTGGATTTTGCTAGGCGAACTTTAAATTTTTTTTTAAAGTTCGCTACTTTTAAATAGTGTTGTTCTATTTTTTAAAGAGAATGAAATAGTTAAGATAACTAAAAATATGAAAGGGATAATAACTTCTTCTATATTACTTCCCGCACTATAGTGTGAATATGAAGCAAATAGAAAATCAAGTGCAAAACCAGCATATGCTAAATCTCTAATTCTATCAAGTTTTTTAGGTAATAAAAGTATTGCCCCACCAACTATTTTAAGTACACCAAGTGCAGTAAAAAAGTATAAAGGATAACCTAAATCATTTGCAATCTTTATAACTGAATCAGATAGTAAAATATCAACTGCCCCACCTACAAAACCTATTAATATTACAATAATAAGTGTTGATACAATATAAATTTTTCTTTTCATCTAAAAATCCTTTGCATAAGTATATGCAAATTATCTTTATCTTTTATTTAGTAAAAAAGTTGCATCTTTTGCTTTAAGCGGTTTACTAAAATAGTAACCTTGATATAAATAGCTATTTTTTTCAATAAGATAGTCAATCTCTTCTTTTTTTTCTACTCCTTCTATTATAAGTTTAAGATTTAGTTTTTGTGCAATTTCTATTACCATATTTATTATAGAATCATTTACTAAGACATCTTTTTGTCTTAGAAAGTCTTTATTTAGCTTTATAGTATCAACGGGAATTTTAGAAATTGAATTAAGTGAAGAGTATCCCACTCCAAAGCCATCAATACTACAAGAAATACCTAACTCTTTGAGTTGTGTTATCCTTTTTATTGCAAGATTTAAGTCTTTAAAAATTGATGCTTCATCTATTTCAAACTCTAGATATTTTGTATCAAAATTTGATTCTTTGATTATCTTTTTTATACTATTTAAAAATTCAGGATGAGAAAACTCTAGTAGTGATATATTTATTGATACTTTTATATCATCTAAATCTATATTCTGTTTTTTCCAATCACTTATTTGATTAATCACTGTTTTTAAAACCCATTTTCCAATTTGAATAATCAAATCAGATTTTTTTGCAACATCTAAAAAATTGTCTGGATATAAGATTTTTTTTGTTGGGTGATTCCATCTAATAAGAGCTTCAAAACCTAAAACTTTTTTCTTTTCATAATCATATTTTTTTTGATAATATAATTCAAATTGATCTTCTTTTATAGCTTCTCTTAATTCATTTTCTATTCTTAAATAGTTTCTTGTTTTTTTATCCAAATCTTCATGATAAAACATAACTCTATTTTTACCTTGTTCTTTTGATAAGTACATTGCTGCATCTGCATTTTTTATAATATCAATTGAGTTTTTGTTATTTTCAGGAAATAGTGCTACTCCTATACTACTTGTTGTAGTTAGTTTGTGATTATCTATTTTTATTGGATTATCTAGTGAATTTAATATTTTATTTGCAAATTTTTCTATATTTATAATTGCTTCTTCTTTTTGCATACTAATATTTTGTACCAATATTACAAACTCATCTCCCCCAAGTCTTATAACAATATCATCAACTCGTGAACATCCTTTTATTCTTTTTGCTATTTCTATTAAAAATAAATCACCAATATCATGTCCTAATGAGTCATTTATATATTTAAAATTATCTAAGTCAATAAAAATAACACCACCAAATATTTTGTGTCTAGTTGCAAGTGCGATTGCTTGATTTAACTTTTCATTTAAAATAGTTCTATTATACAATCCTGTAAGACTATCTGTTTGTATTTGATGAATAAGTCTTTCTTGACTTCTTTTTATTTCAGTAATATCAAAAAATTGTGCAATAAAATGAGTAGTTTTTCCCATATTATTTTTAATTGCAGTAATAGTTGCTCTTTCAGGATAAATTTCACCATTTTTTCTTTTATTATAAATCTCTCCACTCCAAGAACCATAGTTTAAAATATCACTCCAAAGTTTTTCATAGAACTCTTTGCTATGTTTTCCAGACTTTAATATTTTTGGATTATTTCCTATTGCTTCACTGTTTGTGTATCCTGTGATTTTTGTAAAGGAAGTATTCACTTTTATAATATTTGCATTTGCATCTGTAATTGCCATTGCTTCTTGTGAATCAAATGAATAAGAAGCAAGTTTTATCTCTTCTTCATACTCTAATCTTAATTTTTCATTCTCTTCTTTTTCTAAACCATATGATAAGTCATTTGTCATTTTATCAAATATGGTAATAATCTCTTCATCAAAAAAATCTACATCTTTAGAACAAAAAGCCATAATACCCATGCTTTTGTCTTTTTTATATAAAGGATAAACTGCAATTGAATTAATCTCATTTATTTTTTCTGTTGTTAAATCAAATGAAGATTTATCTTCTTTAGTGTTATTAATAATTAGATTTTTTCTTTCTATTAAGGATTTTTTGTAGATTTTATTTTTGTTATTGATTTCAAGTTTTGATAATATATTTTTATTTTTACCATTTGATTCAACTATTTGTAATTCTTGTTTTTTATTTAATAAACAAATAAAACTAAGAGATAAATCTAACTCTTTTGTAGCAAAACTACAAGCTTTATTTAAAACCTCTTCCATTGTATAATTATAAATGATTAATTCATTTGCATTATTTAAAATATTATAGATTTTTTTCTGTTTTTTTAAACTTTTCAAATTTTGATTTTCTTGTTTTGTTATTTTTCTAAGTGCAAAAATAGAGAATATTGAAGCAAATATACCAATAAGCCAAAGTATAAAACTATATATTAAACTATTTATTGTGTAAGTTTTTAATTGTTTTGCCTCTTTTAAAACAGCTTTCATAAAATACTCAATTGTAGTTCCTAATGCATCAATTCTTTTAGTTGAAATATCCCACCAATTTTTTGCATCTACATCTAAAGTTTTGCTATTGTCAAGTTTATAAATCTTTTCTCTATAACTTAAAACATCTTCAATGAGTTTTGAATTAAAAGTACTGTAAAAGAAGTTTAACTCCTGAATACTTATAACATTTTTGAAATTTTTTATATTATTATTTTGTAAAGAGATTAATTTTATAATTTTCATAAAATCATCTTTTTCTAAATATTTTTTTGAGAAACTATTTGATAGTATGGCTCTTTCTAATCCTGCATATTCTTTTGTATTAATAAGATAAAGTGCTGCAAGAAGTTTATTACTTATATTATTGTTTACATTACTAGTAAGTAATACAGTAATTGAGTCAATTATTGCATTTGTCATTAGATTATAACTTTTTAATTCGTTTGTTAAATCTATATCAAGTTTAAAAACTCTATTTCTTAGCTTTTCTAGTTTAAAAAGTTCATTTTGAATTTTCTTGATATGGCTTTTTTCTTTTTGAGAGTTGAAGTCATGTTTTAATATAAAATCATCAAAGAATTTTTTTGACTTATTTGTTTGTTTTTTTTGAAAAATTAAATCTTCTTTAAATTTTTTACCAATAGAGCCAATATATCCAGCTGACATACCTCTTTCTTTTTGTAGGTTATTTAATAAAAATTCTGCATTAAGTACATAATTTATATGTAAATCAATAGTATCTAACCTATCTAAAGTTTTATATTTATTGTAAATATAAATGCTACTAAAAAAAATCATTCCTACTGTAGGAATCAAAATAATCAAAATCATTTTATAAAGTGTTTTACTTTTCATTTATTAACTCTTTTGTAATTTTATAGTCACTTTATAATACAGAAAAAAATTTGTATTGTATCTTAAGTCTAAAAAAAGTCTTTGTTGGCACTTGTATTGTAAAAGTGCTAAATAAAATAAAAACTTTAGCCAACTTTTATAAAGTTGTGCTAAAATTCTTCTGTAAAATTTATAAAATATATAGGAGAAATTATGGTGCATATTGCTTTTTGCAATTTGTCCATTTCCTAAAATTAAGGAGAATAATTAATGGCAAAACATCAATTTCAAACAGAAGTAGGACAATTACTACACTTAATGACTCACTCTTTATATTCAAATAAAGAGATTTTTATAAGAGAACTTGTATCAAATGCAAGTGATGCAATTGATAAATTAAATTATCTAAATTTAACTGATGAAAATATCAAGAAATCTGTTGGTGAAGAATGGGCTGGAGAGATTAATATCTCTTTTGATGAAGCAGATAAATCTATCACAATAGTTGATAATGGTATTGGTATGAATGAAGAAGAATTAATCTCTTCAATTGGTACTATTGCAAAATCAGGAACTAAATCATTTGTTGAAGCATTAACAGGTGATGCAAAAAAAGATAGCAATCTTATTGGACAATTTGGAGTAGGGTTTTACTCTGTATTTATGGTAGCTTCAAATGTTGATGTTATTTCAAAAAAAGCTGGTGAAGAGACTGCTTATAAATGGTCTTCAACTGGAACTGGTGAATTTGAAATAATTCCTGTTACAAAAGAGACAAATGGAACAGTTATTTATATAAAATTAAAAGATGAAGAAGCATCTGAATTTGCAGTTAAAGAAAGAATTAAAAATATTATTGGAAAATATTCAAATCATATTGCATATCCAATTTACTTAAACTACCAAGAAGAAGTAGAAGAAGAGTTAAGTGAAGAGGATAAAAAAGCTGGAAAAGAAGCTAAAAAAACTATTGAAAATAGACATGAGAAAATCAATGAAGCAACAGCACTTTGGACACAGCCAAAATCTAGTCTGAAACAAGAAGATTATAATGAGTTTTATAAATCAATTTCTCATGATTCTCAAGATCCTTTATGTACTATTCATACAAAAGCAGAGGGTGTAAACGAATATACAACACTTTTTTATATTCCAAAAACTGCTCCAATGGATCTTTATAGAGCTGATTATCAACCAGGAGTTAAGCTTTATGTTAAAAGAGTATTCATTACTGATGATGAAAAAGAATTATTACCAACTTACTTAAGATTTGTTAGAGGTATTATTGATAGTGAAGATTTACCATTAAATGTTAGTAGAGAAATTTTACAAGAAAATAGAATCTTAGCAAATATCAAACAAGGTTCAGTTAAAAAAATCTTAAATGAGATTAAAAAACTTGCTAAAGATGAAGAAAAATATGAAGAGTTTATCTCTCAATATAATAGACCTTTAAAAGAGGGTGCTTATCAAGACTTTACAAATAAAGATTTAATCTTAGATTTAATTAGATACAAATCTACAAAAACTGAAGATGCTAAATTGACTTCATTAGCAGCTTATAAAGATAGAGCTAATACTGAGCAAAAAGCAATTTACTATATTGTAGGTGAGAATGAAAAAGTATTAAGAAACTCTCCATTATTAGAAAGTTATAAGAAAAATGATATCGAAGTTTTAATTTGTGATGATAAAGAAATAGATGAGATTATCACACCAAGTTTAGGTGCATATCAAGAGTGGGAATTTAAAGATATTACTTCTGTTGAACCTCCAAAAGTAGAGCAAACAGAAGAAGAGAAAAAAGAAGTAGAAGAAAAATTCCAAGATATAACTAAAAAAATTAAAGATATTTTAGGTGAATCTGTAAAAGAAGTTAAAGTTACAAATAGACTTTCTGACTCTCCATCTTGTGTAGTAAAAGATGCAAATGATCCAATGGCACAAATGGCACAAATGATGAAAGCTATGGGACAAGAAGTACCAGAATCAGCACCAATTTTAGAAATCAATCCAGAGCATGATATAGTTAAAAAACTAAATGGTTGTGCAGATGACTCTTTAATCAATGATGTTTCATGGGTATTACTAGACCAAGCAAAACTAAGTGAAGGTATGGAAATTACTGATGCGGTAGCGTTTGCACAAAGATTATCAAGAATCACAGCAAAAGCTCTATAAAAGAGCTATTTGCATAAATCTTCTGCGTTGAAGTAAATTTTTGGCTCAATCACATACTTTAGTATGCTCAATCGCCAAAAATTTACTTCGCCTTGAATCTTCATACAACTAACTCTTTTAAGTAAAATATTAAAGTATGTTTTAACCTCACCTATAGCTATAAAATAATAAAATGTGTTCAAAAATTTACGGGACTATTTTATGGAAATTTGTAAATTGTCATTTTCAAAGTTAGAGAATATTGGAAAGTCATATCTTTTTAATCAAAATAAAATAAATTCATTTGAAAAGTTTGAAATCCAGTTAAATCAATTTTTAAATTCAGGGGCATATATTTATAACAATAACTTTATAAATACAAAACATTTAATTACAACTTTGAATAATATTAAAATTGAAATATATTCAAATGAACATCCTCCACCTCATTTTCATGTAAAAACAAATAATTGTAGAGCTTCTCTATCAATAGAAGATTGTAGTATTTTAGAGAATAGTGGATTTAGTAAAAAAGTAATTAAAAATATTCAAGACTGGTTTAAGCATTCAAAAATAGATTTAATTAGAGTTTGGAATGAAACAAGACCATCTGATTGTGCAGTTGGAAAAATAAGAATTTAAAATGAAAGATTATTTAGAATTTAATAATAACTTAACTGATTTTACTTGCCCTCATTGTCTAAATGCTTATATGGAAATTGTAAATAAAAATGAAAAAGAATATATTTCAAGTTTAAAAAAAAGACAATTTTCAATAAATGACGAGATTGAATTTGATGATAGATTTTATAGAGGTACAATAACAGGACAAATGAAATGTCATAGATGTCAGGAAATAACATCTTTTATTGGAGAAACAAGGTTTTATGTAAATTATTATGATGATGAAAATGATAAAGAAGTAGAAGTAGAAGAAAAAGTGATACTTTTTAAGTATTTTGTGCCTTCTTTACATATAATTGAATTAAAAGAAGAGTATCCTGAAGAAATAAGGAGTGTTTTAAAAGAGTCTTTTTCTCTGTATTTTTCATCTTATTCTTCTTGTGTAAACATATTGAGAGTATTACTAGAAGAATTATGTTTATTAAATGATATAGATAAGTATAATGAAGAAGGTAATTTCATCTCTCTAAATTCTAGAATAAAAAAATTAAAGACTAAATTGAATTTAAATGATGATACTAAGACCTTATTATTTGCATTAAAGTGGATTGGAAATGAAGGTTCACATTCTCTAAAAAATATAAAAAAAGATGATATAGATAATGCATACATTTTTCTAAAAGAATTGTTAGATAAATTATATCCTAAAGATTTTTCTGAATATATGAGTAGAGCTAAAGAAATAGAAAAAAATAAAGGTTTGTCTAAAAAATAAAAAGCTTTTCTTTTTTGTAAAAATTAGATAAAATATAATTACAAAATAGGAGTTATAAATGACTATTGCAAAAGTAAGTAAATCTCAAATTTCAAAAACAGTTAGAAACTCAAACTTAATTGAGGGATATAAAAAACCATCTAAAGAAGTGCAAGTAAAAGCAAAAGTTTTAATGGAAAAATACAATGTCAAAGTATCATCAAAAAGATAGTAAAATCTACTATGATGGTACAGATATTCCGATAAATAAACTCTCTTTAAAAAACTCATTAGAACTACATGAAATAGAATCTCTTTTATTAAAACAAGCATATGAACTTTATATTTCACAATTAAATGAAAATACAGTTTTTGATGAATTATACTTTATTAATTTACACAAAAATACTTTTGAAACACTTTACGACTGGGCTGGAGTTTATCGAATAGAAGATATGTTTAAAGGTGCTTCAACTTTTTGTATTGGACGAGCAGTTAAAAATGAATCAAAAAAAATTTTTGATATGTTGAAAAAAGAGAATTACTTAAGAGATTGTAGTTTCATATCTAAAGAAATTTTTGCAGAAAAAATTGCTTTGATAAAATCAGAATTGATTTGTCTTCACCCTTTTTATGAATTAAATGGAAGAATAACAAGATTATTTTTTGATATGATTGTTGTTTATAATGGTTATCAACCAATTGATTATTCAAACTGTACATCCCAAGAATATATCAATGCATCAATAGAGTGTGTAAAATACGCTGATGAAACTTTTATGAAAAGAATTATTTTAGATGGCCTTAAAAAAGCATAAATTAAATATTTAAAACACCTTTAATAAACTTTTGATATAATCTTTAGTAATGCCTTTTGGTATTACACATAGTTATATGTAATATTAAAGGTGCTCATATGGATATTTATTTTGTAATTGCTTTTGGGGTGATTGTTCTTTTTTCTTCACTTGTTCATGGTAGTATTGGTTTTGGTTTTGGGATGATTTCTACTCCTTTGGTTGCTTTATTTACTGATATACAAACAACAATTACTTATATGCTTATTTCTACTATGCTTGTGAATATTATTAGTATTTTAAGTGAGGGTAAGTTTTTTGAAGCTTTAAAAAAGTTTTGGTTTATTATCTTACTTATGGTAATAGGAAGTGTTTTAGGAACTGTTCTTTTAGTTTATACAAATTCAAACTATTTCAAACTTTTACTTGCTTTTATTATATTTGTTTATCTTTTACAATCTTTTGTAAAAATTGAAGCTACTTTTATCTCTTCTTATCCAAAATCATCTACTTATGGTTTGGGTTTAATTGGTGGAGTTATTTCAGGTCTTACAAATATAGTTGCACCTTTGATGATAATGTATACTTTAGAGTTAAAATATACAAAAAAAGATACAATTCAATTATCAAATTTGTGTTTCTTATTTACTAAAATAGGGCAACTTATAGTTTTTATATCTTTGGGTGCTTTCTCAAATGAAGCTTTTGAACTATCTATTTTAAGTATTGTGATTGTATCTTTAGGAATGTTTTTGGGTATAAAAATAAAAAGAAAAATTGATGCAAAGTTTTATGCAAAAATATTAAAGGCTTTACTATTTATTATAGCACTAACACTAGTATATCAAACTCTATTTTTATAAAGGTTTTATAGTATGGATTCAAATTTATTAAAAGTATTTATTGCAGTTGCAAATACTAAAAGTATATCTTTGGGAGCAAAAGAGTTAAACTTTACTCAATCAAATGTCACTTTAAGAATTAAACAACTTGAAAAGAGCTTAGGTTATGCTTTATTTTACCGAACAAATAGAGGTGTTATTCTTACAATTGAGGGAGAAAAACTCTATCCTTATGCTATTGAAATAGTTAAAAAAGTAGAAGAGGCAACTTTAAAAATAAGAAATATTGATTATCATGAACTACTAAAAATAGGTTCAACTCAATCAAATACAACTATCAGACTAATTGATTTTCAAAAAAAATTAAACAAAGATTTTAAAGATATGAATTTAGAGTTTGTTGTAGATAGTAGTTTAAATTTAATTGAGCAACTATTAGATTATAAACTTGATATTGCTTTTGTAAATGGAAATCCAAATCATAAAGAAATAGAAGTTTTAAATATTATAAAAGAGGATATAGTTTTAGTTCAATCAAAAGATAAAACTGCTCAAAATACTATTTTTGCATATAAAAATGGTTGTTTAAATAGAGTCTTTTTAGATAAATATCTTTCAAAAAATAAAAAAAGCAGTTATAAAAAAGTAAATTTAGAAAACTATGAATTGATATTATCTTGTGTTGAAGCTGGTTATGGTGTTGCGCTTTTTTCAAGACCAATAATTGAAAAATTTGGATATTCAAATAGACTAAAAATTACAAATATGGATTTTGACCTTGACACACATTTAATATGTAGAAAAGACTCTACTTTGATAATAAAAGATTATTTAGAAAATTTGGATTTTGTATAAAGAGTGAAGATAACTTTTTAATCTAACAATGTCAGAATACTTTCAAAATATTGTGTTAGAATCTGTCATTTTATTTAGGAGGATTTTATGTCAAATAATCACAAGTTTACAAATGAGTTAAAACAATTAGTTTCAAATCTAAAGAATAAGGCTTATACAAATAGCGAGGTTTTTCTAAAAGAGTTATTACAAAATGCAAATCAAGCAGTGTCAAAATTAAAAAATCTAAAAGATGAAAATAAATATAAAGAAGAGTTAAATCAGTGGGAAGGAATGTTAGAAGTCTATTTTGATAAAGCTGATGGTTCAATTACTATTGTAGATAATGGAATTGGTATGAACAAAGAAGAGTTATTTGATTTGACTCATACTATAGCTACAAAAAAGGCTGAATCATTCTTATCTTCAAATAGCAAAGAAGTTTCAAATCTAGGCTTATATTCACTATTTTTAGTTGGAGTAAAAGCAAATATTATTTCAAAAAAACTTGCAGAAGATACAGCTTATAAGTGGACAAGTGATGAAGATGGATTTACTTTAGCACCTTGCATAAATGATGAAGGCTCAGGAACTGTTATATATATAAAATTAAAAGATGAGTTTGCAAAAGAGTTTACTAATAAAGATAAATTAAAAGATTATATTTCAAAATTTCAAGATAGCTTATCAACAAACTTATATATAAGTTATCATGAGGGCTTAGATGAAAAAGTTGAAAAAATAAACTAAGAATTATAGTAAGTTTTAAGATAGAGTTTATTATATTTAAAAATTAAGATTAGAAAATATTTAGGAGATAAATTGAGTCAATTAGATTTTAAAAATATATATGATGAATTTAATACAAAATTTCATAATAAAGAGTATGAAAAAGCTTTAGATTTAACTTATGAACTTTTAAAAGTTGCACAAGAAGTTGATATTGAAGTTGCCTATGCACTTATGGCAAAGGTAAGAGTATTGACAGTTTTAGATCAAAAAAAACAGCTTCTTGAAACTTTAGATGAAATTATAGATAATTTTTCAAAAACCCAAGATGAAAATATCTCATATATTTTTGCTTATGCATTATATAATAAAGCCATAATTCTAGCAAAAGAAAAAAAGTATGAAGAAGAATTGTCTTGTTATAATCAATTGTTAGAAAACTTTATATCTGATGTTTCTTTAAAAATAGAGTTAATATTGACAAAAACATATTTAAATAAAGCTATTTGTACAAAAGAGTTGGGAAAACTTGAAGATGTTGTTTTAGTATATGAAGAGTTAATCAAAAACTTTGAAAACTCAGAACAAGAAGAGGTTTTACTTGATGTTGCTAGTGCATTATTTAATCTTTCTTCTATTTATCAAAAACTAGAAAACAATGATAAAGCTATTGTGAAATTTGATAGATTGATAGAAATATGCAATAAGATTAATAATAAAGCTAGTTTAGAATTACTAGCAAAAGCATTAGTAAATAAAGCTTCGCTTTTAAGTAATATAAATGAGATTTCTAAAGCTTTAGAAACATATGATGAAATAGTAAATAACTTTGAAAATGAAATAAATCCAATGCTTCTATCTCAAGTTGCTTTGGCTTTATACAATAAAATACTTCTTTTAGGTGAATTAGGAAAACAAGCAGAATTAATAGAAGTTTCTGATAAGTTCATAGAAAAATTTGCAAATACAAAAGATGCAATTATTAAAGATATGGTTTTAACAGCTGAAATTTTAAAAGATAAAGAAAAGTACAATACAAACTCTTTTTAAGTAATAAATAAAGATTTGATTTTATGTTCAATTTTTGAAAATATCAAAGATTGAACATAAGTCTTTTACTTTTTAATCTCAATAGTGCAAGTTGTACCAGCTCTTAGGGTGTAATTTTTAGGTATTTTATCTATGGCAATTCTTACAGGAATTCTTTGTGCTAATCTAACCCAAGTAAAAGATGGATTCACATTTGCAAGAAGTCCTTTTCCTAAGTTGTTATCTCTATCTGTAATACCATTTGCTATACTTTGAACATGTCCTTTTAATGTGATATCTGTTCCAAGCAAGTTCATAATTGAAGTATCTCCAACTTTAATTTTAGAAATTTTATTTTCTTCAAAATATCCATATACCCAAAAACTATTTTCATTTAAAATAGATAGATGACTCTCTCCTATTTTTATAAAATCACCTTCTTTTAATAGTAAGTTATTAACCCATCCTGAAGCTGGAGCTAGTACTGTACTTCTTTTTATATCAAGTTTTAACAAATCCAATTTTGCTTTTGTTTCATTTAGTTCTTCTTTTGCCATAAGTAAATCATATTTTGCATTATCTTTTATATCTTTTGGTATTATTGAGTCCTTAGCTTTTACTCTTTTATTGTATTGTGCTTTTTTCTTTAAATACTTAGCTTTTTTTATTTGAACAAGTGATTGTTGTCTTAAAACATTTGCTTCAAATCGTTTTTTATCTATTTCAAAAAGTTTATCATTCTTTTTTACGTATTGATTGTCTTTTACATATACTTTTGTAACAATTCCTGAAACATCAGGAGCTATAAGGGAAATATCTGCTCTTATTTTTCCATCTCTTGTCCATGGTGAATCAACATAGTTGTGCCATAATGTGATTGATAATATTATAGCAATTGTAACTATTGTAAATGTTATTGTATATCTTATAAGTTTAATGATTTTATTTTTTTGCATTTATGTCCTTATTTATAAATTATTAGTGAAAAACTTGCAAATATGCATATAAATATTGCTGTTCTAAAAAGTCCTGGATGCCATACAAATTCATAAACACCCAAGTCAGCAAAAACTCTATTTAATAATATTTGAATTACTCCTGCAAATAAAAATATCAAAATCAGTGCTGGTATTTGTATTCCAAATAGTGATACAATTAAGTGCATTTTATTTCTCCTTTTATTGGTAAAAATTCTCTATTTTTTATAATTGAATATATAATTGAAAAATTCATATAAATATCTTTTAATAAGATTTGATCATTTGCAGAGTTTAAGTGTATATGTTCAAACTCTTCTATGTGATGTTTTATTTTTTCTAGTTGTTCTTTTTTACTTTTTTTATTTTTAAAATCAAAATATTTTTTTATTAAAGTAAGAATTTTATGTATTTGAGGAGGTCGCCTTTTTGAAAATAAGCTTGATTTTCTTCTTATATTAATTATTGCTTTTCCTAGTTCTAAAGTAGATAAAACCCATCTAAAAATAGTGTTATTTGATTTAGTATCAAGTCTTCCTATTGCAGAATATCTTTGAAGTAAATCAAAACTTCCACTTTCAAGTTTAACTCTTTGAAGAGCAAGTTTTTCTTTTATTGATTTATTGATTTGTAAATTAAGTGTTCTTTTTACTCTTGCTTCAATCCAAACATTTGATGCAAAATCAATAAGAATAAAACTAAATCCTGAAATAATAAGTCCTAATATTGTTGCAATACACATATCTGCAAAACTTACAAATGTCATATTATAATGAGTATAAATAGCACAAGTATTAATAAAAATAAGTAAAAAGCCAAATCCTATTAAGTTTTTTCCTGGAAGTATCATAAGTAGTGAAATAAAAGCTAAAATAGGAGTTAAAAATATACAAAATGTTATTAAATCATTTACAAACATAGGTATAATATAAAAATTATAAATAGGTGTTATAAATAAGGCAATTGTTGTACCAATTAAAAAGTTCTTTGTTGCACCAACTGGATTTGGAGCTGTACTTAATAAAAGCGTATTAGCAACTGCTGGAATTACTGCAAATGGAGCATATTTCCAACCTGATATCATCCAAAATGCCATCATCAAAATCAGTGCTATTGCACCCCTTGTAATCATCAAGGAAATTAAAATATTATCACTATGTGTAGAAAATTTTAAATTTTGTGAAAAATCTTCAAGTTTTTTTATCTTACTGTCATTTGAAATAAAATTAAGATATGTATTGCAGTATTCAATTAATTCACTTTCGATTCTTGTAATTAAATAACATATACTATTAAAATCATGCAATAACTCAAAATCATCATGGGATATTTTCTGTTTTTCTTCTTTGATTTTTAACAGAGTTGTTTTTTTTAAAGATTTTAACTCTAGTACTAAATTATTTAATGTTTGAACTGTTTGTTGTTCATCTGAAAACTTTTTTAAACAACCTTCTAATACAAGATAAATACTTTTTATTGAGTTTATAAAAATTGCATTATTTATGTTGTTATTTATAATATTTTTCAATGAGAAAAAAGTAGTACTTATATGCATAAATTCAGAGTTTAATCTTTTATAATATAATCTGTTTGATTTTTTCATTCCTGTTTCAAAATTACTATTTATTCTTAGTGAATCAGTACCTAAAATATCTTTTGCATAATTTATGCTCTCTTTTTCAAAGTTAAATATATTTTCATTATTGCTAAGAGATTTAATTAATAAATCAAATTTCCTTTTTTCAGTTTTTTGAAGTGTTTGTGATAGTTTTTGAGGGAAAAGTATTTCACTAATAAAACTAGAGCATAATAATCCAATAATAACCTCTGCTAATCTATCTATACCAAAAGTAAATACATCTTGCAATCTTTGCATTATTGGCATAGTAACAAGTGCAATAGTGTATCCAGAAAGCACAAATCCATAAGACATGAAGTTTCTTGACATAAATCCAACAGCAGCACAAAGTCCAATCCATAATGCAAAAAATAGAGTAAAAGATACTCTATCTTGGATAAATGCACCAACTAAAATAAAAGCCATAATAGTTCCAATGATTGTTCCTACTAATCTATAAAAACTTTTTGAATATACAAGTCCACTAAAAGGTTGCATTACAATAAATACTGTAAATACAGATGTTTGTGGCATTTTAAGATTAAAATACATACAAATAGACAATGCAAGAAGTGCTGCAGTTGTAGATTTTACTATATATTTTAAAATAGGTAAATCTTGATTTACCCACTCTTTTATTGCACAGTTTAAAGTAGTTTTATTTAAGGCTAAGAACATTACTCACCTTATTTTTGTATCCACCACCAAGTGATTTGATTAAGTTTATTTGTAGTTGCATTTGTTTATCTTGTAATGAAATACTTTTTATTTTTTCTTCTTGAATATCTATTTTAGAGTCTAAATAAGAGATTTTATTTTTTAATCCTAATTTATATATTTCTTTCTCAATATTCTCATTTTTCATTTTGTAAATCATCACATTATTCTGCGCTTTTATATTTGATTTATTTAGATCTATTTTTTTTAATGTTTTGACTATCTCATTTATAGCTTCGATTATAGTTTGATTATAAGCATAAACTTGTGAATTATAATCATTTACTTTTGCATTAAGATTTTCCTCTTTTTTATTTGCATCAAATATTGGTAATGAAAAAGCCACTTCACTTTTTGGAGAAAAAGATGATTTTGTAAGTAAATCAACAAAAGAAAAAGATGTAAAGTTAACTAATGCTTTTAAATTTATATTTGGATAAAATTTTGCTTTTGCTTTTTTTATGTACTCATTTTTACTTATTAATAGGTATTTTTGAAAAGCAATTTTAGGAAGATGTGATATCACATCTAAATGAATATTTTTTGGTACATAAAATTTATAGTTTTTTGTTATATTTGGATTTTTTAAATTTTTTAATCTTGATGGTAAAAATCCACCAATAACACCAATTGATGCTTTTATATCTTCGATTTGTGCTTTTGTAGTTAATATATTTTGATTTATTTTTTCACTTAAGTAGTTGCTTTGATTTATTTTTGATTTATTTGCTAGCCCTAATTTATATAATTTATCTAATATGTCATGCTTTTCATAAATCAATCTTTTTAAAGTACTTAACCTTTTTATTTTTTGAATTTTAAAATTCCATGATATATATAATTTAGTAATAGATGTATATACAACTAATTCTTTAACTTTAATTAGTGCTTGTTTTGCTAATGCTTCATTTTTAGAAGCTTTAATTAAAGCTTTTCTTTCATCCCAAAAATCAAAATCATAATTTAAAGCAAGTCCTGTTTGATACAAATTATTATAACTTCCTGCAAGTGGAGCAGGGTATATATGGTTCTTGCTATATCTTTGTCTTGAAGTATTTGAATCAAAATCTATATTAGGAATATTTTTTGATTGATGTGCTTTTGTTAAATTTCTTGCTATTTTATATTTTGATTCCAATTGTTTTATACTTGGTGCATTTTTTATAGCATCATTTAATAATTCATTTAGTTGAGAATCTTCATAATTTTTCCACCAGTTATTTTTTAATTCTATGTCATTGCTACTAAATTTAGTTAAATCTTGTATTAGTTCTTTTTCTATTTTTGAATCTTTGATTTTTTCTATTTTTTTTATTTTGGGTATGCAACCATTAAATAAAAAAATGATTGAAATTGTAAATAATATTATTTTCATATTTTCCTTACTTTAGATTTGAGTATACTTGTTTAAGCGCTTGGATTAAAAGCTCTTTATTATGTAGATCTATTCCTTCAAGTGCTTTTTCTTCAAGCTCTTTTCCTGCATCTTTTATAATTTGTTCTAGTTCTTTACCTTTTGAAGTTATACATATAAGATATGCTCTTCTATCGTTTTTTTTATTTTTTCTTTCAACTAGACCTTTTTTTTCTAATTTATCTATTAAAAGTGTTAGGCTTGATTGTTTAAAATATGTATCTTTTGCAAGTTCTTTTTGTGTTAGATTATCTTTTTCACAAAGTCTTCTAATAATAATACTTTGTGCAGCAGATATATCGTGTTCTTGTAACTTCTTTTCTAGATTATTTTTTAAATGATTTCTAATATTTGCAATTAAAATTCCAAATATATTATTTGATTGAAATGGCATACAAGACCTTTAAAGTTAAATTAGTATAAAAGATAGTTAGTTAATAGTTCATATGTTAACTATTAATGGATTAAGCATTTTACGTTTTTAAACTTACAAATACCTAAATTTAAAAAGATATATCTATTAAATATTGATTTTTTCCAATTTTAAGATTAATTTTAACTATTTTAGATTTAATTATCATTGTATTGAAATAAAGGAGTATATATATGTCAAAATTGCTTATAAGAAAAGCAAAAATAGAAGATTCTGAGATTATATTTAATTTTATTAAAGAGTTGGCTATTTATGAAAAAGCAGAGCATGAAGTTAAAACAGATGTTGATACTATAAAGAAAACTGTTTTTGGTGATAAAAGTGTTACTTCTGTTTTGCTTTGTGAGTATGATAATAAATCAATAGGAATGGCTTTATATTTTTTTAATTATTCAACTTGGCTTGGTAAAAATGGAATATATTTAGAAGATTTATATGTAACACCTCAGTTTAGAGGAGTGGGTGCAGGTAAAGCATTACTTAAAAAACTTGCTCAAATAGCAGTTGAAAATGATTGTGGTAGAGTAGAGTGGCAAGTATTAGATTGGAATAAACCATCAATTGATTTTTATGATAGCATTGGTGCTAAAGGACAAACAGAGTGGATACCATATAGACTTACAGGCAATGCTTTAGAAGAGTTTGCTAGAAGCTAGTTTTTAGCTTCTAACTCTTGCAGTGATTGAAGTATTGCAGTTGCTAATTTATCTGTAATTACTTCTTCCCATTTTTCTAGTTGCTTTTCATGGTTTTGTTCACATATTTCTATCATAGTTCTATTGAAAAAATTACCATCATTTATATCATTTATAATAGGTTCTATTTCTATTTTTCCATCTTTTATTAATTTCATATTATTGTTAATAAAGTTTTGTATTGCATCCATTGCTGCTTGATTTCTAAGTTCATCTTCAAAAAGCTCTTGAGAGTTTTCAAGTTTTTCTAAATCTTTTAAAAGTTCATAAATAGAGCCTAGTGCATATTGAAACTCTATACTTGTATCTATATCTTTTGTTTGCGTTATGTTTATTAGTTTACCTGTTGCAATTTGGTAATACATATCATATTTTGCTAAGTTTGAAATAATATTTTCTTTTGAAAAGTGTTTTTGTATATCCATATTTTTCCCTAAATTTAAGTTTTTAGTATAGCGAAGTTTAATAAAAACTTACATAATATCTTACAATTTGTAATATATAAGATAAGTTAAAAAAAACTATAGTATTATTTCAAAAATTTTAATTAGGAAGAATTTATGTTTGAAATAATTGCCTCATTGTTCATTACATTTACTTTGATATTTGTATTTTATTATATTGAAAAAATAAAACAAAAAGATAAAATGCCTTTTTGCATAAAAAAGAAAATAAAGCTTTAATATAAATCTGCAAATAGAACTAAAACCTACAAAAAATAAAATATTACTTAAATTTCCTTGAAAAAAATCTATTTATATGTTAAAGTACATTTCTTAATATTAAATAAAAGGAAATTTCTATGGGGTTCTTTAAAAATATTTTAAAAAAAATCATAAGAGTCTCAAGACCTATTTTTTCAATGGAAGCTAATGAGCTTAATTTTAAAATTGATTCAGATTTCTTTTATACACATACTTTAGAAAATTTTGATGTAAAAACAAGACATGATCCATATACATTAGATGCTTTTACTTTAAAAACTTCTAATTTTTATGTAGAACATATAAAAGTTGATGAAGATACAACTTGGCAAGGTCAATCACTTAGTTTATATGAAGATTTTTTAAAAGAACAACTAAAGCTAAAAAAACTTGAGGTTCTTGAAAATAATGAATACGAACACTATGTATTTAAAGTTTATAAAGTTGATGATGAGTTTTTACTTCATTTGATTTATATTTGGGAAGTTAATAAAGATGTGTTTATCTTAGATTTTGATACATCACTTTTTAAAACTTTGATTTCAGGTTTGGATAAAAACTATATTTATAAATTTAACAATCAAAAAAGATTAAATATTGATTTTGATTGTAGTTTAGTAAAATTGAATGCATTTAAAAGTTATTTTAATTCAGGTATGTAAATTATTCAGTTTGTCAATTTTTAGTTATTTTGCTATAATTGCACAAATATTTTAAAGGATTTATTATAGATTTGATTATTACACAAGTAACAGATTTTTTTTATCAATTTAAAAATACTGTTGTAGAAACTGATGAAATTGTTACACAGCATCAAGAAGCAATAAAAGAGTATTCTAATATATTAAAAGAAGAGAATATCCATAAAGAATATGAAGAAAACTATTTGACTATTTTAGGTTATGCACATAGACTTGAAAATATAAATGATAGAATATTTTATACTTTTCAAGAAGCAATTTATGCAATAGATTTAGCAAAACAGATGAAAGATGATAATGCAATTATTTTAAACTCTATTGTTTATATTTTAGTTTTAAATAATTTTGTAGATGAATACTTTGGTAAAAAAATTGACGAGGAAACTAAGCAATTAGCTTTAAAAACATACGAAGAGATTGAAAAAAGACAAGCAAAAGAGAATCAAAAGTATCACGTTTATCAATAAATCTTCAAAAGCTCACTTAATACTCACTACAACTAAATAAGATTACTGAATTTAAACTAGGAAAATATAGAATGTTTAGCGAAAAAAATATTTCAAAGTTAATTATATTAACTCCTATTATTACAGTACTTCTTATTGCATTTTTTACAATTTATTTTTTTATTCAAAATCAATATAAATATTTTGATGATGAGAGTATTCGAGAGGAAATAGAATATATCTCAAAACAAAAAAATATACTTAAAAAAGAGATTAATTCTGTTCTTTCTTATTTAGATTATCATGAAAAAAAAGCGAATGATGAAGTAAAAAATAGGGTTAAGAATAGGGTTGAAATACTTTACAATCAACTATCTGTGCTAACAAAAGATAAAAATCTTAATAGTAGTAAAAAAAATGAAATAATGAATCAGTTAATTGATTCAAAAGCTATTAATAGAAATGATTATTTTTTTGCATATGATGTACAAAATGATAAACTTATTCAACCTTTTAATAAAAGTATTCAAAAAGAGTTTGAATTAAATGACAAGTTTATTAAAAATTATCTATATCCTGATACTGGGAAATATGTACAATTAAAGAATAAATTAATTTACATAAAACATGTTCCAAAATTAGATTGGATAATAGGAAGTGTAGAAAATAGTAAAAAGAATCTCAAACAAATTAAAAAAGATTTAATAAAGTATATTGAAACTATTCGTTATGAAAATAATGGATATATTTGGATACATGATACGAAATATCATCTTATTGCTCACCCTTTTAGACAAGATAGTATTGGTAAATATGATATTGATTTAAAAGATGCAAGTGGAGATTATATTACTAAAAAGTTTATCGATGAAACAAAAAAGAAACCAAATGGAGTCTTTGTAGAGTATAACTGGCAAAAACCAAATAAAAAACAGTTTTCTAAAAAGCTTGGATATTTTAAACTTTATGAAAAATGGAATTGGGTTGTTGGTGCTGGGCTTTATATGGATGATATAGAAAACTCTATTTTAAAAAATAAGCAGTTACTAGAAAAAAGAGTTGATAAATATATTGAAACTGTTGTTGTTATCTCTTTTTTTGTAATATTTATTATTGGTATTTTATCTGTTTTTATCTCAAATAGAATTAACCAAGCTTTTAATGAGTATAGAAAAAGTGTAGTTAAAAAAGAGCAAGAGTTACAAGACTTGAACAAAAACTTAGAACTAAAGGTTCAAAAAGCAATTGATGATGTAAAGAAAAAAGATAGGGCGATGCTTCATCAATCAAGACTTGCAAGAATGGGTGCTATGCTTAGTATGATTGCACATCAATGGAGACAGCCATTAAGTGAACTTTCTGGTGTACTGATGGAGTTAGAAACTGCAAGTAAATTTAATAAAGTTGATGAAAAAATGATACAAGATTCAGTCATTGAATCAAATAAATTAATTGAATTTATGTCAAATACAATAGAAGATTTTAGAAACTTTTTTAAACCAGATAAGAAGAAAGTCTATTTTTATTTGGATGATGCTTGTAATGAGGCTTTAACTTTAGTTGATGCTTCAATTAAAAACTTTAATATAAATCTTGTTAAAAAAGTAAAATGTAATAGTATTATTTATGGATATGAAAGAGAGTTTGCACAAGTAATGCTAAATCTTATCTCTAATGCAAAAGATATTCTTATTCAAAGAGATATCAAAAATCCAAATATATATATTGAAGTAGATGCTGTTGGTTCAAGTGCAATTGTTAAAGTTTTAGATAATGCAGGTGGAGTTGAAGATGAATATATAGATTTGATTTTTGAACCATATTTTACTACCAAAAGTAGTTCAAAAGGTACAGGGCTTGGTCTTTATATGGCTAAAATGATTGTTGAAAAAAATATGGAAGGTGAAATTAGTGTTGAGAACTCAAGGAAGGGTGCACTTTTTTTAGTCACTCTTCCTTTTAAAAGTGGGAAAGATTAAAAGCTTTCCCACTCATCATCACTACTACTATTTGAAGTAAAAGTTTGAGCTTGTTTAGGTTTTTTTTCATAAGAGTATGATTTTTTATTTTCTCTTGGTTTGTCTTCATACTCCTCTTTTTTATCATATTTTGCTTTTGGCTCTTCTTCATGTGGAACATCTATCTTTTTTACTTTTGCTTGTTCTTTTCCTAAAAACTCTTTTGCTCCAGCATCACTTACTATCTCTTTTGCTATTGTATCTGTTTGTATTGCAATATCATGTGTTTGTGTTGCTATTGATGCATTCTTTTGTGTTTGTTGATCTAATTGTGTTACAGCATCATTGATTTGTGTAATCCCTGATTCTTGCTCTTTACTTGCTGCTGCTATCTCACTTATCATTTGTGTTGAATTCTCAATATTCTCTAGTAAGACATCATAGCCTTTTATCATCTCACTACTGATACCTTTCCCTTCATTTGCTTTACTTGTTGCATTCTCTACTATCTCTTTTATTGATTTAGCTGCTTGGGCACTTCTATTTGCTAAGTTTCTCACTTCTGCTGCTACTACTGCAAAGCCTTTCCCTGCTTCTCCTGCTGTTGCTGCTTCTACTGCTGCATTAAGTGAAAGTATATTTGTTTGGAATGCTATTTGATCTATTACTGTGATTGCTTCATTTATTGAACTTACTTGTTCATTTATCTCTTCCATTGATTTTGTTGTTTTATTTGCTAAACTTTGCCCTGTTTTTGCTGAGTTTCCTAACTCTTGTGCATACTTACTCATTTTTGCTACATTCTCTGAGTTATTTACTATTGTACTTGTTATCTCTTCTAATGCTGCTGCTGTCTCTTCTAGACTTGCTGCTGCTTCATTTGAACTTGTATTTAATACATCTACATTTGTTATTAATTTATCTGATGCTTCATCTAGTGTTAATCCTATGATTAATGAATCTTTTAACAATCCTGATATCTCATCTGTTAAGAAGTTTACATTCTCTATAAACTCTTTCATATCTCCCTCAACACCACTACTATCTACTTTACTTGTAAACTTATAATTACTAAACTCTTTTAACACTGTTGAAATTGAGCTTATGTTTTTGTTTAAACCAACTAACATCTCATTTATAACATCTTTTAGTGCATTTAATGATTCATTTGATGTTGAAGCTGTAATTTGTTTATTTAAATGCCCTTCTTTAATTTTTGTTGCAATTTGTGTTACATCTAAAATTAGTGCTTTATCTTCTTCAATATTATTTTTTGTTTTTTCTATATTTTTGTTGATTAGTTTTGACATATTTGATATCTCATCATTTTTACTATCATCTAGTAGTTCAACATCTTTTGTTTCGTTATTTAGATATTTAAAAAAGCCAATCAATCCCTCTTGAAATTTATTTATTGATTTTGTTATTGATTTTGATATAAAGTAAAAAGAAACCATCAATACTACAATAATAAGTAGTGTTAAAATAATTAAGAATGTATTTAAGAATGATTCTGCTTTTACAATATGAGCAGAAATGTTTTTTTCCATTTTATTTAAACTATTTTCAGTTTTATAAATAGTTTTTCTTAGATTTTCTAAAAGTCCACTTTTTTCATTTAATCCTTTAACTTTTTCTTTTTCAACTAATTGTAAAAAGGCAGTTTTATATTGATTTAAATAAGTTTTAATCTCTTGGTTAATTGGCATTTTTGTAAGTAAATCAATTTTTTTTTCAAATCTAGTGCTATACTTTTCTTCTTTTCTTAACATAAAGTCTTTTTCTTCTTTTCTTAACTCATATACTAAAGATAATAATTCAAAATTATTAGAGTTTCTAGCAAATTCTTGTACATTGTGTACACTTTTTCTTAAGTTTCCGTATAATCCATCTGTATGTGTTAAACCTATTTGCTTTTGTGTATTTGCAATTTGTGTGAAAATATCATTATAATTATTTGATATTTCTAAAAAGTCATTTGTATATTCAGTGCTAATATCTACTTTTTTTAGTATATCTTTTAAAGAGTTTGCACTGTTTTGTAAACTTTTGAAATTATTTTGGAAATCATTTAAGTATTTTTCATCTTTTCTTGCTAGAAAATCTTTTTCATTTTTCCTTAATTCTGTTTGTAATGTTTTAAGCACTTCAACTGATTTTTGAGCTTTAACTAACTCTTTCATTTGATTTTGACTGTAGTTATTCAAAATAAAAAGAGCAATTAATCCTAAAAGTACACATGTGCTTAATAGCACTAATTTTTGTTTAATTGACATTTTGTAATCCTTTTGATGTAGTGTCATATTTCTAATTTAATTGTAACAAATAAATGTAATAAAAAAGTAATAGTCTAATTAATGTTTTCTTATGGAAATAATATAGAATGAATCCAAATAAATTTTTAATATAATAACTAATTAGTTTAGGGATTATACATAAAAATAATTAATAAATGGTTACTTAAAAAGTGTTAAAAGTTTTTTTTAATAAATTATATAATATATTTTGTTTTAAAGGTTTTTTATGAAAAAAGAGTTATTAGAACAATTGAAAAACTATACAATTCTTTGTGTAGAGGATGAAGAGGGGATTCGTAAACGTTTGGTAAATACTTTAAAGTATTATTTTAAAGAAGTTTATTCAGCTTCAAATGCTGATGAAGGTTATGAATTGTACTTTGAATATAAGCCTTCAATAATTTTAAGTGATATTGAGATGCCAAAAGAGAATGGAATCGCCCTTATTGAAAAGATAAGAAAAAAAGATTTTAACACTATTATAATAATGGTAACAGCATATAGTAATGAAGAGTATTTATTGGATTTGATAAATTTAAATGTAAATCAATATATCTTAAAACCTGTGAACTCAGAGTCACTTTTAAATGGTATATTAAAAGCACTTGCTTCAAAACTTACTTTGAAAATACAATTAAATGATAATTTATGTTTTCATATGGAATCAAGGGAATTATATTTTAAAGATGAATTAATAAGTTTAAGAAAAAGAGATAAAGAATTTATTATATTGTTGTATGAAAATAAAAATAGAGTTTTAACATATGATTATATTGAAGAGTATTTATGGAAAGATAAAAGTATGAGTATGAGTGCATTGAAAACATTTATAAAAGAGTTTAGACAAAGGGTTCCTGAAGATATTTTAATAAATATTCCACAAGAAGGGTATAAGTTAAAAAGTACATAAATTACACATAAGTCACAAAAAACTCACTCTTTACTCACTAGGGTAAGTTAAGATTCCTTAATAAAATCAAAAGGAGTCTTAAATGTTCAAGAAAAGTTTATTGATTGTATCTCTTGCAAGTGCAATGTTTGCAGGTGATATGAAAATGGATTTAAATGCAAAATATTCTGAAAGTAACTTTCATACTCAAGGTGCTAAGAAGTTTGCAACATTAGTTAAAGAGTATACTAATGGAAGTATAAAAATAACAGTACATTCAGGTAGTGCGCTTATTAAGGGTAATCCTTTAAAAGCAGTAAAAGATGGAACTGTAGCTATGACTGATATGTTTATACCTTTTACTTCAGGTGGAGGTAAGGTATTTGGAATTTCAGCACTTCCTTTTATTGCAAACTCATATGATGATGCTTATAAACTTTATCAATTATCAAAAAAATCTTATGAAAAAACTGCAAGAAAGTGGAATCAAAAACTACTTTATTCAGTAACTTGGCCAGCAAGTGGTTTTTATTCTAAAAATGAGATTAATTCAATAGCTGATTTTAAAGGTGTAAAAACTAGAACTTATGATAAAAATTCTGCATCTTTTGTAAATCTTGCAGGTGGGAATGCTGTTGCTTTACCTTGGGGAGAGGTTTATTCATCACTTAGAACTGGAATGGTTGATTCTGTTGTAACTTCTTCAAGCTCAGGTAAAGATGGTAAGTTTTGGGAAGTATTAGGTAATTATACAAAAATAAATTATGCATATCCTTTACAAGCAGTGACTATAAATTTAGATTATTGGAATGCTTTAGATAAAAATCAACAAAAAGCGATGCTAAAAGCAGCAAAAGAGATTGAAAAGTCACAATGGGAAGCTGTGAAAATTGAAGATGAGACTTCTTTAGAGTTATTAAGAAAAAATGGTATGAAAGTACAAGAAGCTAGTCCTGAACTTAAAAAAGAGCTTGATGAAATTGCTTTAAAACTTTTAACTGAATATCTTGATGATGCAAATAAAGATATTAAAAAAATCTTTAAAGAATATAGAAAGTAGTTGCGTATGAATTCTTTATGTAATTTAGTAGATAAGCTCTCAAAAGGGGGAGCTTATTTATCGGGATTTTTATTGATAATATTAGTATCACTAATTTTATTGGAGATTTTTCTAAGATCATTTTTTGATATTTCAACAATGATTGCAGATGAATATAGTGGATATCTCTATTTAGCTTCTATTTTTTTAGGACTTGCTTATACATTTAGTAGTGATAGTCATATTAGAATTAATATAATTACTTCAAAACTTTCTAAAAAAGTAAATAAAAAAGTAGATGTTTTTGCAGCAATTATTGCACTTGGTGTACTATTTTTTGCATTTTATAGAACTGTATTACTTGCATATGACTCATATGAGTTTGAAATGCTTTCAGAAAATGTATCAGAAACACCAATTTATTTAACTCAACTTGCAATGCCTCTTGGAATTGCGCTATTTATTTTAGCAGTTATAGTTTTTATTTTCAAAGGATTTACACATGATAGCTGATCCACTTATATTATCAATTGTTTTAATAGTAATAATGTTTGTATTTTTATTATCATCTATTTGGATTGGTATTTCATTGATGTTAACAGGAATAATTGGGATGCTTTTATTTGATCATAATCTTCCTCCTGTAATAAGTGTATATGATAAAATAGGAGATTTACTTGCATCTTCTTTATATGATGCTTTAAATTCTTGGTCACTTGCAGCACTTCCAATGTTTATTTTAATGGGTGAGATTTTATATAAATCTTCAATCTCAACAAGATTACTAAATGGATTAAAGCCATGGCTTACTCATATACCTGGTAAACTTTTACATGTAAATGTTGCAGCTTGTTCTCTTTTTGCAGCAGTGTCTGGTTCTAGTGCTGCTACTACTGCTACTGTTGGTAAAATTACTCTTGATGAACTTCAAAGTAGAGGATATTCAAAATCATTAGCTATGGGTTCACTTGCAGGTTCTGGTACTCTTGGATATTTGATTCCTCCATCACTTATAATGATTATATATGGAGTTTTATCTGATGTATCTATTGGTAAACTTTTTGTTGCTGGTTTAATACCTGGATTATTACTTGCTACTTTATACTCTTTTTATATTATGTATAAAGCAACAACAGATAAAGAAAATGTTATGCCAGCTGATGATGAAACATATACTTTTAAAGATAAACTATATTCACTAAAAGATTTAGCGCCTATATTTTCACTTATTGGTTTAGTTTTAGGTTCAATCTATGGTGGTTTTGCAACTCCAACAGAAGCAGCAGCTTTAGGTATTTTGGGTTCATTGATTTTAGCTGCTTACTTTAAAGCTTTATCTTTTGATATATTAAAAAATGCACTTTTAAATAGTGTAAAAACTTCAGTTATGATTGGTTTTATTATTGCAGGTGCAGTTTTCTTATCTCAAGTTATTGGATTTTTAGGAATTGCAAGAGCTATGAGTGAGTTTATTACAGGTCTTGGATTAAGTCCATTAATGCTTATTTTATTAATAGGTATTATGTATATTATTCTTGGAATGATTTTAGAAGCAATTTCTATTGTTGTAATGACTTTACCAATTGTATTACCTATTGTTATTTTAGCTGGGTATGATCCTTTATGGTTTGGTATTTTCTTGGTATTTATGGTAGAAATGGCACAAATAACTCCACCTGTTGGATTTTCCCTATTTGTAATTCAAGGTATAAGTAATGAAAAGATTGAAACGATTTTAAAAGCAACTTTTCCATTTTTTATAATAATGATTATAACAGTTGCACTAATTACATTTTTCCCAGAATTGGTATTTTTCTTACCAAATAAAATGATTGGTTAGATATAATAAAGTATCACAATTTATAGGATAAGGTTATGAATATTAGATTAAACTGCGATATGGGAGAAAGTTTTGGTATCTGGAAGATGGGATATGATGAGCAAATTATGCCATATATTGATATGGCAAATCTTGCTTGTGGTTTCCATGCTAGTGATGCTTTAACTATGAATAAATCTGTTGCCTTGGCAAAAAAATATAATGTAACACTTGGTGCACATCCTGCATATCAAGACTTAGTTGGTTTTGGTAGAAGAAGCATAAGATGTTCACTTGAAGAGATAAAATCTATAATTTTATATCAATTAGGTGCATTAAATGCATTTTGTAAAGCTCATGGAACAGGTATTTCATATGTAAAACCACATGGTGCTTTATATAATGATATGATGAAAGATGAAAATATATTCAAAGCAATATTAAGTGCAATATCATCTTTTGATAAAAATATAAAACTTATGATTTTATCAAGCCCTAAAAATGAAAGTTATAAACATACTGCAATGTTTTATGGAATAAATTTATTGTATGAAGTATTTGCAGATAGAAATTATAATGATGATGGAACTCTTGTATCAAGAATAAGAGATGATGCGGTGATTCAAGATGAGCTAGAAGTTGCTCAAAGAATCTCAACACTTAAAGAAAAAGGTTATATATTAAGTGTAAACAATAACAGATTATTTTTAGAAGTAGATAGTTTATGTGTGCATGGAGATAATGAAAAAGCCTTAGACTTTATAAAACTATTAAGAAAAGCATTGATTTAAAATGAAAATAAAAGTAGCCTCAGTTGATTCATTAATTATCTATTTTGGAGATAAGATTGATAAAGATATAGCAAAGAAAGTAAAAAATGCTTATCTTTGTATAAAAAAATTAAATCTTGATGGAATTATTGAAATAGTTCCATCATATACTTCAATTTTAATTACATATGATATTTTTACATATGATTATGAAACTATAAAAATAAAACTTGAAGAGTTGATTAATCTAGATGAAACTCAAGAAGATAACTCTAAACTAATTACTATTGATGTTTATTATGGAACTGAAGTTGGATTAGATTTGCAAAGTATGAGTGAAAAAACAGGTTTAAGTATAGAACAAATTATAAAAATTCATTCAGAGAAAACATATGATGTGTATGCAATAGGATTCTTGCCAGGTTTTGGATATTTAGCAAGTGTTGATGATCGTATTGCTCTTCCTAGATTAAGTACTCCAAGAAAAAGTATTCCAAAAGGAAGTGTTGCAATTGCAAATACTCAAACAGCTGTTTACCCACAAGCTAGCCCTGGAGGTTGGAATATTGTAGGAAGAACTGCTTTTGAATTTTTTGATAAAAAATTAGAGACTTTATCTCCTATTAGTGTAGGAGATAGGGTGAAATTTAATCCAATTTCAAAAGAGCAGTTTTTAAAACAAGGAGGAGTTTTATGAGTTTAGAGATTATTAATACTCCAATTTTTGCAACTATTCAAGATAAAGGAAGATTTTCATATACACACATAGGAGTAACACACGCAGGTGTTATGGATGAGTATGCTTACTATATAGCAAATATGCTTTTAGGTAATAAAAAAGATGAGAATATTATAGAAATAGCTTTTGCAAATGTAGAGTTTAAAGCAAATACAAATACACAAATAGCAGTAACTGGAGCTTTTTGTGAGGTTTTTATAAATAATGAAGCTAAAAATAGTTGGCAAACACATAATCTTAAAGTTGGAGATATTGTTAAAATTGGAAAGTTTTTAGAAGGTTCAAAAGTATATCTTGCTGTAAAAGATGGCTTTAAAATTAAAAAAGAGTTTGGAAGCTATTCAACTACAATAAAAGAAAATCTTGGTGGCTTAAATGCAAATAGATTACAAAAGGGTGATATTTTAAAAATTAATTCTCATAATCTATTTCATACTTCAAGATTAAAAAAGAGTTTTCATCCAAAGTATGAAGATACACTTTTATTAAGAGTTGTTTTATCTTATCAAGATGAATATTTTTCTGATAAGGAAAAACAGAAGTTTTTTTCAAGTGAGTTTACAGTGTCAAATGAGTTTAATAGAATGGGGTGCAAATTAAAAGGTGAACCAATAAAGTGTGATATTGATGGTATTGTATCTGAGGGAATAAGCTTTGGAGCAATACAAATTCCAAGTGATGGACAACCTATTATACTTTTAAAAGATAGACAAACAATTGGTGGTTATCCTAAAATTGGTAGTGTTTTAAGTATTGATTGCTTTAAATTAGCTCAAGCAAAACCAAATACAAAAATAAGATTTAAACAAATATCTATTGAAAAAGCACAAAAGAAGTTAAAAGAGTTTTATAACTCTTTTAACTAAGCTTTTGGAATTATTTTATTAACAAATATTTATAAAAGAGTTTTCTATTAGTTCTGAAAAACTTTCATTTTTTGAATATGTATTTATTTCATAGGTAAATTTTGGTTTGATTAAGATGCCTGATTTACTTTTAAGTGTAGTGTCTTCAATTAGATTTTTTATATTATTGATTACATGTGAACACTCTTTTAAATCTTCATTATCAAAAAATATAATAAATTGGTTATTTATAAATCTAGCAATACTGTAGTTTAATTTCTCTTCTTTTATCTTTTTTGTAATATATTTTACTAAAAAGATTTGCAAATTATCAAAAATTAGTTGACCATAATTTTCATAAATATAATCAGCATTTTCTACTCTTATTAAAGTTAATACTCCATCTTTTTTAAAATTATATTCATTATTTAAAAATCTATTATAAATCCATTTTTTATTAAAAGCTTGTGTTACTTCATCTTTAAATACTTTACTTGTTATAGTATCAAGTTCTTTTTTTAAATCTTGCATCTCATGATAGATTTTTTGTAAAGAACTTTCATCTTTATTTTCAATTGCAAGTTTCGCATCTTTTGTTGCAATTGTTACCTTATCTAAACTTTCTAGTGTTTTTCTTGCATAATCATTTATATCTGCATACTCTTTTGCTATAAAAGAGTCTAGTCTTTTGTGAAAATCTTTATCTTCTAAGTCAATTTCTAAGGTTTTTGCATGTTTATCAAAGCACTGAAAATATGTTGAGGGCAAAATAATTTCATTTTGCAAAAGTTCATTTACTGTCTCATCAGTTACTTTTTTAAGAATTCTTTTCATTAAGTTCTCCAACTATTGTTTCTATTGGTTTTGGCTTACTAATATAATATCCTTGTGCATATTCAATTCCCAATGAACGAATATATCTTAATATTTTTAAATCACTTACAAACTCTGCAACAACTTCAAAATTTTGTTGTTTACAAAATAAAACTATACTTTTTACAAGGTTTAAATAAATTTCTTGGTCAATCTTTTTTATAAGTGAGCCATCTATTTTTATATAATCAACATCAATATTTAAAATATATTCATAATTTGAAAAGCCTGTTCCAAAGTCATCAATGGCTATTTTTACACCATATTTTTTAACTTCTTTAATAAACTCATTTACAATAGAATAGTTTGATATTTTATCACTTTCTAATATCTCTAAAGTTAGATATTCTCCAACATTGTTATTTTTGATTTTTTCTATTAATAAATCTTTTATTTTTGGATTTAATATATCATGAAAGTCAAGATTTATACTTATATTGATTTTATATTTATTGATATATGAAACAACTTTCTCAATTAGTATTGCCATTAAATTATTGTATAGTCTGTATTTTTTAGATTTTTGAATAAATACATAAGGCATTATCATGTTATTATTTTTGTCAAATACTCTCATTAATGCTTCATATTTTACAATTTCTTCTGTTTGAGCATTTGCTATTGGCTGAAAATATGGTTCTACTAACTTTTCTTGAATATTATATTTAAGTATTTCAAGTAAGTTTTCATTTGAATTTTCTTCTTCATAAAATTTACTATCAAAATAGATAAAATGAACAAAATTTAACTTTGCATTATGTAAAGCTTTTTCTGCATATATTTTTATTTTTTTATCTGCACTTTTAGAACAACCTATTGTTACATCGATATTAATAAATGACTTTTTATCTAAAAGTTTAAATTTATGTGAGATTATTGTATAAAAGATTGCATCTTTTATTTTTTCTATATCTTCTTGTGATATATCTTTGTATATAGTAAGTCCAAAAACATCAACATGTGTATTTACAAAATCAATAAAAACTGAATCTTTTAGTATGGCTTTGATTTTATTTTTAATTGTATGTTTAAGTAACTTTTCTAATTGTTTTATTATGTAATCGCCATTATCAAAATTATAAATAGCGTTAATATCTTTCATGTATAATATATCTATTAAAAAGAGCGTTTTTAATTTATCTTTATTCTTATATCTTAAAAACTTCTTTAATATATACATTCATACCCTTTTTTTACTTTATAAATTGATTATATATTATTAAATCTTAATATTCCTAAAATATTAGGTGATTAATATTATTTATCCCAAAAAAAAGTTATTTATTTTAAAAAATCTTTACTATATGTTATTTAAAACTTATTTAGATAAAATCCCTTAAATTTATATAAGGGTTTGTATTGGAAGATTTGATAAAAGATTGGGGATATATTGCATTATTTGCTTATTCCTTTGGTGGTGGATTTGTTGGTCTTGTAGTTGCAGGAGTATTATCTTATGCCGGTGATTTAAATATTTATATTTCTATATTAGTTGCAGGTGTATCTAACTTTTTGGGTGACCAGTTTTTATTTACCCTTGCAAGAAAAAATAAAATGTATGCAAAAGATATGATGAAAAAGTATGGAAGAAAAGTTGCTTTAGCTCATTTGATGATGAGAAGATATGGTTCCTTTGTTGTTTTTTTCCAAAAATATATTTATGGAATAAAAACTTTAATTCCATTGGCTATGGGAATTACAAAATATTCAAGTAAAAAGTTTGTATTTTTTAATATTTTAGCAACAGCACTTTGGGCTGTAATTGTTGGTTATGCAAGTTACACAGCAGGTTCGTATATATTAAATAGTAGTGAAGACTTTAAATATATAGGTTTAGGAATAGTTGTTGTAGTATTTTTAATACTTTCGCTTATTTTTAGAAGAGTATGATAGATTTTTTATTTTTGGCACTTACTTTGGGTGTAAGTGCTGGTTTTGCTCCAGGTCCTCTTACAAACTTTGTGATACAACAAACTTTAAAACACGATTTGAATTCAGGTGTTAAAGTGGCTTTTTCTCCTGTAATAGTAGATATTCCAATAGTGATATTATCTATTCTTTTAGCAAGTTATATTAGTGATTCAAAAATATTTTTAATGTTTGTTTCTTTAGTTGGAAGTGCTTATTTATTCTATTTGGCTTATGAAAATTTTAAGGTTGAACAAATTGTACTTGATAAAAATGTGCCAAATAAATCTTTTAGACAAGGTTTAGTTATTGGTGCTTTAAGTCCAAATCCTTATCTTTTTTGGATTGCTATTGGAACACCAATTTTACTGCAAATACTAAATGAGTTCTCTTTAAGTGTAGTATTTGCTTTTTTAGCAACTTTTTACTTTTCATTGGTTGGTTCAAAAGTTTTTATTGCATATATGGCAGCAAAGAGTAAAAAGTTTTTAAAAGGGAAGGTTTATTTTTTTATAATGAAATTTTTGGCCTTATTATTAGCAGCATTTGCTGTAAAATTAATTTTTGATGCAATAGGATATATAAATTGAATGAATTAATAAAAACTATAAAAGAAAAAACAAATTTAAAACAAGAGTACATAGAAAATATATTAAATCTTTTTGAGCAAGGATGTACAATTCCTTTTATTGCTAGATATAGAAAAGATTTAACAGGAAATGCAAGTGATGAAACTTTAAGAGATTTCAATGATATTTATGAATATAGTAAAAAAGTTGTAGAAAAAAAAGATGATATAAAACAAAAACTTATTCAAAAAGAGCTTTTAACTTCAAAACTTGAAGCATCAATTAATGAGGCAACAACATTAGTTGCATTAGATGATATTTACTCTATTTTTAAAACAACAAAAAGTTCAAGAACACAAAAAGCTATTGATAATAATTTAGAGGGGTTAGCAAATATTATTTCTTGTGTAAAATATACAAAAGAAGAAGTTGAAAAAAAAGCAAAGACCTTTTTAAATGAAAATATAAAAGATACTAAAGAAGCTATTTTGGGTGCAAAAGATATTATTGCTCAAAGATATGCTGATGATATACGCTCAAAACAAGTAGTAAGAACACTTTTAGAAAATCATGCACTTTTACAAACAAAACCAACAAAAGATTATCAAGAAGATGGAGTTTATAAAAACTATAAAGAGTTTTCTCAAAAAGCCAAATATATTCCCTCTCACAGATTTTTAGCAATAAATAGAGCTGTCAATGAAAAACAATTGTCAATAAAAGTAGAAATTGATGAAGAAAGAATTATAGAGAATATACAAAAGTTTAAGATTCCAAAAGATGCAAATAGTTCAAGTATTTATCTACTTGAGGGATTAGTTGATGGTTTAAAAAGATTGCTACTTCCTAGTTTAAAAAGAGAACTTATAACAAATATAAAAGAAAAAGCAAGCAATGAAGCAATAAATCTTTTTGGAAAAAATTTACATCAACTTTTAATTACTCCACCTGTTGTAAATAGAGTTATACTTGGAGTTGACCCTGGATATAAAACAGGTTGTAAATTGGCTGTTATTGATGAAAATGCAAACTATTTAGACTCAAATGTTATATATCCAACAAAGCCAAAAGAAGATTATAATAATTCTAGTAAGATTGTTTCTGATTTAATTAAAAAGTATAAAATCAATGCCATAGCAATTGGTAATGGTACTGCTTCAAATGAAACAGCAAGTTTTTTCTCAAAGTTTATAAAAGAGAATAATTTAGATTTAAAGTTTGCAGTTGTAAGTGAGATTGGTGCATCTGTTTATTCTGCTTCAAAGATTGCAACTATTGAGTATCCTAATTTAGATGTTACAACAAGAGGTGCTATTTCAATTGCTAGTAGATTAAGAGATCCTTTATCTGCACTTGTGAAAATTGATGCAAAATCACTTGGAGTAGGGCAATATCAACATGATGTAAATCAAACAAAACTTGAGAAAAAGTTAAATGAAGTTACTGAAGATTTGGTAAATAAAGTAGGAGTTGATATAAACTCTGCTTCTTATAAGTTATTGTCATTTGTATCAGGTATTTCTGAAAAATTAGCTTTAAATATTGTTTCATATAGAGATAAAAACAAAAACTTCAAAACAAAAAGTGACTTATTAAAAGTAAGTGGAATTGGAGCAAAGGTTTATGAACAAGCAGTTGGATTTTTAAGAATAAAAGATGGTTCTTCCATTTTAGATAATACTGCAATTCATCCTGAAAATTATGAGTTAGCAAATCAACTTTTAAAATATAAAGATTTAAATAATATAAATAAAGAAGAAGTTTGTAATAAATTTGAAATTTCAAAAACTGTTTATGAAGATGTAATAAGTGAACTTTTAAAACCAGGCTTTGATATTAGAGAAGAGTTACCTCAAACTGTATTTAGAGATGATGAGCTTAGTTTAGAGTCTTTAAAACTTGATGATGAACTTTGTGGGGTAGTGAGAAATCTAACTGATTTTGGAGCTTTTGTTGATGTTGGATTGAAAAATGATGCAATGATACATATTTCTAAAATGAGTGAGAAAAGAGTAAATCATCCAATGGAAGTTTTATCAATAAATCAATTTTTATCAAGACTTAAAGTTATTGATATTGATATAAAAAGACAAAAAGTAGCTTTAAGTATGATGATTTAAATAACTAAGAGAGAAAACTCTCTTAGTTATTTAAACCTCTTCCTTGACCATTGTTCATGCCTTGACCTCGATTCATTCCTTGACCATTGTTCATGCCTTGACCTCGATTCATTCCTTGACCATTGTTCATGCCTTGACCTCGATTCATTCCTTGACCATTGTTCATGCCTTTATTGTTCATTCTCGTTGACATTTTATTTAATTGATAACTTTGTAACTCTTGTGTTGTTATTTTTTTATCACCATTTTTATCAATGTCTTCAAAACTTGGAGCATTTTGTGCATTTCTCATAGGCATATTTTGATTAGCTTTTTGAGTCATTCTTTCAGCTCTTACATCATAAAACTCTTTTGAAGTTATTTCTCCATCAGAATTTTGATCATATGAGTTAAAAGGAATTGGCCCTCTATTTGGAAAATTTTGGGCAACAAGTAGCGTACATGTAGCTATAGATAATATAGCAATTTTAAAAGTTTTCATCGCTTTTCCTTTTTTTAATCTTACTGAAATTATAACATTGAAATTTTAATGAATATTTAATATTTAAGTCATATATAAGTAAATAGGAGTTTTAAATAGGTCATTTGCATATAGTTTATCTCTATACTTTATATTAAAAAAAGAAAAAGTATTACTAATAATTGTAGTGTTAATTGAGTCTTCAAATAGCTTATCTTCGAGCTTTTTCATCCCTTTAAAGTATAAATAACAAACTAAAGTTGCATTTTTCAAATCTTGTTTTAAAAAATCTTTTTTATAAAAATGAAGATTTTCTAATCTTAATAGTTTTTTTAGAAAAATAGAGATTAACCATGGGAAAAATGATAATTCATAGCCAATTATTTTTCTATTTGGAAGATTTGAAGCCAAAAAAATTGCTAAACTTCCAAAGCCAGAGCCTAAATCAATAATAGTTTTATTTTCTGTTTTCTTTACATAGTCTAAGATTATTTTATGTGAAGCTTTTGAACTTGGCATGGGAGAAATCCCAATTTTTAATGAAGAAATCACAATAGCACAAACAATTATAAGTAAAAAAATTAGTAAATAAAACTCAAACATAAGTTTATTTTACATTGAGCAAACTTAAAAGTTCACTCTTTAAAGTTCAGTACTTACTTCATGACCAGCAAGTGCTGCACCTACTGCTCCAGCTAATTGAGGGTGTTTTGATGCAATTACTTCTTTATCTAATTTTAAAGCTACTAAATGTAATAAAAAAGGATTTAATGCTCCTCCTCCTGAAAATATAATCTTATCACTTTTTATTGCAAATTTCCTTGCCATTGAAGCAAGTCTTGATGCAATTGATTCATGAACTGCATAACAAATGTTTGAAGCACTCTCTTTTTTTGCTATGAGTGAGATTACTTCAGATTCTGCAAAAACTGCACACATACTTGAAATAGTTAATTCTTTTGTTGCTTCAAATCCTATTTTTGAAAACTCTTCTAGTTCTAAACCCATTCTGTTTGAAGCAATTTCTAAAAATTTTCCAGTTCCTGCTGCGCATTTATCATTCATCTTAAAATCAATAAAACCACCAGTTAAATCAAGTTTTATTACTTTACTATCTTGACCTCCTAAATCAATAACCATATCTGCATCATTTTGAAAATAGTGTGCTGCTTTCGCGTGGGCTTTTATTTCACTAATTATTGGGCAATCAAAAAGTTCTTGAACCATATGTCTTCCATACCCTGTGGATACTAACATTTCAACATTTTTATCTTTAAGATATTCTTGAACTATTTCATCTTGATTTACAATGGTTGGTATGGTTTTTGTATCTATTATATTTTTTTGTTCATCAAGTCCACATATTTTTGTATATGTGGACCCTATATCTACTCCCCAGTACATTTAGTTTTGTTTCTTTTTAAAAGCAGCAGCTTCTTTTTTAAAATTAATACTTTCTAAAAATGCTTCAACTCTTGTTTTTATTTGCCCTGCATCTTCTGGTGAATAATCAGATTCAATTACCAAACATGGAATTCCTTCTTTTTCAAGTGCTTGTGTAACCAAATGAGCTTCAACATTATATGTATGACAAAATGATAAAGTATAATAAATTACTCCATTTGCTTGTCTATCTTTATACATTTGTAAGATTTTATCAATTCTTGGTGCATTAGGTGTAAAACATGCACAATCAACTGCACTATATTTATCAAGTAGCTTTTGCATTAATTCATCTTCATTATTTACATCATCTAAATTTACATTATCTTTATAATATCTATGTCCAATACATGATTCTTCATTTACAATTGCCCCTCCACTTGTTTCAACTGCTGTGTGAAGTTTCCAGTTTGGTGGTGCAAAAGGAGTCCCTAATACCATAAGTCTTGGTGTATCTTCTTCAAATACACTAATTTTTTCTTCAACTCTTTTTTCTAATTCATCGCAAAGTTCATTTACTTTTTTAGTATATCTAACAGGATCATCTAAAAATCCCATTTGAGTAACAAATAAACCATCTTTTCCACTTATTGGAATTACATCTTTATTCATACTTCTTAATCTATCTAATCTTTGTAAAGCTTCTCTTTTTTCATTTACTATCTTAGTTCCTTTTTTCATTTGTTCTAATGATAGTTTTTCTCCTGTTATACTTTCAATATGTTCTTTAAACTCAAAAAGTTCTTCTTTCCAAAGTTTTAAATCTTTTTCTCTTTTCATATGTGGGATATTCATAACTTTTACAGGGTGATGTTTATTTAAAATTTCCCAAGTTTTTTTCTTTGCCTCACATGTTGTTTCTCCATAGATAAAATCAGAAGATTGAGTATAAGCACATGTTTTTTGAAGTTTAAATCCATGGGCAGATTTAATTAATGGACAAATATTTCTAGGAAGTTCAGTCTCTGCATCGGCAATTGTAGCAGGACTTCCCCCACATAAACCAAAACATGCTCCTCCTGAACCCACAATAATTTCTTCAGGAACAAAAATACAAAATGCTCCAATTGCAGGTTTTTTATTTTTTCTTAATTCATTTATTTCTGCTATTCTTTGACCTTGCATTTCACTCATAAACCAATCAAAATATTTCATTGCTTCTGGTCTATTTTTTTGTGTCATAAATTGTGCTTTGTATGATTCAAGACCCATTTCCATCATTTTTGCATGTCTATCAACATCTACACCAATATCTTTTAATAGGCTTCTATGTTCTTGTACACCCATAATAATTACCTTTTATATGTTTGCTGTTTTAAGTAGAATTTTTTACATGTAGAATAAAGCTAAGTAGTTTTGTAGTGCTTAATCATGTATGTCTATAACCATAGACCTAATATACAGCTTTGCTTAAAATTATAATATAATTTACTTAATAAAGTATTAAAAAAGTTTACAAACAAGCAATATCTGGATTGATTATTTTTTATTTCTTTGCTAATATTTTGCAAAAGGATAAAGATGAATTATAAAAACAAACAATTATGCAAAATTAGGACGATAACAACATTTTTAACTTTAAAAAAAGATAAAAATAACTGGGAAGAAAAGATAGAAAAAGCTTGTTATTTTTGTGATAGATTAAGTGAAAAATTCAATAAGATTGATTATGAAGTTCAATCAATAAGAATTGTTACAAATGCATTTGAAGAGTATTTGAATATAAACAATATAGAAGAAGCAAAAGAAGATTTAGCATATATATCTTCACTTTTAAATAAATATTCAAATGAAAATTTAAGAATAAGATTTGCTATTGGTGAAGCAAAAACAAAAGAACAAATTGAAATGTTACCTGATTTGATAGCTTCATATGGTGACTTGTGCAATGCTTGTGTAAATATAAAAAAAGATGAATTTGATATTTTAGATAATGCAACTATTTTGCACTGTGCAAAAGCTGTTAAAAAGATTTCACAAATAACACCAAGAGGTGAGGGTAATTTTAATTTTACAGTAAATTTCAACTGTAAACCATTTATTCCTTATTTTCCAGCTTCATACCATGAAAGCTTTTTAGAGGATTCATATGTTATAGGTTTTGAAACACCAGATTTATTAGTAAATGTTTTAAGCAAATGCAATGAATCAAATAGTAAAAAAACACATCAAGAAAAATTTAAAGAGTATTATGAAGTTTTAAATACAGCATTACAGTATCATGTTGATAATATAAATGAAGTAATAAATAGTTTTGATAATAGTGATTTTAAATTTGTAGGAATTGATAGTTCAGCAGCACCATCTAAAAACTGCTCTTCAATGGCAAGTGTTTATGAGTTATTAGGTGTTGAGTATTTTGGTGCAGCAGGAAGTGTAGAGGCTTCTTCTTTACTTACAAAGGTTTTTAAAAGTATAAAAAATGTGCCATTAGTGGGATTTTCAGGATTAATGCTTGCGGTTATTGAAGATTTAGGTTTAGCAGCTGGAACTAAAAGAAAAGATTATGATATTAGAACACTACTTACAAATAGTGCTGTTTGTGGAATAGGACTTGATACTGTACCAATTGAAGGAGATACTTCTATTGAAAAAATCGCTTTAATTATGCAAGATACTGGAACTATGGCATTTAGGTTAAATAAACCGTTGACTGTAAGACTTTTTCCTTATCCTAATTTAAAACAAGGTGATATTACATCTTATGAAAGCGATGATTTATGTAATTGTGCAGTACTAAAAGTGCCATAGAACTAAGAAAATTCTTAGTTCTCTTGTAAATAAAACTTATGTTCTTTATTGTTTTTACAAATTACAAATTGATCATTTAGTTTTTTTACAACCTTTAATTCCCCTTGACATTTAGGACAAGAGCCTTTAAGTTTTGTTATATATAAATCACCTGCATTTGAACACTCTATATTGTATTTACCAATATATAAAATTCTATTTTTTATCAAAATTAGAGTAAAGCTTAATAAAACTAAAGGAATTATTCCTAAAACTAAAGGTGTATTGCTTCTTGTTTCATAATACAAAGATACAAAATATATTAAAAAAGCAACAAGAATTAAAACAACTCTTGTTATTTTTAGTTGCTTTCCAAAGATTTTTATAGGTTTCTCAATCTCTCTTATTAATTTAACTTTTTCATTTTTTTTCATATGTCTCACTTTTTATTTTCCTAATGATACAAAATTAGTTTTTAACTATTTATTATCTCCACACATACTACACAAAAATTTGATAAAATATATAAATTTTATATGGAGTTTTGTATGCAAAATAAAAAGATTGTATTTATTGCAATAATTAGTATAGTGGTCGTATTTATAGCAGGAGCATATATTTACAAACAAAATGAATCTGCAAGTTATAATGCTATGCTTGAACAAAAAGCTAGTAATTTACAAAAAGAGCACTCAATTGTTTTAGGAAAAAAAGAAGCAAAAGTTCAACTTGTAGAGTTTTTTGATCCTGCTTGTGGTACTTGTGCACAGTTTCACCCTTATGTAAAAAAGATAATGAAAGAAAATGAAGGTGATATAAAACTAGTTTTAAGATATGCACCTTTTCATGAAAACTCAGATTTTGCAGTAAGAGTATTAGAAGCTTCTAGAAAACAAGATAAGTTTATGGATACTTTAGAGTTTATGTTTGCAACTCAAAAGTATTGGATAGAACATCATGTTGTAAATCCTAAGATGTTATGGAGAATTTTGCCAAAAGCTGGTCTTGATATGGAAAAACTTTCTGCTGATATTGAAAATGATTCACAAAAAGTTACAGATATAATAAACCAAGATTTAAATGATGCAAAAGAATTAGGAGCAACAAAGACTCCATCTTATTTTGTAAATGGAAAACCACTTGAGACTTTTGGTCTTGATAATCTAATGAATTTAATAAAATCAGAGTTATAAAAGAGAATTATTTTTCTCTTTTATATAATTTATTTTTTATTTTTAAAATTAAAGTTGTCACTACAATTAACAAAAGTATTATCCATACATATCTAGTATCAAATGCCAACAAAAACTCAATAATCTCATTTAGAAAAAATCCCCATAGTGTTATAGCAATAATAGTTGATATAAATACAATTGCCATAATTGTATAGTGCTTTAAACCTATTAAGTAGCCAATAATAGCACCAACAATTGGTCCTGTCATCCAAAAAGGAATAAAAACAAAAACAAAAAGTCCTATTTTACCGTATTTTTCAAATTTATCTTGATGTCGTTTTTTCTTTTCTTGAACTTGAAAAAAGAACTCTTCTAAGGGTTTTATTTTTAGTATTCCTTTAAGACTAAATATAAAAAGAGGATATAAACTAGTAACTAAAATAATTTCAGTTATTATATTTACTCCTATAACAGTAATATGAGGTAATTGCGAGGCATAACCTAAAGATAGTGAGGGAACACGTCCTACAAAAAGATTTGATACAACTAAACTAGTAATTTTATTTGCTAATTTTGTATCATAAAAATATGTAATTAATATAGAAATAATAAGCATAGTAGTTAAAAAAAGACTAAAGATAAAAATATTTCCTTCTTTACCTTTAAAAATAATATTATTGATTTTTCTCATTTTTCCTCTTTTAAAAGTTTATTTTATCATAAGAAAGAAAAATATTTCATTTTGAAAGAAAATCATATCTAATATTTTGATTTTAGTATAATAAAAAAAAGGAGATTATGTGAAAGTTTGTGGAATTGAACTTAAAGCTAATAATGCAATATTAAGTGTAGTTGAAAACAATGAGTTTAAAAATCTAAAATTAAAAAAGATTACTTTAGAAGATGATGAGAAACAAGAGTGTGTAAAAGAGTTCTTTTTAAAGATTGAAGAGTTTTTAAACCAAAATTGTATTGAAAAAATAGTTCTAAAAAAAAGAGCAAAAAAAGGAAATTTTGCAGGTGGAGCTGTAACTTTTAAGATGGAGGGAGTTATTCAATTAAATAGTATTTGTAGTACACACTTGGTCTCTGCACAAACATTAAGTGCATTTGAAAAGAAAAATGAAATTACTTTTCCAAGTGAACTTAAAAAATATCAAGAACAAAGCTATTTGTGCGCATTAAATGCTTAAGTAGTATTCTTATTTTTTATATGTTCACAAATAGTATATCCATGATTTAATGCAAGGGCAATTGAGCCACCAACATTGCTTCTTGCAATATCACCTGCTAAATAGATACCATCTTGATTATTTCTTAGATTTTCATCAACAATTGGGCAATTGTTTTCATCAAGTAATACTGAACATCTTTTTAAAAAGTCTGTAGGACTAGAGCCTCCTAAAGCGTAAACTATTCTATCAAACAGTTCCGTTTTTCCATTTGAAAAATATACTTCAAATTGTCCATTATTATCTTCAAGTTTTGTTATATCTAAATTTAGTCTTAACTCAATAAGTTCTTTTTCTACATAATCAAACAAATAGTGTAAATTTGTAGGGTTTACTTTTGAAAAACTCTCTTTTCTATAAGCTAAAGTAACACTGTTTTGTTTTGCCATATAATATGCAAACTCAACAGCACTATCTCCACCTCCTACAATTAAAAGTTTTTCATCTTGTGTACATTGACTAATATTGAAATTTGCTTTTTGTTTTAGTGTTGGTGGAATTTTATATGTTGGTTTATTTGGTTTTCCCATTGTTCCTATGCTTATAACAATACTCTTTGCATAGTAAGATTTTTCTTTTACTGTAGTGATTTTAAAAATACTTTTGTCTTTCTTTTCTACACTATAAACTTCTTCATTAAAGTAAGCCTCTATATCCTTGTTTTTAACTAATGTATCAAATAGGTCCAATGTACTCTCTTTTGTTCCATCAGTAAAATGAATATTTCCTCTTAATTCTACTTTAATGCCTTTCCAGTCTTTATCAACTCTTTTATTATCTTTAAAATATTTTCTTATAGTATCTGAATGATTTTGACTTTTTTCAAAAACAACTACATCTTTAAAACCTAATAAAACAGCTTCAACACTACTTGCTATTCCACCAGGACCTGCACCAATTATTGCAATATCATACATTTTATCCATGTTTTAGCCTTATCATTTTTGAAAGTTTAAATGCTTATTTAGATAATTATATCATTAATATATAAAATTACTATTTATTAATTATCTATTTTTAAACTGTTTATTTTATATATATAATATAAAATAAATCATGTATATTTTTTGGTACAATAAAAGCTTTAAGGGAAAACAAATGCAAACTATTTTATTTACACTATTTTTAAGTATAGCACTATCAACAGTATTTAATATAATTTTAAAGAAAATTGGTATTTCACATATTATTGGATATATTTTAACCGGTACTGTTATTAGTTATATTTTTAATTTTAATAGTATTGATATTCGTTCATTGGAGTTAATAGCAGAGTTTGGTATTGTATTTTTAATGTTTACTATTGGTTTAGAAATGAGTATAGAAAGAATCAAAAAAATGAAAGAGATTCTTTTACTAAACGGCTTTTTACAAGTTAGTTTAAGTGCTATTGTTATTTTTTTATTTTCTCATTTTATTTTTAAAATACAAATTGTTCCCTCTGTTATTATATCACTTGCTTTTTCTTTATCTTCTACTGCTATTGTATTAAGTTATTTAAAGCATTCAAAAGATATTTATACGCCATACGGAGAAAAGTCAACTGCAATTTTGATTTTTCAAGATTTAGCAGTAATTCCTATACTTTTACTAATTTCATTTTTAGCAAATGATTCTTTAAGTGTTTCTGAAATCATTTTAAATACACTTTTCTCTGCTTTTGTTGTGATATTATTTCTATTTACAATAGGAAAAAAGATAATGAATTGGCTTTTAAGATTCTCTTCAAATACACAATTAGAAGAGTTATTCTTAGGATCAGTTTTTTCAATAGTAATGGGAGCATCAATCTTAGCTCATGAGATGGGTTTTACTTACTCTTTAGGTGCTTTTATTGCAGGTATGATAATAGCTGAAACAAAATATAGAATTAAAGTAGAATCTGATATTGCTTCTTATAAAGACTTTTTGCTTGGTGCATTTTTCTTTAGTGTGGGAACAAAAATAGATGTTTTTTATTTTTTTAATAATATACATTATATATTTTTAATTTTTATATCAATTGTTTTAGTAAAAGCTTTTGTAATTTATCTTATTATTAGAAGAAAATCAGCTAAAAGTACTGCTATTAAGTCTGCTTTATCATTGTGTCAAGTAGGGGAGTTTTCTTTTGCAATATTTGCACTTGCTTCAAATGATGGACTACTTTCAAGTGACTTGTCAAATTTCTTGATATTAGTTACAGTATTATCTATGATTTTAACACCTTTTATAATAAGCAATATTTACAAAATTGCTTCATATTTTGAAGTAGAGTTTTATGAATCAGATAAAATCACACCTATTAAGGCAAAAAACCATGTAATTGTTTGTGGCTTTTCAACTCTTGGAAGAATAATATCAAGAACTTTAAAAGAAAATAATGAAGATTTTGTTATTATATCAGATGATTTAAGACATGTGTTACTTGCAAGAAAATTAGGTTATATGGCATATTTTGGTCACTTAGATAAAAAACCTGTATTAGAATCTCTTAAAGTGGAAGACTCTTCAAGTATTATAATAACTTTATCAAATACAAAAAGAAAAAGACTTATTTGTGAGGCAATTCTAAACTTTTATAAAGATGCAAATATAACTCTAAAAATAGATACAACTCAAGAGAAAAAAGATTTGAAAGATTTGAATATAAAGAATTTTGTTCATGCCCATAAAGAGGTTGCAAGACTTTTAATTAATAGATCTCTTTAAATTTATAACATATTTATGTAAAAAATGTATAATCACAAAAATGTCACATTATAAGGTTTATAATAGATGAGAAAAAAATTTACTTTTCAATTTTTATTAATAGGTATAATTTTAGCAGTTATAGTTACAACACTAAGTCTTTATAACTTAAGAAATACTAACTTAAAATCTTCTATTCAACATGCACAAATTATAGCAAAAGTTGTAAAAAGTGGTCTTACTTCTCATATGATAAATGGTAATATGAATCAAGTTGATACTTTTATTAATTCTGTTGCTGGAATGAAAAATATAGAAGAACTTTGGTTAATAAGAAGTGAACTAGTAAAAAAGCAATTTGGAAAAGAAGAACTTAGAAATCCAAAAGATGCCATAGATAAAGAGGCTATAAAAACAGGTCAACTTAAATATCAAATAAATGAAACTTTCACTAAAACAAGTATAAGAGTTACGGTTCCATATATTTCAACTATTGAAAATGGAATTGACTGTAATAAGTGCCACAATGTACAATATGGTGAAACATTAGGTGCTGTTTCACTGAAAATGGATATAAGTGATATAAAGCAAATTGGTCTTGAAATTACATACTTAATACCTTTTCTTATACTACTTACAATCTTTTTAATAATAATACTTGCAAGAAAAAATAGTGAACACTATATTTTAGTATTAGATAAGCTTGCAAAAAGTATAAAATTAGCAATTGCTGGAAGATTTAAAGAGATACCTCATGAATCTTCAAAAACTAATGAAGTTGATGCTTTAATTGATGATTATAATAAATTAATGTCAACATTTAGAGATACATCTTTGGATATTGAAAAAAGACTTCAAAAGTTTATTGGTCAAAAAGCTAACTCTTCACATATTAATCCACTTGAGAAATCAAAAGATATTATTAAAAACCTTTCAAATTTATATCAGTTTAAAAAAGAGATAGAGCTTGATAATAGTAAAAGTGAAATATATGACAGACTTGCTCAAGTATTTAAAAATCAATTTTCTATTAAAAACTTTGCTTTTTTTGAAATCGATTATACAAAAGAAAAAATGAGCATTATTAAAATAGTTGGAAATGCTTTATATTGTAAAGACAATATAACTGAAGATCCAGAACTATGTAGATGTGCTAGAACAAAAAATGATGTTGTTTCTGTTGATTATCATGCAAGCTGTCCTTATTTTAAAAAAGATGATAAATTTCATTATTGTTTAAATGTTGAAATAAGTCAAAATAGATATCTAATCATAAATTTTGTTTGTGATACAAAAATTCAATTAGAAGAATTAAAAGATAAAATCTCTTTTGTCAAAAGTTATATAAATGAAGCTACTCCTTCAATAGAAGTTAAAATTCTAATGAATGCTTTACAAGAATCAGCTTTTGAAGATGGATTAACTGGACTTTATAATAGAAGATTTTTAGATGAACATAGTAAAAAACTTATTCCTCAAACAAAAAGAGAAAATTTAAATATAGGTGTACTTTTACTTGATATGGATCACTTTAAAGCTGTAAATGATGAGTATGGACATGATATTGGAGATAAAGTATTAAAAGAGTTAGCTAGAATACTAAATGAAACAGTAAGAGAATCTGATTTGATTATTAGATATGGTGGTGAAGAGTTTATTGTACTTTTAGTTGGTGTAAATAGTGAAGAAGATGCTTTAAATGTTGCAAAAAAAATAGCTAAAAAAGTAAGAGAAAATGAGATTGATGTTTATGCTGGTAATAAACTCAAAAAAACAGTTAGTATTGGTCTTTCTATGTTCCCTCAAGATTCAAACTCGCTTGAAGGAGTAATTAAAAATGCTGATATTGCACTTTATGAAGCAAAAAATAGTGGTAGAGATAAAGTGGTAAAATTTCATGAAAGTCAAATTACAAGTGTAGATTTATTTTAGGTTTATCATAAGCTTGTAAGTTTACAGTTTTGTAAACTTACAAACTTTTAGACTCTATTTTAATAATTCATTAAATTTAGCTAACCATTGTGGATGAGCAGGCCAAGCAGCAGCTGTTACTAAGTTTGCATCTACAATTGCTTCTTCAAAACCTATATCTTTCCATGTTCCGCCATTTAAGTTTACATCTGGTGCGCAAGCTGGATAGCAAGAACAAGTTCTTCCCTCAACTATATTTGCAGCAGCTAAGACTTGAATACCATGGCAAATTGATGCAATTGGTTTGTTTTTTGAATTGAAATTTTTTACTATTTCTAAAACTCTTTGATTTAGTCTAATATACTCAGGAGCTCTTCCACCTGGAACTACTAAAGCATCATAATCATTTTCATCTATTTCATCAAATGTTGCATTTAGTGTAAAGTTATGACCTGGTTTTTCAGTATAAGTTTGATCTCCCTCAAAATCATGAATTGCAGTTTTAATTTGTTCGCCTGCTTTTTTATCTGGACAAATAACATCAACTTTATGCCCTAACATAAGTAAACATTGAAATGGTACCATTAACTCATAATCTTCAACAAAATCACCTGCTAAAACTAAAATTTTCTTTGACATAATTCTCTCCTTTATTTTATGATTCTTGCTTCTTTAATAAACTTATCCATACCCATGCTATCATGTATAATGAAAACAATTTCATTATCACTAATAACTGCTTTACCCTTACCAAGTTCTACACGACTTTCTGCGTTATAATAGTCTCTTTCTTGATATTGAATAGTATAGATTTCATCCTCTTTAATATTCATATTTTTTAACTCAGTTTGAGTATGTGGTATAAACTCCATAATTCTCCTTTTTCCATACATATACAAATTATGGTAAAATAATGATTATAATCTACTTATAAAAGAGTAAAAACTTATTATTAGGAGAAGTATGAATAGATTTTGTATAAAAGATGAAATTAAAAATTATGTATTTATTTTATTGGGTTCTATAACTTTATCTTTAGGTATAGTTTGGTTTTTTATTCCAAATGGAATTATTACAGGTGGAACGGCTGGATTAGCTCTTCTTTTGCATTATATTAGCTCATATAGTGTTGGTTTTTGGATGGTTGCTGTAAATCTTCCTTTATTACTTTTAGGCATAAAGTACTTAGGGAAATCTTTTGCAATTAGAACAGTAATCACAATCATACTTATTTCAACTTTTGTTGATGTCTCTTTTGAAATTTTACATATAAAAGCACTAGTTGAAGATGTAATACTTGCTTCAATTTTTGGTGGAGTTTTAATTGGAATAGGTCTTGCTTTTGTAATTAAAGGAAACTCTTCAGCTGGAGGTTCTACAATTATTGCAAGAGTTATCTCTTCTAAAAGTGAAATAAAGCCAGGTCAAATTATTTTTATTATTGACTTTTTCATTATTTTGTCTTCTTTATTTATATTTGATGAAACGGCAAAGGTTTTATGGAGTATTATAAGTATTTATATTACAGCAATTGCTGTGGATAAAATATTAACAGGTAATTTAAATAAAAAAGTTGTTCATTTAGTAACTAATGAAGTTGAACAAATGAGCAGTTTAATAAAAGAACATATAGGTCCTTATGGAACAGTAATTAATGGTACAGGGCTTTATAATGAAAATAAAAAAATGATTTTAATAGTAATAGAAGTAACAAAACTACAATTATTACGAGATTTGGTTAAAAAAAATGACCCTGAAGCATTTTTAATAATCAGTGAAGCAAATGAGATGCTAGGAAGAGGGCACTAACCTTAAAGTTTAAAGCTTTAAGGTTGCTACTACTTGAGCATGGTCTGATTGTAAAAGTGAGCCATCTTTATTTTTTAATAAGTGATTATTAAAAAGCATATATTCTAAAACATCAATATTTTTTGAAACAAATATATAATCAAGTATATTTCCAACAGCTTTATAATAAGATGTAGCTTCTTTGATTTTTGTTTTTTTCAAAGCTTTTCCATATGAGTCATATAAAAAGTACTCTTTCTTATTTTTAATATCATAATCTTTAGAAAATAAATCAATATCTAAAAGAGCTTTATTTGTAAGTATATCAATAACTAAAGAGTTTTGCCTATCATTTAAATCACCTAATGCAACTACTTTTTTTTGATGTTTTAAACTATTTGAAATATCAAGTGCAAGATGATAAGCTTCTGCTAATCTTTGCTTTAATGATGTTGCATTAAGATTATTCATAGCATATATTGATTTTTTTACTTTTAAATTTATTGTATCATCTTCATTGAACTTATATTCATACTCATTTAATCTATTAGATTTTAAATGAAATACATATATTAATACATCAGTATTATTTATACAAATATTTGCTTTTATTGGCAATCTTGAAAAATAAAAAGGCTGTTTTATATTAAGTTTTTCTAAAACTTCTTCTTTTACTTCAATAGTACTAAGTTTATTTATTTCATATTTTGATGCAAGAGCAACTGTTGTTGAGATAAAAACTTTATCATTTTTTTTATCAGTTTTTGCAGTATCAACTACTTTAAAGTATTTAAAACCTAATTGCTTTGTTAACTCTTCTAAAGCTTCATATGAAAAAACTTCTTGAAAAGCTACAATATCACAATTCATTTGTTTTAACTGCTTTTTTATAAAACTATTTTTTTCTTCCCACTGTTTTATTTCAAATTTGTCTTTTTTTACATACCAAGAATAGGGTGGTTTTGCATATTGAAAAAGATTAAATGTTCCTACTTTTATATTCATACTGAAATTTTACTATATTAACTTTAAACTAAAAAATCTTAGTTATACTTCTTTATTAAAAAAGGAAAAAAATGGATATTTTGACTTTAGATTATGTAGATGTTTTTGATGAGAACAAAAGTAAAAAACTTTCATTTTCAAAAGAGTTATTAGATGAAAATATAAATGAAAGTTCACTTTTTGTTTTAAGAGTTGATGGAAAATCAATGCAACCTGTAATTAATCATAAAGCTTTAGTTGTTGCTGATTTATCTCAAAAAGATATAAAAAATGAAAAAATATATATTGTCTATTACAATAATAAAATGTGGATAAAAAAAGCACTTATAAAAGAAAACAAAACAGCTTTTGTATCAATAAATAAAGATTATAGCCATTTAGTATATGATTTTGAAGATGTACATGTAGTAGCAAAAGTTTTATTGACTTTTACTAAACTTTGATTTTTTTATATTAAAATTAATCTGTAAGAATATCAAAACATAAAATAAATCTGTTTTGATTTATTTTAATGGTTTTTGAATAAGTTCTACACATACTTCCTGTTGCTTTTGAAATATATTTTTGACTTAAGAACTCTTTTGTTTTGGACTCTTTAGTAATATAATAATACTCTTTTAAATTATGGTCATCATTGTGTTTTGAAGCTTTATAAAAACGATTTTGTATATTATTAATTAAGGTATCATTTATTTGGTTTCCTAAGTTGTAATCAATTAAATATATTGCTTCAATATTATTATTTTCTTTTAAGACAAGTTCTAACTTTTCAAGGTGAAAATTTTGTTCAAATGAGATTGTTTTAACTACATCTTTTGTTAAGTGTTTCATTCTTCTTAAAATAGCTTGTTTTGTTTTCATATGTTTTTTTACAGCATCTTTGTACTCTAATCCTATGATATTGATTTTATTAAGTAAAGACTCTTTTGTCTCTTTTTTTATTTCATCTATAGCTTTTTCAAAGTAAAAACCTTGGTATATTTCTATATGATTTTTCATACAAGTTAATATCTCTTCTTTTGTTTCCACTCCCTCAGCAAGTGTCAAAGCCCCAATCTTATTAGAAATATCAACAATAGATTTTAAAATGGAACTATTTATATAGTTATTTTCAATATTTGATATCAAACTTCTATCTATTTTTACAATATCAGGTTGAATAATTGCTAATCTATCAAAACTAGAATATCCAGTTCCAAAATCATCAATTGCAATAATAAAACCCAAATCTTTATGTTTTTTACAAAATGTATTTAAAGCTTTTATATTAGAAATAGTATCTTCTTTTATTTCTAAAACAATATTTTTTTTATTTATATTAAGTCTTTCAACTTCTTTAACAAAATCTAAGTTGAAATTGTATTTTTCTGATTTTTCTATTACCGATGACTCAAAGTTTAAAAAAAGTAATAAGTTCTCATCTTCATCATAATAATTTTTAAATTTTCTAATAGCCTTTTGTCTAATATAATTATCAAACTCTTCAATAACTTTATCTTTTTTTGCTTTTTCTAATAAAATATCTGGAGTTATGAGATTATTCTTTTTATCAAAGCCTCTAACTAAAGCTTCAAATGCGAATATTTTTTTATCTTTTATTGAAATTATTGGTTGGAAATAAACTTTAATTTTTATATTTGAAAACATATCTTACCTTTAACAATTGTATAATTATTATAACAGATATTAATTATTATACATATGGAGAAACTGTTTATTTTTTATCTAATCAAAAAAAATAATTTTTTTGATATAATACACATAAACTACACGAATTTTAGTTAAAATTACATGAAAAATAGGATATAAAAGTGAATAGTAAAATTGGTTCTACCATTGTTTTTTTATGTTTTGTAACAGCTTTAATTGCTACTTTAGGAAGTCTTTTTTTTAGTGAAGTTATGCAATTTATCCCTTGTTCTATGTGTTGGTATCAAAGAATATTTATGTATCCTTTGGTGATAATATTTTTGATTGCATTATTGTATCCAGATGACAAACTATTTAAATACTCAATTGGATTAGTATTAGTTGGATTAGCAATCGCTATTTATCATAATCTTTTAATGTTTGGTATAATTTCTGAAAGTGCTGTACCTTGTGTTCAAGGCGTACCTTGTAGTACAGAGTATATTAATTGGTTTGGCTTTATCACAATTCCATTTTTATCTTTAATTGCGTATAGTACTATATTGATTTTATTATATTTAGGGAAAAGAGGTTTATTTAAAGATGAAAAATAAAAAATTAGTATTTTTTACATTGGTTATTATTGTAGCTGCTTTTGTTGCTGCTATTACGGTTTATAAAATAAATACGAAAAATAGTTTAGCTGCTTACAAAGATACTAACAACGCTCCATTTGTAAGAGAAAACTCATATAGTTTTGGAGAGAATAAAGCCAATGTTGTTATTGTTGAGTATATGGATCCACAATGTCCTCCTTGCAAAGTATTTAACAGTGTTGTAAATGATATTTTAAAACAATACTATAAAGATGTAAAGTTTGTAGTAAGATATTTGGCAAATCATGATAACTCTGCTTATGTAATAAAGATTTTAGAAGCTTCAAGAGCTCAAAATAAATATAAACAAACATTAGATGTAGTATTTAAATATCAAGAACAATGGGCTGATCCTTTAAACCCAAGACCAGAATTGATTTGGCAATATCTTTCAAAAACAGACCTTGATATGGAAAAATTTAAAAAAGATTTTTTATCTATTGATATAAGTGATATGTTAGAACAAGATTATGAAGATGCTACTACTTTAGGAGTACAAGGAACACCAACTTTTTTTGTAAATGGAAAAGAGCTTGAAACATTAAGTTATAAAGCTTTTTTTGATTTAGTAGAAAAAGAAATTTTTGAATAAGGAAAGAAAAATATGAAAAAATTATATTTATTTACTTTAGTTATATTTGCTATTATTTTTACAGGTTGTGGAAGTGAAGATGACGCACAAGCTGTTGTAATTAAAGACTCAAAAAGTTTTAAAGAGTTGAAAAAACAAGGTAATAAAACTTATACTTTAGAAACAACAACAGGTGAAACAATTAAGTTAACTGTAGAAAATGATAAATTAACATCAGAAGATTTGAAAAATAAAGTTGTATTAATTAATTTTTGGGCTACATGGTGTCCACCTTGTAAAGAAGAGATTCCTATGTTTAATAGAGTGTATGAAAAATATAAAGATAACTTTGTAATCATAGGTGTATTATATGAAAAAAATAAAGACATGAAAGCTCTTGCTGATTTTATGAGAGAATTTAATATGAAGTTTCCTGTTACAATAAATGAACAAGAAAACTTTAGAATGGCAAAAAACTTTGATGATGTAAAAAGAGTTCCTGAATCATTTTTATATGGAAAAGATGGGAAGTTTTTAGAAAAATTTGTAGGTTTAGTAGATGAGCAAAGTCTAATAAATCACATAGAAAATAGTTTAAAATAGAACTTTATAGTTCTGTTTTAAAACTTTATTGATACATAAAAACTCATATCAAATCTATTATCTTCACTTAAGAAATTATTTTTATTATAAACTGCATAAGATGGTTTTGTAGTAGTTTCATACTCACTATTAATAAGCCAATCATGGTATACCCAGTGAATAAACTTTAACATATCTCCATGAACACCCTCTAAATCAAATTTTGCATATACTCCCTCTGAGATTTTAAATTTTGGTAATCTATGACTATTTACATCACTTTTTTTCTCAGGTACGATACATGCAATATATTGACACTCATTAAGTGGTGTAATTGTTGGATTATCATGAAGAAGTGCTATTTGTTTGTAGTTTTTCAAGTTATTATTTAAAATTAGTGTTTGTAGTTTTTGCCAAGTATTTTTTACGTTTTTATTATAGCCTTTATTTCTAATATAAAAACTATCTAAGTTTGGCATTTTAACTATTGTAGGTGTTATTTTTGAAAAGTCTGCGCTTGAATTTAAAGCACTTTTTGATTGTTGTAATATTTTTGTTGAATACTCTTTATATCCATTGTTCTTCCACTGTTTGGGTGTCATTTCAAATCTTTGTTTAAAAGCTTTTATAAATGAAGACTGAGAACTGTATCCACATAAATTTGCAATATTTGAAATTGTAGAGTATTTATTTGTCAAAAGTAAGTTTGCAGCTTTTTGAAGTCTAATTGATTTGATACTTTCATAAATATTTTTTCCAAAAGCCTCTTTAAATATTCTTTGCATATGAAACTTACTAACTTGAAAATCATAACTTAACTCTTCAATATCAATATGGGTGTCAATATGAGTGTATATATAGTACATTATATTATTAGCTATTTTTACTCTTTTTTGTAATGTCTCTTTTTTCATAAAGTTATTTTAGCATAAATAATCTATAAATCTAGCATTAATGAGTAATATAATTAGCACAAATAAACAATAAAACTAGCACAAAAGAAGAAGAAATATTTTTCTTATAAGTTTAAAATATGGGAAAAATAATAGGATATATTGTGAAAAAGATTTCAAAAGTTTTAATAGCAAATAGAGGAGAAATTGCCTTAAGAATAATTAGAGCATGTAAAGAGTTAGATATTACAAGTGTTGCTATTTTTTCAGAGGTTGATGTTGAGGGAGTTTGGGTTAGGAAAGCTGATGAGTGTTATCCTATTATGAAAGATCCAATAAATGCTTATTTAGATTTTAATATAATTATATCAATTGCAAAAAAGGCAAATTGTGATGCAATTCACCCTGGATATGGATTTTTAAGTGAGAATGCGCAGTTTGCAAAAGCATGTGAAGAAAATGGAATAATTTTTGTAGGTCCAAAGCCTGAGCATATTGCTTTGTTTGGTGATAAAATGGCTTCTAAAGTTGCTATGAAAAAAGTTGGAGTTCCTGTACTTGAGGGAACAAATGAACCAATTGACGATGTAGAAAAAGCTGAAAATATTTCTAAAGATATTGGCTTTCCTGTGATTATTAAAGCTGCATTTGGTGGCGGTGGAAGAGGTATGAGAATTGTCAAAAATCAAAAAGATTTTAAACAAATGTTTGAAAGTGCTACAAATGAAGCAATAAAATATTTTGGTAAAGGTGAAGTATTTATTGAAAAATTTGTAGAGAATCCAAGACACATAGAAGTGCAAATTATTGCTGATAAATATGGAAATGTATTACATTTGGGTGAAAGAGATTGTTCAATTCAAAGAAGACATCAAAAAGTAATTGAAGTAGCTCCTTCTCCTAGATTAAATAATAATGTGAGAAAAAAACTTTATGATATTGCTACAAATGCAATGTTTGAGCTAAGTTATGAAAATGTAGGAACTGTTGAGTTTTTACTTGATGATAAAGATAATATATATTTTATAGAAATGAATACAAGAGTACAAGTTGAACATCCTGTAACTGAAATAACTTCAGGTGTTGATATTATTCAAAGAATGATAGAAATAGCAGAGGGTGATAAACTTCAAATGTCTCAAGAAGAGATAAAATTTAGAGGATATGCTATTGAGTTTAGAATAAATGCTGAAAATCCTCAAAAAAACTTTATGCCCTCAGTTGGTACTATCACAAAATATTTAACTCCTGGTGGACCTGGTGTTAGACTTGATACTTCAATTTATTCAGGATATAAAGTTCCAGCAAATTATGATTCAATGATTGGAAAACTTATAGTTTGGTCATTAGATTGGCAAGGTGCAGTAAAAAAAGCAAAAAGAGCATTGGATGAGTTTTATATTGAGGGTTTTCCTACAAATATACCATTACATAGAGAAATAGTAAGAGATGGTGATTTTAAAGCTGGAAATTTTAATACTAGTTATTTAGATGAAAAACTTGAAACATTTACTTTACAAACACAAGAACATATAAAACAAGAAGAACAAAAAGTAGCAAAAATCATCTCTTTTATAGCAAAAATTAAAGAGAAAAATATTAAAGTTAAACATTAGGAGTGAAATATGGGTTTAGAACAATTAATTCAAGGAAATTTAACTTTTAAAAATTCAATGTTTAAAGATTATAAAGATGACTTTAATACATTGGTAGAAAAAGGGCAAAGTCCTGAAGTGTTATTTATTGGTTGTAGTGATAGTAGAGTTGTTCCAGATTTGATTATGGATTCAAAGCCTGGGGATATGTTTATTCTTAGAAATGTAGGTAACTTTGTACCACCTTTTGAGGCTGATTTTGATTTTCATGGTAGTTCTGCTGCTATTGAGTTTGCTGTAAGTGTTTTGAATGTAAAACATATTATAGTTTGTGGACATTCACATTGTGGTGCTTGCAAAGCTTTATATAGTGAAATTGAAGAAGATGATATTGGACTTGTTCATGTTAAAAAATGGTTAGAATTAGGTAAAAAAGCAAGAAATTATGTACTTAATAACTATTTGGATTTATCTGCTGAAGAGATTTATACAAAAACTGAAAAAAGTTCAGTAGTTTATCAACTAAGAAACTTATTAACTTATCCAGAAATTAAAAGAAAAGTTGAGGAAAAAACACTTGAAATTCATGGGTGGTATTATAAAATTGAAGATGGTTCAATTATGTATTATGATACAAAAGATGAAAAGTTTAAGCAATTAAGAGACTCTTTAAAATAAAGAGTCTTTTATATAAGTTTTTTGCTTGTGATAATTACTCCATCACAATCAGCATAAATATAATCACCACTATTTACAGTAATTCCTTCAAAATTAAGTTCAACATCTTTGAATCCTTGAGTTTTTTCAAAGTTTCTTTGAGGACAAGTTCCAATGGCTAATAATCCTACATTTATATCTTTTGTTTCATCAATATCTCTTACATATCCATTGATTATAATTGCTTCGTAGTTATTTTTTTTTGCAAAGGCCATAAGTTTATCACCTACAATACCATAAAACTCTTGGTCTACATCTACTACAACTACCTTACCTTCACCATTTTCTTCTTTTAATGTTGAAATTAGTATCCAATTACTTTTATCAAGTTTAATAGTTACAACTTCACCTTGAAATTTTGTTTTTTTTCCATAGTTTTTAAATTTTGGTGATAATACTTGAATTTTTTCTTGATCCTTAAAATCATCACATATATCTGCAGTACTAAAAGACATAATACTCCTTTTTTTTATTGTCTAGCTTTTTTATTATAGTACAATAGTATGTATATAAAGTGTTTGATTTAGTAAAATATAGAATAATTTTTAAGCTTAGTTTTATTTTTTAAATATATATAAAGTTAATGTAATTAGCTATATTTTATGAGAAAGTCATAAAAATCGTGTTAATATTTTAGAATAAAGGAACAATATATGCAAATAATAGATTTAATTTTGATATCACTAATTCTTTTAGGTATTTATATACTTATAAGAAAAAAACTTTTAAAAACTAAAATTATAAATTCAAAAACTCAAAAAAAAGAAGATATTATAAAAGAGTATGAAAATGAAATGATAAGAATTTTGTATAAATATAAAGATGATGAAAAGCAATTATCTATAAAAAGAAAAGAGTTTTTATTAAAAGTAAATAAAGAATTAGCAATGAATATTTTTTTTGATGCCAATGAAACACAAGAGATTATTCAAAAATTAGTAAATATTAAACTCAATTAATACTATAAATTTTGTTATAATTTATTTACAAACTAACAAAAGGAGCTTATTATGCAATTAAGAGGGATTACAATTGATTTTGATGATAGAAAAACTTGTGGTTTATTACCAGATTTATGTTTAGAGTGGGACGAAAAATCTGAAGAACTAGAAGATAATCAAAGTTTAATTGATTATTGGGAAAATAATATGGAAAAAGTTTTATCAAAGACAGATAAAATAGTTAGTGGAAATATTGGTTCTAAAGCAGTAGTTTATTCAGCAAATGAAGAAGCTATTAGTATAATAAGAGATACTTTTAAAGATTTAGATTTAGCATCTATTGAATATGAAGATATTGCAAAGTGTGAAAGATGTTTGAAGTATGATTATTTAGATAAAAATTTTATTTCACCTTTTAAATAAATTAGTAAAAAGGATTATTTAATATGAAAAATACAATGATTTATATTTTAATAGTTGCAGCAATAGCACTAATGTTAAGTGAAAGTGAAACTAAAAAACAAAATGCAGTTTGGGGATATGAAGGTGATTTAGCTCCTCAAAATTGGGCTAGTTTAGATAAAGAGTATGAGATGTGTGAAAGTGGTAAACATCAATCACCCCTTGATATAAGAGGGAAAGTTTTAGATGCACAATTGGATGAAATAACTTTTTATGATGATGCACGAGCAACAACTTTTAGTAATAATGGACATACTATAAAAGTTGATTTTGCAAGGGGAAATTTGATTGATTTTCAATCAAAAGACTATTCACTTATGCAAATGCATTTTCATACTCCAAGTGAAAATAGAATTGATGGAATTTCTTATCCTATGGAAGCTCATTTAGTTCATCAAGATAAAAATAACAACCTTGTAGTTATTGCTTTGATGTTTGAAGAATCAGAAGATACAAATATAGTATTAAACAAGCTTTTAAGAAATGTTCCTGAACAAAAGAATCAATCAAATAGTATTAGAGCAGATGTCTATGGCTATGATATTTTGCCAGAGAATAAAGAGTATTATACATTTGATGGTTCATTAACTACTCCACCATGTACTGAGGGTGTAAAATGGATAGTTTTAAAAACACCAGTAAAAGCTTCAAAAAATCAACTTGAAGATATTAAAGCAATAATGGGTAAAAACAATAGACCTTTACAAGATAGAAATACAAGATTTATATTAGAGTAGAAAATAGAATAGATTTTCTATTCTATTTATCTTGCTCTTTTTTTATTTTTTTATCTAAAACTTCTAAATTCATTACATCATCATTTGAGTTTTTAAGAACTTGATTTTGAGATTGTATTTTTGATTGAGGATTTCCATTTAAAGAAGCTATTAGCTTAGCTTCTGTTTCTGGTTTTAATTCGCCTTTTGAAATAGTATCTAAGATTTTATTTGCAATTTGTAGTTTTGCTTCATTCTCTTTTGATCTAAAATATTTTTCCATATTATCTTCATATGCTTTTAATTTATCTTTTCTTTTATTATTTAAATATATAAATAGTAAAAAGCTAAGAAGAAGTAAAATAACTCCTATTAGAATTAATCCATATGTTTTGATTTGATTGTCTTTTTCTTTTTGTAAGGCTTCTAATTCAAATTTTAGTCTTTTTTCTCTGTTTATAGCTTTGATTTTTTCTTTTTCTATTCTTATTTTTTCTTTAGCAATTCCTGCTTTTATTTTCTCAATTTCAATATCTTTATTACTATTTAATTCAGCTTTTTTCTCTTCTAGTTTAAACTCTACTTCTTTTTGTTTTAGTTCTTGATTTTGATTTAACTCTTTTTCTTTTAAAGCTATCTCTTTTTCTTTTATTGCAAGTTGTGCTTCAATTTCTTCTTGCTTCATTTGTTTTGCTTGGTTTAATTCTTTTTCTTTTAATCTTATTTCTTCTTGGGATGGACCAAATAAATCACAGCCACTAAAGAAAAAAGAAATTAATAAAATTTGTAAAAATATCGCTTTTGCTTTCAATTTATTAATCCTTTTATAACTTGATAAATATATCATATTTGATGTAATTTCTTATTGAAATACTTAAGTATAGCAACTATATATTAATCAATTATAAAAATTGTAACAATATTATGTGGTACAAAAGTTATTTATATAAACTTCTCTTACTCCTCTTTCATCTTTTGTTTTTATATCTTTTAAATATGTTAATCCTAATTTTTTAATTGTATGAATTGAAGCTTGATTTTGTGGTGAAGCTAAGGCAAGAACTCTTGGTGCTTTTATAATATCTTTAATAAATTCAATTTGTGCTTGACCAATTTCTGTAGCGTAACCTTTGTCCCAAGACTCTTTACAAAGAATAAAGCCAAACTCATAATCTTCTTCTTGTAAGTAGTTGCATTTTAAAACACCACCTAAGCCAATAAGCTTTTGAGTTTTTGTCTCTATAATTGCACTAAGGCCTAGTTGATTATTAAAATTACAATTATTTTTTATAAACTCTTTTGCTTGTTCAAAATTGAGTAACTCTTTTCCAAAAGTGTGTTCTACAACCTCTTTTTGAGAAAATATTTTTTTATAAATATCTTCTATATCATTTTGTTTTAAAGTTCTTAAGTGTAGTCTATTTGTAGTTAGTATATTCATGATTTATCCAATATAAGGGAAATAAACCCTTATATTAAGATAATTTTGCTAATTGTTTAATAATATTTTTTGCAGTCTCTTCGTTTAGTGGTTTATCGTATGAAGTTAAAATCTCTCTTGCTAGTATATTTGCTCCTAAATGTTGAAACATTATTCTCATAGCTTGAAGTCCTTTAGCTCCACCTCCACCACTGTGTGTTGCAAGTGCTACTACTTTTTCTTTGAAAGCATCTCTCCAGTCTTTTGTACTTCTTGATGTCCATGCCATTGCATTATTTAAAACAGGAGGCATTACTCCATTGTATTCTGGTGCTACAATAATAAATGAATTCAAATTTAAAATTTTATTTGCTAGTTCTAAAGCTTGTGCAGGAAGACCATCTTTCTCTTCTTTTACAGTTGAGTATAAAGGTAAGTCTAAATCTACTAAGTTTATTAATTCAGCTTCATGACCAGCTTCAATAGTTAATTCTTCTAATCTTTTTGCTAGTTTTACATTATTTACTGCACTAGCAACTAAAATACCTATTTTAGCCATTATAAATCTCCTAAAAATATATTGACAAAATTATACTCTTTGAAAATTAAACCTTGATTGCAATCAATAACTAATATCAAAAATAATGTTATAAATAAAAAAAAGGAGCAAATATGAACAAGTATAATATCTTAGAAAATTTAGAGTATAAAGATAAAGTTGCTATTACAGTTATGTTTGAAAGTGAGTTTTCAAAAGAGATAAGAATAGTATTTAAACAAGACCAAGTTATGAAAGAGCATAAAACTTCATATCCAATTACAGTTGAGATTTTTGAAGGTGAGATTCTTTTTGGTGTAAATGGAAAAACTCATACTTTAACAAGAGGTGATATAGTCTCTTTAGAAGCAAATGTTCCACATGACTTAAAAGCAAACAAAAACTCTATTGTAAGACTTAGTCTATCAAAAAAAGATAGCATAAACAGAGTTAAAGGTGTTTTGAAACTTTAAAGAGATTTATTTTTAAACTCTTCAAAACTTTTATTAAACCATGATTTAAAAGCTTTTAAAAATGAGTTTGTAGTACTAAAACCTAAAAGTGTACTCAGTTCATTTGCAGTAAAGTTCTTACTTAAATAGTATTTTGCTAATTTAATACGTACTTCTTTTACTATTTTTGTATAAGAACTTTTCTCTTCTTTTAATCTTTTTTGTAATGTTCTTTCATGAAGAGTTAATCTTTTAGCTACATTTTGTAAGCTAAGTTCATCTAAGGAAATAAGTTTAATTACCTCTTTACTAACTTCTTCTTTAAAATTATTGCTATTTACTAAATCTAACATCTTTTTTGCTTCTTGTTCAAAAAGTATTAAAAGTGTTTCATCATTAAATTTTGTTTTATATTGTAAACACTGTTTTGTAAAAACAATATTAGTATGCTCTTTTTGGAAATTGAGATTTTTACCAAACTGTTTTTCATACTCTTTTGTGCAAACAGGTGTTTTGAAACTAAAATTACAGTATTTAAACTCTAAATTTTTATATAAGATGTTTTTCAAAAGAGTAATGATTGCAATTGTATGTAGTTTTAATTTTTGTTCAAAGTGATTAATATTTTCATCTAAGTATATAAATAAGCTACTATTCTTATATCTAATTTCTAAACTATCTCCTAATATTTTATAATAAACACTAAGTTTTTCTAGTGCTTCATTTAAATTATTTGAATGGGATATTAAATAACCCAAAATACCAATACTACTTGGAATAACCATATTTGATATATCAAAATAGATTTTATCACTTTTCTCTTTTTGTGAGATTTGTTTAATTAGTGTAAAAATTGTATTGGCTTCTATTTTTGTATTTTTAGTTAAAAGAGCATTTGTATTAACTCTTTTTTCAAGTAGTTTTAACACATCAATAAACTTTTCAACTGTTAAGTTTGAATTACTTCGCAATTTGATTACCTTAGGCTTATCTTTTTCCTTTTTGTTTGTTTATAAAAAAGTTAAAATTTTAGTAAAAAAGGAATAAATTTGTATTATACAGTTTTAACTCTTCACTCTTATATTAGATGGTTTTTGCTTCTATTTATAATCTTAGGATTTTGTTTTTGTTTATATAATATTATTTTTTATAAAAAATATAATATTTATAATAAACAAATCACTTATATGACTACATTTTTTGCTCATATACAGTTAAGTTTAGGCTTTGGATTATATCTATTCTCAGATATTGTAAGACAGTTTTATACAAACCCTTTTGAGATGATAAAACTAAGTGAAATAAGATTTTTTGCAATTGAACATCCATTAACTACATTTTTTGCAATACTATTATTATCTTTTTTTAATAATAAAATAAAAAAAGAGAAATGTAATTTCAAGAAAAATAAAGTCCTAGTTATTTCAAATGCTATTGTATTGATTTTATTGTGTATTTCTATTCCATGGGGGTTTTCAAGTTATGTTTCAAGATGATTAAAAAAGTGGTGCGAATGGTGAGAATCGAACTCACACTCCGAAACCGGAATGGGATTTTAAGTCCCACGCGTCTACCTATTCCGCCACACTCGCACTTTTTTGTAGGCATAAAAAATGGTGGCGCGGGGCAGAATCGAACTGCCGACACAAGGATTTTCAGTCCTTTGCTCTACCGACTGAGCTACCGAGCCACCTAAACTTAAATAGTGGTGGTGAGAGAAGGATTTGAACCTTCGAAGCCATAGGCGGGAGATTTACAGTCTCCTGGATTTGACCACTCTCCAACCTCACCGATTGTTAAGTTTCTGTGTCGCTTTATTGTTAAGCGGGTGGAATTATAATAGGTACTAGATTAAACAAAGCTGAAATTATTTAAAAGTTTAGAAAAATTTTTAAAAATTTAAAAATGTTTAATTTTATTGGATTCTAACCATCTATTTTGAAGTTCTTTAAGTTTTTTCATTGGAACTTTTTTCTTAGAATTTTTTACTTTGAATTTTTCTTGATTATTTACTTTTGATTCATCAAAACTATAATTTAAATCTAAATTGGCAAGATTTAAAGCATCCATTGCTCTTGTTGCTGCAACATAATAAATATTTAATTCTTCATTTATTTTTAGATTTGTGATGTTTTTTTTCGAACCTAATATATCTTTTTTACTTATAAAATCATCTTCACACATAATAACTTGAGAGTATTGCATACCTTTTGATTTATGTGCAGTTGTAAAGACAATATCAGCTTTTGATTTATCTTGTGTAAGATTGCTTTTTATATTTTTATTTATTTCAAATATTGAGTCATTATAGGTATTTATAAATCTTATCACATTTAAGTAATCTTGGTTTTTTGTGTCTTTAGCATACTCTTCAAGCTCTTCAATACAACTAAACTCTTTTAACTCATCAATTGATATCTTTTCATACTTTTTTTGTTTTAAGTAGTATATTGAATAAACAGTTTGATTCATAAAGGAGTATGAATTATATCCTCCTTCAAAATATATTTTATAATCTCTCTTTTTATTTATATACTTTATTACTTCTTTTGCAAGAGCAAAACTTGTTCTGCTTATTACACAAAAAGGTTTTTCTTCATTAACTACTTTTTCTCCTATTAAAGATTGTTTATTTTCCAATCCAAATATTTCAAGAGATTTTGAGTCAATTTTACTATAAAGCTGATTTAAATTGTACTCTAGTTTTTTTGCTAATTCATTGGAAAACCTAAAACTTTTACTTAAATTATATATAGGAAGTTTTATCTTATCAAGAGCATTTATAGCAAATCTAAAAGAGTAGATTTGTTGAAAACTATCTCCTACATAGACTCTTTTACACTTTTGTGCTTCAACTATTGAAATCATTACATCAGAAATATCTTGTGCTTCATCTACTAAGATTAAGTCATATCCCAAGTTTGAAGAGATTTTTTTATTTAGATAAAAAAACTTCAAATAAAAGTCATGTGTTGCTTCAATTTTTTGTGTTTTCATAGAAGTTAAAATATATTTTGTATGGTTCAAAATATTTTCAACTCTTGTTTTTAGAAGTTTTAAGACTTTTGCATCTAAATTTGAATACTTCTTATAACTTTGAAGTAACTCTTCATCTATTTGTATTAGTGAACTATTACAGTAAAAGTTAATAATATCTTTTATAAGTGCTAGATAACTTGGTGTTGGCTCGTATGATAATCTACATTGTTCAAACTCTTTTATACATTTGTAAATAGCCTCTACTTTTAAATCATAACTTAGTTTATATTTCCAAGCTTGCATTTTATTAAAAGCTAATGAATGAATAGTTTTTACATGCATATTAGAAATCTCTAATTTATATAGTTTTTTTTCTAAGCTAGTTTGTAAAGATTTGTTATATGCAAGATATAAAATCTTATATTTAGGAAAGTTTTTAGCATATTGCAGAAGTGTTGTTGTTTTACCACTTCCTGCAACTGCATTTATTTTAAAAGAGTGCTCTTTTGAGTTAATTATATCTAATTGTTCTTTGGTAAAAGTCATAAAACTCTATTATTACTTATAAGGTGATATTTTTGGTGGGAACACTTTAAAACATTCATTTATTGCACTAGTAATTGAGTTTTTTGTTTTTATATTTTGCATTGGTGTAGCAAATTGAAGTAGTTGCTCTGCACCTTCTAATGATTTTTCTTCTTTATAAACAAAAGCTATTTTTTTACCAAGTTTTTTGCAATTTTCATAAATCAATCTTGCATAATCATCAATATAAATAAACTCTTTTCCATTTATTTTTTCACCCCATGAAAAAAATACAAACTTACCTGATGGAATTAAATTTTGTGCATCTAAATACATAATATCTCTATCAAATTCTGTATTTTGTAAAGAGTTGTATTTTTCTAAGTCATCATTAAATTTCATAAGTAATTGAGATGAATCTATATTTTTTTCATTTAGATTAAATAAGTTTCTAACTTGAATTAATTTACCTTTTATTTCATCTGTTTTACTCATGGCATTTTTAAATACAGTCATATATGTTTCTATTTTAAGTTCAATCATTTCATCAAATTTGTCAAACTCTTGCTCTAATAAAAATTTATTTGAATCATATCCCACAGGAGAAACAATAGGATTATATAAAAAAATTGTTCCTATTATATTTTTCTTTTTCAATTTATTCGTTTTGATTTTTTCTTTTAAATCTTTTACTGTAATCTCATCATCTTTATCACAACTTATGTAAAGGTAGCTTTCTGTTAAAAAAACTTCTTCATATTTTGTTTTAAATACACCAAAGTATTGCATATATTTCCTCTTTGTTAAATTATTGTAATAATATCTAAATTTTTTAGTAATAAAGCTTATTTTAAAGTGTGTTAAAAGGACAATAAAATAATAAATAAAAGCTTTTATTTAGAAAAATTATTATTAAACTATGAAAAAATAGTTTTTTTTTGATACTATTATATTACTATTAGTGTATAAAATAATATGAATACTATTTATTACACAAGTTGTTTTAAGGAGTTTACAAATGAGTATCAATGTAAAATATTATAAAAGTTTAGATGCCTTTGTAAGAGATTGTAAAGATGAAAATAATAGATATTTATTATTAGTAGCTCAAGAGTGTAAATTTTATATGTCATTATTGAAAAATTCTAAAATTCAAGCATATGGAGCAATTTTCCCTGAAATTATGTTTGAAGCAGTAAATTATAAAGATGGACTTTTAGCATATAAACTTGATGATGATGAAAAAATAATAATTCAAAATGATATTTCAAAAACTTATTTTGAAAAAGATGAATTTAAACAAATCAAATCAGTAATTACTTTTGTTGATGGATTAAGTCATCATATAGACGAATTTTTAGATACTTTTTTTGAATTACTTGAGCCTCAAACACAAGTCTTAGGTGGCGGTGCGGGAATGACTCCTTTTAATAGAAAAGAAGTTATTTTTTCACCTGAGGGCATATATAAAGATGCTGCTTTATTACTTTGTAAAAAGCAAGAGATTAATATTGGTGTAGAACATGGATGGACGATATTAAAAGATCAACTTGTAACTACACTTGTTAATGAAACTAGTATTTTACAAATTGATTATAATAATGCACTTGATTATTATAAAAAAGTTATTGAAGAGGATTTAAATATACAAATAAATGATATTAATGATTATTTAAACTCTTATCCCATTGGTTTAGTAAAATTTGATAATGAGATTTTAGTCAAAGAAATATTTGATGTTTCAAATGATAGTTTAAATATCTCTAATTCTATCTCTCAAAATTCTGTAATTGCTATTTTAAAAGGCAATAAAGATAAATTAATCAATGCTGCAAAGCAAGCAACTTTAGAAGCTGTTAGCAAAAGTGAAAATAAACAAAGCTTGGTTTTAGTTTTTGAATGTGTATCAAGAAAAAGCTTTTTAAAAGAAAGTTTTGAGGATGAAATGCAAATGATAAAAAAGACAAGTGATAATAGACTAATGTTAGGTGTTTTAACACTAGGTGAAATTGTAAACAAAGGTGATGTAAATTTAAACTTATTTAATAAAACTTGTTTAGTAGGTGCAATATGTTAGTTGAACAATTAGCACTTACATATAAATGCCATAGTGCAATAGGAAATAGTTTAGATTTAAAAGAGATGTTAAAAGAAGTACTAAAGACATTTATTAATGAAACCTTTGCTTTATATGGGACTTTTTATCTGTATGATGAGGGCAAAAAAAGCTTAAATAAAATTATAAGTATGGGTAAAATACAAGATTTTGATATTGAAGATTATTCTAATATCTATGATAGTTTTAATATAATTGACAATAAAAATGATAAAACACAAAGGGTTTTAATACTACCTTTAGATAGAGGAATAATCTTTCTTGTTTATAGTAAAAAAAGTATGAATATGAGTTTTTTAGGCTCTATGTTTCAAGGTCTTGCACACAAATTAAATATTAGTATTGATTCATGCTTAAATGTTACAATAATGAAAAAAAGAAATGAAAAACTAAGAGCTTTGGCTATTGAACTTGAAAGACAAAGAAAAGAGCTAGTTGAATCAAATAAATACAAAAATGACTTCTTAGCAAATATGAGTCATGAATTAAAAACCCCTTTAAACTCTATTATTGTAATTTCTTCTGTAATGAAAAAAAATAAAAAAGAAAAGCTAGATGAAGAACAAGTGAAAAATATGAATATAATAAATACTTGTGGAAATGATCTTTTAGTTTTGATAAATGATATATTAGATATTTCAAAAATAGAAGCAGGAGAGTTGTCTTTAAACTTAAAAAAACTAGATATACAAGTGTTGATTGATTCTTTATATGATTCTATGCTTCCTTTAGCAAAAGACAAAAATTTAAAATTTGTAAAATCATTTAATATAGAAAATACTTTTATTTTAACTGATGAAGCAAGAATAAAACAAATAATGAAAAATTTATTAAGTAATGCAATAAAGTTTACAGAAGAGGGCAGTATTGAAATAAAAGTAGAAGAAAGCAATGATGATATTATAATTTCTATAATTGATGAGGGAATTGGAATAGGAAAAGATAAATTAAAAAATATTTTTGAAAGATTTAAACAAGCTGATGGAAGTACAACAAGAAAATATGGTGGAACTGGACTTGGACTTGCCATATCAAAAGAGTTATCACAACTTTTAGGTGGCGATATAAAAGTAAATAGTGAAATGGGTATTGGAAGTGAATTTCAAGTTACTTTACCTAAAAAAGTAACAATCAAAAATGTTTCTGATGATAAGGTTGATATTTCATCAGGTAATGAAAGTATAAAAACAGAAGAGATAGTGTTTTTTGATATTGAAGATAGTTCTAAAAACAGTGAAGAAGAGATTAAAGATTTAAATAATCTTTTAATAATAAATGGTGACCATGCAACTGTTTTCCCAATTTTAGTAACATTTAAAAAGCAAGGTATTCAAATTGAGCATACAAACTCTGTGGAAAATGCCCAAAAAGTGATACAAAATAGAACTTTTGAAGCAATAGTTTTTGATGTATTAAATTCACAAGGAGAAAATTTAGAAAAACTAGAAAAAACAGCAATTGAAAACAGTTTAGTTTTAGTTGCAATTGGCGATGAAAAATTTGATAAAGCAGATATAAGTATATCAAGAGATAAAGTTGATAAATCTTTAGTTCAAGAAGTAATGAATTTAGTTAAAGTAAAGAAAACTAATAAATAAAAGGCTTAAAATGTATAGTTTTTCAGATTCGTTGGGTTTTTTACTATTTAAAAAATTATTTTTAATATATGTATTAGTTGTCGGAGCTTTTACATCATATGAGATTTATGTAAAATTAGAATTAGCAGAAAAAAGTTTACACAAAGAGTTTGAGCTTATAAAAAAATCATACAGTGATAATTTGGGTGAAAGTGTATGGAATTATGATAGAAAAAGAACTAAACAAATAGTAGATGAAATTATAAGTAATGAAAATATTGAAAAAATAATAATAACTCAAATATCAGGTGAAGTTTTTTTAGAAAATAAATATAAAATAGACAAAAATAGTCTTGAAAAACAAGAAGATTTAAAAAAAATTGATTTTGAAGTTTTTAATAAAAAAAATAAAAAAGTAGCAGTCCTTAGTATATATTATGATAAAAATATAATATATAAAATGATAGAAAAAAATATAGTTTTAACAGTTGTTATAACATTATTAAAATTTTTATTTCTTTTTATTTTTTTAATTTATTTTATAAAAAAACTTATAGTAAAACCTTTACGTAGCTTAATAGAAGCGACAAAGCACCTTGATGGTAGAAATAGAGTATTTGTTGATGAGGTTTTACATAAAAATAATAAAACTGAACTAGCTCAATTAACTAACAGTTTTAATTATATGGCTTTACGTATAAATCAAAGTTTTGATGAAATGACAAAATTAAATGTTAAATTAAAGCAGCAAAAAAAAGAGTTACTACAAGCAGATAAATATAAAAATTATTTTCTAGCAAATATAAGTCATGAATTAAAAACTCCATTAAATCCAATATCTTTAATAACAGCAGTTATGATAAAAAATAAAGATAATAGTTTAAATGAAGATAATTTAAATAATATAAAAATAATAAACAAATCTGCAAATGAATTAAAAATTTTAATAAATGATATTTTAGATTTAACTAAAATAGAATCAAAAGATATAAAACTTTATCTAAAAGAAGCTAATTTAAAAAAAGTTTTTAATACATTAGTATCAATTTATGATTCAAGTGCAAATAAAAAAGGATTAACTTTTAAAAGTGATTATAGATTAAAAGAAAATTTATACGTAATTGATGAGCAAAGATTTACACAAGTTTGTAGAAATCTTCTAAGCAATGCTATAAAATTCACTTCAAAAGGAGAAGTAAAATTTAATATTTTTGAAGATGAAACTAATATTTTTGTTGAAGTTATTGACACAGGTATTGGTATTTCAAAGAAAAATCAAGAGGAGATTTTTACTAGCTTTAAACAACTTGATGGAACAACTACAAGAAAATACAGTGGTGTTGGATTAGGTTTAGCAATCTCAAAAGAATTAGTTATTTTACAAGGTGGAGAAATAAAAATAAAAAGTGAAGAAGAAAAAGGAAGTTGCTTTTTATTTAATATTAAAAAATCTGATAAAACAAAAATAGCAAAAAATGAAAATAAAGAAGAAAAAACAGAAGATACTCAAATACTTAAGCTAGAAAAAAATAAACCAAAAGAAGAAAAAGATATTTCAGTTTTTATTTTAAATGACAATCCTTTGTTATTTTTTAAAGTAGGAGTAGCTTTAAATAAAGAAGAATCAATGTCTTTGATTAATATCAAAAGTTTAAAAGAGTTTTTTAAAGCACATGATAAAAGAAAAAGAGAGTTTTTGATTATTCATAAAGTAGAAACTAATGAAGAACTTATGAAAATTAAAAAAGAAAATAATTTGATAATCATTTCTATTGGAAAATGCAATAATAGTGAAGTAGTGGATTTGATTTTAGATGAACCAATTGATAACGAGTATTTAATAAAATATATAAAAAATAATATATAGATTTATATATTTTTTTAAGTACTCCAAAATAATAATGCGTTATTATTAATATGTACTTTTAAAGGGTTAAAATGGAAAAGTTTAGTATTTTGTTAGTTGATGATGTTGCTGAGAATATTCACTCTTTAAAGATGATGATTGAAGATAGTTTTGATGTTAAGATTTTTAGTGCATTAAGTGCTCAAGAGGGCATGGAAATTTTAATGAAAGAAGATATAAATCTAATCTTAACTGATATTCAAATGCCTGAAATTGATGGTTTTGAGTTTGCTGAATATCTAAAAAGCATTGAAAAAACAAAAGATATTCCCTTGATTTTTATTACTGGTATTTATGATAAAGATGAGTATAAAAGAAGAGGGTATGATATTGGAGCAATTGAATATATAACAAAACCAATCGATGATCTTTTATTAGATGCAAAACTTAAAGTATATATAGATATTTTTGAAAGAAGTAAAAAAAGAGAAGATGAATTAGAAGAAAAAAATGAGATTTTGATTCATCAAGCGAAAATGGCTACTATGGGTGAAATGATAGGTGTAATAGCTCATCAATTAAAACAACCCTTAAATGTACTTTCATTGTATTGCAATGATGTTAAAGACTCTTATAATTTTGGTGAGATTAATGATGAATTTATTGATGAATTTTCTAAAAAAACAAAAAGCAATATAAACTTTATGAGTCAAACTATTGATGATTTTAGGGATTTTTTCAATCCTAAAAAATCAAAAAGTAAATTTTTACTTAAAAAAGTTATTGAAAATTCACAAAGTTTACTTTTAAAACAACTACAAAATAATAATGTAAATTTACATATTGATGTATCAAATGAAGAGGTTTATGGTGTTGATTCAGAATTAGAACAAGTTATATTAAATCTTTTAACAAATGCACAAGATGCTTTTATTGAAAGAGAAATTGAACAAAGAGATATTTATATAACAGCAGGATCTAATAAAAACTATACTGTACTAGTTGTAGAGGATACAGCAGGAGGTATAAAAGAAGATGATCCAGAAAAGATTTTTGATCCTTATTTTACTACAAAAGAAAAAGGTACAGGAACAGGTCTTTATATGGTAAAACTTGTTGTAAAAACAAGTTTTAATGGAGAGTTAAAGTTAAAAAATACTGGCAAAGGTGCTAAGTTTATTATGATATTGTCAAATGGAAATAATTCTTAGTCAAGCAAAGCTTTAGGGTCAAGCTCTTTTATTTGGGCTTCTCTAAACTTAATTACATCATTTAAATCTTCTATTCTTTTCATCTTTACATCAATTGTTTCTTGTTTTTTCTCAATATCAACTTTTTTGGCTAAAACTTCTTTTTCAAGAGTGTGAATTTTTTCAACTAAAAGATCTTTCTCTTTTTTTACTTTAATCATTACATCTTTATATTCTTCAAGTTGTTTATTTTTCATTTTAAGTATGCTTTCTTGTTTTTCATCAAGACCTAGTTTTTCATTTTCATAATGTTTTATCTGTTGCAATTTTGCTTGACTTTTTTTCTTTTCAGTATCTAGTTCACTTCTTAATAAAGGAACTATATTTTCATACTTTGAAATTTTTAATTTCAATTGTTCTTGTTGCTTTTTTAAATTAGCAATTAATTCTCTTTGTTCTTGTATATTTTTAATTACTTTCTTTTTAAATTCTCTTTTTTCTAAATTCTCTTTTGTTGATAAAAAACCAATACAAATAAAAGCTTTATTATGATTTTCATCAATTTCAAATATATTACAAGTAACATAAAAAGGTAAGCCTTTTGAGTCTGCAAACTTTAATTCACCTTCCCATTTACTTTTTTCTTTTATTTGTTTAATAACATCTTCTATAACTTCCCTTGAAGTATCTTTGTGAATAAGTTCTTGAAAATTGTAATTTATTATCTCTTTTTCATCTTTTTGAAAAGATAATAAAAATGCACTATTAATAAATGTTATATTAATTTCCTCATCAAATTTTAATACTACTGCAATATTATCTATTGCATCTAAATACTGCTCTAACTCTTGATTTTTTATAGAAAGCATTTTTTCATAATATTTTTTTTGACAAACTTCTTGGGATTTCAAAATCACATCTTCTGTGTCAATAGGTTTAAGAATATAATGGTTTGCTTTTAATTCAATTGCTTTAAGTAAGTTTTCTGATTCTGATCTTGCAGTTGTAAATATAAAAGGAACTTCTTCATCTAGTTGTCTGATTTGTTCAAGCATTTCTATACCACTCATTTTGGGCATATTTATATCACTTAATACTAAATCAACTGGTGTTTTTGCTAAATGAAGTTTTTGAAACTGTATGTATCCTTCCATACCATTTGGAGCTAAATATACAGTTTTAAATAACCTATTTAATGTTTTAGCAAGTTTTTCTCTTGCTAGGTCTTCATCTTCTACATATAAAATAGTAAGTTTTTTTAAAAAATCTTTATTAATCATTTTAAACTCTTTTTAAATAAGTTACTATAATCTTATCACAAAATTACAAAAGTCTTTTTAAATCATCAAATTTATCAATAAAATATTTTGCTTTTTGAAAATCATGACTTTTTGTAAACTCATTTTTTATAACTATACAATCAATATTAGCAGCATAAGCTGAATCAAGTCCTCTTTGGCTATCTTCAATAACAACTGTTTCTTCTTCTTTTGCATTAAACTTTTTTAATCCTGCAAGATAGGGAGCAGGGTGTGGTTTTGCTTTTTCATAATCTTCTACACATAAAGTAAAATCCATAAAATCAATAATATTCCTGTTTTTATGTATTAGTTCAAAGTCAACTCTTCTAGCAGTTGTAATAATTCCCATTTTATATTTTTTACTTAATTGTTCAAGAGTAGTAACTACATTTTTAATAGTAATATCTTTAGTTTGTAAAAAATATTGATAAAGTTCATCTCTTTTTTCTCTCAACTTATCAATTTGTTCTTTTTTAAAGCCTTCTTTTATTGCTAATTCCCAAGCATTTCCGCCTCTTATCATTATTTTTTGATAAGTATCAAATTCTAAAGTTATATTTACTGTTTTTAAAATATCATAATTTGCTTGGTAGTACCACATCTCAGTTTCAACTAGTACTCCATCATTATCAAATAGTATAAATTTTTTATTCATGCTTTTATTGTACTATATTATTAATTAATTCTATAATATTCATAAGGTTTACTAAATAGGCTTTTATATATAAGATTTTGAATTTACAATTTTATTTATTAGAAGATATAATGCATTATTTATAGAGATGGATTTTTAATTAAAATAGCAATTAAGTTATATTCTCAAAGTTTTCATACTCTTCATCATAAAAACATCCAAGTTGACAATGTGTAACTTTTATATCTGAATTTTTAATAGTTGAACCAACTTTTTTAAGTGTAGAGCCTTTATTTTGAGCCTCTTTCCACGCTATTTCACATTCAACTTTTTTATTATCTTTTGTATTTTGACTTAGTGAATTATAAATATTATCATGTTTTTCTGAAAATTTTAATTTTCCAAAAACTCCTAATTCACAATTTGTTATTACAATATTCATAGCTTTTGCAATTGCTGCCATATCTTTTGGTTTCATACCAATTAATCTTGCAACTTTAAAAGCTTTTAAACAAGATAGTTTCCCATCTTCATCTAAATTAGTTAACAGTAGTTCTGTTTGCGTTTTATCTAACTTTTTCATAGTTTCCTCAATGCAGGACAATTTAAAAATATTACGAATATATATTCATTTTTCATTATATATACTATTTATTTATGTTCTTCTTTTTTATCTATATTTAATAATTATTTCTTAATAATGTTAAGAAACTAAACATAATAGTTACTAAAAGAGTGATTTACAATAAAGAAAAAAAAGAGGTGAGAAGCCTCTTTTTTAATAAAAAATTCATATTATTTATCAAGGAGATAATATACTGTGATTGGTCAGTATATTTGTAGTGAAATACTATCTAGTTAATATTAATGAAATATTACTAAATATTAATGAATTATTAATATCTCATTTTATACTATTTAAAGCTTAGAAAAAGGTCTAAATAGTATAAGTAATCTTGGAAGAAGAAGTAATGCTGATGCTAAAATTGTTGCCATAACTATAACTGTTAATATTCCAAAATATATTGTTGGAATAAGGTTTGATAAAACTAAAATTGAAAATCCTACCATTACAGCTATTGAAGTATAAAGCATTGCAAAACCAATTGATCTATGTGATCTTTGCATTGCATTTATATAATTGTGGTCTTTTTTAAACTCTTCTTTAAATCTATGAATATAGTGAATTGTATCATCTACTCCAATTCCTATTGAAATAGCTGCAATTGTAATAGTCATAATATCTAGTGGTATTTTTGACCATCCCATAATTCCAAATATAATTGAAATTGGAACTATATTTGCTAATATTGCAATAGTTGCAATAGTAAATGATCTAAATAAAATTAGAAACATTATAAATAAAGTTAAAATTACAAATCCCAATGTTTTTACTTGTGAGTCAAAAAGTGATTGAAGCATATTGTTATATAAAACCATAAGATTAGATAGTTTTATCTCTACACTTTCATCTTTTATAATAGTCTTTAAATCATTTTTAATTTTCTTTAATAACTCATCTCTTCTTAAATTTTTATCTGAATCAATTATTCTTAAAGTAACTCTTGCTTGATCTTTTTCTATATTTATATATGGCTCTAAAATCAAAGACTTATACTCTTTTGGAAGATTGTTATATAAAAGTGCTAGATTAAATGAGTCTAACTCTTTATTGTCATTTAAAACTTTTCCTACTTTTAACATTGTTGCTAAAGATTGAACTTTTCCTATATGTTCTAAACTATTTAAATAATCATGAACTTTTGTGATAATATTCATTCTATGTGGAGTAAACCAATATTGCGCATCATTTCCTGAACTATTAAATTCATCTTCAAAAGAAGCAAACATATCATCATTAGATTCTTGTTTTGTTTGTTTATTCTCCTCTTTTGATATTAGATTAAAATCAATTATAACATCTAAAGGAGTAGTCCCTCCTAGTTTTTGATCAATTACTTTCATACTTTGATAAATCTCTGTATCTTTTTTAAAGTATGAAATAAAACTATTTTCTACTAAAAGTAAAGAAGCACCTGTTAGTGAAAAAGCAATTAAAATAACACTTGCAATTAAAACTTTATTACCTTTATTTTTTACTATTTTTATACAAAAATCAATAAAATGTAAATTACTTTCAAAGCTTTTATTTACAACTGTTTTATTTAATAGTATTAAAACTGCTGGAAAAACTAAAAATGCAATTAATAATGAGATTGCAATACCTGCACTCATCATCCAACCCAGATTTATAACTGGCTGAATATTTGATAATAAAAGTGAGCTAAATCCCGCTATTGTCGTAATAATAGCAAAGAAAGATGGACTTAGTTTTGAAAGCATAGTATTTAAAACTAATTTACTTTGAGAAGAGTTTTTATAAATAGAGCTAAGTTCCCTGTATCTTACAATTAAGTGAAGTACAATAGATATTGTAATAATTAGTTGTAATGAAATAAAATTTGATGAGATAACAGTTACTTCCCAGCCAAAAATTCCTAACATACCACTTGTTGCAATTACTGATAATGTACAAATTAATACAGACAAAGCAACCCATCTAAATTGTCTAAAAATAATCCATAATATAGCAATAAGAAGTAAGATTAAAGTAGAACCATATATTAATAAATCGTTTTTTACAAAACTAATAATATCAGTGGCAATCATATTAACACCACCTAAAAATAGTGTTCCTTTATCTTTATAATTTTTTAGTAAACTTCTAATATCTTGAATATATTTTGAGGTTGCATCTCTTTGAGTATCTCTATATGTTTTAAACTCAAGACTTATTTTTTCTAGTTTTTCTAACTCTTCTTTAGAAGCTTTATTACTATTTTTTAATTTAAGTAAAGAGTTTCTTTGCTCAACCAAGTTATAAAACTTCTTGTCTCTTTTTAAATTCACTACAATTGCAGTTGTTTTAAAATCACTACTAACTAAGCTATTTTTATATAAAGGTGAAGTCAAAAACTCTTTTTTTACTAATTTCTTATCAAAATCTTTACTGTTTTCTATAGTTTTTACTTCATCAACTAACTCTTGTATAGGTCTTACAGGTGATTGTAATAAAGGTACATTTAAAACAGATGTGATACTTTGTGTAAATGAAAGTTTTTTTATATCTTCACTTAAATTTTTAATAGTAGTTAAACTTGTATTAGAAAGAATATCACTATTTGGAGTAAATGTAACAACTAAGATATCTTGAGTTTCGTAGTTTTTAGAAACCTCTCTTGCAAAAGCCAAATCTTTGTCATTTTCTAAAAGTAAAGTTTCAGCAGAAGCATCTATTTCAAGTTTTGTTGCAAAGTATCCTAAAAAACAAACTATCAAAAATACTGATAGTATTATTTTTTTAGGGTTTTGAAATAAAAATTTTGTATAAAAATTTTTTATCATGCTTGCTTGTTTTTATTATTTAAGTATTCAATTAAATCATCAATTGATTTATTTTTTAGATACTGTGAAAATTGATTTCTATATGTTTGAATGATACTAACTTCTGCAATGCTAACATCATAAATGTACCATTGCTTATTTTTTTTATTCTCATATAATTTATAATCAATTGCAAAGTTTTCTTTTTCTCCAATTAAAAGAGTTTTTAAAACTAATCTTGTTTTTATCTCTTTTAATTTATCAATTTTTATCTCTTGATCGTGATATAAATCAAGTTTATCAATATATGAATCTTTTAGTCTATTCTCAAATGCTTTTGAAAAATCTGCTCTTTGTTCATTAGAAATAGTTCTCCATTGTTTTCCAAGAGATAACATAGCCATTATTTTATAATCAAATGAACTATCCATTACTTTAATAATTTGCTTACCTTTTTCTTTTTTAGCAAGTTTTTTATTTTTTAATATATCAATTACTTTGTAAATATTTTCAGTCATATCTTCTTTAATATTGTCTTTTGGCATAGCAAAAGCAAAGTTTATTAAACATGCAATTATTAATAGATTTTTTAACATTTTATTCCTTTATTTGCTTTTCTCTTTGTTTTCTATGAAAATCTTTTAAGTATGGATATAAATCAATAGCATCTTTTCTTATCTTATCGTATACTTCTACTTTAAAAGATGAATTATTCACTACTTTAAATGTTCTAATTCCTATTGATTCTTCAGTTGAATTACTTAAATAAAATGAAGTATCACCTTTTTTTAAAGGATTTGCAAAATCATCAACAAAAAAAGCAAAAGTATCCCTTAGATTTGATGGGCCTAAAATTGGTAATACAATATGAAAACCTTCTCCCACTCCCCAAGTAGCAAGAGTTTGACCAAAATCTTCATCATGGTGCTTTATCTCAAAGTTATTCTCTTTTGCAACATCTATTAATCCAGCAATTCCAAATGTAGTATTTAATAAAAACATTTGTAACTCTTCCCATGAATTTTGAAACTTAAATTGTAAAAGATTATTTATAAACCTAATTGGAAAACCTAAATTCGTAAAAAAGTTAGATACGCCTGTTCTTATTGTTGGATGAACAATATCTTTATATGTTAAAATAACAGGTTTTGAAATATAAAGATAAAAACTATCATTAAAAGAAGTCATTGCTCTGTTGTACCCACTTAATGGATCAAACTCATCTTTTTTATAACCTTTGTTTTCAAACTCACTTGAAATGTCATCAAAAGCCATATATGTTTCATCTGTTGCTAAATTATTAGTTTGTTCTATTTGCTTCGCATTACAGGAATATAGTAATGAAAGCATTAGTATTAATACTACCTTTTTCAATTTTGTTTTCCTTGTGTTGTGTGTGAATGTGATTATATAGAAAAATTGTAAAAAATTAGGTAAAACAAAAAAATGTTTTACTAATTATTTATTTTGTTTAAAATCGTAATAAGTTGCATAGGATCAACTTGAACAGAGTTTACTCTTGCACTAAAATGTAAATGTGGTCCTGTAACTCTTCCTGTATTTCCACTAAGGCCTATAATCTCGCCTTTTTTCACTTTTTGATTTTTCTTAAAATTCATTTTGCTTAAGTGATAGTAACAAGTATAGACTCCTTGTCCATGATCAATAATAATAGAATTGCCAGCATAAAATCTATGTTTTGAAAGTACAACTATTCCATCATTTGCAGCTTTAATTGGTGTTCCAATACTTGCTCTAAAGTCTGTCCCACTATGATAACTTTTTATCTTATTATTATAAACTCTTTTTGTACCAAATTCACTTGTTATTTTTGTATTTAAAGGATAAATAAAATCACTATTCCAAAGTAGTTCTTTAGTTACAGTATTGTAAATATCCATAGCTTCTTTGTACTCTTTCTTTGTTCTTTGTTTATTCTTTTTGCTTAAAGTAACTTTTGAACTTTTTACATTTATTACTTCACTTTTATATTTCCCATTTTTTAATATTAATGAAGTTGATTTAAACTTTTTAACATTGTTCTTTTCATATGAAACTATTATTTTATATGGTTTGATATTTTTATAATAAGACATAGGAATCAAAGCATAAAAGCTATTTTTTTTAAAAGGGTTTTTAAAAAAATCTATATTCGTTTTTTCTTTATTTAAAACAGTTAACTTTGGCTCTTTTATATTTTTTGCATCAAGGTACAAAAGTGCTGTTTGAGCATTTGTTATTTCTTTGTTTTCAAAATGTAATTTTATATCTTCACTATTAGCAAAGTTTATAAATATTAAAGTAATTAAAAGTAGTAGTTTTTTTATCATAAAATTAATTATATCTAAACTAATTAAAATAACATTTAATTAGTTTAAATATAAAAAGTTAAAATATGTTTATAATTGCCAATAATTACATATTTATTACAAACTTGGTATAATCTGTGAAAAATAAAATATTGGAGTAATTTATGGGTAGAGCCTTTGAATATAGAAAAGCAGCCAAAATGAAAAGATGGGGGAATATGTCAAGAGTTTTCCCAAAACTAGCTAAGGCAATTGAAATTGCAGCAAAAGCTGGTGGTGGTGATCCTGAAATGAACCCTGTTTTAAGAACAGCTATTCTTAATGCAAAAGCACAAAATTTACCAAAAACAAATATTGAAGCAGCTATTAAAAGAGCAACAGGAAAAGATGCAAAAAATTATACTGATGTAAATTTTGAGGGTAAAGGTCCTCATGGAGTATTGATTTTTGTAGAGTGCGCTACAGATAATAATACAAGAACTGTTGCAAATGTAAAAATGCATTTTAATAAAAATGGTGGACAAGTAGTTCCTACTGGTTCATTAGAGTTTATGTTTGATAGAAAAGCAATTTTTGAGTTTGATAAAAAAGAAAATATGGATCTTGAAGAACTAGAATTAGAATTAATTGATTCAGGTCTTGAAGAGCTTGAAGAAGAAGATGGATTATGTATTGCTTTTGCTGATTATACTGATTTTGGAAATATGAATACAAAATTTGAAGAACTAGGAATTGAACTTAAAAAAGCTGAATTAAAAAGAGTGACAAATAATCCTCAAGAGTTCAATGAAGAAGAACAAGAAGAGATTGGTAAATTACTTGAAAAGCTTGAAGATGACGATGACGTTCAAGCAGTATTTACAAATATGGCATAAAACAGATATTCTGTTTTATGTTTAATTATCTTGAATCCATTGTTTTATTTCACTTATTAAAATCTCATAATTATTAGAAATATTACTTAAAAAATCATCACTAATTGTTTGATTGTTTTTTATTTTAGTTTCAAACTCTTCAAACTGTTTTGCATTCTCATATGCTCCTAAAGTTCCAAGTAAACCTTTTATTGTATGTAATTCATTTAATAAATCTTCAGTATTATTATCTTTTAAAAGTCTTGAAAGTTTTTTTATATCATTTTCTCTTTTTTCAATAAAACTTTTTAAAAAATCTTTGTAATATTCTTTTTGATTCATCATTCTATCTAAGGCGGTTTTAGTATCTAGTAAGCTTTTTGAACTTGTATTATCCAAACTTTTTTCATTTGTCTTTTCTTCAATTGACTTTTTACTTAGTATTTTGTTTATTTTTTCTTTTAATACTTTTACATCAAATGGTTTTCCTATATGATCAACCATCCCATAAGATAAGCATTTTTTAACATCACTATCTAAAGCATTTGCAGTCATAGCAATGATTGGTAATGTATTACATTGTAAATGCTCTTTAATAGTTTTTGTTGCACTATAACCATCCATTATTGGCATATGAATATCCATCAAAACCAAATCATAATAACTACAAGAGTGTTTATTTATAAGTTCAACAGCTTCATAACCATTGTTTGCTATTTCAATATGTTTTACTTCATCTTTTAGAAAATTAATTGCAAGTTCTTGGTTTATTTCATTATCTTCTACTAAAAGTATTCTTGCATCTATTATTTTTTCATTATTGTTTGTAATATGCTCAAGTCTATTTTCTATTTCTTCTAGTTGTTCTTTTTTTGGGATTTTTGCTTTAATTGTAAAGAAAAAAGTTGTTCCTTTATTTTCATGACTTTCAAAGTCAATCTCTCCTTTAAGTAATTCTACTAAATTTTTAGAAATAACCAAGCCTAATCCTGTTCCTCCAAACTCTTTTGAAATAGAATTATCTTCTTGTGAAAAAGATTTAAAAAGTTTACTTTGATTATTTTTTGATATACCTTTTCCTGTATCAGTAATAAAAAACTTCAAAGTAATCTCTTTATCTGTTTGTTCTATAAGCTTTATCTCAATTTTTACGTAACCTTTTTTTGTAAATTTAATAGAATTATTAATCAAATTTGTAAGTATCTGAGATAATCTTAACTCATCACTTAAAATATATTCTGGTATTTCCTCATCTTGTACTATGATTAAACCAATATCTTTTTCTTTAGCCATATGAGAAAATAGATCATTAATATTGCTTATACATTTTCTTAAATTTACAGGTGCAATAGAAACATCAAGCTTTCCTGCTTCTATTTTTGAAAAATCTAAAATATCATTTATTATTCTAAGAAGCATATTTGCAGAAGCTTTTGCTTTTATTAAAAAATCTTTTGATGTTTGGGGATCACTATTTATTTTTTCTAGTGATAGTGTTGTCATACCAATTATTCCATTCATAGGAGTTCTAATTTCATGACTCATATTTGCAAGAAATTCACTTTTTGCTTTGTTTGCTTTTTGTGCTTGTTTTTTTGCTGTTATTAACTCTTCTTCTATTTTTTTTCTTTTTTGTATTTCTGCTTTTAGTTTTCTATTCCAAAATATAATAAAACTAATTATTAAAAAAGAGGCAAATGCTATTTTATAAACTAAAGTATAATCTACTTTTTCTTCAAACTCTACAGAAATCCATTTATCATAAATATTTTTTAATTCTTTTTGTGTAAATGATTCAACTGCTTTATTAAAAATGACATTTAAGATAGGTTCATCTTTTATTGTTCCAAAAGATAATTTTGTTTCTTGTTCTATTTTTCCAGCAATTTTTATCTCAAAGTCACCTTCTTTTTGAAGTTGATAACTAATACTTCCTAATGAGTCAATATACCCAAAAACTTTTTTATTTCTAACTTTATTTATTCCATCCTTTATAGTGTGGACATGAACAATTTTAATATCTGGATAGTTTCTTTTAATCATCTCTTCATAAGCATATCCTTGAATAATAGCTACTGATTTATTTGATATATCTTTTATATTGTCAACAAAAAGTTCATTATTTCTTGTGGCAATAACAATTGTTTGTGTAATATATGGTTTAGTAAAGTTTAAATATTTTCTTCTTTCTGGTGTATTTTCTACAACTGGTAATATATCACATTTTTTTTCTTTTATGGCATCTAATGATTCTTTCCAGTTTTTTGTTTGATAAAGGGATACTTTTAAGTTTATTCTTTTTTTAATTATTTCCATAATATCTTTTGTAATACCCTTATGTTTTCCATTTTCAATACTTTCATAGGGCATTGCATCAGGTAAAATACACATTTTTATCTCACCTTTTTTTCTAAGGTAATTTTCTTCTTTTTTTGATAAAAAGATTGTTTCGTTTGATTTTAACTTTACATTATCACCTTTTATAATGAAACTATCTTGAGGTAAAAACTCTTTATTTATATTATAAGACTCTATTAGTCTTTCATCAAACATGAATTTTGTAGTATTTTTATTTGAGATTTCAATTTCGTCTGCTTTTTTACCAAGTAAAATAGAGTGAGCAATATTTGCAGCTTCCAAGCCTTGTGAAAATGCACTTAAAAGTTTTCCTCCTATTATTCCATCACCAAGTAAAAAATCCCAAGCTGCATAAATAGGTAATTTTGTTAGTCTTGATATATTTTTTATTGATTCATTTGTATTGAAATATTCCCCATTTTTATCTTTAAAAAATTGAACATAAAAAATTATTGTATCTTCACTCAACGATTTAATTTTTTCAAATAACTCATCTTTTGATAAAGCTTTAGGAATAATTAGATTAACTCTGTTTTTATAGTCACTTTTAATCTTTAATAGTCGTTTTTCAATTAGTTTACCTGTTGTTAGTTGATCATTTATTACAAAAACATTTTTTGTATTTGGATGTAGTTTTAATGCAATATCTAAAGTACTTCTTATATCTAGCTCTTCTTTTATTCCTGTTATATTTGATTTGTTTTTTAGCATTGATTTTTCAAAATTATTTATTCCTGTAAAAACTATTGGTATTTTAGAGTCAAAAATCTTATCTTTATTTTCTATCATAAAATCCAATGCATTATTATCAGAAACAATAATTAAATCAAAATCAGAATTTTTATACCTATACTGATAGTTGTTTTTTAAAAGTTCTAAATACTTTTTATCAAACTCTCTTTTTGTATCCATATATTCAATACTAATAGTAACATTTGAATCATTTGGAAATAAAGCTTTTATTCCTGCTGTTATATTTTCTGTCCATTTATAGCCTGCATGATATGAGTGTAAAAGTAAAATTTTCTTTGGATTTTTATATTGTATTTTTGAATATCCACTAGTAGTTAAGATTTTTGATCTAATTTTATTTTCTAGTGTTTCTTTATTGTATTCAATTTTATTAATAAAACTATCAATAAACCATTTTTGATTTAAAGTAACTCTTTCTTGATATGTCAAAGATTCTATTGCTTTATCAAAAATATCTCTTAAAATAGGCCAATCTTTTCTAACTCCTATTCTTTCAAAAAATCTATTCTCTTCATTTATTTTTGCAACACCTTGAAAATAAACATTTGATATACCATATTTAGAAATTATATTTTTTAAAATTGGTCCTAAATTTATTGTTGCATCTGCTAATCCAGTAGATACAGATTGAATTGTTTCAATTGAATTATCTACTAGAATTATTTTTATCTTTGGATAGTTGTCTTTTATAACTTCTTCTTGCCATGAGCCTTTAACAACTGCAACAGTTCTATTATCTAAGTCACTTAATTTTTTAAATATATTTGCTTTTTGATTTGAATAAATAGCATTTGAGATATTTATAATAGGATTTTTAGTAAAAACTGCATATTTTTCTCTATTGGGAGTAGAAACTAGATTTGATATAACATCTATTTGTTTATTTTTAAGCATTTTTATAAAGCTATTCCAATTTTGCGCTTGAACAAATTCAATTTTTAAACCGATTTTTTTAGCTAATAGTCTTATCAAGTCATTTGAGTAACCCATTATTTGACCATTTTCACTATAATTAAAAGGTTCCCAATTCATTTCTGCATGAACTTTTATTTTTTGATGTTTATTTAGCCATTGAAGTTCTTTTGTTGATAAATCAATCATTGGATTATATTTTATATTTTCTGCAAACAAAAAATTTGTATAAATAATGATAATCAGTAGTTTGTAAAATATATGCATAATCAAACCTTTTCGCGTTTATATCAAAATTATAGCTATTATTTTAATAAATGTGAAGAGGTTATATTAAACTAAAATTTGTTATTTAGATTAATTTAATTTACTAATTATTTTTTTTATATTTTTTATTCTATTTTCTGAATTTGGGTGTGTTGAAAAGAACTCAAAATTTTCTTTTTTCCCTTTACTCATATTTTCCCAAAATTTTACTGCTTCTTTTAAATCATATCCAGCTTTATGCATAAGATAAATACCTATTTCATCAGCTTCACTCTCTTGCATTCTTCCATAAGGCATAAGCACACCATATTGAGCTCCTACTCCATATGCAATATTAAAAGTTTTTGTATATTGAGGTGCTTGACTTCCTAAAACTATATTTCCTATTACTTGAACACCTTGAGACAACATACCTGCACTAACTCTTTCAGCACCATGCCTTGCAAGAGCATGTGCAATCTCATGGGAAATAACAGTTGCTAGTTGTGAGTCATTTTTAGCAATTTTTAAAATACCTGTGTATACTACGACTTTTCCACCAGGAAGACAAAATGCATTTTTTGCTTTATTCTCAATTAAGTTAAATTCCCATTTATAATTTTTTTTTGTAACTTTTGCAATCTTTTCGCCAATATTTTTAACTCTTAATGCATCTTTTGTATTTTTTATTACTTTTGATTCTTTTAAAGTTTTTTCATAACTTTGCTCACCTAAAGCCAACTCTTGTTCTGTTGAAATTAATATCATTTGATCTCTATTTGTATATGGTGTTTTGTGTGTACATCCAATTAAAAAAAGAGTAAAGATAATTAGTGAAAAAATGTGTTTAATCTGCATAGTATTTCCTTTATTCATATAATTTTAGCAAAAAAAAAATAATTTTAAGGAAATTATTGTAAAATTTTTTGAATTAGGAGAGAAAATTGCATATACAACAAACTAAAGGAAATTTACTAGGCTTGATTACAATAAGCTTATGGTCTTGTCTTGCACTATTTACAGTTTATTCTGGAGAAATTCCACCTTTTGAACTTTTAACTATATCTTTTTGTGTAGCTTCTTTAATAGGAATAGCTATGTTAAAAAAACAAAAAAGAGCCTTTAATGAGTTTTTTAAAATACCATTAAAAGCTTATATTATAGGAGTAGTTGGTTTATTTGGATATCATTTATTTTACTTTTTGGCCATTAAAAATGCTCCTGCTGTTGAAGCTAATTTAATAAATTACTTATGGCCATTACTTATTGTAGTTTTTTCTTCACTATTACCAAATGAGAAGTTAAAATGGTTTCATATTCTTGGAACACTTTTAGCTTTAAGTGGAGCTTTTTTACTAGTTTTAAAAGATGGAAGTTTACAATTTGATACTAAATATACTCTAGGCTACTCTTTTGCCTTGATTTCTGCACTTTTATGGTCAAGTTATTCCGTGATTTCAAAAACTTTAACTCATATTCCAACTTTTGCAGTTACAGGTTTTTGTATATTAACTGCTTTTTTCTCTGCAATTGCACATTTAACTTTTGAACAGATTTACATACCAACATTTTTTGAACTTTTTTCTGCAATAATGTTAGGTCTTGGACCTGTTGGAGGAGCATTTTATTTATGGGATTTTGCTTTGAAAAACGGTGATATAAAAATATTGGGTTCACTTGCTTATTTAGCACCACTTCTTTCAACTTTAATTTTAGTTTTAGTAGGTATTTCTAATATGACAATAACTATTGCAATTGCTTGTGTTTTAATTGTATTGGGTTCTCTAGTAAGTTCAAAACAATATTTAAAAATATTTAAAAATTTAATATTTAAAGCTTGATAACATATACTCCTTCAAAATCAACACAAACTTTACCATCTTGTAATAGTTGAGATTTTATTCTAATTGAAGCACTTTTTTTATCTTTAAGTTTTCTTTTTAAAGTTTGTAGTTGTTCTTTTGATGGTAAAAGAGTTTTACAGTAAAGTTCTTTTGTTACAGGAGTTCTATATGCAGTATCACTTTTTATTACTGCAATCATACAATCTTTATTAAAACCTAAATCAACAACACTTAAATAACAAGCACTCCATGCAGAAATAGTTACTAAAGTACTTAAGCTTCCTGCAAAACCTGTTTGTTTGTCATTTATATTTGGTTCTATGGGAGCAGTTGTTATTAGATAATTATTTTCGACTTTTTCTATATCAATTTGCATGAATTTAGTAAGTGGTATTTGTGAATGGAGTTTATATTTTAAAGCTTCTAAGTCCAAATTTTCTCCTTTTAAAGGCAAATTTTATCATTTGTAAGCTTTTTAATATATTTCAAGTAAATAAATTTAATCTTTTTTTATATGCAAAGTCCAATTTTTCATACTCTTTTTTTGTAATTACTCCAGTTTTATTAGCTTGCTTTATTGTTTCAGAAAAATGAGTTTTTTTTAATGTCTTATGCTTAATGGCATATTTTATTCTTTCATGTAAATCTTCACATTCATTTTGTAATTTTAAGGCTTCATCTAATTCAAAAAATATAGTTTTATTATTATCTTTTAAAAAAGATAATGAAGCACAAATTTCATCTAAGTTTTCTTTATTTTTAATAAATTTGATTATTTTTGTATTAATTTTATTATTTGGTTTTAGTGCATATGGATTTAACCTAATAAAAGGAAGTAAAATCTTAAAAGTTGGGATTTCTTGAAAAATATTCTCTTTTTCTTTTTGAATTTGATAAAAACCATATTGGCAAATATAATCTACTAAAAATTTATAATTACTATTTTGATTATCTTCATTCTTTTTAATTATTAATTTAAGTAAATGTATCCAAGAAAAAATATCTATAAGTTTTTCATTGATTATTTTTTTTCTTTTTTTACTAAGTAATGAACTGAAATTTAATAAAGCATTAAAATTTGTACTTACCCAAATCAAATTTTTTTTATGGCGTTTTAATTCTTTATCTACTTTTATAAAATATCCTCTTGTTAAAAAAAATATAAAAGATTTAATATTTAGATTGATACTTGAAGAGATATAATTTTGTAAAGTTTTATCTATAATTACTATACTTTTATTTTTTATAAAAATATGCTCAAAGTCAAAACTACTTTTATCTAAGTTATTTGAATACTCTATAAATTCATAAACTCTTTTTTTGATTTTTTGAAATTTATTACTATCTAAAATATCTATTGTAATAAAGGCAATTTTTTTAAAGTTTTTTGAAATATGATAATTTATAATATGATTAAAAAAATCAATATTTGAATCATCTTTATTAATAGAAAAAAAGTAATTTCTTAAATTAGTTGATAAATAATTAAAAGATACAATTTGCGCAATTTTTTCTTCAATCTCTTTAATCTCTTTTTTACTTACTTCATACTCATCTTTCAAGCTAGTATATGAATTAATAAGTTTTAAATTTGATTTACTTTGGCCTATACATAAACTTAAGAAAGAAGCTTTTTTATAAAAAAGCAATGATTTAATAAAACTTTTTTGGTTTTGTGTATGAGAAGGCTCTCCTATAATATCTTTATAGTTTATTGTTAAATTTTCAGAACTATTTGTATTTTTTATAGTTTCTATATTTATTAATGCAAATGTAGTAACAAGATTTGTATTCTTTAATATTAGGTGTTTTGGATCATATAAATCAAAAGCAACTATTATTAAAGTTGATATATTATTATAATTTTTGAAGTTAAATTCCAATTTGATTTTTAGCTCTTCTTTTGCATCTTTAAATACTTCACCTTTAAAATTAGTTTTTGTAAAGATAAATTCAATTATCTCCTCTTCTTTTGCTATTTTAGGAAGATAATACTCTTTTTGTTTTTTTGTTCCATATTTTAATAGAATTTTACTTGAGTTTATAGAGTTTATTAAAATGTCATTTATATTTAAAGAAGAACAATGAAAAGCAAATTTTTCAATTATTTTTAAATATGAAAAAAAACTAAAACCTAAGCCAGCATACTCTTTAGGAATACATAAAGCAAAGAGTTTTTTATTTTTAATAAAATCTATATATCTATTATTTTCAAATATGAAAAGTTTCTCGACATCATTTCTTAAAAAATCATTTTCTTCTTTTGTGAGCTTCTTTTCTTTGTAGCTTTTAAAAGTATTAGTTAAAAAAGTATGTTCATTAAAATAAAAAATATTTTTAAATATTTTAAAATTTATTTCATTTGATTTTAAATATTTTAAAATAGGAATTATTATAAAGTTTTGTCTAATCTTTTCATTTAAAATAAATATTGAAAAAGTAATGAATACTATCCAAAAATAAACTCCTACATCATAAAAAATAACTGAATATATAGCTATAAATAAAAGCCACAAAATTGCAGGATAAGAGTAAAAACCAAAAATCATAAGTATAATTATAAAAAAAAGTGTTTCCACAATAATACTCCTATTTTTAAAATCAATTATAAAAATCTTACTATTTTACAATAGCTTACAAGTAGCAAATAGAATTTATTATAAAAATATATTAATTTTAATTTGAAAAAAAATATTTAGGAAATTATAAAAATATGTACAATTATTGTACATAATAACTTTTTTAAATATTTTTTGAAACTTAGTTATAGGTAAAAAAATAGATTTAATAAAAGCATTAAAATAGTCTAAAATACGATTAATGATAAAAATTTAACACATGGTGTACTTTTTTTGTAACTTTTTTTTACAAAATTACAAACTTGTACGTATTTTAACAAAAACTGTACATTGTCTAAAGCAAACATTATGTTATACTATAAGTACAAATCAATTAGGAGATATTAATGAGTTTAATTGCTGAATATAAAGCACACACAGAAGAAAGACTTAATGAAGGGAATCTTCCTCCATTAGCTTTAACTGCTGAACAAACTGCACAGTTAGTAGAGTTGTTAAAAGCAGACTCAGTTGAAGAAGCAGATTATTTATTAGATCTATTTAAAAACAGAATCAACCCAGGTGTTGATGATGCTGCATATGTAAAAGCTGCATTTTTAAATGATGTAGTTAAAGGAAATGTGTCATGTTCTGTAATTTCAAAGCATGAAGCTATTGAAATTTTAGGAAAAATGATGGGTGGATTTAATGTTTCTCCACTAGTTGAAGCATTAAAAAATGATGAAGTAGCAGACGCTGCTGCTGAGCAATTAAAAAATACAATATTAGTATATGATGCATTTAATGATGTAAAAGAATTAATGGATGCAGGAAATGAAAAAGCAAAAGAAATAATTGAATCTTGGGCAAATGCAGAGTGGTTTACAAATAAACCTGCCTTAGAAAAAGAAATTAAATTAACTGTTTATAAAATTCCTGGTGAAACAAATACAGATGATTTATCTCCTGCAACTGTTGCATTTACTAGATCTGATATACCACTACACGCAACTGCGATGTTACAATCAAAAATGGAAAAGCCACTTGAAACTATGGAAGAGTTGAAACAAAAAGGTAATCCATTAGCTTATGTTGGTGATGTAGTAGGAACAGGTAGTTCAAGAAAATCAGGTATTAACTCTGTTCAATGGCATATGGGTAGAGATATACCAGGTGTTCCAAATAAAAGAACAGGTGGTGTTGTAATTGGTTCTATTATTGCTCCAATTTTCTTTAACACAGCAGAAGATTCAGGATGTTTACCAATTGAAGCTCCAGTTGATAATTTAGAAACTGGTGATGAAATTGTTGTAAAACCATATGATGGTGTAATCGAAAAAGATGGTAAAGTAGTATCAGAGTTTAAACTTGCTCCAAATACATTAACAGATGAAGTAAGAGCAGGTGGTAGAATTCCTTTAATCATTGGAAAAGGACTTACAGCTAAAGCTAGAGAAGCATTAGGTTTAGGTGCATTTGATATGTTCTTAGCTCCTGAGCAACCAAAAGATAATGGAAAAGGATTTACACAAGCACAAAAAATGGTAGGAAGAGCTTGTGGAATTGAAGGTGTTAAACCTGGTATGTATGTAGAGCCAATAGCTACAACTGTAGGTTCTCAAGATACTACTGGACCTATGACAAGAGATGAAATTAAAGAGCTTGCTGCATTAAGTTTTGGTGCAGATATGCTTATGCAATCATTCTGTCATACAGCTGCTTATCCAAAGCCAGCTGATATTAAATTAAGACATACATTACCTGATTTTATTAATTCAAGAGGTGGTGTTACATTAAGACCAGGTGATGGTGTTATTCACTCATGGTTAAATAGACTTTGTTTACCAGATACTGTTGGTACTGGTGGAGATTCTCACACAAGATTCCCTATTGGTATGTCATTTCCAGCTGGTTCTGGGCTTGTTGCATTTGCAGGTGTAACTGGTATGATGCCACTTACTATGCCAGAATCTGTTCTTGTAAAATTCAAAGGTGAAATGCAACCTGGAATTACACTAAGAGATTTAGTAAATGCAATCCCTTACCAAGCAATTGAAGATGGTTTATTAACTGTTGAGAAAAAAGGTAAGAAAAATATTTTTGCTGGTAAAATTATTGAAATTCAAGGTTTACCTCAATTAAAAGTTGAACAAGCATTTGAAATTTCTGATGCATCAGCAGAAAGAAGTGCAGCAGCTTGTTCTGTTCAATTAGATAAAGAGCCAATTATTGAGTACTTATCTTCAAACATTGCATTAATTGAAAAAATGATTGAAGAGGGTTACGAAGATGCTAGAACTTTACAAAGAAGAGCAGATAAAATGAAAGAATGGATTGCAAATCCAGAATTATTACAACCAGATGCAGATGCAGAATATGCAGCAACTATCGAAATCGATTTAGATAAAATTACTGAACCAGTTTTAGCTTGTCCAAATGATCCAGATGATGTTGCAACATTAAGTGAAATATTAGCAGACCCAAAAAGACCAACAGAGAAAATTGATGAAGTATTTGTAGGTTCTTGTATGACTAATATTGGACTATTTAGAGCTTTAGGTGAAGTACTTAAAGGTGAGGGTGAAGTTCCAGGTAAATTGTGGGTTGCGCCTCCAACAAAAATGGATGAAGCTCAATTAACAGAAGAGGGTTATTATTCAATTTTTGCAGCAGCTGGTGCAAGAATTGAAATGCCTGGTTGTTCATTATGTATGGGTAACCAAGCACAAGTTAGTGAAGGTGCTGTTGTATTCTCAACTAGTACAAGAAACTTCGATAATAGACTTGGTAAAAATTCAAAAGTATATTTAGGTTCAGCTGAAGTTGCAGCACTTGCAGCACTTCTTGGAAGACTTCCAAGTAAAGAAGAGTATTTAAATATGGTTCCTAAAAAAATTACTGCTGAAAAAAGAGATAGTATTTACAAATATTTAAATTTCCATGAAGTAAGTGATACTGAGTTAACTAATTTAGTACATTAAAATTTAAACTGTATACTTAAGTCACGAAATGTGGCTTAAGTATTTTTATTTAATGAACTTTCATTCATAATTAAAAAAAGTTATACTATTATAAATGTACATAAAATAAAGGTATATAAATTGTCTGCAAAAGAAGTTAAAAAAAATAGTATAATTCAAAATGCGTTAAAACTTTTTTCAACAAAAGGTTTTTATAATACAACTATCCCTGATATCGCAAAATCAATGCAAATGAGTGTTGGTAATATGTATAATTATTTTGCCTCTAAAGAAGAATTGGCAAAATATGCCATTAAGTACTCAACTAATATTTTAGCAAAACAGTTAAGAACTATAAATCATATGGATATTTCTTGTAAAGAGAAAATTTTTCTATTTACAAGAGAATATTTAGAAAATGTAAAAGACTCTCCTGAAGTAATAGAGTATTTTTTGAGAGTTTATCTTTCAAATAGAGAAGTTTTTGCACAAGGTTGTGAGGGCTTTTTATGCGTAAGTGAGTTTGTAACTGAGGTTATGATACTTCTTGATGAAGGTGCTGAAAAAAATGAGTTAAGACAACAAGAATTTTTCTCTGCCTTTTCTATGGTTATGGGATGTTTAGGTGGTTTTGCTTTTTTAAGTGGAGAAAAGGTTTTAGATAAAGATCTTTTAGAATATTCAGATAGTGTAGCTGAAAATATATATAGAGCATTAAAAAGTGACAAGACATAAACCTAAGATTGTTTGGCTTCAAGCAATTACTTGTAATGGGAATACTCATTCTTTATTAAGTTCAAACTCTTCTAGATTTGAACTTTTTTTAAATAGTTTTGATTTATTTTATCATCCTTCTTTAACTACAGACACATCATTAGATGATGTAATTAATCTTGAAAATATAGACTTCTTATTAATTGAAGGAGCTATTACTTCAAGTAGTGATTATTTTACAATCTCAGATAATAATATTTTAGATTTATTAATAAAATTAGCGAATAAAGCATCTTATATAATTAGTGTAGGTTCATGTGCATCATTTGGTGGGATTCATGCGAAATTTGATGAAGACAAAAGTATAAAAGGAGTTCCAGATTATTTAAATAATTTAGAACTAAATAATTTAAAACAAAAAATTATAAATCTTACAGGTTGTCCTGTTCATCCAGAATGGATTTTACAGACATTATTTACTCTTAAAAATAATAAAACAATACTTTTAGATGATAAACAACGTCCAAAAGAGATATATTATGGTCTTGCACACCATGGATGTACAAGAAATGAATACTTTGAATGGAAAGTTGAAGCAAAAAGTTTTGGAGTAAAAGAGGGCTGTCTTTTTTATGAACAAGGATGTAGAGGACCAATGACACATAGTAATTGTAATAGGGTTTTATGGAACGATGTAAATACAAAAACAAGAGCTGGAATGCCTTGTATTGGTTGTACAGAGTTTGATTTTCCAAGAGAAAATATGTTAGAGACTAAAAAAAATATTGGTATACCAACGCAAGTTCCTTTAGGTATAAATAAAAGAGCATATTTAACAATTACAGGAGTTGCAAAAACTTTTAAAATTGATAGATTAAATAATAAGTTAATAAATAAAGAAGAATATGAAAACAGTTGATATAATCGAAAGAATTGAAGGCGAAGCCAAATTAGTTTGTTCTTGGGAAAATAGTCGTATAAGTGATGCAAGAATAGAGTTTTTAAATTTTAGAGGTTTTGAATATATTTTAAAAGATAAACCTGCACTTGACACTTTGATTTACACTCCTAGAATTTGTGGAATTTGTGGACAAGCACATCTAAAAGCAACTGTTGAAGCTTTAGAGAATATATATACAAATATTAATGAACCTTTAGAAGTTACAAATAAAGCAAAACTTTTAAGAGAAATAGGTTTAAATATTGAAATAATTGATTCTCATATAAAATGGTTTTATATGTTTATTATGCCAGATATTGCGAAATTATCTTCTGATATAAAATATGAAAAATATAAAGCAATTAAAGGTAGTCAATGGCTTAATGCTTCAAAAATTACAAGTGAAATTATAAAGTCATTAGCAATTATAGGTGGTCAATGGCCACATACTTCATATATGGTTCCTGGTGGAGTCATGAGTGATCCTACACTTCTTGATTTAACTTCAATGCAAAACTATTTAGATCAAGCAGTAATATTTTTTGAAAATAGTTTAACCGGAGTTGATATTATTGATTACCTTTCATTTGATAATATAGACTCTTTAGAAAAATTGGATTATGCACTTAAAGATTTTAAAAATATAAGTTTTGAAAATGAACTTGAAAAAATTGGTAAAAGTTATGATTCTCATATAGTATTAGCTTCAAGCTCTTTATTTGAAAGTGCTAAGATAAAAACAAAAAATAAACATAAAATTGATATAAATAAAGTAAAAGAAGAAAATATCAATAGTTTTAAAGTAAACAGTACTAAAAAAGATAATGAATATACTTGGTCAAAAACTGCACTTTATAATAATGAATTTTATGAAACAGGACCTTTATCAAGAGCATTAGTTTCAAATAGAAGTTTTATAAAATCAATTCATAAAGAGTATAAAGATTCTGTATTTACAAGAGTCTTTGCAAGAATGGACGAGTTTGCCCATCTTTTAATAAAAACAAAGGATTTAATCTCAAAAATTGATATATCCCAAGAGTCTTATATAAAACCTAAATACTCTTATAGTGAAATAGAACATGCAAGTTCAATTAGTACTGTTGAAGCAGCAAGAGGATCTTTGTATCATAAAATAATTATGGAAAAAGGTATTATAAAATCTTATGATGTAATTACACCTACTGTGTGGAATTTAGGTCCAGGAATAAATGCAAAACTTGGAGTTGCACAAAAAGCAATAATTGGAGTTGATTCTTTAGAAAAAGCACAAATTATACTTAGAAGTTTTGATGTTTGTTCTGTTTGCACAACACATTAGTAAACGCCATATTTAAGCCATTTTAGTGACAAAAAAAGAACAAAAATTTTTTTATTTATAGAAATATGCTAAAAAATAATATTAACCTAAGAAACATTAAAAAAATTTTTTAAGATAAGTGAAAGTTTTAACTTAATTATTTAATATAATAATAAATTAAACTTATAATCTTTGAGTTGATTTTACACACATTATAATCTTATTTTAAAAAAAAATTAGAAAATTAAAAATTAACACTTGGTTAAGTTTAAGTTATGTAATATTAATTAATTAGTTTATATTACATTAAACGAGTTTAAAAAAAATGCCAGATTTAATTTGGTTTTTTTTATAAGTAAAACATGAATGATTGTTCATTTATAGTGTATCTATTAAGGTTTAGGTAAAAAATTTTAAAATAAATTGTAAAAAGTTTATTTTACTTCAATAAAAAGGAACTATTTTGAAAACAACTGATTTATTTAGTAAGTTATCAAAAAGATTGTCAAGTTTAGAAAGACTAAAAAAACTTGATGATAAGAAGTCTATTCCATCTATTTTAGAGGAAAAAGGTGTTAGTAGAAGGGATTTTATGAAATGGGCTGGTGCTATGACTGCTATGTTAGCACTTCCAGCGAATTTTACTCCTTTAGTTGCAAAAGCTGCTGAACTTAGTGATAGATTGCCAATTATCTGGCTACATATGGCAGAGTGTACAGGATGTTCTGAGTCACTACTTAGAACAGATGCCCCAACAATTGATTCACTTATTTTTGATTATATCTCTTTAGAGTATCATGAAACATTGATGGCTGCTGCTGGTTGGCAAGCAGAACATAATTTAGAAAGTGCAATTGAAAAATACAAAGGTCAATATATATTAATGGTTGAAGGTGGTATCCCAGCAGGTGAAAACTCACATTTCTTAACTATTGGTGGTCATGGAAAAACTGGTGAACAAAATGCTATTGATGCTAGTGAAAATGCAGCTGCTATTTTTGCTATTGGTACATGTTCAAGCTTTGGTGGTGTTCAAGCAGCATTCCCAAATCCAACAGGTACAGTTGCATTATCAAAAGTAACAGACAAAACAGTTATAAATGTTCCTGGATGTCCTCCAAGTGAGAAAAATATTGTTGGTACATTATTACACTACCTTTTATATGGAACACTACCTGCACTTGATGTATATAATAGACCAAAATGGGCTTATGGACTTAGAATTCATGATTTATGTGAAAGAAGAGGGCATTTTGACGCAGGTGAATTTGTAGAAGAGTTTGGTGATGAGGGTGCAAAAAAAGGCTACTGTTTATATAAAGTAGGTTGTAAAGGACCTTATACTTTTAATAACTGTTCAAAAAACAAGTTCAACTCTCATATGTCTTGGCCTATTCAAGCTGGTCATGGATGTATTGGTTGTTCTGAACCTGATTTCTGGGATACAATGGGACCATTTGAAGAACCTGTTGCTGATAGATTATACAATACAGTTTTTGGCGGTTTAGGTGCTGATGCAACTGCTGATAGAATTGGAGTTGGACTATTAACTGTGACAGGTATTGGTATAGCAGCTCATGCAGCAATATCTAAATTTAAAAACCCAAAAGAAGATGAGGAGTAAAAGATGGCAAATAAAAGAGTAATAGTTGACCCAATTACAAGAATTGAAGGACATTTAAGAATTGAAGTAGAAGTAGATGAAAATAATGTAATTCAAAAAGCTTACTCAACATCAACATTGTGGAGAGGTTTAGAAACAATTGTTAAAAACAGAGATCCAAGAGATGCTGGTTTTTTAATGCAAAGAATTTGTGGAGTTTGTACATATTCTCACTATAGAGCAGGGATTGAAGCAGTTGAAGATGCATTAGGAATTGAACCTCCATTAAATGCAAAATTAACAAGAAGTTTGATGAATCAAGCTTTATTTTTACATGACCATATAATCCACTTTTATCATCTTCATGGTCTTGATTGGGTTGATGTTGTATCTGCACTTAAAGCAGATCCTGCAAAGGCTTCAAAAGAAGCATTTAAATATGCAAAATATCCAATTGGTACAGGTGAAAATGAGTTAAAAGCAGTTCAAGATAAAGTTAAGATATTTGTTGACAAAGGACAACTTGGCCCATTTGCAAATGCATATTGGGGACATGAAACTTATAAATTAACTCCTGAAGAAAATTTAATAGCTTTATCTCACTATTTAAAAGCCTTAGAAATTCAAAGAGAATTAGCAAAAATGATGGCTATATTTGGAGGTAAACAACCACATCCACAAAGTTTAACTGTTGGTGGTGTTACTTGTATTATGGATTTATTAGACCCTTCAAGAATGGGTGAATATTTAACTATATTCAAAATGGCTAAAAACTTCGTAGATAATGCATATTATGCAGATATCTTAATGGCAGGAAAAGCTTTTAAATCTGAGCCTTCTGTTGTACAAAAAAGAGGAGTTATGAACTTCATGTCACATGAAGAGATGCTATTAAATAGAAGTGAATATCTATTTGATACTGGTATTATCATGAATGGTGATTTATCAAAAGTATATCCTATAAATGAAGACTTAATTACAGAAGAAGCTACTCACTCTTGGTATAAAGATAATCAACCTTTACATCCATATGATGGAAAAACAAATCCTAACTATACAGGTTTTGTAGATAAAGACACTGTTGGAATGGATGGAAAAATGGTTCATTCAAAAGCAATTGATGAAAATGGAAAATACTCTTGGATTAAATCTCCAAGATATGATGGTAAAGCAATGGAAGTAGGACCTTTAGCTTCTGTACTTGTATCATATGCTAGTGGAAATAAAAAAATCCAAAAAATTGTAAATGAATTTTTAGAAAAATCAGGTTTACCAACAGAGGCACTATTTACAACGCTTGGAAGAACAGCTGGAAGAATGCTTCAAGTAAAAGCAATTGCAGATAATGGTATGGAAACTTTTAATACTTTAATTGAAAATTTAAAAGTAGATCAAGAGACTTATACTTCTTATAAAATTGATAAAGATAAAGAGTATAAAGGAAGATTTATTGGTGATGTACCAAGAGGTATGCTATCTCATTGGATTAGAATTAAAAATGGAGTAGTAGAAAATTACCAAGCTGTTGTTCCATCAACATGGAATGCAGGTCCAAAAGATGCTAATGGATTAATGGGACCTTATGAATCAAATCTTGTAGGAATGAAAGTTGCAGATATTTCTCAACCTTTAGAAATTATTAGAGTTATTCACAGTTTTGATCCTTGTATTGCTTGTGCAGTTCATGTAATGGATGTTAAGGGTAATAATTTAGGAGTATATAAAGTAGACCCAGTTTATGGGGCGAGCTGTTAGGAGCATATTATGATAAAGAAACACTATGAGTTTTCGTTTTGGCTTAGAGTTACACACTGGGTAAGGGCAATAGCAATTATAATTTTAACAGCTAGTGGTTTTTATATTGCATATCCATTTATTGCTCCAGCACATAATGGAGGAGAACCAGTTAATTTTCTAAATGCATTATTTAGATCATGGCACATAATATTTGGATTTTTATTAATATCAGTTACTCTTGGTAAATTTTATCTATTTTTCTTTGATAAACAAAGTAAAGTTGAAAGAGCTTCATTTAAAGATTTTATTAATCCAAAAGTTTGGATTAATCAAATTAAGTATTATTTGTTAATTGGAAAACATCCACATGGAAAAGGTGTTTATAATCCATTACAATTTATGGCATATGTAGGTGTATATGGTGCTATTATACTTATTTCTTTGACAGGATTGATTTTATATATTCATGTGTATCATCAAGGTATGGGTGGAATGTTATATGATATTTTAAGACCTGTTGAAGCAATGTTTGGTGGATTAGCATGGGTTAGACAATTACATCACATTGCAATGTGGATTTTTATAATTTTCTTACCAATTCACATATATCTTGCAGTATTTAACTCAGTATATGGAAAATCTGGAGCTATGGATTCAATCTTTAGTGGATATAGATGGGTAAAAAAGAAAGATAAATGAATATCTTAATTTTAGGTATAGGAAATATCCTTTTCCAAGATGAGGGTATGGGCGCACACTTTGTTCACTATTTAGATGAAAAATATGAGTTTGAAAGTGAACACAGTAGTGTAAGTATCGTAGATGGTGGAACATTAGCCCATAGGCTAATTCCACTTATTGTTAAGTTTGACCATGTAATTGTAATAGATTGTATTGATGCAAATGATTCAAAGCCAGGAGATATCTATTTTTTTGATTTTGAAAATGCACCAAAAGAGATTGATTGGCAAGGAAGTGCTCATGAAATAGAAATGCTTCAAACACTTAATATGATTCAAATGAATGGAGATTTACCTAAAACGCAAGTTTTAGGTATTATTCCAAAAAGAGTAGCAGATGATACGACTTTTGAATTAAGTGATGAAGTAATAAATGCAACCTCTACAATGGAAAAAACTGTAATAGAACATTTAAAAAGCTTAGAAATAACACCAAAAATAAAAAAAGATGATATAACAATCACGCATATATCACAAGTTTCATATAAAAGAGAGATTATTAATGATCCTAAAATTTAAATTTGACTATAACTCAAATAATAACACTTTAATCTATTTTTTACATACTATTGCAAAGCAAAGTAATTTAGAATATAAAGTAACTAAGAGTAATTTTATAAATTTATTTATCAATGGTAATGAAGATGAACTTACAAAGTTTTCAACAACTTTAAGTTCATCTTTACCAATGTCAATATTTTTTAAAGATAGTACAGCAGAAGTTGTATCACAAATGAGTGATGAGCAAAGTATAGGTTTTGATAATGAAAAAATAAACTTACCATTTTGTTCTTCATGTTTAGAAAAAGTTGAAGATAATACTTCTAAGAATTTTTACAATCCCTTTGTATCTTGTGATATTTGTGGAACAACTTGTGATGTAAATGAATTAAGCTTTCTTGATTTTGATAAACAACAAATTCATTATGAAAACTATGAAGAGTTATTTAAAAAAATAGCCTTTTTATTAAATGATGAAAAAAGTATAAAAATAAAGACTAGATCAGGAAGTTTTGTATTTAAAAAACTAATGAAAACAGAAGAAAATGTAAAACTATTATGTACAAATTTAGCAAATATATCTAAAGTTTTTATTGCAAATAAAGCAGAAGTAGTTGCCCTTGCAAGTATAGAAAAACCTATTATAAATCTAAGGGTAAATGAAGTATTTAAATTAACTAATACTTTAAATCAAGAGTATGCTAATGTAAGATTTGTAAATGATTTGATATTATATTTACTTGCTAAAGAGTTGAAAAATTATGATATAGATTTCTTGATTTATGATGAAACTTCAAAGTTTGATTATGAATTAACTTATGAAAAGCAATTAGAAGCACTTGATATTATGAAAATAAAAATCATTGATGATAAGAATATAATTTTAGAATCAAACTCATATAATAAAGTTTTAGATGATATTTATTCTAAATTTAAAGAGCCTTCAAAAAGCCATTTTATGGTGCTTTTACATGAATATAATTTTTATAATAAATCAATTTTAAATTTTTATTCTTCAACTAAAGAAGATGATAATATCGCCTTATATTCTAAAGATATAGAAGGACTTTTAGATATAGTAAGTTACAAGTTACCAAACTCAATTGAAGAAATTTTTGAAACACTTAAAAAAGATGAAACTGCTTCAAAACTACTTGAAAACTATAAAAATAAATATTCAGATATTTATGAAAATGCAAAAAACTGTGATATATCTTCTCTTAAAACAAATAGTATTTATTCTTATTGGAAAATAATCTCTGTAATTTTAGGTTTTACTTCAAAAATAGAAGAGGATAATGTTCTTTTAAATAATGCAACAGCATGTGTCTTAGATAAAGGTCCTAGAATTGATTATAAACTAAAAGAGAGTGATAAAATTTTTAATAAAGAGTTTTTACTTCATAAATTAATTCAATCTGGCATGAGTTTTAAACTTGCTGGAGTTGATGATAAAACTTTATCTTTAGGTTATGTTGAGAGTTTTGCACACTATATATCAACTTTAATTGATGATATACATAGTGAAGTTAAACTTGATGGAATAAGTTTTACAGGCAATCTTTTTTCTAATGAATTAATTTCTAAATTAGTTCATAAAAGTATTACAAAAAATTTTAAAATATATTATAATAAGGACTTCGTAATACAAAAATAAGAAGTTTTAATGATAAATAGTAAGATAGTAAAAGTTAAAGGAATAGTTCAAGGAGTTGGTTTTCGACCTTTTGTTTATAATCTTTGTAAGAAGTTAAAAATCAATGGTTGGGTAAATAACGATGATGAGGGTGTAAACATAGCTTTAGAGGCTAATGAGTTTTTAATTGAAGAGTTTATAAAACAATTAAAAACTTATTCTCCACCTTTGGCTGTTATTGATTCTTTGAAAATTTTAGATAAAGAGTTTGAAAATTTTAATGACTTTCAAATTATTGAAAGTAAAAATAACTCAAATAAAACTACAATAATTTCTCCAGATATTTCAATTTGTCAAGATTGTATTGATGATATAAATGATGAAAATAATTTCAGATACAATTATGCTTTGACAAATTGTACTAATTGTGGTCCAAGATACTCAATAATAAAAACTGTTCCTTATGATAGAGTTAATACTTCAATGGAAAAGTTTACTTTGTGTCCTTTATGCCAAGAAGAGTATACAGATCCTACTAATAGAAGGTATCATGCACAACCTGTATGTTGTGAGAAGTGCGGTCCAAAATTAGAACTATTTAATAAAGAAAATAAAAAAATACAAAAAGATATTGAAGCAATAAAAAAGATTGCTGCACTAATTAATAATGGAGAAATAGTTGCCATTAAAGGTCTTGGTGGTTTTCATTTGGTTTGTGATGCAACAAATGATAAGGTAGTAGAAGAATTAAGATTAAGAAAAAATAGACCTACAAAACCTTATGCTGTTATGTTTAAAAATATTGAACAAGTATATGATTATGCATTATTTAATGAATTTGAAAAAGATATTATAACTTCAAAAGAAAAACCAATTACACTAGTAAAGAAAAAACAAAATACAAATTTAAGTTCCTTGATCGCACCAAATATAAGTAAAATTGGTGTATTTCTTCCTTATACTCCTTTGCATATTATTTTATTTAAATTTTTAAACAATCCAATTATAGCAACAAGTGCTAATTTAAAAGATGAGCCAATTATAAGGCATAAAGATGAACTTTTATCAAAACTTGGACATGTGGTTGATTTTGTTTTAGATTTTAATAGAGAGATTATAAATGCAGTTGATGATAGTGTTGTTCAAGTGATTAAAGATGATGTAGCTAAATTAAGAAATGCAAGGGGATATACCCCAACTACAATAAAATTAGAAACAAAACAAAATAAAAAGATAATGGCACTAGGAGCAAATCAAAAATCAACTATATCTTTTTGTTTTGAAGATAATATAATTGTTTCTCCTCATATAGGGGATTTAAACTCTATTGAATCCCTTGAATATTTTACAAGAACAGTTGAAACTTTTAAAAGATTTTATGATTTTGAACCTGATGTTATTGTTTGTGATAAGCATCCAAATTATGAAAGCACAAAATGGGCAAGTAAATTAAATATTAAAGTAGTAAAAATACAACATCACTATGCACATATTTTAAGTACTATGGCAGAATATAAGTTAAAAGATAAACTTTTAGGTTTTAGTTTTGATGGCACAGGTTATGGAGATGATGGAAATATTTGGGGTGGAGAAGTCATGCTTGCATCAAAAGAAAATTATAAACGTCTTTTTCATTTTAAATATTTTAAATTACTTGGTGGAGAAAAAGCAGTAAAAGAGCCTAAAAGAGTTGCTTTATCACTTTTATTTGATAATTACACTTTAAATGAATTAAAACAAATGAATATTGCATTATTAAATGAGTTTACAAATATGGAATTAAATAATTTTTATATGATGTGGCAAAAAGAGATTAATGCTCCTCTTACAAGCTCACTTGGAAGAGTTTTTGATGCAATTGCATCTTTATCTAATATTGCACATACTCAATCATATGAGGGTGAAACAGGACTTTTGATTGAAGAGTATTATGATAAAAATATATTAGATTCTTATAAATATAAAATAGAAAATGAAGAAATTGATATTTCAGATATGATAAAAATGATTATAACTGAGTCCAATAAAAAGATTATTTGCTCAAAGTTTATAAATACAATTGTAAAAATTGTAGTTGATATTTCAAATAATTATAATGATTTAGATATTGTCTTAACAGGTGGAGTATTTCAAAATAAAACACTTTTAGAAAAATGCATTGATGAACTTAAAAAAGTGAATAAGAAAGTATTTTTTAATAAAAAAGTCTCTTTAAATGATGGAGGCATTTCAATAGGTCAATTGTATTTTTTAGTTTAAATATTGAAAAAATCCATAAATAATGTAGAAATTGATAAAAAGTTTCAAAAAATAGTGTAAAAATTATCTTTTTTAAATTCTGTTTAGATAAAATCAATATTTGAATTTTAAATAAGGTTGGCTATGAATCAAGTAAAATTTAGTAGATTGGGATTTATCCTAGCTGCGGTTGGATCTGCCGTAGGTTTAGGAAATGTATGGAAATTCCCTTATGTAACAGGTGAATTTGGTGGTGGTGCGTTTGTAATTGTATATTTAATTACAGCACTTTTTATTGGTGTTTTTGTATTAATTGCTGAGCTTTTAATTGGTAAAGTAGGGCAAAGTGATGCAGTTTCTATGTTTGAAAATCTAGCAACAAAACATAAAAAGATTTGGAAGTATGCGGGCTTTATGGCTGTTGTCCCTTTACTTATTCTTTCTTATTATTCTGTTGTAATTGGTTGGATTTTTCATTATGTGGTACTTTCTTTTAATAAACTACCATCAACAGTTAAAGAATCAACTGATAATTTTATGACTTTATTAACATCAGATTATCAAACACAACTTTTTTATCACACAATAGTTTTTGTATTAGTAACACTAATTATTTTAAGAGGTATTAAAGATGGTATTGAAAAAATAAATAAAATATTGATGCCTTTATTAGGTGTTATTTTGGCTATTTTATTTATCTATTCAATAAATGTTGATGCTTTTGGTGATGCAGTTTATTTTATGTTTAACCCTGATTTTTCAAAGATTACTTCATCTGCTATAATTGCGGCAATTGGGCAAGCATTTTATACTTTATCTTTGGGTATGGGTATTATTATTACATATGCAGCATCTTTACCAAAACAAACTAATATTGCAAAATCGGCTGTTACAATCTCTATTATTGATACTGTAGTTGCAATAGTTGCAGGATTAGTAATATTTACATTATTATTTGATAAGGGTGCAGAATCAACAAAAGGTGCAGGTTTAGTATTTATTTCATTACCATCAGTATTTTATGAGTTTGGTGGAGCTGGACAATTTTTAGCATTATTATTCTTTGTTGCTATTGCATTTGCTGGAATTACTTCAGCTATTTCAATGATGGAACCAACTGTATTATATTTAATAGAAAGATATAAAATGACAAGAATGAAAGCTGCAATTATTTGTAGTTTATTCTTTTATATATTAGGTACTATTACTCTTTTCTCAAATATAACTGAGTTTGCACCTGCCTTACAAGTTGGTGAAAAATCATTTTTTGATTGGGTTGATTTTGTTTGCTTTACTATTATTGTACCAATTGGTGGTATATTAGTTGTTGTTTTTGTTGGATACTATATGGATAAAGAAGTTATTAAACAAGAATTAACACCTATTTTAGGAAAGTCATTACTTGCACTATGGTTTTTCATGGTAAGATATGTTATTCCTATTGCACTTATTGCAGTTATTTTAAATGAAACAGGATTGTTTAAATTCTAAGAGGAACTTTTCCTCTTAGTAATATTAATTTCTTTCTTTTACTTTTTTTTCTATTAAAAAAGCTCCAAATGGAATAAGTGAATAAATAAAAAGTTGAAAACCAAAGACTTTATTCCAGTTTAATCTATTCATAGCAAAAAATAATGCAATAGCAAATACTATAAACAATACACCATGAGTCATACCTACTATTTTTACGGGATAGGGATTCTCACCTATGTATTTAATAGGCATTGCAATAAATAGAAGTACTAAATAAGATAATCCTTCGATAAAAGATACTATCCTGAAACTACTTAACATTTTTATCCTTTTTGATTTTGCGTTATTATAGTTAAAGTTTTATTAGTAATGTTTTATATATATTTTTTAATTTTATAATGCTACCTAAATGCTATTTTAGATTGTTAAGATATGAATTAAAATGAGTTTTAAAATAAACAATAACTTATAGTGTATATGAGTTGATTATTTTTTTGTTAATTTGAAGTTATATTAAAAAACTTTTTTTAGGCAATTGCAACTTTAGTAATCATTAAGGGGTGTTCCATGAGTATTTTAAAGAATTTAAATCTTAGAACAAAGATACTTTCAATAGTAATCTTAACAATAGTAACTATTGCAATAATCATTGCTTCTAAATCAATTCTTTCAATTGAAGAGTTGACGCAAAAAAATATCCAAGAATATAAGGATAATGCCTTTGCACAAAAAGAAAATGAATTGAAAAGTTACGTAAGTATGGCACTTAGAAGTGTAAAAAGCTTTTATGAACAAACTTCAAAACAAAAACTTCAAAAGCTTGTTGAAGAGGATTTAGATAAAAATACCGATTTTATATTTTCAATTATAAATGAACAATATAATAGGTATAAAAATGTACTTTCAAAAAATGAATTGAAATCAAAAATTACTGAAATTATAAAAGATACTAAGTTTGGTAAAACAGGTTATTTTTTTGTTACTGATTTAAATAATAAAATTATCGCCCATCCTATAGAACCAAAACTTGAGGGAAAAGATTTTTCAAAAGTAAAAGATAAAAATGGAATAGCTTTCATAAAAGCTTTAACTAAGAAAATTAAATCAGGTAAAAAAGATAGTTTTATCTCATATGTTTGGGAAAAACCAGAAACAAAAGAATTAGAAACAAAAATCTCTTATGGAAGATTATTTGAACCTTTTAATTGGGTTATTGCAACAGGTGAATATGTTGATAATTTAGATGCACAAATGCAAAAAGAAGCCTTAGATAATCTATCGCAAATGAGATATTCAAATAACGGATACTTTTGGGTAAATGATTCTAAGCCTGTTTTAATTATGAATCCAAATGGGAAAGATCAAATAGGAAAGAATTTAAAAGATACAGTTGATTCAAATGGTAAAAAATACTTTCAAGAGTTTGTTGATGTTGCAAAAGCTAAAGGTGAGGGACTTACAAGTTATTATAAAAATAAACCTGGTGAAACAAAAGCTAAACAAAAACTATCATATATTGCATATTTTGAACCATGGGATTGGATTATAGGAACAGGAACTTATATAGAAGATATTGAAAAAAGTATAGATAAAATGGTTGAGCACTCAAAAGAAGAGATTAATAATGTTATTTTACAAATATTAATAATATCTATTGTTGTTGTTATTTTGATTACACTTTTGATTTCATTTGTCTTAAATAAGATTTTAGTTGAACCAATTGAAGATTTAAAATCAGGATTATTACAGTTTTTTAAATTTTTAAATCATGAATCAAATGATATAAAACATCTAGAAGTATTCTCAAATGACGAAATAGGTCATATGTCTAAAATGATAAATGATAATATTGTAAATACTCAAAAAATAATAAATCAAGATAAAATAGTAATTGAAGAGGTTTCTGATTTAGTTAATCACATTAGTTCAGGTGAGTTATCAGGAAGAATCAATGCTACAAGTTTAAGTCCATCTATTAAACAATTAATTCTAGTATTTAATGATATGATGAAACATCTTCAAGAAATAGTAAACCATTCACTTGGCGTATTAAAAAAATACCAAGAGAATGATTTTAGAGTAGAAACTACTATGAAATGTACAGGTGAAATATGCGATTTAATGAATGGAATCAATGATTTAGGGCATACAATAAGTGACATGCTTGTAGAAAATAAGAAAAATGGACTCACTTTAAATGAATCGGCTAAAATTTTATCTGCTAATGTTGATATTTTAAATACATCATCTCAAGAATCAGCCTCTTCTTTAGAAGAAACAGCAGCTGCTCTTGAAGAGATAACTGGAAATATTAGAGAAAATGTAGATCATATTAAAACTATGAGTAAATATGCAAGTGCATTAAATAACTCATCAAAAGAGGGAAATAGTTTAGCTACTAGAACTTCTAAATCTATGGATGAAATAGATGAGCAAGTTCATTCAATAAATGATGCAATAACTGTAATTGATCAAATAGCATTTCAAACAAATATACTTTCACTTAATGCAGCAGTAGAAGCAGCAACAGCAGGTGAAGCTGGAAAAGGTTTTGCAGTTGTTGCAGGTGAGGTGAGAAATCTTGCAAGTAGAAGTGCCCAAGCAGCAAGTGAAATTAAAGAAATTGTTGAAAATGCAACAATTAAAGCAAATGAGGGTAAAACAATTGCAGATGAGATGATTAAAGGTTATGATGTTTTAAATGAAAATATAAATAAAACCATTACACTTATTGAAGATGTTACAGATGCTAGTAAAGAACAACAAGTTGGAATTGAGCAGATAAATGATGCAATTAATGAGCTTGATCATCAAACACAACAAAATGCAAGTGTAGCAATGAGAACAAAAGATGTATCATCTCAAACTTCTGAAATATCACAAAGAATTGTTAATAATGCAGATGCAAAAGAGTTTGTAGGAAAAGATGAAGTTAAAGCAATAAAGCTTTAATTTCTAAAGTAAATATCTTTTAAGAGTGCTTTGCAAATAGGTTTTGTAAAATTATATTTGAACTCGCACTCTTTTAAGTAAAAAAAGAAGTTATCTTGGTTTACTCCTTTATACTTTTTTAAATTCTGTTTTAAAAATTCCCAAAACTCTTTAAGTGGGGTGGCATATGAGTTTTGTGATTGTAATTTATGCCATTTTAAATATCTTTCAAAGTCTTCATCTTTATCTTGCATTGGCGCTTTTGGTAAAGAGGGCATTAAAAGTGTATAAACTCTGTTATTTGTATAAAATCCTATAATATTTATAGCTTCATAAAGGCTTTTATTCTTTTTTTGTAGTTGTTTTTCATTGAAGTAATAAAACTCTTCATATGATGTATTATCTTGAATAGAGATATAATAAAGTTCTTCAAGGTAGTTTGCAATAAGTTTTCTAAAAATATCATAACGATTTGATACAGTTCTGTAATTTACATTTAAATGTTTTGAAAGATTTAAAGCAGGGGTATTATTACAAAAACCTTCGATAATTTTTATATCAGTGTCAATTTTTTTTAAAGAGAATTTTTTGTTACAATCTTTACATTTTTTATAATTATCTTTTAACGTATAAAGTGTTCTTGAATTGCAATATGGACAATTTGTTATTTTCATAAAAAAATTATATCTTATTTTTGTTCAAAATATACATAAGCGTTGAAATTTTTTTCACCTATTTTAAGAAAAAATGAGTAAACTATTAAAAATGAATATCTATTCAGAAGGAAAGAAAATATGTGTAAAGATTGCGGTTGTAGTATAACAGATCATGAGCATAATCATGAACATAGTCATAGTCACGAACATAGCCATGAACATGGAAGTTCAAGTCATCAAGCAGCACATGAAACATTACATCATAATCCACAATTAAATGATAGTAAAACAGTTTCAGTAATAAAAAAGATTTTAGATAAAAATGATCATGAAGCAGCTCACAATAGAGCTCATTTTGATAATCATAAGGTTTTAGGAATTAACTTAATGAGTAGCCCAGGAAGTGGTAAGACAACACTTCTAGAAAAATTAGTTGATTTTGCTGATTTTAAATTTGGTGTTGTTGAGGGTGATTTAGAAACAAATAAAGATGCAGATAGATTAAATAGCAAAAATATCAAAGCAGTACAAATTCAAACAGGAAGTGCTTGTCACTTGGATGCTTTTATGGTACATAAAGGCTTACATGATATGCCTTTAGATGATTTAGATGTATGTTTTGTTGAAAATGTAGGAAATTTAGTTTGTCCAGCTTCATATGATGTAGGTACACATTTAAATATTGTATTAGTATCTATTCCTGAGGGTGAAGATAAAATTGCGAAATATCCTGTAATGTTTAGAGCAGCAGATTTAATACTATTTACAAAAACAGATCTACTTCCATACTTTGAGTATGATTTAGAAAAAGAGAAAGAAACAGCAAGAAAATTAAAACCAAATGTTGATATATTAGAGGTTTCTACAAAAGATGAAGAGTCATTGAAAAAAGTATTAGACTGGATTAATTTTAAAAGAAAAATGAGATAGTTTTACTTTAAAGCTAAAATAAATTAATGTATGTAGTTTATAATTACATGCATTAAAAGGAGAAAAAATGTGTTTATCTATACCATCAAAGATAACAAAAATTGATAGAGAAAACAATATCTGTACAGTTGATACTATGGGTGTTGAAAGAAGTGCAAGTTTAGATTTAATTGACCAAGAGATAAATATTGGTGATTATGTATTAATTCATATAGGTTTTGCAATGAATAAAATTGACGAAGAAGATGCTTTGGAATCTTTAAGTCTTTATGAACAAATAATTGAGAACATTGAAGAAGAAGAGAGGCAAGCACAAATAATAAGAGAAAATAAAAGCTGTTAAAAGAGATATAATGCAAGAGATACAATTAAAAGATTTATATGATGGTTTTAGAGATGCAAAAACTATAAAAGCCTATAAAAAGATAATAGATGAAGATGCTAAAAAACTTGACAGAACAATAAATATAATGGAAGTTTGTGGAGGTCATACACATACAATTATGAAATATGGAATTCCGCAACTTCTTCCTTCAAATATAAAATTTATACATGGGCCTGGATGTCCTGTATGTATTATGCCAAAAGAGAGAATTGACCATGCATATATTTTAAGTATGCAAAAAGATGTAATACTTGTAACTTTAGGGGATATGATAAAAGTTCCTGGTAGTAAAGGAAGTTTACAAGATGCGAGAAGTAAAGGTGCTGATGTTAGATTTGTATATTCACCTATGGATTGTATAAAAATAGCAGATGAAAATCCAAATAAAAAGATAATCTTTTTTGCAATTGGTTTTGAAACAACTACACCAATGACAGCAGCACTACTTAATACTGTAATAAAACAAAATATAAAAAATATACTCTTTCACATAAATCATGTAACAGTTCCTGAAGTTATGAGTGAATTAATAGATAGTAGAGATGAACATGTAGATAGTTATAATCATAATATTGATGCTTTTTTAGGCCCATCACATGTAAGTGTTATTAGTGGAAGCAAAATATATGAAAAGTTTCCAAAAGAGTACAATACTCCTGTTGTTGTTGCAGGGTTTGAACCAGTTGATGTTATGCAATCAATCTCTATGATAGTAAAACAGTTTATTGAAAATAGATGTGAACTTGAAATTGAGTATAAAAGATTGGTTTCATATGATGGAAATATAAAAGCACAAGAATTAATTAATAACTATTTTGAAAAAATATCACTTTTTAAATGGAGAGGTTTAGGAAATATTAAAGATTCTGGACTAAAACTAAAAAAAGATTATGAAGATTATGATGCAGAAGTGATATATAAAGATATTTTACCAATAGAAGAGATTGAAGACCACAAACTTTGTATTTGTAGTGATATTTTAAGAGGAATGGCGAGTCCAACAGACTGTACTATTTTTGGTACTGCATGTAAACCAAATAAACCTGTTGGTTCATGTATGGTGTCTAGTGAGGGTGCTTGTGCAGCATATTATAAATATGGAAATTTATTATAAAAATACTAAAGATTTTAAATATAAAGAAAAGAGAAACATATGAAAACAGTAACATTAGCTCATGGAAATGGTGGAGCAGAAAATCAAGAACTTATCTCAAAAGTTTTTTATAAAGCATTTAAAAATGATATTTTAACAAAAAGTGAAGATGCAGCTGTTATTGAAGATGGAAACTTAGCTTTTACAACGGACTCTTTTACTGTAAGTCCTTTATTTTTTAGTGGTGCTAATATAGGAAAACTTTCTATTTGTGGAACTTGTAATGATTTGGCAATGATGGGAGCAAAGCCAAAGTATTTAACTTGTTCTGTGATTATAGAAGAGGGCTTTGATATAAAAAGTTTAGAAAAAATAGTAAACTCTATGAAAAAAGAGCTTGAAATAAATGAAGCAATTGTTGTAAGTGGAGATACAAAAGTAGTTCCAAAAGGAAGTGTAGATAAGATTTTTATAAATACAACAGGAATTGGTCAAATACAACAAAAAGGTATTAGTTCAAACTCAATTACACAAGATGATGTAATTATTGTAAGTAGAGATATAGGTTGTCATGGAGCTACTATTTTTGCTGCAAGAGAAGGTATGGATATGTCTAGTGATTTAAAAAGTGATTGTGCATCACTTTTTATTCAAGTAAAAGCTTTAATTGAAGCTGGTATAAAAATTACAGCTTTAAGAGATGCAACAAGAGGTGGAGTTAGTGCTGTATTAAATGAGTGGGCTAATCAATCAGATGTATGTATTGAAGTTGATGAACAAAAAATACCAGTTTCAAATGAAGTAAATGGTATTTGTGAATTACTTGGGTTTGAAGCTATGAGTTTAGCAAATGAGGGTACCTTTGTAATGGCTATAAATAAAGATGAAGCATCAAAAGCTATTGAGGTTTTAAAACAGTTTGAAAACTCAAAAAATGCTTCAATAATTGCTAATGTTACACAACAATATTCTAAAAAAGTAGTTCTTAACTCAGAATGGGGAACAAAAAGATTTTTAGAACTACCAACAGGTGAGTTATTACCAAGAATTTGCTAATGAGGGTTTTACTTATTGTATCTTCTTTTAACTCACTATCTCAAAAGGTATATGTAAGATTAAAAGAGAAAAATTATATAGTTAGTGTTGATTATGCTTTAAGTGATGAGCTTATGATAAAAGAGGTTCAAAGATTTAAACCTGATATTATTCTTTGCCCTTTTTTAAATAAATTTATTCCAAGCCAGATTTTTGAAAAAACTCCTACTTTTATTGTTCATCCAGGAATTATTGGCGATAGAGGCTCAAACTCGCTTGACTTAGCAATTTTAGAAGATAAAAAAACCTGGGGTATAGTGATACTTAAAGCCAATGAAAATTTTGATGGTGGTGATATTTACTCTTATAAAAACTTTACAATGCCAATAAATAAAAGCAAAGCCTCAATATATAGAAATGAAGCAACAAACTGTGCAATAAAGGCAATTGATGAACTTTTTATAAATTTAAAAAATAAAGAGTTTTCTCCAATAAAGCAGATATTAAATCCTTTACATAAAAAAATCACACAAAATGATAGAAAAATAAATTGGCAAGAAGATAGTAGTGATACAATTATCAAAAAAATAAATGCAAGTGATTCAAGTCCTGGAGTTAAAGATAATCTTTTAGGTAAAGAGTGTTATTTGTACTGTGCTTTCAAAGAAGAGAGTTTAAAAGCAAAACCAAAAGAGATAATTGCAAAAAGAGATGGGGCAATTTGCATTGGAACAATTGATAAGTCAATTTGGATTACTCATCTAAAAGAGAAAGATTATTTTAAACTTCCAGCAACTTATGTACTAAAAGATAAACTAAAAGGTGTAAAAGAGAATAGAATACCATTAGTTTTAGATACACATATTGATACCTTTTATGAATTAAGAGTGCAAAAAGATGATGAAATAGCATATTTGTATTTTAATTTTCACAATGGTGCTATGAGTACAAGCCAATGTATTAGATTAAAATATGCAATTGATTATTTAAAACAAGAATGCAAAGTTCTTGTACTTATGGGTGCAGAAGATTTTTTTAGTAATGGAATACATTTAAATATATTAGAAGATAGTAAAAAGCAAGGCGAAGATGGTTGGAGTAATATAAATGCAATAAATGATGTAGTTAAATCAATCATATTTTCTCCTGAGATTATAACAGTTACAAGTTTTGAAAAAAATGCAGGTGCAGGGGGAGTGTTTTTAGGCTTAGCAAGTGATTTTATTGTAATCAATGATGAGGTTGTTTTAAATCCACATTATAAAACACTAGCTCTTACAGGAAGTGAGTATCATACCTACTCTTTGCCAAAAAGAGTAGGAGAAAAAAAAGCTCAAGAAATAATAGACAAATGTTTGCCAATAGGAAGTAAAGAAGCAAAAAAGATAAATATGGTGGATATTGTTTTTGAAGATAAAAGTTATAAAGAAGATTTAAAAAATTTTACAAAAAGTTTAACAAAAGATTTAGATTGGTTTTATGACTTTTGTGAAAAAAAAGAAGAGTACTTAGATGAAAATAGTGAATATATAAATAGTTGTAAAGAAAAAGAGTTAAAACTTATGTACAAGCAGTTTTGGGATAAGGATTCTAATTTCCATATTTTAAGACAAAAATTTGTATATAAAAAGAAAGTTTTAGAAACTCCAAAAAGATTAAAGGAAATATAAATGCATGAATATAGTATAGTTCAATCATTATTAGACCAGTGTGAAGAACACGCAAAAGCAAATAATGCTACAAAAGTTAAGAAAATTGTTATTAAAATTGGTATATTAAGTGGTGTTGAAGTAGATTTACTTGAAACTGCCTTTGATACATTTAAAGAAAAAACAATCTGTGATGAAGCCTTGTTTGTCGTAAATAGGCAAAATATAGTAGTTGAGTGCAATGATTGCAATGAAACATCCACCTTAGAAAAACATGAGTTTTTATGTCCTTTATGTAATAGCGGTAATTTAAATGTTATAGATGGAGAAGATATGTATTTAATGAGTTTAGAATTAGAATAAGATTAAATTAAGATATTACTTTGTAATTGATTCATGGATATTATCAAGTTTATATAATAATTTCTTTAGACTGTAAAAAAAGGAAGTCTATGAAAAAAATAATTCTTAAAAAACTATTATTTAGAAATTATCTAAAAACTTCATTGATATCTATCTTTTTTATTGGTACATTATTAATATGTGCTTATTTTTGGACGAATAAAAATATAATTAATAGTAGTATAGACTTTTTACTAAAAGATGCAAATGAAAATACAACAAAATTAATTAATAAAGAAATTTCAACTTTAAGAATAAAGTTACATGAAGTTACAAGCTTATTGAAAATATTAAAAGCTGAACATGAGTTCTTTTTTGAAAATATAAATGAAATAAATTATATAAAAAAACAAAAAATAGATATTAATTATGCTGGAGATGGTGTTTATTACAAACAGAAGAATAATGGTGGTTCTTCTGTTGTTCTTTTGTCAAAAGATAAGCTTACAAATAAAATGAAAGAAAAAATTTTTAAAACAGAAAATTTTGATAGAAGCTTTAGAACAATCATTGATGAAAATCCTTCAATTTTGGCTGTTTATTTTAATTCATATGATAATATGAATAGATACTATCCTTTTATCAAAGATGTTTATAAAGTTTTTTCTTCAGATACAAATTTAAAAGATTATAATTTTTATAATCAAGCTACATTAAAAGAAAATCCTATGAAAAGTTCGGTATGGACAAAACCATACTTTGATCCAGTTAAAAAAGAGTGGATTATAAGTTGCATTGTTCCAATTTATAATAATAATTTTTTAGAAGGTGTTACTGGAATTGATGTTTCTTTAGATAGTTTTACTAAAAACTTTTTTGATTTTAATTTACCTTATGAAACGAAGTCTATGATAATAGATAAATCAGGAACAATTTTAGCAATGAGTAAAGATCTTAATAATATTTTTGATATTAAAAAATCCAAAAATCCAGACAAAAATAAACAAATAAATACAACTATTTTAAGACCAAATGAATTTAATATAATAAGTAATGAAAAATTTAAAAATATATTTACAAAAAATAATTATTTAAAAAACTCTAATTCAAGAATAAAAATAAAAAATAAAGAGTATATGATTTTTATAAATAAAATAAGAATTAATGATTGGAAAGTTGTATCTTTACTTCCTGTGGAGAATTTATTAAGTTCAGTTAAAAATTTAGAAAAAAAACATTTGAAAATAGGCTATTTTTTAATTACTTTTATAATAATTTTTTATCTTATATTTTTAGTTTTTTTATATCATAAGTCAAAACAATTTGTTGAGTCAATTAATGTTTCTTTAAAAGATATGGTTAGATTTACACAAAAACTTGTGACAAACAAACCTGTCAATAAAGTACCCTTTAGTGGAATTTACGAAATTGATAAACTTGCAAAAAATTTCAATAACTTAAGTTTAGAATTAACACAAAGAACTCAAAAATTAGTTCAAACAGAAGCTTTGAAATTAGTAAATGAAAAACTAGCAAATACTGATGCATTAACTGGAATTTATAATAGAAGATTTTTAGATGACTTTGCAAAAGAGTTTAATTGTAAACCTACTACATTAAGTGTGATTCTTTTTGATATTGATGATTTTAAGCAAATTAACGATAATTTTGGACATGATACTGGCGATAAAGTTATTAAAAAGCTAATAAATATTATTGATACAAGTGTAAGGCAAAGTGACTGTATTATAAGACTTGGAGGAGATGAGTTTTTACTTTTATTAAAAGACTCAAAAGAAAAAGATGCTTATATAGTTGTGGAAAAAATATTAAATAAAATAGAAGAAAATAATAAAAAAGAAAATAATAATATAGTTTTTAATGTAAGCTATGGAATATCTGAATACAAAAATAATCATAGAACTATAAATGAACTTATAATTGAAGCAGATGAAACAATGTATAAAAATAAAAAATTAAGAAAATAAATAGATATAACTTACATTTACTAACTATTAACATTAAAACTATATAATTTTATCATTGAATAAATTATAGGAATGTAATAAATGTTATTAATGAAATTACAAACAAAAGAGAAATTTTGCTTTTTGCAACTTGCTCATTATCTTGCTAGAATTGATAGTGATTATGGAGAAATTGAACAAGAAATCATAGAAGAGTATTGTGCAGAAATGGGAATTGAAAACGAAGATTTGTTTGATGTTGCAGAGTTTTCATTAAAAGACACTTTGCGACATTTTAAAAGTAAAAAAAGCAAAAAAATAGTAATGCTTGAATTGATGATTTTAATTCATGCTGATGATTCTTTTGATTTAAAAGAGAAAGAGCTAATTGAAACAATAAATGAAACTTTTGGTTTTTCAACAAAAGATATAAGTTATTTTTCTCAATGGGGTAAAGCAGTTGCTTCATTGTACGAACAAGGTAAACTTATATTACAAGAGGAGTAATCCTCTTGAATAAGGATTAATATTTTAAAGCATCAATTGTTTTACCTACAAATGTAATTATAGGAGTCATCTCTTTTAATTGTAGAAAAAAATCTTCATTTTTATTATAAACATCTTCTAATGTTAAAATAATACATTTTTGTTCTAATGTTGTACCTTTACTTAAATATGCAATAGGAGTAGTTTTAGGAAAACCTTTTTTTAGTAAACTTTGAACAATTTCTTTGGCTTTATAAGCACCCATCATAATTATTAAGTTTTCTCTTTCATGATATGAGGTAATAATTTCATTGAAAATAGTCAAATCATGACCTGTAATAGTTCTATATGAATCAGAAAAACTTCTATCAATTGAGGGAATCATAAAGCTTTCAGGAACACTAGTAGTTGAAGAAACACCTGATATAATAACTGGTGTAATACCAATTTGTTTTAAAGCATTTACTTCTTCATATCCTCTTCCAAAAACAAAAGGAGTTCCTCCTTTTAATCTTACTACAATATCTTTTTCTTTTGCATATTTTACAAGTAGTTCATTTATCTCATCTTGGTTTTTGAGATGCTTGCCTTTTCTTTTCCCAACATTTATTTTAATAGAATCTTTTTTACAAAAAATTGTAAATTCAGGATTTACTAAAGCATCATATAAAATCACATCAGCTTTTTTTAAAATATTTATAGCTTTTAATGTAAAAAGTTCAATATCTCCAGGTCCTGCACCAACTAAATAAACCAAAAAAAATCCTTATTAAATTAAATTATGATAAAAATTAGATAAAATTATATTGTTAAATAACTTAATATTATATTTTGAAATAAAATGGGTAAATAGAGCTATTTAATAATATATTCTTCAATATTTTAAGTGTAAAATATAAAAATTGAATAATATTAATTAAAAAACTCTAATAATGTAAATAGATACAGAATAATTTAATTACTAGGAAGTTTGTGATAAAATGCAAAGCATGGAAATTATCAAAGCACTCGATTCAAAAATCGAAAAACTAATTCATGATTATGAAAGAATAAGAATAGAAAATGATGCATTAAGACAAGAACTTAATCAATTAAAAAATACAAATGATGAATTAGTAAGAAATAATCAGGATATGCTTTTACGAATTGATAGTGCAATAACATTGACAAAAGGTAAGAATAGTGACGCAGAAATTGACTTTTCATATTAATAATATGGCTTATACAATAAATGTAGATGAATCTTTAAAATCAGAACTAACAAGATATTTGCAAACAGATAAGAATCTTGAAACAAGAGAACTTTTAGCTGCATATATCAGAGTTTCTCAAGAACATTCTAAATTTAAACAAGAAATAGATCAAATATCAAACAAAATCCCTTCTTTTTAAGATGAAAAGAGCTTTTTCTTTACTTGAATTAATTTTTGTAATAACAACACTTGCATTGCTAATCTCTTTTTTTACATATAAATATGAATATGTTTTATCATTTGTTAACTCAAAGGAGCACAAGTTTCAAATAGCTCAAATTAGAAGTGCTATAAAAGAAAAAAGTGCTATTAAAAGTTTAAATGATTTCGAAAAGCTAAATAACTTAGATGATTCAGCCTTAAATAAAGAGAATAGTAGGTTATTTACAAAAATATTTGATGAAGGAATACTCTCTTCAAAAGATTCTTGGATGAAAGTAGATGATAATATTTATACTTTAAAAATAAAAGGTGAAAAAATAAAATTTCAATATATAAATACAGAATTTAAATGTTTTAATAATAGTAAAATATGTAAAGAATTAGAATGAATTATTATGAATTAGCAATATTAAAATCACCCCTTACACCTTTAACTTACCAAAGTGAAAATGAAATAGAAATTGGTAAAAAAGTATTAGTTAAATTAGCAAGAATGAAAAAACTTTGTGAAGCGGTAGTTTTAAAAAAAGTTGAAAAACCAACATTTAAATGTGTAGATATTCAAGAGTTGACACAAGAGTATTATAATTTACAAATGCTTGAAACATCAAAATTTATTTCAACTTATTATGTGTGTAGTATTGGTGAAGCATTGAGTTCATATAGCCCTTTTAATGAAGAGTTAGAAGAAGATTTTGATGAAAAAAGTTTTGATAGTAATATAAAATTATCAAAAAAACAAGAAGAAGCATTTATATTTTTAAAAGAGAAAAAGCAAGCTTTACTTTTTGCAAATACAGGAAGTGGTAAAACAGAAGTTTATATAAAAACTATTGAAAAACACTTAAATGAACAAAAACAAGCAGTTTTATTAATGCCTGAAATATCTTTAACTCCACAAATGCAAAAAAGACTTGAAAAGGTTTTTCATACAAGTGTTGCAATATGGCATTCAAAAGTTACAAAAAAAAAGAAAAAAGAGATAATTCAAGCTTTATTAAGTGGAAAAATTAGGCTAATAGCAGGAGCTAGATCATCTCTTTTTTTACCCTTTAAAAATTTAGGTGTGATTGTAGTTGATGAAGAGCATGATGAGTCTTATAAAAGTGATTCTAAACCAAGATTTCAAACTAAAGATTTAGCAATATATTTATCAAAAAAGTATGATATTCAACTTATTTTAGGAAGTGCAACGCCCTCAGCTTCTTCTTTTAATAAAATTCCTTATTATAGATTAAAAGAGACTTTTTTTGAAACAAAAAGAGCAATAGAGTTTGATGATAGTGATGCAAATTTATCCCCTAAAACCATACAAAAAATAAATAAAACTCTACAAGAGAATAAACAAGTTATAGTTTTCTTACCAACAAGAGCAAATTTTAAATATCAAATTTGTACAAGTTGTGGTAAATCTGTTGAGTGTCCATATTGTTCTGTCTCTATGAGTTTACACAAAAACGATTTAGCATTAAAATGTCACTATTGTGGATATGCTCAACAAATTCCACAAACTTGTCCCTCATGCAATACAGGTATAATTCATAATCTAAGAGTTGGAACTGCACAAATTGAAGAAGAATTAAATAATCTTTTTCCAAATAAAGTTATAAAAAGATTTGATAGAGATGAGATAAAAACAGACACAAAATTAAAAGCTGTTTTAAATGATTTTAATAACAATAAAATCGATATTTTAGTTGGAACACAAATGCTTTCAAAAGGACATGACTATCATAATGTAAAACTAGCAGTAGTTTTAGGAATTGATTCTGTTTTAAATATGAATTCATACAAAGCAAGAGAAAAAGCATTATCTTTACTTATTCAAATAGCAGGAAGAAGTGGGAGAAAAGGTGAGGGTGAAGTTATTGTTCAAACAAAAAATCAAGAGTTTTTTGAATATTTTTTTACTCAAGCAGATTATAAAGAGTTTTTAGAAGAAGAGTTAGAATTTAGAGAAGAATTGTATCCTCCATATGTAAAAATGGCAAGGATTTTATTTGCCCATGCAAATGGCTTAAAAGTGAAAGATGAACTTGACAAGTATGTTAATATTTTAAAACAAAACAACTCTATTGAAGTTGTTGGTTTTGGTCAGTGTGCAATTTTTAAATTGGCTAACAAATATAGATATGAAGTTATAATTCGTTCTAAAAGTATAAAAGCTATTTTAACAGCACTTCATGGTATAAATTCAACTATGGCAACAATAGACATGGATACAAACTACTAATACTTTTAAAGTTATCTTAGTAAACTTTATAGTATAATCCACAAAATTTAAGGAGAATAAATGGCTTACACTAAAGATGATTTTAAACAACTAGTAACGGATATTCAATCTCAAAGTTGGTACAAAAACCCTATTGGTTTTGGTATTGCAAGAGTTGATAGAGGTCAATTAAATAAAGAAAAAATATTACAAGCGACTTTTCCTATTGTAAATTGGGAAGAAAATTTTGGAAGTGCAGCAATTTTATTAAATGCTTTAAAAGAAAGTGGAGTAGAAATTGATACTTCAAAATCAGAATTAGTTTGTGAAATAAATGATAAGTTTTTAGAAAAATGTATAGAGTCTTTTAGACCATATATTCCAGAAGCAAAGGGTGATGAACATAAAAATGTACAAGTTATATCTACACTTGCTTCTTTACCAATTGATAGTGGATTAACATCAGAAAATTTCAAAGTTGTATTTTTATTTGAAGATGATGCTCCTCAAAGTGCAGAAACAGTTTATTTAAAACTTTATGCTTTATCTTTAGGAAAAGCAAAACTAAGAAGCTTAAATTTAAATGGTGCATTTGGTAAGCTTGAAAACTGCGCATGGATTGGAAATCAACCTATTGAGTTAGATTGGTTAAGACAAAATGAAATAACACTTAAATTATCAGGTAAATATCCTACTATTGATATGATAGATAAGTTCCCAAGATTTTTAGGACATGTAATTCCTGCTGATAATACTAGAATATTAGAGAGTTCAAAAGTGCGATTTGGTGCACAACTAGCAGCTGGAACAACAGTTATGCCAGGTGCTTCATATATTAACTTTAATGCAGGTACTGAGGGTGCTGTTATGGTTGAGGGTAGAATATCTTCAAGTGCAAAAGTAGGTGCTGGTTCAGATGTTGGAGGAGGAGCTTCAATTCTTGGTGTTCTTTCTGGAACAGATGGAGTTCCTGTTACTATAGGAGAAAATACTTTACTTGGAGCTAACTCTTGCACAGGTACAGCAATTGGTGATAGTTGTATTTTAGATGCAGGTGTTACAATTTTACCTGGAACAAAAATTTCACTTTCAGAAAAAGCTGTTGAACAATTAAAAGAGATAAATCCAAATAAAGAGATTAAAACAGTTATGAAAGGAATGGATTTCCTAGGTGTAAATGGAGTACATTTTAGAGTTAATTCTACTACTGGGCAAACAGTTGCTATGAGAAGTACAAGAGAAGTAAAACTAAACAAAGACTTACACTAATAAGAAGAGCTTTTGCTCTTCTTAAATAAAAAAGAGACAAATTGAAAATAGGTGATATACTTTTTTGGCTAGTTTTAGCTATTATTGCAACTTTTTATTTATTAAAGGGTAATAATATGCATAAACAAATAGAAGATAAAAAGTTACAAAAAATAGAACAAAAACAACAAAAAGACTAACCATCATATAAATAGTTTAGTTATATAATTAAATAAAAGGTTATATAATGAAACTAAAAAATATACTACTAATTTTTACTTTCTTACTTTTACTTACTTCTTGTTCTTCTAAAAATAATAGTTTAGAATATTCAAATAATAGTTTAGTTTTTGTTACAAAAAGCTATATGAAAAAACAAGAAGGGTATGATTGGATAAGTGTTAAATTTGAAAAACTTGATAAAAATCAAGCAAGAGTAATTATACGTTCACGAGCTGATAAAAAGAAACCTAGATGTACCTTTGATGGAATTGCTTATAAAAAAAGCAATAACAAATACATTTCATATACTGCAAATGCAAATATAGTTTTTATAATTAAAAACAACAAATTAAATATAACAACAGAAAAAAACAGTAATGAAAATAGTCTATATTTTTATTGTAGTGGTGGAGCTACATTAAAAGCAGAATATATAAAATATAATAAAAAACTTGATTTGGCGCAAATTGATAATACACAGTATCAAAAAAGCTTTTTTAGCAAAAAAGTTAGTTTTTTTGTAACTCAAAAAGATAATATTTTAAAAATTCAAACTACTGGTTTAAAATATTCAAAAGAACCATTTATACATAAAACTAAGGCTAAAGTTTTTCATAGTGAAGTAGCAGATATAAATGAAGATGGCAATATAGAAATTTACATCTATTTAAAGGATAAAAAGCAAGCAAGTGTAATTGCTTATAGTGTAAACAATTATTTATCAGCAACACCTATTTATATCTCTGATTTAAAATATAATAAAGAGGCATTTAAAGGTTATACTGGTTTAGATAGCTTTAAAATATCAAATAATAAATTAGTAAGAACTTTTCCTTTAGAAAATGGAAAAACAAAGAAGATAGAATACAAATTAATTGCAGGTGAAGCGACTTGGCAATTAAAAATTGACAAAATTGAAATATATTGATTTTAAGATTTTCTAGTAAAAATAGCTTAGTTTTATTGAAATGTTATTTTTTTTTGATATAGTTTTAGCTTTAAACAAATAAAAGGAGAAGTCAATATGGCTATAGAAAACAATCAAGTAGTGTCAATCACTTATGAATTAAAAATTAATGGGGAAGTAGTTGATAGTAACATTGACAAAGATCCTTTAGAGTTTACTTTTGGTACTGGACAGTTAATTCCAGGTTTAGAATCAAGAATGATTGAAATGAATGAAGGTGACAAAGAAGAGATTGCAGTTCCAGCAGCTGAAGCTTATGGTGAGTATAATGAAGAAGCAAAACAAACTTTACCAAAAGAGCAGTTTGAAGGAATTGAATTAAGCGTTGGAATGCCTTTACAAGGTCAAGGGCAAGATGGACAACCAATTCAAGTTGTAGTTGAAGAAATCAAAGAAAATGAAGTAGTAGTTGATTTTAATCACCCATTAGCTGGAAAAGACTTAAACTTTTCAATTACAGTTAACTCAATTGTATAATTTAATGAAGTAAGTTTACTTACTTCATTTGATTTTTATAAAAACTTTAACAATTTTAGGCTAAATTACACTCATGAAAAATAAATATAATATCGGTGGACAAATATGGGTTCAAAAAGATAGTGGAAACTTTATGGGGCCTGGTAGAATTAATCTTTTAGAAAAACTTATTGAAAATAACAATCTAAAAGTTGCTGCAAAAGAAGCAAATATTGATTATGATATAGCATTGAAAAATATTATTTCAATTAATAAAATCGCAAATAAACCTTTGGCTATTCAAAATAAAGAAAATGAAAATATCTATACAATAACAAATTATGGTAAAAAAATCATACATTCATATAAAACTTTGAAAAAAGAACATGATGAATTTTTAAAAGTAATAAATAAAAAGTTTACAAAAGAGTTATTAGATTCTAAATAAGTCTTTTGGATTTACATGATATGAATTTTTTGTTGCTTGAAAGTTTAATGTATCACTTACTCTTCCAATTACATAACCTTTTTTAATCCATTTACCAACTTTTAGTGTTGGAGCTATTTCATCAAGATGAGAATAAATAGTATGCAAGCCATTACTATGTTGTACTATTACAACATTCTCAAGCATACCTGCATTTCTCTTTGCATAAACAATTTTTCCATTAAATATAGAGTAAACTTTTGCTTTTGGTCTATTTGTTTTTAATATAACTGATTCATTAAATAATTTTATTTTATATACTGGATCATAATATTTCCCAAACTTTTTTATGACTTTAAAGCTTTTTAATGGTGAAATGGTTTTTTTACCTCTATATCTTGATATTTTAACACCTCTTGTTGAAGAACCAATCATTCTAACATCCAAGTCAATATCTTGTGCATATCTTTTTTGAACTTCACTTTTGGTATTACTTTTACCTTTTCTTTGCTTTTCTCTTTTCTTTTTTAATGCAAGTAATCTTTTTCTTTCTCTTTCTCTTCTTGCTCTTTCTTTTTTTAACTCTTTAGATTTTAAGATATTTAATTGGCTTAGTAAAGATGACAACTCTTGTTGTTTTCTTATTACACTTTTTAACTCTTTTTGATATGTTTCATGTTTATTTTCAAGTGATTTTATAGATTTTGAATGTTCATTTATAAGTTTATTTAACTCTACTTTTTTCTTAGTTCTTTTTTGAATATAATCTTTGATAGTATCGATTTTCTTTTCATTCTCTTTTTTGTTTAAAGTTATTGTTTCATAGTTATTATTTAATTTTAAAATTTGATCTTTAGAATGCTCTGAAAGTAAAGTATAAATTTCGTTATCTATTAACTCTTTTTCTGAACTTTCCTTTGCTAATTTTATTGCAATTGATGAAGTGAAGTTTTCAATAATTGTATCAACAATTTGTTCTTCATTTGTTTTTTTCTTTTCTATTAAATTTTTTGATTTTTTTTGAAGTTTATTTAAATTGTTTTTTGAATTTTCAAGTAAATTTTGATGCTTTTTTATATCATTATTAACATTAATTATTTGTTTTTCAAGAGTTGTTAATTCACTATTTTGCAATTTAATTTGTTTTGCTAAAAGTTTAATTTTTAAAGTTGTTTTCATTTTTCTTGATTTACTTTTATCAAGTATTGATTTATTGTTTTCAATCTTTTTTTCAATACTTTTACTTGAAGCATTTAAGAAATTAAAAATTAGAGTAATAGCTAATATTATTTTAATCATTTTTAATCTTATATTTTATTAATACACCAAATATTGTTAAAATAGAAATACCAAGAGATAAAAAGAATAGTTTAACTAATTCACTACTTAATGATATCTCAACATCTACTATTTCGCTTAATTCTTGAGGAAAAATTAAAATTAAATTATTAACTAGAAATGTAAATAATCCTGCAACTAAGAAAAATGCAATAAATGCACTTAAAATAGCATATTTTATTATTGTAGAAGAGCTATACAAAATAGACGCACCATGTAGTTGCAGTATGGCAATTTTTTCTTGATGTTCATAAAACCAAATTTGAATTTGTTTTGCTAGTATTAAAATTGAAAAGATTAAAATAACAACAAAAAGAACTAAACTTATTTCATTTATAAGTAATAGCAGCAAAAAGACTTGGTTATGGTTTTTTGAAAAAATTTCAACTTTTCTTATATTTTTATTCTTATAAAGTTCATCTTTTATATTATTTAATTCAGTTGTTGTGGGGAACTCTTCTAAATGAATTTTATAAAAATTTGGTAATTTTTGTCTTAATAGCTTAATAGATGTATCTGATAAGTTTGATTTGATATCATCGATAATCTCTTCTTTTTTTAATGTAACAATTCTATTTACGTTTATATTTGAAAGCTTATTTATATTCTCTTTTATTAAAGGGGTATTAGTTATTACAACTATTGAGTAATCATTTGATATTTTTTTCTTATATTGATTTACTGTATTTTGTGCAAACAAATATAAGGTAAATGTTATTAACATTGCACTAAGAGGTATAACAAATGCAAGAATATTTTTAAGAAACTTCATATATTATCCCATCTTCAATTGATAATTGCCTAAATCTAATTCCAAAATTCTTAGGAACCCTATGTGTTACAACTACGACAGTTATTCCTAATTGTTCATTTGCACCTTTTAATAAGTTCCATACAACTTCAGCAGAATAGTCATCTAGGTTTCCTGTTGGTTCATCTGCAATGATTAGCTTTGGATTATGTGCTAATGCTCTAGCAACTGCTACTCTTTGTTGTTCTCCCCCACTTAATTCATTTGGATAATATCCTGCTCTATGACCAAGCTTAACGTGATGTAAAAGTTTTGTTGCTTGATCTCTTGATATTTCATTTGAGTAACCATTTATCTTAAGGGGAATCATTATGTTTTCTTCAATTGTCCACTCATGTATAAGTTTATAATCTTGAAAAATTATTCCTATATCTCTTCTTACTTTTCTTAGCATTTTTGCAGATATATTATACATCTCCTGTCCATCAATATTTAAACTACCATGTTTTAAGCCGATATCTCCATAAAATGATTTCAAAAGTGTAGATTTTCCACTACCACTTGTTCCACCAATAAAAATAAACTCTTTACTATTAATTGCAAAGTTTCCTTTTTTTATAATAAATTTATTTTCATCATATGCTAAGTAGATATTTTTTGCTTTTATCATTATTTTAAAATCTCTTTCAATCTTTCATGGGCTTTAATATTTGAACTTGTAGGAAGAGGCGAACCTTGATAATATGAAGCCTTATTATTTTCTACATATATATATTTACTAAGTGGTCTATTAAAACTTCCGAATGTAACTTCTATTAATCCAGAGTTTGGTTCATCTAATAAAAATAAGTCTTCAATATGAATAAAAAAGTTTTCATCAAGCATAGGTTTATTTGAAATGATATCTTTAAACTTTTCAAGGTTTATTTTCCCAAAAGAGAAATCATATTTTAAATCAATATCTTCATCTTCTCTTTGGCATTGCAAAACAACATCATAGATATTTTTACCTTGTTTTTTCCATCTATCTTCATATTTGCTAGAAACTTCTAAGTCTTTATTTATGTCAATTGTAATTTTTCCGCTATTTAAATTTGTTAAAAGCTCAACACAATAATCGAAATATTTTCTACTATCTGATCTTAATTCAAGTGTTCCTTTTGGCATTAGTACTCTTAATGCTTCATCTATAAACTCATTTGAATAGATTCTTCTATGAGGTTTTTTATCCCATGGTACTGGAAAGTGTACAAATATTTTGCCAACTTTATTTGAATCTATAAATTCCATAAAAAGTCTTGCATCATAATTTACAACTAAAACATTATCAATTTCTTGAATTTTTAACTGTTTTAAAAGTTGTTCTATTGAGGGTGTATGAATTTCTAATCCAATAAATTGAACATTAGGGTTCTTTTTTGCTTGATAAAGTAAGTGTCTTCCACTTCCAAACCCAATTTCTATTTGAATTTCTTTATTAGTTTTAAAATCATCAACAAAATATTGTATATCTTTTAAGTACTCTTTTTTAGGCTCTATTTTTTGATTAAAACTGTTTGTATTTGAAAAAACAATATTTGCACCAATCTCTTCTACATATGCATTTAATGCATCTTTTACTAAAGTAACAGGAGTAACTCTAGTTACTTTATCTGCTTTTAGCATTCTATTGTCATTTTTATCTTTTAACGTTAATAAAAAATCTTTACTTTCATAACTTACACCAATTTTATACTCTACTCTTCTATCTTCTTTAGTAAAGTTATATGATTTTGCACAAAACTTAAAATCAACACCATTTTTTTCAAATGGTGTTTTTATATTTTTTTCATTATTAAAAACTATATGAGGCATTGATTATTTTAACTCTCTTAATTTAGGTAATATTAGTTGTGTTGTATCTGTTTTTTCAGATGCAATCCCAAACTCATCAACAGACTGAATTGAATAGCTATACTCAACACCTCTTACGATATCTTTATCTTCATATCTTAATGCTTTTATTCCAGATATTTTAATAGTCTTTTTATTGAACATACCATCTTTTACTGTTTTATAGACATTGAAGCTAACTGTTCTTTTATCAGCACTTTGCCAATTTAAAATCGCTTTTTCACCTTGAATTTGTGCTAATGTCATAATTGGTTTATTTACTTTATTTAAAGTAGAACCCATTACTGCATTTACATTTAAACTACTTTCTAAACCATCTTTATCAGTTGCAGTAATTTTGTAAAAAAAGATTTTTCCATCTTCATTAATAAAATCTTCATAATCTAATGTTTTACTATTAACACTTTTTAAATAAGAAAACCCACTAGTGGCACTTGAACTTCTATAAATATTATATCTTACAATATCAGAAGATTCAGATGCATTCCAATTTAATACTATTTTTCTTGGTCTATTTGTTGAAGCTTTTAATGTATAAATTCCAGCTGGTAAAGCCTTTGTTTGTGCTTTTACTATTTGACTTGGTTTTGTTGGAATATCATCAAAAGTATATGCAGTTACCCTATAATTGTAAACTACACTATCTTTTAAATCTTCATCAATATATTCAGCTTGAAGTCTTCCTTTTACATCATCTAGTTCTTTCCATTTAGGAGTTTGAGGAGAGCTTCTTTCAACTTTATAGTATGCAACTCTTTCATTCCCATGAGGTCTCCAAATTAATTTAATTTGTCTTGGAAGATTAGAAATAGCTTGAATAAAGCTAATTCCCTCTGGTAAGTCTAATGTTGAAACTATATAGTCTTTTGTAGTTTTTGATTCAACATCATTTTTTGTTGCACTAGATATTTTATAAACATATTTTGTATTTGGTTCAACATTTGTATCTAAATAGTGAGTTATATATTTGTTTTCAATAGTATCAATAAGTTTTAGTTTTGTTCCATCTTTTTGTAAATTTGCTCTATAAAAATTATAACCTGTAACTCTTGTATCATCAACTTTTTTCCACTCAAATGCAATCGCATTAATATCACTTATAGATCTAATAGAATTAGAATCCACTATTTCAAGTGTTTCATCAATTTTTGGTTTTTTAGCTGACATTAAGTCACCTTTGTAACTACAACCACTAACTAAAAGAATCAAAGCAAGTGATGATGTGATTTTCATCAAGTTTTTCATCAATATTCTCCATTTTAAAATTATTCTGTAAAAATTGTTCTATATCATCGGGTAAATCTGCCTTAAAGCTCATTTTTTCGTTTGTTATAGGATGATAAAGATATAAACTATAAGCGTGCAGATAAAATCTATTTATTTTATTTAATTCGCCCTTAAACCCATATAAATTATCCCCTAGAATATGCCTACTTATCGAACTTATATGAACTCTTATTTGATGAGTTCTTCCTGTGAAAAGTTTTGCAGCAATTAATTCATATTTTTCATTTTTACTCAAAGCAATTTTTGCAAATGCAGATTTTGCATATTTACCATCTTCAACAATTGCCATTTTCAATCTATTATTGGGATTTCTTGCAATTGGTTTTTCCATAATCATATTCTCTTTTAATGGTAAATCTATAATTGCTAGATAGTACCTACCCATTGATTTATCTTCTAGTTGCTTTGCTAATTTTGCATGTGCTTCATTTGATTTAGCAACAACCATAACACCACTGGTTCCTTTATCTAGTCTATGTACAATTCCATGTCTTTGCTCTCCACTTATTGTTGAAAGAGATATATCTTTTAATTTTAACCAATCAACTAAAGTGGCATCTTTTACACTTGGTGCATCATGTACAGTTAAGTTATAAGGTTTATTTAAAACTAATATATGCTCATCTTCATAGATAACTTTTATCTCTTTGCCTTTTAAAGATTCTATTATAAAATCTTTATCTTTGATTTTAGAAATTTCTGCTTTTGGAAAATTTACACTAACTTTTTGATTCTCTTTTAGCTTTAATCCTGTTTTTTTTGATTCTTTTTCATCAACTTTAACAAAGCCCTTTTTTATAAGCTGTTCTATTTGATTTCTAGATGCATCTATATGCATTGAAAGAAACTTATCTAGTCTATTTGGGCTGTAAACAATAAAATTTTTATCCATATTTTGCTACTCTTTCATTATGCGTTTATTTGATAAGAGAATTGTATCTCATTTTGATTATTTATTAATAATTTTTATTTTACCATTAATACTATTATCATACCATTTGATAAGTGAAACTAATGAAACATTAGCCAATAAACAATTGGTATATTTTTCTTTGTCTTTACTATTTTTTATTGGTGTATTTTTACTTCCAATTAGAAAACACATAAGGTTAATGCCATTATTTTATTGGATAGGTATTGCACTTTTGCTCTCAGTTGAGTTTTGGGGAGAAAGTAGGCTTGGTGCTAAAAGATGGATTAGTATTCCATTTTTAGAAACCACAATTCAACCCTCAGAAGTTATAAAACCTGTATTTATTTTAATGATTGGTTATTTGGTTCACAATAGGCCACCTCCAAGAGATGGATATGGAATCAAAGATTTTATTTATTTTTCATTCTATATTCTTTTGCCTTTTATTTTAATTGCAAAAGAGCCAGATTTAGGAACAGCACTTGTTTTACTTTTAGTTGGTTATGGAATTTTATTTGTAATTGGTGTAAATTGGAGAATTTGGGCAACTATTATGTTTATAGTTGCAGTTAGTGCACCCTTTGCATATACATATTTAATTAAAGATTATCAAAAGAAAAGAATAATAGATTTTGTTTCTGAAAAGCCAAGTTACCATGTACAACAATCTATAATAGCAATAGGTTCTGGAGGTTTAAACGGTAAAGATAGTGATGAAGCTACTCAAACACAATTAAAGTTTCTACCCATAGCCACAAGTGATTTTATTTTTGCTTTTTTTGTTGAAAGATATGGTTTCCTAGGTGCAGTTTTACTGATAGTAATTTATACTTTATTGATTTATCACTTGCTTTTAATGAACTCCTACTTTAAAGATGATTTTATAATTAGAGCCTTTGCTTCAGGAGTTGGTTTATTGATATTTTTTAATATGAGTGTAAATATACTTATGGTTATAGGTTTTGCTCCAGTTGTTGGACTTCCTTTACCACTTTTTTCATATGGTGGAAGTTCCTTTATAAATTTTATTGTATTAATTGCAATATTAGAAAATTTACTTGCATTTAGATTTATGGATATGTACGATTTTGAGAGAAAATTGTAATAAAAGATATACTAACTTTCTTAGTAAAGTAACTATTTAATTCTAGTTACTTTACTTTTAATATAATCTATAATGAACATATATTCTTATTTTTGTAACCTCTTTAGGACGTGGATAATCTTTATATGCAATTTTTATTGTATCTATACTATTCTCATCCAAGGCTGTATAACTAGAAGAGTTTATAACTTTTAATCCTTTTATATCACCATTTGGGTATAAAAAGAATTCAACAACATTCACTCCTTGTTGTTTTGTCCTTATTGCAATTCTTGGATAACCTTTAGAACTTAAATATTTTTGTGTAATTCTTCCAATATCTTTTAAGTTATTTTGTAAAAATGCTTTTTGAACTTTTGTAAACTTATCATATTCATCACCATAAAGTTTAATATAACTTTTTGTTACATCATCAAGTAACTCTTTATCTAATACAGGATTTTCAAGTAAAAAGTTTTCAAGTGAACTTTTATCTACACTTTTTCTTCTTTCTTGTGGTTTAATCTCTTTTTGTACTTTTTTAAATTCTTTTTGTTTTTTAACAATTTTTTTAGACTCTTTGACAATTTTTTTCTTTGTTTTTACAACTTTTTCTCTTCTTTTTTGAGGCTTTATCTCTTTTTGTACTTTTTTAAATTTCTTTGGAATTTCTTTTTTTAAACTCTTTTTTTCTTTTATAATTTTTGGTTCACTCTTTTTTATTGGTTTTGGTTTTTTTAGCTGAACGTATGTAATAGAGCTTTTTTTCTTTTTACTCTCTATTTTTTTCTCATGGAAATCTTCTTGCTTTTTTTCAACCTCATAGTTAAATAAAAAAAGTATATGTATAATAATTGAAAAAATAAGTGCTAGTATAAACGTTTTCATAACGGGATTATAGTATAATGAAGCTTTTAAATTTAACAAAGATAGGATATTTAATGTTTGATAAATCAATAACAGCATATGAAGAAGCAAAAAAAGTAATTCCTGGTGGAGTTGATTCACCAGTTAGAGCATTTAAAAGTGTAGGTGGAACACCTCCATTTATTGATAGAGGTGAGGGTGCTTATCTTATTGATGTAGATGGTAATAAATATTTAGATTTTATTCAAAGCTGGGGTCCTTTGATTTTTGGACATTGTGATAAAGATATTGAAGAAGCTGTAATTAAAACTGTAAAAAAAGGTTTAAGTTTTGGTGCTCCAACTGTATTAGAAACTGAACTTGCAAGTGAAATTGTTGAGATGTATGACAATATAGATAAAGTTAGATTTGTAAATTCTGGAACAGAAGCAGTGATGAGTGCTATTAGATTAGCAAGAGGTGTTACAGGTAAAAATGGAATTTTAAAGTTTGAGGGATGTTATCATGGACATTCTGATTCTTTATTAGTTCAAGCAGGTTCTGGTATGGCTACTTTTGGTACTCCAAGCTCACCAGGTGTTCCAGCAGATTTAACAAAACATACATTACTTTGTGAATATAACAATATTGATGAGTTAAAAAAATGTTTTGAAGCAAGTGATGATATTGCTTGTATTATTATTGAGCCAATTGCAGGAAATATGGGATTTGTTCCAGCTGATGAAGAGTTTTTAACACAATGTAGAAAACTTTGTGATGAAAATGGTGCACTTTTAATATTTGATGAAGTAATGAGTGGTTTTAGAGCGAGTTTAACAGGAGCTCATGGTGTAGTTAATACTAAATCAGATATTATAACTTTTGGTAAAGTAATTGGTGCTGGTATGCCAGTTGGAGCTTTTGCTGCTAGTAGTGAAATAATGGCTCATTTAAGTCCGGATGGAGCAGTATATCAAGCTGGTACTTTAAGTGGAAATCCAGTTGCTATGGCAGCAGGACTTGTAAGTCTTAGAAAGATTAAAGCCCAAAAAGGTTTATATGAAAAATTAAACCAAAAAGTAACAAAACTGTTAGCAGGATTTAAAAAAGCAGCAGAAGATAATAATATTGCATTTCAAGTTGATTCAAGAGGATCTATGTTTGGATTCTTCTTTTGTGAAAAACCACCAAGAAACTTTAAAGAGGTTGGTACTTGTAATTTTGATAGATTTGCTAAGTTTCACCAAGAGATGCTAAAAAGAGGTTTTTATTTTGCTTGCTCTCAATATGAAGCAGCATTTATGTGTGAAGCAATTAGTGATGAGGATATTGACAATTGTATTAAAGCTGCACAAGAAGTGATGGCTAAATTATAAGATAGGAAATATATGGAAAATAATAATCAACAACCAAAACACCAATCTAAGTTAAGAGCTTTAGATAATTTATCTTTAGGACTCTCTTTAGTTGCAGCAGTTGCGATTGGATTTGGTGTAGGGTATGGCTTGAAACATCTATTTGGATATGACTGGCTTTTATGGCTAGGACTTTTTTGGGGTATTGCAGCAGCTGTATTAAATATAGTAAAAGCATATAAAAGAGCTCAAAAAGAGTATGAAGGTTTAGAAAACGATCCAAGATATGCCCATAGAGCAAAATATGGGGATAAAAAATTTGATGATGAAGATGATTAAAAATTTTGCAAAGGTCTTTTTACTTGTAGACCTTTGCATTATAATTTACTCTTTGTCTTTTGAAAACTTTTATTGGTTACTTAATTCACAAGTTGCTTTTTTTGCTTCTATAGTTATTACTGTTTCTTCTTTTTTATCATATAGAAAGAATATACAAAATAGATTAAAAAATTTTGATAGTAAAATGGAAACTAAAATTGAAGATAGAGATAAAGTGGATGAAATTGATGATCCCTTTGATTTATATTCAGAAGATATAGAACCTATAAAAGAAGAAGATTTGACACCAGAAAAAATCAAAGAGATTATAAAAGAAGAGAAAAGTAAAGTAAAAAGAAACTCTTTTAAAAATACAATATTTTCAACAGGTGGTTTTGTTTCAATTTATAGACTACTTGGTTATGGTATTTTGATTTTTGGATTTTTCTCTTTAAATAATAATAATATATTTTTACCAATACCTTTTTTAATTGGTTTAGGAATAGTTCCTATTGCTGTATTATTAACAAAACTAATTATAAAATCAGAGGTAAGTCAATAGCTATTTTTGACTTATCTTTTGTAAGAATAAAGTAAGACGAATTGTCTTCATACTTAAAATTGCTATAGTCTGCTAAATCTTTACTAGATACTTCGATTGATATAAGTGAGTATTTTTTCTTCTCAATTTTAATATACTCTCCTATTTTTAGCATTATTGTTGTTGTAATTATTGATGAAGTGTTAAAGCACTCTAAAGATGAATTTAATATTTTTATAAACTCTTTTGCATTTAACTTAAAATCAGGAATTGAAGGATCATAATTTTTGATAACTTTTATGTCTGATTTAGACTTCATTGCTGAAATAGATAAATCAACTAAAGTAAATACATTTACTATGTCACTATTTTTAGTATTAAGTTTTGATTCTTTTTTTACCATAGTACTTTTATATAGTTTTATATTGATGGCTTCTTCATTTTCATATGAAACAGTAATTGCATAAAAAATATAATTTTTCATATGAAGATCAATATAAGTAGTTTCTGCACCGAAGTTTTTAGGTGCATACTCAACAGCTAGTTCGAATATCTCTTTTTGAGATATTCGACTAAGTAAAAACTGTGCTTCTTGATTTGAGTAAAGCATTTTCCCTGTTGAAGAAAAAGATATTATTGGATTTAAATCTAACTCTACCCACTTTTCAAAGAAGTTATTACTCATATATTAGCTTTCTACGTAGTTTTTAAGATTTTTCCCAACTTTAGGGTGTTTTAATTTTTTAATTGCACTTGATTCTATTTGTCTTACTCTTTCTCTAGTAACACTTAATTCTTTTCCAATTTCTTCTAAAGTTCTATCACTAGCATCTTCCATAAGTCCAAATCTCATTCTTACAACTGCTTGTTCTCTTTCATTTAATTGAGCAAGAATTTGATCAATTTGACCTTGTAAATCTTCTTTCATGATATTGTCAACAGGAGTTGGAGCTTTTTCATCAGGTACAAAGTCTCCAAACTTACCATCATCATCACTACCAATTGGTGCTTCAAGTGAAACAGGCTCTTTAGTGATTTTGATTACTTGTTTAACTTTATCAATTGGAAGTCCAACTTCTTTTGCAATCTCTTCTACATCTGGCTCTTTTCCATTTTCTTGAATACCTTTTCTGATGATTTTATTAATTCTATTAATAGTTTCAATCATATGAATTGGAATTCTAATAGTTCTTGCTTGATCAGCAATTGCTCTACTAATTGCTTGTCTAATCCACCATGTTGCATAAGTAGAGAATTTATAACCTTTTTTATACTCAAATTTATCAACAGCTTTCATAAGACCAATGTTTCCTTCTTGAATTAAATCAAGGAAAGGTAAACCTCTATTTGTATATCTTTTTGCAATAGATACAACAAGTCTAAGGTTTGATTTTGCCATTCTTGTCTTAGCTTGATCAGTAATTTGTTTACCTCTTTTAATTTGTTCTAGTACATCTTTTAACTCTTCAGGTTCTAAATCAAATCCATCTTTACTTGCTTCTGCTGTTTGGAAAAGTTTTTTAATCTCCATATAAGTACTTACCATAGTAGCTTCTGGAACCATAGAAGTAATTTGAACTTTAGTTAAGTTCAAAATATTATCCAAAATCTTTTGGTGGTTTTTCTTTAGCATATCATTAAAAAGTGGTAATCTATACTCTAATCTTTTTAATTCATGTTCAAAACCAGTGTCTGATTTTAGTGCAGTTTCCATAGCTCTTACGATTTCACTAATAAGTTTTGAAGTTGGGCCTAAATCAAGTAAAGCTTCTTTTAATATTTTTTTCTTAAAAGCAATAGCTAGATTATGTTGCATTTGATCAATTTCATCATCAGATTTTGCTGATTCTTTTGTCAAGAATTTTAACCAATCTTTTTTTGCTTTTTCTAAAACTTTAAAAGCTGCAATAATTGTTTCTGCTCTTTTATCAAGTTTTTTTTGTTTTTTACCTTTTTTCTCTTCTTCCTCTTCAGGTTCAGACTCTTCTTCAATGTCATCATCTTTATCATCTGAATCTTCATCATCAAAGTTTCTAAAAAGTTCTTTAACTTTTCTTTCTCTATTTACTAAAGGTTCTTTATACTCAAGAATAAAGTCAATTAAATATGGAACATAACAAATGGCATCAAGAATTACATCTTCACCCATTTCTATTTTTTTGGAAATTTCAATTTCTTCTTCTTTTGTTAAAAGAGGAATTTGTCCCATTTCTCTTAAATACATCCTAACAGGTGAATCAGATCTACTCCATTCTAAAAGTTCTTTATTCTTTAGTAAGTCATATACATCTTCTTCGTTTTCTCTTAGTTTGTTTCTATGTTCTGCTTTTCGTTTTGCTTCTTCGGCATTCATTCTTTTAGCTTGTTCTTGCGAACTAATCAGTTGTACATTATATAACTGAACTAAAGCTAGAAGTTTTTTAATATTTGCTGCTGAAGGTGCTTTTGGAAAGATTTTAATGATTTTTTCATAAGTTAAGATAGAATCTTTGTACTCTTTAACAATTTGTTCTATTGATTTATTTAAATCTTTTGCACTCATATAATAAAGTTCCTTATTTTAGATAGTCATATATTATACCGAAATTAGTTAAAAAAATAATTAAATTTATCTATTTAATCTATTATTTTTAAATAATTGGATAAAATGCGTCTTCATTTAAAATTATATAAGATAAAAATTGTATGGAGAAATACTAAAAACTTAAGGACAGAATATGAATGTAATTACTGGAAAAGTATGGAATTTTGGGGCAAATATTGATACTGATATTATTATTGCTGCTAGATATTTAAATAGTTCAGAGCCTGAACATTTAGCAAAATATGTAATGGAAGATGCAGATCCAGATTTCCCTAAGAAACTACAAAAGGGTGATATTATTGTTGCTGGTGAAAACTTTGGTTGTGGTTCTAGTAGAGAACATGCTCCAATTGCCTTAAAAGCTGCTGGTGTTGCTGCTGTTGTAGCCCCATCATTTGCAAGAATTTTTTATAGAAATGCTTTTAATATGGGATTGCCTATTTTTGAACTACCAGAAGCATTAGAAATAAAAGAGAATGATGAAATTTCTATTGATCTTGATAATGGAAAAATTATTAATAATACAACTAATAAATCATATGAATTTATTGCTATCCCTGAGTTTATGCAAGAGTTGATTGCAGTTGGTGGATTAATAAACTATGCAAAAGAAGAAATAAAGAAGGAAAATAATGAAGAATTATAATATTTCAATTATTAAAGGTGATGGAATTGGTCCTGAGATTGTTGATGAGGCAATTAAAGTACTAGATGCTGTTTCTTACTCTTGTGGATTTTCTTTAGAGTATAAAGAGTATTTAATGGGTGGAATTGCTATTGATATGACAGGTGTTCCACTTCCTGATGAAACTGTACAAGGTGTTTTAAACTCTGATGCTTGTTTATTTGGTTCAATTGGTGGAGAAAAATGGGATACACTTCCACGAGAACTTAGACCTGAAACTGGACTTTTAAAGTTTAGAGAAGCTATGGGTGTATATGCAAACTTAAGACCTGCAATTATTTATGATGAATTAGTAAATGCTTCAACACTTAAACCTGAAGTTATTGAAGGTGTTGATATTATGGTTGTACGTGAGCTTATTGGTGGAATTTATTTTGGTCAACCAAGAGAAAATGATGGTTTCAAAGCATTTAATACAATGGTTTATACAAAACCTGAAATTGAAAGAATTGGTAAAAAAGCTTTTGAACTTGCAATGAAAAGAGATAAAAGAGTTTGTTCTGTTGATAAAGCAAATGTTCTTGAAGTTTCTCAATTATGGAGAGATACAATGGAAGAGTTATCAAAAGATTATCCAGAAGTTGAATTATCTCATATGTATGTAGATAATGCAGCTATGCAACTTGTTAGAAATCCAAAACAGTTTGATGTTATTGTAACAGGAAATATATTTGGAGATATATTATCAGATACAGCTTCAATGGTAGTTGGTTCAATTGGATTATTGCCAAGTGCTAGTACTGGTGATAAAACAGCAGTTTATGAGCCAATTCATGGAAGTGCACCTGATATTGCTGGACAAGGAATCGCAAATCCTATTGCTACAATTGAAAGTGCTGGAATGATGCTTAGATACTCTTTAGGTGAAGATGAAGCAGCAAATAAAATTGATTCAGCTATTAAAAAAGCACTTAAAGATGGTTATAGAACAAAAGATTTAGCAGCATATGATGCTAAAGAGATTGTTACAACAGCAGAAATGGGTGATATTATCGCCAATTATATAAATAAATAAGAGATTTTCTCTTATTTATAAAAATATAAGTAACTCTTTTTTTTTACGTTATTTTTTGTTTAAATCTTATACTACAAATAAAACTTGAGATAAAAGTAAAAGAATTCTTTTGATAAATATTTAATTAAAATTTTTTATTATTTTCTTTAAATAATTTATTCTTTTGATGTAAATTTAGGTAGAATCTTTAAAAGGTAATTAAAATGGAAAGTATTATTGCTTTAGAAGAACTCATTAAAGATAATGAAACAAAAATTGCTTTACAAGAAAAACAGATTAAAAATCATGAAACTGGTGTATATAGACTCTCTCGTATGGGTTTAGCCTCTGCTGAAAATTCACTTGAATTAGCAACACAATTAGTAGAAAAATATAAAAAAATGTTAGAACAACTTCAATCAATTGAAGGAGAAGCTTTAAGAGAAAAAGAGCAGCTCGTGATTTTAGCAGAGAGAAAAAAGTATTTTGATGCACAACCTTCTAGAATAAAACTAAATAAAGAAGAAAGTAGTGATAAAAAACTCGAGGTTTTAAGAATTTTAGATGAATTACCAGAAGGTATTCAATTTGAAGATAAAGAGTTACTTGAAATGGCTGAAAAATCTTTAGAATTAAATCTTTCTGATTTAGAAGAGTTTCATTCTAAATTAGAAGATATTAAAAGTGAGTTTAAAGCTATTAAAGATCAAATTGAAGATGAAAATTTACAAGAATTCCAAACAATTGATTTTTTAATTCCTCTTGTTGTACTTCATTTTTATGTTTTAAAGTCAAATATACAAGACCATATAAAGAAAATTAATGATAAAGCTTTACAAAAACAAAAAGATTTAGAAGAAGAAAAAAATCTACAAATAAAAAAAATTCAAGAATCTTTTAAAGAACAAGAAGAACTTTTACAGGCTAAACAAACAGATAAAAGTACAAAAAAACAAGAACTTCTTGATATTCAATCAACAATGAAAACTTTAAGTAACAAACTTTTAAAAACAAAAAATACTAAAATAGAAAAACCAATTGAAAAAAAATTCCCAGGATTTCCAAAATATGAAGATTGGTGGATAAGAGAGTTGTGGTCAAGTCATCAAGCATACTTTGCCTTATTTAGATGGAAAAAGATTATAAATAAGCTATGTATAACAACAGAGCAAAAAAAAGCGTGGTCTATTATTTTTGATAGATGGGTTTTTATAAAAAAACTTTTAAATGATAAGGGAAAACTTGCATATCACTATCACTTTGCATTTGATTCTTTACTAAGTACATATGCAGAAGTAGAAGAAGAATTAGAAGTAAAAAATATTGAATCAATGGAAACTATTATAAATAAAATTACTGCAAGAGAGGACTTTACAAAAAATGTCAGTTTTCATAAAGTAATTACTTCTTATTTAAAGTTTAAAACAGAAAAAATAAATAAAAGTTCAAAACAAAAAGAAGAAGATGTCTTATTTTAATTGATATTTGTATCAATAGTTCAAATTTATTTTTTTTATGATAAAATTTATAAAAATATTTTTATATAGGAAAATTATGTCTGATAAAAAGTATAGACTCGTAACTAGAAGCGATATGGATGGTCTTGTTTGTGGAACATTACTAAAGTATTTAGGAATTATTGATGAAATAACTTTTGTTCATCCAAAAGATATGCAAGATGGAAAAATAGAAATTACATCAAGTGATATTACGACAAATTTGCCATATGTTGATGGTGTGTATTTAGCATTTGATCATCATTTTAGTGAAACACTTAGAAATGAAAAAAAAGATAATCATATTATTGATGCAGATGCTCCTAGTGCAGCAGAAGTTGTATATAGATATTATGGTGCAGATGAAAAATTTCCTTCAAAGTTTAAACCAATGATGGATGCAGCCAATAAAGCTGATAGTGCATCTTTTACAAAAGAAGATATATTAAATCCTAAAGGATGGGAATTATTAAGCTTTTTGATGGATAGTAGAACAGGTCTTGGTAGATTTAGAGATTTTACTGTTGCAAATTATCAGCTAATGATGGATTTGATTGATTATTGCAAAGATCATGATATTAGTGATATTTTAGCTTTAAGTGATGTAAAAGAGAGAATAGATTTATATTTTAAGTATGAAGAACAGTTTAAAGAACAACTAAAAAGATGTACAAGCATTCATAAAAATCTTATTATAGTTGATTATAGAGGTGAAGAGATAATATACCCAGGTAATAGATTTATGATATATGCAATGTATCCAGAAGCAAATATTTCTATTCATGCTATTTGGGGAAAAGATAAACAAAATGTTGTTTATAGTACTGGAAAATCAATTATTAATAAAACTTCAAATACAAATGTAGGTGAACTTATGCTTAAGTATAATGGCGGAGGTCATAAAGCTGCTGGTGGTTGTCAAATTGACCATGAAGATGCTAATAAAGTGCTAGATGAGTTAATTACTAAAATTAATATAGATGGATAAAACTTAATAAATAGACAAAATGTCTATTTATTAGTCTCACTTTCATTATCTAGTAAGTCATCATGCTCTTCCATATCCCAAGGAAGTGTTGCTGGTGTTGTATGAATAAATCTTAAATATTTTTCAAATTGTGTTAAAATATCATTTATTATCGTATGCTCTTCATATCCATATAAATCATAATGTAAACCACCTCTTTTTAAAAATGCTTCTGCATTATAATAATAAGTTTGTTCTTCTTCCATCTTATCAAGAGTTAAATATGCAAAATCTGGCAGATCATACTCTCTTAATCTAACTTCATAGTTAAAGTTTACATGTTCATCTTTATAAATAGAAATAATAGCTCTTACATACTCTTCATCATACTCTATTTCGCAATTCCAATTAGATTCTTTTAACTCTTTTTTGATTTTTTTCATACTGTTATAAACATCATTTCTTATAAAATGCTCAACAACATCTTTTTTGGGAAAGTTAATTAACTCTTTTAATCTACCTTTCCAAAACTCATCATTATCTACACTTGGATGTTGCAAGTTCATATTTACAGTGTGTTGCAAACTATGCTCTCTATGATCTTCAATAATCAAAGCTCTCCACATGCCAACTCCTGCTATTAACATAATAATAGCAAAGGGCAGTGCACTTACAATGGATGCTGTTTGTAAAGCTCCTAATCCACCTGCAATTAAAAGTACAGAAGCTACAACTCCTTCTAATATAACCCAAAATGAACGTTGCCATACAGGTGTATGAATTGCTCCACCTGAAGCTAAAGAGTCTATTACTAGTGAACCTGAATCTGATGAAGTTACAAAAAAAGTAATAATTAAAAAAACAGTTAAGAAAGAGATTACTTCTGTAAAAGGTAATCTTTCAAAAAGTTTAAATAGTGCTATTGCTTTGTCATTTTGAACTTCTGTAATTAAAGAATCATAACCTTGTACCATTACCATATGAAGTGCAGTATCACCAAATATCGAAAACCATAAAAATGTAAAAATTGTAGGTACTAACATAACTCCTACAACAAACTGTCTAATTGTTCTACCTTTACTAATTTTAGCAATGAAAAGTCCAACAAAAGGTGCCCATGCAATTGTCCATCCAAAAATAAACAATGTCCAGTTTCCAATCCAATCATTTGAAGTATATGCTTGAAGACTAAAAGTTCTTTCAACAATATTACTTAAATAACTACCTGTATTTTCCAAGAAAGTATTTAAAATAAAAATAGTTGGACCTACAGTAAATACAAATAACATAAGTGCAAGAGCAAGTAATATATTTATTATAGATAATCTCTTTACACCTTTATCCATCCCTGCAAGTACTGAAAATAGGGCAAGTGCTGTTATTAAAGCAATAATAGTAACTTGTACTGTAGTACTTACTTCAATACTAGGCCATAAATAATTAAGTCCCGCATTAATTTGAGATACAGATAAACCTAAAGTGGTTGCTATACCAAATAGTGTTCCTAAAATTGCAAAAGTATCAACTGTATGACCAGCTGGGCCATGAATTTTATCTCCAATTAGTGGATAAAGAGTTGATCTCATTGATAAAGGTAAACCATGTCTAAATGCAAAATATGCAAGTGTTAAACCAACTAATCCATAAATAGCCCAAATATGAAATCCCCAGTGAAAATAAGCAATTTGCATAGCTTGTTTTGCAGCTTCAATTGTCAATGCTTCTCCAGAAGGGGGTGCAGCATAATGAAGTATAGGTTCAGCAACACCAAAAAATAATAATGCAATACCATAACCAGCTGAAAAAAGCATAGCAAACCAAGATGAAAAGCTGTATTCTGGTTCTGAGTGATCAGGTCCTAATTTAATATGTCCCCAAGGTGAAATAGAAATTGATATTATAAATATCAAAAATAGTGCCACTGCAAGCATATAAAACCAACCAAAGTCATCAGTGATATATTCAAGTGTTGAAGAAAAAATTTCTCCCATTAATTTTGGATTGCTTATAGTTCCTACTACTAATAATAAAATTACTATAACAGCAGGAATAAAAACAGGAACCAAAATTGTTGAGTTAGAATTTTTAAGTTTCTCTAACATTTTTGTCCTTTAAAAAATTATTATATTTATATATAATATCAAAATTGAAATTAAGTCTATAATTTTTTTTTCAAATTACTATAAAATTCTTCAAATGAGGGTAATATTAAGCTTGGTTCTCTTTGTTTTTTTCCCCACATAGGTTCGGGAAAATAGGAGTCTTGTTTAAACCTTGCCATAATATGAAAATGAACATGAGGCACATAGTTCCCAAATGAAGCAATATTTATTTTTTCAGGATTAAAATAATCAATCATCTCTTTTTCTATAATATCAAGTTTACTCCAAATCTCATTTTTAACATTTTGAGGACAATGACAAAACTCTTTATAATTCTCTTTTGTAAAAATTTTCAACCAAGGTATTTCACTTTTTTCTAAATCTATATATATTAAATCGTTTTCATAAATATAATTCATGTTTTATCCTTGTTTTTTTATCATTTTATCAAAAATATACTAAATCAAGTTAAAAAACCTATTTAGATACACAATTCAACATACTTTAAGTAAACATTAAATATAATCCAATTCCATTTTTCAGCCAAAGAGGAATTTTTTATAAAATATTTGTGTTTTATAAAGAGTTGGGCAGAATCAGAAAAAAGCAAATTTCCTTATATTAAGGTTGTTTTAGCTTAGCTTACATTTTTGATAAAAGGTTTATGCTTTTTTCAAGTGTAATTCTTCCCTGTTGAAAAGTGGTAAATAACACAAAAAGAGGACCAGCTTATGAAAGTAAGAGCTTCAGTTAAAAAAATGTGTGATAAATGTAAAGTTATCAAGAGAAAAGGGATCGTAAGAGTAATTTGCGATAACAAAAAACACAAACAAAGACAAGGATAAAAAGACATGGCTAGAATTGCAGGTGTTGATTTACCAAATAAAAAAAGAATGGAGTATGCTTTAACATACATTTTCGGTATTGGTTTACATAACTCTAGATTAATCTTAGACGCTGTTGGAATTGATTACAACAAAAGAGCTCACGAGCTAACAGAAGATGAAGCAGCAGCTATTAGACAAGAGATCCAAAAAAACTATATGGTTGAGGGTGATCTTAGAAAAAAAGTTGCTATGGATATCAAATCATTAATGGACTTAGGTTCATACAGAGGTTTAAGACATAGAAAAGGTTTACCTTGTAGAGGGCAAAAGACAAAAACTAATGCTAGAACAAGAAAAGGTAAAAAGAGAACTGTTGGTGCAGCAGCGAAATAAGGATAACTGATGGCAAAAAGAAAAGTAACTAGAAAAAAAATAGTAAAAAAGAATATTGCTGACGGAATTGTTCACATTGCAGCAACGTTCAATAATACAATGGTAACAGTAACTGACAACGCAGGAAATGCTATTGCATGGTCAAGTTCTGGAAACTTAGGTTTCAAAGGTAGTAAAAAATCTACTCCATTTGCTGCTCAACAAGCAGTAGAAGATGCAATGAAAAAAGCTATGGAACATGGTATTAAAAATGTAGGAATCAAAATCCAAGGACCAGGTTCTGGAAGAGATACTGCAGTTAAATCAGTTGGTGCTATGGAAGGTATCAGAGTTACATGGTTAAAGGATGTTACACCACTACCACACAATGGTTGTAGACCTCCTAAGAGAAGAAGAGTGTAAGGAGTAGGTAATGGCAAGATATAGAGGACCAGTAGAAAAAATTGAAAGAAGACTAGATGCAGACCTTGGATTAAAAGGTGAGAGAAGACTTAATGGAAAGTCTGCATTAGAAAAAAGACCATACGCTCCAGGACAACATGGACAAAGAAGAACTAAAATCTCTGAGTATGGTTTACAATTAAGAGAAAAGCAAAAAGCTAAATATCTTTATGGAGTATCTGAAAAACAATTTAGAAAATACTTCAAAATAGCTGCAACAAAAGGTGGAAATACAGGTGAAAACCTTATTACACTAATTGAGCAAAGATTAGACAATGTTGTTTATAGAATGGGATTTGCTTCAACTAGAGCAAACGCTAGACAATTTACAACACATGGACATGTTTTAGTAGATGGAAAAAAATTAGATATTCCTTCTTATATTGTAAAACCTGGACAAAAAATTGAAATTAGAGAAAAATCTAAAACTAACCCACAAATCGTAAGAGCTTTAGAGTTAACAAACCAAACTGGTATGGTTGACTGGGTAGATGTAGATAAAGATAAAGTATTTGGTATTTTTACAAGAATTCCTACAAGAGAAGAAGTAGTTATTCCTGTTGAAGAAAGATTAATTGTAGAGTTATATTCTAAATAATAAGTAAGGTAGCATATGAAAAAGTTTGCAGACGCACCGTTTTTACCGACAGAAGTTGAAATAGAAGCTATCAGTGAAACTGAAGCTAAAATATCAGCATATCCATTTGAGAGTGGTTTTGCAATTACTTTAGCTCACCCTTTAAGAAGACTTCTATTAAGTAGCTCAATTGGATACGCTCCAATTGCAGTTAAAATAGAAGGTGCTAATCATGAATTTGATTCATTAAGAGGTATGCTTGAAGATATAGCTATTTTTATTATTAATCTTAAAAATATTAAGTTTAAAATCAATAGTGATGAAGAGCAGGTTATTGCTGAATACTCTTTTGATGGACCAAGAGAGATAAAGGGAGCTGACTTAACTAATGCAGATGTTGAAGTTGTTAGTCCTGAAGCACACCTAGCTACGATTAATAGTGATTGTAATTTAACTTTCTCAATTATTATTCAAAAAGGTATTGGTTATATGCCTTCTGAAGATATTAGAGATATAGTTGGACCTGATTACATTCCTATTGATGCATTTTTCACGCCAGTAAAAAAAGTTGTTTATGATATTGAAAAAATGTTAGTTGAAGATAATCCAAATTTTGAAAAAGCTGTATTTACAGTACAGACAAATGGTCAAATTACACCAATTACTGCTTTTAAAGAAGCAATATCTGTAATGTATTCTCAAATGTCAGTATTCAATAAGGTATTTGATTTATCTGAAGTAACAGTTAATGATTCTGGTGAAGAACCAGTTGAATTAAAAGATTTGATTGTAAAAATTGATGATTTGAATTTAAGTGCTAGAAGTTTTAACTCTTTAGATAGAGCTGGGTTAAAATATTTAGGTGAATTAGTACTTATGAGTGAAGTAGAAGTTAAAAATATCAAAAACCTAGGAAAGAAATCTTTTGATGAAATTTCTGATAAGTTAGAAAGCTTAGGTTTCCCTATTGATAATACACTTCCAGAAAATATTGCGTCGGCTTTAAGAAGAAAGCTTGAACAATTAAAAGTATAGTAGTAAAGGTTTAATATGAGACATAAGCATGGTTATAGAAAGCTAAATAGAACATCTTCTCATAGAAAAGCAATGTTAAAAAATATGGCAATTGCTTTAATTACAAGAGAAAAAGTTGAAACAACTGTTCCAAAAGCAAAAGAATTAAGAAGATATATTGAGAAATTAGTTACTGTATCAAAAAATGCAGACTTAAATACTCACAGACAAGTATTCGCTTCATTACAAGATAAAGAAGCAACTAAAAAATTAATTAATGAAATAGCTCCACAATATGAAACAAGAAATGGTGGATATACTTCAATTGTTAAAACTAGAATTAGAAGAGGTGATGCTACACAAATGGCATTCATCTCATTTGTTAAGTAATTATTAACAAACTTTCACAAAAGGGATAGAAGCTTTGCTTCTGTCCCTTTTTTTATTCCTTAAAAAATAATTTTTTCAACTCCTATTTACTTTACTAGATTTTAATCATTTTTTATATATAATGTGGCGTAATACTATATTTGTAAACAAATTTTAGGAGCAATAATTGATAACTCTAAAAGAAGCACTACAACTTAGTAGTGAGGAAATAAAAGATTTAAGAAAAGATTTAAAAGAAAAGATAAAACAGAGCAATATAGGTGCTTATGTAGAACAATTAACTAATAATGATATTTCTATTTGTGGTGAGGGAATACCTATAGCTATTAAAGATAATATTAACGTAAAAGATTGGGAAATTACTTGCTCTAGTAATATTTTAAAAAATTATATATCGCCATACAATGCAACTGTGATTGATAATCTTATTGAAGCTAAATTAAGTCCATTTGGTAGAACAAATATGGATGAGTTTGCTATGGGAAGTTCAACTGAATCTTCATGTTATGGTAAAACTTTAAATCCTGTTGATAATACAAAAGTTCCAGGGGGAAGTTCTGGTGGTTCTGCTGCTGCTGTTGCAGGTGGAATTGCTATTGCTGCACTTGGAACAGATACTGGTGGAAGTATTAGACAACCAGCAGCTTATTGTGGATGTGTTGGTATGAAACCAACTTATGGAAGAGTTTCAAGATATGGAATTACTGCTTATTCATCTTCTTTAGATCAATGTGGACCAATAACTCAAAATGTTGAAGACGCAGCAATATTATATGATATTATTTCTGGAAATGATCCAATGGATTCAACTTCTGCAAATGTCGAATATCCAAAAGTTAGCCAAAATTTAAATAGTGATAAAAAACTTACAATTGCAGTTATTGAAAACTTTATTGAACAAGCAAGTGATGAAGTAAAAAAAGGTTTTAATAAAGCAGTTGATGCATTAAAAGAGGCTGGTCATACAATTGTTTATAAAAATATGGTAGATACTTCAAAGATTCTATCTTCGTACTATATTGTAGCAACTGCAGAAGCTAGTGCGAATTTAAGTAGATTTGATGGTGTAAGATATGGAAATAGAAAAGGTGATGCAGGTCTAAAAGACATGTACACACAAACAAAATCACAAGGTTTTGGACATGAGGTACAAAAAAGAATTTTATTAGGTTCATTTGTATTAAGTTCTGGATACTATGATGCGTATTATATCAAAGCTCAAAAGGTAAGACATCTTATAAAAGATGAATATGAAACAATTTTTAAAGAAGCAGATTTAATACTTTCTCCAGTATCTCCAACTACAGCTGTAGAGTTTGGAAGTTTTAAAACTTCACTTGATATGTATTTAAGTGATATATATACAATCTCTGTAAACTTAGCGGGACTTCCTGCAATATCATTGCCTGTAGATAAAGATAATAGTGGAATGCCAGTTGGTGTTCAATTAATAGGTAAAGCATATGATGAACAAACTATGTTTGATGGTGCTTTATCTTTAGAAAAATGTGTAAATTATAAGAAATAAATATTATAAAGGGGATATTAAATGAGAATTAGAAAAAAAGCATTAACGTTTGAAGATGTACTTTTAGTACCACAAAAATCAGAAGTTTTACCTAAAGAGGTTTGTTTAGAAACAAAACTAACAAAAAATATTAACTTAAATATCCCATTTGTTAGTGCTGCTATGGATACAGTTACAGAATATAGAGCTGCAATTGCAATGGCTAGACTTGGTGGAATAGGTATCATACATAAAAATATGGATATTGAAACACAAGCATTACAATGTAAAAAAGTTAAAAAAAGTGAATCAGGTATGATTATTGACCCTGTAACAATTGGACCTGAACAAACTTTACAAGATGCAGAAGATATTATGGCTTCATATAAAATCTCAGGTGTTCCTGTTGTAGATGAAAGTAATACTTTATTAGGTATTTTAACAAATAGAGATATGAGATTTACAAAAGATTTTACATTAATAGCAAAAGACAAAATGACAAAAATGCCTCTTATTACTGCAAAAGAGGGTACTACACTTGATGAAGCTGCTGATATTATGCACGCAAATAAAATAGAAAAACTTCCAATTGTTAACGTTAATAACAAACTAATTGGACTTATTACAATTAAAGATATTAATAAAAAAAGAGAATATCCAAATGCAAATAAAGATGAATTTGGAAGATTAAGAGTTGGTGCTGCAATTGGCGTAGGACAAATGGACAGAGCAAAAGCACTTTGTGATGCTGGTGTTGATGTTTTAGTACTTGATTCTGCACATGGACACTCAAAAGGTATCTTAGAAACAGTAAAACAAATCAAAGCTGAACTTGATATTGAAATAATTGCAGGAAATGTTGCAACAGCAGAAGCTACAAGAGATTTAGTCTTAGCTGGTGCTGATGCTGTAAAAGTTGGAATTGGACCTGGTTCTATTTGTACAACTAGAATAGTAGCAGGTGTTGGTGTACCACAAATTTCTGCAATTGATGAGTGTGCTGCTGAGGGTGCTAAACATGGAGTTCCAGTTATTGCTGATGGTGGAATTAAATATTCAGGTGATGTAGCAAAAGCTTTAGCAGTTGGAGCTAGTTCTTGTATGATGGGAAGTGCTTTAGCTGGTACTGATGAAAGCCCTGGTGAAGTTGTACTTTTCCAAGGAAGAAAGTTCAAAACATACAGAGGTATGGGAAGTATTGGAGCTATGGCAAAAGGAAGTAATGATAGATATTTCCAAGAAGGAACAGCTACAGATAAACTTGTACCTGAAGGAATTGAAGGAAGAGTTGCTTATAGAGGAAGTATCTCAGATATTATTCACCAAATGGTAGGTGGACTAAGAGCTTCTATGGGATATGTAGGAAGTGAAAGTATTCCTGTATTTCAAAAGAAAGCAGAGTTTGTAGAGATTACAACAGCTGGACTTAAAGAGTCTCATGTTCATGATGTGACTATTACAAACGAAGCGCCTAACTACCACGTTTAAAAGTGATGTTATAAACATCATCTTTTAAACTTATTCTGCGTTGAAGCTTAAATTTTAATGCTCATGTACTTATATGTACACTCCGCTTAAAATTCAAGCTTCGCCTTGACTAAATCTAAAATCTAATATTTCTAATATCACTTTTTGATTTCATTGATTTTTCTAAAACTTTTATAATTTATTTTAAAAACCCAAGACGAATTTACAATATCTTAACAATTAAATCATTTAAAAAATTATATTAAATATATAAGTTAGGATAAAATTATTATATATTGTAATATTTTATTAAAATCGTCGTATTTACGGAATTTTGTTTAACTCAATATCATACATTAAAAATGTATTACTATTAAGTAGTTTTATGGGTAATTAATATATAATATATTATTAATGAATGGTTATACGAATATAATATGAACGAAAAATATCGAAAAATAATAAACGAACGTCAGTTAGTTTCTGTGATGAACAAAACTAAGTGGCGAGAATTGTGTCATGATTTTGAAAAGCTCCACTCTCTATACATTAGGGTAAAATACAAACTGATTTCATCTGAAGAAATTTTAGGGTTCAGTGCAGTTTGGTGGAATGAAATCTACGAAGAAAGTTCAGCTATCGAGTGGATAGATTTTAATCCAATAATTTCTAAGTATCGTGGACGTTTAGTCGCGCCAAAAGAAACTGATATGAGTTATGAAATTCTGGCAATTTTAAAGAAGCATGGAATCAAATATTCTATGGAAGGGTCTTACTTTCGAGTTTGGGGATATTTGAACCAACATACAAATCCAGTATTCGTATAACAAAGTATTAAAGAGCTGGGCATTTGAATGCTAGTTTGAGTACAGTGATTTGTGTTGCCTACTCTTGATGCGGCGTTATAAACACAAAGGAACTTCTTGGACTTAACAAAAAAATAGGGTCAGTTGTCACCTTAAATTTTGACGAAATTTATTTAACTAAATGGGCAGAGAAAATATTAAATGGTACTAAAAAATGCAAAGGTCAATATCGTACCTTCCCGCATTTGAGAAGCCAAGTGTTTATTTATTGTTTCGGAGAAGTTTTGTAACTGTTTGAGCATAATAAATATGCTGGGAGCATATTTTTATGTAAGTTTTCTCAAAGAGAGTGCAAGCACAAGACAAAACAGAAATAATAAATAATAAGCGAGGGAACCTTCGGCTTCGAAACCTGTGGGTTGTTTTTATTTTACTTTTTTCAATAAAAAAGTGAATATTTAGAATTTATCTCTCATAATATCTAGTAATTTCTTTCCCATTTTTAACTCCTGAAATACTTAGCATTTTGTTAAACTATTACAATTTTTAACCAATATCAGAACATTTTGATAAGATATTAAACATATTGGTAATAATCTAACAAAAATAATTATACCAAGTATAAAAAATAAGATAAAAAATATTACATATTGTAATATATTATTTATTATTTTATTGATATCGCTATATTTATAGGACTTTATTTAAGTTAATATCATAACATTAAAAATGTAATCCTATTAAGTAATTTTATGGGTAATTAATATATAATGTATTACTAATAAATAGTTATGATTCAAAGGAAATTATGTGAAACACTATGTAACCGGTTTTCTATTTACAAGAGATTCTAATCATGTTGTTTTAATAAAAAAGCTAAATCCGAAATGGCAACGAGGATTGTTTAATGGCGTGGGTGGAAAAATAGAAGAAAATGAAAAGTCTTGCGATGCTATGTCCAGGGAATTTAAAGAGGAGACAGGAGTTGTTATAAACGCTGAAGAGTGGGTTCAATTTTCACATATTCATCGTCCCGGATTTTATCATTTGGACCTATATTATGCTCATTCTGACCTTGCTTTTGATGTCAGGACTATTGAAAAAGAAGAAGTTCATATAGTAAAAGTGAATAACTTACCAAAAAATATTATTCCGAACTTACAATGGCTAATTCCTTTAGCTTTAGATAAAGAAATGGATTTTTCAAATCCTATTTTAATGCAGGAAATAGCTAATGAAAGAACTAAATCATAACAAATCAGTGGAGCTAATAAACTACCCTGCGGGCAATTTATTAGCTCACTTTAAACGTTATATGCACAAAGGAGTATAACTTGAATATCGAATATAAACTAAATCAAAATATTACATCATCAGAATTTATAGAGGTTTTAAAAAACTCAACTCTAGGCGAAAGAAGACCTATTGATGATTTGAAAACAATCAAAGGTATGATTGAAAATGCAGATATAATCGTAACGGCTACAATAGATGACAAAATAATTGGTGTTGCAAGAGCAATTACTGATTTTAATTATTGTTGTTACCTATCAGACTTGGCAGTAGATGAACAATACCAAAAGAATGGAATTGGTAAAAAACTCATTTCAAAAGTTCAAGAACAATTAAATGATAAATGTAAAATTATATTGCTCTCAGCACCTGATGCAACAGAGTATTATCCAAAAATTGGATTTACTCAACACAATTCAACTTGGACACTTGGAAGACAAGATAAATTAAACTAAAATGTATATGACAAAATATTTCTCAACTCAAACGTTATATTAAAAAGGTATTTTAGATTTTTAAAGGAAAGTTATAATATGAGAAAATTAAAACAAGAAATGTTAAATAAAATGGATGAGGAGTTATTATTAGAAGAATTGAAATACATTAATAATGTTACATTGCATAATGATAAAACTACACTATCATTAATACTTGGATCAATAAGTATTAATATGTTAATTTACAGATTTTTCACAGGAACTTCAGAAATATTTATTTGGTTTAAAACTAATATTGATTTAGTTACATTTATATCAGTTATATGTATTTTTTTAATAAATCTATTCTTAACAAAATATTTCAATACGTATAAAGATGATATTATTAATAGATTAATTAAGAAGAAATATAAAGCAAACAATAAATATAACAAATCATTGAAATAGGGGTCAGTTGCCACCTTGAGTTACAAACTAAAAAACAAACAAGAGGTTTTCTATTTTTTTATTAATTTTTCACTACAATACGAAACTCAAAAATTCAAGGCTAAAAAATGGCAAAAAGTCAAAACAATAATAGTGTAAAAAGTTCAAAAGTTGATTTAGTTAAACTAAGTAGTAACTCTACTCCAAAAGCATTTTCTAAAGACACAGCAGTAAAAGAGCAAGTTGTAAATGCAAGAAAAGCTTCAAGTCAAAACAAAGAAAAAGCAAAGAAAAAAGCTAAAATGGCAAAAAAATCTAGAAAAAAAGCAAGATAGTAGATTGCTATAGTAATATAAGTGAATTTTTCAATAAAATTTATAAAGCTTTTATTAAATTTAAAAATTCGCTATAATGCCTAAAATATAAGGATATATATGCCAAAAGGTAAAAAAACAGTTATTAAAGAAATAAAACTATTAGAAAATGATGAAATTCTAATAAATGGAAGAGAATATGTTATTCTTGAAACAACAAAAGATATTCAAACAGCAAAGACTATGAAGGTATCTTCAAATGGAAATAGAATATTAAGATTTGATGATGAAAATAAAAAAGCTAGAATTGATTTAAAAAGATCAATAGATATTTATAAAATAACTTTTAAAGATGAACAAAGAGCAAAACAGTTTGCTAAAAGCAAAGACAAAAAACTAATTTTAGCAGATGATACTAAAGAGATTATTTCAACTGCAAACTCATCTATACAAGCTCGTTCTATCATCTCTAAATTTCAAGATAAAAAAAGTAAAGATTATGACAAGCAATTAGGTGTAAATACTTTTTATTTATTTGAAGAGTAAACTCTATAACAAATCAAATTACAATATGTAATATTTTTGATACTTTAGTTTTAATTGTTGTATACTTTTATAAATAAAACAGAGGTTACTACAATTAGAAAGAAGGATATGAAAGTGCAAGGTAATATAGAAGTAACATACAAAATAGTAAATAAAAACGATTTAAATTTAACTATTAGTTTAGAAGAACTCTTGAAAAATGAAAAAATAGTAAAAGCTATAAAAAGTGAGTTTGCAAAAGGATATCGAAATATTGATATTAAAACTGATTCAGATTTAAGTGATAAAATCAAAGTTGAAACTATAAAGAAGCATTACTCTTTTAGTGCTTTAAAAGATGATTTTGCAGATATTATTGCTCTTGCTGAAGATCATGCTACAAATAATAAGCTACTAAAAAAAGACTCTTTTGTTGAACTTGTAGATATAAAAACAGTTGAATAGTTTTTTGATTTTAAAAAATAATAATCTCTATTGTTCTTTTAGATTTTATAATAGTCTAACTTTTATAATAGTAAGATTTAGTATATAAATAAGAATTGGAATAATTATGTTAAAAAATAATAAATATATCAATAAAATTAAATATTACTATAAGTTGGCAAAAGAAAAAAAGATTGATAGCTATATGATACTTGCTGGTGCAGCTGGTGTATTACTTGGATTAGTTTGTTCAATACCTATTATAAACAAAATATTTGCTTGGTTTATACTGTTTGGAGTTGTAATAAAACTATATGATTTTTCAGAAGAAATAGAAAAAAATATAGTTCCATACGATTTTAATCGTTTATTGCCACCACCAAAAAAATAATATATTTATGAGTAATTATTTACTCAACTTCCATTGCTATTTTTTCTAGTTGGGATAATGTTTTTTTCTCTAAATATTCAATCTTCTCAATAAGCTTTTTTTGGCTGTGAAATTCATACTTTTTACAAATAGTTTCTATTAGATAGTATTTTGTTTGAGTTTCATCTTCTATTTTTGATTTCTCTTTAGTTTTTAAAATCTCATTTCTTTTTGTTATAACTTTTTTTAAGTACATATCAACTGCTTTTGTATTTAGTTGATTTTCAACTAAAAATATTTTACTAGTTTTAAGTATTTCTTCTATTTTTTGTTTTAATGTGTCAAAGTCATAAAAAGTTTTGTCATTTATAAGCTCTTTGATTTTGCTATCAATAAAATCAAGTTCATTATGCGTCATACTTTTCCCTTGTATTATCTTTTGTGTGATTTTAACATATTATAAACTAGGGTTAAATTATAAATATATTTATTAACAAAGATTAAATATTTAATTGTTATCATATTCAAAATATTGTGGAGAGATTATGAAGAATATTTTAGTTATTGGTATGATTATTATTGCTATTGGTTATATGATTGTTATGATGAAAAATAATTATGACAATGTAAAACAAACAAATGAAAAAATCAATCAGCAAAAGAAAATAAAATAATAAACTTGAAGTAAAGGAGTTTTATATGGAACGTTGGTTTATTTTAGCGGGTTTAGCTCTTGTTTTAGTAGGATTGATTTTGCGTTTTATTCCAAATGTTTTTAGTTGGTTTGGAAAACTTCCTGGAGATGTACATATAGAAACTGAAAGCACAAAAGTAATGTTTCCTTTAACATCGATGATATTAATAAGTATTGCATTATCTTTAGTAATAAGTCTTATTAATAAATACTAATATGAAAGATATAAAGCTTTACTATGATAAAAATTGTCCTTTTTGTTCAAAGTATGCTACTTTTTTAAAACTAAAAGAAAATCATAAACTAACTATTTATAACGCAAGAGATAATAAAGAGTTGATGAATGATTTTTATAAAAAAGGTTTTGATATCAATAGGGGCTTTATTATTTTGATTGATGATTTAGTTTTGATTCAAGGAAGTGATGCTTTAGCTTATCTTGATAATATTGCAAAAAATAGATTATTTATTTTTAGAAGTTCAAAACTAATGTTTTTTATATATCCTATTTTTAAGTTTTTGAGAAAAACAATACTCTTTTTACTAAGAAAAAATACAAATATTAGAAGTTGATTTATAGTTAAGTTAATTTGACTATAATTTATGCCTATTTATAAAATAAAGGAAAATTATCATGAGAATAGCTGTTTTTTGTGGCTCAAGTGTTGGAAATAATGAAAAATATATAGAAGAAATAAAAGCGCTTGGAGAGTTTTTTGCAAAAAATGACATAGAGTTAGTTTATGGTGGTGGTAAAGTAGGACTTATGGGTGCAGTTGCAAACAGTGTTATGCAAAATGGTGGCAAAGTTTATGGTGTTATTCCTGAAAAACTACAAGAAAAAGAGCTTGCTCATACAGGTATTACAAAACTAAAAGTAGTAAAAGATATGCATGAAAGAAAAGCAGAAATGGCAGCAAATGCAGATGCCTTTATTGCTTTTGCAGGTGGAGCTGGAACTTTAGAAGAGATTTTTGAAGTTTGGACTTGGGCTCAACTTGGATTTCATTCAAAGCCTTGTATATTTTTTAATATAAATGGATTTTACGATAGTTTATTTGATATGATGGATAACATGGTAAAAGAAGGGTTTTTAAAAGAAGAGTATGTAAATATGCTAATTAAAACAGATGATAAAAAACAGATGTTAAAAGCTATTGAAAACTATAAATCACCAAATCAAAAATGGTAACAAAAAGAGTGAAAAACACTCTTTTTAAATAATAGCTTCACCTTGTGGTGTTGTTCTTACAAGTTCAATTTGAAATGTATCATTTGCTATATTTCTTGGGCTTGTATCTTTATATTTTTTAACTATTTTTCTAATAGTATCTAGCTCTTCTTTTTCAAAAAGTGAACTGTCAAACTCTTCTTCAACTTTGATAAATCTTAATTCTGTATGAGTCTTTTTACTAATTGTTTCAATATCTATATACTCAAGAAGTTCTCTAATTAAAAATAGCATTTCATCTTCTTCATCTAAATCTTCATTGTTTTCAATAATTGTAAAGATTTCTTGCATGATTTTAGGAGTTGGCGCTCTTTTTTCTTTGATATAATCATCTGCAAATATTTTTTCACCATTTTTTTGTAAGTTCTCATAATCAACCAAAAATAAAAGTGTTGAAACTTTCTTTTGATTTATAAATTGTGCATCTTTTTCTAACATATATAGTATAAAGTTTGCAATTTTTGTAATATCAAAACCCATAAATTAGATGTCCTCTTCATGTAGTTGCATCTCTTCTAAAACAGCAAGAATTTCAACTGCTTGTTCTTGTGTTAATTCATCTTTTGCAATTGCTCTTAATGTCTCTTCGAAATATTTTTTTAAATCTTTTAAGTATTGAAGTTCTTCTTTGTCTTCATCATTTTTGATGTTTTTTGATACTTCAATAATAGTTTCATCTAACTCTAAAAGTGCATCATCTTCTAATAAATCTTTTAACTCTTTGATTTTTGCTGTCAAGTTTATTCCTTTGTCTTTTTTTGAAAGTATAACTAAATAAAAATGATAAAACTAGTAAACATTAAACCCAAAACATAACTTTTGCTAAAATTACAATTATAATAGCTAAAATAAGTGCAATAAGATGAAAGTGCTTCATAAAAGCCATTGGTTTTTTTTGTCTAAATTTACAAGATAGTGAATATAAAACTCCAATAGCAATACCCAAAACTAAAAATAGTTTTATCCAAAGTAAAATTTGCATATTTGTTTGAAAATATCCCAATGTAGAGTTTATATATTTTGAAAACATATAACCACCACTTAGTACAAGTAAAAGTACACAAACTGGATAGACTTTTACACCCTTTGTATAAATAGTCTGTTTTATCTCTTCTGCTTTTTGTGTATTGTATTTTTTATCTAAGATATTCAATACGAAAACATCTGCAAAAATAAAACCTACAAAAAAAATAGCACAAAAAACATGAATAATAAGCGCGATGTTATAAGCCATAGTAGCTCCTTTATTGATTTTGATAATTATACTTAAAAAGAAAAAAATAAAAATTGATTTTTGTCAACTTCTTTAGATATAATCAATAATCTAATAAAAGGAAGCAACATGGATACTATTTTAAATTACATTAAGATAAATGAAAATATCTCTACATCAGGTCAGCCAACAGAAGATGAGCTTAAAATGATTGCAAATAATGATTTTAAAGTAGTTATTAATCTTGCTTTATCTGACTCATCTTTAGCTTTAGAAAATGAAGATAAGATTGTGAGTGATTTAGGTCTTACTTATATTCATATACCAGTTGATTTCCAAAATCCAGAACTAGAAAATATGAAGATATTTCTAAATATACTAAATGGTTTTGTAAATGAAAAGGTTTGGATACATTGTTCAAAGAACTACCGTGTTACATCATTTATGTATGTTTTTCATAAATACTTTTTAAAAACACCTTTTGAACAAATCGATTTGTCAATGTTTGATTTTTGGACTCCAAATACACAATGGCAAGAATTAATGAAAATCTCTTTTGAAGAGTTACAAGCATAAAATAAAAGTCTCTTTTATGATAGAATTTGGTACAATTTCCACGTTTATAATAAAATAATAATTAAATATACAAAAAATATGGGATATATTTTGAGAATAGAGACAAAAATAGCAAAATTTACTAGCCCTTTGTATCTTGAAAGTGGTAGGATTTTACAATCATATGATATTGCTTATGAAACATATGGAGAATTAAACGAAGACAAATCAAATGTAATAGTAATATGTCATGCATTAGCAGGGAGTCATCACGCAGCAGGAAGATATGCAGATGAAGCTAAGCCTGGTTGGTGGGATAAGTTTATTGGTGATGGAAAGGCTGTGGATACAAGAAAATATTTTGTAATTTGTACAAATAATATTGGTTCATGTTTTGGTTCAACAAGCCCTATGAGTCCAAACTATCCAAGTAAAGAACCTTATAGATTTAAGTTTCCAGTACTTGCAATTTCAGATATTGTAAAAGCACAAAGAAATCTTTTTGATTCATTGGGGATTTATCATGCAAAAGCAGTAATTGGAGGTTCAATGGGTGGAATGCAAGCATTATGCTATGCGATTGAACATCCTGAGTTTTCAAAAACAATCATACCCTTGGCAACAACTGCATATACAAGACCTTGGGCAATTGCAATAAATAAAATAGCAATGGAAGCTGTAAGACATGACCCTGCATTTAACAACGGTCATTATGATAAAAAAGATTTGATAGCAAATGGACTTCCAGGATTAGCAATAGGAAGAATGGCAGGACTTATAGCATATCTTAGTCCAAACGTATTTAATAAAAAATTTGCAAGAAACTATACACATACAGATGGTTTGTATGAACTTTTTGGACGCTTTGAGGTTGAAAGATATTTAGAATATAACTCTTATAGCTTTCCAAAAATATTTGACCCTTTATCGTATTTGTATATTTGTAAAACAATGAATATATTTGATGTGGGAAGAAACAAAGATAAAATAGAAGACTCTTTTTCTAAAATCAAAGGAAAATTACATCTTATATCATTTTCTGATGATATGCTATTTTTTCCAGAAGAGATGGAAGAGATACATGATATTATGTGCAAAATTGGTAAAAAAAATCAAGTAACATATAAGATGATAGAGAGCCAATCAGGACATGATTCCTTTTTAGTAGAAGTTGAAAAATTTGAAGATTATGTAAAAGATATATTAGAGGAAAAAATATGAATGAAGAAAAACAAGAAGAAAAGTTAGCATTTGAAGAAAAAATCTTAAAAGCAAAAGAGCTTTTAGAAAAACTAAATAGCCAAGATATAACACTGCAAAACTCTATTGAAGTATATAAATCAGGAGTAAAAGAGCTAGAAGAAGCTCAAAAACTACTTGATGAAGCAAAACTAATATTTACTACAAAAGAGAAAGATAATAACTAAAATTATTATTTAATAAAAACTTAGCTAAACTTTTCCAAGTAAATTTTGGAGAAGTTTATGAAAACTACAATAAAAAACCTTGAAAATATCGATAAACCAAGGGAAAAACTCAAAAAACTAGGTGCTGATGCACTAAAAGATTATGAACTTATGGCTATACTTTTAGGAAGTGGAGTAAAAGGTAAAGATGTCATAACTTTATCAAAAGAGATAATCAAACTATTTAAATCAGACTTTGAAAATATAAGCTTAGAAACCTTACTTCAAATACATGGATTAGGAACAGCAAAAGCATGTCAAATAGTAAGTGCAATAAGCTTAAGTAAAAGATACTTAATAAAAAATCAAAATATAAAAATAACAAACTCAAATGATGTATTTGAAGAACTAAAACCATACAAAAACAAACAACAAGAACATTTTTTTACACTATATCTTGATGGAGCAAATAATCTAATAGAAACAAAAGTTATAACAATAGGCACACTAAACCAAAGCTTGGTTCATCCAAGAGAAGTTTTTTCATATGCAATAGAAAAAAGATGTGCAAGTATCATAGTAGCTCACAATCACCCAAGCGGAATACTAAAGCCAAGCAGTGAAGATATAAATGTAACTAAAAGATTAAAAGAATCAGGAAAAATACTAGGAATAGAACTACTTGATCACGTGATATTTACAAAAGATGGATTTTATAGTTTTCAAGAAGAGGGTGTTTTATGAATATGTTTAATAAAAGAATAAAGTTGTATGATATAGAAATAGGTTCCTTAGTTTGGGTTGAATTTGGAGAGACTAAACATATATTTTTAAAGCAGATGGAAAGAGAATTAAAAGAAGAGTGTTTTTCTTTAGATGATTGTCCTCATGGATTAAATCTTTTGCATGAATTCTCGTATTATCATATGGCATTCTTATTGACAAACAAAGTTAATAAAGTAGTTGCAGTTGTGCCTGTTACTCAATATAAAGACAGAGATAATAATTACTCTGATGTAAATATTATTTTAGAAAAAAATGATTTTGGTTTAAATCTAGTGAAAAAGAGTACTATTAAACTTGATCAATTAAGATTTATTGATAAATCAAGAATTGTAAAGGTTGAGAAGAAATATATTAATAAAACATTGAAACATTTGATTTTAAAAAAAGTACAAGACATGTTTAAACATGCTTGATTTTTTCAATTTTTTAATGTATAATGCACTCATAAAGAATTTGGGCGGTCATAATTTGTGGCGGGCTCGCCGATGGCAGGGGTACTGAAAAGGTGCCCTTTTTTTATGCTCTAAATCAGTAATCAAAACAACTATCCTTTAAATATCTTTTATTTTATCCAGTACACTACTAAATTTTAGTAAAATAATAAGCTTAGATATAAATACAAATAAATTTTAGGATAAAAATAATAGATGTTTGAACAAACTTTTAAAAATATAGACGATATCTTATGGAAAGACTCAGGTGCAGATAGTGAGCTTGACTACATAGGACAAACCTCTTGGATAATGTTTTTGCGTTACCTTGATGACCTTGAAAAAGATAAAAAAGATATAAAAGAGCTTTCAGGTGAAGAGTATACTTTTATACTAGATGAAGAATATCGTTGGAATACATGGGCTATGCCAAAAGACAAAGATGGAAACCTAGACCATAACATTGCTCTTACAGGTAAAGATTTAGTAGAGTTTGTGGACTTAAAGCTTTTCCCATATCTTGCGAAGTTTAAACAAAATACAGACAACCCACTTACAATAGAGTATAAAATAGGGGAGATATTTTCTGAGCTTAAAAATAAAATCCAAAGCGGATACAACTTACGAGAGATAGTAGAGTACGCAGATGCTCTACCTTTTAAATCTAGCAAAGACAAACACGAACTAAGCCACTTATATGAAACCAAAATCAAAAACATGGGAAATGCAGGAAGAAATGGAGGTCAGTACTATACGCCAAGACCACTTATTCGTGCGATGGTAAATGTGATAGAGCCACAAATAGGTGAAAAAGTTTATGATGGAGCGGTGGGAAGTGCAGGCTTCTTATGTGAAGCTTATGACTACATGTATGCAAATATGAATAAAAATGTAGATAACTTAAAAATCCTACAAGAGAAAACTTTTTTTGGAAAAGAGAAGAAAAACCTAGCCTATGTGATAGGTATTATGAATATGATACTTCATGGTATCGAAGCACCAAATATAAAGCATGTAAATACTTTAGCAGAACCTATTCGAGATATACAAGAAAAAGATAGATACCACGTAATCTTAGCAAACCCACCTTTTGGTGGAAAAGAACGTAAAGAGGTGCAACAAAACTTCGATATAAAGACAGGTGAAACTGCCTTTTTGTTTATGCAACACTTTATCAAGTCACTTAAAGCTGGTGGACGTTCCGCTGTGGTGATAAAAAATACTATCTTAAGTAACTCAGACAATGCCTCAGTAGCTTTGCGTAAGTATCTTCTTGAAAGCTGTAATCTTCACACTATTTTAGATATGCCAAGTGGTACTTTTACAGGGGCTGGGGTAAAAACTGTGGTGCTGTTTTTTACAAAAGGTGAAAGCACAAAAAATATCTGGTACTATAAACTAAACCCTGGGTGAAACATGGGGAAAACAAACCCCTTAAACGATAAAGATATGAAAGAGTTTATCGAGCTTCAAAAAGATAAAAAAGATAGTCAAAACTCTTGGAGTGTGAATATACACGATATAGATGAAACCACTTTTGACTTATCAGTTAAAAATCCAAATGTAGTAGATGAGGTTGAACTTAGAACGCCAAAAACGATACTTGAAGAGATGAAAAGTTTAGATAAAGAGACAAATGAGCTTTTAGCTTCTATTAAAGAGATGGTATGAGTAAGAACCTAGAGTATAAAAAGCTTAAAGAAATAGGAAAAATATTTAGTGGGAATAGCATAAATGCGAAACTTAAAGAAGAAAAATATACTAATATTAATGAGGGAATTCCATATATTGCTACAAAAGACATAGATTATAATTCATTTATTAATTATGACAATGGTGTATCTATTCCTTTAAGTGATATAAAAACTTTTAGAGTTGCTCCAAAAAATAGTGTTTTGATATGTGCAGAAGGTGGAAGTGCAGGTAGAAAAATAGGTATTTTAAATCAAGATGTTTGTTTTGTGAATAAACTATTTACACTTGAACCAAATCATGAGATAATAGGAAAGTATGTATTTTATTGGTATAAAACAAATATATTTCAAAAAGATTTTAAAGATCAACTTACAGGTTTGATTGGTGGTGTTTCTAAAGCAAAATTTGGAAATTTAACTATCCCAGTAGTTTCTTTTTCAAAACAAAAACAAATTGTAGAGATTTTAGATAAAGCTTTTGAAGCTATAGATAAAGCAAAAGAGAATCTTGAAAAAAATATCCAAAACTCAAAAGAGCTTTTTCAAAGTAGACTAAATGAGATATTTTCACAAAAAGGTGAAGGTTGGGAAGAAAGTACTATTTTAGAAGTTTGTAATGATATTTTTGCTGGTGGAGATAAGCCAGAAGAAAACTTTTCAAAGGAAAAAACTGATAAGTTTACTATACCAATTTTTGCAAATGCCGTAAAAGACAAAGGTTTATATGGTTATACAAATAAAGCAAGAGTAAATGAAAGTGCAATTACAATTTCTGCAAGAGGAAGTGGAACTGGACATACTGAAATAAGAATGGAAAGTTTCTTTCCAATAGTAAGACTTATAGTATTAGTTCCAAATACAGAAAAAATGAGTTTAATATTTTTAAAATACATAATTGATAATTTAGATATATTAAGAAGTGGAAGTGCAATTCCTCAATTAACTGTTCCAATGATAAAAGAATATAAAGTAGACTATCCATCTTTAAAAAAACAAAATGAAATAATTGATGAATTAGATAGTTTAAAACAACAAACAAAACAACTAGAAACCCACTACCAACAAAAACTTCAAAATCTAGAAGAGCTAAAAAAGTCTATACTACAAAAAGCTTTTAGTGGAGAGTTAATATGAATGAAGCACAAACAAGATTGGAACTCATAGACCCAAAGCTTCGTGAAGCTGGCTGGGGTGTGGTAGAAGATAGCCGTATTCAAGTTGAGTATCCGATTTCTCAGGGAAGACTTATAGGAAATGGAAGACGAGCCAAGCCACTTAGTGCAGACTATGTTCTTATTTATAAAAACAGACGCTTAGCAGTAATAGAAGCAAAAAAACGAGATTTACACTACAGTGATGGTGTAGCTCAAGCAAAAGAGTATGCAGACAGATTACAGATAAGATATGCCTACTCTACAAATGGTTTACAAATTTATGGTATAGATATACAAGAGGTAAAAGAGGGCGATGTAAAAACTTTCCCCACACCTGAAGAGTTATGGCAAATGACCTATCCTAAAGAAGACACTGTTTTAGATAGATTATTTGCGATACCTTTTGAAACCAGTAGTGGAAAATGGCAATTAAGGTACTACCAAACAAATGCAGTGAATAAAACCCTTGAAGCTGTCTCAAATGAAAAGCAAAGAATACTTTTAACCCTTGCAACAGGTACAGGAAAAACTGCTATAGCTTTTCAAATAGTTTGGAAACTTTTTCATTCACGGTGGAATCTTCAAAAAGATTTTAAAAGAACACCAAGAATTTTGTTTTTAGCAGATAGAAATATACTAGCTGACCAAGCTTTTAACTCTTTTGGAGCTTTTGAAGAAGATGCTTTGGTGCGAATAGACCCACAAGAGATAAGAAAAAAACAAAGAGTTCCTAAAAATGGCTCTATATTTTTTACTATCTTTCAAACCTTTATGACAGGGCTAAATGGCACACCAAACTTTGGAGAGTATCCAAAAGACTATTTCGATTTTATTATTATAGATGAGTGCCATAGAGGTGGAGCAAATGATGAGAGTGAATGGAGAGCAATATTAGAGTATTTTTCTCCAGCTTTCCAGCTAGGACTTACAGCCACTCCAAAAAGAGATGTAAATGGTGATACCTATAACTATTTTGGAAAACCAGTATATGAATACTCATTAAAAGAGGGGATAAACGACGGATACCTAACCCCTTTTAAAGTAAAAGATATCTCAACTACTGGAGATACTTATATCTATACAAATGAAGATGAAATCATAGAGGGTGAGATAGAAGAGGGCAAAGAGTACACAAAAGAGGAACAAAATAAAATTATAGAGATAATGGATATAGAAAAGTATCGTGTAAATCTTTTTATGGATATGATAAACCAATCTCAAAAGACTTTAGTATTTTGTGAGACCCAAGCTCACGCTTTAGCCATACGTAACCTTATAAATCAAAGTGTAAAAGTAAAACATCTTGATTATTGTCATAGGGTGGGAGCTGATGATGGAGCTAGAGGAGAGAAGTTTTTAAGAGATTTTCAAGATAATGAAAAAAGATACCCTACAATACTCACAACCTCAAGAAAACTAAGCACTGGTGTAGATGCTCCTGAGATAAAAAATATAGTACTTTTACGTACAGTTAAATCTATGGTGGAATTTAAACAAATTATTGGGCGAGGAACACGGCTATTTGATGGAAAAGACTACTTTACTATATTTGATTTTTATGACGCTTACAAACACTTTCACGATGAAGCTTGGGATGGTGAACCAATAGAGCCAGAAATACCTACTCCCAAACCACCAAAAGAGCCATGTGAAATATGTGGAGAGTTGCCTTGTGTTTGCTCTCCTAGCGAAGTAGAAGATGAATCTTGTGAAGAGTGTGGCAATACCCCTTGTGTATGTGAAAAGCCACTAAACAAGATGATAAAAATAAAACTATCAGATGGAAACTTTAGAAGTTTAGACTCTATGGTAAAAACCATGTTTTACTCCCCTGAGGGAAAGCCAATATCAGCAGGAGAGTTTGTAAAAAAACTTTTTGATGAAATGCCAAACTTCTTTGAAAGTGAAGATGAACTAAGACGAATTTGGAGTATACCTGATACTAGAAAAAGACTTTTAGAAGAACTTAGTGAAGCTGGCTACTCTTTAGAGCAACTTGAAGATTTAAAATCTATAGTTCATGGAGAAGATAGTGACCTTTACGATGTACTAGCTTATATAGCTTATCATAAAACATTAGTACCAAGACTAGATAGAGCCACAAAAGCAAAGATAAAAATAACCCACTATGATAATGCAAAACAAGATTTTTTAGACTTTGTACTTAAACAGTATGTAGACCACGGAGTAAAAGAGTTAGACGACAAACGCCTAGCTACATTACTTGTAACAAAATACCATGCAATAGACGATGCAAAACAAGTTTTAGGTGAAATTCCAGAGATAAGAGATACCTTTATAGGCTTTCAGAAGTATTTATATGATGATAGTATTTACATGATGATATAATAAACAACGCTTATGATGCTCAATTAGGAATCCAACCAAAACCAGAGTATAATAGTCAAGTTTTTTATTGATTTATATCATAAAAATTTAATTTTAATGTGTTATTATTATAAACAAATAATAAAAATAAACTTGACTTATTTAATAAGGATTATAACATGAGTGAGATTCATGAGTTTTTTAACAGACAAATAAAACTTTGGGGTGAACAAACACAAGATAGTTTACAAGATAAAAAAGTAGCTATTATTGGTAGTGGTGGACTTGGATGTTCTTTAGGTATTGCACTTGGTGCTTCTGGTATTGGTGAGTTTGCGCTTGTTGATTTTGATGAGGTTGGTGTTCATAATATACATAGACAAATTGGGTTTAAAGTAGGGGATGATGGAAAGTATAAAGCTGAAGTTCTAAAAGAACTTTTAGAATCAAGATGTCCTTATACTAAAGCAACTGCTTATGTTGAGGGTTTTGATGAGTTTGCAAAAAGAGAATTAGAGTTTGATTTAATCATTGATGCAACTGATAACTTACCAACAAGAGCTGCTATAAATGAGTATTGTATAAATCATAAACAACCATGGATTTATGGAACAGTTGAAGAGTTTCATGGTCAAGTTTGTTTTTTCAAAGAAGCATCTTATGAAGCAGTATTTCAAATAAATGACAGAAAACCAAATGGTATTGCTTGTCCTATTGTAATGCATATTGCTTCACTTCAAGCAAATTTAGCTATTAGATATCTAACAGGGCTTCCTGTTAAAAAAGATATTTTATACTATTTATCTTTTGATGAAGAGGGTGTTTTAAACACTAAAAAATTCAACCTTCCAAAAAGTTAATTTAGGTTAAACCCTAAGTTAACTTTGTATATAAAAATCTTACATAACCAGTTTCTAAGCACTATTTAGATATACTTCCCAAATTTTAACTACACTAATGGGGAACTATTTATTATGCCAAAAAGAGAAGATATTAAGACTATTTTACTTATCGGTTCAGGTCCAATTATTATTGGTCAAGCTTGCGAGTTTGACTACTCAGGAACACAAGCTACAAAAACATTAAAAGAGTTAGGTTATAGAGTTGTACTTATTAACTCAAACCCAGCCACAATTATGACTGATCCTGAGTTTGCAGATAGAACATATATTGAGCCTATTACAGAAGAGGTTGTTGCAAAGATTATCAAGCAAGAGAATATTGATGCAATTTTACCAACGATGGGTGGACAAACTGCTCTAAATGTTGCTACTTCTATGTATGATAAAGGTATGCTAGAAGGAATAAAATTCTTAGGTGCAAATCCAGAAGCTATTAAAAAAGGTGAAGATAGACATCTTTTTAATGAAGCAATGATTAAAATTGGAATGGATTTACCAAAAAGTAAAAATGCATATAATCTTGAAGAAGCCATTGAAATTGCAAAAGAGATAGGGTTTCCTGTAATTAGTAGAGCTTCATTTACACTTGCTGGTGGAGGTTCTGGTGTTGCTTATAATATGGAAGAGTTTAAAGCTCTTGCAGCAACAGGAATTGAAGCAAGTCCAATCAATGAAATTGAGATTATGGAATCAATGCTTGGTTGGAAAGAGTATGAAATGGAAGTTATCAGAGATAGAAAAGATAACTGCATTATTGTATGTTCTATTGAAAACTTAGACCCTATGGGAGTTCATACGGGTGATTCTACTACAATTGCACCAGCACTTACTTTAACAGACAAAGAGTATCAAGATATGAGAAATGCATCTTTTGCAATTCTTAGAGAAATTGGAGTTGATACAGGTGGTTCAAATGTACAATTTGCTATCAATCCAGAAACTGGTAGAATGATTGTAATTGAAATGAATCCAAGAGTTTCAAGAAGTTCAGCACTTGCTTCAAAAGCTACTGGGTATCCTATTGCTAAAGTTGCAACTTTACTTGCAGTTGGTTTTACACTTGATGAAATTCAAAATGACATTACAGGAACAACAGCATCTTTTGAGCCAGTAATTGATTATATAGTTACAAAAATTCCACGATTTACTTTTGAAAAATTCCCTAAAGCAGACTCTACACTATCAACAGGAATGAAATCAGTTGGTGAAGTTATGGCTATTGGTAGAACATTTAATGAGTCAATTCAAAAAGCACTTTGCTCTATGGAGACTGGATTAGTAGGTTTTGATCCAATTTGTGATGATTTAGAAAAAATCAAAGCAGAAATAAGAAGACCAAACTCTGAAAGATTAAGATATCTAATGGATGGTATGAGACACGGTCTTTCAAATGAAGAGATTTTTGAACTTTGTGCAATTGACCCATGGTATTTAGGTAAATTCAGACAAATTGTAAATATTGAAAAATCAATCAATGAAACAATCTTAACAGATGAATTAGCAATGAGAAATGTTAAAGCAAATGGATTCTCAGATGCTATGATTGCTAATCTTTTAGAAAAATCAGAAGAAGAAGTTTATGAAGCAAGAAGAGCTATGGATATTCACTTTGAATATAGTGAAGTTGATACTTGTGCTGCTGAGTTTAAAGCACTTACACCTTATCTTTACTCTTCAACAAATGTACATAGCCTACCAAAAATTGAAAAACCAATAAGTGATGAAAAGAAAGTTTTAATTATTGGTGGAGGTCCTAATAGAATAGGGCAAGGTATAGAGTTTGATTATTGTTGTGTGCATGCTTCATTTGCATTAAATGAAATGGGAATTAAAACAATTATGTACAATTGTAATCCTGAAACAGTATCAACAGATTATGATACATCTGATATTTTATATTTTGAGCCAATAGATTTTGAACATGTAAGAAGTGTAATAGAAAATGAAAAACCAGATGGTGTAATAGTACACTTTGGTGGACAAACACCTTTAAAATTAGCAAATGCATTAACAAAAGCAGGAGCAAATATCATAGGTACAACTGCTGAAGTTATTGACTTAGCAGAAGATAGAAAAAAGTTTTCTACATTTGTAGAAAAAGCAGAACTATTACAACCAGAAAATGGAACAGCAGTTGAAGTTGAACAAGCAATTGAAATAGCAGAAAAGATAGGTTATCCAGTACTTGTTAGACCATCATTTGTACTTGGTGGAAGAGGAATGAAAATTGTTTATTCAACTGATGAATTAAAACAATATATGGATGAAGCAGTTTCAGTATCAAATGATGCACCTGTATTAATTGATAAGTTTTTAGATAGAGCGATTGAGTTAGATGTAGATTGTATTTGCGATGGAAAAGAAGTATATATTGGTGGAGTTATGCAACATATCGAAGAAGCAGGTGTTCACTCTGGTGATTCTGCTTGTTCATTACCACCTGTATCAATTAGTGATGAACTTATAAAAGAACTTGAAGATAAAACTAAAAAAATGGCTTTAGAACTTGGAGTTGTTGGTCTTATGAATGTTCAATATGCAATTCATAAAGGACAAATATATCTAATTGAAGTAAATCCAAGAGCATCTAGAACTGTTCCTTTTGTAAGTAAAGCAACAGGTATGCCATTGGCAAAAGTCGCAACTAGAGTTATGTGGGGAGAAAACCTAAGACAAGCTCTTGATGTATATGATAAAAATATAGTTTATGAAGACAATGGTGTATTAAAACCAATATTAAAAGACCATATTGCAGTAAAAGAAGCAGTTTTCCCTTTTACAAAACTTAGTGGTTCTGATATGCTTTTAACTCCTGAGATGAAATCAACAGGTGAAGTAATGGGTATCTCAGATAACTTTGGTGAATCTTATGCAAAAGCACAAAGTGCAGCAAAAAATGACTTACCAACAAGTGGAAAAGTGTTTATTTCATTATGTGATTTAGATAAAGAGTATGCTCCAAGAATTGCACAAGGACTTGTAAATGAAGGCTTTACAATTATAGCAACAGGTGGAACGCACAAGATTATTACTGATGCTGGAATTGAATGTGAGAAAGTTTTAAAAATTAGTGAGGGAAGACCTAATATTAATGATTCTATTACAAATGGTGAAATTGTACTTGCATTAAATACAAGTGATGGAAAAGAGTCTTCAAAAGAAGATGGAAAAAATATAAGAAGAACAGTTTTAAAAACAAACACTCCTTATGCTACAACAGCAGCAGCTGCACTAGCTTGTGTAGAAGCAATGAAGTCACTAAAACAAAAAGATGGAGTTTCAGTTAAGTCTATACAAGACTTCTTAAACGACTAATGAATTCAAAACTAGTATATTTAGTACAAACAGATACAACAGTTGGCTTCTCATCAACAGATGATGAGAAGCTTTCAACTTTAAAAAAACGACCCTCAACACAAAAAATACTTCAAGTAGTAGATAGTTTCACTACGTTAAAACAATTTACAAGAATTCCAAAAAAACATAAAAAACTAATAAGAAAAGCAAAAAAAACTACATTTATTTATCCAAATACACACTCATTTAGAGTTATACCAAAAGATGATAAGTTTTATGATTTTGTAAAAAAGTTTAAAAATATATACTCAACTTCAGCAAATATCACTACAAAAAATTTTGATAAAGAGTTCGCTATTAATAGTGCAGATATAGTAGTTGAAACAAAAGAAGGCTTTAGTGAAACTACATCTTCATCTATTTATTTACTAAAAAAGAGTAAAGTTAGAAAAATTAGATAAAACTAGTAAAAGATTTTAAAAATAATTTAATATTTAAGCAAAGTAAAATTAAATCTAAAATATAATTCAATCTCAATGACCCTGTCGTCTAGTGGCCAAGGACCTCAGGATTTCCTCCTGATGACGCAAGTTCAAATCTTGCTGGGGTCGCCAACTGTTTTATGGGCTTTGTAGAACTTTTAATGAATAAAAAAGTTCACTAGGTGATACTTCGGGTGATACTTTTTTTAATGAATTTATATTTAAAATTTTAAAATTACCTAGTAAGTACACAATTACCCTTTAATATATTTTACAATTACTCCCTAGTAATTATATAGTTACCCTTTAGTAAAATATAGAGTTATTCCCCAGTAATTATATAATTACCCCTACATCTTTATATATTCTATTTTACGGTATCTAAATTATATATTTTGCTACATATACAAAGTTACAATTACATTAGTACATATAAAAAGTACATTTACAGTTAATTTTATTGCAGTAATTTTTATAATTGTTTGAGTATTTTTTACTTTAAATCTTTTAAAGACGATTAGAACATATATGAGATAATAGGGAAAGATAATAAAATGACTTTAGATATGCAAAATCAGCTTCTGATAGTGGTATAGAGTCCATTGAGAATTTATATAATATATGATAAAATTTAATGTTATTAAAATTAAAGGCATTTAGTGAGTCAATTGTATCAACAAAGATTAGCAAAATTAAAGAGGGAACTTTCTATAGAAGTAACTAAAAGAAAAAAGAAAAAGAAAAAGTTCACGCCTAATCAACAAATAATGATTGATTTTATTAATAATGTCACTAAAAATGCAACTTTTTATATAAAAGATATGAAAATAATATTAAGAAAAGGACATAGTGGAGCAGGTTTTCAACATATATTAGAAAAACACTATTGTAATGAATGTCCTGGAAAAATCACATTAAGTGATATTCTAAATATGGATTTAATAATACAAAGAGGCTTAAAACTAAATAGTGTAGGTGTAACAAATCCTGATAATATTGTAATCAATTATAAAAATAGAGATAAAGAACATAATATTATATTGAAATCAGAAAAAGAGAATGAATTAGTTGTTTCTTTTTACAGTATTAATTAAATTGGAAGAGAGACGATATATCTTTAAACCTCCACGGGTAAACTAACGCAGACTATCGTAACCCCTCTTCACTAATAGAAGACATTTCTGTCATCAAATACACTATATGTGTACTTTGTGATAGAAATGATATAGTAAAATTATAGTAAAATATTCATTAATTGTCAATGACTGGATATTAAAGTCAAGTTTTAACTGAATCAAAGAATTAAATAAGAGAAAAGTATGGAAGTTTAATTACTATTAGGTTTTTTAAGAATTTCTTTATCTAAAAAGTTGAGAGTGTGTCCCACTTATATGAAATTCTTTAGTATCTTTATATTCACCAGTTAAAAATGATCTCTTGCTTGAGTAGGTAAATCTTTATTATTTTGAAGTAGTGAAATATATGTAAATAATTTTGCACTATTTGTTGGATTTAGTTGAGCTTTTTTTAAATCTTTTGTAAATGTTTTGTGTACTTCTATTTCAAGCACCTAAATCCTTTTTAAAATCACTTAAATCAACTTTAGACATATTTTTATTTCAAAAGGAATTCCTTTTTCTAGTACTGATTGAGTTAAAAAGATATTAAAAGCATCACTTAACCCTAATCCATATTGTTTAAATATTTCTTGAGCCTTTGTTTTTGTATCTGCATCAAGATAAACATTAGTTCTTTTTTTATTTGATGTAGCAATCATGTTAAATACTTTTTGATTATTATAACACACACTGTGTGTCTATATCAATAATTATAATAATATTCAAATGCTTTTTTTAAGACTCTTACTGTTACATTTTGTCTAACTTTAGCATATTTTTTAGTTACTTTTTTTTTGTTTGTCTTAAAACTAGCTAAGCATTACACAATTTTTCCTAGTTGAATATATAATTATTTTATTTTTTATCTTTATTTCTAGATATAAAAAATATTAAAATAATTGCAACAAAAAAAGTTAAACTAATTTCCCAGTTATCTATAATACTATCAAGACCTGGATTATGAAAAACCTGCATATCTTTAATCCTTTCACTTTATTGTAATTGTATATGCACATTTATTTTTGACTTTTATAATTTAAATTTTATTTTCTAAAAATCATGTATTTGCATTAATAGGTTTGTACTATACCCTTTTTTTTCTTATATTTATTCATATTAGTTGTATTTTAAGTTTTTTATTTGTTTTGAAATTTTTTTAAAGAATACTCTATTCTTTTTTTATTTTCAAAGACTATTAAAAACATAGAGAAAATAATTAGTATAAATCCTATAGATTGATTTAAAGTAAAAAATTCCTTTCCTATATTTAAGTAATAAGACATGTATAATGGGAATAGTACTCCTACAACTGGTTCAAAATTGAATATAATAGCTGCTCTTATTGAAGTAACTTTTTTTATACAAACTGTTTGAATTACAAAAGCTAGAGCTGTTCCTAAGCCTCCTGTATATAATATAGAAAAAAGTATTTTTTCATTATTTAAGAGGTGATTGAAAGATATATTTTTTAATCCTGAAGAAAATAGATATAAAGTTATTATTGATACAATCAAAGCAAAATATATTTGAACAAGACCAATAAGAAACGAATTGCCTTTTTGAGTTGTTTTTTCTGTTGCAATAAAGTGTAAAGCAATGATTATAGATAAAAATAATCCTAAAATATCTCCTCTTTCTAAAGAAAAACTAGATAAATCAAGTATAAAAGTCAATCCAATAAAAGAACAGAAAACTGATATTAAAATTATTTTATTCCATTTGTTTAATATAAAAGTATCTATTATTGCAATTATTATTACACTCATTCCTGTATAAATTGCAACTTTAGCAGATGATAAGTATTCAAGTGATAAATTAGTTACTAATAGTACTAAAGATAACAAAACCCCAATAATCGCACCAGAAAGGATATCATATGTTCTTACTTTTTTAATATTTATTACAAAGAAAGGTGTTATTACAATAACTGCTGCTAAAAATCTTAGAAATAGAAACTCAAAGGAATTTAAACTATTTAAACTTTCTTTGATAAAGAAAAAAGAAGTTCCCCAAATAATTGTTACAAAGAATAATAATATATAATATTTTATATTAAGCACAATTAATTACCTCTATGATTTGCTTTTTTATTATCAATACATTTATAATAAATATTTGTTGTATATTAAAATACTTTTTCAACATATTCCTTAATTAAATAATCATATTTTTTATTAAAATTGTATTATATAAATAAAGTCTTAACATATTTTTAAATATGTAATTATTGTGTCATAAAATATGATGAGTTAAATAAATAATAAATAATTCAAAATACTTATACTATTAATAATAAAATATTGTCTGCTAAATAGAGTTTATTTAAGTCTAATTAAATTGTTTTTATAATGAAAATCATAAACTTTCACTCTTGTTAAATCATACTAATCTTATTAAGGTTATAAATATTTTGATAAATTATACTTTATAATCTTACTAAATTAAAAATAGAAGTTGTAAAGATATAATTCAAAAAGTTACAGAAATTATAAATAAATAATAAAAATTTATAATTTGATATAAAATAAAACAAAGTTTAATTATAATTTAATAATGAAAAAGTTGAGATTTTTACACACATCAGATTGGCACTTAGGTCAAAATTTTATGGGCAAAAGCAGAATTGAAGAGCATGAAGCTTTTCTATCTTGGCTTTTAAATACAATAAAAGAAAATAATATAGATGTATTACTTGTATCGGGAGATATATTTGATACAGGAACACCACCAAACTATGCACTTGAACTTTACTATAACTTTTTAAAACAATTATCAAGCATAAATAGTTTAAATACTACAATTATAACAGCTGGAAATCATGACTCTGTTTCCACTTTGAAAGCACCAAAGCAACTACTTGAAGCACTAAATGTGCATGTAGTAGTAAATGGTGATGAAGATGAAAATATAATCATACCTATAAAAGAGGGCGATACTACTAAATCGATAGTTTGTGCCGTACCATTTTTAAGAGATAGTGTTATCAGACAATCACTTGGTGGGGAAACTGTAAGCGACAAAGAAAAACTTGCAAACAATGGTATCAAAGCTTATTATGAAAAAGCCTACAAAAAAGCAAAAGAGATAAGCAAAAACTCTCCAATCATAGCTACGGGACACTTGACAACTGTAGGCGGTCGTACAAGTGAAAGCGAAAGAGATATTTACATAGGTGGAACACTTGATATTGGTGGGGATTATTTAGCTAGTATGTTTGACTATGTGGCTTTGGGACACTTACATATCAATCAAACAGTAGGAAACGAACATGTAAGATACTCAGGTTCTCCAATACCTCTAAGTTTTTCAGAGTCTAAAAACACGCAAAAAGTAAATATAGTAACTATAGAAGAAGATGTAAAAGTAGAAGAATTAGAAATCCCTTTAAAAAGAAAGCTTCAAGTTATCAAAGGTGATTTGGAAACTATAAAAAAAGAGTTAAAAGCTATCGAAGATAAATCTACTTGGATAGAAGTTCATATAAAAGATGACAACCCAATGTTTGCAAATACTGAGATAAGAGAACTAGCCACAAAACTAGAACTAACAATCCTAGCAGTGAAAATAGAAAAAAGCGAAAAGCAGTTAAGAGCAAAAGAGTTAAAAGCTATAAGCCTAGATGAACTAAGTGTTCAAGAGGTTTTTGAAAAAAGATTAGAACTAGAAGAGATAGAAAACAAAGAGTTTAAAGAGCAGTTATCTCAAACTTTTAATGAAGTAGTTTCAAATCTTCATGAAAGTGAGCAAATCTAATGAAGATACTAAAAGTAAGACTACAAAATATAAACTCCCTAAAAGGTGAGTTTGAAATAGATTTTCAAGAGTTTCTAAAAGATGAATCTCTTTTTGCCATAACAGGACCAACAGGAGCAGGGAAAAGTACAATTCTTGATGTAATCACTTGTGCTTTATATGGAAGAACAGCCAGATTAACAAACCCAAATGACTTGATGAGTAGACACACAGGTGAGTGTTTATGTGAAGTGGAATTTGAAATCAAAGGCAAAGTCTATAGAAGTTCTTGGGCTCAAAAAAGAGCAAGAAAAAACCCAAATGGGAACTTCCAATCTGCAAAGATGGAGATAGTAGAACTAGAAACAAACAAAATACTAGAATCATACCTTTCAAAAGTACCAAAAGTAGTAGAAGAGATATCAGGGCTTGATTTTGATAGATTTGTTCAATCTATGATGTTAGCCCAAGGAAGTTTTGATGCCTTTTTAAAAGCCAAAGAAAATGAGCGTTCTAATCTACTAGAAAAGATTACTGGAACATATATCTACAAACAAATCTCACAAAGTATCTATGAAACATACTCGTCAAAGAAAAAAGAGATAGAAGCTGATGAAATAGCACTAGGAAGTATAGAACTACTAGAGCCAAACATAGTAGAAGAAAAAACAAAACAACTAGAAACAAATAAAAAAGAAAAACAAGAACTAGATAAAAATGAAACCGAACTAAAAAAACTATCAAACTATCTAGAAACTCTTGATAAACTAGAAGCAGATAGCCAAAAATACAACCAAGAGTTTGAACAAATAAGCAAAGAAAAAGAAGACAACAAAGAGCAGTTTACAAAGCTAGAACTAGCAAACAAAGCCATAAGAATACAAGCTTTGAACCAAGAGAAAAACCAACTAACAAACACAATCTCAAATGATAAACAAACCCTAGAGTCTTTGCAAAAAGAGGATAAAGAGTTAAAAGAACAAATCCAAACAAAAGAGCAAGAGTTTAAACTCTCAAAACAAAGCCTTGAAAAAGAGCAAATAACATACAATGAAAACTATAAAAAACTAAAAGAGTTAAGAACTATAAAAACACAAAGTGATGGTAAAAACCAACTTTATAAGCAAATATGTCAAAAAATCTCACAACACCTACAAGAGTTAGCAAATCATTTTGAGATAGCTTTTGAAACACTTCTAAGTGACGAAACACAAATAGACAATCTATACAAAAACTTCTCATCAAATCTAGACACAAAAAAAGAGCAGTTAGATACTCTAATAGAACAATACAAAGCAATAGAAACCCAAACAAAAGATATAAACCAAAAAGAGCAAAACACAAGAGTCAAACTAAAAGAGATAGAAACACTTCTAAAAGCCCTAAGTGATTATGAAACACTACAAGAGCAAATCACACAAGAGCAAAACAAGATAAAAGAATACAACACTGAGATTGAAACACAAACAAAACTAAACCAAGAGAAAACAAAACTAATAAACCAAATAAACGAAACTCTAAACTCACTAAAACAAACAAGAGAAAAAGAGCTTCTTATCAAAAACTACGAGCAAGATAGAGCCAAACTAAAAGATGGGCAAGAGTGCTTTTTATGTGGTTCAAAAGAGCATCCATATATAAACCACTCTTTAAATATAGATACAGAGATAAGTCAAACACTAGCTAAAATAAAAGAGCAAGAAAGCTATCTACAAGAGCAAAACAGCGAACTAAACAAGGCTCAAATAAACCTAGCAAAACTTAGCTCAAAACTTGAAAGCTCAAACCTAGAAATACAAAAACAACAAACTACAAAAGAGCAAATAGAAGAGTACTTCAAAACAAACGATTTCAAACTACAAGAAGACTCAAAAGCCACACTACAAGAGCAAATGCAATTTTGCGAAAATGAGTTAAAAGAGTATGTAACTTTAAGAGAGCAAAAAGAGTCTTTACAAGCAAAAAAAGAGTCTCTACAAACATCTGTAAACAAAGAGCTACAAAAACAACAGCAGATAAACACAAGCATAAACACTATAAAAGAGTTAAAAGAGGAACAATCAAAACTAAAAGAAGAGATAACAAAGCTTCAAACCCAAAGCAAAAGTATCTTAGATATAGAAGATTTAGACCTTTTTGAAAAAAATATCCAAGAGAGTTTAGACACTGTTTCAAAACACTTTAACAGTTTGCAAAACCATCTTTCAAGCCTAAAATCAAAAGATGAATCCCTATCAAAACAGATAATCCAATTAAACAAAAAACAAGAAGATGATAAACAAAACCTAGTACACATAAAAGAGAAGTTTGAGAAAGCTTTAGTAGAGTATGGCTTCAACTCACAAGAGGAGTTTGAAAAAGCAAACTTAGCAAAAGAAGAGTTTGAAACCCTAACAAACCTATGCAAAACCATAGAAGAGAAATATACACAAATACAAACTCTAAAAACAGACACAAACAAAAAACTAAAGGAACACAAACTCTTAGAAAAAGAGATAAACCCAACAAATCAAAACAAAGATGATACAAACAAAGAGTTACAAAAACTACAAAGCACAATAGACCAACTACAAGAAACCATAGGAAGCATCTCAAAAGAGTTAGAGATAAATACCCAAAATATAAAAAAATCAGAAGACAAAATAAAACAACTTGAAAAGAAAAAACAAGCCTTCCAAGTATGGGTAAAACTAAACGATATGATAGGCTCAAGCCAAGGGGACAAGTTCGCCAAATTTGCCCAAGGTATCACCCTAGACCAACTAATCTACCTAGCAAACAAACACCTAGAAATCTTAAGCCCAAGATATGAACTTCAAAGAAATACAGAATCAAACAAACTCTTAGATATAGAGATAATTGACGGCTTCCAAGGAGACGCAGTCCGAGGTGTAAATACACTCTCAGGGGGAGAAAGCTTCATAGTAAGTCTATCTTTAGCTTTAGGACTTTCAAGTCTAGCAAGCCAAAAGATAAGTATAGACTCACTTTTCCTAGATGAAGGGTTTGGAACACTAGATAGCGATAGCCTAGAACTAGCACTAAATGCACTAAATCAATTACAAAGCTCAGGAAAAATGGTAGGTGTGATTTCCCATGTGGAAGCACTAAAAGAGCGAATTCCATTGCAGATAAAGGTTGAGCCTAAGGGTGATGGGACGAGTGGTTTGGATTTGAATAATTTAATATAAGGAACAATATGATTTTTAAAAATATTAGAGTTAAAAATTTTAAAGGATTAAAAGATATATCTACTCCTTTATCAGATTTTACTTGTGTAATAGGAGAAAATAATGCAGGGAAATCAACTTTTATACAAGCTTTATTACTTTTTATAAAAGGTACAAAATTAACACAAGATGATTTTTTTGATAAAGATAAGGATATCTTTATATTTGTGGAAATTGATAATATTAAAAAGAAAGATTTAGAACTAATTGATGAAATACATAGAGATAAGCTTGAAAAAAATATTGATTTTGATGAAAAAGGTATTGGTAGTTTTAGGTTAGTAAGAAGATATTCTCATGTAGATTATTCTTCTAAATTAAAGAATATAAAGTTTGTTCCGAAAGAAAAGAAGTTTGAAAAAAAAGAAATAGATAATTTGCTAAAAAGTAAAAAAGGTGATGAATTAATTTCTACATTAAAATCTAATTATGCTGAAATAGATGATGAAAAAATTGATAAGCTTAAAACACAAAAAGCAGCAAAAGAATTAATTGAAGAATATATCAATACATTATCTAAAGATGATTTAATAGAAAAAGATGTTCCTTTAGATACAGGAATTGATAATTCAATTAAAGCTTTATTTCCTGAACCCATTTATATTCCTGCTGTAAAAGATTTATCTGATGATATGAAGACAAAAGATAGTGCATCTTTTGGAAAACTTCTAAATATACTTTTAGATGTTATTGAAGATGATTTAAATGAAGCAAAAAGCGTTTTTGAAGTATTAAGAACAAATTTAAATAAAATATATGATGATAATGGTAAGCTTATCTCAGATAAAAGGTTAGAAAAGGTAAAAAGAATTGAAAATACAATACAAAGAAATTTAAACCAGACATTTAAGAACGTATCAATTGACTTAGAAGTTCCACCTCCAGAAATAAAAACTATTTTATCAACTGCAAATATAATTGCAAATGATGGAGTCAAAGGGCCAATACAAAATAAAGGTGATGGGTTTAAAAGAGCTATCACTTTTAGTATTCTAAGAAGTTATGTAGAATTGTCTCATTCTGAAGGTTGGCAAAAAGATAAAGAACAATTTAAACAAAAAGATAGATTTCTATTTTTATTTGAAGAACCAGAGTTATACTTACATCCTAAAGCTCAGAATATTTTATTTGAAGCATTATCTAAAATATCTGCTAATCATCAAATGATTGTATCTACTCATTCTCCACTTTTTTTCTCTTCTGATGCTACTAAAACTTTTATAAAAATAAAAAAAGTTGATGATGGGGAGAAATCATATTCTAAAACTTTACATATAGACTTGACTGAAATAAGTAATAAAGATAAGTTTCAATTAATTTCATTTGAAACTAGTAATCATGCATTTTTTTCAGATAGAGTTGTATTGGTTGAAGGGGATACTGAACTAATTGTACTTCCTCATATATCAAAAATAATTGATTCTAGATACGATTTTAAAAATAATTCAATTAACTTGGTCAAAATTAATGGAAAAGGAAGTTTTAAGAGATATAAAGATTTTTTTAAGAAGTTTGATTTAGATATATATTTTGTTGCAGATCTTGATGTATTATTAGATGGTTTTGAAAAGTTAGAACCAAGTGATGAAATAAAAAAAGTTCACAGTGAGTTATTGTCAATTGTAAATGAAAAAGTAGTAAGTATTGATGTAAAACCTTTACCAACAAGAAAATATAAAGATAAATTATTAAAGAATAATAGTAAAAGTATATATGAACAAATAAAAGATGCCAGAAGTGATGATGATAAAGAAAAAGTTTTAGAATTACTTGATGAATTATTTTCATTTGAACAGAAAAAGATTGAATTAGTTATTCTTCAAGATAAGGAAAATGAATTTAATGATGTTGTTTTAAAAAAAAGAGAATTATTAAAACTACTAAGAAAAGAAAATATTTTTGTACTAGAATCAGGTGATATAGAATCTTATTATCCTGAAGGAATCGTTAGTGATGATAAGCCTACTCAAGGACAAAAGTATTGTGAAATCATTGATTCAAAAGAAAAACTTTTCGAAGAATACTCTAAAATAGATGAACAAAAAATTGAATTTGAATTAATATTTGAACAAATTTTTGCTTAGGACACTAAAATGAAAAAAAGTCAAATGAGAGGGTATTTATACGAAATATTTATTTCACATCTTTTACAGAAGAATGGTTTTCTAAAATGTACTCAAGGGTCTCAACAATTTATTGATATGGGAATAATATCTAATGATGGTGAAATTGAAGGACGTGGTACTCAACACCAAATTGATTTTATAGGTTTATATACTAGGAATATTCCTTTTGTTTTTCCTATTCGGTTATTAGGAGAATGTAAGTTTTGGGAAAAAAAGGTTGATAAATCATTTATAAGACAATATATCGGTGTACACAAGGATATTTCGGAAAACTATATCTCTTCTATGAGAGGGAGAACAAATAGGTTTTTAGATGTACCTGTTATTTTCTCAGCAAGTGACTTTGATAAAGAAGCAGTAAATTTAGCTTGGGCACAAGGTATTAATTTAGTTTCTCATTCTAGGTTGCCAATATTAAAAAATATAATCGAAGTAATTAAAATAATTGTAGAAACTTTATATGATCATTATGATTATCAACCAATAAAAAGATTTGTGGAAAAATTTCTTAATGAGGAAGATATTGAAATGAGTGAAACTTATTTAGATTTCATAACTAGATTTATTGAATATTTAAATAATAATTTAATTATCTTTGATATTGAGGATTTTGAAGATTCATTAAGTAGGTTACAGAATAGCAGAATCAATACATTTCTATTTGCTACGAATGAGAAAGGAATTTTAATTAATTTAGTTAGTGAAGATACATTCCCAAATAAAGATGATAATTTTAATGTAGATTTTTTTGAAACAGACTCAGAAGATTGTATGATTTATTTTGATGATGAAAATAGTGATGAAAATGGTGAAAGGGTATTTTATATTACTTTAAATCGAGACTCCTCTCAAAGAAAATTTTATTTTCAAGCAAATAATGCTTTATTGAGTAAAGATTTTCCACAATTGTCTTTAAAGGATAGAATGCAAAGAAAATTAAAGTATTTCTCTGAACTTTCAATAATTAAAGAAGTAAATGGTTTGACAAGAATAATAAAATTAAATGTTAATCTTGAAACAGTTATGCATAATAATGTAAGATAATTATCTAAGGACATATATGAGTAATAATATATTATTTGAAAACTTTATTAAATATGGTATTGATGAAGAATTATCAAAAAAATTAGTAGGTTTAGGTTTGACAGTTTCTAAATGTAAAGTGTTATCCCAGAATGATTTAAAAAATAAGTATAAACTAAATGAAAATGAAATATCTATAGTAAAAACTTCTACAAAAAGACAACCTATTGATGAAAAAGTTGTTGATATACTATTAAAAAATAGCAATTATATATGTAATGTATGTAAAGGTGAAAAAAGTCATAGCTTTATAATTCATCATATTGAGGAGTATGAAAAATCACAAGATAACTCATATGATAATTTAATAGTATTATGTCCATCTGATCATGATCTTGCTCATAAACAAGGTGTTTCGTTAACAAATAAAATTTCAAAACCACAATTAAGAAAATTAAAAACTGAGTGGGAAGAAGAAGTTAGAAAAAAAAACGAGATAAAAGCAAGTGAGAATATTAATATTAGAGATGAAGTAGTAGATTTCGTCAATATTCAAAGGTTAGAAGAACTAGCTTTATTAACTTTTAAAGAAATACCAGATACTTATGTAACTCCTTCTTTAAAAAATAAAAAAATTTTGAATAATGATGGTCTTTTTGATGAAGAATATGTAAGAAAAAATCTTTCATCTTCTCCTATGCTATTTAGTTATATCAACGCAGGAGAAGGTATTCATTATTTAGAGTTATTAAGGAAAATAGCGAAGAAAAAGAATTTTATTGATATAAGAAGTTTTTTTAAAATACGTTCAATAAATAAAAAACAGATAAATGGTCAATATGTTTTTTTTACAGGAGGTTTTTATAGCCGTTCTGTAGGATTATCTTTAAAAGGCAATGAACCATTAGTTATTTTTCATTATAAAAAGCAAAATATTAGAATTGAATGTAAAATAGATTCACAATATGCACTATCTCAATCAGCATTGGGAAGGTTAGGGGTAAAAACAGTTTATTCTATTTATGGTGTTGTTAAAAATACATTTAAAGATAAAGATAATATTTGGGTAATATCTATCAGTCCTTATATAGTTGGATTTCCTGACGAATATTCTCGTATAGGTTCATTTTATTCTAATTATGAATTTGATGAAGAGCCATTTTTTGAAGATATTGAATTAGAAAACTCAAGTTTTGATATCGATGAATGGCTTCAAGAAATTAAAGAAAAATCTTAAGTATAAATATGAACCTATCTAAATCCCTCTACACAAAAGGTATCCAATGCCCAAAAGCACTTTGGCTTAAAAAATATAAGCCAAGTGTTTTAACACCACCAGATGAACAAGCACAGGCTATATTTGAAACAGGAAATATAGTAGGAGATTTAGCTTGCGAGCTTTTCCCTGATGGTAGAGAAGTTTCATACACTACAAACTATGATGAGATGATATCTACTACAAAAGAGTGGATGGAAAAGGGTGTATCAAATATCTATGAAGCTACTTTTAGTTATGAGGGTATACTTATCATGGTAGATATTTTAAAAGTAGAAAGTGATGGCGTATCTATCTATGAGGTTAAAAGTTCCACGGAGGTAAAAGATATATATCTTCATGATGTATCTATTCAGTATTATGTACTTCAAAACTTAGGCTTTAGTATAAAAAATGCAAGTGTAGTACATATAAACAATGAGTATGTAAGAGGTGAGTTTTTAGAGTTAGACAAGCTTTTTAAGATAGTTGATGTCACAAGTGAAGTGCAAAGTTTACAGTCAAATATTCCAAGCATATTAAAAGAGTTTGAAACTTACCTAGAAGACAAAGTAAATGAGCCAGATATAGATATAGGGAAACATTGTAATAAACCTTATGAGTGTGATGCCAAAAACTATTGTTGGAAAGTTCAAAGAAATATACCTGAGTACTCTATCTTTAATATTTTCAATCTAGGAAGTAAAAAGCAAATAGAATTATACAATCAAGGTATTATAGATATAGAAGATATCCCTGAAGATTTTGATATGACTGCAAACCAAAAACAAGCAGTAGCAAACTACAAATCAAAAGCAAGTTATATAGACAAAGAAAATATCAAAGCCTTTTTACAAAACCTTACATACCCAATCTATCACTTAGACTTTGAAACCTACCAACAAGCCATACCACAATATAAAGGTATAAAACCCTTCGAGCAAATCCCTTTTCAATACTCACTTCATATTGAGTATGAAGATGGCACTTTGGAGCATAAAGAGTATTTGAGTAAAGATAGCGTAGATAGTAGATATGAGTTAGCGTTAAAACTATGTGAAGATATCCCAAGTGATGTTACAGTATTAGCTTACAATATGAGTTTTGAAAAAGGTGTGATAAAAAGACTTGCCAACCTTTTCCCAGATCTAAGTACTCACTTATTAGCCATAAATGAAAATATGCAAGACCTAATGGTACCTTTCCAAAAGAAATGGTATGTAACACCAAGTATGCAAGGAAGCTACTCTATCAAGTATGTATTGCCAGCACTTGTACCAGAGTTTGAAAAAGCCTACAAAGAGTTAGAAGGTGTACAAAATGGAAGCCAAGCTATGAATGCTTTTGCAAATCTTAGTAAACTAGATGAGGTAAGTAAAGAGAAGATGAGAATTTCACTTTTAGAGTATTGTAAACTTGATACTTTAGCTATGGTGAAGATATTAGATAAATTAAAGGAGACATAATGGCAGGAGCATATGCACACTTAACAATAGTAAATAAAGCATGTACGGAAAGTGAATTAGAAGAGTTAGGACTTAGTAATGATTCCCTCATAGCATTAGAAGAATATACAACTTTTATAGAGCTAGGTTCTGTTAGTCCAGATTATCCATATCTGGCAATTACAGAAAAACATAAAAAATGGGCAGACTCAATGCACCTAGATATGAAAACAAAATCTTTTATTTTAAAAGGTATTGAAGAAGTTAAAGCAATAGAAAATGAAGAAGATAAAAGAAAAGCTTTTGCCTGGCTTTGTGGACTTGCAGGGCATATTGTTACAGATGTAGTTATTCATCCTGTTGTTGAATTAAAAGTTGGTCCATACGAAGGAAATGAAGCAGAACACAGAAACTGTGAAATGCATCAAGATGTTTATATCTATAAAAAGATTACAGGATATGGAGACATTTCTGAAACTGAACAATTATCTTTGTTTGGTAAAGAGTGTAGTCAAGATGGTGATACTGACAAGCTAAATAAAGTTATCTCTTCAGTATGGGGGAAAATGCTTGAAGAATTAAATAAAGAAGAATACTTAAATAACAAACCAGAATTTGATACTTGGCATAGTAGATTTCATAATTTAGTATCGACAGTGGAAGAGACACAAAACTTTCCTACTATATCAAGACATGTAATAGGATTAGATGGTGGAATAATTTATCCTAAATCTGAGGAAGTAAATATTGAAGAGTATATTGAGAATTTAGAAGTTACAGGTAATAAAACTATGCATTATGATGATATTTTCAATAAAGCTGTACTACAAGTACAACAAACTTGGAAAGTTTTAGATGAATCTGTATATGGCAATGGAAATAGTCATTTAGAATATTTTGCGGATTGGAACTTAGATAATGGTAGAACATCGTCTGATGAATTAGAGTATTGGGCATAAAAGGAAATAAAATGAAGAAGATATTAATAAAAAGTTTATTGATTGTTTTTGTAGCTAATTTAATTACTGGTTGCTCTTTAAAAAGTAATGACTTAATTGAATTAAAACCTAAGTTAAATAACCTAACAAAAAGAGCAAATAGTGCAATCAAAAGAAGAGGTATTGAAGTATCTAAAGTAAATGAGTATTTGGCTACTAAAAATCCTATTTTAATAGAAAGTTTTAAAGATTATGATTTAAAGATTAAGTATGAAAATAAAATTACCATAGTTCTTGTATGTAAAGATGAAAAAGCACTTTATGAAGATTTGTCTTGTGATTTGAAAATTGATAAAGACTATACAAAAGAAGATAAATTATGTGATTTTCATATCATAAACCCTAGTTGTGATAAGTAAATATATATATAAAGGACAATATAGAAATATGAAAAAAGAAGAGTTTTTAAACAATTTATTTAAATATTATGATTTAGCACTTAGAATTGACAATGTTCTTGGAACAAAATATACAAAAAAACAGATATCTTCATATCATGTAAGTGAGAAAATTGATAAAGTATATAATGAAAAGCTAGAAAAGAGTCATTATTTTTCATTGGATAGTGATTTTAAAAATAGTTTTTTGCCTATTGAATATCTTAGTGAAGATACAATAGAATCGTTTATCCATGAAGTCTCATATTTTGAAAGAACTGTAAATTTTGAAGGACAAAAACTTAAAAAAAGATATGATCCTCAAAATATCTATGAACATAATAAATTTATTTTTTCAAAAGACTCAAACTTCTTTCAATATGGAATAGCATTTAATCTTTTAAAAGAAAATCCTTTTTCTAATTATTCTAAGTTTGTTCCTTCTTTTGTGATACTTTTTCCAAACTATGACGAAGAGTTTAATTTTTTGACACCAGATAAAATATTTATTGAGATAAAAAGATACCTAGGATATAGCTTGACAGAAGATGAAGAAGAGTTTTCTTGTGAGATAAAGCCTTATTTGTTATTTAATCCAAAAATACTTGAACCATATTTTTTAGAAACGCCAGATATTAAATTGTCATCATTTGAAGATACTCAAAAGCAAATAATTAAATTTTTAGAGCCTATTCTTGAATTAGATAAATATAATATAGAAAAAGAGTTTCAAGATAAAGCTTTTATCATTGGAATTTCTCAAAATCTAAATATGGGATTGACAAAAATATATGATACTATTTTTGAACATCAAAATATTAATAGTTTAATAAAGTCATACTTTAAAGTACATAGAAGAAAAAGCAATGACATAATCTATCCCAAAATAGAAAAAAGTGAGATTATAACTACAAAGAAAATTGTAAATTCTTATTCTTCTCATTTTGGTTCTTTTGATAAAGAGTATTCTTTAGCACAAACACAAAGAGAAGCATTGAGTTGTTATCTTGAAGATAAAAAAGTATTACCTGTAAATGGTGCACCAGGAACAGGTAAAACTTCATTATTGAGAGGTATATTTGGTGATTATACAGTAAAAGCAGCTATTAAAAGTTATGAAAGTTATTTAAAAGAGAAAGTTGTTTTATTTTCTACTCCTATAGTTTGCTCCTCTACAAACAATCAAGCCTTAACAAATATTTCTGAGGGAATAGACTCAGGCTTTATTGAAACTTCTAAAAAGAACGAGAGCAATTTATATAAAAGATGGTTGACTGATGATGTTAAATTAGAAAAAAAGACTATAAACTTTAATAATAACTTGTTTGTTCCTTCTGTTAGAAGTACAGTAAAGAGAACATATGAACTCTCTAAAAATGATATGAAAACAGTAGGAAATATAATATCAAAAAATCCTCTAACTTTTATAAATGAATACTTTAAATATAGAAAAATAGATATGTTTTGTGAAAAAGTTGATAAAAGAACTTTAGACCTTTTAAATAAAGCTGCAAGGTTTTTCTTTAATAAAATAAATGAAAACATAGAAGAATTAAAAAGTTTAACATCTCTTATTCAAGATAAAGTAGATGAATTAACCAAGATTGAACTACATCTAGTAACAAAATATATAGAAAAAGGTATTCAAGAAGATCTTATAAAAGCTACACTTTTTGAAATAAAAGAGCATTCAGAAAAACTTTCTTCTTCATTGGATAGGTTAAGGTCTTTTGAAAAAGAGTATAAACAAATAGAAAAAAATATACAAAATTTAAAAAACAGAATAAAAGAGTATAAAGAAGAAGCCTTAGAGATTGAAGATTCTATATCTTTAAGCGCAAGTGAAATTGAGGTTATAGATAAACAAATAAAAATAGAACAATCTTATTTAAATGATTATAAAATATCTCCATATTATAGTAGTTGCTATGAAGAGATTAAATATAAATATAGAGATGACTTTACTAATGAAAAAAATAATATAAAAGAAGTTTTAAAAACTGATATTGAAAAAGTATTTAAAAATGCTAATATATTAGAAAAACTTTCTTATGGGCTTTTAAAAAAAGGCGCTATAAAAGATAAGATTGAACTATTAAATAATTTATCCCAAGAACAATTATCTAATCTTAATACTACTTTCTATGAGCAAGATTTTTTTATAAATGATTTAAAAGAAAATATATCAAATAAACATAGTAAGGTTATTAAAAAACTAAAAGAAAAATTAAGTAAAATTGATGCAAATATTACTAAATTTAGTGTAAAACATAGTGAATTAAAATTAGAGATATATCAATTAGAAAATGAAGTAGATGATAAAGATATTAAATTATATCAAATAGAAAACTTATTAGATAAAGAGTTTGGTATTTTATCAAATGATATTTTTGAGTTTGAAGATATTGAAAGACTAATTGAATTTGAGGATACATATAAACAACTTGCTAGATTAAATGAAAAAAATGAAAGATATGATACTACACAAAGAACAGATAACTTTTATTTTGCTTTACATCTTTTAGAAGCACTATATTTTATATCAAATACAAATATGTGGAATACTAAAATAGAGTTAAATAATTTTGATAATAAAGTTATCAAGTGTCCTATATGTCATGAAGGTTCTATGGTTCAACGTGATAGTGTAATTAAATGTTCAAAGTGTGATAGAAAGTTTTCTTTTAATAATAAGTATTTACCTAAAGAATTAGATGAAGAAAAAATTTTATATATATTAAAAAATTCAAAAGCTACTATTGATGAAATTTCATACTATGTTAACGCAACAGAAGATTTTATAAATATTTCTACAAACGATACAAATAATGATGAACTTTTTAGCAGTTTATATCCTATTTTTCCTATTATAAATATCACTTGTAATAGTTTTGGTACAATAGTTTCTAATAGAAATGATACTTATATAAAAGAAAATATTTTTGACTTTTTATTAATCGATGAAGCAGGTACGATACCTCCTTCTAAAATGATAATATTAAACTGTGCCAAAAAAGTGATGCTATTTGGAGATACTAAACAATTAAAACCTGTCTTTTCTTATGATACTAAAATTGAAAATAGAATATTAGAAGACTTTTACTCTTCAAAAAAAGATATAAGTATTGTTTCAAAATATTTCTCATGTGCTTCTAAAATGAGTAATGAACCGATAATCAAAAAAAACAATAACTCAATGGATATAGCTAATTCAAGTGTTACTTATTTCCTTCCTTATAATAAAAGTAAAATGGAAGGTGATATTTGGTTAAAAGAACATTTTAGATGTCAAACTCCTATTGTTCAAATCTCAAATGAAATATCATATTTTAATGAAATTAAACCATTAAAAAAAGATAAATATCATGATAAGAGTTGGAGTACATTGTTATTTATAGAACATGAACATCAAAAAAGCTCATATAATACAAATCAAGGTGAAATTGAAGAAATTATAAACTTTATTATAGATAGAAAAGAACGTTATATTAATGAGTTTTTAAAACGAATTAAAAATAAAGAGGAAATTACTGATGAGGATTATTATAATTCAATAGGAATTATTACACCATTTGTAAATCAAGAAAATTTATTAAAAAAAGAAATTATTAATAAAATTGGAAGCCATAAAGACGATGCTAAAGAACCAATTATTAAAGTAGGTACTGTGCATAAATATCAAGGTTCTGAAAGAGATATAATAATTTTTTCATCCGTTTATAATAAAGAAAATCAAGGGAAAGCCCAAAATCTATTTTTTAATAGAGATGAACCTGATATGATAAATGTTGCAGTAACTAGAGCAAAAGAAATATTTGTACTATTTGGGAATAGAAATACAATATCAAATAGTGAAACTTTTTCTGGAGTGATGGTAAAACATATTGATGAATATAAAAACAAAAAGACAAAAAAATAAAAAATCTTACGTTATATATTCTTTATGATTTTTTTCTGAAGAAAGAAAATAGCAAAAAAGGGATAATGACCTTTTAATTAGCAAGATAGAATTTAATTTATTAAGCAAGAGATAACACATGACACTTATATACAAAATAATAGCCTATATCATAACTATACCATTGTTTACCATCTGGCTACTTTTTTGCTTTATCATTTCACTTATTGGTTCGGTACTTTATAAAAAGAGAATTTATATTGATTTAGATAGGGTGCAAAAAAGAGAGACTATTTGTAGTGTGTTAAATAATAAAAAATATCTAAGTGATGAAGAGTATGAGTTTGAGACTGTTGAGGTGGCTTGTATTTATGATGAGCTTACTTTTAGGGGATACTTGTTTGTTTTAGCTCCTGTGATTTTTTTGCTAAAGCATTTTAGTTTTGCTGATGATTTTGTTTTTTATCTTGTAAAAAAGTGGATGGATTTACATAAGTTTCAAAGAGAACACAAAAAAAGACCTAAGAGTTTTTTTTCTTTTCTTATGTCTTTATGTGTTTTACTTGCCTTTTTTGTAGGACAGGTTTTATATAGGATAAAATCTTAATTATTTACTAGTTGTTTATTTATTATTTTGTAATAATTAAATAAATGATACTATTTATACAAAAACTTTAATCACTTAAGGAAATAAATATGAAAATCGGATTTATAGGATTAGGTATCATGGGAAAATCTATGGCGAAAAATCTATTAAAATCAGGGTATGAGCTAGTTGTTACAAATAGAAGTAAAGCTTCTGTTGATGAGTTAGTATCTGCTGGTGCGCTTGGTGCAAGTAGTGCTAAAGAGCTTGCTCAATCTTGTGATTTAATTATCACCATGCTTCCAAACTCTCCACAAGTTAAAGAAGTGATTTTAGGTAAAAATGGTGTGATAGATGGCATAAAAGCTGGCAGCATTGTTATAGATATGAGTTCTATCGCTCCTTTAGCTTCACAAAGTATAGCTCATGAGTTAGCAAAAAAAGATGTAGAGTTTCTAGATGCTCCTGTAAGTGGTGGTGAGCCTAAAGCAATTGATGGAACACTTTCTGTTATGGTTGGTGGCAAAAAAGAAATATTTAACAAGTGTTACGATATTTTACTTTCTATGGCTGGTTCTGTTGTTTATACAGGAAAAGTTGGGGCTGGAAATACTACAAAACTAGCAAACCAAGTTATCGTTGCACTAAATATTGCTGGTATGTGTGAGGCTTTAGTTTTAGCTACAAAAGCTGGTGTAGAGCCAGAGTTAGTTTATGAAGCAATTAGAGGAGGACTAGCAGGAAGTACTGTTTTAGATGCTAAAGCTCCTTTAGCAATGGATAGAAAATTTGATCCAGGTTTTAAAATCAATCTACATATAAAAGATTTGCAAAATGCACTTGATACAGCCCATGAGATTGGAACACCTGTTCAGCTTACAGCTAGTGTTATGGAGATTATGCAAGCTATGAAAGCTGAGGGGGAAGACCATTTAGACCATGGTGCTTTGATAAGATATTATGAAAGATTGGCAAAAGTTGAAGTAAAAAGGTAAGTAAAAATACTCTACCTTTTTCCTCTAATGCTATCTAAGTAACTGTATATTGTCACTTTTGAAACGCCCATATATTTTGCGACTTTATCAATAGAGCCTTTTACTAAAAAGATGCCTTTTTCATCCATAAATTTGATGATTTCTAGGCTATCTTTTCTTGTTAGTTTTTCTATGTTAGTATTTTCAAAAATCTTTTCTATAAGATTGTCAAGGATACTTACTATATCTTGGTCAAGAACATATTTCTCTGATTCTTTTGTTTCTTGCCCTGTTGGTGCTCCTAAAAAGTCTTCCAACTCTTTTTGCAAAAGATGAGAAAGAGTCAAATCATAGTTTAAGCATAGCATACCTATTACTTCATCTTTTTCATCACGAATCAAAGCTGATGAAGATTTGATTTTTTTTCCATCTTCTGTTTCAAAAAAGTAGTTAACTACATAGTCATCTTTAAAATCTTTATTAAGTAATACCATTTTTATTAGATGATCAAAACTTTGACCAACTTTTCTACCAGTAACATCACCATTTGCAGCGTAAACTACAGAGTTTTTAGGTTGTGTTAAATCATGCAATACCACTTCGCAATTTTTTCCAAATGTTTTTACAATCATATTTGCAATGGGTATATAAGCTTTAAGAACTAAGTGCATTAAAAGTCTCCTTGTCAAAGTGTAATATATCAAAAAAATGCTAAATTATTTAGTGGTCAGATTTCAATCCAGCCCCGCACATAGATATTAAGCAATCACTTAGTTTCTCATTTGTTTTGCAATACTCTAAATATGCTGCATATGAAGCAGCTGTTGTATGTTCACAATATACTCCTTTTTTAGCAAGGATTTTTCTACTTTCAATTATTTTATCTTCTGGTGCAATAATTGTTTTGATATTGTATTTATAAATATACTCTAAAATCTCTTCTCCACGCATTGGTACACCAATTGCAATACCTTCTGCCAATGTGGGTTTTAGACTTACTTTTGCAGGTTTTGATTCTTTGTTTTTTACAGCTTCTACAAAAGGAGGGCAGTATTGGCTTTGTATTGCATAGATATTTGGCATAGATTTGATTAGTTTACTTTCAAGTAACTCTTCTAAAGCTTTAATTACACCTATAAATAAAGTTCCATTTCCAAGTGGTACAAATATGTTTTTAGGGATTCTGTTTAGTTGTTCATATACTTCATAGATATAAGTTTTTGTTCCTTGATAAAAAAATGGATTATAAACATGATTTGCGTAAAAAACTTTTTCTTTTTCTACTTTTTGTCTGCAAATATCAGCACAATCATCCCTTGAGCCATCTGTTATTGTAACTTTTGCATTATGAGATTTTATCATATCTATTTTTTTAGGAGATGTTCCTTTGGGAACAAATATTTCACACTTTATATTTGCTTTTGCACAATATGCAGCGATACTATTTCCTGCATTTCCACTGCTATCTTGAACAACACTTTCTACTCCTATTGATTTGCAATGAGATATTAACATAGCTGCACCTCTATCTTTAAAAGATAGTGTTGGCATAAAATAGTCCATTTTTAATAAAACATCTTTATCAAACTCAATAATAGGAGTCATTCCCTCTCCTAAAGTGATATCTTTGTAACTATCATCTATTATGGGCATAAACTTTCTATATCGAAAAAGTCCCCATGTGTTTTTATCTACTAAATCTAAATTAAATTTTGGTACATGAAAGTGTAATTTCCACAATCCACCACAATCACACTTTGCTTTGTGTGTTCTTATATCTTCAGTTTTTTCACATTTACTACAAATATATTTCATAATAATCTCCTTTAACAAGCTGCTATAACATCAATTTCAACTTTAAAACCAAAGTGAAGTTTTGCTAAAGCTGTAATTGTTCTTGCAGGTGTATGTTCTGCAAAAAAATCACTATATATTTTATCAACTGTTCCCCATTCATCCAAATCATTAATATAAACATTAACTTTTAAGACTTTTTCTTTAGCTGAACCTGCTTCTTGTAGAATTAATTCTATATTGTTTAGAACTTGTTTTATTTCTTCTTGCATTGTTCCAAACTTTTTTTCTCCAGTTTTTGGATTAATAGAGAATTGCCCTGATATATAGACTCTACTCTCTTCTATTACTGCTAAAGCATAGTGTCCATTTGCTTTTAGATTTTGTACTTTTCTAATTATTTTCATAAGTTCACCTTTTATGTATTTTTAAAAGTATATAATTTTTTATATATTATGTCAAGTATTTGTATAAAAAATTATATATTAAAGCTAATATTGTCTAGTAAATCACTATTAAAATGAATTATATTCTTATTTTAAAGTGTGTTATATAAAAAAGTATATAAATTTTTATAATTAAAGCCTTTATGCTTTTTTTGATAAACTACGCGTATTTTAATTTAATAAGGTTTAATCATAATGAATTTAAAAAGTCAGTTGTACTTAATATTTGAAGATCCCTCAAAACATAAATATGGATATTTTCTACAAGTTGCTATATATATAAATATTATTGTAAGTATTGTTGTTATGTTTCTTGAAACAGAAAAAAGCTTAAATGAATATTTTGATTTATTTAAAACAATAAATATGGTAAATATATTTATATTTACTTTAGAGTATGTATTAAGAGTCTATTCTATAAATAAAAATAAATTAAAGTATATGTTAACTCCTTTGATGATTGTTGATTTGATTGTACTTTTACCTTTTTATCTTACTTTCTTTAATATTGATTTAGGTTTTTTAAGAGGTCTTAGAATAATAAGAATTTTTAAGCTATTTAGATTGGCAAAGTTTAATGAGTTTGATAAAATCATAACAGAAATTTTAAAAGAGAAAAAAGAGGAGTTTTTATATATTGTTATTGCGATTTTTATTCTTTTATTTACATTAACTCCACTTGTTTATTTTGTAGAAACAAAAGCTCAACCTGAAGTTTTCACTAGTATGTCTACAACTTTATGGTGGTCAGTTACTACTTTTACAACAGTAGGTTATGGTGATATGTATCCCATTACTACAATTGGAAGAATGCTAACAACTGTTGTTAGTGCTTTAGGAATTGCTTTTTATGCTATTCCTGGAAGTATTTTTACAAGTAGTTTACTAGATAAAATAAATGAAAAAAGAAAAGAAAAAGATAATGAATAAGTAAATATTCTGAGTTATTATCTATGATATGTTATCATTAAGTAATAAAATTAAAGGTTTAGGGTGTTTTACTTCAAATTTCTTATTATTTTTGCTATTTTTATGACTTCTTATGTAAATGCTTCAGAAAAAAAATTAATTTATATTGTTTCTGATATTAGAATTCCTTTTTGGGAGATTATGAGTAAAGGCATTAAAAGTAAGTCATCTAATTATGATTATGATATTCAAATACATAGCTCATCAAATAGTGCAAAAATTGAGCTAGAAAATACTGTAAAAGCTATTAGAAGTAAGCCTGATGGTTTGATTATATCTCCAACAAATTCATCTGCTAGTGTTACTATTTTAAAACTTGCAAAAGAAGCAAATATTCCTGTTGTTATTTTAGATATAGGAACTGATAGTGGAGAGTATTTATCTTATATCTCTTCTGATAATAAAACGGGTGCTTATAATATAGGAAAAGTTTTAGTAAAGAAGATGCAAAAATTAGGCTATGAAGATGGTTCAGTTGCAATTGTTGCTATTCCTCAAAAAAGAATAAATGGACAAGAAAGAACAAGAGGTTTTTTAAAAGCACTAAGTGAATCCAAAATTAAAAGTGTAGATTTAAAACAACAAATAACTTGGACTCAAGCAGAAACATATATTTATACAAAAGAGTTTATTAAAAAATATCCAAATTTAAGAGCTGTATGGTTACAAGGTTCAGATAGATATCAAGGAGCACTTGATGCTATAAATGAATTAGATAAAAAAGGTGAAGTTTTATTACTGACATTTGACGCAGAGCCAGAGTTTATAGAGTTAATACAAGATGATATACTTGTAGGTTCAGCCATGCAACAACCTTATTTGATGGGGCAAAAAGCTATTGAACAATTTTATAATTATTTTAATAACAAAGAGATAATAAAAAATATCCAAATGCCAATACTTGCTATTTCAAAAGATAATATCAAGAAGAAATTACCTCTTATAAAAAGAAATGTTTTAGGTATAGAAAAATAGATGAAAAATGTCAAATCCCTTTATGTTACATTTGCAATTAGTATCTTTTTTATAGTAACTATCTTTATGAGTATTAGTGCTACTTTTTCATATGTAAGTACCAAAAATAGCATCATAGAAAACATGAAAGAGAGTTCAGAAAATACAGTCAATACTTTAAAAAATAATTTAGCAATTCTTATTCCATCATATGCAGTAAATGATTACACAAATCTTTTATATAATGAAATTAAAAATAAAGAAATCTTTGCAATAGTTGTAAAAGATTATAGTATGGGAAAAGTTGTAGGAAAAGAGGCTTATATAACTGGAAAAATCAGACAAGGTGACAATATTGTTGCTTTTGATACGAAAAATAAATCTCATGTTTCTTCTTTAAAAACTTGTTATTATAAAAAAGAGTTTGATATAAAATCAATGTTAAAAAAAGATTTAGGTCATATTACTTTGTGTATATCTGATGAAAAAATGAAAAAAGAGTTACATGGAATTATTTATAAGACTATAAATAATACTATACTTATATCTTTATTTTTAATAATATGTCTTTTTGCTCTTTTTCATTATCTTTTAATGAAACCTATTTCAAAGATAATATCAAGTTTAAATAATACTGACAAAGATGGAATTCCTATAAATGAACTTCCTTTAGCTTTTTCAAAAGAATTAAATTTACTGGCTATTACAGCAAATAAAATGTTGTATTCAATAAAATCTTCAAGAAATATATTGAAAAAAAGTGAAAGCAGACTAAAGTATTTATTAGAAATGAGTCCTATTGCTGTAAGAATTGCAAAAGATAAAGGTACTAAAGTTGTATTTTCAAATCATACATATGCTTCTTTGATAAAAGAAGATTATGTAATTGATTCAGACCCCTCAAAATATTATAAAGATAAAAATGAATATAAACAAATAGTTGAAAAGATAAAAAATAAAGAAAAAATCTTTAATAGATTAGTTGAATTTAAAATAAAAGATAAAACAGTTTGGGCACTTGCTTCATATATGAGTATTAAGTTTGATCAAGAAGATTCTGTTATTGGTTGGTTTTATGATGTTACACGAGAAAAAAACTTACAAAAAGAGTTAACAAATCAAAAAAATGAATTTGAAGCAATATTTAAATATACAAAAGATGGATTAGCACTTTTAGATTTACAAAGTAATTTTTTAAAGTTCAATGAAGCTTATTTAAAACTAACAGGTTATACAAAAAAAGAGTTATTGACAAAATCTTGTATAGGTTTGACAGCCATTGAAGATAAATCAAGAACTCAAGAAGCAATCAATGATGTTTTAAAAGATGGTTCAAAAATAAATTTTGAGAAAAGTTGCTTAGTTAAAGATGGACGAACAGTAAGAGTTAATATGTCTTTGGTATTACTTCCTGATAAAAAAACAATTCTTTTAAGTGCCAAAGATATTACAGAACAAAATATTATACAATCACAAGCAAAACTAGCTTCAATGGGTGAAATGATAGGTAATATTGCTCATCAATGGAGACAACCATTAAATATCATATCAACAATTGCAAGTAGTATAAAAGTTAAAAATGAGTTTGGACAAAAAGTTGAACTTGATGATTTGTTATTTGATATGACACATATTATGCAACAAACACAATATCTTTCAAAAACAATAGATGATTTTAGAAATTTTATAAAAGATACAAATGAAAAAGAGGTTTTAAGTATTGTTAATACTATTGAAAAAACATTAGTTATAATTCATTCATCTTTCTTAAATAATAATATAAAAATCATAAAAGATTATGAAGATGATATAGAAATATTAGGTTATGAGAATCAACTTATTCAAGCTATTATGAATATATTAAATAACTCAAAAGATGCAATTGTTGAAAATGTGTTAGATGATGATGAAAAAATAGTTTATATAAGCACTAAAATTGTAAATAAAGAATTGATTGTTTCTATAAAAGATAGTGGTAAAGGAATAGATAAAAATAATATTGATAAGGTTTTTGAACCATATTTTACTACAAAACATCAAAGTGTTGGTACTGGTATTGGCTTATCTTTAGCACATCAAATTATTACAGAACATCACAATGCTTTGATTGAAGTTTCAAATTGTACTTTTACTGCAAACTCAAAAAAGTATAAAGGTGCTTGTACAAATCTAATATTTAAAATCTAAAAAAGTCTATATGTTAGTTTTTTTAGAATCTTTTTTAAAGTTTTTGTCTCTTCTTCTGATAATATATCAAAAAAGTATTTTCTATTTTCAATCATTTCATCCATGCACTTAAGTGTTAGTTCTTCCCCTTTTTGCTCAAGTGAGACTAACATACTTCTTTTGTCTTGTGCTGATGGTATTCTTGAAATTAATTTTCTACATTCTAATTTTTTTAGAACCTTTGTCATTCCACCAGATGAAAAAACTGTTGCTGAGTATAAATCTGTGGGAGATAATGTCTTACCATTAAAATACAATGCTGCTAGTACATCTATTTCTGAATGGCTTAAATCATACTTTTCTTTTATATAGTGTTCTGTTTCATTAAACAAATTTCTATATATTAAAGTAATTGGAAGTGCTATTGCAAACTGCTCATAACGAGGGTTGCTAACTGTTTCTTTAAAGAATTGGTCTAAATGTTGTTTTTCCATTTTAAAATTCTATCTAAAATAAGATTAAAAAGATAAATCTTTCTGGAAAGATATATTTAAGCTAATTAATGTTATCTTTCTAGCAAGATAAAAGGAGTTATTTTGAAAAAAATTTATTTTCTATTTTTTATCCCAATTTTACTTATGGGACAAACCTTAGATGAACTAATAGATTTATCTATTAAAAATAGACTAGTTGATTCATATAAAAGTGATTTAGAATCGTTAAAAAAAGAGTATAATAGTGTAAAAAGCGGTTATTTACCAAGTTTAAATCTTGGTGTAAACTATTCAAAAGCAAATAAAGAAATTGCTTCAACACCTGATAATAATACAACACTTAATGCTTCGATTGATTACACTTTATATGATGGTGGAAAAAAATACGACAGATATTCAAGTTATGAAATGAGTATAAAAGGTAAAAAAGAAGATTTATCTTCTATTAAAAATCAAATATCTTTAGATGTTACTAAATATTATTATGATTATTTGTCATTATTAGCAAAAAAAGATGCAAAAAATAAAGAAATTGAACAGTTAAAAGCTCAATATGAAAGATTAAATAGATTTTTAGAAGCTGGAACTACAACAGAAGATGAAATACAAAAAATTATTTCAAGAGTTCAAAGTGCAAATGTAAGTTTGCATGAAATAGAGTTAGAACTTCAAACTATTATTCATAATTTAAAATATATCACAGGGCAAACAGTAAGCATTGATGATGGTTCATTTGTAGAGCCTTTAAAACAAGAGCAAATTCAAAGTAATAGAGCAGATATAAACTCTTTGAAGTTTCAAGTAAAAGCTTTATTTGAAGATGCAAGTGCACAAAAAAGTGATTATTTGCCAACAATAAGTGTAAGCAATACTTACACTCATGCAGATATGAATTATGATAATAGTGACTTTAAAGCACCTTATGATGAACAAAATATATTTTCAGTTAATTTAAAATGGAATATTTTTTCATTTGGAGAGACAAAAAATAGATTTGAATCAAAATATAGAAAATATATTAGTGCAAAATCAAAATATGAGTATGAAAAAAATAGAGCAAATGTTGATTTACAATTGGCAAAAAAAGCATATGAAATTGCAAAATTAAAGATTGATTCTGCACAAGCTGGATTAAAAGCAGCAAATAGTGCATATGAAGTAATAAAATCAAAATATCAAAGTGGACTAATTGATAATGTTGCTTTTTTAGAATCTCTTAGTGAAAAATATGAAGCAATAAGTGTATTAAAAAGTGCTTTATATGATATAGAAGTTAAAAAAGCAAATCTTATTTATCATAGTGGAAAAAATTTAAAGGAATATATTAGATGAGAAAAAGAGTTTTACCCTTAATAGTTTTAATAGTTTTAGGTTTTAATGCTTGCAGTGATGATACTCAAGCAAAGCAACAAGCAAACTCGAAGCAACAAAGACCTGCTTTACCAGTAAAAGTATTTGATGTTAAAAATGAAACACCAACTATTTCAAAAGAGTATCCTGCTGTTATTACACCTTTTGAAGAGGTAAAGGTAATTGCAAGGGTTTCAGGAACTTTAGAAGAAAAGTTTTTTAAAGAAGGTCAATATGTAAAAAAAGGACAACTTCTATATAAAATAGAAGAAGATGTTTATAAAACAAATTTAAATATGGCAAGTGCAAATGTAAAAAAAGCACAAGCAAATTATAATAAATCATTGAAAGATTATCAAAGAGCAAATAAACTTTTAAAAAGTAAAGCTATTAGTGTTCAAAAGTATGATGAATATGTATATATTTATCAAGATGCGAAAGCTCAATTAGAAAGTAGTAAAGCTAGTTTAGAAAAAGCAAAAATTGAGTATGATTATGCAACAGTTGAAGCTCCAATTAGTGGTATAGTTGGTATAAAACAGAGTGATATTGGAGATTATGTTGGAACAAATGCATCTAATTCACTATTAGTTACTATAACTTCAATAAATCCAGTTCATGCTGAGTTTTCACTAACTAAAAATGATGTTGTAAGTTTTATTGAACAAGTAAGAAGTAAAAAGGTATATGTTACATTAGATGTTCTTGGAAAATCTTATAAAGGAGAGATTGATTATATATCTCCTAGATTAGATTTAGATACAGATACTTTACTTTTAAGAGCAAAATTTAATAATGATGATAATAACTTAATTGTTGGTGAATTTACAAAAATCAGTTTAAATAATATTACAGTTAAAAATGTACATATTATTCCAGAAGAGGCTATTTTAAAAACTGCAAATGGGGATTTTCTTTATGTAGTACAAGATGGTATAGCAAAACTTAAACCAATAAAGCTTGGAAGTTTATTACAAAGTGGTGTAGTAGTTAAATCAGGTTTAAAAACAGGTGATAAAATAATTGTTAGTAATATAGCAAAAGTAAGACCTGACACAAAAGTTCAAGTGTTAGGTAAATAGTATGTTTTCTTCATTTTTTATTAAAAACCCAGTGTTTGCTGCTGTTGTTTCTATAATTATTGTACTTACAGGAACAGTATCTATGATAAATTTACCAATAGAGCAGTACCCAAGAGTTATTCCTCCTCAGATTATTGTATCTGCTGCTTATCCAGGTGCAAGTGCTGAAACTATTGCAAAAACAGTAGCTGCACCAATTGAAGAGCAAATAAATGGTGCAACAGATATGATTTATATGAACTCTGTTGCTTCTGATAATGGAACAATTAGTATAAATGTCTTTTTTGAAGTTGGAACAAATCCAAATGATGCAAAAATTGATGTAAATAATAGAGTGCAAGCAGCCTTGTCTAAACTGCCTGAACAAGTACAAAGACAAGGAGTAAATGTAAGAGAGAGATCTCCTAGTATGTTGCAAGTTGTTATGCTTCATTCACCATCAAATGCCCATGATATTAAGTATTTGTCAAATTATGCATTAATCAATATAGTTGATGATTTAAAAAGAATTAGTGGTGTAGGTGATGCTACTATTTTTGGTGCAAAAGATTATGCTATTAGAGTTTGGATTGACCCTCAAAAATTAGCAAAACAAAAGCTAACAACAGCAGAAGTTATTGATGCAATAAAAGAGCAAAATGCACAATATGCAGCAGGTAAGTTTGCAGCAGAACCAATTGTAAATAAACAAATGTTTACTTATACTTTACAAACACAAGAAAGAATGAGTACTCCTGAGCAGTTTGGAAATATTATAATTAGAGCAAATGAAGATGGTAGTGCTTTAACATTAAAAGATGTAGCAACTATTGAGCTTGGTGCACAAAGTTATAATATGACAACAGAGTTAAATAATCAACCAGCTATTCCTATTGGTATATTTTTACAAAGTGGGGCTAATGCTTTAGAAACAGCAAAAGCTGTTGAAAATGTACTTGAAAATGCAAGTAAAACTTTTCCTGCAGGATTAGAGTATAAAATACCTTATGATAGTACAGAGTTTGTTGAGATATCTATAAAAGAAGTTGCAAAAACATTTGTTGAAGCAATTATTTTGGTTATTGCAATTATTTTCTTATTTTTACAAAATTGGAGAGCAACATTAATTCCAGTTTTAGCAGTTCCTGTATCTATTATTGGTGCTTTTATAGGAATGTATGCTTTAGGATTTAGTATTAATTTACTTACACTATTTGGACTTGTTCTTGCAATTGGTATTGTTGTAGATGATGCTATTATTGTTATTGAAAATGTCGAAAGGCATATGAGTGAAGGAAAAAGTGCAAAAGAAGCTTCTTTTATGGCAATGAAAGAAGTATCAAGTGCTTTAATTGCTATTGTATTAGTATTGTCATCTGTATTTATTCCTGTTGCATTCATGGGAGGATTAAGTGGTGAAATGTATAGACAATTTGCAATTACTATTGTTGTATCTATTGCAATTTCTGGTTTTGTAGCACTTACACTTACTCCATCGCTTTGTGCAATTATGCTTAAAGATGTACATACTAAGCCAAAAGGTTTTTTCAAATGGTTTAATAACATGTTTGACAAAGCAACACAAAAGTATTCAGTTTTGGTTCAAAAAACAATTAGATATTCAATATTGAGTATTCTATTATTTGGTGGATTAATTTTTGTATCTTATGATATGTTAAAAGATTTAAAAACAGGACTTGTTCCACAAGAAGATCAAGGAACGATTTTCTTATTTAGTTATAACCCACCAGGGGCTTCTTTAAGTAGAACTGAAAAATTAACTAAAGAAATAAATCAAATAGTAATGGATAATGAAAATGTTGAAGAAGTAGTCTCTTTAGCAGGTTTGGATTTAGTTACATTTGGTCAAAGAACACATGCAGCAGCTACAATTATTAAATTGAATGATTGGGAAGAAAGACCTAATGCTATGCAACATGCAACTGTAATTAATGAAAAATTCAATAAACAACTAATGGCTACTTCAGATGGATTTACATTTGGTGTTTTACCACCTCCAATTATGGGAATGAGTATTTCTGGTGGATTTGAAATGTATGTTCAAGATAGAAGTGGTGGAAAGATAGAGAATTTAAGTAAATATGTAAATGAGATTGTTTCTAAAGCAAACAAAAGAGAAGAGTTACAAGGTGTTAGAACATCATTAAATCCAAATATTCCACAATATAGAATATTAGTTGATATTAAAAAAGCAAAAGCAAAAGGTGTAAGAGTTGATGAAATCTATAACACTTTAAGTGCAACATTTGGAAGTTACTATGTTAACGATTTTAATTTATATGGAAGAACATATAAAGTAAATCTTCAAGCAAAAGGTGAGTATAGAAAAGGTGTAGAAGATCTTAAATTTGTACTTGTAAGAAGCAAAGATGGACAACTAGTTCCTATTAGTTCTTTAGTAACTGTAAAACCAATTGTTGGTGCAGATATTGTTGAAAGATTTAATCTTTTCCAAGCAGCTAAAGTTTCTGGACAACCTGCATTTGGTTTTAGTTCAGGTGATGCTTTAAATGCAATTGAAGAAGTTGCAAAAGAAGTACTTCCTCAAGGATATACAATTAGTTGGGTTGGTACAGCATATCAAGAAAAACAAATTTCTAGTAGTAGTGCACAAGCATTTATTTTTGGTATTGTTTTACTGTTTTTAATCTTAGCTGCTCAATATGGAAAATGGCTAATGCCTATTTCTGTACTTCTTGCAGTACCATTTGCAATTTTTGGGGCAATTGTAGCTACACATTTAAGAGGATTGGAAAATGATATATATTTCCAAGTTGGATTACTTGTTCTAACTGGACTTGCAGCTAAAAATGCAATTTTGATTGTAGAGTTTGCTTTACAAAAACAAAAAGAGGGCTTAAGTTTAGTTGATTCTGCTGTTGAAGCAGCAAAAATTAGATTAAGACCTATTATTATGACTTCACTTGCTTTTACTTTAGGAGTAGTACCTTTAGCATTAAGTAGTGGAGCAGGTGCAGCAAGTAGACATTCATTAGGTACTGGTGTAATTGGTGGAATGATATCAGCAACATTTATAGCTATTATATTTATTCCATTATTTTATATTCTAGTCTCAAAGTTAAGTAAAAAACAAAAATAAAATGGCACAAAAAATTTGTAAACATCAAAAAAGAGAATCAATAGCCTTTTCTTGTAAGAGTTTAATCTTACAAGAAGGCTTAAAAGATTTAACAATTTCAAGTTTAGCAAAAGAGGCTAATATTGGAAAAGGTACTATTTATGAGTATTTTGAAAATAAAGAAGATATAGTTTTAGAATTGGCAAATATACTTCATACAGAGTATCTTGACGAAGTTTACAAATTAGCAGCAAAAAAAAATAGTATTGAAGATAAAATTAAAGTGTTGATTTTAACTTCTTATGAAAAAAGATTTATTGAGTATAGAAAAATTTTCAAAGAGTTAATAGGTGTTTCTTACTACAAAACAAACTGTGCTTTTATGCTTTTTCAAAATCATTGGTATAAGCAAAATTATCAACTTTTATATAAATATATACAAAAAGCTATAAAAAATAAAGAGATTAAAGAGAATTCAACTATTTTTATAGATAGTATTTTGAGTACATTTGTAGGATACTTTATGCTCTCTTTTTCCAAATCAGACTTACAAAAGACCATCAATTCCATTGATTCATATATTAATAATCTTTTTTTAATGCTAAGAGTATAAATAAAACTATTTATACTCTGGTTTTTCAAGTTTTTTAATATTTGGATTAAACTCATCCATTATTGTTGGTTCTTCACCCACATCTTCATCTAAAATCCATGGTTCTCTTGCGCTTAATTGTTCATTACCAGATCGTGCTGGTGTGTTTTCTAAACTTAGACTTTTTAATAATCCAGCTATCATAATGATTATAATAACTGAAAAGGGCAATGCAGCTGTTATAACTGCTGCTTGTAAGGTTTCTAATCCTCCTGCTAGTATAAGTACACCTGTTAATAATGTTAAAATTATTCCCCATAAAACTCTATGTACAGCAGGTGGTGTTGTTGAGCCTGCTGATAAGATTGTAGTTATTACTAATGTTCCTGCATTTGCAGAAGTGATTAAATAAGTAGCAATTAAAACAATCATTAAAAATGACATTATTTCTCCAAGAATACCAACTTCAAGATTTTCAAGCATAACAAATAGTGCAGAAGATATATCATTGTTTACAGCTGCAACTATATCTTTTCCTAAAAATAACTCTTCATATAAAGCTGTTCCTCCAAATAGTCCTATCCAAACAATTGTGATAAGTGTTGGTGTTAGTAGTACTCCTGCTACAAATTCACCAATAGTTCTACCCCTTGAAATTCTTGCTATAAACATCCCAACAAATGGAGACCAAGCTATCCACCAACCCCAAAAAAATACTGTCCAAACAGATTGCCAATTTGTATCATGTGTTACATTAGTATGGAAAGTTAATCTAACTATATTTTGTATGTAGTGACCTGTTGCTTCTACTGTTACTCCAATTAAGTATTGAGTAGGTCCAAATACTAGTAAAAAAAGCAATACTATTATACTTAACCAAAAGTTCCCAATTGATAAAAGTTTTACTCCTTTATTTACTCCTGAGACTACAGAAATAGTTGCAATAATCATAATTGCAGTCATTACTCCTAGTTGTAAAAATAAAGATGGCTTAATATTTAAAACCTCTTTTAATCCAGCATTCATTTGCTCAACTCCCAAGCCTAGAGTTGTTGCAATACCAAAAACAGTACCAAATACTGCAAGAATATCTACAAAATCACCTAAAATTCCATCCACTTTTCTTCCAAATATTGGATATAGTGCAGAACGAATAGTCAAAGGATAGTCATGACGAAAAGAAAAATATGCCATTGTAAGTGCAATAAATGAAAAAATCGCCCAGCCATTTAAACCCCAATGAAAAAAACTAAGACTCATTCCTGTAATTGCAGCTTCTGGAGTCATAGCTGAACTTGTAAAGGGATTATTTTGAAATTGTATTATTGGTTGTGCTACAGACCAAAAAAGGATACCTACACCTGTTCCTGCTGCAAAAAGCATAGAAACCCAAGAAAAAAATGTAAATTCAGGTTGTTCTAAATCTCCCCCAAGTCTTACATTTTTATATCTTCCCATTCCCAGCCAAATCATAAAAGCTAATAAAAATGCTACTAATAAAACATAATACCACTCTAAAAAAGGGTTTAAAAATTCCCTTATATCTTTTAAGTAAATAGCACTTTTTAAAGGAAAATATCCAGTAATAGCAACACTTAAAAGTATCAAAAAAATACTTAGTATTGACATTTTCTTATTCATTCCTTTAAATATACCAATATTTGAAATTTCCATAAGATTCCTTATAGTTAAAATAGAATTTTTTAAGATAACATAAATATCTTAACATATAATTAAGAAATCACTTTTGTGTAACTATGCCTAGGTAATCATATTTTTAAAGCTAGAATTAGCTCTTTTTAGATAAAATTTATCAAATTATACTAAATGGATTTTATATATGATAGTAAATATTACTTTACCAAATAACACTTCTTATGATATTACAATTGATAGGTTAAATGAAATATATTATGATACAAAAGTTGTCATAGTTACAAACCCAACTGTAAGTTCATTTCACTTAGAGTATTTAAAAGAAAAAATTACAGCAAAAGAGATAAGTGTTGTTACTGTGCCAGATGGAGAACAGTATAAAAATATGCAAACAATTGATATGATTTTAGATCATTGTTTTGAGAATAGACTTGATAGAAAGTCACTTTTAGTTGCTTTTGGTGGTGGAGTTATTGGAGATATGACAGGTTTTGCTGCTTCTATTTATCAAAGAGGAATTAATTTTGTGCAAGTTCCAACAACACTGCTTTCTCAAGTTGATGCAAGTGTTGGAGGAAAAACAGGAATAAATAATAAGTATGGGAAAAATCTTATTGGTGCTTTTCATCAACCAAAAGAGGTATTAATTGATCCATATTTTTTAACAACTTTGCCAAAAAGAGAGTTTGGTGCAGGTATTGCAGAAATTATTAAGATGGCTGTAACTTTTAATAAAGATTTTTTTCAATGGCTAGAAGAAAATGATTTAACAAAAGAAGAGAATATTAAAATAGCAATTCAAAAATCAGTTGAAACAAAAGCAAATGTAGTTATTCAAGATGAAAAAGAGAATGGCATTAGAGCAGCTTTAAATTATGGGCATACTTTTGGACATGTAATTGAAAATGAAACCCAATACAAAACATATTTACATGGTGAAGCTGTTGGTATTGGTATGGTTATGGCAAATGAACTTGCAGTAAAGTTAGGTCATATAAGCCAAGAAGAAGCTTCAAGAGTAAAAAAATTACTAGAAAAGTATAATATTCCTACAAGTTACAAAATTGTAGATGTTGAAGAGTTTTATGAGCATTTCTTTTTGGATAAAAAATCTCTTGATAATAAGATTAAGTTTATTCTTCCAAAAAAAATAGGAAGTTGTCTAATTACAGATGAAATAAATAAAGATGACGTAATAGAAGTTTTAAAGGTTTTTAATTAATGAAAAAAGGTTTCTTTACTTATATTTTTGCAGCTTTATTGCTTCTTAACTTTTGTGTTTATGCAAATGAATTAGATGATGATATTTTAGATGAACCAAAAGAGTTAACAGCACAAGATTTAGCAAACCAAGAAATAGCTCAAAGACAAGCGGCTTTAAAAGAAAGAAGTATGCAAGATCTTGCTCAAATTGGTGTATTGCAAAAAAGAATAGAAGAGTTAAATGAAAAGTTAAAAGATAATATTTTATTAAAAAGATATAGTAATTATTTAGCTTATAGAAAAATATCTAAAGAGCTTGAACTATTAAAACAAAGTGCAAAAAGTGAAGGCAAAACAGATGAACATTATTCTCAATTAAATAATAAAATTAGAATTAAACAAAATGAGTTAGAACTTATATCTGAGTATAAAGGTTCACCAATTGGGAGTTTATTAAGTCCCCCAGAAGTTGAAAAATATGAAGATATAACTAATCCTTTTGGAATAATTAATGCATTGTCATATATAAAAAAACTTGAAAACAATAAAAAAGAGTTTATAACAATAGAAAAAGATATCGCAAATCTTATATCTTTATTGGGAAAAAAAGTTTTTTTATATTTGGAATTATATAATTTAGATCAAAAAACTCAATATAAAGAGATATTGACTTTTTTAGATAAGCAAAAAAAAGATTTTAATATGGTACTTGAAATTGTATCAACAACAGAAGAAGTTTATACAAGAAAAGTTGAACAAGTAACATTAGAAATAAAATCACAAATTTCAAGTCAAATAGAGAAAATTTTTACAATTTTTATAATTGTTTTTTTACTATTTTTTATATCTTTTTTAATAAAACTAGGTTTAAAAAAATACTTTTCTCAAAATGAGAGTTATTATCTCACAAATAAAATTATCAATTTTCTAGTTGTATTTATAATAGTTTTAATAGTTTTATTTTCATATATAGATAATGTTTCATATGTAGTAACAATCTTAGGTTTCGCATCAGCTGGTATTGCGATTGCTTTAAAAGATTGGTTTATGTCTATATTTGGATGGCTTGTAATTGTAACATCTGGTTCTATTCAAGTAGGAGATAGAATTAAAGTTACTAGAAATGGTCTTGAAGTTGTAGGAGATGTTTTAGATATTTCATTATTTAAAATTACTATTAGAGAGGATATAACTTTAACATCATATATGGTAAATAGAAGAACGGGAAGAATATTTTTTATTCCTAATAATTATGTTTTCTCAGAGATGATTGCAAACTATACACACTCAGGTCTTAGAACTGTTTGGGATGGTATTGATATTACTATTACCTTTGATTCAAACCATAAAAAAGCTCAGCATATTGCAAAAGAGATTTTAAAACACTATTCTAAAGGATATACTGATATTACTAGAAAACAGTTATCAAAAATGAGAAGTAAGTATCAATTAAGAGCAACAGGAGTTGAACCTAGAGTTTATACTTTTGTTGAACCTTATGGTATTGTAATATCTTCTTGGTATCTTACTAACTCATATGCTGCATTGGTGCTTAGAAGTACAATGTCACCTGAAATTTTAAAAGCATTTATGGCAGAAGATGATATCCATATTGCTTATCCTACTCAAAGTATTAATCTTAATGAAAAAAGAGAAAAACCAGCAGATTTACCAGAAGAGGGCAAAATTATATGATATTTTCACAGACTAAACCAAAGGTATATTTTAAAACTTTTGGTTGTAGAACAAATGTTTTTGATACTCAAGTTATGATGAGTAATTTAGAAGATTTTGAAGTAACAAAAGATGAAAAGCAAGCTGATATTGTAGTTATAAATTCATGTACAGTTACAAATAGTGCAGATTCAACTGCAAGGGGTTATATAAATCAATTAAATAGATTTCCTAAAAAACCAAGAGTTATTTTTACTGGATGTGGAGTATGGACTAAAGGTGAGAATTTATTTAAAGAAGATAAAGTTGATTCTTTATTTGGTCATAGTGAAAAAGAGAAAATCAATGAACTTTTGAAAAAAGAAGAGAGATTTTTTCAAGCTGGAGATTTAGAACATATTGATGATACTATTGTTGAAGAGTTTATAGGTAAAAGTAGAGCTTTTATAAAAATACAAGAAGGATGTGACTTTAGATGTAGCTACTGTATTATTCCTCACGTAAGAGGTGATGCAAGAAGTTATAAAGAAGATAAGATTTTAGAACAAATAGAAAAACTTGCAAGTAATGGTTTTGGTGAGTTTATTTTAACTGGTACGAATGTAGGAAGTTATGGAAAAAAACAACATACATCATTGGCTAAACTTCTTAAGAAAATGTCACAAATAAAAGGTGTTAGACGTATTAGAATGGGAAGTATTGAACCTATTCAAATTGATGATGAATTTAAAGAGATTATAAATGAACCTTTTATGGCAAAGCACTTGCATATTGCACTTCAACATACTTCAAAAGAGATGTTAAAAATAATGAACAGAAGAAATAAAGTTTTAAAAGATTTAGAACTTTTTGAGTTTTTAAAAGAGAATGGTTATGCTTTAGGAACTGATTTTATTGTAGGTCATCCAGGCGAGACTAATCAACTTTGGGCTGAAGCTATGGAGAACTTAAAAAGGTTTCCTTTAACTCATGTTCATGCATTTACATATTCAAAAAGAGATGGAACACCAAGTGCATCTATGAAAGATATTGTAAAAGGTAATATTGCAAAAGAAAGATATAATGAATTAACATTTATAATAGAGAAGAAAAACTATGAGTTTAGAAAAAATAATACTCAAACATTAGAGGTCTTGATAGAACAAGAAAAAAATGGAAAATACATAGGATTAGATCAATTCTTTAATCAAATTGAAGTTGAAAGTAGTGTTGATTTAACAGGAGATTGGATTTTCCTTGATGATTATGAAAGAAGGCAAGATAAAAATGTCGCAAGATTCAAATAATAAGTTAGACAAAAATTTAAAACTTATGATTTTATCAGCAACCATATTGCTGGTTTTATTTATTTATACTATGTATAAAAGTAGTACTCAAATTGAAGGGAGTTCTTACTATGTAGGGCTTCTTTTTTTATTTTTATTGTTAATATTTGCAATATTTTTAAAACTCAAGCAAAATAAAATTAAAGAGTTTTTTGATAAAAAAGGTATTAAAACTAGTGCTTTTGAAAAAGAACTTAGTAAACAAAAAGAGCATTCAATATCTAAAGAAGATGTAGACTCTTCAAGTAATATCAAAGCTGTTACATCAAACCTTTCATTTAAAGATGTTGCTGGTATTTCGGAGATTAAAGCTGAACTTGAAGAAATAGTTGACTTTTTAAACTCTCCTAAAAAATATATTTCTCATGGAGTCAAACTTCCAAAAGGTGTACTTTTAGTAGGTCCTCCAGGTGTTGGTAAAACGCTTATTGCAAGAGCTGTTGCAGGAGAAGCTGATGTCCCATTTTTCTATCAAAGTGGAGCTAGTTTTGTTCAAATATATGTTGGTATGGGAGCAAAAAAAGTAAGAGAGTTATTTATAAAAGCAAAAGCTAGTGCTCCTGCTATTGTATTTATTGATGAGATTGATGCAATTGGTAAAAAAAGAACTGGTACATCAAATGATGAAAGAGAAGCAACACTAAATGAACTTTTAACTCAAATGGATGGTTTTGAGGGAGATAGTGGAGTTATTGTAATAGCTGCAACAAATAAAATTGATGTGTTAGATGATGCCTTATTAAGAGCAGGAAGATTTGATAGAAGGGTATTTTTAAATTTACCAAATATAGAAGATAGAAAACATATCTTAGAGCTTTATTTAAAAGGTAAAAATATTGAATTTAATGTAGAAAAACTTGCAGATACAACAGCTGGTTTCTCTTCTGCTGCACTTGCTACTTTGGTAAATGAAGCTTTATTAAATATGATAAAAAGAGAATCAAAAGTTTTAGAAGATGAAGATATTGAAATAGCAAAAAATAAATTGCAGTTTGGAAAAAAACAAACAAAAATCTTAAATGAGAAACAAAAAGAGATTTTATCTATTTATCAAGCAAGTAAAGCTTTTGTTTGTAAAAGTAAAGTTTCACTTTTTGATGAAGATGTACCTAAATTAGAATCGACTTATCCCTCATATAATGAACTTATAGAAAATATCAAAAGATATTTAGCTGGTAGCATTGGTGTTGAAGTTATTAAAAAAGAACAACATGCAGTTAATAGTGATGATTTAAAGCATGCTATGAAGATTGCTTTAAATATGGTTGAAAAATATAAGATGGCAAATGATGCAAATGAACTTATAAATAGAGTCAAAAATGAGTTAAGAGCAGAGCTTTCACATAATGCAATTGAAATTAATAGACTAAAAGAGATTATGTTAAAAAATGAGGTGATTTTAGAAAATGATTTCTAAGTATTATAATGGATTTTGTTTAAAGGATGAAAAAGAGCTATTTAATCAATATTTAGTTGAAAATGATTTTACTATTAGTGGTTTTTCTTATGGTGCAATCAAAGCTTTTAAACAAGCTTTAAAAAGTGAAAAAAGAGTTGATTTACTGCAACTTTTTTCTCCAGCTTTTTTCCAAATCAATGATAAAAAATACAAAAGAATGCAACTAATGTTTTTTAAAAAAGATGCAAAAGCTTATTGCTTGAATTTTTTAGAAAATATCTCTTATCCTAAAAGTATTGATACTTCAAACTATTTTGAACTTGGAACTTATGAACAATTAGAAGAGTTACTAAATTATGAATGGAAAGAAAAAGAGCTTAAAGAACTTATAAAAAAAGGTACTAAAATAGAAGTTTATCTTGGTTCAAAAGATAAAATAATAAAATCATATGAAGCAAAAGAGTTTTTTAAAGAGTTTGCAACAGTTTATTTTATAAATGATGCAGGACATATACTATAAATATAAAAGGATTATTATGAGCAACACAGCAAAGATAGGAATAATTACAGCAAGTGATAGAGCAAGTAAGGGAATATATGAAGATATTAGTGGAAAAGCTATAGTTGATACTATGAATGATTATCTTACTTCTTCTTGGGAACCTGTATATAGATGTATAGAAGATGACCAAAAAACTATTGAAGATACTTTAAAAGAGTTAGTAGATAAAGAAGATTGTTGTTTAGTTGTTACAACAGGGGGAACAGGGCCTGCAAAAAGAGATGTAACTCCAGAAGCAACAGAAGCAGTTTGTGATAGAATGATGCCAGGATTTGGTGAATTAATGCGTGCTGAGTCATTGAAGTTTGTTCCAACTGCAATTCTTTCAAGACAAACAGCAGGACTTAGAGGAAGCTCACTTATTGTAAATTTACCTGGAAAACCAAAATCAATTAGAGAGTGTTTAGATGCAGTTTTTCCTGCAATTCCATATTGTATTGATTTAATGGAAGGGCCATATTTAGAATGTAATGAAGAGGTAATTAAACCTTTTAGACCAAAGAAAAAATAGATTTCAAAAGAGCATATGTTACTTAAAAATGTATAAAGAGTGTGGTTTAAATGTAGAAATAATGTTTTATAATTTTTTTGTGTAACTTTATGTAATATTTTTATTTTTATTTATTAAAAAAATTCAAATATAAAAGTAATTTAGTTTTTTATAATTACAATAAATATAACAACAGTAAATTTTTATACAAAAGGAATATTTTGAAACGACTACTTACTGCATTGATTTTATCAATTGCTATGTTTTTAATAGCAAGCATAGCTTTTAGTACTCAACACTCAATTTTATTAGCAATAATAGTTTTACTTGTAGTACTATGGACAAATGAGGGATTACCAATTGGGGTAGTGTCACTTTTGCCTATTCTTTTATTTCCCTCATTTGATATTATGAGTACAAGTGCTACTACTGCAAATTACTCAAAATCAATTATTTTCTTATTTCTTGGTGGTTTTATGGTTGCAATTGCAACTCAAAAAACTAATTTACATAAATATTTATCAAATAAATTATTGACCATATTTCCTAATACCCCAAGAGGAATAATTTTTTCATTAGCGATTACTTCTGCTTTTTTAAGTTCACTTATTTCAAATACTACAACTGCTTTGCTTTTAATACCTATTGCAATGTTTTTGACTAATGATACAAAATTAAAAGTAAGACTTGTACTTGCTATTGCTTATGGGGCTAGTATTGGTGGAATTGTAACACCTATTGGGACACCTCCAAACTTGATTTTATTAGGTTTTATGGATCAACACTCAATTGAGGCTATTCCTTTTATAAAATGGATTTTATTAACTGCTCCATTGGCCTTTTTAATGTTAACTTTAATTCCTTTTTTCTTATCACTTGGAGTTCAACATCTAAAATTTGATACACATTTGGAAGATAGGGAACATTTGACAACTGATCAAAGAAGGCTTATGTATTTTCTTGGTAGTTTAATTCTTTTACTTTTTGTAAATTCAAAAATCGAACCTTTTTATTCTGGTTTAGGTTTAAATGAAAAAGGTATTTTACTTGGATATGGTTTATTGATGTTTATGCCTAAAATTGGATTTTTAACTTGGGAAGATACAAAGAAAATTCCATATGAAATTATTTTCTTATTTGGTGCAGGTTTTTCTATTGCAGCAGCATTTGCATCAACAGGTTTAGCAAATGAAATTGCACACTATTTACTTGACTTGATAAATCTTCCTGTTATTTTTCTTATAATATTAGTTGCTGCATTAATAACATTTACAACAGAAGTTACATCAAATACTGCATTGATTTCAATTGCTTTACCAATTATTTATTCTCTTGGTCAAGTAGCAGATGTTAATATGACTCTTATTTTATTTGTATCAACTATTTGTGCTTCATATGCCTTTATGCTTCCTATTGCTACTCCTCCAAATGCCATTGCTATGAGTAGTGGTGCTGTTAAAGTTAAAGACATGGCAAAATTTGGATTACTATTTAATATTTTAGGAATTCTTTGCATTACAGCAATCGCTTTATTATATTGGCAGTTTTATTTATAAAAGTATTATAGCCCTTTGGCTATAATACGCAAATGAAAGATATAATAAAAAAACTAGACTTAACAGAGTATATAGAATCCTTCCAAGAGCTTTTTTCAAGAAAAAAATCAATTATACTTGAAGGTGATATAAATTTACATTTTAAACTAATAGAAGAACTTTCAAAGTTTGATATAAATGCACCAAAAGAGGTTGCAAACTTAGATAAATCCTTAATTTATATACAAAAACAAGGTGTTTTAAAACTTAATGATATCTATGAATTTACTAAAATAATTAGATACTTTTTATATTTAAAAAGATTTAATTTTGAGGGAAAATTAAAAGAGTGGATAGATAAAATTATCATTCCAAGTGATATTTTAAAGTTAGATGATTATTTTGATTCAAAAGGTAATTTAAAAGAGGGTGTTGATGAAGATTATGACAATATCCAAAATGCTATTTATAAAAATAAAGATTTAATTAGACAATCTTTATACAAAGTAATAAATTCATCAAAATTAAGACCATATTTAGTTGATTCACAAGTACATTTAGTAAATGACCAAGAAGCTATTTTAGTAAGAGGTGGATTTAATCATGTAATAAAAGCAACAGTTGTACATAGATCAAATTCTGGATTTTTTTATGTGGTTCCTCACAATATTAGTGAATTAAAACAAAGAAGAAGTGATCTTATAAATAAACAAGAAGAGGTTCTATTGAAATTTTGTAAACAAATCTCTTCAATGTTTGAAAAACATTTGATGTTTTTAAAGTTTATAAATAAAGAGTTTGATAGAGTTGATCACTACCAAGCAAGAATATTTTTTGCAAAAGCAAATGATAGAAACTTTTTATTACCAAGTAAAAATAACAGTTGTAAACTAGTAGACTTTAGACATCCAGCACTTCATGGTGCAAAACCTATTACTATTGATTTTACAAAATCAGTTATTATGATTACTGGGGTAAATGCTGGTGGTAAAACTATGATGTTAAAATCTATTTTATCTGCTGTTTTATTGTCTAAATATTTACTTCCATATAATGCACATAAGTCTTCACAAATTGGAAGTTTTAAAAATATATTAGCAGTATTAGATGATCCTCAAAGTGTAAAAAATGATATTTCAACTTTTGCAGGAAGAATGGTTGAGTTCTCAACTCTTTTTTCAAAGAAAAATGCAATTGTTGGTGTAGATGAGATAGAGCTTGGAACTGATTCAGATGAAGCTGCTAGTTTATTTAAAGTAATAATTGAAGAACTTATAAAAAAAGATATAAAGATTATTATTACTACACATCATAAAAGATTGGCAGCATTACTTGCTTCAAATGATAAGGTAGAATTAGTAGCAGCCCTTTATGATGAAAAAAATCAAAGACCAACTTATGAGTTTTTACAAGGTACAATAGGTAAATCTTATGCTTTTGAAACTGCAAGTAGGTATGGAATTCCTCACAATATAATTAAACTTGCAAAAAAGGTTTATGGTGAAGATAAGGATAAGTTAAATGAACTTATTGAAAGAAGTAGTGACCTTGAAAGAGAATATAAACAAAAAATTGAAAAATTAGATAAAGAATTAGAAGATACTCAAAGAATTAAAAAAGGTTTAAAAGAACAAAAAGAAAATCTTGATGAGTTAGTTTATTCTGAAAAATCTAAACTTCATAAAGAGTATAAAGATGCAAGAGAAGAAGCAAAAAAAGCTATAAAAGCAAAAATTTCAAAAGAGGGACATAGACACTTAAATGTTGCTCATACAAAAGCCTCTAATATTAAAACTCAAAAAATAACAGAAGTAGAAGAGTTAAAAATTGGAGATAGAGTTAAATATAGAACTTCAAAGGGTGTTCTTGTCTCAATCAAAGGACAACAAGCTTTCATTGAAAATGACTCAGGAATGAAAATGAAAGTTCCCCTTAAAGATTTATCAAGAAGTGGAAATATGCCAAAACCTACTATAAAACCAAAAACAACTCTTACAGTTGCAAAACCTGATAGTGGAGATGTGAAGTTAGATTTGCATGGACAAAGAGTAGATGAAGCTTTAGAAAATTTAGATAAGTTTTTATCTGATGCTTTAATTGCAGGTTTTGATGAAGTATTAGTTTATCATGGAATTGGTACAGGAAAATTAGCAGCAGCAACAAAAAAATATCTTGATAAACATCCTAAAATTAGAAGCTATGAAGATGCACATCCAAGTAGTGGCGGATTTGGAGCAAAAGTAATAAAACTATAAAGGTTAATTAATGCAACAAGAAATTGAGTCAATTCAAAAGGTTTATGATCTTTTAATAGAGTTTTTTATGAATTATAGTTTCCAAATTCTTGGAGCTATAATAATACTTATTTTGGGATTTTTTATTGGTAAAAAGCTTTCTTTAGCAATAGAGAAACTTTGTCATAAAAATAACCTAGATGTTACTCTTACAAAGTTTATTGTAAATATTGTAAAATTTAGTATTATAATTGGAGCAGTAATTATTGCTGTTGGAAAACTAGGTATTACTTTAACTCCATTTATTGCTGGTATTGGTGCTGCTTCTCTTGGTGCAGGACTAGCATTACAAGGAACTTTATCAAATTATGGTGCAGGGCTTTCTATTATAATTACAAGACCTTTTATTGTAGGTAATACAATAACAGTTCAAGATGTATTTGGAATAGTAGAAGAGATAAAACTTGGACATACTATTTTACTTACAGAAGATGGAGAAAAAATAACTGTTCCAAATAAGTATATTATTGGTGAAGTGATTGTCAACTCTTTTGATTTTAGAATAGTTGAATCAACAATTGGTGTTGCTTATGACAGTGATATTAAAAAAGCAAATTCTTTGATATTGGAAGTATTTGATGAGTTTAAAGAGTATATTTCAAGTAGTGCTAAACCTCAAGTTGGTATCAAAGAATTTGCTGATTCATCTGTGAATATAGAGTATAGATATTGGGCTAAAACAGATAGTTATTTTGAAATACAATATAAAGTAAATTTAGCAATTTTTGAAACCTTAAAGAAAAATAGTATTCAAATACCTTATCCTATAAGAGATGTATATATTCATAACAGTTAAAAAAGATTTTCTTTTTTATTTTATAGAAACAAATGATTTAATTGAACAATCAATTCTTTCTTTTAAATCACTTGTATCCATATTCATATAATCAGTTTGGATTTTATAAACACTTTTGTTATTTAGTTTAAACTCCATAAGAATATATCCCGCATAAAGTTTTGCTTTTTTGCTTTTTTTACCCTTGTCTTCTTTGTCATTTTCATAAAGATATGCATGAATAGTTAGATTCTTTTTAACACTTTTATCTTCATCTTCATAGTTACTTATTACATCTTTTATCATTTTTTCTAATTTTTGTTCATCTAAAATAGATTTTAAATTACTTTTCATATATTTTGAATAGTCAATAATTATTGATAAGTCATAGTTTGAAGTTAGAAAAAGTTCTTTTGCCTTTTGAATATTTGCATTTTTATTTATTTTTTCAAAAGTAGTCGTTTTATTTTGACAAGATACTCTTTTTGTGCTTAAAGGTTTTTTTGTAACTTGTGTATAAATCCCATAACTAGTTGCTATAATAAACAATCCAATAAAAGCATATAATATTTTATTCATAAATATTCCTTATAAAAATTATAATAAAAGTAAATTGATTAATATTATCAAAAAAACTAATACAAAGTCAATAGATATAATAAAAAATTATATAACTATTCTTTATTATTTTGCTACATCTACTTGTAAATCGAAGCTTGTAAAGCTTTTGTTTGTATTTGTTTTATCTGTTTTTTTAATAATAACTCTATTTTGTTTTATCTGTTTTTTATCTATTAGGTACTTATTAATATTCTCTATTCTTAATTTTGTTAAATTAAAAAGTGTATCATCTGAAATAACTTGTTTTGATATGATAATATTTTTTATATAGTTTAAATATGCATCTTTTTGAAAAATCTCTTTTTTCTTCTCTTTTATTATAAACTCTTTTTTTAACTCTACTAATTTTTTGCTATTTTTATATGAAAGATATATTTTTTCAATTGCAAGTTGATATTTATCTCCTTTTTTAAACTCTTTCATTGTTTTTTCTATATTTTCTTCGGCTTTTAATTCTTTTAGTTTATTGATATCTTCTTGTGTAAAACTAGGATTTATCTTAATTGCTATATTGGGTCTTTTGTTCATAATTTTTGCAATATTATCTAAAGCTTCTTTTTCTGATGGAAGTATTTTTGCATCTGCAAAATGAAAATCTATTGATTTTATTTCATCTGCTTCAATTCCTAACAATGAAGCCAAAAAACTAAATGGAGCGCTAACTGCTTTTACTATTAGATTTGTAAACGCTTTCCATACAATTGGAGCAATTGCAAACTTTGGATCATCTACATTTCCAGATATTGGAATATCCAAATCAATTATTCCATCAGCATCCTCAAGTAATGCTATGGCTAAGTCTAAAGGTAATGATACTGCATCTTCACTTTTTACTTCATCACCAAATTTTATATCACTAATAATAATGCTATTTTTTGCATCAAGGTTTGATTTTTTGATATTGTATTTTAAATCAAGATTTAATTTACCAGTTTCAATCTCTTTTCCTATAAATTTTCCAGAATAAGGAGTAAAGTTTTTAATAGCTATATTTTTAAATAGTAAATTTACATCCGTAAGTTCTTTTATATTTTGATGGTTTACAAGCCCTGTAATCTTTGTATATCCATACTTGTCAACTTTACCCTCAAGCTTAAGTTCTGTTGGCTTTGAACTTGTAGTACTAAATTCTGAAAACTTACCATTTAATTTTGAGACTAAAGTTTTAAAAGGAATTGGTAAGTTTTTATCTTCAAAATTCAATGATGCATTTTTTATATTAAAAGGACCAATTTGCATATTTAAACTATTTTTAGTTTCCACATTTTTACTATTTTTAGCAACTACTTTTTTTACTTCTTTTGCTTTATCTTTTTTTGGTAGGATTATACTAATATAAGGATTTTTTAAAATACTTTTTTCAATACTTAGTGTTTTATTATTGAAGTTGAAATTTTTTATACTTAAATCAATATTTTTTGTAATTATTTGATTTTTTAATTTATCACTTAAAAATAGTGATTTTTTATCTAAGTTTATTGTATCAATTTGAATTTTTTCTTTCTCTTTTGATAAGTTTTTTATGTGAAGATTTAGATTGTTTATATTAATACCTAATTTTTCTTTTTTATTTTCAAAATTTACTTTTGGCTCTTTTAGTGATGCTGTTTTTAAAAAGATATTATTATTTTTAAGTTTAAACTTTTCAAAAGTTAAAGCTAGATTTTCTAAGTTTAGTTTATTTGTCGTTTTTAAATCTTCATAATTAATATTTGTATTTGAAATATTTGCACTTCTTAGGTCTATATTCCATGGATTTTGTTTTTCTTGTGTTTTTTTGTTTTCTTGTTTTGAATTATCTTGATTTATCAATGTTGTTAGATTTATAACTTCATCTTTAGAACTTATGATGTTTGTTTTTAATTTATCTAAATTTATGCTATCAATATTGATTTCTTGCTTTAAATAGTCTAAGAATAGACTATTTATAGTAAAATTTTTAAAACTAATTAAAGAGTTTTTTTCTTGAATTAATTCAAAATCTTTAATATTTAAGTTTAAATCTTGTATTGATAAATCAAATTTATCTTTAAAGCTTAGTTGATAACCAAAATTTAAATCAAGTGATGTTTTATCTGATATATCAAAATTTAGCATACTTTTTTTGTATACAATTAGTTCAGATGGTTTTAACCCTTTTAACTTCACATTTGCATGCATAGATAAAGGCTCAATTTGAAATCCACCTTTTATTGTAAGTAAAGTATCTTTGTTGATTTTTGTTGTTAGTGTTTGAGAAGCAAGGATATTTTTGAAATTTCCTAAATCATAAAAAGTATAATTTAATTCACTTAGTGTGATTGAAAATGGCTCAATATCACTTTTCTTTTCAAAGTTTATTGCTGCGTTTTCAATAACTGCTTTACGGATTAAAAAATTTATCAAATTCTCTTTTGATTGTTCTTTTTCTTGATTATTATTTGTTTTTGTTTCTTTTAAAATTTTTGCAAGATTTATAGTTTGATCTTTGTTTTCTACTATATTTACTAAAGCATTTTTAAGTAAAACTTTTTCAAATCTAATATGTCTTTTATCAATAGATTTAAATAAAGAAAAATCAATATAAAATTCATCAAATGATAAAAGAGTGTTCTTTTTGTCTTTTATCTCAAAGCCTATTAAATTAGTTTCAAAAGTAAAAGGGTTAAATTTTAAATCTTGAATAAAAGCCTGTTTTGTGATGTTTTGGTTAATAACTTCTTGAAGTTTTGGCTTTAAAAAGTAAGGTAACACAAAAAAACCAAGTAAAGAGTATAAAGCAAATACTGCTATTAATATTTTTATAAATTTATTGTTTTTCATACAAAACCTTTATTATGTTCTATATTTATTATAGCAAAATAAACATAACTTAGGTACAATCACACCTAATAAAAGGAGAGAAATTGACAGTTATAGAGTTATTTCAAAAGTTATTAAGGTTTAAATCAATTACACCAGATGATGACAAAGCATTTGATTTTATTGAAGAGTATTTAGGGAATGAGTGGACTTGTATAAATATAGATAAAGAAGATACAAAAAATAGATTTTATTACAAAAAATTCAATAACAATCCACAACATCTGTGTTTTGCTGGACACATTGATGTAGTTCCTACTGGTGAGGGTTGGGATGTTGATCCCTTTGCAGCTGATATTATTGATGGTGTTATAACTGCAAGAGGAACACAAGATATGAAAAGTGGAGTTGCAGCTTATCTTTATGCTTGTAAACATGCAAAAAACTTTGATGGTACACTTTCAATTCTTATGACAAGTGATGAAGAGGGTGAGGGAACTTATGGAACTATTAAAGCACTTGAACATTTAAAAGAGATTGATTTTATTCCACAATATGCAGTTGTAGCAGAACCAACTTGTGAAGAAGTATTTGGAGATGCTATAAAAGTAGGGCGACGAGGAAGTATAAATGGATACATCACTATAAAAGGAAAGCAAGGACACGCAGCTTATCCTGAAAAATGCATAAATCCAGTACATGATTTTGCGCATATTTTACCAAAAATAGCTGCACATAATCTTGATGATGGAGATGAATACTTTGCTCCAAGTAAGATGGTAATAACTGATATAAGAGGTGGTATGCAAGTTACAAATGTAACTCCACCAAATCTAAAACTAATGTTTAATGTAAGAAACTCAACAAATACAAAAAGAGAAGATGTTGAAAAGTTTATCCATAAAAACTTAGAGGGCTTAGACTATGAGTTTAGAACTACACAAGGCTCATTTCCTTTTGTAACAAACAAAGAGTCAAAAGTTGTACGTGCTATGGAAACTTCAATATCAAAAGTACTTGGAGTAACTACAAAGCACTCAACAGCAGGTGGAACAAGTGACGCTAGATATTTTGGAGCATTTGGCATAGAAGCTATCGAATTTGGTGTTATAAACGATACTATTCACTCTGTGGGTGAGAGAACAACAGTTAAAGAAGTAGAGGGTTTAACTGATGTTTATGTGGATTTGATTAGGAATTTTTAATACTATATATTGTGTAAATATGCAGTGAATTTAAAGTAAAATTTATTTAAATCATTTATAAAAAATCAATGATTACAATGATTATAATAAGATTTAGGGGTTAATTATGGATAATGATTTAATAAAAATACATAATTGTAAAAATTATTTAGAAGAAAAGATAAGGGTTAAAAAAATGACATACAAGGCATTGTAATGCAATGTATGATATGTGGTAGACAAGTAGGTGGCGAAAAAAGTATTAGAAATAGAAATTTGAACGAAATTCCACCTTTTAATGAAAAGATTAATATAGAAATAGAAAAATCTTTACAAAAAAGAGTTGATTCTTTTAGAAAAAAAAAGTTTTATTATGTATTGTATGAAAAAATTAAAGAAAAAAATAATTATTCAGATGAAATGATGTATGGATTATTAAAGTCAATGCTATCTTTAGCTACGGAAGCAAAAATTAAAACTATAGAAGAATCTAAGTTTTGTAAACTAAATAATGAACCAAAGTTAACAGAGTGGCTTATTAAATTCTTAGATAGAGATTTTCATATAAGATCAGAATTAAAAGGGAAATATATTTTAACTAAAAAAAATGTGAAAGTAGATTTAATGTTGTATCCTAAGGAGCACTTAATAGAATGTGGTTTTGATAAAGATTATTTTGCAATTGAAATAAAATATTTAGATCCTTTTCATGAATTATTTAAAAAAGGTTCTGAAATGTTTTGGCAAGCGATAACATATAAAGACTCAGCATTTGAAATAAAGAATAAAACAATAATACCTAAGTTTACACTTGTCTTTACTAATTTGTCATTTAAGAATCAAAGAAAGAAATTATTATCAAGAGTTGATTGGGATATGCCTAGTATGTGGCGAGCTTATAGTCATTTAGCTAGTCATGCTGGGGTTGGAATTTTAGAAATTTTAGAACCATATATAGATTATAAAACAAAAGAAAAAAGTCAAACTGGCTGGAAAATATTTTTTGCTACGAGTGAATATTTTACTAAAGATAGAGAAGGTAACTATAAATTGAATAATCCGTATGTATCAAGAAAAAAGAGTGCAGGAAATATTTCTTAGTTTTAATATAAAAGTAAAACAAAATAGATAGAACAAAGTTATAAAAGAAGAAATATATAACTCAAGGTAGATTTTAGTATAAAATGCAAATAATAAAATACAATAAAAACTATTCAAAGCAAATACCTGAACTATTTACAAACAGCATTCACAAAACATGCAATAAAGACTATACAAAAGAGCAGTTAAATGCTTGGGCAAAGTTAGATATTGATTATGAGGCTTGGGAAAAAAGATTAGATAAAACAAAACCATATTTAGCTATAGATGATAAAAAGTTAGTTGGTTTTGCAGAGTTTTATGAAGATTATATTGATTGCTTTTATATACATCATGAGTATCAAGGAAAAGGGCTTGGAAAAGCATTTCTACTTTATATTTTAAAAAAAGCAAGACAAAATGAGATTAAAAAATTAAGAGTTGATGCAAGTATTACTGCAAAACCTTTTTTTGAAAAGTATGGGTTTAAAGTAGTAAAGAGAAATATTATAAAAAGAGATAATCAATTACTTATTAATTATTTAATGACTTTTAATTAGAAAGATATTATAGTAATGCATAATTGAAATTTATTTATTTTTATAAGTAAAAAAAGGAAAACAAATGGAACAAAATAGTAAAACAAACTTTTTTATTTTGGGGGTATTTATATTTTTGGGTTTAAGTACTTTAGGATATTTTTTTAAAAATGCTGTTGTTGAGTATAAGCAGTATGATAGAACAGTAAAGGTAAAGGGCTTATCTCAAAAAGAGTATAAAGCAGATATTGTTATTTGGCCAATCTCTTATACACAAGTTAGTAACAATCTTGAAGAGTTATATAAAACAGTAGAACAGAACAATAAAAAAATAGATGATTTTTTGAGTTCAAATGATATAGAAAAAAGTGAAATAAGTTTTTCTGCTCCTATAATTACAGATAAAGTTGCACAACAGTATGGAAGTGAGAAGATAAACTATAGATATAATGCAAAACAAACAATAACTGTATATTCAAAAAATATTGATAAAGTAAGAGATGTAAAAAAATCTTTATCAAAACTTGGAAAACAAGGTATTGTTTTTTCAGGAGAAAATTATAACAATAAAACAGAGTATATTTTTACAAGATTAAATGAAGTAAAACCTAAAATGATAGAAGAAGCGACAAAAAAAGCAAGAGAAGTAGCACAAAAATTTGCAATAGATTCAAAAAGTAAATTAGGTAAGATAAAAAAAGCTTCACAAGGTCAATTTTCAATCTCACAAAGAGATAAAAACAACCCTCAAATAAAAAAAATAAGAGTTGTTTCAACAGTTGAGTATTATTTAACTGATTGATAAAATAAAATTTATAATAAGGAATAATTTATAATGATTATAGCTATAGTAAAAGCAAAAATAAAAAAAGATAAACATGAAGAATTAAGAAAGATAGCTGATATTTTACAATATGAATATGCAGTAAATGAAAAAGGTTGTGAACAATATGAATCATTTATTGATGGTGATGTATTTTTAACTATTGAGAGATGGAGTTCACAAGAGCTACTTGATTTACACCTTGAAGCAGAACATGTTAAAACATATGTTCCAAAATTAAGAGATTGTGTTGAAAATGAAACATTTGACGTTCAATTTATAAAAAGTGATGATGTGTCTTTTGTAAAGATTTAAAGGAATAAAATGAAAACTTATAGGATTACTTAGTGGATTGCATAGTGCAAAAGTAGTTCTTTATAGTGTAGATTTTCATGAGATAAAAAAAGCTTCACAAGGTCAATTTTCAATCTCACAAAGAGATAAAAACAACCCTCAAATAAAAAAAATAAGAGTTGTTTCAACAGTTGAGTATTATTTAACTGATTGATTTATGAGGGTATATTTTCTCTCTATTTTGAAATGATAAAACTAATTTATTAAGAATTGTTCCAGAATCTATATTGATAGCTTTTTGAATAGTTTGAGATTTATGCCAATTTTCTTTGCCTGTTAAGAATATTGGTAAATATACAATTAAAGCAGCGGAAATAGAACGCGTAGCACTTTCCCACAAGTAACTAGGCGTGTGATCTACTGCATAGTAGTCTGTTGTATCATATTTAAACATTGGGTTTTTAAAAGTGGTGGGTTTTGCAAAGAAAAAGCCCATTTTTTCATCACAACTAATATCTATAATTAGACTATTTGGCTTTAAAGATTGACTCTCTTTTTCAATTAGAAAATTAGTGGGATTTGTAGTGTCTTGAAAAATTCCATTAACTATAATATCAGCTTGACTAATTAGTTCTTCAAGTGGTGTTACAAGGCCATCATGTTCTACAACTTCCATTCGAGAATCATCTGTATTTCCTTCTTGTATTCTTACATAATGACAATCTAAAATCTCTTCTCTGACTTCATTGTCAGGTCGTTGAACGCAAATAGTAATATCTCTAAAACCATGTGCTTTTAAAGCATATATTGCCCCACGACTAACTGCACCAAATCCAAAGATTATAGTTTTTCTTTGATTCCCATAATGTCCATCTATTCCTTTTAGTTGTAAAGCATGTAAAACAGCACAATATCCTGCCATTTCATTATTTTTATAAAAGGTGTGTCTTCCTATTTGACCTGTGGGCGACCAAATAAACATATCTTCAAAGGCTATAAGTGTTAGTTTTCTTTCTATTGCAATTTGTGTTATATCTTCTTGTTGTACACAATGTACATATCCCCAAAGTGTTCCACCAATTTTTAGCTCTTTTAAATCTTCAAGAATAGGTTTATTTATTATTACTGTTCCTATTTTTGATAATAAATTATGTCTTGTATCAACACCACCACTTAAAGCTATAATTTTTTCATCTGAAAAACCAAAAGGTTCACCATAGCCTTTTTCAAATATTAATTGTTCTCTTAAATTTTTTGGAATACGAATTAAGTGTTCAGGGTGAATTGGAAGTCTTTTTTCATCTACTTTTTTAGAAGTTCCAATGACTCCTATTTTCAATTTATTCATCTTGTCATTTCCTTTGTTGAATAAGTAAGTATGACCTTATGGACGAAGATGTAAGTTCCGTAGATATGTCTGCTATCATTTTAGTTTATCTAAATAAAATTTTTAAAGCAAATGAACTATAACAATAATTTAATTATTTAAAAGCCTTTGGTTTCCAAATAAAATTATACTAATTCCTACAAAGATGATAAGTGAACCAATAATATCATATTTTGAAAAGCTTTGTTTCTCTACAAAAAAAAGCCAAGCCAAAGAAGATATAATATAAACACCACCATAAACAGCATAAGCTCGTCCAGCAAACTCTAAGTCTACTTTCGTAAGTAAAAATGCAAATAGTATAAGTGAAATAGTTCCAACAAAAAGCCAAAAAGATGATTTTTGAAGTTTAAATACCATCCAAAAACTATAACAACCAAGTATCTCAAAAAATGCTGCTAAAAAATATATACTAAACTCTTTTATCAAAAGAACTCCAAGTGTTAATTTTAGTATTGAAAATCATTACTAAATTGAACTTTATTGAAAATATATTTAAAAGCTTCTAAATATAAAATTTATTTTATAAAATTTATCCATAAATATTCTAAAGGATATAAAAAAACTATGCAAATAATAGCTAACACAAGTACAATTTTCAACATATGTTTTTGTTTCATACCTGACAAGGCAAGTCCTACTGCTAAAGGTGGTGCTTGAAAAGGAAAATATACATTAGAAAATGCAGCAACTTGCATCATGAAAATTTCATTTAATGAAAAGCTACTTATATTACTTAACTGTTCTGCCATAGGTGTAAAAATAGCTGGGATTGTTGGTTGAGTAATAATGATTCCACTTAAAGACATCAATGTAGTGACTTTTATATAATCAAACAATTTATATTCTGATGGCGAATATAAATTTATAACACTTAGCAAACTCTCTTTGATAAACTCATTGTTTGCAATAATACTTCCAAGACTTATAATGGCAGCTACAAAAATCAAAGAAGAAAAGTTTATACTATTTATATCTTTATTTTTTATGATATTTATACTTGGATATGCTAAAAATAAAACTCCAATCATAGCTATTACACTTGGTGAGATTTTATGAATAAAGTCTGTTAACCAAAAGCTTAACATGATAAGTAGAGTTATCATAACTATCTTTTCGTTTTTACTAAAAGAACTATTCTCTTTTTTAATTTTGTTTTGTTTTATTTCATCTTTAAAAAATAGGTATATTAAAGCAACGATTATAATGTTTTTTAAAAAACCTAAAACAAAGAAGTTTGATAATAAATAATGAGAAAATAAAAGCTCAAAATCATAAATCTCTTTTGTAAGACCACTTAATATCATATTTGGAACATTTGCAGGCAAAATTGTAAATGCTGGAATAGAACTACAAAGTATAAAAGTAAGTAGTATTCCAATATAACCTTTGTCTTTTTCTTCAAAACCTAAGGCATTTGCTATTGTTATAGCTAAGGGTACTAATAAAACAACTCTAACAACGCTAGAGGGCATTAAAAAACTAAATGCTATACAGAAAATAGAAATATAGATTAAAAGTTTTAAATAGCTAATATTCTTAATTATAGAAAAAAAGTTAGAAAATCTATTGTTTAAGTTTACATTCTTTATAGCAGTTGCTATTAGCATACCAGAAAAAACTAACCAAAAAGCAGAAGATGAAAAACCAGAAAAGATCATTTCTTTAGGGCTTAATGTAAAAACTAAACAAGTAAATAAAAATATCAGTGATGAAAAATATAAAGGTATAATATTTGTTGCCCAATAAGCAATAGTAGAAAATATCAAGGTGATTAGTATCAGATCTTTTGTTTCATTAATAAAATTATTTAAAATAAAATATAAAAATAATGGAATAGATATAAAAGCAATATTTTTTATCATAAAACTTTTCCTTTTTTATAAAATTTTAGCAAGTAAAAAAGTTATTGTATTGTATTATCTTGAACAATCATGGAATATTCTTGAAGTTTTTAGGAGTAATTCCATGATATTTTTTAAACTCTTTTGTAAAGTGTGATTGATCATAAAAGCCACAATCTTGTGCAACAGAAGCCAAGGAATCATATTTTTTCAAAAGTTTTGTTGCTTTTGAGACTCTTAAAAAGTTTATAAAACTTTGAGGTGTAAGACCTATTGTTTTTGAAAAAATTCTATGAAAATAGTAAGGATTCATTTTCATAATTTCAGCCATTTTATAAAAGTTTAGCTCTTTTAATTCATAGCTTTCTTCTTTTAGATATTTAAATAGTAGTTCAAACTTTTCGTTTTCTATTGTTTTAATCTTTTCTTTATATGTCATATATTTTTCACAAAACAAAGTTATAAAATTAATAATCTCTTCATCAATAAGTTTTTCAGATAATAAAGTTGTACGTATCAATTCTTCTAAGTGGCTAAATAATTTATCATCTTTTATAAAATACTCTTTAAAAGTATAATTACTTTTTGAGCAGATACTACTAGCAATATTTTCAAAAAAATCTTTTGGAATAAAACAAGTTAAAAAATTCCATTTACCATCTATATCATATGATATACAAGAATGTACAGTATTAGGAGGTATAATAAAAATCATTTTTTCATTTACTTCATTTTTTTCATTTTCTAATGTAAATACTCCTTTCCCATGTAAACAAATTCCAATCATATAAGTGTCTTCATGTATATGTTTTGCAAATGAATGTTTTTTGATTATATTTTTAAAGATAAGTTTGTGTTCTTTGAAAGATATCTCTTTCATAGTAGAGTTCTTTTTCATTTTTTCTCTTTATTGATTTTGTTATTTTATTAACTAATTAGTATTTTTAATAGATTGAAACCATACTGTTGCAAATGATTTTACAGCAATAGAAATCTCATCTTCTTTAAAACCTCCAAAACCTAGATAAATTGTATTATCATTTAAGTTTGAATCATAAGTAGTAGAGTAAACCTTTATTGATTTTTCTTCTAATAAAAGATGTAATTTCTCCCAATTTATATTTATCTTTGATTTAATAAGTATAGTTAAGCCACTTCCTTCTCTTATAATCTCTACACTATCTTCTAAATACTCTTTTATAGCTTTTTTCATTAGGTCATGTTTCTTCTTATTTAGAGTTCTCATTTTTCTTATATGCTTATCCCAATATCCTTCTTTTATAAATAACTCTAAACTCTTTTGTATATCAATTGGTACTCCTGAAAAAGAGAAATAAAATATCTTCTTATACATAGATATAAGCTTTTTAGGTAAAACTATATAACTTACTCTAATAGCAGGGGATAAAGCTTTTGAAAAGGTTCCAGAGTAAATAACTCTTTGATTGTCATTTATTCCTTGTAAAGAAGGAATTGGTCTATTGTTATAACTAAGTTCACTATCATAATCATCTTCTATAATATAAGCATCATTGTCACAAGCCCAGTTTATAAGGTCTATTCTTTTTGAAATAGGAATAGTTTTTCCTGTTGGATATTGATGAGAAGGGGTTACATAAATGAGCTTACTTTTAGTTTGTTTTAATGCTTTTAAATCTATACCATTTCTTAAAATAGGAATATTTGTAATTTTATAGTTTTGGAGAGAAAAAACTTCTTGTACAACCTTATATCCTGGATACTCAATAGCAATTGAAGAACAAAACTCTTTTAAGATGTTTGAGATAATAAACATAGAGTCAGAAAAACCACTACATATAACAATTTGTTCTTCATCACAAATTACAGCTCTTGATTTTGAAAGATAAGAAGAAAGCTCTTTTCTAAGACTTAAGTCTCCTTGTTTATTTGGATAAGAACCAAAGTTTATTGAAGAAATAGCCTTACTATGAAGTTTAGACCAAAGCTTTTTAGGAAAAACATCTTCACTATGCTTTGCCTGATAAAAATCATATTTATACATTTTTTCTATTTGTTGATTACTATTTTTTATAGGAAAAGTTGTGAAATTTTGTATAACATCTTTACTTACATAATAACCACTTTGAGGATGACTTTCAATATAACCTTCTGCATATAACTGACTATATGCGGACTCTACTGTTGTTTTACTGATTTTATAATCACTTGACATCTTTCTTATAGATGGAAGTTTAGTATTGGCTTTTAGGATATTATTTATTATATCTTCTTTTATTTGTGTATATAGCTGTATATATAAAGGCAAAGCAGATTTTTTTAATTTATACATAACTGACCTTGTCAAAAAATATAATTTTGTATCTTTTAAAAAGTACAATTTATTGATATTATACTTTTTAAAACTTATTAAAGGATTATAAGATGCAAAATAAGGCACAAATACTTTTTATAAAAGTAGGAAAAGTAACTACAACAAAACTTGAAAACCAAAAAAGAAAAGAGTTGATCTCAGGAATTAAAAAATATCCAGTACAAAAAGCATACTTAAAAAGAACAGGTTTTTTAGAAGATGAACAAGCTGATTTAAATCATCATGGAGGAGAGAATAAAGCTTTATTTTTATTTGCAAGCTCAAGCTATGAAAAAATAAATAAACAATGCAATACAAACTATAAAATAGATGAGGTGTCACATTTTGGTGAAAATGTAGTTTTATCAAATATAAATGAAGATGATATTTGTATTGGAGATGTTTATAAAATAGGAGAGACAATAATACAAATAACTCAACCAAGACAACCATGCTGGAAGTTAAGTGCTAATACAAATAAAAAAGAGATGACAAAGTTTATTTTTGAAAGTGGTTTAACAGGCTGGTATGCAAAGGTTATAAAAGAGGGCGTAATTAGAAAGAATGATATGTTTGAACTTATACAAAGAGTAGAAGAGAAATTAAATATTAGTATTTTAAATAAGCTTATTGTAAATCCAAGTATAGATATAGGTTTAGCAAAGAAAGCTATTGAGTCAAAATATTTAGGCAAAGCTTTTCAAAACTCATTAAATAAAAGAGTTCAAGCTAAAGAAAAAGATACTCAGTTTGAAGCTTATCATACTTAATGAATACACAGATTTTAATCATCAAATTAGATTTAATAAAAATAAAATAAAAGGAAAAAATATGAGGCATAGAACAAAAACCCATTTATTAACACAAGAACAAATAGATAATTTATTATATCGTGTAGAAATAGGACGATTAGGAACATATAGCCAAGATGGTTATCCTTATGTTTTACCTATGCACTTTGTACATTTTGATAATAAAATATATATGCATGGTCTACCAAAAGGTAAGAAAATAGATAATATAAAGTTTAATTCTAATGTTTGTTTTGAAATAGATGAAATGCTTTCTTTATTATATAAAGGAGTTGAAGACCCTTGTGATGTTAATACAGAGTTTAATAGTATTATTCTTAGAGGAAGTGCAAGTCTTGTTAGTAACTTAAATGAAAAATATAGAGCTTTATCAAAAATTGTTGAAAAGTTTACTCCACACTTAAAAGATAAAGAATTACCTGAAAAAATGGTAAAAGGAACTGCCGTAATTAAAATAGATATTCTTGATTATGTGGGTAGATATTATAAATAAGATATGAGGTATTAAAAAATAATAATGAATAAGAAAAACTATTTAAAAGAGAGTAAAATAATAGATTTTAAAAATGAAAATATTAAAAAGTTAGCAAAAGAGCTATTTTTAAATAGTTCTAGTAAAGAACAAATAGTTAAAAATTGTTTTGAGTATGTAAGGGATGAAATTAAACATAGTGGTGATTATAAAATTGATAAAGTTACTTGTAAAGCAAGTGAAGTTTTAGAATCAAAAACTGGTTGGTGTTTTGCAAAGTCTCATTTGCTTGCGGCACTTTTAAGAGCAAATAATATTCCTACTGCTTTTTGTTATCAAAGACTTTCATGTAAAGAGTATAAAGAAAATCTATTTTCCTTGCATGGATTTAATGCTGTTTATTTAGAAGAGTATGGTTGGTTAAAAATAGATGCAAGAGGAAATAAAAAAGAAGTTGATGCTCAGTTTATTCCTCCAAAAGAGAAGCTAGCTTTTGAATTAGATGAAAGTGAGTTTGATTTAGGAGTTTACTATTCAAATCCTTTAGATATAGTTATCAAAGCATTAAAAATTAATAGTAGTTATAAACAAATGATTAACAATATGCCAGATATAAAAAGTACTATTTGAAAATATAGCATTTTTATATTTAAACATATGAAGAAAGGACTAAATAGCTTAAAATCCAATGATATTAGCCTTATAATTGATAGATTCTAAGGTAAAATTACAAACTAAAGCTTTATAATATGGAACAGTATGAAAAGCTTTAGTAATTAAAGTATATATAAATAATAAAATTATAGGAAATATATGAATATTGAAAATTTAAAAGATTTAGAAGCAGAGTTTTTAGATGAATATCCAAAAGGTTTTGATGATGAACGACTTTTAAAATTAATGAAAAAATTCAACCCTGATAAGTTAGAAAAGATTTCAAAAGAAGCCTTTGATAAAAAGAATTTTTCACAACCAGATTTAATTTGTCAAAATTTTATAAATATAATTTCAAAATCTGTTGTAATCTCTTTTTATGATAAATTGAAGTTAAAAGATGCTTTTATAAATATGGGAATGTATGAAAAAGATATGTTTAGTATTGCATTGTATGATATTTTATATAAAAACAAGAAAGAAGGATTTGATAGTATTGTAGAAATTTTATCAAAGTATAATCTTGCGAAATGGACTTTAATAACTATCATTCCATATTATATGAATAGAAAAAATGATTATTTTATTAAACCTACTACTGCAAAAAATATTATAAATTATTTAGAACTTGATAATTTAATATATAAACCTAGACCTTCATATGAATTTTATGTAAATTATAAAAAAAATTTAGATAAACTAAAAAAAGTAACGCAGAAATCTTTTACAAAGGATAACATCTGTTTTACGGCTTTTTTACGATTGGGAATAGAGATATGTATTACACATTAATGAGGAGAGAATAAGATGTTTATAATTAATTTAAATTATGAAAAACCATTAGAAGAGGTTGATAAGTATTTAGATGCACACCTTAAATACTTAGAAGAACAATATAGCTTAGGAAACTTTGTAGCATCAGGTAAAAAAATACCAAGAACAGGTGGAGTTATCCTTTCAAAAATGAATTTTTTAACAGATTTAAAAAAGGTTTTAAGACAAGACCCTTTTCATAAAGCAAATTTAGCAACTTACGAAATTACAGAGTTTGTTCCTTCAATGGCAGCAAAAGAGTTTGAGGGTTTAAAAGAACTTACATAAATAACTTATTAACTTAGAAGTTTAAACTTCTAAGTTAATTTCTACTAAATACAAAAAATTTACAAAAAATGTGATATTATTTCTGTTGATTTTAATACTATTATTTACAATATCAAGGAGAATTATGTTTAAAATTTTTATAATTTTAATATTGTGTGTGTTTAATGTTGCATATGCAACTAATACGGAACAAATAAATTTAGTCGATACTTGGGTTGGTATAACAACTCTTGGTGTTTTTATTGTTGGATATTATGTGATTGCAAATGAAGAAAAATATGATGTAGATAAATCACTTCCTGCACTTTTTGTTGGGATATTTACATTTTTATTGATTGCAGTTTATTTTATACTAAATGGTTTAGATATAAAGCTCGTACATGAAGAAGCTGAAAATGTTATTCTTGAAATTGCAGAGATATTTTTCTTTTTATTTGTAGCAATGACATATATTGAATCTTTAATTTATATGGGTGTTTTTGATAAGTTAAAATATAATCTTGTATCAAAAGGATTTACTTATAAAAAACTTTTTTGGGCAACAGGTTTTATTGCTTTTTTCTTATCTCCAATTGCTGATAATTTAACAACAGCGCTTATTTTATCAACTGTTTTAATAACTATTGAAAAACAAAAAAAAGAGTTTTTAGTTCCAGGAGCTATAAATATAGTAGTTGCTGCAAATGCAGGAGGTGCATGGTCGCCTTTTGGTGATATTACTACACTTATGGTATGGAGTTCAGGAAAAGGTGATTTCTTAGACTTTATTTATCTATTTCCAGCTTCAATTGTAGGGTATTTGATTACTGCTTTTTTACTCTCTCTTGTTGTACCAAATACAAAACCAGAATTTGATGCAAATATACCTATTCCTAAGATGAAAGAGGGTGCAAAAGCTATAATAATACTTGGAATTTTAACAATTGTTATGGCAGTAGTTTCTCATCAAGTTTTAGATTTTCCAGCTATGTGGGGAATGATGGGTGGATTGGTTTTATTGAAAATATATTCATATAAACTAAAAAAAGAGTATGGAAGTGAGCATTTTGATATATTTCAATCTATGTCAAAAATAGAAAATAATACACTTATGTTTTTCTTTGGTATTTTAGCAGCTGTTGGTGCATTGTATTTTGTTGGTTGGCTAACACTTGCTTCTGTAATTTATGAGCCAAACTATTTAGGAGCAACATATTCAAATATTGCAGTTGGTTTTTTATCAGCAATAGTTGATAATGTTCCTGTAATGTCAGCAATATTAAAAGCAAATCCAAATATGGATCATGCAAATTGGTTATTAGTTACATTAACAGCTGGAATTGGAGGTTCATTGATCTCTTTTGGAAGTGCTGCTGGAGTAGGGGTTATGGGTAAATTAAAAGGTATTTATACATTTAATAGCCATATGAAATATGCATGGATGATATTGATTGGTTATTTTGTATCTATTGCTATTTGGTATGTGCAGTTTGATATTTTGAAGTTTTATTAATTATAATATTAAACTACTATATTATTATAGTAGTTTAATGTTTATCCTACTTAATTAATTTTATTTTTTAATTCTTTTCTGATACGACTTAAATGAGTAGGTGAAATACCTAAATACGATGCTATATAATACTTAGGAACTCTTTTTATAATATTTTTAAATTGTTCATTGAATTTTTCATACCTTTGTTTAGCATTATCAAGAACAAGAGAAGAGCTTATATCATCTCTTTCTAATACCCAATGTTTTTCTAAATAAAATATATGGAAATATTTCAAGTCATCATATTTTTCTAAAAGCTTTCTATATTCATTATGTTTAATATCTATAACTATTGAATCCTCTATTGCTTGAACTACTGCATTTATTGGTTTTTTATATAATAGGGCAACCATTGGCCCATAAAATTTAGTTTCCCAGAAAAATTTCTTTGTATATTCTTCTGCTTTTTCATTAAATGAAAATGTTCTAAATAAACCTTTATATACATATGAAAATACATCTACTTTATCATAGAGTTCAAATGCATATACATTTTTCTTTATTTCTTTTATTATGCATATATTTTTAAATTCTTTCCACGTTTTTTCTGAAATAGGATAATAAGAATCTAAAGTTTTTTTAAGTGAATTAAATATTTGTTCTGTATTTATGTTCATATACCATCTTTATAATTTTAGAAAGGATATTATAAATTTATTAAAAAATCAACATATGTATATGACAAAACTAAATAATTTTGATAATCTATATCAAAAAGGATATTTTATGTCAAAAACTTTTTATGCACATATTTTAATTTTATTAGCAACGTTTATATCAGGAGGTTCATTTTTAGTATCTCAAAAGTTATCAGGAGTAATTAATCCTATATCAATTAATTTATTAAGATTTCTAATAGCAACAGTAACTTTAATTCCTTTTATATTTTTAAAAAAAGAGTATAGAATAAAACTTATTTCAACTTTTAAAAGAGCATTTATAATAAGTTTTTTTTACACATCATTTTTAATAGGAATGTTTATCTCTTTAGAACACACAAGTGCTTTAAATACTGGAGCAATATTTACTCTTGTGCCTTTACTTACTGCATTATTATCAATAATATTTTTTAAACAAAAGATTCCCAAAAAACAATATATAGTGTATTTTTTTGGAATTATTGGAACTTGTATTGTAATATTTAAAGGAGATATAAAACTTCTTTTGTCACTAACTTTAAATAAAGGAGATATATTTTTTCTTATTTCTATTTTATTTATATCTATGTATTCTATTTGTGCAAAATATTTTTATAAAGAGGATGATAAATTAATTGTTTTAGTTTTTATGACATTAGTTGGCGGTTGCATTTGGATGTCACTTGCTTTATTCATATTTAATGTACCTTTACAATGGAATAGAATCAGTAGTGATAATTTTGTTTCTTTAGGGTATATTAGTATAGCTGCAACTTTGATTACTGCTTATTTATACCAAAAATGTACAGTTGTTTTAGGACCTAAGAAAATCATGGCTTATACTTATTTAACTCCTGCTTCAATTGCAATACTTATGTTTATTGTTACATCTCAAGTTTTAACTTATTGGGTAATTATTGGTATATTGATATCTACTTTTGCTACAGTATTGCTTTTGATAAAAAGTTAAGTAAAAAGGGAGTCTTTCCCTTTTTATTAATGTTCACAATAAATATTTTGGCAAATTTATTACAAAAGGCGTTTTATTGTATAATACACTTTCAAATAAAAGTTAAAGGAAATAAATGGAGCAATTACCAAACTGTCCAAAATGTAATAGCGAATATACTTATGAAGATGGAAGCTTACTTGTATGCCCAGAGTGTGCACATGAGTGGTCTTTAAACGATACACAAGAAGATGAAGATATTTTAGTTGTAAAAGATGCAAATGGTACACTTTTAAATGATGGAGATGATGTAACAGTTATAAAAGATTTAAAAGTAAAAGGAAGCTCTTCTGGTATAAAAGTTGGAACAAAAATCAAAGGTATTAGACTTGTTGATGGAAATGATGGTCATAATATTGATTGTAAAGTACCAGGTGTTGGTGCAATAAAATTAAAACAAGAGTTTGTTAAAAAACAATAATTTAATATAGATGATTATTACCTTACCTAATTATATATTTGAAAATAAGCACTTATACCAAATAATAAATGACGACTCTGTTATTGCCTCAAAATCATCTATTTACAAAAAAGATATGATGTCTTTGAGAAATAGTATGCATTTGGTTATTTTGCTAGTAAATGGTAGTAAAATTTTACATCTTAAAAATAGTGATATTACAATTAATAGTACAGATATACTCTATTTATCACAATCTAGTTATTTCATGAGTGAAATAACTGGAGATAAAAATAATTTTGAATCTATATTGATATTTTTTGATGATGAATATGTATTTAATTTTATTAAAAAATATAATATTATCTTAGATACAATTGAAAAAAAAGATGTTTTAGTATTAAATAGAGATCATTTCATAAATAATTGTGTGAATATTGTAAATCAATTTTTCCAAACTAGTATAAATAATAGCCTTGATTTAGTAAAACTAAAACTAGATGAATTGTTTTTATATTCTCTTTCGAAAGATAAAGAAAGATTTAGTGCTTTTTTAAATAAAATTATACAAACAAAATCTTCAAGAACAAAATATATTTTAGAAGAAAACCTTGATATTATAAATAGTGTTGATGATATGTGCAAACTTACTAGGCTTAATTCAAAAGCCTTAAGAAAAGAGATGATTAGATTATATAATCAAAATCCAAAAGAGTGGCTAGATGAAAAAAGACTTTCTCTTGCTAAAGCACTTCTTAAAAATACTCAAAAAAGTGTATCTCAAATAGCAACTTCATGTGGATATTCAAGTGTTTCATGGTTTATCATACAATTTAAAAAATATTATAAAACTACCCCTTTACTTTATAGGGAACAAAACTTATAAAAAAAGAAACTTTTCTTATACCTTATTTTTCTAAATTCTTTTATAATCTTCTAAATCTAAAAGGAGATTATATGAAAACTATAGTATTTATTTTCGCTACATTACATCCTAAAAAGGATAGTTTTGAAAAAGTAAGTGAGATAATAAAATCAATTATTGATAATACAAGAAAAGAAGTGGGGTGTATAGAATTTAATTTATATGAAGATTTTGAAAAGAAAAAATTATATCTATATGAGCAATGGAGAGATGAGTTATCTATAACAAAGCACTTTACCTATGATTATACTTTAAAAGCAATTGCAAATTTAAAAGATTATCAGGAAAAAGAGACTGATGTAATAAAAATGAAGAAGATAAAATGAAATCAGAAAGATATAACAAAGGTTGGGAAAAGTTAAAAGAAGTAGATGGTAGTGCAGGGGAAAAAGTAATTGAGTCATTAAAGGATATTGCTCCAGAGTTTGCAGATTTACTTATTGAGTTTCCTTTTGGAGATATTTATTCAAGAGAGAAGTTAGATTTAAAATCAAGAGAAATTGCAACTATTGCTGCACTTACTGTGATGGGTAACGCTACAGAACAATTAAAAGTACATATTCATGCAGGATTAAATGTGGGGTGTACAAAAGAAGAAATTGTTGAGATTATAATACAAATGTCAGTTTATGGTGGCTTTCCTTGTGCTCTAAATGGTTTATTTGCAATGAAGGAAATATTTAATAATGATAGATAAAAGATATGAATTTTATATTTTTAGTTTTCTAGTAACTATGTTTATGTCATTTATTATTTCTGCTATTTTAATAATTATAAACTTAGGATTTACAAATGAGTTTTTATTACTTTTGTTAAATGCTTGGTGGAAAGCATGGATAGTAGCTTTTTTTTCTGTTATTTTTATAATTCCTTTCGTTAGAAAGATAATGAAAAAAATTATAAAATATTAAAGTAGTAATTTTATGTTTCAAGTTTATTTATATTATTATTACATGGTATAATAATCTAACAAAAGGAGTTTTATGGAAAAAAATGAAAAAAAAGAGCTTATAAAAAAAATATTTTCAGAAGTATTAGGTGCTTCTAATGTAGATACTAAAATTATAGAAAAATATATCTCTTCTGATTATATACAAAATGTAGATGGTAATACTTTAGATTATGATGGCTTTATAAGTCATATGAAAAAGCAAAAAGAAGTTATAGATTCTTTAGATGTTAATTTTTTGGCTATTGCACAAGATGGTGAAAATGTTTTTACAAATCACATAGTAACAGCTGTTAAAAAAGATGAAAGTATAGTAAAAGTAAAAGTTATAGCACAATTTGTAATTAAAAATAATTTATTAGTAAAGTGTGATGAATTAACACAAATGTTATCAGGAAAAGATGAGGATAAAGATATAGGTTCAAGACATTAAGTTTTGATGAAATACTTATAAAATAAACCACAAAATGTGGTTTATTTTATTGTAAGTCAATATTGTATTTTTTCAACAATTCTACCCAAACAAGTTTTTTGCCATCTTTATTAAAAAGAGTAGGTGTTCCTCTTATATTTAATTTTTGAGCAATAATCATCTGTTCTTCTAAACTCTTTTCAAGTTTTGCTAACTCATCTTTTGAGATTTTTCTATTTTTAAACTCTTTTGAATCAGCATTTGTATTTAACATAGCTTTGATTTTTTCTTCATTTGTTTTTTTACTCATAAAATATATAGATAAATCTCTTGCATTATTATGAAAACTTAATGGGAAGAAAAATACTCTAATTTTTACATGTTTTTCAAGTTTTGGAAAAAATGATTCAAGTTTTTTACAATATGGACATTCAGGATCAGTAAATAATACATACTCATCTTTTCCGCTTCCATAAGTTAAAGCTTCTTTCCCAATTGTATTTGATAAATCAACAGGTAAAGTAATAGCATCACCACTATTTACATCCATTACATTTCCCGCAATTAGAACTTTTTTATCTTTTGTTAAAAATAATTCTTGAGGTTTTCCTTGAATTATTGAATCAAGTATATAAATACTACCCATATCAAAAGCTTTACTAACTTTAATATCTGCTTTTTGTAGAAGATTCAAGTTATTGATTTGTTTTATCTCTTCTTTTGTAACTTCTTTTGGCTCATAAGCATTTAGCACACTAAGAAAAGAAAACACTAATAAACTTAATTTTAAGATTTTTGTCATATAAGTTCCTATTATATAAAATTTATCTGTGTATGATACACAAAGTTTGTTTAGATTGTGTAAAAGAATAAGAATAATTAATAATTTATGATAAATATTTGGCAATAATTATGTATATATTAGTTGCATTACAACAAAATTAAGAGCTAAAGATTTTAAAAAGAAGAGTTCTATTAGTTAATATATTTGAAGCTAGTATCCGTACTCTTCTTTAAGTTTTTCAATTTTGTTTCTTATTAAACTCTCTTTCCAACCATGTCTTCTTGCAAAATTAGAAATTTCTTTTTCTCTTTGCTCTTTATCGCAAAATACAAAGATTCTTTTAATAAAAGGTTTTGGTATTTGAATTGCTACCATTTGAAAATAATTGTCTTTACAATCTCTTGAACAAAAGACTTTACTTATTGATATTTTCTTTTGACAGTAGGGACAATGATTAGACATAAATATCCTTTTTTGTATTTTAAAATTTGGAGTATAACAAATAAACTTTAAATGCAACTAAGTTGCCAGCTAAATATTAGAATAATTAATTAGTTTTGATATAAATCATACAAATATTTCATTTTTTTGTTTAAAATCTTAAAAATTTTAGAGGCTTGTATATGATTCAAAAATATTTTCATAGAATGAAATCAAAATCAAAAAGAGAATCAAGAAAACCAATAAGCAAAATCTTATGGTCGTTTATTGGTTCATTTTTAGGAATATATTTTATTGCTATATTTGGAAAATGGTTCTCTATTGAAGATAGCTTTTTTCTACTTGGTTCTTTTGGAGCTTCTGCTGTACTTGTATATGGCGCACCACAAGCACCTTTTTCACAACCACGAAATTTAATTGGTGGGCATATTTTATCTGCATTAGTCTCTGTTTGTATTGTAAAAGTTTTTTTAGGAGTTCTTTCTTTAGAAATATTATGTGCTCTTAGTGTCTCTTTGTCTATATTACTTATGCATTATAGTTGTACCATGCATCCTCCAGGTGGAGCAACAGCACTTATTTATGTAATAGGAAGTAGCCAAATTCAAGATTTAGGGTGGTTATACCCTTTTACTCCAATTGCAATAGGTGCATTACTAATGCTCCTTGTAGCACTATTTGTAAATAACCTATCGCAAAATGAAAAAAGGCATTATCCAACTTATTGGATTTAAAGTATCCTTGAAATTACATATGTAGTTAAAAAAGATACAACTATACCATAACCAACAATAGCAGTACTAAGTCTTGGTGCAAGACCTACCATTGCTGCTATTGCACCTGCTGTTATCATAGGTGACATACCAGCTTCTAATATTGATACATCACTAGCTAAAGTGTGTTGCCAACCAAATAGTACTGCTACAAAATATGCAATTATTGGTCCAATAATTAGTTTGATTAAAAGTGCAATACTTAAAGGTTGTAAATCTGATTTTGGCATTTTAAATTTTAGTTGTAACCCAACTGCTACTAAAGCAACTGGAATAAGAGTGTAAGAGAAGTCTTTTAATATACTAGTTAATAAAGGTGGAAACTCTACACCTAAAAAACAAAATGCAACAATAAGCGACATAAAAGGTGGAAAAGTAATTACTTTTTGAACAATAATTCTAGGAGTTGTTCCTTTATTATTTGAATATAAAGCTGTAATTAATGTTCCATAAGTTGCAAGTGCTATAAATGTTCCTAATTGATCATAAATAATTACATAAGGAATAGCTTTTTCTCCTATGTAGGTATTTAATAAAGGAATACCAGCAATTGAACTATTTGATAAAACTGCTACTAAGAGCAAAGAACCTGTTATTTCTTTAGACCATTTGAAGTATTTAGAAAAAAGTAATACTAATCCTGCACTTAAAAGCATAACAAACCATGCTATAATTGCAGGAATAATAATATCAATTGAGATGTTTAATTTTGGTACTTGCAATAAAATTATTGCAGGTAATGAGATATATATAATATATTGGTTTAAAATTATTGGAGTCTCTTGAGAAAAGATTTTAAATTTTTGAAGAGCATATCCAATAAGTATAGCAATAATAATTAAAACGAAATTTTCCATTTTATTTACTATCTTGTGATTTTAAATTTTGCAAGAGAGTTATTCTTTTTTGCTAATTTATTATAATTTTCAATATATTTAATACCCCATTTGTACATCTCTATTAATGTGGATTTAAATTGTTTTCTTTTTTGTGTCAAAAAGTAAACAATTTTTTGGAAAAATTCTCTAGTTATAATGTTTTCTTCTATTTTTTTTAGTTTTAAAATTAGAGTTTTTTTTGTTATTTTTTCAATATCTTCATTTAAGTCTTTAAATATTTTATTATCTAGTAAGTACCAGATAATAGTTACTTTCTTTATACTAAGAGTAGTCGCTATTGAGCATTTGTACTCTTTATTATTTGTAAAATACATTATTTAATCCTTTAAAGACTGAAATTATAACATAAAGTATATTAAACATCTTTACTTACCTAAAGTAAAGTAAGAGTAAATTAAGTTTATAAAATATATAATTTTCAAAATACATTAGGAGAATTTATGAAAAATGTACTTATTATAAATGGACATCAAAAATATGAAGAGATTGCTGAGGGAAAATTAACACAAACTTTTATAAATAAAGCACAAAGTTTTTTTGAAAATAATAATTTTGAGGTAAAACATAGTATCGTAGAGAGTGATTATAATATAAAAGAAGAATTAGAGAAGTTTAAATGGGCAGATTATATTTTATTTCAATATCCAGTTTATTGGATGGGTGTTCCATGGCTTACTAAAAAGTACATGGATGAGATGTTTTCAGGTGGAAATAAAACAGTTACATTTATAAATGATGGAAGAAGTAGAAGTGATAGTAGTAAAAAATATGGTAGTGGTGGATTGATGACAGATAAAAAATATATGCTTTCACTAACTTACAATTGTCCAAGCAGTGAATTTAGCAATAAAGATGGTTTTTTTGATGGTTTATCTCTTGATGAAGCAAATATTGCAGTACATAAAACTTTTCAGTTTTGTGGTGCAAAACCACTTGAGACTTATGCGATTCATGATATATTTAAAACGGATTTAGATATAAATAGTGAATTAAAGAAATTTGAAGATATACTAATAAAAAATTTTTTATAGGACAAAAAATGGAAAATATTATAGTAATTGCAAAAATCAAAATAAAACCAGAGTTTGAAAAAGAAGTTTTCAATGAACTTACAAAGCTTCATAAACAAACACATGCAAATGATAGTGGTTGTATAAAATATGATTTACATAAAGATATAGAAGAAGAAAATACTTATACATTTATAGAAACTTGGGAAAGTAAAGAGGATTTGAAAATACATGAAAATAAATCTCATTTTAAAGAGTTTTTAGTAAATATTGAGGGTAAACTTGAAAGTGTACAAATTAATAAATTAGAAAAACTATCAATATAAGGAGATAAAGTGATTAAAGAAGAGTTTTTTAAAGCAATGGATTTTAGACATGCTTGTAAGGTTTTTGATGATACAAAAAAAATACCAGAAGAGGATTTAAATTTTATTTTAGAAGTGGCTAGAAAATCACCTTCATCATTTGGAATGGAGCCTTGGAAATTTTTAGTTGTGCAAAATCAAGAATTAAAAGAAAAAATTAGACCTACTTGTTGGAATCAAGTTCAAATTACATCATGCAGTGATTTAGTAATTGTCTTAGCAAAAATTGAAGATGTTAAAGTTGAAAGTGGTGTACCTGAAAAAAGATTTGGAAGAAGACCAATGCCACAAGAGAAAAAAGATTTTTATATAAATCTTTATGCAAATCATCTAAAAGATACTTTAAGTAGTGATAAAAATATTTATGAATGGACTTCAAGACAGACTTATATTGCTGTGGGAAATATGATGACAGCAGCTGCTGCTATTGGAATTGATTCTTGTCCTATTGAAGGGTTCGAAAAAGATAAATTAGAACAAATATTAGAACTTGATACTACAAAATATCAAGTGGCTATGGTTTTACCTTTTGGATATAGATTAAATGAACAATCTGATCAGTTAAGACTAAGCTTTGATGAAGTAGTTGAATTCGTAAAATAAAAGAGAATTTCTCTTTTATTTTATTTTTTCTTTCTCTTTTTGAACTTTTTGTATTATTTTATCAAAATCTTCTTTACTAGTAATATTTTCAAATATTTTTTTCAAATGATATTTTGTACTATTTTCATAGATTAAACTTTGTTCTTTTTTTGTAGTTTCCAAATTCAAAATATCACCATCATTTAACAATTGAATATTGTATTTACTATTTAACTCTTCAACTTCTTTTTTTATCTCTTTTACATAAGATGGCTTAAGATGATTTATATATATGCAAACATCATCTCTTTTTAATTTTTCTAATTCTTTTAGTAAATCTTTTAATGTTAAATGGTTACTTTTTTTAGCAATATTTGAAAGACGTGAGGGAAATGAAACATCAATTATTAAGGTTTTTATAGATTTATTAAGATTTAATTCTTCCCAAATAGTATTACATTTATACGTATCTGCTGTAAAGAATATTGCATTATTTTTCTTTTTTATTACATATCCACAACTAGAAATTGTATGATTTGTCTTAATTGCTTTAATGGAAAAGTCATCAAATTTCATTGTTTTATTTACTTTTATTTCAATGAATTCTATTGCTTTAAGTTTTTTATTTATAAGATTTATTTGTGAAAAGTCTGGCCAAATATCCCAATTAAAAAGATGTTTTTTTAGATGGATTATTGTTTCTTTTAAAGCATAAATTTTAATAGGTATTTCTCTATTTTCAAAAAACGAATCTATTAAAAAAGGAATATCAACAATATGGTCAAGATGGGAGTGTGTTAGAAATATTTTATTAATATATTTAGCATCTTTTCCTATCCCTTTTAATATATTTCCTGCATCAATTGTAGTGTGTTTATCTATTTGAATACTGGTGTTATTTATATCAACACCTTTGCCTCCATAAGCCCCAAGAATCCTAATACTTTTTTCTAGCATTTCACACCTTATTTAAAAACTAAAATATTATAACTAACTTTACGTGATAATAAGTTTATTATACTTTTGTATAGTTTTATTACTATTAAGAAAACTACAAAGTGTAATAAAAATAAACTTATTATACAAACTGTATTTAAGAAATGTATATTATATATTACCTGCTAATTTTGTAGAACTTAAAAAAGATGCTTCAATATTTTTACTATAAAAGTAATCTCCACATATACCAAGGAATTGTTTTTTATCAAAAATAAAATCTTTTTTGAGATGATTTTTTGCAAATGCATATTTCCATAAGTGAGGCAAAATTATAAAATCTTTATCAATTTCAATATTAAGTTTTTTGAGTTTTTTAATTACTTTTTTTTCTAATTCTTCTTTTGTTTTTTCATTGTGTTTTGTAGAGAAATATTCATTTGTATGTAATACAAAACTACTAAAATTATCATAGTTATATTTCTTTGAATTATCAATAATTTTTTTAAATAAATTGATATTTTTTAATCCCTTATGAAGTGGTAAATTTTTTTGCTTATGTAAAATCAAAGTAAAAATACTATCATATTTTATAGATGATAACTCTTGTTTTATTTTTTCATTTAAATTTATATTTAACTCCAAAATTTGAACAGCAGGAATTGTAATAAGTAAAATATCAAAATCTTTATAAACATTATTTTGATTATCAATCAAAGTCCATTTTTCATTTTCATATTTACAAGTTGTTATTTTTACTTTTGTTTTTAAATCTTTTTTATCTATTAAAGAAGAGCAAACTTTATTTATTCCATTTGTTGGTATATAAACAGTTTTATATTTTTTTAATATTTTTTGTTTAACTAATTTATTACAAAAATCAATAAAAATTTGATTTTTTGCTTCAAAGTATGGTGTTCCATGGTCACAAAATTTATCATTTATATATTTTGTACTTAACCTTCCACCTGTTCCTCTTGATTTTTCAAAAATAGTAATTTTGTGATTTTCTTTTATGAGTTTATTGTATAACAAACATCCACTAAATCCTGCACCTATTATTGCAATATTCATAAAAAACCTTTTTATTTAAGTTTATCACTTAAAAAAGGTTTTTTGTATATAATTTGTGTGTTTTAAAATGAACTTAGTTCTATTATTTTTTACCAATGAAGTTATTCTTTTTTACGTTTTTAACAACATCTTTTGCAATAGAAGATGCTTCTATTGCAATATCATGAGTTTGACTTGCAACACTAGCATTCTCTTGTGTTTGCTTATCAAGACTATTTAAGCCATCATTTATTTGACTTATTCCTTCAGTTTGTTCTGCTGATGCAGTTTGAATATTTTCTATAATTGATACAGTTTTTTGTACATTTTCATTAAGGCTATTATATCCCTCAATCATAGAAAAGGCTATTTTTTTACCTTCCATTGATTTTTCAGTTGCAGTTTCTACGATTTGTTTAATTTTATTTGCAGCCTCAGCACTTCTACTTGCTAAGCTTCTAACTTCTTGTGCAACAATGGCAAAGCCTTTACCTGCTTCTCCAGCAGTTGCAGCTTCTACTGCTGCGTTTAAGCTTAGAATATTTGTTTGAAATGATATTTGATCAATTAAAGTAATAGCTTCTTTAATACCTTCAACTTGAGTATTTATCTCTTCCATAGATTTTGTTGTTTTATTTGCAAGTTCTTTTCCTTCATTTGAAGAATTAGATAAAACTTTGGCATTTTGTGACATCTCTTTCACATAAGAGTTAGTAGCAGAGATATTTCCACTTATTTCATCAACTGCTGCTACAGTCTCTTCAAGTTTTACAGCTGCATCATTTGATGACTTGTTTAAATTGTCTACATTAATTAAAAGTGTATCTGAGCTATCTTTTAAAGTCCACCCTATATCTTGATTATTAACTAGCATTTGTGTAATAGAATTTTTTAAACTATTTATTCCTTTTAGAAGTTTATCTAAGTCGCCTTTTACATCTACGTCTTTTAAGTTTTGAGTGTAATCATAATGTGTATATTTTTCTAATGTTTGCAATATATCTTCAAAAATTGAAGATTGTATATCTAAACTTTTATTAACAGAATATACAAATGTTTGAATTTGAGGATTTGCAGCAGTTGATTTTATTCTATAGTTAAAATATCCTTGTCTCATTTTATTTAATACAAGTACAGCCTCAGCAACACAAAGCATATCTTCTTCTAAATCATTATTTATTCGTTTCATATTTTTATTTGCCATTATTGCTATTTTCCCAAATTCATCATTTCCATAAACTTTTATATCTTCTATTTCATTTATTTCTCTATTTATAAATTTCATAAATCGCTCAATACCTTCATAAATACTTTTTGATGATTTTGAAATATTTGAGAAAATATAAATAGCTAAAATTGAAATAAATAATATAACGATAATAAGCAAAATTAGATTTTTATAAAATCCAAAAGATACTTCTTCATATTTTTTATTTACAAATAAAAATAAATCATTTGATAAATAGTCATCGATATTTTTAAGTATTTCTATTTTTTTAGTTATTGTATCAAACCAATATGTAGTTTCAATATCAAACTGTTTTGTTTTTAACTCTTTTATTGCATTAACAACTTTTTGATTATCTAAACTACTATCTTTAGAGTTTTGTGACAAAATAGAGTAATTTGAAAACCTATTTTGTATAGTATTTAAAAGATTAGTCTCTCTTTTTGATATTTCAAAATCATTTTTATACTCTTTAATTAAAGCTTCAAGATCATTTATCCCACTTTCTATTTTGTTTTTATAAGATATATTTTTAGTTAACTCATAATTTTTAATATTGTGAATTATTCCTTCAAAACCTATTATTTCTTCAATAGAAATAATATATTTTAATTTATCTTGTGAATGTATTAAAATATCTCTAATATCTTGTACTTTGTTTATTGATGAATCATTTAAAGCTTGCTTGACATAAGAGAGATTTTCTTTTTTTGAGTAAATTTCAAATTCATTCATGTAACTATTTTGTGTAGAGATTAAACTTGTAAATTTACTAAACATTCTTTCGTTAAAAGTACCTTCTAATAAAGTTTTTGAACCAACTGCTCTTTCAATTCCTGCTTTTTCTTTAGCCATGAGAAAATTGTAATAAGCAAGTATTTGTCTTGTCATTTGTGAATTTTTTGATATTGCAGAACTTCTAGCAATAAAATCAAGTAAAATAGAGTTTAACTTTGAATAATAGTCAAGTACTTCTTTTGTTGATATTTGCATGTTTTTTGCAAGATTTCTTTTGTTTTTTATATTAGTTAGTTTATTGAAAAATTCTTCAAATAGATTAAGGTTTTTATTGTCAACAGAATCTTTATTTAATGTTTGATAACTATTTTTTAAAATATCTATTTTTTCATCACTATTTTGTATTTGATTTGTTATTTCATTTTTGAAATTCTTACCCTTACTACTTAAATAAGAGACAAACATGCCTCTTTCTTTTTGTAATTCATGAATAACAAGTGAAATATCTGAATCAATTTTGACTATTTGTTTTAAAGTGCTGTACTCTTGCTTATATTCATATTCTTGATAAATAAAAGAAGCTCCTAAAACTATAATAAAAAACATTGGAATCAAAACAAGAATACTTAATTTTGTTTTTATAGATAAGTCTTTAAATTTCATAAAAATCCTTTACTTCATAGTTTTGTAAATTTTTGAGTATTTTTCAATTTCATCTTTTGAGGCTTTTCTTCTACAAGAAATGTAACCAGTTGAGCCATCACATGAAGTAAAGGGGTATACTGTTGCATATACCCAATAGTATTTACCAGTTTTTGATTTGTTTTTTACAAAACCTTTCCATCTTTTACCTGATTTTACAGTGCTCCAAAGCTCATCAAAGGCTTTTTCAGGCATATCTGGATGTCGTACAATATTGTGATGTTGTCCTATTAATTCATCCAAGGAGTATTCCGAAAACTTACAAAACTCATCATTTGCAAACTTTATTACACCTTCTTCATTAGTTTCAGAAACTAAAAAAGATTTGATATTAAGTTCAATTTCTAATTCATTGTTGTTTGAATTCATATAATACCCTTTTCACTAATATAAAGATATTTTATTAATTTAACTAGAATAATTATCTTAATAAATTAATTACTTTTATTATCTTACCATAAAATTATCCTTAACTCATAAAAAAATTAACTATTTATATAAAATTCTTATTAAAGAAAGAGTAAATAATATTATTGCAATCTCTTTTAAATCTTTGTCAACTAATAGCATGAAAATGGAAGTAATCATAAAAGAAATTGATATTATATAAGGCTTAAAGTAAGAGTGTAATTCCTTTTTTAAAAAGTCTAGCTGATTTTTTGATACTTCAACTTTTAACTCACCTTCACTTGCTTGTTTTAAAGTAGATTTGAAGTCTTTTATAGTAAAAGGAATGTCTTTAATTTCATCTATTAATGTTTCGACAATGGAATCCTTAGCTCCTAGTGCTTTTGGTAAATTTTCTTGTAAAATTGGCAATATATCTTTTATTCCATTAAAATTTTCAATATATGTAGTTCCTAAACCTTCAATAATTGCACTAACTCTTAAGATATAAATTGCATCACTTGGAAGTTTAAAAGGTAAATCTCTTGTACCCTCAAGTACTTCAAATGCTAACTTTTGCATAGATTCACTATCTAAATTATTGTTTGAAAAAATTTCAAACATTTTACTTGTAAATACTGCAAGTTCAGAAGTAGGGGCTTCATATGCTATTGTTCCAAGTCTTTTACTAGCACTTATATATAATTCATAATCTTGTTCATTTGCAGCTTTTATAAGCTCAATTATAGCAATTCTTGTATCATTTGGTACTGTTTTTACCATTCCAAAATCTAAAAGAATTATTTCACTATCCTTTGTTATTAGTAAATTTCCAGGGTGAGGATCAGCATGAAAATAACCTTTAATAAGCATCTGTTCAGTATAAAAACTAACTAAATTAGCAATGATTTCATTAAAATTTATATCATTTTTTAAAATAGTTTCTTTATCATCAAATCTAAAACCTTCTTCAAAACTCATAACCAAAGCATCATCGCTTGAAAACTCTTCATAAGGTTTTGGAAATTTTATTTTACTATCTTTATAAGTATTTGAAAATTTTTTTAAATTTTGAAGTTCATTATTTAGACTTACTTCTTGAACAATCATTGAAGAAAACTCTTTTATAACAGATTCAATTGAGTTTTTTGTATAGTGTGAAAATAAAGGTTTAAATATAAAGTTAAAAAAATTAATTATTTTAATATCAGCAAGAACTCTTTGTTTTATTCCTTCTCTTCTTAATTTTACTGCAACTTTCTCTCCACTTTTTAAATAAGCTATATGAACTTGACCAATAGAAGCAGAAGCAATAGGCTCATTATTAAACTCTGTAAAATCATCATTTACAAAGGCTCTTTTAAAAACTACTTCAAAATCTTTTTTGGGCATTGAAGGAAGTTTATCATGTAACTCTTTTAATTCATGAAGGTATTCTTGACTAAAAAAATCAGCTCTTGTAGCTAAAACTTGTGCAAGTTTAATAAAACTTGCTTCCAAGTCAATAATAGTATGTTTAAACTCTTTAGGAGCAAGAGGTTTTAGTCCTAAAAAGCTATCTTTTTTCTTAATCACAAGATAAGTTGTGAGTAAAAATCTAAAGACTTTATAAACTCTTTTATGAGAGTAAAGATTAATGTTTTTAAAAAAAGCTATTATTTTAATTCCTTTTTGAGTTGTTCTAAATCATCTTTTGTAACAAGGCCTAATTCACTGATAGCTTCTTTGATACTCTTTTTAAGTTGTTCTTTGAACTCTTCATCATGCTCTTTACCTTTTTTTTCCAAAGACTCAATAAAACCTTTTATATCACCTTTATCTATCTTACCTTTTTCCTCTAATTTTTTCAATTCATCTTCAACTTTATCTTTTAAAAGTGCAGTAGCTCCAATTCCTGTATAAATTAACTCTTTTAACATCTTTCTTCCTTTTTATTTTATTATATCAGCTTATTTGAATTATTAGTATGAAAATTTTGTCAAATAATCACCAAGGACCTTGAAACCTATCTGGCTTATGATAAAGCTTTTTTTTGTGTTTGGTAGTTTTATTTTGTACTCTTTTTCTCCATCTATTATAAGCTTTTTTACTAATTAATTTTCTCATCTTATTTTTTACTTGGTTTTCTGTTAATCCATATTGTAAATAAATAGCATCAAAGGTTGTTCTATCTTGCCATGCCATTTCAACAAGTCTATTTAAATCATGCTCTTGCATATTTTTATCAAGAGTTTTTTTTCTTAGAAATATTTTGTCAATTTTTCTTTTTTTCATAATTACTCTTGTATAGTCCAAATTAATTTATTTGTAGCAAAACCTAATTTTGGAAGTTTTTCTAAAATTCTATTTAAAGTATTTTTGTCTAGTTTTGATGTTCTTGATAAAATCCATAAATACTCTCTTGAAGGAGTTCCTACGACTGCATATTTATAAGAATCATCAAGCATCAAAATCCAATAATCACCATAAAAGGGTCTAAAAAAACTCACTTTTAATTTACTATTAGATTCATTTGTAGCATAAGCTATGCCAGTTGCACTGCTTTTTTTATTTGTATCTATTTTAGTACACTTATTTACTACTTTTAAAGTATTATCATCATTTAAACTATAATTTGCAGTAACATTTTTACACCCTTTTTCAAAAAAATGCTCATATCTTGCAATCTCATACCATGTTCCTAAGTACTTGTTTAGATTTACACTATTTACAGTTTTTAAATCTGGATGCTTTGTAAAACATCCAGTAAAAATAAATACTACAATAATAAATAAAATATTTCTAATCATGTAAACACTTTATTGTAAAATCAATAAAATATTAAAATGCGCCGCAATCCAAGTTACTGATAAAATTGAAAGTTGAATTAAATTTTCCATTGCTTATCCTTTATTTATTTTTTTAAAAAAAACAGTGAAGAAACTAAACTCACTACTGAAAGTGAACCAATAATCATTAAAATTTGTGGCATATTTTGCATTTTTAATCCTTTTTTTTAATTGTTTATAATTTTAATAAAACATTGAAATTATTAGTATACATTTTATGTAACTTAATAAGTTAATTTAGTAAATATTTTATTAAACTATAAAATAATATAAAAGATAAACTTTATATATAGTTAATAATGATTATCAATATAATTTTAAAGTCAAACTTTAGTTTTCAAATTCTGTCATATAAGTTCTATAAAGTAAAGGAACAAGATCTCTTTGTAGCTTCTCATTTTTTCTTGATTCTATACTTACAGCTTCAAAGAAGCTATTCCATAATCTTTTGAACTTTTCTTCATCTTCTGATAAGTTTGGTTCTTCAAATGAAGCAATATTTTCTACTTTTATAGAAGTTCCATCTTTAATAAATGCAAGTTTTCTATTTATATCATGGATTATATAGTTTTGATTGTTTAATCTTTTATAAAAGTGTTTTCCTAAAAAATAACAAAGGTTAAATCTACTTTCAAGTTTTGCATATAAAGTATTATCTTCAAGTTCTTCAAATCTTAAAAAACCGCTCATCTTATGATTTGCTCTAAATAGTTGTTTTTCAAGATTTTGTATATAAAAGATTGAACTATTGTTAATATTAAAAAGTTCATTTTTATCTTTAAAACCTATGATTATAAAGTTTAATAAGTCTACTTCAAAATCATCATTATCACACATGAAAATATTTAAAATAGTTTGAAAAGCTTTTTTTGAAAACTTATTTTTTATAGCTTCAAGAACTTTTGTAGCTTTTATTTCATTGGTTTGTATTTGCTTTATTTCTTCAAGTATCAACTTATTTGGTTTTTGTTTAAATATTGAGTTTGGTTTTAGTTTTTCATAATAAACATCATAAACTAAAGTTAAAAATCCCTCAAAAGTTTTATCATAAATTAAAATCATAATTCCCCCGTAATTGCACTATAATCTATGTCAAACAGTGAGGGTTGAATAACTCTTTTTTTAGGTGGTTCTATAATTGCTTGTTTTATGGTGTCACTACAAAAGGATACTTTAGCACAATATTTACCCTTACAAGTTATAAAATATTGAGCTCTTTTAATTGATATTTTCAGTTTTTTCAAATCTTCAAAATCTAAACTTTTAAATTTCCTAGCTTTTAGTATTTTAAATACACCTCGAACACCAATACCTGGAATTCTAAGAAGTTCATCTTTACTTACTTTATTTATTTCCATTGGAAAATAACTTAAGTTATGCAGTGCCCAAGAAGTTTTAGGGTCAAGTTCTTCATCAAGATTTGGGAACTCTTCACTTACTATTTCATCATAAGAAAAATCATAAAATCTTAAAAGCCAATCTGCTTGATACAATCTATGTTCTCTAAGTAAAGGAGGTTTATTTACGATTGCTGGAAGATTTCTATCATCATTTACAGGAATATAAGCACTATAATAAACTCTTTTTAATAAAGCCTTATCATATAAAACTGAGCTTAGTTTTAAAATATCTTTGTCATTTTCAGGTGTTGCACCAATAATTAGTTGAGTACTCATACCTATTGGTTTTGTATCATTTTCTAAACTTTTATCTCTTGCATGTTTAAGAGGTTGTAGTATTTTTTCTTTGGTTTTATTTGGTGCAAGTAGTTTTAGTGATTTGTCACTTGGAAGCTCTATATTTGAACTTACTCTATTTGCCAATGCTACTACTTCATCAATAAGTCTATCATCAGTTCCAGGTATTAATTTCACATGGATATAACCATTGAAATGATACTCATATCTTAATATTTTGAGTGTTCTTAATATCAAAACCATTGTATGGTCTTCATTGTCAATTATTCCTGAACTTAGAAAAAGACCCTCAATATAATTTCTTTTATAGAAGTTGATTGTAATATCAGCAAGTTCTCTAGGAGAAAATGCAGCTCTTTTTATGTCATTGCTTTTTCTATTTATGCAATAAGCACAATCATAAATACAAAAGTTTGTAAGAAGTACTTTAAGTAATGATACACATCTTCCATCTGCTGTAAAAGTATGGCAAATACTGCTATTATGGGTTGCTCCAAGTTCTCCTGTTTTATGATTATTTTCACTTCCACTAGAGCTACAACTAACATCATATTTAGCACTATTGGCTAATATTTGCATCTTTTCATATATATCTTTTCTCATAATAGTATTTTATATGATTAAAAAAAAATTGTTAAAAAATATTACAATTTGCAATGTAATTTAAGTAAATAGTCTTGTGCAATGTTTAAATGATTTTGAAGTTTTTCTTTTGACATTTTTTCAAGAAGTGAAAGTTGCATTTTCATTCTAGGATTTGTTTTAAATAAATGTCCATATTTATATAAAAATCTCCAATAAAGTGCATCTAAAATGACACACCAACTCTCTTTTTTACTGTAATCACTCATTTTAATTAAGTAATTAGAACTACAAATATAAGGTTTTGTCGTAATACTTCCCCCATCACTATAACCACTCATAGCATATACATTTCCTACCATTACCCAATCATATGCATCAATAAAATTTTCCATAAAGTATTTATATATCTCATCTGGGTGTATCTCTAATAAAACAAAAATATTTCCTAAAACCATAAGTCTTTCTATATGATGTGCATATGAGGTTTGTTTTAGTTTTTTTACTACATCATCAAGTATTGTTATTCCACTATTTGCTTCAATTATAGCTTTTGGCATAGAGTTTTTAAAGTTAAAAAAGTTAGAGTTTCTAAGCTTTATTCCATCATCTTGATAAATTCTTAACATAAACTCTCTCCAGCCAATTATTTGTCTAATAAAGCCTTCTTTTGCATTATAAGGTGCTTTTGCTTTTAATGCACCTTGTATTACATCATCTAAATTTAAAAGTCCAATATTTAAACTGCTTGAAATATTTGAATGAAAAAGATACTCTAAACCATCTTTTTTAGTAATAGCATCTTGGTAGTTTCCAAAATTGTCAAATTTTTCTTTAAAAAAGTATTCAAGTTGAATCTTAGCTTCTTGGAAAGTCACAGGATAGTTAAAGCTATCTATTTGTCCAATTGAATCAAATTTTTCACAATATTGTTTAGCCTCTTTTATATATTTATTATCATAAGATAAAGTTGCAGGAATAAATATATCTTTTGGTAGTTTTTTTCTATTTTCACTATCAAAACTATATTTCCCATATAAAGGCTTTCCCTCATTCATAAATATATTTAACTCTTTTCGTCTATTTGCATAAAAGTTATGTAAAAATTTACTTTTATCATCAACATTTAAAAAGTTAGGGTTTTTTAAAGTTTTTATATTTTGAAAATTTCCATATATTTTCTTTTCTAAATAATTATCAAAAAGTTCATATATATAAACTTTTTCATTTTTATACTTTTGTAAATAACTATCTTCTTCAAAATACTCAACATCAATACTGTTATTTTGTAAGTAATTTTCATAAAACTTCATACTAGCTCTATGCAAAACTAATTTTTGAATATGAAAGTTATATTGAGTAAAAAATAAAGGCTCTTCTACTAAGATAACTTTCTTGTCTTTTAAGTTTTCAATGTTTTCAAATAATTGATGAGGATAAATTAAAAAAAGTTTCATATTTGTCTAATAATCTCCGCTGCTGGTTTTGCAAAGTAGTATCCTTGTGCATAATCAAGTCCAATGTTTTTAAGTGTAGCTAATTCATAAGGTGTCTCAACTCCTTCTGCTAATATCTTAATATCATTTTCCATAGCAAGGTTTCTTAAAGCTTTGTAAACTGAACGCTTCATCTCATCTTTGTCAATATTATTTATGATATTTCTATCAACTTTTATAATATCAGGTTTCAAGTCAATTATCATATTTAAAGAAGAGTATCCCTCTCCTACATCATCAAGGGCAATTAAAAAGCCTTGTTCTCTATAGTAGTTTAAAATTGTTTTTAAATGTTCTGTATCTTTTACTTTTTGTGTTTCAACTACTTCAAAAACAATATTCTTAGGATCAAACTCTAATTGATTTGCCCATTTTACAGTAGAAGCAAGACAAAATTTTGGGTCATAAATAGTTGTAGGAATAAAGTTAATAAATACTTTTGCATCAACTTTTTTAACAGCTGTTGTTTTTAAAGCATTTTCTCTACATAATCTATCAAAGTTAAAATCCATATCATTTCTAGCAGATTTTTCAAATAACACATCAGGATATACTAAATCACCATTTGGCATCACACCTCTAACAAGTGCTTCATATCCAAAGATAGAGTTATTATTCATGTCAATTATAGGTTGAAAATGAGAAGTAATACTTTTATTTTCTAATATATCAAAGAATGTCTTATCTTCAATAAAATTTAAAAATTTTTCTAAAGGTTTTGCAGATAAAATAGTACTAAAAGATAGTTTGTGTTGTTCATTTTCTACATATACTTTTATCTCTTTTAACTCAAGTGAATTAAAATATGTTTTTAATGCATCAAAATTTTCTTCAAAAAATACTTTTGGGTTATCTATTTTAAGTGATACTATATTCTCTTCAACTTTAAAATCCAATGATAGCTTTTGTAAAAATTGTGAAAACTTTCTACTAAGTTCAGGTACAAGTGAAATAAAGTGAAGATTACTTTTTTGTTGACATATTTTAAATGTTTGTTTACATTTACATTTCATTTGAAGTCCTTTTAAAGTAGTTTGAATAAAAATTTGATTGTTCTTTTATATTATTACTTTTCCAAATATCACTAATAACTCCTATCATATCAGGATTTTGTAACATAACAGTGTCAATGTTTTTATTATTTATTCCTCCAATAGCACATATTGGAATACTTAACTCTTTTTTGGCTTGTGATAATGTTTTTAGGGGAATGGTTTTTGATTTTGGTTTAGTAGGTGAGTTAAACATAGAACCAAAGGCTACATAATCTACTCCTTGTTGTTGCATCTTTTTTGCTTGAGCTATATTATCATAACAAGATACTCCAAGAATGCCTTTGAAGTTTTTTCTTATAAACTCTATATTCTCATAATCACTTTTACCAACATGTAAACCATCACATTGAAGTTTTATAGCAAGTTTTACTCTATCATTTAATATAAATTTTGCTTTATAACTTCTACAAATGTTTTGCATATCAAGTATTAGTGATTCAATTTGTTCATCAGTACTTATTTTATCTCTTAGTTGAACGATTTTTGCTCCACCATCAAGTGCATTTTTTATACTTGCTAATACACTCTCTTTTGGTGTTAGTATATCATCAGTAATTACATATAAACCATTTAACATAAATATCCTTTATATTGAAAGTTTATAGTAATTATTAATTAGTTTGTAGGTCGTTTTTAGTGTTTAATTTTTAAATTACAACCTATATTTGCCATACCACAAGAGTAAATACTACTTGTTACTATTCCATCAATTTGAAGTTTTGCGTAGTTTTCTACATTTGATAGATTAATTCCTCCTGCAACAAGTAATTTAATATGGGGATAATTACTATTTTTATAATTTACAAGTTTTTCTATCTCATCTAAAGGCATTTTGTCAAGTTGTATAACATCAGCTTTATATTTCATAAGATTTTTTGCATCTTTTAATGTTTCTGATTCTATGATTACTTTCTTTTCTGGAAGTTGTTTTTTAAAGTTAGTTATTTGATTATAAAACTCTTCATTTGAACTATATAGTTTTCTATGGTAATCAAAAAATAGTATTGATTCACTAAGACCTAATCTATGAGGCAATGCACCTCCACAAAGTATAGCTTTAATGCACATTTTTTTACTAAATGGAATAGTTTTTCTTGTAGTTAATAGTTCACAAGTACTATTATGTTGTTTGATGATTTTTAGCATATTATTTGTTTGTGTAGCAATTTTACAACTATATTCTAAAAGTACTTGAGAAAGCTTCAATGTTTGTTGAATATTTTCGTAAGTTCCTTTTATTTTTAGAATTACTTCACCTTTTTTAAGCTTTGTTTTTGAGGGTTTAAACTCTTTTACTTTACATCCTAAAAGTTTTGCAATACTTGCTGCTTCTTCACTACAAGCAACTATAATATCTTCTCTTGTATATATCTCTAATGTGGCTTTTTTATCTTTGTTTGTTTGAATATAAGTAGTTAAATCTAAATAAGGTAAATCTTCATTTATATATTTGTATAGTTCTTCATTTGTTAAATTAAACATCTTTTTCCTTTTAAATGTGGTTTTGTTTTGTTTGTAAAAAATTTAGGATTATAAAAAATATTAGTGATATAACTATTAATATACCACTTAAAATAAGTGCTAAATTATAATCCCCATCAAATACTGCATTATATATAGCAAGTGAAATAGTATCTGTTTTACCTATAATATTTCCTCCTAACATAAGAGTAATTCCTACTTCTCCTAGCGCCCTTGCACAAGCTATTAATAAACATGCTAATAAACTCTTTTTTATAGAAGGTAAGATAATAAACAAAAATGTTCTTAATTTACTTTTACCACTTAAATATGAAGCTTCTACAATATTTTTTGGAAATTGCTCAATTGCAGATTGCAAAGGTTTTACCATTAGAGGTAGACCCGCTATAAAACCTGCAATAACTAAACTAGAAAAAGAGAATATAAAAGATATATCAAATTTATAAAAGATACCACCAATTATACCATCTCTTCCAAGTAGTAAAAGCAAGAAAAAACCTATTGCAATTGGAGGAAAGATTAAAGGAAGAGTTACTATTGTATTAAGAAGCCATTTAAATCTAAAATTCTCTTTTGAAAGTAAAAAAGCTAAAAATACACCTATAGTAAGAAATAAAACTAGATTAACCCCAACAGTTTTAGCACTTAAAAACAAAGGGTTGAAAATCGTAGAATAATCCATGTTTTATAGACCGTATTGAGTAAAAATTTCTTTTGCTTCTTCTGTTTGTAAAAACTTTAATAACTCTTTACACTCTTTTTTACATGCTTTAGTAGAAGCTGCAACTATATCAATTTTTGAGTAGAGCTTTTTATCAATTTCAATATAACCACCAAGTTTTGATTTATTTGCTAATGCAGAAGTTAAATTTATAAAACCTGCATCAATTTCATTTGTTATTAAGTATGTTGTAACTTGTGGAACAGTAGCAGTGATAAAAAGTTTTTCATCTATATTAGAAGATAATTTAGAATTATGAAGTATTTGCATTGCTGCAATTCCATAAATAGCCTTTTTAGGATGAGGCATTGATACTCTTTTTATTTTATCTGATAATATTTCATTAAGAGTATTTAATTTTGTTTTTTTAGAGTAAGCAAGTACAGCTTTGCCTTCTCCTATTGAAGTATAATGAATAAAATCGATATTACTTTTATTTTGTAAGAAGTTTTTATCTCCTATAATTAAAGCTAAATCAGTATGTTTTGCTTGAGTACTAACTTGTCTCATATTGCCATAGAAAGCATCAATTTTTTTATTATATAGTTTCAGAATTTTTTGTATAGGTTTTTTATATCCTGCCCCTGCTGCAATTTTAAAATCACTTGCATTAGTTACTACAATAGATAAAACCAATGCTAATAATACTTTTTTCATAATAGTCCTTAATTTGAAATATTTGGAGAGAAGGCTTTTGTACTTACTCTAACTTTTGAGCCAATTTGAAGATTTATAGTTTCATCTTCACTTAATACAACTTCAACAAGTTGTTGACCAATAGATATAATAGCTATATATATAACATCAACTTTTACAATATCTAAAAGCTCTCCCTCAAAAGAAAACTTTGCACTACCACTTGTTTTTAATAATACATCTTTTGCATTACCATCTTTTATAATTTTTGCGTCTTCTAAAACTATTACTCTATTACTTAATCTATAAATCTCACTTGGGTCATGACTTACCATGATTGTTGTAGTTTTAAACTCACGATGAAGTGTGAGTATCTCATCTTGAAGCTTAGTTCTCATAGATGGATCAAGTGCAGATAATGGTTCATCCATTAATAGAAGTTTAGGACGGTTCATCAAAGCTCTACATAAACTAACTCTTTGTTTTTGTCCTCCACTTAAAGATGTAACATTTCTATTTTTAAGTTGTGATAATTCAGTTAACTCTAAAAGATGATTTGCAAGTTTCTCATCTTTATTTACATATAAAAGATTCTGTTTTACACTCATATTAGTAAAAAGTGCATAATCTTGAAATACAAAACCAATCTCTCTTTGTTGAGGTGGCAAAAACTTTTTATTATCTTGCCAAATTTTATTATCAACTTTAATTTTACTTTCTGATTGCTCTAATCCTGCAAGTATTCGAAGTAGGGTAGTTTTTCCACTTCCACTAAGTCCTGTAAGAGCAATAAAGTCACCATCATTTATATTAAGTTTAATATCTAGATTCATTTTTCCATTTGAACCAATTAACTCTTTATTTACTTCAATATCTATCATAAAAAACTCTTTTTTTGTTTTTGATTAAAAATATAAACACTTAAAAGCACTAAAAAACTTATTACTAGCATAATAGCACTATAAATATGTGCACTTTTATAATCCATAATTTCAACAAACTCATATATAGCAACAGAGGCTACTTTTGTTTCATCAGGAATACTTCCACCAACCATTAATACAACTCCAAATTCACCAACTGTATGAGCAAAAGTAACAATAAGAGCAGTTAATAGTGAGGGTTTTATATTTGGAAGTGCTACTTTAAATATAGTATAAAATTTACTTTTGCCACTAATATAACTAGCTTCAAGCATATTCTTATTTATACTTTCAAAACCACTTTGTAAAGGTTGAACCATAAAAGGTAGAGAGTAAAAACAACTAGCAATAACTAATCCCGTAAAATTAAATACAAGTTGTATTCCTAAATACTCATCAAAAAAGCTTCCTAAACTTGAATTATATGAAAGTGTATAAAGTAAGTAAAAACCTAAAACCGATGGTGGAAGAACTAAAGGTAGGGCAGTTATTGCTTCTAAAACTGGTTTAATTTTTGATTTTGTTTGAGAAAGATACCAACTAAGAGGCATTGCTAAAATAAACAAAATAAGTGTTGTTATAAAAGCTAATTTAAATGATAAAATAAAAGGACCATACTCAATACTTGATAACAACTCAATCATTTATTACCTCTTTTATTGATAAGTCACTTGATTTAAATATTGCATTTACACAATCTTTTTCTTTAAGGTTTAACCTCTTTGCTGATTTTGTAGTAATAATGCTTGTAATACTACTATCATTATGTTGTAGTTTTATACTTGTTAATAATTTCCCCATATCAAGTTTGATGATATCTGACTTTATAGAGTTTGCAAGGCTTATTTGACCTTGCAACTCTTTTGCAATAGCTACATTTGAAGCTTTAACTGTAAGTAAAACTTTTGTTCCAACTTCAATATTATGTAAATCTAAACTCATCATAGATAAGGTTATATCAAAAAAACTAAACTCAACAATATTTAAATTATCAAGATTATCAATTTTAGAAACTACTGCTTTAAACTCATTCATGGTACTAAATATCCAAACTCTTCAAATATTTTTTTTGCTTTTTTACTTAAAATAAAACTATAAAATGCACTTGCTTCATTATTACTTTGTGCTTTTTTAAGAAGTACAATACCTTGATTAATAGGTGTATAAAGTTTTGTATCAACGCTATACCAATTAACACCTTGTTTATATTTACTCATCTTATCTGAAAATAAAGATGATTTAGCAATAAAACCAACATCTGCAGCAGTTAAAGCATATGTAACTGTTTGTGAAATTGATTCTGCATAAATTAGTTTTTTTTCTATATCTTTATAAACTTTTGCATTTTTCATAGCCTCTACACTTGCAGTTCCATATGGCGCAGTTTTTGGATTTGCAATTGCAATTTTTCTAAAACTTTTATCTTTTACTAACTCTATACCTTTTGAAAAATCAAGAGCTTTTTTGCTTAAGTAAGCTAGTGAACCTTGTGCATAAACTAAAGGTCTTGTTACTGCCAAGTCATCTTTATAAAGTGCTTGTGGATACTTCATATTTGCAGCCATAAACAAATCATATGGCGCTCCATTTTTTATTTGTGCAGTTAACTTTCCACTACTACCTAAAGTAACTTTTACATTTGTATTTGGATAAAGCTTATTAAACTCTTTTTTCAAATCATCAATTGCATAAGATACATTTGCTGCAACTGCTATATTTATATCCCCTGAAAATAGGCTACTTACTAAAAGTGCACTACTTAAAACTACTTTCTTTAACATTTTTTCTCCTTAATTTCCTAACATAATATCTGATGATTTTATCACGGCAAATACTTTTTGCCCAACTTTTAAATCAAGTTGTAAGGCTGCTTCTTTAGTTATAACAGAAGTGATTGTTTCATGAGTTGAAATTTCAAGTGAAACTTCACAACTTACTTCACTAAAGTTTAAAGTCTTTATTACTCCTTCAAGCTTATTTCTAGCACTAAATCCTAGAAGTTGGCTCGTTGCAATCATTACATTGTTTGATTTAAAAATAGCGATAATCTCATCTTCTACTTTTAAACCAAGTGCCGTTACACTATTTGTTGAAATATTAGAAACCATCTTTTGTGAACTTTTAGTTTTTAAAGTAATACTTGCATTAACATTGTCTTCAACAATTTTTTCTATTTTAACAGCTAATTGATTCCTTGCACTAATTTGCATTGATACCCTTTTTAGTGATTTTAGACTTCCCGTGTTAAAGTCAGTAAGACTTGTAAGCTTTTTTAAAAACTTTTCATGCTCTTTTTGTAATATGGAATAAGTTTCAATAAGATTTTTACCATAATCTGTTAGTTTAGCTCCACCACCACCTTTTCCACCAGTCTCTTTTTCAACAACAATACTAGGACAAAGGTTATTTATACTATCAATTGCTTCCCATGCTGTTTTATAACTCATAGGTATAGTTTTTGCGGCTTTACTAATAGAACCCTCTTTTTCAATTGCTTGTAAAAGTTTAATTCTTTTTTCCAATAAAAAAGGAGTATCAAGATTTAAAAGTGTTAGTGATGAATCAAATTGCATCAAATTCCTTATGTATTTAAGTATATAACGATAAAATATTATCGTTATATATCTTAATATATAATGAAATTTAGAAAAATTATTATATTTTAAAAGGTAAGGTGATTTTTACTTGGGCACCTTCATATTCATTGTCTTGATAGGTGAATTTAGTATTGTTTATTTTTATTTTTCCGTACATTGAATCATTTATTACTTTATATGTAATATTTAATCCAAGTCCAATTCCATGAGCTTGATGTTTTGTAGTAAAGTATGGCTCAAAAACTTTATTAATATATTCTGTTTTTATTCCACCTGCATTATCTCTAACAATAATCTCAATAAGATTATCTTTATTTATATAAGAATCAATAAATATATATTTTTGTAAATCACTCTTTTCTAAAGCATCTTTTGAGTTATGTATTAAGTTAACTAAGGCTTGAACTAAACTATTTGGCAAATTTGTAAGTTCAATTGTATCATCTAGGTTTGTTACTACTTTTATATTATTTTCACTAATTAAATGTTCTTTAGCTTTAATAGATTTATTAATAATTTCTGAAAGATTAAATTTTGCAAGTTTTTCTTTATATGATAAATCTCTAAAGTTATCAATAGTTTCAGATAAGTCTTGAGATGTATTCATTATTTTTTGCATTGATGCTAAAGTTTCATTTTTGTCATCAATTCCAAGTTGAAGATTAAGTTTTACACCAGAGGCACAAGTAGTAATTAAAGATAAAGGTTGTCTCCACTGATGTGCGATATTTCCAATCATCTCCCCTAATGCAGCCATTTTACTTTGTTCTATTAATTCTAGTTGTTGTTTTTGTACTTGTTCTTTTAATTCAATCTCTTTTTGTAATGCTTTATATAGATTATCATTTACAGCTTCAAGTTGTTTATTTTTTATAATAACTTCAATATAAAGATTTAATTTATTAATAAATTGGTGATTTTCAATAGGTTTAGTAAGATAATCAATTGCACCAATTTGAAAACCTTTTTGTTGAAACTCTTCTTTTTTAAAAGCAGCAGTTAAAAATATAATAGGAATATTTTGTGTTCTTGGATTACTTTTTAGATATTTTGCCGTATCAAAACCATCAAGTCCTGGCATTTGTACATCTAGTATAATAATATCAATCTCTTCTTTATAAGTGATTTTTAAAGCCTCTTCTCCACTTGAAGCTAAAACTAGCTCTACATTTTCTAAATATTCTTGAATTAGATATTGTAAAGATACTCTATTTGCTTCTATATCATCAACTGCTAAAATTTTTATATCTTTCATATTTTCCTCTTGTAAATTCTATTTTTTTTATCTATTGTCAAAAACTTTTCGTGATTGTCTAAAGATTCACTCTCTCCTAAAACCAAAAAGCCATAAGAGTCTAAAGATTGCTTAAAAAGTTCAAATATATTTGTTTTTAATTCTTTATCAAAATAAATAAGTACATTTCTACAAAATATAAGTTGAAAATCATTGATTTTTTTATCTTCAACCAAGTTATGTCTAAAAAATAGAATTTTTTGTTTTATCTCTTCACTTATTTCAACAAAATCACCATGGTCATAGAAGTATTTACTAAAACTTTCACTACCTCCTGCTTGATAATAATTTTTTAAAAATTGTTTATAATTTTGTTTTGAATATAAGCCATTTTTTGCATTTTTTAAAACCATCTCATTTAAGTCTGTTGCATATATTAAACTTCTATTTAGTAAGCCTATTTCATCTAAAAAAATTGCAATAGAATAAGGTTCTTCACCAGTACTACAGCCTGCACACCAAACCTTAATATCAAAAAAACTATCAAGCTTTGGCAAAAGAGCATCTTTTAATTTTTTAAAAACCTCTGGATTTCTATAAAATGTAGTAACATTAACAGAAATATTTAAAAATAAATCTTTAAAAATATTTTCATTATTTAATATTTTATTTTGAAACTCTAAAAAATTATTTGGTTTTAAATTACTATAAAAAAGTTTAACTCTTCTTTTTATATGTTCAAGATTGTAACCTCTATAATCATATCCATACTCTTCATAAATTTTATTTAAAAAACTTTCTAATTGGATATTATTAAATGGTTCATCATTTAAGCAAGTGTTTATATATTCACTTATGGATTCAAGTGATAAAACTTCGTCATAACAGTCTGTCTTTATAGCATTTTCAAGCATTGGCTTCGCTTCACATTCCTTTGGTTCTTCTATTATAACTGTACTTTCATTCTCTTGTAATAATCTAAGACTGTCACTCCCATCTGAACCATATCCACAAACAAGTATTGCTAAAAGATTATTTTTATACTCATTTGAAAGAGTTTCAAAGCTTGTACTAATTGATGGCTTTGAAAAATTTCTTTTTTCTTCATTTGTTAAAAAAATAAATCCACCAATAATTATCATATGTTTTCCAGGTGGTGCTGTATAAATAGTAGAGTTTTCAATTTTCATATCAGATTTTGCTTCTACTACTTTATAATGAGCTGTTTTTGTTTGTAAGATTTGACTAAGACTACTTTTTTCATCTGATCTATGATGCATAATAATAAAAATAGACATTTGTGAGTAGGGAAGTTTTTCTATTATATCTATAAATTTTTTTAAACTTCCAGCACTTCCTCCAATAGCTAAATATTCTAAATTAAGATTTTTTCTTTTTGTTTTATTGTAGTCTTTGATGAGTTTTACTTCAAAGCCTAATTGGTTTAAATAACTTTTTAAAGTAATCTCGTTTGAATATATACTTAAATGTGATTTTATTTTATTTAATGCTAATATAATTTCACTTGCAATAGTTTGAATATTTAAAAAATTAATTTCAATGCTTTTTTTCTCATAATCTAACAATGATAAAAACTTTTTTATATCTTCTTTTTTTTCGATATTTTGAATAATTATTTTTAAAGTATTATTGACTTCTTGTGAAACTATATTGTTCATTTGTGTTTTTTAGTACTCCAACTTTCAATTAAACTTGCTAATATATTAATCTCAATAGGTTTTGACAAATAATCATCTGCTCCTAAACTAATACATTTTTCTCTATCATCTTTCATTGCTTTTGCTGTAACTGCAATTATTGGAATATGTTTGATTTTTTTATCTTCTCTAATTTTTTCCATTGCTTCATATCCATTCATAACAGGCATCATTATATCCATTAAGATTAAATCTATTTTATTTTTTTCATCTTTTAAAAAGTCTAAAGCTTCTTGACCATTAAAAGCTGTAAAAGTATTTGCATTAAACTCTTTTAAAGCAGCATCTAATACAAAAATATTTTTAATATCATCATCAACAATCAGTATGTTTTTTTGACTTAAATCTACATCTTTAAATATCTCTTTTTTCTCTTCTTTTTCTTCTTCTCTATGTAAAAAAAGATTTATTTCATTTAAGATTCTTTCATTTGAATTAGCTGTTTTAATAATAATGCTATTACTATATTCTTGAAGTTTTATCTTTTCTTGTTTATTTAATTCTTTACCTGTATAAATAATAATAGGAAGTTTTGGATATCTATTTTTTATATATTCACAAACTTCATATCCACTTCCATCCATAAGAGCTAAATCAACTACAACAGTATCATAATGTTCAGTTTTTACTTCATTGATTGCTTCTTGTGCTGTTTTAACACCTTTTATATTTATATCTTCTGTTCCAATAAGTTCAATTAATGCTTCTTTATGAATATCATCATCTTCAACAATTAGTAAGTCTTTAATCTCTTTTTTATTTATATTTTCAAAAGAATTAATAATTCCATTTATATCTCCATCAACTACTGGTTTTTGTAAGTATCCAATTGCTCCAAGTTTCAAAGTTTCACTATTTTTGTCTTTTGAAGATATTATATGCACTGGAATATTTTTTGTTTCATGATTTGCTTTTAATTTTTTAAGTACTTCTACCCCATCCATATCAGGAAGTGTTAAATCTAATAAAATACCTTTTATCTTATATTTTTCAATTAACTTTAATCCTTCTGTAGCATTTAATGCTACAAGTCCAAAGTTACCACCTCTTTTTATCTCTTCATATACTACTTGTGAAAATATTTCATCATCATCAATTATTAAGAATGCCTCTTTATTTAAATCTAAAATATCTCTATCATCTTCAACTTTTTTTATCTTTTTATCTTTTTTTTCTTCTATAAAAGCTGGTTTAGATATAAGTGTTTGTGTATTTATTTTTGAAAGATTATCGTCTAAATGCTCATTATTTGAAAAATTTGGTAAATTAACACTAAAAATACTTCCTTTATTTTCATTAGATTGCAATGAAATATAACCTCCAAGAAGTTTTGCTAACTCTTTAGAAATAGATAATCCAAGTCCAGTTCCTCCATACTCTCTACTTGTACCACCATCAGCTTGTGTAAATGCTTTAAAAATTAGATTTTGTTTCTCTTTTGCAATACCAATTCCTGTATCTATTACACTAATACAAAAATCTTTAGTTAAATCTTTTGATGCAGTTATACTTAAAGTAATAGAACCTTCTTTTGTAAATTTAAAAGCATTTGAAACTAGATTTCTAATTATTTGAGAAATTCTATCTTTGTCATTACAAATTAGTCCCTTATATTCATCTACAATCTTAAACTCAAGTCCTTTTTCTTTTGCTGTATAACCAAAGACTTCTTTTAGTTGTTCTAATAAATCTATACTTTTAAAACTATCTACAATTACCTCCATTTTTCCAGATTCAACTTTTGAAAGATCTAATATATCATTTATAAGTCTTAAAAGCTCATTTCCAGAATCAAAAATAGTATTTGCTTTTTTTATATCATCATTTGATAAAGTTTGTTTACTATTCTTTTGAAGTAGTGATGAAAGAAGAATAATAGAATTAAGTGGAGTTCTAAGCTCATGTGACATATTTGCTAAAAATTCAGATTTATATTTTCCCGATTGTTCTAGTTGTTCTGCTTTAGTTTCAATATCTTTCTTTGTCTCTTCTAAAAGTCTATTTTGTTCTTTTAAGTTTTGTTCTGAAATTTTTAATTGTTGTTGTTGCTCTTCCATATTAGCATTTGCTTCTTCAAGTTGTTGTTGTTGCTCTTCCATATTAACATTTGCTTCTTCAAGTTGTTGTTGTTGCTCTTCCATATTAGCATTTGCTTCTTCAAGCTTTTGTTGGTTTATTTCTAACTCTTTATTTGCAAGTTTTGTTTGTTCTAAAAGCTCTTTTACTTTTTTATTTTTAATTGCACTAGAAATTGCAATACAAATAGTTCTATTAATATTTTCAAAAAAATCTAAAGTTTTTTGTTCAAACTTTTCAAAAGAGCCAATTTCTATTACTCCAAAAATCTCATCATTATATATTAGAGGAAAAGTGTATGTATTGTAAGCATTTTGAGTAACTGTTCCAGTTGTAATTAATGCTTCATTTTTTTTGATATTTTTTAAAAGTATTGGTTTTTTTTGGAAAGCAACTTGTCCAACTACTCCTTGTCCTAATGAGAATTCATTTGATAACTCATCTCTTGATACATGGGCAAAACTAGAGTATTGTTTTAGCTTTTTGTTCTCTTCTTCATAGATATAAAGTACTGCAACACCTGCATTTATATAGTTACTAATAAAGTTTATAGATTCATCTGTAACATCTTTTAAATCTTTTAGATTAATTAAAATTTGATTTAACTGATTAACACCATCTTTTATCCAGTTTTCAATATCTGCTTTTGTTATGCTCTGTTTTGTTCTTTTTATACCTGCATTTACAACTTTACTCATTTGTCCTATTTCATCTTTTGAACTATCTTCAAGTAGCTGAATATCATTTGTTTCTCTATTTAAATACATAAAAAAATTCAATAAACCATCTTGAAAGCTATTTAATGAGTTTATAATATATTTTTGAATTACAAAGTATAAGATTGAAAAAACAATAATAAAGGCTATTAAACTAATGATAATTAATGTATTTGTTAGTTCATTAGGAACTTTTAAAACTTCACTTAATTCAACTTCAGATACAACTGCCCAAGAAAGATTATCATCTATTTTAAATAAAGTATAAGAAGATAAAACTTCTTTATTTCGATAATCTTCTATAATTTTTGTATTTGTAAAGCCTTTAAAAGCTTCTTTTACTGCAACTGTATTATTAATACCAACTTTTGGATTTTTAAATGAGGCTAGAACGGAGTGCGTAGTAGGAGCGATATGACTATCACTTCTCATAAGATAATCTTCTCCTACTAAATAATCTTCATGTGTTTTTGAATACCCACTTCTAAAAGCCATAATATTTTGTATGCTATTTGTGTCAAGTTTTAGTACTAAAACAGATTTAAAATTACCATTTACATAAACAGGACTAGCTAAAAACATAGCTGGTTTATAATTATCAGGAGCATAAGATTGCATATCAATATATGAAACTTTTCTTGTTCTTTTTACTTTTTGCCAGATTTTTGCTAAATTAGATTTGTTTAGACTTCCTGTTCTTAAGTTTTGACCAAAATCAGATTTTTTCTTAAAAGTATAAAAAATATGTCCATTATCTTTTGAAATTAATAAAACATCTGTAAAAGGGTAAGTATTTGTATATGTTTTATAGAATTTATCCCACTTTTCATAGGCATCTTCAACTACTTTCTTATCTGTTGGAAATTCTCCATACTGATCAATATTTAATTCTTTCTCAATTTTTTCAAATTCAGTTGTTAAATCTTTTGCATAAGAAGTATCTGCTAAAAGGTGTGCTTGTTTAGTATATAGTTTAAATAGTTCATCTAACTGTTTTACTTTTGAATCTCTAGTTGAAGTTAAAGCTTCATATTTTTGTTCAATTAATGTTTGTTTAGTCTGTTTAATAGATATAAACCCTAAAATAGAAGAAAGAAAAACTAATGATAAAATAGAGATTATTATTAGTTTTAATTTGATAGATAGATTTTTCATTATGCCTCTTTTTTTAATAGTTCAATATTTTAACACATATAAGATTATTATTGTAAAAAAGTGGCTAAAAAAATATTGCTTTTGCAAAAATTATTTTTCTTTTGCTTTTCTAACTTTCAAATTAGAAACATTTCGTTATAATCGCGACAGATTATGAATATTGGAGTTAGTTTTATATGGTACAAGTAGTTAATTTGAAAAAAGCTTTTGGTTCAAAAGTTTTATTTCAAGATATAAATTTAAAATTAGATACAGGAAAAAGATATGGACTTATTGGTGCAAATGGTGCTGGTAAGACTACTTTTTTGAAAATTCTTTCAGGTGAAGAAGACGCAACTGAGGGTGACATACAAATACAAAATGGTAAAAAAGTAGGAACACTTTCTCAAAATCAGTTTGCATATGAAGAGTATTCAATCTTTGACACGGTACTTTTAGGAAATAAAAGATTATATAATGCAATCAAAGAGAAAGAAAAACTTTATATGTCAGAAGAGTTCACTGATGAGGTAAATAACAGATTAGGTGAATTAGAAATAATTTGTTGTGAAGAAGATCCTACATATGAATATGATGTAAAAATTACAAAAATTTTAGAAGATTTAGGTTTCCCATCATCTCAACAAAGTGATTTGATGAGTACATTAACAGGTGGAGATAAATTCAAGGTTTTATTAGCGCAAGTTTTATATCCAAAACCAGATGTTTTATTTTTAGATGAGCCAACAAATAACCTTGATATCGAAACAATTGGTTGGTTAGAAAATCAATTACAACATCACGATGGAACAATGGTTGTAATCTCTCACGATAGACACTTCTTAAATGCAGTGTGTACTCATATTTTAGATGTTGATTATAAACAAATTAGAGAGTTCTCAGGTAATTATGATGATTGGTATATAGCTTCAACACTGCTTTCTAAACAACATGAAGCAAATAGAGATAAAAAGTTAAAAGAAAAAGAAGAATTAGAAAAGTTTATTGCAAGATTTAGTGCAAATGCTTCTAAAGCAAAACAAGCAACTTCAAGACAAAAACAGCTTGAGAAGCTTGATGTTGGTTCAATTCAACTTTCAAGTAGAAGAGACCCATCAATTGTATTTAAACAAAAAAGAGAAGTTGGAAAAGAGCTTCTAATGGTTAAAAATATTTCAAAATCTTATGATGGTAAATTAGTATTAAATGATATCTCATTTACTGTAGAAAAAGATGATAAAATTGCACTTATTGGACCAAATGGTATTGGAAAATCAACACTTTGTGAAATTTTAGTAGGTGAAATCAAACCAGATAGTGGAGAAGTTCATTGGGGTGCAACAATTCAAAATGGATACTTTCCTCAAAATGCAACAGATGTAATTAAAGGAGATATGACACTTTATGATTGGTTGAGAAACTTTGATAGAGATGCAGATATCAATGAAATTAGAAACTGTTTAGGAAGAATGCTATTTAATGGTGAAGAACAAGAAAAGAAAGTTGAGTCTTGTTCAGGTGGAGAAAAACATAGAATGTGGCTTTCAAAAATCATGTTAGAACAGCCAAATTTTATGGTTTTAGATGAGCCTACAAACCACTTAGACCTTGAAGCTATTATCGCACTTGGTGAAGCACTTCATACATATGAGGGTTCAGTAATTTGTGTATCACATGATAGGGAACTACTTGATGCATACGCAAACAGAATTTTAGCAATTCAAAGTGATGGAACAATTTTTGATTTTAAAGGTACTTATGAAGAGTATCTTGAAGCTAAATAGAGTATTTAAAATTGAACGAAGATAAAAAAATCTTCGTTCAAAGTTAGAATTTCCAAGAGATTTTACCAGATAAAGTTTGATTAGAAAAAGAGCTGTCTCTTCCTTCATAATTATACTCAAATCTAAAATCAACATCTTCAGAGATATTAGTTTTAAAGCCAATACCAACTTCATAAGAAAACTTAGATAAATCCATACCCTTAGTAGTAAAAGCTAAATCAGAACTACCAGCATAAGAAGAGGTAGAAGTATTATCACTTTGTTTTAAATCATAGTTAATCATAGCATTTGATAAAAGAGTAAAAGAGTTATTTAATTTATATTCAAAATCAGCCCCAATACCAAGCTTAAAAGAACTAGTAGAAAATTTATCAACTTTTAAATTAAGAGCATTTGCACCACTTTCTTTATAAGAAGGATTTTTCATATAAGTATACATTCCTCTAATAGTTGGAACAAAAAGAAGATTATCATTAAGTTGCATATTCTTAATAAGCCTTAAAGAAGCAGAAGCAATTTTACCATTAAAATCAGAAGTGGCAGTAGTATTAGTAGTATGTTCTTTTCTAGAAGTTTTAGTATCTTGAATACCTAAACTTAATTGATAAAACAAAAAAGTATCTTTGTCAAAAATAGGAGTACTACCATAAGCAACAAGATTATAAATATCTAAATCACTAGATTGAGATACATTATTTGTATCAATGTCCCCAGAAGCATAAACAAAAGCCAATCCAAATCTACTATTATTTCCAAACTCTTTATCAGCACCAATAGCAAAACCATAAGAGTCAAAATCATAACCATCATAGCCATCTTTATCATCTTGAGAAGCCTTAGAAACAAAAGCTTTATACCAAGCATTATCATTAGAAAGCATATCATCACCAGAGTTAGCACCTCTTAAAGTAGAAATACCTCTAATACCAAGTTGTCTTCCAGAAACAACACTACCAATAGTTTGTTGAACTTGATTAGAACTATTAGCTAAAGCAGTAGCAACAACAGGAGTTGTTTCCTTAACAGCTTGTGCAACTTCTTTATCAGTCTTAGTATTAAGTGAAGAGATAAATCCACCTAAATCATTTCCCTTATCTTTTATCTTATCTAAAACCCTTGCGGCATTTCTACTATTCTTATTATTCTTACTATTTTTATTATCAGCATTATCTATTGATTTTTTTATTGTTTTTGAATTATCTTCATTAGGTTTAGGCTTATTTAAAACTAAATGCAATGTACTCTCTTTTTGAATATTATAATCAGATAAGGTTCTTCCTTCTTCTAATTGTTTACCAGCAAAAATTACTCTTTGTGAATATGGAGGTATTCCCTCTTTATCTTGAATTTTTGCTTTAATATTTTCTATACTGTCACTTGCTTCTACATCAAGAGTAATTGTTTTTCCAGTTAATGTTTTAACAAAAATTTGCATTGCCATAAGGTTTGAAGAGCAAATAAGCAAAATTGCAAAAACTTTTAAATATGTTCTATTTTTCATATATTTCCTTAAGTATAATATAAAAGTAATTTTATCTTTTAAAAGTCGCACAAAAGTCTCATTATCTATTTTTTTTAATATTTTTCAATATTTTATTCCAATTATCTAGCCATTTTTTTGAATGAGTGAAACCATCTAAAAGCATAAAGTCAATATTTTTTTTATTTTTAAATTTATTGTAGTAAGAAAAAAAGACTTCTTTACTTACAATATTGTCATCTTTACCTATTAAATGAACTTGAGAAATATGTTCAAGCTTTTTTGTATAGTTTGCAGGATTTAAAGAACCATAAAGTGAAGTATATGAGTTTGTATAGGTCCAAAAATCAGTATCTAAATTACCTGCAATTGATATTAAAAGCTTTATATCATCTCTTTTTATAGCTACTAGTGAAGCTATAGTGGCTCCACCTGAATATCCTATAAGAGTAAATTCTATACTTTTATTTTTAGCAATTTTATTAAGTACTTCATTATATGCTTTTATAATTTCACTTGAAAATCTATGGCTAGTCCAATACTTTTTTTTGCATTTATTATTAAAAATATATTGACAAGGTCTAGCAAGATAGATACTACACTCATTTTTTTCTTTTAAAAATAGTTTCATTGCTAAAGGATTAATAGGAGTAGGGTTAGAAGATATTTTATCTGTTCTTATCCACGATAAACCATCTCCTTCAATATAAACATCTAAGTTATTACATTTATTTGTTTTATATTCTAATGAAAAAATATCAAAACTATCAGTTTTATAAATAACTTTTTGTATATTTTTATTTTTTTTTAACTCTTTTTGCATAATTTTAACTCTTTGTTCTAAAGAGTAAGACTTAGAACTGCAAGCAATAAAAAGAAAACTAACGATAATTAATAATAGAATATTTTTATACATAAATGACTCTTTTTAGTAAATTATAAAAAAACTATTTATTTTTTGTAGCCATCATTCTTAACTCTTTTCTTTTAATTGCATCGCTATATCTTCTTTTGTCATCTTCAGTTACAAGCTCTAATTGTGGTACTGTCTTTGCATTTCCATCTTCATCAACAGCAACCATTGTAAAATAACATACATTTGTATTTTTTATTGAATTGTCTCTTGTATCTTCTGATATTACTTTTATTCCTATTTCCATTGAAGTTCTTCCTGTATAATTTACACTTGCATGAAATGTAACTAATGAACCTACTTTAATTGGATTTTTGAATAATACCATATCAACAGATAGTGTAACTGCAAAATGCCCTGTATATCTAGCTGCACATGCATATGCAACATGATCAAGCATCTTTAAAATCTCTCCACCATGTACATTCTTTCCTGTAAAATTTGCTTTGTCTGGAGTCATTAACATAGTCATTGTAAGTGATTTTTCACGCTTTACATTTTGAATCATAAATTTTACCTTTATTTTTTTATGATTATAAAGCAGTTTAATAGCATGAGAGTAACTTTGTAACTTAGTAAAGAAAAAATTATCTAAAAGAGAGAAAAAGTAACATTTTAAAATATTACTTTTTCTTCTTTTTCATTTTATCTCTAAAGTTTCTTCTTTTTATAGCTTTTTTATATCTTCTTTTTTCTTTTTTTGTAATAGGTTCATATTTAGGAACAGGCTTTGGTTTCATATTTTCATCAACTGAAATCATAGTAAAATAACAAGTGTTTGTATGTACCTTTTCTTTTGTTTTTACATCTTGTGAAACAACTTTTATTCCTACTTCCATTGAAGTAGTTCCTGTGTAGTTTATTTTTGCTTTAAATGTAACTAATGAACCAACTTTTATTGGATTTTTAAATAAGACCATATCAGAAGATAATGTTACAACATAAGTTTTACAATATTGTGTTGCACAAGCATATGCTACTTGATCAAGTAGCCTTAAAATCTCTCCTCCATGGACATTGATTCCTGAAAAGTTTGCCATACTTGGAGTCATCAACATACTAAGTTTTATCTTTGTTGGCAATTCTCTTTTTATTTTTTCTTCCATTATTTATCCTTTATAGCATACTATCCATTTGTTCTTGTGTTAAAGTTTTAACTCCTAAGCTTATTGCTTTATCATATTTACTTCCAGCATCTTCTCCATATATAACATAATCAGTCTTTTTTGAAACACTAGAACTTACTTTTGCACCTAAGCTTTCAAGATTTTTCTTTATTACACCTCTACTTACACTCATTGTTCCTGTAAGAACAATTGTTTTCCCTTTAAATGGATTGTCATTTACTTCTATTTTTTCTTCAATTTTTGGTTCAATTATCTCAATTAATTTTGTAACAAGTTCACTATTTACTCGCATAAACTCAACAAAAGAGTTTGCCATTTGTTCTCCAATACCATCAAGAGCAACAAGAGAATCAAAATCAATGTTAATAGCATTTAGTCCAAACTCTAAGCATATTTGTTTTGAAGCTACTTCTCCAATATGCTCAATTCCTAAAGCATTGATAACTCTATGAAGTTCACTTCCTTTTGTTTTTGAAATGGCATTTAAAAGATTATTTATTTTTTTTTCTTTAAATCCTTCAAGCTCTTGCAAATCTTCATATTTTAAAGAGTATAAATCTAAAATATCATAAATCTTTTTCTTTTCTACTAGAATTTCTACTATTTTTATTCCTAATCCATCTATATTCATACAATTTTTTGAAGCAAAATAAATTATAGAGTTTGTTACAATACTAGGGCAATCAAGATTTTGGCACTTTATTAGTGTTCCTTCATCTAAAAGTTCACTATTGCATTTAGGGCAGTTTGTAGGTCTTTTTACCTCTTCTTGCGTTCCATCTCGTCTATCATGAAAAACTTTAGTAATTTTGGGAATAATATCTCCACTTTTTATAATAATTACTTCATCATTTATTCTTAAATCTAATCTTGCTATTTCATCAAAATTATGTAAACTCGCTCTTTCAACAGTTGAACCATCAATTAGTGTTGGTTCAACTGCTGCAACAGGAGTGACAACACCTGTTCTTCCAACTTGTAATAAAATATCTTTTATTTTTGTTGTTTTTTCAACTGCGGGGAATTTATATGCACATGAATATCTTGGAAATTTTACTGTATGTCCAAGCTCTTCTTGAGTTTCTAAATCCTCAATTTTTATAACCATTCCATCTAGCATCATTTCTATATCATTTCTTGATTTTATGATTTTGTGATAAAGCTCTTCAATCTCTTTTACATCTTTGCAAACTTTTTGTAAAGGAGGTTTTGAAAAGCCAAGTGAATATATATAATCCATCATTTGACTATGTTTTTTTTGATTTAGGCTATTTTCTCCAATACCCCAAACATTAAAAAATAGTTTTCTTTTTGCTGTTACATTTGGATTAAGTTGTCTTAAGCTACCTGCTGCTGCATTTCTAGGATTAGCAAAAGGTGCTTCTTCATCTTTAAGTCTTTGTTCATTGATTTTTTCAAAATCACTTTTTTTGATTACAATTTCACCTCTTATTTCAAGTAGTGATTTCTCTTTTATCTCTAAAGGAATAGAATAGATTGTCTTTACATTGTTTGTAACATCTTCACCTATAGAACCATCTCCTCTTGTAATTGCTTGTTTTAGTATCCCATTTTCATAAATAAGATTTAAACTAGCTCCATCAAACTTTGGTTCACAATAAAATTCTAGATTTTCATTTACTTTTTTAGCTCTATTTATCCAATCTTCAAGTTCTTGAGTGTTAAAAACATCTTCTTGAGACCACATTCTACTTAAGTGATTTGCTTTTGTGAATCCATCTAAAACTTTTCCTCCTACTCTTTTATTTGGAGAGTTTGGATGTGAGTCTTGAGGGTAAGTTTGTTCAAATGCTAAACATTCTCTTGCAAGCTTGTCATACTCTTCATCTGTTGCAATAGGATTGTCTTCAACATAATAAGCATTTGCCCATTTTATAAGTGTTTGTATATTTTTGTTGTAATCTTCTTTTGTCATAATTTTCATCATATAATATTCTTTCATATTTAAAATTTTAAAGATTATACCTAAGTTTTCTAAACAATCTTTTGAAGTATATCAACCCTAAAAGGTTTATAAAAAGTTGTTTCTTTTCCACTATTATATTTGTCAAATTTCTTTTTGATTTTGTATTTTAGTTCATCTGTTATTTGGGTATCATTATATGACAGATTCATCTGTTTTTTTTCAAAATCCTCAAAGTTTAAGTATGTTATTTCTGTTTTAAAAAATATCTCTTTAAAGAGTTTAAACTGTTCTTTATCTACACTATTTTTTATTGTTTCAAAGGCTTTTTTTCTTACATCTTCTTCATTATGAAACATTGCTACTAGTTCATTTTGTGCTCCTTGATGTAAAGGTTCACTAATATAAGCTAAACCATTTGGTTTTAATACTCTTTTTATTTCATCTAGTGCTTTAATCATTAAATCTTCTGGAATATGATGAAAAGATTTAAACATAAAAACCATATCAACACTTTCATCATTTAATTCAATATTTTCAGCACCACAGAGTTTAAACTCAATATTTTCAATATCAAGCAATAGATTTTTTTTGTGTTGAACTTCATCTACTTCACATGCAATAATTTTTCTATTTACACCTGTTTGTGCTAACTGTTTAGTCATTTTTGCTTTTCCACAACCAAGTTCTAATATTGTCTTATTATCAAGATTTAAAGTTTCAATTAAATAAGACTCATTTATTACTTGTTCTATATTCTGTTTTATTAACTGCATTAAACTTCCTTTATAAAAATTTATTATACTTTAAAAATATAATTTAATAATAAAAAAAATAATATAATTTGTTTTAAGCTTTTTGTTAGTTGATTATATTAATATTATGTATATTTAATGATGGGAGAATATAATGATTATTGATTATAAAGATGTTGAAGATTTAAATAGATATAAAATAATGTCAGATACTGTTGTTCCAAGACCAATTGCATGGATAGTTACAGAAGATGAAGGGGTGATTAATGCAGCACCTTTTTCATACTTTATACCAATTTCTAGTAACCCAGCAACACTAATTGTTTCTATTGGTCAAAAAGAACCAGGAGTACCAAAAGATACTTTAGCAAATATCTTAAAATGTAAAAAAGCAACAATATGTTTTGTAAATAAGAATAATATAGAAGAGGTAAAACAATCTGCATTATCACTAGAAAAAAATGAGAGTGAAATAGATAAATTTGAAATAAACGTTCAAAAAGTCTTAGAAGAATATCCAGCAATGATTAGCTCTTCACAAACTGCACTTTTTTGCGAACTATATGATACTATCAATATCCCTGGAAAAACTACTCCATTGATTTTAGAAATTAAAAAACAATTTATTGAAGATGATAGAATAGATGAAAAATTCCATGTTAATGTTGATAATGTAGGAAGATGTGGAGCTTATTTTAAAGCAATGGTAAATCTATAAATAAAAATTATTTTATACTGAGTATTTTTCAATTAGACAAAATTTTTGCCACTTTTTATACTTTTTATGTATAATAGGAGACTAATTTAATAAAAAGGATAAAAATTAAATGGGTAGTAGTAATAAAAAAATTAACTCAACAATTTTAAAACCTGTATTTTATCCATCAGTAATAGTAATTGCAGTTCTTGTAATATTTGCAGTGATGGTACCACAAGTTGCAGGTGAAGTTTTTAATGGTGTAAAAGGATTTCTTGCGGAAAAATTCGGATGGCTTTATATGTTAAGTGTAGGTATATTTAGTCTTTTCGCAGTATTTTTAGCAATTTCTCCTTTTGGTAGATTTAAACTTGGACCTGACCAGTCTAAACCAGCATATACTTATGCTTCATGGTTTGCAATGCTTTTTAGTGCTGGTATGGGTATTGGTTTAATGTTTTGGGGTGTAGCTGAACCTGTTATGCATTATGGTGCGCCTCCAACTGGGGATAAAGAAACAATAGAAGCTGCTAAACAAGCTATGAGAATTACTTTTTTTCACTGGGGCTTACATGCATGGGCAATTTATGCAGTAGTTGGATTGGTATTAGCTTACTTCTCTTTTAGACATGGTTTACCACTTTCTATAAGATCTGCACTTTATCCTATGATTGGAGATAAAATCTACGGAAAAGTAGGGCATACTGTTGATACAATTGCAATACTTGGAACTATTTTGGGTGTAGCTACTTCATTAGGTCTTGGAGTTTTACAAGTTAATGCAGGTTTAAACTATATTTTTGATATACCTGTTGGTCTTACAACACAAATTATACTAATTGCTATTATTACAACTATGGCAACTGTTTCTGTTGTTTTAGGACTTGATGGCGGAATCAAAAGATTATCTGAACTAAATCTTTATTTAGCAATTGCACTTGTTGCTTTTATTTTTTTAGTAGGACCTACATTTTTTCTACTTGGTGCATTAGTTGAAAATATTGGTAATTACCTAACTCATGTTGTGCAAATGACATTTAATCAATATATTTATGAAGATACAAAATGGATGGGATGGTGGACTTTCTTCTATTGGGCTTGGTGGATTGCTTGGGCACCTTTTGTAGGGATGTTTATTGCAAGAGTATCAAGAGGTAGAACAATAAGAGAGTTTGTTCTTGGTGTTTTATTTGTTCCTGTAGGATTTACATTTATATGGATGACTGTTTTTGGAAATAGTGCACTTTATGCTATTATGAATGAAGGCTTTACAGCACTAAGTTCAGCAGTATCAGCTGATGTTTCAACAGCTTTATTTAAATTTTTAGAACATTTTCCTTTTTCAAGTATTATTTCTATTATTGCAATTATTTTAGTTATTACATTTTTTGTAACTTCTTCTGATTCAGGTTCATTAGTAGTTGATACTATTTCAAGTGGAGGAAGAGAAAATAATCCAGTTTGGCAAAGAATTTTCTGGGCAGTTCTTGAGGGTGTTGTTGCAGCAGCATTATTAGTTGCAGGAGGGTTAGAAGCCTTACAAGCTGCTTCTATTGCCATTGCTTTACCCTTTGCTGTAATTATGATAATTGCTTCTTGGGGACTTTATAAAGCTTTACATTTAGAAGCTATTAGATACGATTCCCTTCAACATCATATGAATGCAGGACGACATGGAGAGATAAGTGGTACTTGGCAAAATAGGTTAAGCAGACTTATTGAATTTCCAGATTCAAGTGAAACAAGAAGATATATTAATGAAGATGTTGTTAATTCAATGCATATTGTTGAAGAAGAGCTTGAAAAACATGGTTGGAATGTTGAAGTTGCAAATGACAAAGAAAAAGGTATTTCAATTTTAACAGTAGAACATAATGGTGATCTTGATTTTGTTTATGAAGTGAGATTTAGAAGATACGATATGCCAACATATGCATTCCCAGAATCAATAAATCCAAATCATGAACAGAAAAAATATGCAAGAGCAGAAGTACATTTACAAGATGGAAATAAATCATATGATATATATGGTTATGAATCTGATGTTGTTGCTAGTGATATTATTGATCAGTTTGAAAAACACAGACATTTCTTACATATTACTTCAGGATTAAATCCTGTTATTCCAATAGATTAAAAAAAGCAAGAGTTTTCTCTTGCTTTTAAATCTAAGAGCTTTTTAAAAACTTTCCCATTCATCATCTTTTGAATTTTGTGCTTTTATAGGTTCACTACTTTTAGGCGAATGTTTTTTTATTGTTGTAGAAGTTTTAATTTCTTCTTTTTGTGGTTTATAAGAACTTCTAAGTTCAGGTTCATCTTTTACTACTTCAACTTTTCCTTTTCCATCAAAGCTATTTTTATTAACATTTTCAACTACTTCTATTGCAATTTTATTAGTTCTTTGTGCAATATCATTTGTTTTATCAGCAATTGCAGCATTCTCTTGTGTAAATTGATCTAGTTGTCCTACTGCATCTGCAATTTGTGTCATACCAATACTTTGTTCTTTTGCAGCGTTTGTAACATCATCAATTAGTTTACTTGTATTAAATATTTTTTCTTCTAATTGACTAAAACCTTCTATCATTTTACTACTTATATTTTTACCACTATTAGCTTTTAAAGTTGCGTCTTCAACTAGTGCTTTTATCTCTTTTGCAGCTTCTGCACTTCTACTTGCTAGATTTCTTACTTCTGCTGCAACTACTGCAAAGCCTTTTCCTGCTTCACCAGCAGTTGCTGCTTCTACTGCTGCATTTAATGAAAGTATATTTGTTTGAAATGCTATTTGATCAATTACACTTATTGCTTCATTGATATTTGTAACAGTATCATTTATTTCATCCATAGATTTTACTGTTTCATTTGCAAATCCTTTACCATCTGATGCAGAAGTTCTAGTTTCATTAGAGATATTTAACATCTCTTGTGCTTTTTGACTTGTTTGCTCAATATTACTTGTGATTTCATCAATTGATGCAGCTGTTTGCTCTAAAGATGAAGCTTGACTTGTAGCATTATTACTTAACGTACTTACACTAGAAGACAACTCTTTTGAACTATCTTGTAAAGCTTTACCATCTTTTTGATTATCTTGAAGCATATGTGTAACCATTCTATTCATTTGAATTATTTCATTTCCAATTTTACCACATGTACTACTATCAAGTTTTGCTGTAAAATCTCTATTTGAATATTTTTCCAAAGTCTGACTGATTTTATTTAAATCTTTTCCAACTAATATTTCAAGATTATTAAGCATATCATTTAAAAGTTTTTTCAATTCATTTAAAGAGTCTGTTGAAGTGTTTTTTTGAATTCTTTTATCTAAATATCCTTGACCTACTGTATTTACAATAGTTTTTACTTCTTCAATTAATGTATTATCCTCTTCTATACCTTTTTGAATTGTTTTTACATTAGAGTTTATACTTTTTGCCATCACTCCAAACTCATCGTTACTACTAATTATAATCTCTTTTGGGTTTGAACTTTTTTTATTTAAATATTCAAAAAAGTCGTCTAAACCAAGTGAAATAGAAGATAAGTTTTTATTTAGCTTTCTAATTGAGAAGTATATAACTACTGCAATAATTAAAAGAGCAAATATTCCTGCAATAATTGAAAAATTTCTAATAAAAAATGCAGGAGCCAAATACTCATTTACGGGTGCAGTTACAATAAAAGACCAATAATTACCCGTATTACCTATTTTAAAACTTTTTGAGTAGTAGTATGATTCAAGATTTGATACAGTAGATACTTTATTAAAAGCATAGTCTTTACCTTCTTTTGCTAATTGTAAAGATTTTTTATAATTATCTTGATCTTCTTTAACTATATCTAAAATATTTTTACCTAAAAACTCTTTTGTTGGATGTCCTAACATAATTCCATAATGGTCTAAAATAAAAGTATATCCACTATCATATATTTTTATCTTTTTAGTCATATCTGCAAAAGTATCTAGTACAATATCAACACCAATTGTTCCTAAAAATTCTCCTTTAAAATACATTGGAACTGCAAGAGTTGTCATAAGCACCTCTACACCATTTACCGGATATAAATAAGGTTTTGTTATATAGTCTTTACCTGTTCTTTTAGGCCCGCCAATCCACTCTGTTTGTTCATTATAAACTGAACCAGTTTGAATTTTATATGTTCCATCCCCTCTTACTACATAAGGGTTAAATTGACCAGTTTTATCATGTCCTTCTATATTACTATTTTCAGGAACTGTATCAAAAAATTGACCTTTATTTTTTATTTTAAACCAAACTCCAATAATCTCAGGATTGTGTTTTAATATAGACTTAAAAAACTCAATTGTCTCTTTCTTATGAAGACTTACATCATTTTCTAAGGCTTGTTCAAACTTTGAAGAAAGCATTCTTGTAACAGTTAAGGAGTTAGTAATATTTTGTTGGACTTCTAAAGCATATTTACTAGCAACTTCTACTACATATTGTTCTGCATCATCTTGTGCAGTTTCATAAGAGTATTTTGATACAAAAAACATTGTTAATCCAAAAGTTAGGATAGTAACACTTAAAACTTGTAATAGTAATTTATTACCAAAACTTGAACTTTTTTTCATAATAATTCTCCATAATATTATATATAAATTATTATAGCACATAAAAGTTACACAACAAAGACAAAAGTGTTAAAAAATATACAGAAGTATATAAAATGCTTCTGTATACCACATAAATACTATTTTTTTGGATAAGTCATTTCTTCAGGTTTTACATATTTTTCAAACTCTTCTTTGCTTAAAAGTTTTAAATTTAATGCTTCTTCTTTAAGTGTAGTACCATTCTTATGTGCGGTTTTTGCAATTAACGCAGCATTTTCATAGCCAATATATGGATTCAATGCTGTAACTAACATAAGTGAATCATTTAAATACTTATCTATATTTTCTTTATTTGCTTTAATACCAATGGCACACTTGTCATTAAATGACACTATTGTATCACTTAGAAGTCTAATTGATTGTAATATGTTATAAGCAATTACAGGTTTAAATACATTTAGTTCAAAATTACCTTGACTAGCACTAATGCTAACAGTTGTATGATTTCCCATAACTTGAACAGCAACCATTGTCATAGCTTCACTTTGCGTTGGATTTACTTTACCTGGCATGATTGAACTTCCTGGCTCATTTTCAGGAATACTAAGCTCTCCAATTCCACATCTAGGACCTGAAGCTAACCATCTTATGTCATTTGCTATTTTCATAAGATTTGATGCTAATGCATTTAATGCACCACTTAAAAATACCTCTCCGTCATGAGAAGTTAGTGCATGAAACTTATTTGGGTGAGAAACAAACTTATATTTTGTTTGTGTTTTTTCATTTAACATTTGACTTACCATACTTGAAAAGTCTGGATGTGAATTCAATCCAGTTCCAACAGCAGTTCCTCCAATAGCAAGTTCAACAATATATTTCATACTATCTTCAAGTTGATTTTGCGCTTTTTGTAACATATCAACATAAGCACTTAATTCTTGCCCCAACGTAAGAGGAGTAGCGTCTTGTAGGTGAGTTCTTCCTATTTTTACTAAGTTCTCAAACTCTTTTACTTTTTTTGTAAAGGTATCTTTTAAAAGTTTTATTGCAGGAAAAAGTTGTTTTTGTAACTCTAATACAAATGCAATTCTCATTGCAGTAGGGTATGTATCATTTGAACTTTGTCCTTTATTTACATCATCATTTGGATGAACAAGTTTATTTACTCTAAAGTCTTCACCTAAAATTTCAGTTGCTCTTGAAGCTACTACTTCATTTATATTCATGTTTGATTGTGTACCACTTCCTGTTTGCCAAACAACTAAAGGAAAGTTACCATCAAGTGATCCCTCACAAACTTCATCGCAAGCTTTTATAATAGCTTGTGTTTTATTATCATCAAGTCTTTCTAATTTGTTATTTACTAATGCACAAGCTTTTTTTAAATATCCAAAACCTTTTATAACTTCACTTGGCATAGTTTCAGTTCCTATAGGAAAGTTTTCAACACTTCTTTGTGTTTGTGCTGCCCAATACTTATCATTTGGTACTTTCATCTCTCCCATAGTATCTTTTTCTATTCTATAATCCATCCTTTACTCCTTTTTACATTTGTAAATATTATACCACAAAAGTTAAATTATGAGAATGGATATCAAAAACTATTTTACAATTTGATGAAGTTTCGAACACTGTCCTAAGAATAAATCAACTCCACTCATATCATTCATAATATCTTGGAAACTATGTACGTGTGCGTTATATACATATACAAAAATTTCATCACCTTTTTGTAAAAAATTATGTTTTCCAAACTCCGTATATGCAGTAGCTCCAGCTGCAATTATCATACCTTTTGCTTTATTTGCATTTTTTAAAAAGGGAGTTAATTCTTCTAATGGTCCACAATCTTCTTGTGTATTAAACTTCTCAATCATCCAATCTTTTAATTGTGTAAAAAAGTAGCTATATGATTTTACTGCTGAGATTGTTCCATAATCATATACAATTCCATCTCTTTTTATAAAAGATGCAATATGATATTTTGCTAATATTGAATTTTCTTCATTAAAGTTATCAATTTTTATAATATCTTGAGACATTCCTTTTGTTCTCTCGCCCCAGTTTTTTTTAGTACTTAATTTTTTACCATCATTTACTCTAATTGAGCAATCATTAAATGCAGAAAAACTTTTTGGAATAATATCTGTAATTTTTCCATCTTTATATTCAAAATCACATATTAAAGCAACTTCTGCTTCAACTTGAAGGTTTTCATTTTGCTTTCCATGGCTTAATATAGTATCATCACATAAAGGAAATGTACCTAAAAAACTTTCATGGTTTTTTATATAAAAAGGAAAAATTCCTTTTGGTGCATCTTTTTTCTCTGTTTTAATTATAGAAAATTCATCAGCTTCTCCAGCTTCCCCTAAATGATTTGCAAAATTCCCAGCAACTGCAAAACCTAAATAGTCTTTATACTCTTCTAATATCATTTTTTGTTCCTATTATTCCTTATAAAATATTAAATAAAATACAAGATAGTATTTTAAACTCATAAACATAGTGTATTTTTATTTGATTAAGTGTGTAAGTGAGGGTATTAAAAAGGATTTAAATGAGAGTTTTACAAAGGCCTAAGCCTTTGTAATTAAATAGCTCTCCATTTTTGTGGTCCAGTTGTATGAATAGATACACCCTCAGTGTCAACAGCGACTGTTACTGGCATATCTTTGACTTCAAACTCATATATTGCTTCCATACCCATCTCTTCAAATGCTACTACTTTCGCATCTTTTATTGATTGTGATATTAAATATGCAGCTCCACCTGTTGCTATTAGGTATGTTGATTTATACTCTTTTATTAAATCTATTGTTGGTTGCTTTCTTTCAGCTTTCCCTATCATCCCTAATATTCCTATTTCCATCATCTCTTTTGTGAATTTATCCATTCTTGTTGATGTTGTTGGTCCTGCTGGTCCTACTTTCTCATCTCTTACTGGATCTACTGGTCCTACATAATATATAAATCTATCTTTTAAATCTAAATTATTTGGTAATGCTTTCCCTGCTGCTTTATACTCTACAATTTTTTTATGTGCTGCATCTCTTGCTGTTAAAATCTTCCCTGACAATAGTAATGTATCCCCTGATTTAAACTGTGACAAATTCTCTTTTGTTAAATCTTCTATATTTACTCTTTTTACACTATCCATTGGTATCTCTAAATCTGGCCATATATCCAAATCTGGTTTCTCGAATTTTGCTGCACCTTTTCCATCTAGTTCAAAATGTATATGTCTTGTTGCTGCGCAGTTTGGTATCATTGCTACTGGTTTTGAAGCTGCATGACATGGGTAATCTAATATCTTTACATCTAATACTGTTGTTAAGCCTCCAAGTCCTTGTGCTCCTATACCTATTTTATTGATATCTTCATACAGTCTTAATCTTAACTCTTCAACTGCATTCTTTGCTCCTCTTTTCTTTAATTCATGTATATCTACATGATCCATTAAAGACTCTTTTGCTAGTAGCATTGATTTCTCTGGGTTTCCTCCAATTCCTATTCCTAGTATTCCTGGTGGACACCATCCTGCTCCCATTTGTCTTACATTCTCCATTACCCAATCATATATTGAATCTGATGGATTTAGCACTGTAAACTTAGATTTATTCTCACTTCCTCCACCTTTTGCTGCAACTGTTATCTCTACTTTATCTGAGTTATCTACACTATAATGTATTACTGCTGGAGTATTATTTTTTGTATTCTTTCTCTCTCCTGCTGGGTCACTTACTACTGAGTATCTTAATGTATTATCTGGGTCTGTATATCCTTTTGCTACTCCCTCATTTAATACTTCTTCTAGCTCTTTTGACAACTCTAGTTTTGCATTTAAACCTACTTTGATAAAAATATTTACTGACCCTGTATCTTGGCACAATGGTCTATGTCCCATTGCACACATCTTTGAATTAATTAGAATCTGTGCTATCGCATTTTTTGCTGCTTCTGACTCCTCTTTTTCATATGCTTCTACCATTCCTTTTACAAAATCTTCTGGATGATAATATGATATATATTGACAGGCTCCGGCGATACTGTCTATTATATCTTGCTCTTTTATAACGCTCATTCTTTTCCTTTCACTTAAAAAGTGACAATATTATACAAATTTCTTTATGAAAAAAATCTTTTTGTCACTTCTTCTTGAAGTTTTTGTCCAGAAAAGTGTGCTCTTTGCACAAGTTCCCAAAAATATCTGTATGTTGCTCTATCATGTAACTCACCATCATATTGAATTGGTCCCCATTCAGCATCTTGTGCTGCAAGTAAAATATTTTGAGCTGCTTGAAGTTCAGTAAAGTCTGGTTTCATCGCATCTACAATTGCTTGAATTTGTGTTGGATAAATTGACCACATTCTCATAAATCCAAAATCATTTCTTGCAATTTCAGCATCTTTGTAAGTTTGATATGGATTTTTTAAATCAAGTGTTACATTATGACAAGGTATTACATGATTTTGAATTGCTGCTTGACAAACTCTTGTTTTTGCAGCTGCAATTAGTCTATGATTAAATTGACCAGGACTTCTCATGTTAATTGCAGGAATTGCACCTTGATATCCAGAAACAAAATCCATTAGACCAAAATCTAATACTTGTAACCAAGGTAAAGTAGCAATTTTTTCTACATCATTTAAAGCTCCATGTGTCTCAATTAAAATATGAATTGGAATTTCTCTTGTTATTCCTACTTCTTTGCATTTTGCTTGAATATAATCAACTTGAGTCTTTACATCTTCAAAAGAAGTTGATTTTGGAAGAGTAATATAAGCTAATTTTTCACCAGCACCTGGAACTAAAATATCAACATCTTGTCTCCAATCTGGGTGAGAAAAGTCATGAATTCTTGTTCCTGCCATATCATAAGGATTTGCATCTGAATTAACAACTTTTACAATCATATTCGCATGTTCTACTTCTTTTCCTGTTTCTGCTCCATCTTCACAATCACAAGTAATATCAAAAACTGGACCTAATTTCTTTTGCATTTCAAATGCTTTTAATATTAATTTTTCACTTCCTGCAAAGTGTTCACAAGAAGGGATTATTGGTAAAGATTTTCCTGATTCAAATAGTGCTTTATTTGGATGTGTCATAATAGTTTCCTTTTTAATAAATTTTATCCCTAAATTTAAAAAGGGATTTCTTGTTTTCTTCGTCTACTCATTAAGTAGCCTGTTGTTAAACTCTCTTGGAGAAAACCTAAAGAGAGTAACGAGTTACTCTTATCTTATAACTTATTTTTTTGTTTTATTTTTTGGAATGATTACAGTGTAATCTAAATCAAGTACTACATTTTTCAAGTACTTACCATCTTCATCTTTTGGATTACTTATCTCTTCAGATTTTTGATTTTTAACAGCAACAGTTCTTAATCTTAATAAACCAATATCATCTCTTTCATGATTGATTTTTTCTAAAATTTCCGTGTATGCATAAATAGTATCTTTTGCATATGTAGGATTTGCATGTGCTCCACTATTAATAGAGTAAATCCATTGTGCATTTTGTAAACCATTAAAAGAGATACTTCTTGCAATTGATATTATGTGACCTCCATACATCAATCTTTGACCCATTGGTGTACTTTTCATCATAAAATCATCAAAATGTACTTTTGCATTGTTTTGATAAAGTTTTGTTGCAAGTGTATGATCACTATCATCAATAGTAATACCCTCAGTATGGTTTAATCTTTCACCAACTTCGTAATCTTCAAAGAAAAATTCTCCTCCAGTTGTATCAATATCAATATTATTTTGTATTGGTATATTAATTTGTTTTGCAATAGCTTGAGTTTTTTCAAATGTTGGAATATCTTTAATATTACTCATTTCATTTTTATTTTTCTTATGAACCATAACCCATCTTTTAAGGTTTAGAACCTCTTGTTCATCTTGGTTATAACCAATTGAGTGAACATAAACTACTCCACTTTTACCATTTGAATTCTCTTTTAATCCAATAATTTCTGTTTCAAGTCTAACTGTGTCTCCTACAAATACAGGATTAGGAAAAGAAACTTCTGCATAACCTAAATTTGCAATTGCATTTAAAGAGATATCTTGAACAGATTTTCCAAATGTTAAATGAAACATCAATAAATCATCAAGAGGTTTTTTCTTATAACCCATCTTTTGTGCTAATACATCAGATGAGTGCAGTGCAAATCTACTTCCAGTTAAGGCGATGTAAAAAGATACATCACCATCTGTTATTGTTCTTGGAAGTGGATGAATTATTTTTTGTCCGATTTTAAAATCTTCAAAAAAGTTTCCTAAATTAATTTTAGACAAAATGGACTCCTTATTTACCAAATAAATTTTGACCTAAAGATTTGTATGTTTCATATAATGAAATCATCTTTTTAGCCCATTTGATTTTTGAACTATCAACAAGTTTATTATTATATACAATAACTTCTCTACCATCTTTTGCTGCTTCTTCATATTTAGATATCATCTCTTCATATGCTTTCACTTCTGTTTGTTTTGGTGTGAAAATATCATTGATATATTCAATTTGAACTGGATGAATCAATGATTTTCCATCAAATCCTAAGTTATATGCATCTTTTGTTGAATCTTCACAAGCAAATTCATCATGTACATCATAATATGGTCCATCAATTACTGTTTTGCCATATGCTTTAGCAGCAAGTGCAATTTGCGATAAGTAATTAAACATCGCTTTAGAACCTTTTTTAATATCGATTTGAAGCCTATTTGCTAATTTATTTGAACCAACAACTACAACTTCAACTCTTGAACTTGCACTACAAATCTCTTGAATATTTAAAACTGAAAGTGGTGTTTCAATCATAATCATCAATGTTAAATTTGTATCAACTTCATCAATTAGTTTAACTGCTTCTAATACATCTTCTTTTGTTTGTATTTTAGAAAACAATAGTCCATCTATTTCTAACTCTTTCGCTAATTCTAAGTCTTTTTTTAAATCTTCTGTTTTAAAATTATTTACTCTAAATACTCTTTCAGAATCTCCAAATTTTGAACCACTTTCTTTATAGACAGTTCTTAAAACATCTCTTCCTACTTCTCTTTGTTCTTGTAAAATAGCCTCAAAATCAAAAATTACAGTATCAGCTAAAACAGATTTTGCTTTTTCTACATTGTGTTTATTATATGCTGGAATAAAAAGCATAGATCTTCTTGCTTTGTATTCAACAACTTCTTCACCTTTTGTTTTTGCATCTTCTAAATCATGAAGATTTTTAACAAGCTGTTTTCTTAAAACTTTTCCATTTTTAGTTCTTGGGTAATCTTTCATACTAAAAATTTTCTTTGGAGCTTTGTATTTTGCTAAATTAGCTTGAGAAAATGTTAAAACTTCTTCTTCTTGCTCTTTTGTTAAGTTTTCATGACCAATTACAGCAATTGCTACAAGTGTTTTATCTTTTGCAATTTCTAATCCAAATGCAACACAATCTGCTACAAGTGGATGAGTTTTTACAACTCTTTCTATTTCATGAGGAGATACTCTAAATCCAAATGTATTGATAATGTCATCTTTTCTACCAATAAACCAAATATAACCATCTTTATCTCTTTTTGCATAATCTCCTGTAAAGAAGTATCCATCATGTCTTGCTTTTGCAGTTTCATCTTCTAGTTGCCAATATTCAATAAACAATCCAGGATCATCTTCTCCTATACAAATCATACCTTCTTCTTCAACATCAACTTCTTTTAATGTTTCAGGATCAAGTAGTTTAACAATATGACCAGGTTGAACAAATCCTGCACTTCCAGGTCTTATTGGATTATTAATAGAGTGTGAAATATAATAAGAACATTCACTCATTCCAATAGCTTCATAAATATCTTGTTTAAATCTATCTCTCCAAGCTTCAATCATCTCAGTTGAAAGATGTTCCCCAGCACTCATACAATATCTTAAACTTGGACAATCATCTATTGTAAATTTAGTTTTTTGAATGATTTGTCTATATATAGTTGGTACTCCAATAAATATAGTACACTTATGTTTTTTTATTAAATCAATCCATGTTGAAGCATCATTTGCTCCTTCATAAGCAATAACTGTATGACCATTAAATAGTGGATCCATTAATGCAGAACCTAAAACATATGTCCAGTTAAATTTTCCAGAATGCATGATTCTATCATTCTTTTTAAAATTAAACCAATACTCAGTAGCAGGAGTTCTTCCAACTAATGATCTATGTGAGTGTAAAACTCCCTTTGGATAACCAGTAGTTCCTGATGTATATACTAAATATGCAGGCTCACCAGCTTTTGAATTATAGTGATTAGCTGTTTTATCTGCATTGTTTAAGATTTCATTTAATGCATATACATTAATACCTTTTGGTTTTTTATAATCATCAACGCTATTTGTTCCTGCAACAATAATAGTTTTTAAATTATCTATATTTTCTAAATATGGAACTAAATTTTCATACATAGAAGCTGACATTACAATAGCACTTGCTTGTGAATCTTCAGCAAGATATTTAACTTCTGAACCACTTAATAGTGTAGATGTTGGAACAGCAATTATACCTGCTTTAATAGCACCAAAAAATGAAATAGGATAAGCCAAAGAGTTTTTTAAACATACTAAAACTCTATCTCTAGCTTCAAGTCCAATTCCAGTAAGAAAATTACAAATTTGATCAGATTTTTCAGCTAACTCTTTGTATGAAATCTCATCAGTTCCTAATTTGTCATCCTCAATTATCATTGCTGTATTATTTTCGTTTTCTGTTCCTACGTGAGCAGAAGTACAAGCTACACCAATATTTAAAAATTCAGGTACTTCAATTTTAATAGTTGAACTCATAGTATTTACTCCTTACTATATTTGACCGTATGGCCAGTTTTCTCTAAATGTATGAATTGGCATTTTATTTAATACAGTCAATGCAAACTCTTGGTGTTCTGGGCTTAAGCTTCTAAGTGCATAAGCTCTTAATATATTTTGTAATGCTTTTCCAAACATTGGAGGATCTAACATCTCTCCGTTATATCTAATAGCACCACTTAAAAGTGCATCTGCTTCAATTGCTGCTTTTAATACTGCTACATCATGTTCAATCTCTTTAGGACTTGGAGTAAATGCAACTTTACATACATTTATATGATTTGGTGTAATTACTTGTTTTCCTGTAAGACCCATTGCACATTCTTTCCTTGCATGTGCATATACATGTCTTGAAGCATCATCTCCATGTAAATCTAGCCATCGTCTAATATCTTTTTTTTCTAAACATGAATCTGGTAAAGAGTTAGGTGTAAGTAATACTTCAACTCCACCAATAACACCAGCACCTTTAATTCTTGCTTCCATCGTAAGAATATTAAAGAAAGTTTTTAACTCATCAATCCATCCCTCAGGAGTAATCTTATAAGCCATTGCTTTAGAAAAGTCATGAATACCAAATACAACATGTTTTACAGTTGAGTAGTCCATTAAATCAGATGCAATTTGAAGTGATTTAGGGTGCTCAATAATTGGTTGAATTGTAAGGTTTGCATTAATTGAAACTAACCAAGAAGATAAGTCTCTAATCTCTGCATCTCCATAAACTTCTCCAGCTTTTGCTAAAACAATTACATCAATATATTTATGTATTTGTTTTAACATCTTTAAATCCTCTTCATACTCATCAGTTCTAAAAGGATTAATTCTTACTGCAATTTGAAAATTTCTTTCTGGAAACTTTGGTAACTCTTGAATTAAAAGTTCTCTACTCATTGCTTTTTGTCTACAACCATCTTCTAAGTCAAAAAGTACAGTATGTGCTTTTGTCTTATATGCATGTTTTTGTAGTCTTAATTTTGCTTGTTCCATACTTTCATATGTACCGTCCAATGGATTGAACTTAATAGGGGGATAGTATATTTGAATACCAGGCCAGTAACCACCAAGAACTGGCGTTAAGTCATCATTTGCTGTTAATTTTGATAAATCTATGTGTGATGATGTCATAACTTTTACCTTTTTGTGTAATTTATTATTTTAACTTATTTCAAAAATTTTATTAACTGGATTTCACTTAATAAAATTTAATAAAATTACAGGGTTTCTGTAACTTGAATGTAATTAATCCATATGTAAAATAAACTATAACATAATTTTTACATATAAACAATATTTTAAGAAAAAATTTATAAATTCTACAGAGACCATTAAATAGGCTTTTGAAAAGGTTTTGAAAATATAGTTTCATATAGTGAGAAAATATTTTTTTTTCTTCTCATATACTAAAATAAAAACTTTAAAAAAAAAATATTTTTTTTTAAAAAATTTACGTTTTTGTAACACAAAACTATTTTAATGGTTAATAAACTGGTATATAAATTCACTTTAAATAAAAGCTTGGTAATATAATAAATAATAAATAACAAAAGAAGAGTAGGGTGCAAAAACAAAATAAATCACTATCAAAAGGCTTAATTGTTTTAAAACAAATAATGGCAAGTACTAAACCTTTGACAGCAAATATATTATGCCAAAAGTTACAAATTGATAAAAGTACAATGTCAAGATTGATTACAACATTAATGAATGAAGATTTTATAGAGTATAAAAGTAGTACAAAAGAGATTATTTTAAGTGATATATTAAAGAAGATAATTCATAAAGATGATAGGGAAAAAATAGTAGAAAAAACAAGTGGATTGCTTGATGAGATTTTCTATTTAACAGAAGAGTGCTCTTATATTGGGATTTTTGATAATAATTCTGTGTTATATTTAAATCAAGTTGATAAGTCAAAAAGAGTTTTAAAAACTAGAAATTCAGTTGGTCTTCATGCTCCAATTCATACTAATGGGTTTGGAAAAGCTATATTGGCTTTTAAAGAAGATATAAACTTAGAAACAATTGAGCTTAAAAAATTTACTTCAAATACGATTACTAGTATAACAAAATTAAAAAAAGAGATAGAATTAATAAAAGAAAGAGGGTATGCAATAGGAAATGAAGAACATGAATTTGGTTTATGCTCTGTTGCTGTTCCTTATTTTAATAAAAAAGGTGAGTTTGTAGGAACTGTTGGAGTTTCTGGACTTACAGTAAGAATGGATGAACAAAAGCTTCATGAATATGGACAAAAAATATTTAAGTTAGTTAATCCATATGTATAAAGAAAACTCTTTATACATATTTATTTGCTATTTGCTTTACTACTTCAAATACATTTTCAACAGATTTTATACTAACTTCTTCTTTTTTAGAATGGGGAAATTTTATTGTTGGCCCAATTGATGCAATTTTTATATTTGGAAACTTATCTTTGAAAATTGCGCACTCTAAACCAGCATGTATAGCCTCCAAACTAGCATTTTCATTATACTTTTTATAGATTTCTAAAACTATATTTGTAAACTCATTTATATCTGGTTTCCAAGCAGGATATTTTCCATCAGTTTTTACTTCGAAATTATGGTTTTGTAATAAAACAACAGTTTCATCTTTTATTCTTTGTAACTCATCATTTTGCATAGACCTTGCACTTAACTCAATTTTTATACTATCAATTGAAGTCTCTATTTTTGCAAGATTTATTGAATTAAGGACTACACCTAGATTTTTATCATATCCTCTAACTCCATTTGCAAATGTATATAAAAAATCAACTATTTTTTCATCAAAAATATTTAAGTGTTCTGAAGCAGTATCAATTCTATCAATTTGCATATTTACATGTGAAGCAATAGGTTTTTGATTTGTAGCAATTATAGCTTTTGCATTAGCAGGAATTGAATTTATTCTTTCACCTGCGTAAATATCAAGAAGTTTTCCATTACACTCTTTTATTGTTTTTGCAAGTAGTTTTATAGCATTTGGAATATTTTTATCAATATCAACTCCACTATGTCCACCTTGTAAGTTTGTAATTGATATTTCATATAGTTCTAATTTATCTTTGTTTTCAATAATTTGTTTATTGAAATTTTCTGCAAATATATCAACTCCACCCGCACATCCAATACATATTTCACTTTCTTCTTCACTATCAAGGTTTAGCATATATTTTGATTGTAAATCTAAATCTAAGTTATTAGTTCCAATAAGTCCAATCTCTTCGTCACTTGTAAACAAAAATTCACAATCATAATTTTGACTCATAAGATACAGCATATAAGAACATCCAATGCCATTATCACTTCCAAGTGTTGAATCTTTTGCTTTTAAAATATCACCTTCTTGAATAATCTCTGGAACACAATTTTCGCTTAGACATACAATGTCATAATGACTTTGAAAACTTAGTTTTGCTTTTGAGTTATTTTTTTTGCATAAAATATTATTTGTTTTATCAACTAAGCACAAGTACTCATACTCTTTTGCAAACTTTTGAATATAATCTATAAAAGGTTTATGTGTACCACTACATCTAGGAATATTTGTTATATTTTTGAAAATCTCTATTATTTGGCTCAAAATAGTTCCTTTTTTATTAAAATTTGAAGATTATATCTATTTATGTATTTATATTTTATTTAAGCAATTTATATTTATATTTTTAAATTAAAATATAAAATTAGTTTGAAAAAATAATTTAAAAAAGATATAATAATTACTTTTAGTATAAATGTAAAAAGGTTAAAATTGCAATTAAAAAACTATATTTATAAAGATTTAAATGAATTAAAATTATATATTGATAATAAAATTATTCCCCAAGAAAAATCCGATATTTTGATACAACTTTTTTCCACGGTTTATGAAAAAGATAAGATTAAAAGTATTATTAAAGTTATAAAAGAGCAACTTCCAAATTGCAAAATTGTAGGTTCTTCTAGCTCTAAAAATGTATGTATAAATAATGAAAAAGTAAATAAGAAGATTGTTATTAGTTTTTCAATCTTTCAAAAAAGTTTTATAAGAACAAAATATATTGAAAATCTAAGTATATCAAACTCAATAAAATTATCACAAGAGTTTATAAAAGATGACTCTAAAGTATTGATTTTATTTAATAGTGATGCAAAAAATAATATTGAAAGTTTTCTAGAAGCTATTAGTTATAATTTAAAAAATTCAATACTTGTTGGAGGAAATTCAACTACAACTTTTGATTATGAACAAGCCTTTATAATAGAAGATCAAAAAATATATAAAAATGGAATTGTTTTAGTAGCAATTGATTCAAAAGATTTACTTGTTTCAAATACCTTTACTTTTAACTGGTCAAAAGTTGGCAAAGAGATGACTATTACAAAATCAAATAAAAATAGAGTTTATGAAATAGATAATATGCCTGTTTTAAAGCTTTATAAAAAATATTTTGGTGATAAACTAAGCTTAAATCTAAATGAATCTCTAATCTCTTTTCCCTTAGTAAAAACTGTTTTAGGTGTTGATATAGCAAGAAGTATCATAAAAGTTGAAGATGATAATAGTTTTACTTATGCTGGAAATTTAAATGAAGGAGATAAAGTAAGATTTGCTATTGGAAATTTAGATGAAGTATATGATGATTCTGTTCAATTACAAAATCAATTAGCATCTAAACCTGTTGAAGCTATATACTTTTATTCATGCAAAAAAAGAGATCACTTTTTATCAAATAAATTAGATGTTGAGTTAAATGCAATTTCACAAGTAGCTTCAAGTATTGGAATTTTCACACAAGGAGAGTTTTATCAAATTGGTAAAAAACTTACACATATGAATATTACCACAACAGCTATTACTTTATCTGAAAATGATATTTTAAGAAAATTTAGCTCTTGTCCTATTAAAAGTAAAAGGTATTCTTCTTTAACAGCTTTAATAAATTTAGTAAATACAGTTCAAAATGAGTTAGATGAAAACTTAAATTATTTAAATCAATATAAAAATGCAATTGATAAGCATACAATTGTATCAAAAACAAATAAAAAAGGTTTAATTACAGAAGTAAATAGCAAATTTTGTGAAATATCTGGTTATAGCAAAGAAGAATTAATTGGGAAATCTCACAATATTATAAGACATCCAGAAGCATCAAAAGATATTTTTAGAAAAATGTGGAAAACTATACAAAAAAAAGAGGTTTTTCAAGGAACGATAAAAAATATGTCAAAAAATAAGAAACCATATTTTGTAGATACAATAATAAAACCAATTTTAGATAAAAAAGGCAATATTATTGAATATTTGGGATTAAGACATGATATTACAGCTTTTGTTAATCAGAAAATTCAATTAAAAGCAGAAGTTAAAACTGTCAAATATCCATTTTTAGCAATTGTAAAAATTGAAGATTTTGAAATATTAAAAGATTTTTATGAAGAAGAGATTATTCATCAAATCGAAGATAAGTTCTCATTTGAAATTTTAGATTTTTTTCCTTTAAATTCAGGATATAAAAAGTTTTATTCTTTGGGTGATGGGGAGTATGCTTTCTTAAAAGAGTTGGAAAATTTCAACCCTGATATTATTGAGCATGAAATATTATTATTAAAAAAATTTCAAATAAATGTAAAAAGAGGTACTTTACAGTTTGATAAATTTGAATTTGATATAAGTGTAGTTTTAAGTATAAGTACAGATAAAAAAAGAAGTTATGCTGAGGCAAAACAAGGATTGAAACAACTATATAGAACAAAAAAAGATTTTATATATGCACAAGGGCTCACTTCAAATTTAAGTGAAATTGCAAAAAGTAATATTGAAACTATCAAAATGATTAAAACAGCAATTCAAGATAATAAAATTATTTCATATTATCAACCAATATATAATAACAAAACAAAAAAAATAGAAAAATATGAGTCTTTAGTAAGAATTATATCAGATGATGAAAAAGTTATATCACCTTTTTTCTTTATAGATATTGCAAAAAAAGGAAGATATTATAAACAAATTACAAGTATTGTTATTGATAATTCTTTTTTAGCAATGAAGCAGCTTAACATGGATGTAACTATAAATATTTCTATTATTGATATTGAAGATGAAATGATAAGAAATAAAATCTTTGCAAAGTTAAATGAATGCAAAACCTTAGCTAGTAAAGTAACTTTTGAATTATTAGAAGATGAAAACATTAAAGATTTTTCAATAGTAAAAGAGTTCATAAAAAAAGTAAAAGAGCTTAATGGAAATATTGCAATTGATGATTTTGGTTCTGGATATTCAAACTTTGAAAGACTTTTAGATTTTGAACCAACAATTTTAAAAATAGATGGCTCACTAATTAAAAATATTTTAAAAGATAGTTTTAGTAGAAATATAGTTGAAGCAATGATAGTTTTTGCAAAAAAAGAAGGTTTAAAAACTGTTGCTGAATTTGTTTCTTCAAAAGAGATATTTGATTTAGTAAATGAGCTTAATATTGATTATTCACAAGGATTTTACATAGATAAGCCAAAAGCTTTAGAAGATATTTTGTAAAGAATAGATTAAAAGATTAAGAGTGTTACTCTTAATCTTTTTGACTTTTAGCATGACAAACAGTATCTTTTAAATCTCTGTTTTTATAAGCTAAGGCAATTGTAATTGTCACAATTGCTATTGTATAGTAAACCCACATAGGAATTGGCACAGGATCACCTGTAGCGTATGAGTGCATTCCTGATAGATAGAAGTTTACACCAAAGTATGTCATTAAAATTGTACTAAATGCAACTGTGCTTGCAACATTAAATGTAAATGGGTTATTTAAGCTTTTAACAAATCTCATATGAAGAATAAATGCATAAACAATAATTGAGATATAAGACCAAGTCTCTTTTGGATCCCATCCCCAATATCTACCCCATGATTCATTTGCCCAAACACCACCAAGGAAGTTTCCAATAGTAATTGCACTTAAACCAATAATTAAAGCTATTTCAGATATTGCAGTTATACTTTTAATATTATCATCTAAATGAGGTCTATTTTTTCTAAAAATAAACATAATTAGTGCCATATAACCCAATATAGCAGCTAATCCAAAGAATCCATATGAAGCTGTTAATACTGAAACATGTATTGTTAACCAATATGATTTAAGAACAGGAACTAAGTTTGTAATTTGCGGATCAATATTTGTTAAATGTGCTGTAAACATAAAAATAGCAGCAACAATAACAGAGGCACTTAGTGCAAGTAAAGATCTTCTAAAGAAAACTACTCCTGCAAATACTGCTGACCAAGAGATATAAAGAAGTGATTCATATGTATCTGACCATGGTGCATGTCCTGAAATAATCCATCTAAAGCCCATTCCAAATGTATGAACTGCAAATAGTATAGCAAGTACTGCAAAAAATACTTTTGTTGTTTTTTCTGGTTTGATTTTAGGATTAAAAATTACTATAAATGCTACGATTAACATTACTAAACCAGTTAATAAATAGGCAAGTGTTAATTTAAAGAAGATATCTAGTTTATTAAATAATATTTCATTCTCTATTTGAGATTTACTTGGAATAATATTTGAACCAACTTTTTCTTGATAGATTTGAATCATATCAATAAATTTATTTGCATTTTCATAATCTTCTGTAATAACTGAGTTAATAAAACCTCGAATCATTGTTTCAACAGCAGCTTTATTTTTACCTTGGAAAAATCTAAATGCATCTAAAGGATTATACCATTTGTGATTATCATCAATTCTACCATCATGAATTCTAGGGAAGATTTTAAAAAGATTTGCATTGTAAACCATATAAGATATATTTAGTTTCTCATCAAGTTTTAAAATGTCTTTTTCGTAAGTTCCTCTTTCTGTAGGTTTTTTTCTAAATGCTTTTTTAGCTTCTTCTTCAAGTTTATATTTACCTTCTTTTGTAAAAACTTCTGCAAAAGAGATATATTTTCTTGATTCATCAATTTCTAAAACTTGTTTTAGTTTTGGAGTTTTGATTTTTATCATCTTTACATGTCTCCAAAACTCAGGTCTTGTAAGCATTCCAAGAACGATTTGATCTGCATTCATACCAAACATTGCACTTCTTGAAGAAATTTTATGTAAAATTTCTTTGTTTAAAGTTGCTACTGGTTTCATCCTTCCAGCATTACTTTGAGTAACTAAATAAGAAAATTTTTCAGCAGTAGCTTTTGAATCTTCTTTAAAGCCATTCATATAAGTAACAATAGAGTTTTGAGTAGTTGAAATATTAGGCATATTTTCATTTGCTTTTACATCCGTTGTTAATGCAAAAGTACTAAGACAGGCAAGTAAAAATGATGCAGCGGTTCTATTTTTTAAAAATTTAGTCAATTTCCAAAATCTACTTTTTTTATCAAATAAATTCCAAATTAATCCTAAAGATAATAAGAAATAACCTAAATATGTTGGCCATTTACCAGGATCGTTGTTAACAGACAATATTGTTCCTTTTTCATCTTGGTCATAAGAGCTTTGGAAAAATAAAAAATTACCTTCATGCAAAGTTCTATTCATGAAAATTCTATAATCATAGCTTTTACCATCTTTTTTTATAACGGTAACTTCAGAAGCATAAGAAGATGGAGCCATACTTCCTGGGTATCTTTCAAGTTGAAAATCTCTTAATTTAATATTAAATGGAAGTTCTAAAACTTTAGCACCATACTCTAAAGTTACAATTGTATCTCCAAAATCTTCAATTTTCGTTACACCTTTTTGACCTCTTTTCCCTGGTAATTTAACAGTTTTAGTTTCACCATCAAGTGTTACATCAACAGTTAAAATACCCATTGAGGCATTTCCTTTTTTTGCAAACATATAATTATTAAATTTTACGTTTAATGTTTCATTGTCAAATTTAATATCATGACTAAATTTGTCATTCCAAAAACTTGCAAACTCTTTTTGATACTCTTTATAATATGTGGCATCTTGTTTTTTGATTTTTACTTGTAAATAAGGTTCAAGTGAAATCATTCTATTTTCTGTTTGTCCCTCTCTAATATGAACAATTCCTTCATAACCGATATATCTAGTAACTCCAGCTCCAATTAGTATAATTACAAATGATGCGTGAAATATAAATCTTGCAGGGTGTTTCCACATTTTATATTTATATATAATTGCACATAAATTAAGTGTAATTAAAACTAAAATAGTTTCATACCATATGTGATTGTATATTAAAACTCTAGCCGTAGAAGTTCCATAGTCATTTTCGATAAATGTTGCAACTGCTGCACCAATGGCAAGAATTGCAAATAGTATTAATGTAGTCTTAAAGGAGAATAAGACATCTATAACTTTTTTCAAAGCTAATCCTTTATTTTATAATATCCAAATATTATAGTTAAATTTATGTGAATTTTTTGTGTAGTAGTATATAAACACTAGCAAATTCATAAGTTTGAAGTATAACAAAAATCAATTTTAGTTTTATTAAACAAATATTTATTAAAACAGTTTTTTAACAAATATTTAATATAATCGCGTTATGAAATTAGAAGAGTTGAAAAAAGAAAGACAAAAATGTCTTGAATGGAAAAATGTAAAACCTTGGTATGAACAATTAAAACAGATTTATTCAATAAAAAAAGATAATATAAATATTGAAAATAGTGACTGGTTTAGTGTTGGTAAAAAAGAAGATTTAACAAAGGAAGAGTTTGAACTAATTGAAAAAACAGCAAAAACTTTAATCCCTTGGAGAAAAGGACCATTTAAAATTTTTGGTTTAGAAATTGATAGTGAATGGCAAAGTAATATTAAATATAACCTAATAAGACCACACTTTAATTTAAAAGATAAAGTTGTGGCTGATATTGGTTGTAACAACGGTTATTATATGTTTAGAATGCTTGAAGATAAACCAAAAAGACTAATAGGTTTTGACCCAAGTGCACTAACTATGTTACAGTTTGATTTTATAAACCATTTTGCAAAAACTAATATTATTTATGAAAAACTAGGAGTTGAACATCTTGAGCTTTACAATCATAAATTCGATTTTATTTTTATGCTAGGAGTTTTATATCATAGAGCTGATCCTGTTGGGTGTTTAAAATCTTTAGCAAAAGGATTAAACAAAAATGGAGAAGTTTTAATTGATACTTTTATGATTGATGGAGAGCAAGAAGTTGCATTAACTCCCAATAAAAGATATTCAAAAATACCAAATATTTATTTTATACCAACAATTTCAGCTTTAAAAAACTGGTTAAGTCGTGCAGGTTTTGAAAATATTGAAATATTAGCTGTTACTACGACTACAAAAGAAGAACAAAGAAAAACACAATGGAGTTTTGATCAAAGTTTAGAAGATTTTTTAGATAAAGATGACAAAAACAAAACTGTAGAAGGTTATCCTGCACCTAAAAGAGTATATGTTAAAGCTAGAAAGAAGAATTAAAAAAGATCTATAGTATCTTCTTCTTTCATATCATTGAAATTAAAAACCTGACTTCTACCTTTGTTTTTTGCTTCATATAGTGCAATATCTGCATTTTTTATGGTTGTATCAATTGATTTTTCATCACTGTATGTATAAACATCATATCCAATACAAGCCGTCTTTTTTAATACTTGCTCAGGAATTAATGAAACTTTAATCTCAACTTTTGAAAAGTCTTCAATTATTTTATTTGCAATATTAATAATATCATGTTCGTTTGAAGAACTTAAAACAGAGATTAAAAACTCATCTCCTGTAAGTCTTGCTACCATATCAAACTCTGAAATATTTGCATGAATAACTTTTGCAAGTTCAACTAAAACTCTATCTCCAATATCATAATCAAACTCATCAATTACAGCCTTGAAGTGATCAATACCAACCATTAAAAAGTAAATTTGTTTATACTCTTTTCCTGATAATAAAATTTGTTTATTCAAGTTTTCTACTAAATAATGTCTATTAAAAACATTAGTTACTGAATCTAATGATTGTGATTCTATAAAGTTCTTTTTAATTATACCATTTTGAATAATTGGTGAAATTTGGAAAAAAGCTGATTCAATAATATTGTAATTTTTATTTATTAAGTCAAAATGTGCCTTAGAAGTAGCACAAAATGATACAATTGCATTTAAGTTTGTATGGGTATTTATAATAAAAAAGAATGATAAACTATCATCTAAGAAAAATTGATCTCCATGTATTAAAATATCTTCTCTATTGTTTTTTTCAATATCAAATAAAGCAATACTTACATTATCTATTTTAAAAGTTACATTTAACCAATTGAAAATATCTCCTGACATTTGTTTTATATCTGAAGCAAATTGTAATTGGTCATACAGAGTAAATATGTCTTCTAAAGCCTTATAGTCACTTTCATTAGTGCCAGCTGATTTTATTAAATTTAATATATTGTGTCTCAAATTAATATCCTAAAATAGATCTATTGTATGCATTTGACTATCATTATAGACAAAAAACTCATTTCTTCCTTTATTTTTTGCTTCATATAAAGCATTATCAGAGCTATTTAATATCTCTTCAATTGTTTTTGCGTTATCAGGAAATAAAGAAATACCAATGCAAATTGTCTTTAATAAAGTTTGACCTGTTTTCTCATTTACTAAAATCTCCTTTTTACTAAAAGATTCAATTATTTTTTTTGCAATCATTATTGCATTTTCTTGACTTCTTACGTTTTGTAATACTACTAAAAACTCATCTCCATCAATTCTTGCTACAATATCAGAACTTCTTACTGTATCTTTTAGTAACTCTGCTAAAGTTATTAATACATTATCTCCAATATTATAATCAAATTCATCAATCACAGCTTTAAATTTATCAATACCAATCTTTAAAAAACCAATCTTTTTATTTTCTCTTTTTGAAAGAGAAATTACCATTTCTAAGTAGTTTTCTAAATACTTTCTATTATAAAGTCCAGTAATTTGATCCTTTAGTGAAAGCTCTTTTATGCACTCTTCTAAATACTTATTATAAAGAGTTTGAGAGATAATGTCAAATGTAGTAACTAAAGCGTCATTATTTATCTCTAAATTATGATAGTGTTGTTCGTCATTACAATATATTTCATAAGTTATTATTACATTTTGACTTAAATTAATTAAATATGTAAGCTTAAAGTCTGGATTAAAAGTACCATTTTTTGTTTCAAAAATAATTTCATTATAATTATTAATAGAATCTTTAAATAAAATTTTTAAATTTTTCACATTGTGGCTATTGCTTAGTGATATAGCAAGATATCTTAATGAGTCGACAAAAAGTTTTACAATTTTTTTATCTTCATTAATTGTAAATTCAGCATGCTCAATATTTTTTTGTTGGTCTTCTAAAATTTGTCGGAATGAGTTTACCATTATATTACTCATAAATACCCTTTTATAGATAATTTAACCACGTTTTTAACGAATCTTTTTCTTGAAATAATGTTGTTTTTGGTCCATGTCCTGGATGAATTCTAATATTTCTATCCCATTCTAAAATTTTATTTATACTTTTTTTCATATCTTGTGGACTTGAAAAAGGAAAGTCACATCTTCCAATTGTGTTATTGAAAATAAAATCTCCTGAAAAAAGGTTATCTTCAATTTCAATTGCTGAACATCCAGGTGTATGACCTGGGAAATGATGAAATTTAACTTTTATTCCTTCAAATTCAAACTCTTGATCAGGTTCTACTAAAACATCTGCACATGAGGGAGTCATCCCTAAAGCATATGGATCTTTTTCTAACATAAAATTATCATCTTTAGGACAATAAATTTTTATATTTAAATCATCACTTAACTCTTTATTTGACCAAACATGATCAAAATGACCATGAGTATTTAAAATAGCAATTGGGTTTTTTACATGATATTTTACCCATGCTGTTGCATTAACTCCTGGATCAATGATTAATTCTTTGTTATCAATTATAATAATATAACAGTTAGTCTGATAATCACCCATTGGTTGTTTAAGTATTTCCATTATTTTAAACCTTACTTAGATAGAATTCATTAATTTTTTATAATATATATACATTATAGCAATACAGAGGTAAAAAATGGATTATTTTAAAAGCTTAGAAGAGGTATTCGTTGAAAAAAAACCAAATAAAAAATTTGAATTATTCCAAAAGTTTTATGAAAGTTTTAAAGTGTCACAATTTTCTTTTAAAAATGATAATGAAGCTTGCGAGATAATTAAGCCTTCTTATGAGAATTTTTTGAAAATTGTTCCTGCAAAAGATATAAAAATAAGAAAATATTTTGATACAAAAGAAGGAAAAATATCACTTCTTCATACTATTGCACATATAGAGTATAGTGCAATAGATTTAGCATTAGATGCAGCTTTAAGATTTGAGAATTTACCAAGAGAATATTATGAAGATTGGTTAGAAGTTGCAGAAGATGAGATAAGACACTTTAAAATGATTGAGAGTCTTTTACATGAACTAGATGCAAAGTATGGTGATTTAGAAGTTCATACAAATCTTTTTGAAGCAATGAAAATTACTCAAACTTTATTAAGTAGAATGGCTGTTGTTCCAAGATACTTAGAAGCAAATGGCTTAGAACAAAATCCAAAAATAATGGAAAAATTAAAATCAAATCCTGATGAATTTAATAAAAAAATACTCTTAGCTTTAGACACTATTTTAAATGAAGAGATTGATCATGTAACCAAGGGTGATAAGTGGTTTAAATATGAATGTAAAAGATTGAATTTAGCCCCAGAAAAAACTTATTTTAAAATTTTAGAAGAAGTATACCCTGGAAGTACAAGTAAAAAATATATTATTAATTTTGAAGCAAGAAAACAAGCAGGTTTCTCATGTGAAGAGTTAAAGTTTTTATCAAAAAAAAGTGATTGTAAATGATAAGTTTTAAAAGAAAATTCTTTTAAAACTTACTATTTGGAATAGGGTGGTTTTTTATAACAAAATCTATATCCTTATCCCCTCTACCACTTAAATTTATAAGTATTGTTTCATCTTTTGCTAAAGTTTTAGCTAGTTTCATTGCAAAACCAACTGCATGAGCTGATTCAAGCGCAGGAATGATACCTTCTAATTGAGATAATTTATAAAATGCATCAACTGCTTCTTTATCATCACATAAACCTACTTTTGTTCTACCTTGTGTTTTTAAAAAAGCGTGTTCAGGGCCAACTGATGGATAATCAATACCACTTCCTATTGAATAAACTGGTGCAGGTTCACCCATTTTATCTTTTAACATAATTGAGTTAAATCCATGCATTATACCTTCTTCCCCATAAGTTAATGAAGCAGAGTGTTCACCAATTACATTGCCTTTTCCCATAGGCTCTACTCCATATAACTCTACATTATCTTCATCAATAAATCCTGAAAAAATTCCCATTGCATTACTTCCTCCACCAACACATGCTACAACATTATTAGGTAGATTAGTCTCATGTTCTAAAAACTGCTCTTTTGCTTCAAGTCCAATAATACTTTGAAAATCTCTTACCATCATAGGAAAAGGATGTGGCCCTACGACAGAGCCAATACAATAAATTGAATTATCTGTATCATTTAAATATGCTTCAAATGCTGAATCAACTGCTTCTTTTAAAGTTTTTAATCCATGTGTTGCAGGGATAATATTTGCACCTAAAATTTTCATTCTAACGACATTTGGATACTCTTTTTCTATATCAACTTCACCCATATGTATTTCACACTCTAAGCCAAAATAAGCAGCTGCAGTAGCTAATGCAACACCATGTTGTCCCGCTCCTGTTTCAGCAATAACCTTTTTTTTACCTAAATGTTTTGCTAAAATAACTTCTGCCATGCAGTGGTTTAATTTATGGGCTCCTGTATGATTTAAATCTTCCCTTTTTAAATATATTTTTGCTCCATTACAATAATTAGTTAAATTTTTTGCAAAGCTTATAGGAGTAGGTCTTCCTTGATAATGTTTTCTTACATATTTTAAATCTTCAATAAATTTATCTGAATTTTTTATCTCTTCATAGGCTTTTATAATCTCTAAAAAAGGTTTTTCAAGTTGTGGAGGTATAAACGAACCTCCAAATTTTCCAAAATATCCATTTTCATCTGGATATGATTTTAAATACGGTTTTTGCATATATGTTTTCCTTTTGAATAAATAGCATTTTTAAAAGTATTATATTTAAAAATTTGTTATAAGCTAGTTATAGGACTTGTCTTTATAAAATATGATGATTTTTTAAAGTAAAACTAAATAAAATAATTCTATAGTTTTTTAAAAAGATGAAAAATGAATAAAAAAATAGTTTTAGTAGTTGGTGCTAGCGGAGTTGGTAAAGATACTTTATTAAATGAATTGAAAAAAATATTAGATGCAAACTTTATAAAAAGGTATATAACAAGAATACCAGATATTAATGAAACAAACTATTATCTTTCAAAAGAAGCTTTTATTATATTAAAACAAAACTCTTTTTTTATATCATCTTGGAGTGCTCATGGAAATTTCTATGGAATTTCTAAAAACTGTATTAAAGATGATAGTATTAATATAATTTCTATTTCAAGAGCAGTAATTCAAGAATTTGAAAAAGAGTTTGAAAATGTTTTTACTATAAATATAGTTTTAGATAAAGATACTTTAAAGAAAAGATTAATTAAAAGAAATAGAGAAACATTAACACAAATAGAAAATAGATTAAATAGAACTTATACTAAAATAGAAGCTAAAAATTTATTGGAATTTTGTAATGATAAGAGTATAAATGAATCAGCAAAAAAGTTAAAAGAGTTAATAATAAGTTTAAAGTAATAAAGCAAGGGAGTTAGTCCCTAACTTTAATTAAAACCATTTTTTAACTTTATCAAACATACTTTCAAAGCTTGATTCATGTGGTTTACTCTCTATTCCAAAACTCTCTTGAAGTTTAGTTAATAGTTCTTTTTGTTCTGCATTTAATGATTTTGGGTAAGTTATTTTAATTTGAACAATTAAATCACCTTTTCCATATCCTTGTACAGACTTTACACCTTCACCTCTAAATTTAAATTGTTCTTTATCTTTAGTTCCAGCAGGAATCTCTAAGTCAACTTCACCTCTTAAACTAGGTATTTTAATATTCCCACCAAGGGCAACTTGAGTAAAGAATAATGGAACTTCAATATAAATATCATCTCCATTTCTAATAAAATGAGAATCCTCTTTTACAGAAATTTGAATATATAAATCACCTCTTGTTCCATCAGGTGCAATATTCCCTCTGTTTGAAACTCTAATTCTATTTCCATCATTAATACCCTCAGGGATACTTACTTCAAAACTATCTTCTTTTTCATGATATCCTGTACCACTACATTTTTTACAGTTTTGAGCTTTTGATTCTCCTGTTCCTTGACAATGCGGACAAGTTTGTGCAAAAGTCATAAATCCTTGTCTTATGTGTACTTGGCCTTGACCTTGACAAGTAGAACAAGTAGATAATTTTCCATCTTTTGCTCCTGTCCCTTTACAAGTATCGCAAGCATCTTTGTATTTATAAGTTACATCTTTTGTTACACCAAAGATAGCTTCATTGAATTCAACTTCAACTTCAATACCAATATCCAAATTGTAATTGTATGATTTTCTTTGTCTTCTTCCACCACCAAAATCAGCTCCACCAAATGCAGAGCCAAACATCTCTTCAAAAATTGAACTTAAGTCATCAAATCCTGCACTTGAGAATCCTCCACCTTGGCCATGTCCTTCAAGGCCAGCTTTACCATATCTATCATAAATAGCTCTTTTTTCATCATCACTTAAAACTTGATAAGCTTCATTAGCAGCTTTAAATCTATCTTCTGCTTCTGAGTCATCAGGGTTTTTGTCAGGGTGATACTTCATCGCCATTTTTCTGTAGGCTTTTTTTATTGTACTTTTATCAGCATTTTTGCTAATTTCTAATACTTCATAATAATCTAATTCAGTCAATATTAGTACTCCTAACTTAATTTTACGCGATTTTAACTAAATTATGATAAATCTTTGATATAATCCGCCTTATGAAAAAAGGATTAGAAAAATTTTATGAATTAGTTGAGGCTTTTGAGTCTCTTCCTACTATTGGAAAAAAATCAGCTTTAAGATTAGCTTATCATATAGTAATGAATGATAACTATTGTGGTATAAAATTAGCTCATAGCATTGAAAATGCTATAAAGAATATAACTAAATGTACAAGATGTGGTTCTATGAGTGAACATGAAATTTGTGAGTTTTGTTTAGATGATAGTAGAAATGAAAAAATTCTTTGTATAGTTCAAAGTGCAAAAGATATTTTTATAATCGAAGAGTCTAAAAAATTTGATGGATTATATTTTGTAATTGAAGATTTAGATGAACAAAGTATTGATAAATTAATAGATTTAGTAAGAGAAAATAGAGTAAGTGATATACTTTTTGCTATTACTCCATCACTTGCAAATGATGCTTTTATACTATTTATTGAAGATAAATTAAAAAATTTCGATATTAATTTTATGAAAATCGCACAAGGTGTACCAACAGGTGTTAGTTTAGAAAATGTTGATTTAATTTCTCTTTCAAAAGCAATTGAGAGTAAAGTTGTTATTTAAACTAGATTATTTATTGGGAATATATAACTCTTTATTATAAAATAGTTCACTCTATCTTTTATAATATAAAACTATATGCTCATAAGTGTAAAACATTGTTAAAAAAATAGTAGAATAGTTATACTACTCTACTATTTAATAATTAATCTTTGTACGAAGAATAATCACTATAACCATACTCATCTCTACCACCAAAAAGAGTATGTGAATCTTTGATTTCAGATAATGGGTAATTATTTTCTAGTCTACTAACTAAATCAGGATTTGGAATAAAATATCTTCCAAAACCAACTAAGTCAACTAAATCTTTTTTTATTACATCATTAGCTCTTTGTAAAGTATAACCACCTGTTGCAATTATTGTATTTTTAAAAGTTTTTCTAAGTTCATTTCTAAAACTTTCAGGAATCTTTGGTGCATCATCCCAATCAGCTTCACATAGGTGAATATACAAAATATCTAATTTATTTAACTCTTTTGCTGCTAACATAAAAGTATCTAACATCTCAGGATCATCCATATCCTTAAACTTAATAAATGGAGACAATCTTACACCTGTTTTTTCAGAACCTATTTTTGCAATTACTGCTTTTGTTATTTCAAGCAATAGATTTATTCTATTTTCTTTACTTCCACCATATTTATCATCTCTAATATTTGAGTTACTTCTTAGAAATTGATCAATTAAATATCCATTCGCACCATGAATTTCAACACCATCAAAACCTGCTTCAATTGCATTTTCTGCTGCAGTTGTAAACTCTTCAATTACTTGAGATATATCTTCTGTAGTCATTTCTCTTGGTTGCTCAACTGGTATCATTGTTGCATCTTTACTTTCAGGTGTATCAAATATATATACTTGTGTATCTTTTGCTATTAGTGGTGATGGACCAATTGGTTGCAGTTTATTTACTTTTGAACTTGAAACTCTTCCTACATGCCAAAGTTGTAAAATAATCTTTCCACCCTTATCATGCACAGCTTTAGTTACTTTTTTCCAACCTTCAATTTGCTCTTTTGTATAAATACCTGGAGTATCTGCATAACCTTGTCCTTGCTTAGATATTTGTGTTGCCTCAGTTATAATAATACCTGCACTTGCTCTTTGAGCATAGTAGTTTGCATTCATTTGTGTTGGAACTTCACCTTTAGCACTTCTTGATCTTGTCATTGGTGCCATTAAAACTCTATTTTTTAAATGAATATTATTCATTTTGTATGATTCGAAAATATTTTTCATAATTTATCCCTTTAGATATTTATTTTAATTAGTCTTCCAATTTAGTTTTAACTATTAAGTATGGAGAAACACCTTCTTCTTTTTTATTATTTAAAGCTGCCGTTTTATCAAGTTGATTAACAGTTGCATAAACATATCCATCATTTGCAATGGCTAAACCATCAGGCCATGTTTGATTTTCTGGTAATTTAGCGATTATTTTATAAGTATTTTTATTTGATACCCCAATTGCTTGTTTTTCGATATCAGTTATATATACATTTTGATTTTTATCAACAGCAATTCCATCACTATATGATTTTGGTGCATATTCTTTGATATTTTTTATTACATTTTTTTCACTATCAAAACTATTTGCAGGAATTCTATATATTTTCTTACCATGAATTGCTCCATAATAGACCCAATTAAATTCAGGATCGATTGCTATTGGATTTAATGCAAAACCACCATCAAAATCAGGCATCATAGATTTATGACCTTGAGCAAATCTTTTTGAAAGACCTGTTTTTATATTAACAACTACAAATGCAGGTTCAGGTTTACTTTTTAAATCACCTTGAGTCATATCTGCAATAATTGCTCTATTTCTTTTCTCATCTAAAACAAAGTCTTGTAAAAAACTAGCTTTTGTAAGAACATTAGAAGGGATTTTAATAATATTTTTTAATTTATTTTTCATTGTATCCCATATTATAAACTGTTTTTTTCCTAAATCTAATACCCAAAGATTACCTTTACTATCTACTTTTACAGCAATAGTTGCACCAATAATTGAGTTGTTTCCCAATGAATATTCTTTATTTGGATATACATTTTTACTTCCCATTGCACTTAATTCAATTAATTTAATAGTAGGATTAATCAAAGGATGCATAGATACAAAAATTCTACCTTCTTTTGATATAGTTAAATTTGCAGGTCTTTCATCAAAAGTTGCAACAGTTTTTACTACATCAACACTATTAGAAAAGAGTGCTGATACTAATATTATTGATGTTAATAATACTTTTTTCATTGATTTTCCTTAGTTATACCATTTTGATATATTATTAATATTTTGTCTAGTTTTTTCCCTTGGATTCTCTTTTCTATATCCAAAAGCAAGCATACAAGACACACCAAATTCTTGGGAATTAATATTTAAATCTTCTTCTAAGAAAATTCTCATTTTTTCCATATCAAAACCTTCAATAGGACATGAATCAACACCAATGTAAGCAGCAGCTGTCATCATATTTCCTAAGGCAATATATGTTTGTTTTGTTGCCCAGTCAAATATTGCTCTGTCATTGTTAAATAAATCAAAATCGCTTTTTTGAAATTTTTCATAAAAACCACCTTTTAACTCAATGATATTTTCAGGTAAATTTTGAATATCTTTCATCATATATGAAATATATTCACTGTCATAAATCATCGAATTTCTTTTTCTTGAAAGAATAATTACAAAATGACTACAAGTTGGTAATTGACTTTTGCCACCCCATGTAAATTCTTTTAATTTTTCTCTTAAATTTTTATTTTGAACAACTAAAAACTGCCAAGGTTCAAAACCAAATGAACTAGGACTTAATCTTCCTGTTTCTAATATGTACTCAAAATCCTCATCTGGAATTTTTTTATCTTCATCAAATACTTTACAAGCATGTCTGAATTTCATTGCATTTAAAAAACTCTCTTTCATTCTTTTACTCCTAAAAACTTTTATTACTGAGAATTATAGACTTTATAAACTTAAATGTATCTTACTTTACTTTAGGTAAGTAATGGAATTAAATATATTTATGGTATAATAATTTTACAAAAGGATTAATTTTATGTATATAGTAAATAATAAAGAATATAGCTGTTCAGTGGCAGTAACTTTAGATATTTTTAATGATAGATGGAAATTGTCTATTATATGGCACTTATTAGAAAAAGATAAAAGATTTAAAGACTTGCATGAGAGTATTCCAGAGATTACTCAAAAGACATTAACAGTAAAACTAAAAGAGTTAGAAGAAAAGAATATAATAAATAGAGAAGTTTTTCCAGAAGTTCCTCCCAAAGTTGTATATTCATTAACATCAGCAGGAAAAAAATTAAGACCTGTATTAAAAGAGATGTATGAATGGGGAATTTCTTATGCCCAAGAGCATGGAAAGATTACAGAAGACGAAGCTTGTTGTGAAGTAGCCATTTCAGAAAAAATTGGTTTTAAATAATAATAGTTAATTTTAATATAAGAAGAATTTTTGTTGGATATATTTAAAATATCTTCACAAGATTCTTCAATATTTTAAAATAAAAGTGAAAGTCAAACTATTTTGTATTTAAAAATAGAAAAATGATATTAAAAAATTTTACTCTTCATTTTTCCATTTTGCATAAAGTTCTTGAGCAGATTTAATTTCAGCTTCAGAAGCTCTTCTTCTGCATGATAAATATCCCTTTGAACCATCGCAACTCTCAAATGGATATATTGTGGCAAATACCCAATAATACCCTCCTGTTTTTGTCGCATTTTTTACATATCCTGTCCAAATATCTCCTCTTTGTATAGTCTCCCACAAACTTTTAAATGCTTTTCTTGGCATATCTTTATGTCTTACCATATTATGTGGTTGTCCCATCAATTCTTCCAAGCTATACTCTGCTATTTTACAAAAATCGTCATTTGCAAATGATATTATACCTTTTTCATTTGTTTCACTTACTAAAAATGCATATTCATCTAGTACTGTTTCTTGTCCTGCTGCCATATTTAGCTCCGTTAAAATTGTTTACTTTTGGCATCATTTACTAACTCTTTTGCCATTTTTGATACATCTGATGCTATATTTGATATTTGTGTTGCTTCACTTGCATTCTCTTGTGTTACTCTATCTAGCATTGTTATTGTATCATTTATCTGTTCGATTCCTGTCATTTGCTCTTTTGAGGCTGCACTTACATTTTCTATTATATGTATTGTTTCATTGATATGGTTATTTAACTCTTCATAACCTTTTATCATATCATCTGATATTACTTTTCCCTCACTTGCTTTACTTGTCGCATCCTCTACTAAATCTTTTATCTCTTTTGCAGCTTGGGCACTTCTATTTGCTAAGTTTCGCACTTCTCCTGCTACTACTGCAAAGCCTTTTCCAGCTTCACCAGCAGTTGCTGCTTCTACTGCTGCATTTAATGAAAGTATATTTGTTTGGAATGCTATTTGATCAATTACACTTATTGCTTCATTTATTGAACTTACTTGAGTATTAATTTCATCCATTGATCCAGCTGTTTTACTTGCTAAATCTCTTCCTTTTGTTACTGAACCTCTTACAGTTGAGCTTAGCTCTCCCATCTTATTTGCATTATCTGCATTATTTCTTGTTATTGATGTAATCTCTTCTACTGCTGCTGCTGTTTGTTCTAAACTTGCTGCTTGTTCATTGGCTTTTGCTGCTAAGTTATTCATTGAACCTCTCATTGTATCTGAGTTTCTTTCTAGCATTGTTCCATTTGATAGATTTGTTTTTGCTGTTGTTGTTAATGCTTCTCCTAAGGCATTTACTCCTTTCATTACTGACAACATTCTTTCTTTTAATTTTGGTGATATTAATATTTGTTTTGTATAGTCATCATTTGAGTATGATTCTAGTGTATTTTCCAACTCTTTCATATTATCTTCTTGTGTATCAAGCATTTTATTGATTGTTTTTTTTAGAGTCATAATCATTGGATTTTCAGTACTAGAATTAATTCTACATCTAAAAATACCTTGTTCTACTTTATTCATAACAAGTACTATTTCTCCTAATACTCGCATATCATCTTTTCTTATTTTATCAAATGAGTCAAAATATTCATTGAAGCTTTCAAGAATTTGACCTATTTCATCTTTCTTTATATATTCTGCTCTTCGTATTTTATTAGATTTCATAAAGGCATATTGCATAAAATCATCAAGATATTCTCTTAGTCTATCTATCCCTCCAACAATTCTTTTCATAGCCGCAAAATTTGTATAAGCTACAATAATACCAAAAAGGATATTTATTGACAAAATTGCAATTATATCAGAAGCTGACACTATTGCAGTAATACTTATAATTGCAAATGCAATTTGCGTAACAATCATATTTAGAAGTATTTTATACTTAGTGTGTATATTTTTAAACATTGTACTAACCTTTGTTATCATTAAAAGTAAATTCTAATGAAATTATTCTTAATTATATATGAATATTTATATTATTTTGCTAATATTATTTCATGGAAGAAAGAATCGTATGTCAAAAGTGTCTTTATTATTATGTTACATGGGAAAAAGAGCGACCTCATGGATGTAAGGCTTATGGTTTTAAGTCTCAATTAATTCCTTCTATTGTTGTAAAAAATAGTAGTGGAAAACCTTGCTCATTTTATAATCCAAAACAAAGATAACTAATAGTAAAATATCTCTTAATCATTTAAATTAGGGTAATAATGACATTAAACAATTATGTTGATCAACTCAAACAAAATAAAAAAACTATAATAAAATATTGGTTATCAAATAAAAGAGTAGTTGAAATTTTAGACTCTTATAAACTTGATAAAATTACATTTGTAAAAAAATATGCAAGTTTTGTAATTGATTATTATATTGACGTTATTGATGATAAAAAAGAGATTGGTGATTGCCCTGTAATAAATGATTTATTAGATTATTTGAAGTCAAAAGATCTAAGTAGTGATGAGCTTTTTATAATATGCTCTGGTTTTAAAATTGCACTAGTTAAAAATATTTATGATTTAAAAATAGATTCTTTTGAAGTTATATCTGAAGTTGATTATATTTTTGAAAGAAACTTTGCTGCAGTTCTTAATAAATATTCAAAAACTGTTAAAGATGTTGAAAATAAATTAAGAAAAACTGTTGCAATAGTTAATAAATATGTGATTATGTCTAAAACTGATAAAAAAGGAATCATTAAAGAAGTTTCTGATGCTTTTTGTGATATTTCTGGTTTTAGTAGAGATGAACTTATTGGACAATCCCATAATATTGTAAGACACCCAGATACAAATCAATATGTTTTTAAAAATCTTTGGGAAACTATTCTTGATAAGAAAGTTTGGCAAGGTGAAATTAAAAATCAAAAAAAGAGTGGACATGCATATTGGGTTTATGCAACTATTGAACCAAGTTTTAATACAAAGGGAGAAATTACTGGTTTTTATGCGATAAGACAAGATATTACCTCTAAAAAAGAAGTAGAGGAACAACAAAATATTTTAGTAGAGCAATCAAAATCAGCAGCAATGGGTGAGATGATTTCAATGATTGCCCACCAATGGAGACAACCACTTCAAGCTGTATCAATATTGATTCAAAAACTTCCTTTAATGAAGATGATTGAAGGTGAAATAAGCGATGAGATATTAAATCAAGTTGTTGAAGATATAGGAAACCAACTTGAATACATGTCTAAAACGATTGATGACTTTAGAGATTTTTTTAAACCAGATAAAGAAAAAGAAGAGATAAAATTAAGTAGATTAATTGAAAAAGCAATTGATTTTTTAGCTTATATGCTAAAAGTTGATACAATAAAATTAAATAAATACGCAATTGATGATTGTATAGTTAAAGTGCATATAAATGAAGTAGTGCAAGTATTAATAAATATAATTAAAAATGCAAGAGATATTATGGTTGAGAAAAATGATGGTATGCAAAAAGAACAAAGAGAACTAAGTATAAAATATTATAAAAATGAGGATTTTGCAATTATTGAAGTAGAAGATAACGCAGGAGGAATTCCTCAAAATATTATAAATAGAATTTTTGAACCATATTTTTCAACTAAAAAAAATAAAAATGGTACAGGATTAGGTCTTTATATGAGTAGGACAATAATTGAACAACATAGTAATGGTCGATTAAGTGCATCTAACTCAGGTAAAGGGGCAATATTTAAAATAGAATTACCAATAAATTAGGAGAATAAATTTGTTATATGAAGATTTAAAAATAGTTACAAAGTCATTAGGATTTTTAACAATAGAAGATTTCGCAAAATATATTGGTGTTACACCAAAAGATATTTTAAAATGGGAAGAAAAAGATGAAGTACCATATACAATTTCACTTATTATTCATCTTTTAAAAGGTGAAAAATCTTTACCAAACAATAGTACTTTAGATAATTTAGTTGAAGAGTGTTTACCTTTGGCAACACTTTTAGAAGAAGCTTCTTCTTTCCCTCATAAGCTTGAAGAGATGTTTTTATTACAAAAAGAGTTAAATGACTCAACTAATGGTAAAAATTGGGAACTTGGTGTAAATAAGTTTGATAAAGATATTAACTGGCTAAGATGTATACATATGGAAGTTGCAGAGTTAATTGATTCAACTCCATGGAAACATTGGAAAAATATTAACTCACAACCTGATATGAAGAATATTCATGTTGAGTTAGTAGATATTTGGCATTTTTTAATGTCTTATATTTTACAAGAAACAAATGTTCCAAAAGCTGTATCTTTAGTTAATACTCATTGTATTTATGAAGCAAATGAACAAATTGATGTAAAAGCTATGGTAAAAGAAGCTGAGAAGTTAGGTTATATTGCTTTAGCAATTCAAACAAATAATATGCCATCATTTAGTGGAATTGAAAGATTTATTGATCAATTTTTTAGATGTTGTAAAATTTCTGGATTATCTTTTACATGGCTACAAAAACTATATATTGGTAAAAATTGTTTAAATAAATTTAGACAAGATAATGGTTATAAAGAAGGAACTTATAAAAAAACATGGAATGGTAAAGAAGATAATGTAATTATGGTTGATATTCTTGATTCTATGGAAAATGTAAGTTTTGATGAGTTATATAACAAACTTAAGGATTTCTATAATAGTTTAGCTTAAAATATTATTTGATTACACATATCGCTTAAAGGGGCTTTTATGAAACAAAATATTGATAAAATTGAACTTACTTTTTTACAAAAAGAGGATCATTTAGCCATTTGTGAATTAATGAAAGATGAATATAAACATCTTAAAGATTCTACTTGGGAGTATGAAGAGTTAAGTGCTTTACTTGATAAGTTTCCAAAAGGTCAAGTGGGAATAAAAATAGATGGAGAATTAGCTGGGTTTGCACTTAGTATTATAGTTGATTATTCACTTTTTGATGATAATCATAACTATAAAGAAATTACAGCTGATTATACTTTTGATACACATGACCCATTAGGCGATATGCTTTATGGTGTAGATATTTTTATTAGCAAAAAATATAGAGGTTTAAGACTTGGTAGAAGATTATATGATTATAGAAAAGAGTTGTGTGAAGATTTAAATTTAAAAGGCATAATATTTGGAGGTAGATTACCAAATTATGGAAAATATGCACAAAAATTAACTCCTAAAGAGTATATTCAAAAGGTTAAATATAAAAAAATAAATGATCCAGTTCTTAATTTTCAGTTATCAAATGATTTTTATGTAAAAAGAGTTTTAAAAAACTATCTTGAAGGTGATGTTGAAAGTCAAGAATATGCAGCATTATTAGCTTGGAACAATATTTATTATACAAAATTAAAAAAGAAACCTTTAACACAAAAATCAATTGTAAGATTGGGTTTAGTACAATGGCAAGTTAGACCTTACAAAAATATAGAAGAAGTTTTAGAACAAGCAGAATATTTTATTAAAGCTGTTTCAAACTATAGAAGTGATTTTGCACTTTTTCCTGAGTTTTTCAATGCTCCTTTAATGGCTAAATATAATCATTTAAATGAAGCTGATGCAATAAGAGAATTGGCTAAATATACACATACATTTAAAGAAGAGTTTTCAAAACTTGCAATAAGTTATAATATTAATATTATAACTGGAAGTATGCCTGAACTAGTAAATGGGCATTTATATAATGTTGGTTTTTTATGTAAGCGTGATGGTACTATTGAAAAGTATGCAAAAAATCATGTGACTCCTGATGAAAAGAAAATTTGGGGATTAAATGGTTCTAATGAAATTAGAACATTTAATACAGATTGTGGGAAAATAGGTGTTTTAATTTGCTATGATTCAGAGTTTCCTGAATTAAGTAGAATTTTGGCAAATGAGGGGATGCAAATTCTTTTTGTGCCATTTTTAACTGATACTCAAAATGGTTATTCAAGAGTGAGACTTTGTTCTCAAGCAAGAGCTATTGAAAATGAGTGTTATGTAGCAATAGCTGGATGTGTTGGAAACTTACCAAAAGTTCATAATATGGATATTCAATATGCTCAGTCAGCTGTTTTTACTCCATGTGATTTTGCATTTTCTATTAATGGTGTTAAAGCTGAATCAACTCCTAATACTGAAATGATTTTAGTGGCTGATGTTGATTTAGACTTATTAAAAGAGTTGCATAGTTTTGGTAGTGTAAATAATTTAAAAGATAGACGTTTAGATATTTATGATATAAAAAGAACTAATAATTTAAATGAATGAAGAACAAACACAAGTATCAGATACTATTGATATAAAAAATTCACAGTTATATATTTCTGATATTGAAAAACTAATAAAAAATAGACAGAATTTTAAATATTATTATGAAATATATAATGATGAGTTATACTCACTTATTTTATTAACCTTAAGCCATAAATCTTTTAATAAAAAAGAAGCAAAACAATTTTGTAAAGAGATATTTAAACATAAATTTTTTTTAGAAAAGAGACTACATAGAGATGGTGGAGTTTGTTTGGCTACTTTAGATTATTTATATAATATAAAAAATGAAATTTACAAACCAACAATAATGGAAGAAAAGAAAAGTGATTTTTTAACTGATTCTTCAACAAAAGATGGTTTAACAAATCTTTATTTAAGAGATATTTTTGATGTTTTTCTTAAAAAAGAGATAGATTTAGCTAAAAGAAAAAATACTATTATAACTTTAGCACTAATTGATATTGATGATTTTAAAAAAGTAAATGATAATTTTGGACATCAAAAAGGTGATGAAGTATTATCAAAAATTGGAAAGATATTAAATGATTCAATAAGACAAATGGATTTTGCTGCTAGATATGGAGGAGAAGAGTTAAGTATAGTTATGCCTAACACAAAATTAGAACAAGGTTATAAAATAGCAAATAGAGTTAGAAAAAAAATAGAAAATCTAAAGTTTGATGGTTTTTCTATAACTGTTAGTATAGGACTTAGTCAAACAAGTGATAAAATATTAGATTCAGAAAAAATAGTTTCTTGTGCTGATAAAGCACTTTATCTTGCAAAAGAAAAAGGTAAAAATCAAGTAGTTAAATTCAAATTTTGATATCAATACTAAAGCAAGCGCCTTGTGATGTATTTTTAACATCAATTGTTCCACTAAAATGTTTTTCAAGAATAACCTTACACATATAAAGACCTAATCCTGTTCCATTTTTCTCATGTTTTGTAGAAAAATAAGGATCAAAAACTCTATTTATAATATCTTGTGGTATGCCTTTTGCATTGTCACTTACTTTGATTCTCAAATAATTCTCACTTTTAACAAAACTTATATCTATCTTTCCTTTTTTAATTTCTCTTTCAGTTATTGCATCAATGCTGTTATTTATTAGATTTAAAATAATTTGAATATACTCATTTTTATAAGTATATATTTTTTCAATATCTATTTTATTTATTTCTAAATTTATATTTGTAATTTCTAAACTAGGTTGAATAAGCTCTTTTGCCTGTATAGTTGTTTTAATAATATCTATATACTCTTTTTGTTTATCATCTTTGAAAAAATTTGCAAAATCATCAATTGTTTTTGACATATATTTTAAATAGCCTTGCACACTTAAAACATCTTTTATTAAATCTTCATTTTTTATTACACTATTTTTTTTTGTTTTAAATCTAAGTTTAGCCATAATTGAACCAACAGAAGCTAAAGGTTGTCTCCATTGGTGGGCAATCATAGAAATCATTTCTCCTAAGCTTGCAAGTTTTGATTGTCTAAAAAGTAAATTCTCATTCTCTTTTATCTCTCTTAAATCAATTAAAGAAACTATTTTATATTTTTCACCACTTAATTTTATATCACTTATTTTGATTATTGCTGGGATTAAAACTCCATTATTTGAAACTAGAGTGACTTCTTGAAATAGATGTCTATTAAATTCTAAAAATTTCTGTGTTGTTGATGGAATCAATACACCTGTTGCTAAATTGCCTATTAATTCATCTTTTGTTTTATACTCCAAAATTTGAACTAATGCATCATTTGCATTTACAATAAATCCTTGTTTAATTATTAAAATACCTTCAATAGTTGAGTTTAATATTGTATTTATATTTTCTGAGTCATTATCTATTTGTTTTTTCATGTAAATTCCAAAATTAATTAAACTTATAAGCAGTTTTAGTATTGTATAATTTTTATTCTTATTTACTATTGATATGGGAGGGCTTATGATTGACTATGTGTTACTTGAAGAGTATTGTCAAAATATATCTATACTTTTTATAGAAGATGATGAGTCTATAAAAAAAGAAACAACTGAGCTTTTAAAGGAGATTTTTACTTGTGTCGATGTTGCAAGTAATGGAGAAGAGGGCTTAGACAAATATAAAGAGTATTTTAATATAAATCAAAAACATTATGATATTGTATTAAGTGATATAAAAATGCCCAAAATCGATGGTTTAGAACTTACAAAACTTATATATAAAGAAAATCCTGACCAAAAAATCATAGTTTTATCAGCACATAGTGAAACAAAATATCTTTTGGAATTTGTTAATATTGGAATTTCTTACTTTCTAGTTAAACCTTTAGATTATGATGAGTTTATTACTGTAATATTTAATATTACAAAAGAAATACATGATCAAAATGAGTTACGAAATAATTTTAAAGCTGAAAAAATAGTGTTAAATAATATTTTAATTTGGGATAAACAAACTAAACAATTATTAAGAAATAATCAAGCAATAAAATTAACAAAAAAAGAGTTTTTATTAATTGAGTTACTTTTAAAAACAATTGAAAAAACCCATCCTGTTGAAGAAATAATAGCAATATTATGGGAAGGTGATTATGAGTCAAGTGCAGATATAACAAACCTAAAAAATATCGTTTCAAGATTAAGAAAAAAAGTTCCAGAATTAGATATTGAAAATGTTTATGGTTTTGGATATAAAATAAATATTAGATATTTTGAATAATTAACACTTTTATAATACTATTTATAAGTATAATTTTCTTATAGGAGATTATTATGAAAAAGCTAGAAAATAGTAGTTTTAATATTAACTTCATCGAAGAGTTGACTGTTTTATATGTTGAAGATGATTCTGTTATAAGAAAAAACCTTCTAAGTTGCTTTGAACCTCTTTTTAAAAAAACATATGTTGCTGTAGATGGTAAAGATGGTTTTGAAAAGTTTAAAAAACATAAAGAGAAAATTGATATAGTAATCACTGATATTAATATGCCAAATATTGATGGAATAGAAATGATTAAATTAATCAAAAATATCAATCCAAAAGTTGCTTGTCTTATTACAACAGCATATTCAGATAAACAGTATTTACTTGATTCTATTAATTATGGAGTAAATCACTATATTTTAAAACCTTTTAAAATAGATACTTTGTTAAAAGAAGTAGAGAAGTCTTATTTGTCAACTTATTATGTAAAAGAGTTGTCTCAAAGAAATAGAGAAATAGAGCAATTATCTAAAATTTTTAATTCTAATATTGAGCCTTTAGAGTTAAAAGAACTAGAAAAAGAAGATAAAGATTATAAAACAAAACTTACCCTTTTTAGTGAAATAATACAGATGTTAGATAGAAGATAAAACTCTTCTATCCTAATCTAAGAATAATCGTTTTTATAATCTACATAATGTCCTGCATGTTTTATAAGACCTTCTACATCTTCTTGTTTAAGCTCTTTTACTACTTTTGCTGGACTTCCTAAGATTAAACTTCTTGGTGGAAACTTTTTCCCTTGAGTTACAAGTGAATTTGCTCCTACTATTGAACCCTCACCAATTACTGCATTATCTAATATTGTAGCACTCATACCAATTAAACAGTTATCTTCAATAGTACAGCCATGAAGCATAACTTTATGTCCGATTGTAACATTATTTCCAATAATAGTTTGAGTATTTGTATCTGTGTGTATCATTGATAAATCTTGTATATTTGTTTTTTTACCAATTCTTATTTTATTTACATCTGCTCTTAACACGCATCCAAACCATACAGATGAGTTTTTACCTATTTTTATGTCTCCTATTAAATCTGCACTTGGAGCAATCCATGCTTTATTATGAATTCTTGGATAAAATTCTTTAAACTTTAAAATCATTTCTCTCCCCTTTAATTTAAAAGTAAAATATTATATCCTCAAAAAATAAAAAATGCAAATATTAAATTTGTGCTTTATACTCTAAAATAACGGGCTTAGAATAGTTTGGTACATCATCATATGTAAATATTGCAAGATATTTATTTTTATCTAATGCTCCAAAATCATCATATGTGTAGTTGTCTTTTCCTGCATAAAGTTTTTGTCCATCTTGTGAACTTAAAGGTTTTCTAAAAGGGTTTTTAATTACTTTTACTCCAACAAAATCTTCATCTTTTGGATTTTGCCATGAGATTCTAATCTTCCCATTTTCTAGCTCAAATTTGGCATTTGTTACTTGTGGTAATGCAAATCTTCTTTTAGAAATATATTCTATAATTAGTTTTGCACTAAGCTTACTATCTTTTACTTCCCAAAATACTTTTTTATTTTTTATAGCTTTTTTAGAAGAAGTGGGTTTTAATGCAAGTAAAATATCAGTTTTATCTTTTAGTTTTTCATTTAATTCTATTTTTGCAAAAGAATCAAAAACAAAATATTGAGTTTGATTATTTTTTAAATCATTTGCACTTATATCATATCCTATATTTTGAATTATTTTTCTATTTTCAAAATCTTTATGATTTCTTTTGATATTATTATCAACAAACTCTAAATGGAATCTAATGTCATCTTTTAAATAAGTTTTTGTAGAGTTTAATTCTACATAAGCATTAGTAATTATAGTATATTCATAAGAGGGCAATGATGATAAATTAAACTCTAATGCACTATATATCTTTTTCCCACTTTCATCAAAACCAGAACTTATCTCATCTTTAACAACTTTATTTTTACTAATTGTATGTATTGATTTTGCATATAAACTTACTATTGTTGGTTCAATAGTATAAGTTAATTCTAATCTTGGTCTATAAGTTAATCCAAAACCAAATTTTCCATAACCAATATCCCATTGCATCATTTGAGATTTTCTGCCTACTTTTAATTCTTTTGGTCCCTCAACTCTTAATATAACTTTTTCTTTTTCTATTTGTTTTGTAAGTACAGAAGCTTGCATTCCTGAAAAATCCCATTTTCTCCATATTCCTTGTGTTAATTGATCACTTTTTGTTGGTTGACCAATATAACTAATTATTTTTGCATTATCTACCTCATCAAAATCAGTAATATCACTTATTGAATCTTGTTCAACTATTCCTACATTCCATTCTCCGAATTTTTCTATTGTAGTTGAAACTCTATTTATGGGATATAAATTTAAACAAGCAGATTTAATAACAGCATTTTTTGGAATAGTTTTTAAGTCAATACTAATAATAGAATAAGAAACTCCCTTGTTTTCATCTACTCCAACAAATAAAGAATTTACACCAAAATGTTTATGATTATTATTTAGATTTTCAGCTATATATCCTGTTTGATTTGCATTTGCATAGTAAGTTCTAGAGTATTCATCATATTCAACATTGGTTCTTATTTTTATTTGAGCAGCAAAAGGTGATTTTAATCTCTTTTTTTTGTTTATAGCTCTTATATTAAAGTAGTAGTTTGTATTTGATTGAAGATTAATATCAGTAAATTCTAAAGCTTGAGTTCTAGCAATAAGATTTGTTTCTTTACAATAAAGTTTATCTCTTTTACTTCTATATATTTCAAAAGAGATATCCTTTGATGTTTTTGCTTCCCATTTTAATTTTACATGGTTTGAACCAATACTTTCAACTTCAAAATTCTCAACTTTTTTAACTGGATTTTCTTTACTATAATTTGGAACTTCTTTTATTGCTTCAATAAGTGCTGGAATATGCTCTCTTATATGCTCATTCATATCATCTAAATAATCACTTATATTTCTAGTTCCTACTTCTACAACAGTAGCTAAAATACCTTTTGAATAATAAAACTCTCTACCACTTCCACCAATTAGATTTGCTGGAGGTTTCCCTTGATGAATACCATATTCTCTATCTGATATTTTTTTTATTTTATCTGCCATATTTGCACAAAGTGTATTTAAATCAGTTGTATCAATATTATCTTCATGTCTAAAATCATGGGCAGGGAAAAATACATTTCCTTGGCTATGATAATCTAATGCAATTGTAATATTTGGGTGATTTTGAATAAACTTTTTCAATGCATTTGTTTCAGGCTCACTAAAAGGTTCAGGTCCAGAATATATATTTGAAGAGCTTAGAGTTGATTTAGTAAAACCAACACTAAAATTTCTATTTAAATCAACGCCATAAGTTCCATCCATATTTACTCTTCTGTTTTTTCTCCAAAAACTAAAATGTGTTTGTGAGTAAACAAAACCATCAGGATTTGCACAAGGAACCATATAAACTGTTGCTTTATCTAAAAATGCTTCTAAAGTTGGGTCGATACTTATATTATCTAAAATATAAATAGCAAATTCTATACTTAATTCATGCCCAATCCACTCTCTTGCATGAATTGTTCCTGTATAAAAAAGAGCAGGTTTCAAATGAGCTTCTTTTATATTAGAAGATAAAGTAATTAAATATATATCTCTTTGTTCCCAAGTTTTACCAATAGATTCAAGTTTAAAATTTTCAGGATACTCTTTTTTTAAACTTTTAAAAATTTGTGTTGATTCTTCATACGTTCTATAGAGCTTTTTCATTTAAACTCCTATTTTAAATCTTGATTTCAATTGTTTAAGTTTATTTTTGCCTATTCCTTCAATCTGCTCTAAATCTTCAATAGATTTAAAACCATTTAATTGTTTTTTATATTTTATTATAAGTTTTGCAAGTTTTTTACCTATTCCTTTTATTTTAATAAGTTCATACTCTTCTACACTATTTATATCAACTCTCATATCATCTAAGTTTTTATCCCAGCACTTTAACATTTGTTCATCAATTGACTCAAGTTCTAACAAATCAGTTGAATCTGTAATTATATTTTCTTGAATATACTCATGTATCTCTACAGCAAGTTCTTCTTGCATTGCATATAGAGTCATTATGTCTGTTAAAGAAGCACTATTTAAGTTTAATTTTTTTAATTCAAACTCAGCTTTTTCTTTATCTTTGTCAAAATATTTTTTTATTTTATTTATATTCATTGGCTTAGGAAAATCACTGTCATCACTTTTATATACTTCTTGCATATCAAAGCCAATATTTACATCATTCAAATAGCACTCACCATCAAAACTAGGTTTATATTTAGAAAAACCAATATGCCTTAATGTTCTAAGCAAATTTGAGTCTATCTTACCAAGTTCTTCCCATGAAAATAAAGGTACATGTGGCATTTTAAATTTGCCTTTTGAAAAATCCCACATCAAGTATTGCCCAATCCAATCTCTTATATAAGGAAAAGCTGCAAATGCCGTAGCACATTCTAAAATATAAGCTTTGCCTGTATCTTTACAAATAGCAATATCACAAGCCCAATATTCAGCCTTTGCCGCTTTACTTGATTGAACTGCTAATTCTAATGCATTCACAGGAATATTATTATAAGACATTGAACCCCCTTGTGAGGTATTTGTAATCCACTCATTTTTTCCAGCATATCTCCAAAAAGCACAAATAGGTTTATGTCCTATTAACATAACTCTAATATCCCCACTATCTTTTAATTTAATTGCATCTTGGGTATAAACTGGATTATATTTTTTCTTTTTCAATAACTCTTTAGCATCTTTAAAACTATTTACCTTATGTACATAATAACCTCCATAGTTTGAAGGTCCATAACTTCTTTTGATTATTTGAGGATATTTAGCTTTTTGTTCTAAGTATTTAACTGCTTTTTGATTATCATAAAATATTTTTGTTTTTGGAATATTGAGTTTATGTTTTTTACAAAAGAGAGTTACATTCTCTTTTGATTTATTAGAAAATTGTGATTGTAATGATGGCACAAATCTAACATGAGGTAACTCTTTTGAAATTTCTACAAAAGTATCATATGCAGTTGCAGGAATATTACCAATTAAGATATCTATTTTTTTTCTTTTTATCTCTTTTATAAACCTTTTTTTATCATCTTTCCAATGATAAACAAGTTCTTCAATCTTATTTGGCCATCCTTTAAAGTTAGAATGATCAAAAAATCTCAATACATAGTCAAGATATAAAAATCCTAGTTTTGGTAGCTTTTTCATCTATTACCTCTCTTTTTAAATGTTTTTTTATTAATTAAATCAACTATCATGTCTATTTTTCTGTCATTATAATCAATACCAATTTTTTCTTGTTCTGGTGTTGCAAAAGCAGGAATTCCATTTACTTCTAAAACGATATACTCTTTTTTCTTTTTGTCATAAATAATATCAATTCCAGCAATTTCAAGATTTGTTATTTTTGCAGCTTTTTTTGCTAAATCTATTATTTGTTCATTTGGCTCTCTTTTAAAAACAGTACCTCCACTAGTAACATTTGTTCTCCAATCTTTTTTACTTGCTTTCCTACCATAACATCCAACAAACTCGCCATTTACAATATCTACTCTATAATCTGTATTATCATAATCTATGAATTTTTCTACATAAAAATATCTAACATTTATTTGATTCAAAAAAGGAAGTAGCATATTTAAGGCTTCTTCATTTTCAATTTTTGTAAGTCCAACTCCACCCCAACCATCAGTTGGTTTATAAACCATCTTAGACCATTTTTTCATTATTTCTTCTAAGTGATGGGTGTCATTTCTATGACAAAGTTTATAATCTGCTGTTGATATATTGTTATTTCTTAATAAAAAAGAAGTTTGAAACTTATCTTCTGTTAGTTCAAAAGCATCAAAGTTATTTATCATTGGAATTGCTCTATTTAATGCTTTATATAAGTACATTTGATATTGTGTTTGTTCGCTTGCATTATATGAAAAAAACAGATCAAGTTTATCTAGCTTCAAATCTTTATATAGTATATGACCATTTTTTGCAATAGCATTTCTAAGATTAATATCTGTGATTACATCTATATCTCTTTCATTTAGTTTTTTAATCATTTTTTTTTGGATTACATCTCCACCACTATTTTGGTATAACCATATACCAATTTTACGCTTTGCCATTATTTCTCTCCATATTTTGATAGTGTAAAAGTATTTTAGTCATTAAGTCAATTCTTTTTTTAAAACTTGATTTTAAAGCTTTTTCATTTATTGTGTGGTCATATAAACCATATGGTCCTAAACCATCAAGTGTTGTAACCTTACAACTTGAAAATATATTTGCATCGCTTACTCCACCTCTGTGTTCTGTTAAGATTTTTGTATTACTTATTATTTCTAATTGATTAATTAGTTCATGTTGTTTTTCATTTTCTTGCATTACTTCTCTTTGGATTAAACCTTCAAGCTTAGATTTAGTTCCTTTTACATATGAAGTATTTGTTATATTTTTAAGTTCTTTTAGTACTCTTTGCTTTTCATTAATAGTTTTAAAACGAACTTCTAATAAAAGAGTAGCTTTACTAGAGATTATATTTGCTCCAATTCCACCTTCAAACTTTCCAACATTGACTGTTGTTCCAAGCTCTAGATTTGTTAAGCTTACAAGTTTTTGTAGTTTATATGAAGCTTCAAGATTAGCATCAATGCCATTTTCATAAGAGGTACCTGCATGGGAAGCTTTTCCTTGACAAGTTATTGTAAAAGTTCCAACACCTTTTCTAGATGTTACAACTTCAAGATTTTTCCCAGCAGCTTCAAAATCAAAACATATATCATAATCTTTTGCAATTTTTGCACTAATTAACTTAGAATCATCGCTGCCTGATTCTTCATCGCTTACTAAAAAAAAGTCAATATTAAAGATTTTATTATTTTGTTTATAAATATTTCTAAGAGCTTGTAATGCAACAATATTTCCACCTTTCATATCACAAACGCCTGGACCATAAACCCACGTTTTATCCTCTTTAAAGCCTTCAAAACTATTTGGAGGAAAAACTGTATCATTATGCCCTAAAAGTAAGATTTTAATTCCATCTTTTTTACTAGTGGTAAAAAGTGCATGATTTCCTATATGTTCTTTTTTAAAAAGTTTTGTATTAAAACCTAGTTCTTCAAGCCAAAGTTGCATATGTGTTGTTACATTATCAACACCTTGTTTATTTTTTGTATAAGAGTTTATATCTACTATTGTTTTTAAATCATTAAAATAGTGCATGCTTACTTCTTATTTTTAGGATAAGAAGAATTTTAATCAAGAATAGTTACATTTTAACTACAATATTATATTTGTATTATTATTTGTGTGAGTTTATGTAGAAAAAAGCAGAGATTTCTCTGCTTTTTTATTTATTTATTTTGAGTTTGTCCAGCTATTATAAATCTTAATGCATTTAATTTAATAAAGCCTTCTGCATCTTTTTGATTATAAACTTCATCTTCTTCAAATGTAGAGTGAGCTTCTGAGAATAGTGATTTTTCTGATTCTCTTCCAACTACTACAACATTTCCTTTATAAAGTTTTAGTTTTACTGTTCCTTCTACTTTTTTCTGTGTTTCATCAATTGATGCTTGAAGCATTTGTCTTTCAGGAGAGAACCAATATCCATTATAGATAAGTTTTGCATATTTTGGCATTAATTCATCTTTTAAATGTGCTGCTTCTCTATCTAAAGTAATTGATTCAATTGCTCTATGGGCTTTTAGCATAATTGTTCCACCTGGAGTTTCATAGCAACCTCTTGCTTTCATACCAACATATCTATTCTCTACAATATCAATTCTTCCAATACCATGTTTATTTCCATAGTCATTTAGTTTTTTTAGAAGTGTTGCAGGTGATAACTCCTCACCATTAATTGCATATGGATCTCCATTTTTGTATGAGATTGTAATATATTCAGCTTCATTTGGAGCCTCTTCTAAAGAGTTTGTCCATAACCACATATTTTCATCTGGTTGTTTTGCTGGATCTTCTAAAACTAATCCCTCATATGAAATATGTAAAAGATTCGCATCCATTGAATATGGACTTACAGCAGGATTTCCATTTTCATCAAAATGCTTTTTATCAATATTAATTCCATTTTTTTTAGCATAAGCTAAAAGTTTTTCTCTTGAATTTAAATCCCATTCTCTCCAAGGTGCAATTACTGTAATTTCTGAATTAAGTCCTAAATAACCAAGCTCAAATCTTACTTGATCATTTCCTTTTCCAGTTGCACCATGAGAAACAGCATCTGCACCCATTTTTTCTGCAATTTCAATCTGTTTTTTAGAAATCAAAGGTCTTGCAATAGATGTTCCTAATAGGTATTCACCCTCATATATTGCATTTGCTCTAAACATTGGAAATACATAATCTTTTACAAACTCTTCTTTTATATCTAAAATAAAAATATTTTCTGGTTTAATTCCCATATCTAAAGCTTTTTGTCTTGCAGGTTCTACTTCTTCTCCTTGACCTAAGTCAGCAGTAAAAGTAATAACTTCTGCATTGTATTCATCTTGAAGCCACTTTAAAATGATTGACGTGTCTAAACCTCCACTGTAAGCTAAAACAACTTTTTTTACTTCTTTTTTATTCATAACGTCTCCATAAAATATAAATGTTAATTTGGATATATTTTATCTAAAATTAGCTATAATCCCTATTATGAGATGTGATAAATTTTTAAATGCAGTAAATATAACAAAAAGAAGAGCAGTTGCCGAAGATATGCTAGCTTGTAAGGTAGTATATATAAATGATGTAGCTGCTAAAAAAGCCAAAGAAGTAAAAGTTGGAGATATTATAGAAATAAAATATCTTGAAAGAAGTGATAAATTTAAGGTCTTACAAATTCCTACTACAAAATCAACTCCAAAATCTAAAATGGATGAATACGTAGAAAAACTAAGTGATGAAGGATAGCAATGTTTAATGTAGCAAAATTGAAGTTTGATGATATATTTGAAAATAGGTTGCTTGAAGATGAAGTACGTGATTATTTAATAGAACTTTATGAAAGAGGGGAAACAGTTGAAGAAATAGCAGGTGCAGTAAGTGCTATGAGAGATCACTTGATTGCTTTACCTGCAAATAAAGCTTTGCGCGAAAAAGCTATTGATATAGTTGGAACAGGTGGAGATAAAAGTTTTAGTTTTAATATTTCAAGTACGACATCAATTCTTTTATGTGCAAGCGGTTCTTATGTAGCAAAACATGGTAATAGAAGTGTTACAAGTAAATCAGGAAGTTCAGATATGCTAGAGGCTTTAGGGTTTAACTTAGATTTGAGTTTAGAAGATAGTGCAAAGATGTTTGAAGATACAGGTTTTGTTTTTATGCATGCAGCAAATCATCACCCAGCTATGAAATATGTTACACCAATTAGAAAATCAATTAATCATAGAACAATTTTTAATTTAATAGGTCCTTTATCTAATCCTGCTTTTGTAAAAAAACAATTACTTGGTGTGTTTCCTAAAGAGTTAATTGGGAAAATTACAGAGGCTTTAAACATATTAGAAACACAAAAAGCAATGGTAGTTAGCTCAAATGATGGAATGGATGAAATATCAATTTCTGATATAAGTTTTGCAAATTTACTTGAAAATAAAAAAATTAGTGAATTTATAATTGATCCTCAAGAATTAGGTTTTAATCTTGCACCAAAAGAATCGATTGTTGGAGGAGATGCAAAGGAAAATGCAGTTATTACAAAAGGTATTTTATCAAATGAAATAAAAGATTCAAGACTTGATATTGTTTTATTAAATTCAGCCGCAGCTTTAATTATAGATGATAAAGCAAGAGATATGAAAGAAGGAATTGAAATAGCAAGAAGTACTATTGAAAGTGGTAAAGCAAAAGAAAAATTAGAGCAATTAATTAAAGTATCAAATGCTTTAGCATAAGGGAAAAACTTGCAAGAAAAACTAGATTTAAATTTAGAACAATTAGAAAAAATAGTAGAACTAGTAGATAAATATATTAAACAAAAGGGTGATTGTGTTATTTTATTGCAAGGTGATTTAGCTAGTGGAAAAACAACATTAGTAAAAAACTATGTAAAAAGTAAATCAATTGAAGATGTGGTTACTTCTCCCACATTTTCTATTCAAACTATTTACTCAAATAATATTTATCACTATGATGTATATAATAAAGGTTTAGAAGAGTTTATATCTTTGGGACTTTTAGAGGAGTTTGAAAAAGAAGGAATTCATTTTGTAGAGTGGGGCGATGAAAGACTTGAAGAGTTACTTCATTCATATGGTTTTAATGTAATTACCATAAAAATAGAGAAAAAAGAGAATAAAAGGCAATATACAATAAATGCATAAACTACAAATAAAAGATATAACAAAAAAAATAAAAAAAACACAAATATTACATGGTATTTCATTAGATATTAAAAGTGGTGAGATAGTAGGTTTATTAGGACCAAATGGTGCAGGAAAAACTACAACTTTTTATACTGTATGTGGTCTTGTTAAACCAACAAGTGGAGAAGTTTTTTTTGATGGGATGAATATTACAAATCTTCCTTTACATGAAAGAGCTTTAAAAGGAATAGGTTATTTACCTCAAGAATCTTCTATTTTTAAAGATTTAAGTGTAGAAGATAATCTTTTTTTAGCCGCTGAAGTTGTAACAAGTGATAAAAGTGAACAACATAAAAGAGTTGAAGAACTACTTGAAGTTTTTAATATTGAACCAATTAGAAAAAGAAAAGGTATCTCTTTATCAGGGGGAGAAAGAAGAAGAACTGAAATTGCAAGAGCACTTGTTTCTAAACCAAAATTTTTGCTTTTAGATGAACCTTTTGCTGGAGTTGATCCAATTGCTGTTAAAGATATTCAAGAGATTATTCATCAACTTACATTAATAGGAATTGGAGTTTTAATAACTGATCACAATGTAAGAGAGACATTACATATCTGTCATAGAGCATATGTAATGAAAAGTGGTAGTTTATTAGCTTCTGGTAAAAGTGAAGATATAAAAAGTGATGGAAGTGTTAGACAACACTACTTAGGAGAAGATTTTAACTTCTAAGTAGTGTAAGAAACAACTCTATTTCTTCCTTCTTTTTTTGCTTTATACAATGCAATATCTGCTTTTTTTATAAACTCTTCTTCAATATCACCTTCAAAAAGTGTAGTTACTCCAAAACTAGCTGTTATCTGTTTTGGGATTTTTTTTGATTTAAACTCTTGTATTGCAATTCTTATCTTTTCAGCTACTTTCATAGCCCCATCAATATTTGTTTCAGGAAGTAAAACTAAAAATTCTTCTCCTCCCCACCTAACAACAGTATCATGCTCTCTTACACTTCTTGTTACAACTTCAGCTATAAATTTTAAGACTTCATCTCCCATATTATGGCCAAATTCATCATTGAATTTTTTAAAATTATCTATATCAAAAAGAATTAAAGATAAATCATTTTGATATCTTTTATCTCTTCTTATCTCTTTCCCAAAAATTTCATGAAACTTTTGTCTATTAAAAAGTCCTGTTAGCAAATCATGACTTGCTTGATACTCTAAAAGATTTGATTTCTCTTTTAGTTCTGTAATATCAGTTAATGAAATAACAAAGTGTTGTCCTTGTTCATAATCATCAATATTAACAGTAAATACTCTATCTTTACCATCTTTATTAGTTATTTTTACTACTCTATCAACTTCATTTAAATTTTGTAAATACTCAATCCAATTTTTATCACTATTTTTTAAAGTTTCAAGACTAAAAAAACCTCTTTCATTCTTAAATAATTTTGATACACATGATACATTATTTAGAAATTCCTCTAATGAATTAGTTCCAAAAAATTCTAAAAATTTCTTATTTACATTTGTAATTATATTTGAACTATTAACAAATATTATATTATCTTGAGCATCCAAAATTGATTTTATTTTTTGTATTCCTTCTTCAACTTTTTCTTCCAAAGATAAGTTTACTTCTTCTAATTGTTTTCTTAAAAAGACTGGTTCAACAGCTTTTATCATACTTTCTATTAATTGATATAAGTCTATAGGTTTCATAGCATATGCACTAACACCCACATCAATTGCTTTTTTCAAAAAGTTTGGATCATTATGTGCACTTGTAATAACAATTGGTATTGCTGGATTTATTTGTTTTATTTGTGCACACATTTCTAAGCCACCCATTTTAGGCATATTTATATCTGTAACAATTAAATCAACATCTAGATGTTCATTGAATTTTTCTAATCCTTCTTTCCCATCAGCTGCAATTATTATCTCTTTTACTATTGCTTTAATTGTTTTTCCCGTAAATTCTCTTACATCATTTTCATCTTCAACATATAAAACTTTTATATTTTTTAATATTTCTTTATTCATCCCTAGCCTTAGTTGAGTTATTTATTTCTGGATTTTCTTTTGGAGGAGAAAAATAGTAACCTTGAGAGTAGTCTGCTCCTAAATCTTTTACTGTATTAAAAATATCTTCATTTTCAACATACTCTGCAATAGTTTTTAATCCTAGATTTTTTGCAAACTCTATTATTGTTTTTGTTATTTTGTAAGAGTTTTTATCAATTACTACATTTTTAATAATAGAAGCATCAATTTTTAAATAATCAACATTCATCTTTAAAATATGCTCAAAGTTTGAATACCCAGATCCAAAATCATCAATAGCAACTTTACACCCTAAGCTTTTAATTTCATCAATAAAATTTATTAATATATTGTAATTTTTTACACTTTCATCTTCTAAAATTTCAAAAACAACTTTATCTTTTATATTATATTTTTTCATTTTTTTTCTTACAAAATTTAAAAAATCTGGATCTTCGATATCTTCATATGATATATTAATAGAGAATTCATAATCTAATTTATCAAATTTTTTAAAAGCTTTTTCAATAACTATTTTTGTTATTTTAGTATATTGATTTGATTTTTTTGAAACTTCTAAAAAGAAAAAAGGAGATATTACTTTATCTTCATCAATCATTCTTACTAAACACTCATACTTGTCTATTTCTAGAGTTTTATTATTGATTAATGGTTGATAATAAACAATAATTTGGTCTTTACTTAAAGCATTTTTTAATTTTTTTGTCCATTTCATATTGTTTTCATACTCTTGTAAATTATCTAATTTATCATAAAATACTAAGTAGTCTTTATTGTCTTTTTTTGCTGCTTGAAGTGCCAAATCTGCTGTAATTAACTTATTGTTTTTTGTAGAAAATGATATACCAGCTTTAACCCGAGTATCGATTTCATATTGTTCATAAGTAAATACTTCTTTATAGATTTTAGTAATAATAGTTTTAATTACAGTTAAGAAGTCATTCTTTTCTACTTCTTCTGCTATTACGCAATAAGTATCAGATGGAAACTTATAAAGCTTAATACCATTATGGTTTTTTATTATATTCTCCATAATATTAGCAACTTGAATTAAAACCCAGTCACCAACTTTATTTCCAAAAAAATCATTTATTTCTTTAAAAGAGTTTATATCAATAATTGCTAAAGAGTTAATATTGATTTTTTCATGTTGTAGTTGATCAATTAGTTTTGCTCTATTTGGTTTTTTTGTAAGATTGTCTGTATATAAAAGATTAATGAGCTCTTGTTTATACTCGATTTCATGAGTAATGTCATCTAAAAAAATAAGATGGTTTTTATTTTGTTTTAGATAATTAGATTGAATCTTATAAATATATTTTTTATCTTCTATATTTATTAATACTTTTAAATCATCTTCTTTTTTTAAGTATTTTAGCCAATCAATATTTTTTTCACCAAATAAATAACCTTCTTTTTTTTCAAATACATCAGAGACTTGTTTGTATTTTTTATTTAATTCACTTAATTTTTTTAACTTCAAGACTTTTAAAAAGTTTTTATTTGCAAAAAGAAATTTTTTACCATCTGTTAAAAATATAGGTGTTGCAATATTATTTAATATAGTAGAAGAAACTTCTTTTTGTTTTAGAAGTTCTTTTTCTTTTTCTCTAATTTTTACATAATGATTTATTTTAAATACTAGTTTATTAAAAAATAGTGGTTTGTAAATAAAGTCAAAAACATCAATACTATAAGCTAAATCAAGATTTTGAGTATTATCTATGATAAATATAACATCTATATCATTACTTAAACACTCTTTTGCAATTTTTATAGAGTTTTGTATATTTATATCAATAATTAATAAATTTAATTCAAGTTTTTTAGATAAAATCTCTTTTTCATTAGCAGTAAAATGCATATTTATATTTGAGAGTTCATTTATAGTTTTTTCTTTTAGTTGTATATTTTGTATTATTTCACTATCTGCAATTAGAACATCAAAGTGCATTAAGTACCTTATATTTAAATTATTATATATTATTATATGAAAATAGTCTTTAAAGTTATATTATCTATATTTTATGCAAGTTTACTTATTTATTTTAGGTAAATTTAAATCAAAAAATAAGCCATTTTAGACTTATTTTTTGAAGATTTTAAGAGCATTTTCTAAATCCTCTTGAGTATCAATTCCAAATGATTTAGAGTTTACTTCAACCATCGCAATTGAATATCCATTATCAATGGCTCTTAATTGTTCTAGCTTTTCTATTTTTTCTAATTTTGAAGGTTTTAAAGAACAAAAATCATTTAAGCTTTTTTTTGTAAATCCATAAATCCCTAAATGTCCGCTGTAACTAGAGTTTTCATAGTGATCTCTGTGATATGGAACTTTTGCTCTTGAAAAATATATAGCATTACTATTTTCATCAAGTATAACTTTTACATGATTAGGATCATCAGCTAAATCTGATGTTATCTTTTTATAACAACTAACAATCATTGTATTTTCATTATTCTTTTTTACTTCTTTTACTCTATTTATTACAGATTTAACTACTTCAGGCTCTATAAAAGGTTCATCTGCTTGTACATTTATGATGATTTCATCATCTGGTAAATCAAGTTTATTTACAGCTTCATTTATTCTATCTGTTCCACTTTGATGAACGTTTGATGTAAGTACAGCTTCATATCCATGTATTTTTGCTAAATCTAAAACTTCTAAGGAGTCCGTTGCAATTACTACTTTATCTAGTGCACTAACTTGCATAGCTGTTTTTATTACCATTGGTAAACCTAATATATCCACTAATATTTTATTTTCAAATCTACTTGAATTTAATCTTGCTGGAATAACTATCATTTTTCTTCCTTTAAATTGGCAGTGCTATTTTAAATGTAGCACCACTATTATGGTTTGTTACACTAATTTCACCCATTAAATGCATTTCTGTGATTATTTTACATGTATATAATCCTAATCCTACACCATGTTTTGAGTTTTTTGTTGAGAAATAAGGTTCAAAAATTTTATCAATTATATCTTCATCAATTCCACCTGCATTATCACTTATCTCAAAGAATATTGTATTATTTAAACAATAACAAGTTAGTTTTATTACACCATTTTTAATTTTTTTTCTAAATATTGCTTCTTTTGCATTTACTAAAATATTTACTAAAATAGTTGTAAGTTCACTTTTATAACTATTAAAAGCAGGGATATCAGTTACATCTTTTATAAAATCTATATCTTTTGACTCTGGATCTTTTTTGAAAATCTCTACAGCTTTTAAAATAACATCTTTTGCTATAACTTTCTCTTTCTCACTTTTTAATTGTACAAAACTTTGAAACTCTTCAATAGTATCTGATAACTTTTGTGCATCATCTTTTATCTCTTTTAAGCTTTGTGAAAACACCTCTTTATTTGAATCAAGTCCCATTGTTAAATCAAGTTCAAGTTTTTGAGCTCTAATTGATATTATATTTAAAGGTTGTCTCCATTCATGGGAAAGCATTTGCAAAGTTTCTGTCATTATTGCTAGTTTTGATTGTTGAACTAATAAGTTGTCTTTTTGAAGCACTTCTTGTTGCAAAGACTTTGTTTCTACATTAAGATTAATCTCATTTGTAATATCAAACATAAGTGAAGTATAACCTGTGATATCACCATATTTATTATAAGTAGGCTTTACTTTTGTATCAATCCAAAAAATTATTCCATTTTTTCTTTTAGCTTTGATTTTCCCATTCCACTCTTTTGCATTTTTGATATGATTTAAAATCTCACTAAAGACCTTGTCATCTTCGTCAACTGATTTTATAATAGTATGGTGCTTATTTAATAGTTCATTCTCTTCATAACCACTAAGAGTACGAAAAGCTTGACTAGTTTGGGTTATAAGTCCATCTATATTTACATGAGTTGAAGCCACATAACTATCTAAAATTTGATCATCAGAAATCTCTTTTGTTATATCTTTTGTATTAATTACAAAAAGTTTTTTATTTAGCATAGTTGATAATGTTATTCTTAAGTAAACTTTTTGATTATCTTTTCTAATACAAACAATATTTATATCTGATTCATATCTATTTTTTAAATTTTTTTTCATTAATTCAATAAATGATTTTTTATAATCTTCTTGTATAAATGATATAAAATTTTTGTTTTTTAATTCTTCTTTTGAAAAACCCAAAATAGGAACGAATGCATTATTGTAATATATAAACTTCCCAGTAAAATCAATAATTCCTATTCCATCCCAAGAATTATTTATTATCTCTTTTAGTTCATCATTACTTCTTTTGAGTTTAGTAAGAGTGTACTCTTCTGACATATAAAACCTTATTTTTAGTATTGATATTATATTATAAAAACTTTAAAAATTTATAAGTAGGTAATATGAAGAAAACAATAACAGTTATAGATACATTCGGATTTTTATTTAGAAGTTATTATGCACTTCCTCCTTTAAAATCAAAAGAGGGATTTCCAACTGGCTTATTAACAGGTTTTATGAATTTTATTTCAAATATTGGAAAAGATTTTCAAACTGATTATTTAGTATTTGCATTAGATTCTAAAGGCGATACTTTTAGAAATGAAATTTATAGTCAATATAAAGCACATAGACCAGATGTGCCAGAAGATCTTTTAACACAACTACCTGTTGCAATTGATTGGATAGAGAAAATGGGCTTTCAAACAGCTTCAAGAGTTGGATTTGAAGCAGATGATATTATAGCTTCAATAGCCCATGATGCAAAAAGAAAAGATTTAGAAGTAAGAATAGTAAGTCATGATAAAGATTTATATCAATTAATTGATGATGATACAATTTATTTATTCGATCCAATAAAAAAAGTAATAATCAATGAAGATAAATGTACAGAAAAATATGGAGTAACACCTAAACAATTCACTGATTATCAAGCACTTTTAGGTGATAGTGCAGATAATGTACCTGGAGTTAAAGGTGTGGGAGCAAAAACTGCACAAGCATTAATTAGCCAGTTTAGTACAATAGAAAATATTTATGAAAATTTAGAAAGTATAGAAAAACCAAGATGGAAAAATCTTTTAGAAGCAAGTAAAGAGATGGCATTTATTTCAAAAGAGTTAGTTACTTTAAAAGTAGATTGTCATGTACTTGATGAAATAGATAAATTTACTCTTCCAAAAGAAAACCCAATTTTAAAAATTGCAGATACCTTGCTTGAATATGATTTAAACAGAATTATTGAAAGAGTTAATAAAGATGGCTTAAACTATAAAACAAAAATTCCTAAAAAAGAAGAAGTTTTTTTATTTGATTCTATTTTACTTGATACTAAAGACAAATTATTTGATGTTTTAAACTCAATTGATAAAAATTGTATAGTTGCTTTTGATACTGAAACAACGAGTTTAGATACAAAAGATGCAAAAATAGTAGGCTTCTCTTTTAGTTTTGAAGAAAACAAAGGATATTATGTTCCAATAGGGCATTTTTATCTAGGAGTTCCTGATCAAATAGGCTTAGATGATGCAAAAAAGGCATTAGAAAAACTAAATGAATTTAAACTTGTAGCACAAAACTTTAAATATGATTATGAAATAATAAAAACAAACTTTAATTTAGAAATGAATTTGTATGCTGATACGATGATAATGTCTTGGCTTTTAAATCCAAGTTCAAAATTAGGACTTGATGCTAAAGCAAAAGAGTATTTTGACCATACAATGTTAGCTTTTAAAGAGCTTGTTAAAAAAGGAGAAAACTTTTCTAGTGTTGAAGTTGAAAAAGCTTGTTTATATGCTAGTGAAGATGCTGTTATTACTTTAAAATTATTTTATAAGTTAAAAGAAGAATTTAAAGCTTCAAATTTAGAATATCTATTTGAACTAGGGCAGACTTTAGAGTTTGAATTTACTAAAGTATTAGCATACATGCAAGAAAATGGTATAAAAATTGATATTAAAATACTTGAAGAGTTAAAAGAAAAAAGTTTAAAACATCTAGGTGAACTAACTAATAATATTTATGAGTTAGCAGGTAGTGAATTTAATATAAACTCTCCAAAGCAATTAGGAGAAGTACTATTTGATAAATTAGGTTTAACTGCTTCAAAAAAGACTAAAAGTGGATATAGTACGAATGAAATGGTTTTACAAAAACTTCATGATGAACATAAAATAATTCCTTTACTTTTAGATTATAGAGAATCTCATAAGTTGCAGTCAACATATATTGAGCCACTATTAAAGCTTGCAAAACAAAGAGATAATAATAGAGTTTATACTTCATTTTTACAAACTGGAACGGCAACAGGAAGATTAAGTAGTAAAAATCCTAATTTACAAAATATTCCAGTAAAAAGTGAAGCTGGAGCATTAATAAGAAGTGCATTCATACCAAAAGAAGGTTATTCTCTTGTAGGAATAGATTATTCTCAAATTGAATTACGATTACTAGCACATTTTAGTGAAGATGAAGCTTTACTAGAAGCTTTTAATAGTAATTTAGATATTCATAAACAAACTGCAATAAAGATTTTTGGAGAAGAAGAAGCAAGTTCAAAAAGATCAATAGCTAAATCTATAAACTTTGGACTTATTTATGGAATGGGTAGTAGAAAACTTGCTGATACATTAGGAATTAAAACAGCAGAAGCAAAAAGTTATATAGAGTCTTATTTTCAAGCTTTTAAAAGTGTAAAGGATTATTTAAAATCAATTGAAGATACGATTTTAGAAACTGAATATATAGAGACATTACTTAAAAGAAGAAGAGTATTTGATTTTAATAGTGCAAATGGAATGCAAAAGGCTGCATTTTTAAGAGAGGGTGTTAACACAAAATTTCAAGGAAGTGCTGCTGATTTAATTAAACTTTCTATGCTGAAAATTTGGGAAAAGTATAAGAATAATGATGATATAAAAATGCTTCTACAAATTCATGATGAATTAATTTTTGAAATAAAAAATGATAAAATTGAAGAAATATTAGAAGATTTGGTAAACATAATGGAAAATATAGTTAAATTAAAAGTTCCATTGAAAGTGTCAAAAAATATCGGTAAAAGTTGGCAAGAGTTAAAATAATAAAGAAAAATGTAAATTTTATTTATTTATAAATAATTTTTCTTTGACAAATGTAATAAAATTTGCTATTATTTTAAATAAAAATTAATATCAAAGAGTTAAAGATGTTAAAAACTGAAAAAAATATAAGAAAATTATACAATGCAAAACTACTTATTATAAGTAATGATGACAATGTTAAAGTAACTATTGAAAATGAATTTGATGATTACTTTAAAGAATTAAAATTGGTTAATGGTTCACTAGAAGCTCTTGAATTAGCTGTTTCAAATAGTTATGATTTAGTAATAATTGATACAAATATAAAAGATTATTCATTTGATGAAATTTGTACTGAAATATCTAATAAAGCTTCAAATTTACCAAAAATTATAATTTCTGATGAAGAAAATAATGATGATATTGTTACTGCAATAAATTGTAGTGCATATACTTTTATATCAAAACCTTTAAGAGTAAAAGATGTAAAACTTGCAATTATTATGTGCTTAAATCAAACTAAAAGAGGTGACAAAATAGAGTTCCAAAATGGAATCTATTTTGATGAGTATAGAGATCAATTCTTTAAACCAGGTGGAGTACTAATAGACTTTACAAGATTAGAAAAATCATTCTTAAAATTACTTATTGAAAAAAGAGGTGAGATTACTGATTATGATACTATAAAAGATGTAGTATGGAAAGGTAAAAATATGTCTATTTATACAATGAGAAATATAGTAAATAAAATAAGACAAAAAACTTATTATGAAATAATCAGAAACCATTCTAACAAAGGTTATGTTTTAGAGGAGAATCAAAAGTAATTTTGAGTAAAATATATGGAAGAAAAAATACTTTCAAAAGAAGAACTAATTAAACTTTTCCAGGAAGAAAAAATAATTGATACTGGAAAAGGCTGGTTAATGGACAACAAAGAAGTTGAAATAATAGCTCTTCATGATGTAGATCCAAAATTCCTTCAAGATGTAACAAATGCAAAACTTTATAAATTAATTATTAAAGGAAATTGATGTCACACTGTCCATTTTGTAAGAAGAAAATTGCTATGAGTAAAGCTTTTTGCTCTAGAAATTGCAAAGAAAATTACTTTCAGCTTATTTCTATACAAGTGCCAAAACCCTTTTTAAAGAGAATCTTTGTTTTTTGTAGTCATGAAGAAAGAGAAAAAGAGATTGAAAAGTTTGCTAATAGACATGGTTGGAGACTAGACCTTCTTAAGAATAAAATTGATGAATTAGCAATAGATTATGGCTATAGAAAAGAAAATTGAAGACTCTTTGGAGTTGGAATTATTAAAAGAAAGTACTCTTTTATTTGTAGAACATAATCAAGAAATACTTAATGAAGTCTCACTATTTTTTAAAACATATTTTAAAGAGGTTTTAACATCTTCAAGTAAACAAGGTGCATTAGAACTTTATAATAAAGAAAAAACAAAAATCGATATTATTTTAACTGATTTGGATCTTCCTAATCAAGATGGTTTAGAATTCCTAACTAATATTAGAGCCATCTCTTCTGATATTCCTATTGTATTAAGTACTAAAAACTCTAATACAGAAGTTTTAGAAAAAGTGATATGTTTAAAAATATCAAATTATATATTAAAACCCATAAAGAATATAACTACTATAAAAATTTTAAATCAAATAATTGAAGAAAACTACAATAAAAAACTTATATTAGTTCAAAAAAGAGAATTAGAATTATATAAAGATATTTTAGATAAAGAAAATTTGGTTAGTGAAACAGATCCTGATGGAATAATCACTTATGCAAATGATATTTTTTGTGAAGTATCTGGTTATACAAAAGAAGAACTTTTAGGACAACCACATAATATAGTAAGACATCCTGATAATTCTTCAAAAATCTTTAAAAATCTTTGGGATACTATAAAAGCAGGAAAAGTTTGGAAAAGTAAAATAAAAAATAAAGCTAAAGATGGTAGTTCATATTATGTTAAAGCTACTATTTTCCCTATTTTAGATGAAGCTGGAAATATAAAAAAATATGTTTCAAGCAGATTTTTAGTAACACAAGATGAAGAAGAAAAACAGACTTTAAAAAGATATATTTTACAACAAAAAAGTCAAAAAGTTAAATTTGAACAAGAGTTGGAAAATAGATACAACGATATGTTAAAAGAGGCTTTAGAAGCAAAAGAGATGAGTATAACATCATTTGTAAGTGAACTACAAAGGGAGATTAAAACGCTGCGTTCTAGAATAAATGATGATAAGGGTAGAATCTTAAATTTAGAACATAAAGTTTCTGATGCAAATAAAAAAGCTGAAAAAGATCATGATGACTTCTTAGAAAAATTATCAAAAATGCGAGATACTACAAGGTTTAGCTATGAAAGATATGAAAGATTTAAAAAACTAAATGAAAGTTTAAAAGAGAAGTTAGCTAAAGCTCAAGAATCAATAAAAGTATATCAAGAATACATTGAAGAGTATAGACATAAAATTGATGATTTAAATGATGTTATTAAGTCTTACGAAGATGACAAGAAGAAAGAAGAAGAAAAAAAAGCTTCTAAGAAATAAGCTTATTTTTCTTTTTTAAAAAATATATAATCATACAAAGTAGGGCAAAAAAACCAGACTGAAGCATACCCATTGTTAGCCAGTTACTATATAAAAAACCTAATTGTATATCTGGTTGTCTGAATACTTCTGCAATTATTCTTGCAAGTGAGTATAAAATCCCATAAAGCAAGGCTAATTGTCCGTCAAATGATTTATATTTTCTAACACTTACTAATATTATAAAAATTACAATACCCTCTAAAATTGCTTCATATAGTTGTGAAGGATGTCTTAATATCCCATCAACATAAATCGCCCAAGGAACATCAGTAGTTCTTCCTACTAGTTCTTGATTAAAGAAATTTCCTATTCTTCCAAAGACATATCCTGCTGAAACTCCAAGTACTGCAATATCAGCTAAGAAGAAAAAAGATACTTTATTTTTTTTGCAAAAAAGGTATGAAGCTAAAATAAAACCAATAACTGCACCATGATAACTCATTCCTGAAATACCTGTGAATTCACCATTTATAAATGGATTAAATATTTGCCAAGGGTGAGTTAAATAGTATGTAGTATTTGGATCATAAAAAATTATATATCCTAATCTAGCCCCTAATATTACACCTATTTCAGCCCACCAAATATAAGAATCAAATATATCTTGATTTATTTGTATTTTATCATGATTTATAAACCATTTTGCAACTACTATAGCACTTAATAAAGCTAATGCATACATTATTCCATACCAATGTACAGAAATGTCACCTATGCTAAATGCAATAGGTTCAAAATTAGAATAAATATTTTGCCATTGTTCCATAAATTAATCTAGTGCCTCAGCTATTAATTCAATTGGATTCTTAAATTCAACTTCATCAACTTTTCCTAAATGTAAAGCATTTGTAAGTTGCATTCTACATGCAGAACACTCTGCACTTACTATTTGAGCTTGTGTCTCTTTTATCATTGCAGCTTTTGGAAGGCCAGCAGCTTTTGCAAACTCATACTTTTCTGTTTGCATAGTTACCCCACCAAATCCACAGCATCTATTTGAATCGCTCATTTCTTTAAGTTGGTAATTTTTTGAAAGTAAATTTCTTGGCTCTTTCCATACTCCTTGCATCTTTTTAGCATGACAAGGATCATGATAAGTAACAAGCTTATCAAACTGTTTATTTGAATTTTGAAGTAATTCATTTAGTTTTGTATTGTTTTCAAGCCATTTTGTTGCCATATATACTTTTTTTGCAATTTTTTTTGCTCTTTCTTTCCATTGGGGTTGATTATGTAAATAGTGTTCCCAATCTTGGTTTATCATTGCACTACATGTAGCTTCTGGAATAACTATTGCATCAACTTCATCAATCCATGTTTCAAAATATTCAATATTTTTCTTTACAAGATAATCTACCGTATCAAAATCACCAGTAAAATAAGCAGGTGCTCCACAGCAAAGTTGTTTTTTAGGTATAAAAATATCTAAATCAAGCTTTTGCAATATTTTAACTAAAGAATCCCCCGTGTTTGTATAAGTATAGTTACTCATACATCCAATAAAGATTGCAACTCTATTCTTTTTGCCTTCTTCATCTTTTTTATTTTTTGCATAGATATTTTCTGGATATTTTTTCAAAAAACTCTTACTATCTGCAAAAGGTAAGGCTCTATCTTTTTTTACAATAGGTAGAGAGAATCTAGGAAGTGCTGATTGTTTTTTTTCATCAAGTTTTAATGCACATGTTTGAAACATCCATCCAAGTTTAGAAAGAAAGTCCATAGTTTTTCTATGTCTTAAAAGAAAGAAAAATAGTTTTTTGTACCATGTAATACCATATTTTTTTGCAATATCACTTCTTACTTGTTCTATTATCATATCTGTTGGAAGATCATTTGGACAAACCTCAACACAGTTAGTACATAAAAAACAACTTTCAAATATATCTTTTGCAGTTTTATCTAGTTCTAACTCATCTCTTTTGTAAGCACCTAATAAATCAATAAAACCTCTAGGGCTAGTAGTTTCATCTTGGTTGATATTAAAAATTGTACATACAGGTTTACATTTACCACATTTTACGCAATCATCACTTATTGTTGTATAATCAAATTTATTCACTTTTTATAAACCTTTTATTTTAAAAAATTATTATTATATAAAAGAGATTAATATACTAAAAAAAATGTTAATATTTGATGAATTAAGGATTAAGTATAACTTTGAAATTTAGATTTCTAAGACTATTAAATAGTCTTAGAAAATCTTCTTTTGTTTTCAGGTATTTTTTTAAGGTATGCATCAAATGGCATACAAATATTTCTAATAAGCATTGTTCCTGTAGGAGATACTTGAATCTTCTCATCATTTATAGATAGAAGTTCTGCTTGAATAAACTCTTCAAGTTGAGGAAGGTCATTTTTAAAATACTCTTTAAAGTCAATATTGAATTTTTTTTCAACTCTTGGAATATTTAAAGAGAAATTACTCATTATTTCCATAATTACAAACTGTCTAATTTCATCATCTTTACTTAATTTATATCCTTTAAATGTAGGTAAAATTCCTTCATCCAAAGCTTGCTCATATGATTTTAAATCCTTGTAATTTTGTGCATAATAATCAACACCATTACCAATAGATGTAAGACCAATTCCTATTAAATCAGCTCCACCTTTAGTTGTATAGCCTTGGAAATTTCTATGTAATTCACCTTTTTGTATTGCTTTAAAAAGTTCATCTTCTGGTTTTGCAAAGTGATCCATTCCTACCATTTTGTATCCATTATTTGTAAAAAAGTCAATTGTATCTTTTAAAATAACTAACTTTTCACTTGCAGGTGCAAATGTAGATTCATCAAATTTTCTCATAGTTTTCATAAGCCAAGGAACATGAGCATAATTAAATACTGCTAATCTATCAGGATTTAATTTTATTACTTGTTCAATAGTATTATGAAATGATTTAGCAGTTTGATGTGGAAGACCATAAATTAAATCAATATTTATTGATTTAATTCCTGCATCTCTTGCTATTTTCATTACTTCTTGTGTAGTTTCATATGGTTGAATCCTATGAATTGTTTTTTGTACTTGAGGGTCAATATCTTGAACTCCAAAGCTTAACCTATTAAATCCACCATCTTTTAATATATCCATATGCTCTTTTGTAAAAAATCTTGGATCAACTTCACATGAAATTTCTGCATTATCACTAAAATTTGTAAAAGTTTGTTTTAGCATAGAGATAACTTCTCTTAATTGTTCAGGAGAGAAAAATGTAGGAGTTCCCCCTCCAAAGTGCATTTGTGTTACAACTCTTGAAGTATTTAAATGTTTTTTTAATATTTCAAGTTCTTTTTTAAGATATTGAATATATCTTACTTTTTTATCCTCTTTAGATGTAAAAATTACATTACATCCACAAAAATAACAGGCACTTCTACAAAAAGGAAGATGTATATATAAAGATAAGTTTCTATTATCATCTTGGTTTTTGTAAAACTCTATTAAATCTTTATGAGTAAACTCTTCACTGAATTCTGGTGCCGTTGGATATGAAGTATATCTTGGTCCAGGTCTTGAATACTTTTCAAATTTTTTAAAATCTATCATATTATTTATCTCTTTGTTTGTCTAGCCAAACCATTACACCTTTTTGTGCATGTAGTCTGTTTTCTGCTTCTTGGAAAATTAGACTTTGTGGTCCTTCAATTACCTCTTGACTTACTTCATAATCTCTATAAGCTGGTAAACAGTGAAGGAATATTGCTTTTTTATGGGCTAAGTTCATCATATTATCATCTACAATATATCCATCAAAATCTTTAACTCTTTTCTCTTTTTCGTCCTCTTGTCCCATTGATACCCAAGTATCAGTAGTAACAACAGTTGAACCTTTTACTGCTTCTTTTGGATCATTTGAAATAACTATTTTTGCACCAGAATTTTTAGCTTCATTTAAAGCATTTTTCAAAATTGTATCATCTACTTCATAATCCTTTGGTGTTGCAATTCTTAATTCAAAACCTAATTTAGCAGCCATATTTAACCATGAATGAGCCATATTATTACCATCACCAATATACGCAACAATCAAATCTTTATCTAAACCTGCTTCTTGTATAGTCATATAATCAGCCATTAATTGAACAGGATGAAATTCATTTGTTAATCCATTAATTACAGGAACTTTAGAATATTTTGCAAACTCTTCTAATTTGCTTTGTTCAAATGTTCTAATCATAACCATATCTACCATTCTTGAAATAACTCTACTAGTATCACTCATAGGTTCACCTCTACCTAATTGAATATCATTTGATGATAAAAATAGACCAATTCCACCTAATTGATAAATACCTGTTTCAAAACTAACTCTTGTTCTTGTACTACTTTTTTCAAAAATCATTCCAAGAGTTTGTTTTGGCATATAATCTTTAAAAACTCTATTTTTTGTTTCTTTTTTTATTTTTTTTGCAAGATTAAGAATCTCTAGAATTTCTTCTTTTGTATAATCTGTTAATGTTAAAAAATGTCTCATACTATTTACCTTTTATATTGTAAAGCGATTATTATATATAAGTTGTCTTTATTTGTTTCTTAATTAAATTTTTATATTAAATTCTTTTAGTAAAAAGCTTCTGCTAAAGCACTATAAAAACGCTACAGAGCCCTTAAAATAACATTTTAGTGACTTTTTATGTTATCGCTATTTAAGAGATACTGTCTTAAAATTTCACATATTCAAAAGGAATGGAAATGATAAAAGAAGTACTAAAAAGAAATGGAACAACCAAAGAGTTTCAAAGTTTTAAAATTGAAGATGTAATAAAAAAAGCTTTTAAAAGCGTAAATACAAAATATGATAAAACAATTTTCTTTAATGTATTGGAACTTTTAGAACAAAAAAGAGTAATTGCAGTTGAAGATATACAAGATTTTATTGAAAAAGAGTTATATAAAGCAAGATATTTTGAAGTAATGAAATCTTTCATGCTTTATAGACATATGCATAAAATGCAAAGAGAACATGTATTAGGATTAGACAAAGATACGACTTATATTAATTGTACACAAACGATTCAAGAGTATATTAATAAAACGGATTGGAGAATTAATGCTAACTCAAATACTGGTTATTCTCATGCAGGTTTAATTAATAATAGTGCAGGAAAAGTAATTGCAAATTATTGGTTGGATAAAATTTACTCAAAAGAAGAGGGCTATGCCCATAGAAATGCTGATTATCATATTCATGATTTGGATTGTTTAAGTGGATATTGTGCAGGTTGGAGTCTAAGAGTATTATTAGATGAAGGTTTTAATGGCGTAAGAGGAAGAGTTGAAAGTTGTGCTCCTAATCATTTTAGAGAAGCATTAGGCCAAATGGCAAATTTTTTAGGTATATTACAAAGTGAATGGGCTGGAGCTCAAGCTTTCTCTTCTTTTGATACTTATTTAGCTCCATATGTTTTTAAAGATAAATTATCTTATTTAGAAGTGAAGAAAAATATTAGAAGTTTTATTTATAATCTTAATGTTCCTGCACGTTGGGGACAAAGTCCTTTTACAAATGTTACTATTGATTGGACAGTGCCAGAGGACTTAAAAGATCAAATACCAACAAAAAGACAAGAACATTTATTTAATGATTTTCATGATGATGAATTATTTGAGATTATTAAAGAAAAAGGATATTTAAGTTTCAAAGATTTAACTTATAAAGATTTTCAAAAACAGATGAATATGATAAATAAAGCTTTTTATGAAGTAATGACAGAGGGTGATAAAACAGGTCAACCTTTTACTTTCCCAATCCCTACAGTAAATATTACAGAAGATTTTGATTGGTATGGAGAAAATACAGATATTTTATTTGAAAATAGTGCAAAAATTGGTTCATCATATTTTCAAAACTTTATAGGAAGTCAATATATAAAAGATGAAAATGGAAATTTAATTCCAAATGAAAAAGCTTATAAGCCAGGGCATGTAAGAAGCATGTGTTGTAGGTTGCAACTGGATTTAAGAGAACTTCTTAAAAGAGGTGGAGGTCTTTTTGGTAGTGCAGAAATGACTGGAAGTATCGGTGTTGTTACAATTAATATGGCAAGACTTGGATATATTTTCAAAAATGATAAAACTGCATTATTTGAAAGACTTGACGAATTAATGTTACTTGCAAAATCGACTTTAGAGAAAAAAAGAGAGTTTATTCAAACACTTTATGATAGAGGATTATTTCCATATACAAAAAGATATTTGCATCATTTTAATAATCATTTTTCAACTATAGGTATTAATGGTATAAATGAAATGATTAAGAACTTCTTTGATTTAAAAGAAGATATATCAACTAATGTGGGAATAGAGTTTTCACATGAGATACTAGATCATATGAGAGAAAGAATGGTTGAGTTTCAAGAAGAGACTGGAAATTTGTATAACCTTGAAGCAACACCAGCAGAAGGAACAACTTACCGATTTGCAAAAGAAGATAAAAAAAGATTTAAAGATATTGTACAAGCTGGATTTGATAAAAATATATATTATACAAACTCATCTCAGCTTCCAGCAGACTTTACAGATGATATTTACGAAGCATTAGATTTACAAGATGACTTGCAAGGTAAATATACAGGAGGAACGGTACTTCATTTATATATGAGAGAAAGAGTAAGTTCAACAGAAGCTTGTAGAAAATTGATTAAAAGTGTAATTTCAAATTATACTTTACCTTATATTACAGTTACTCCACTTTTCTCTATTTGTCCTACTCATGGATATATAAGTGGAGAGTTTGAATATTGTCCAAAATGTGATGAAGAAATTTTAAAAAAGGAGTTAGAAGAATGGAAAGTTACAAAATACCAAAACACTTAGAAAGTGAAAGAACAAAATGTGTAGTTTATACTAGAGTTATGGGTTATCATAGACCAGTTGAAAGTTTTAATATAGGGAAAAAAGGTGAACATAAACAAAGAGTTAAATTTATCGAAAAAAATAATATATGATATTACTCGATTTACAACTTTAGACTATAAAGATAATTTATCTTGTATTGTATGGTTTATATCATGCAATATGAGATGTCAATATTGTTATAATAGTAATATTGTTTTGTCAAAAGAAGGAAATTATGAAATTAAAGATTTATTTACTTTTTTAGAAAAAAGAGTAGGGCTTTTAGATGCTGTTGTATTAAGTGGTGGTGAAGCTACAATGCATAATTTAGAACCAATTTGTAAGAAAATTAAAGCAATGGGATTTAAAATAAAGCTTGATACTAATGGATTAAATACAAAATTAATAAAAACTTTGATTGATGAAAAATATATTGATTATATTGCTTTAGACTTTAAAGCTACAAAAGATAAATTTGAAGAGATAACTAAAACAAATCAATATAATAAATTTCTTGATACATTAAATTTTTTGATTGATAAAAACTTTGATTTTGAAGTAAGAACAACTTTACATGAAGAGTTATTAAATGAAAATGATATAAATAAAATAGTTGATACCTTAGTAAGCAAAGGCTACAAAAATAGCCTTTATATACAAAATTTTTTAAATGTAGAAAATTTTGCTAATCTTAAAGAATCTAAAAAAGTTTTAAATAAAGATTTATTAAGTAATAAATTAAATATTATCTGGAGAAATTAAATATCCTTGTCCTGAAATATTTTTGATTAAAGTTTTAGAGGTTTTTGCTCTAATTCTTTTTATAAAAGTTCTTAATCTTTCATCTGTAGCCTCTTCTCTTTCCCATAAGGTTTTTTTGATTTTTTCAACTGAAACACTATTTGGATGGCTTTTAATTAATAAGTATAAAAAATCTTTTTCTCTTTTAGTCAAATTTATGATTTTATCATTTTTATCAAATAAATTGTTTTTGTTTCTATCAAAATACAAATCTTCAGAAAGTTTAAATACCTTTTTTTTATCAAGTTTAGTAGCTAAGGATATAAGATAATCTAAAACTTCATCTGGATCAAATGGTTTTATAAAATATTTTGTAATCCCAATATCAATCGCATTTAAAAGTTTCTCTTTTTCTGAAAATGCACTTAGTACAATTACTGGAATAGAATCATCTATTTGTTTTATTTTTTCAGTCATAGCTAATCCATCAAGTTTGGGCATCATAATATCTGTGATAATTATATCAGGCTTTATAATTTTCATTTTTTCTAAGCCTTCTTGCCCATTTTTTGCTAAAGTGAAGCTAAAAAAATAATCTCCTATGGCATCTTTTAGTAATTTTGCAATGTTTACTTCATCCTCTACTAGTAAAACTTTGAACTCTTTTAGTACATTCTTTGGCACAGATATCTCCTAGGTTAATTAGTAATTAAATTAAAATTATAGAATTTTTTTTTAAAAGTTAGGTAAAAGCAAAATAATAAGTATAAATTATATTAAAAAATTGCTATAAAATGGAGGCTAAAATGAATTAAGGAAACTTTTATATTATAATTATAGAAAAAAGAATATAATATGATATTAATTTTACATAAAGAGGATAATATGCACGTAGGTTTTATTATTGAACATTGGGATAATATTGAACCTTTAAAAAGTTCTACGTTACTAATCATAAAAGAGTGCCTCAAAAGAGGTCATAAGGTTTCAGTGCTTTATACAAATAATTTAACAGTAAGAAATAATATAGTTCATGGTTTTATACAAACAATCATAGATATACCAAAGATACCAGAAAATATTGTCTCTTTTTATAAAAAAGTTGAATTTGAAAAAAAGCTAACAGCTTTGCATGCTTTTGATTGTATTATGTTAAGAAAAGACCCACCTATTAATCCATTGGTTTTAAATTTTTTAGATGCAATTAAAGATGAGACAGTTATTATAAATGATGTAGATGGTATAAGAAAAGCAAATAATAAATTATATACAACAACTTTTCATGATCCAAATAATACTTTTTTACCAGTAACTCATGTTTCTGGAAGTAAAAAATATATAAATAAAATCATTGAAGAATCACCTGATGAAAAGTTTATTTTAAAACCATTAGATGGTTCAGGTGGAAGAGGTGTGATTGTATTAGAAAAAAATGCAAAGTCAAATATAAATTCATTATTAGACTTTTATATAGATAAATCAGGTGACAAATATGTTATTTTACAAGAGTATATAAAAGGAGCTGAAAATGGTGATGTTCGAGTTTTGATGCTAAATGGAAAATTTATTGGAGCATATAATAGAAAACCAGCCGATGGAGAAATAAGAGCTAATATACAAGCTGGAGGAAGTGCGCATAAATATGAGCTAACAGATAGTCAAAAAAAAGTTTGTAGAAAAGTTGGAACAAGCTTACTTGCAGATGGACTGTTTTTTGTAGGCTTAGATATGATTGGGGATAAGATATTAGAAGTAAATGTTTTAAATCCTGGAGGAATAACAAATATTAATAAACTAAATAAATTAAAACTACATCAAAATGTAGTTGACTTTTTAGAAGAAAAAGTTGATGAAAAAATTGAGAAGAGGGCAGAATTAGAGTATTTACTTAAGAGACTTAATGAATTAAGAGAGTAATTTATTATGAATGCACAAGATACTCAAAAATTTATTGAAATAGCTTCTGGTGTTGCAGAAGTTATAAAATCAATAAAAAATGAAAGAAACTATGAAAAAGCAGCACAAATATTAATTGAAAAAGATATCTCAATTTCTGAATTAGTTCGAAGGACATTAAGACTTTCAATTATAGATTTAGCAAAATTAAGTGATATTGTAATAAACCTTAGAAAAAAGTAAGATTTTAAATCTTACTTTTTTACACAAATAGTTCTTAGTTCATATTTTCCTGTTCTATAATTTAATACTTTCTCTTTTTTATATCCATAACCTTTTTTTATGCAATCGTCTTTTTTAAATTTTGATATATCTTGACTACAACCTACAAAAATAAATAAACTCATTAAAAATAACAAAACTGTAGTTTTCATTACAGCCTCCTTGTATAGTCTAATTTTACTATTATAAGGTAGCATGAAAGTGTCAATAATAAATAAATAATTTTAAAGTGGAATATTAATTGTAAATATAAGTCCTTTATTACTATTTTTCGCAAACATTGTTCCATTTAAACTTTTTTCAATTATAAGTTTAGACATAAAAAGACCAAGTCCTGTTCCATTACTTTGATGTTTTGTTGTAAAATAAGGTTCAAATATTTTATCTAAAGTATTTTCATCAACTCCTCTTGCATTGTCACTAAATGTAACTTGTGCAAATTCTTGTGACTCAATAGTGACTTGCTTGATACTTATGATTATCTCTTTATTTTCAATATTTTTTTTATTAAATGCATGTGCAGAATTTTGTAAAAAGTTAATAATAACTTGAGAAAATTCATTTGATACGCCAAAAACTTCTAAATCAATATACTCTTTTTTTATATTGATATTTTCCTTTTGAATAAGTTTTCTTGTTATATTTAAACTTTCATCAATTGAATTTTTTAAATTAAATTTTTCTTTTTCTTTGTTTGGATTAAAAAAATTCGAAAAATCATCTATAGTTTGAGACATATTTGAAATAATCTCTTTGCTATCTTTGTAGTATTTTTCAAGTTCATCAAACTCTTGATTAGAAGCAGATTTTTTTACATTAAATAGAGCAAGATTTAATTCAGTTAAAGGTTGTCTCCACTGATGAGCAATATTTGCTAGCATTTGTCCTAAACTCGCCATTCTTGATTGCCAAAAAAGAATTTTTTGCTTTTGTTTATTTTTTTCAATTTCGTTTTTTACTCTTTGTTCTAATGTTTGATTTAGTTCTTTTAATTGTTTTGTTTGTTCTTGAACTCTCATCTCCAAAGTTTTATTTAAAAGTTTTAACTCTTTATCTTTTTTTTCTAAGTTTTTCTTTAATTCAACTTCTTGTGTTACATCATAACGAATTGCAATAAACTCTTTGATATTTCCATCTTTATCAAGAATAGGAGTGATAGTAGTATTTAAGTAAACACTTCTTCCTTCTTTGGTTAAGTTTTTAACTGTAGATTTATAAGTTTTTTTATTAAATTTTATTGTTTCCCAAAGGTTTTTAAAGTGTTCACTAGGAATATCAGGGTGTCTTACAATATTGTGATTTTTCCCTAATAATTCCTTTTTTGAGTAGCCAAATATATTACAAAACTCATCATTTACAAAAGTAATTATTCCATCAATATCTGTTTTTGATACAATATTACTATTTTCTATTGCTTCTTGATAAGTATTTTTAGGCATTTTAATTCTTATTTAAAAATTCACAAGCCTCTTTTGCATGATAAGTAATTATCATATTAGCACCTGCTCTTTTAAAGCCTATTAATGTTTCAATCATTACTTTTTCATAATCAACTAGACCAGCATTTCCCGCATGCTTAAGCATAGCGTACTCTCCACTTACATTATATGCGCAAAGTGGAAGGTTTGAGCTATTTCTTATATCTCTTATTACATCCATAAAAGCAAGAGCTGGTTTAACCATTAAAATATCTGCACCTTGTTTTTCATCTTCAAGTGATTCCTCAATAGCTTCTAATCTATTTGCAGAGTTCATTTGATATGTTCTTCTATCTCCAAAAGAAGGAGTTGATTCAGCAACATCTCTAAAAGGTCCATAGTATGCACTTGCAAATTTAGTTGAATATGCCATTATTGGAAGATTTTCAAAACCATTTGAGTCTAATGTTGTTCTTAAAACTTCAATAATACCATCCATCATACCACTTGGCGCAATCATATCTGCACCTGCTTTTGCATGAACTAAAGCTTGTTGTGCAGAAAGTTCTAATGTTTTATCATTATCAACTGTTTTTGTTTTTGGATCAAGTATTCCACAATGTCCATGATCAGTGTATTCACAAAAGCATAAATCAGTAGCAATGAACATATCTGGAACTTTTTGTTTAATAGCTTTGATTGTTCTTGCAATAATACTCTCTTCACAAAGACATTCGCTTCCTACTGAGTCTTTAACATCAGGAATACCAAATAACATAATTGATTTTAATCCAATAGAATAGATATACTCACACTCTTTAATTATTTCATCAATACTCATTTGAAATACACCTGGCATTGATTCAACTTCTTTTTTTATATTTGAACCCTCTTTTACAAAAAGGGGATACATAAAGTCATTTTTAGAAAGTGTTGTTTCTTGTAGCATATTTCTTAAATTTTCATTTATTCTTGTTCTTCTAAATCTTTTAAACATTTTGTACCTTTAATTTTACCAAAATAAAAAAGAATTTAAATTATTTTTTACAAAAGGTTCTTTTTTAATTTGGTATTTGTTATAATTTTGGTTATTTTATCACTATAAGGTTTAAAGGCGAATGAATATACAACAATCAAATATTGCTAACCTACCTACAAAATATGGAAAATTTAGAATAAAAGCTTATAAAGATAATAATCAAGAGCATTTAGCCATTATGTCATTAGATTTTGAACAAATAGAAGTTCCTTATGTAAGAATTCATTCTGAATGTCTTACAGGCGATACATTAGGAAGTTTAAAATGTGATTGTCAAAATCAGCTTGAATTGGCACTAAAGTTCATATCAAAAGAGGGTGGTTTGATAATATATCACCGGCAAGAAGGAAGAAATATAGGTTTATTAAATAAGGTTAATGCCTATGCTTTGCAAGATCAAGGAAGAAATACTATTGAAGCAAACTTGGAACTTGGATTTAAAGAAGATGAAAGAGATTATAAAGTTATAAAATATATTTTTGATGATTTAAAGATAAACAAATTAAAATTAATTACAAATAATCCTAAAAAAATCGATTATGTAAAATCTTTAAATGTTGAATTAATAGAAAGAATTCCTTCAATTACAAAAGTAAATAAGTATAATAAATACTATTTAAATACAAAAAAAGATAAAATGGGGCACCTTTTATAAGATGAATAATTTAAAAAATAGTTTAAAAAGTAATAATTTAGAATTTGATGATAAGTTTTATGAAAGATGCAATGAGTTTATTAAACTTCTTCAAAAGTGGGGTAAGGTCCATAATCTTAGTGGAAGTTTACATGAAAATGATATAATCGAAAATATAGTTGATTCTGTATATCCTTTATCTTTTATTAATAATTTTGAAAGTTTTGCTGATATTGGGACTGGGGCAGGGTATCCTGGTCTTTTACTTGCAATTTCAAAACCAAATATCAAATGTTACTTAATAGAACCAAGGATAAAAAGAGTTGCTTTTTTAAATTTTGTTAAAAATAGTTTAGGTTTACAAAATGTTGAAGTTATTTGTAAAAGAGTAGAAGAAGTAAAAGATATTAAAGTTGATTTAATAACATCTAGAGCTGTAACTAATACAAGTTTATTGTTAGATTTAACAATAAATATCTCTAAAGATAATTGTAGTTTTCTTTTTTATAAAGGTAGCATGTTAGAAGATGAGATAAAAAAAGCAAAATTAGATAATTGTACAATAATAAGTAGAAAAGAAAGAAATTATTTGTATTTGCAAAAATAATTAATATATGAAGGTAAATAATGATATTTAAAATATTAGCAGTTGTAATAGTTTTATTTTTAGTTTATATAATCTTTTTTAAAAAAGATAGAGAAGGTGTTATAAAAACTAACAAAAAAAAAGAAAATATTGAAGATGTTATGGTTGAGTGCCCAAGTTGTGGAACTTATGTTTCTAAAAAAGAGGGTATTTTAAGTAATGGAAAATATTTTTGTTCAAAAGAGTGCTTAAATAGTTAAGGAAAATATAATGATATTAATAGGCGATAAAAATATCCCATATGAAACATTGACAAAAGTTTCTACAATCGAAGAATTAGCGAAAACTAAAGCAAATACAATGGTAGTTTTTGAATATATACAAAGTTTAGTTGATTATTGTTTTAAAAATAATTTATCATATGGTGTTATTATAAAAGATTTAAAAGAAGCTATTTATTCAAATGCCTTAGAAGCAAAATATATAATTTGTGATAAACAATTAGCTCAAAGTATTCAAAATACAGCAGATAATTATATGTTTGATTCAAAAGTTTTAGCAATAATTGAATCAAATGAAGAGTTTGAAGATATAACAAAACAACAAATTGATGGGGTTATTTATAATTATTTATTAAAATAAATAATCATTAAATTGAAAAAAATATTACTTCATTAATTTACTTAAGAATAAGTCAGCTTTAGATAAAATATCTACTTTTTAGAAATAAATATATTAAAGATAGGACTATTGTGAAAGAGATATTAGATATTATTGTTTTATTGTTATTTGTATTTATGTTAGCAATGTTTATAATAGGCTTCAATAAACAACAAATCAAAAAACACAAAAATAAACTCGAGGAAAAAGAGAAAAGAAAGAAGGACAAGATAGATGAATAAACCATTATTGATTGAGATTGGTGTTGAAGAATTACCAGCAATTCCATTTTTAAAAGAGTTAGCAAACATTGAAAAAAAATGGAGTGATATATTAGAAAAAAACAAATTATTATGTGGTTTTGATTTCTTTTATACACCAAGAAGATTGGTTTTATGGCACAGAGAGTTTCCTGTTTCTCAAGCTAATAGCGTGGTAGAACAGTTTGGTGCACCTATTAAAATTGCTTATAAAGATAATAAACCAACAAATGCAGCAATTGGCTTTGCTAAAAAGTGTGGTGTAGAAGTTGAAGATTTAGAGCAAATTGATAAAGGAAAAGGACCTGTTTTATATTTCAAACAAGAAGTAATAGGAAAGCAAAGCACTACTTTATTAAATGAAATGGTAAATGAATTTATTAACTCTTTAAATTTTGGTAAATCAATGAGATGGGGAAGTAGAACTGATAGTTTTATTAGACCTATTAGAAGCTTATCTATTCTTTTAGAAAATGAAATAGTTGAAGCAGAGTTATTTGGAGTAAAATCATCTAATTTTTCATTTGCCCATAGAATGGTTTCATATGAGCCATTTACATATGATTTTGCAGGAGATTATTTTTGTAAATTAGATAAAAATGGAGTTATTTTATATCCAGATGAAAGAAGAAAAATAATTTTAGAGCAAATGAAAGAGATAGAAGTTTCAAATGATGTGAAAATTGATATTGATGCAGATTTATTAGAAGAAATTGTTGCAATTACTGAATATCCCACAGCACTTATTGGAAAATTCGATAAAGAGTTTTTAGAACTGCCTGAAGAAGTTATTGTTACATCTATGAAAGAACATCAAAGATATTTTGCAGTTTATAAAAATGGAGAATTATCAAATAATTTCATTGTAGTATCAAACTCAAAAACAGATGATTTTAGTGCAATTATTGCTGGAAATGAAAAAGTATTAAGACCAAGATTATCGGATGCTATGTTTTTTTATAAAAATGATATTTCAAATGGTTTAAATAATGAGGGATTGAAAAATCTTGTTTTTGTTGAAGGTCTTGGATCTATGTATCAAAAATGCGAAAGAGAAGCAAAAATAGCTTCATATCTTGCAAATAAATTTGATGAAACAAATAAAGAACTACTTCAAAAAGCAGTTATGTTAAGCAAAGCTGATTTAATGTCTGAAATGGTTTATGAATTTACAGAATTACAGGGACTAATGGGATATTATTATACAAAAATTGCAAATGAAGATGATTTAGTTTGTATGGCATTAAAAGAGCAATATTTGCCAGATGGAGAAGACTCAAACCTGCCATCAAGTAAATTTTCTGCAATTGTTGCATTATCATACAAGCTTGATAACTTAATGGGCCTATTTAGCGTAGGTAAAATTCCAACTGGTTCAAAAGACCCATTTGGATTAAGACGTGCAGCTGCTGGTATAGTAAAAATTGCAATGGAACATAAACTAGCAATAAATTTAGATGAAATTATAACAGATTTATCAAGTAGTTATAAAGGCTTAGATAAATCACAACTTTTAGATTTTTTTAACGAAAGATTATTTAAAATTTTTGAAGTAAATCCATCTGTTTTAAAAGCTGTTTTAGGAAGTGGTGAAAAAAATGTGTATGAAATATCTTTAAAACTTTGTGCTTTAAATCCAATTGTTCAAAGTGATGATTTTAAAGAGATATCTACAACATTTAAAAGAGTTGCTAATATAATAAAAGATATGGATATAGACAAAACATTAGAAGTAAAAGATTCTTTATTAGAAGATAATGAAGAAAAAGAATTATATGAAGCATATAAAGCAGTAAGTTCAAAACAATTTGATGATTATGAAATTCAATTGGATGAATTATTTGGTTTAAAAACACAATTAGATAATTTCTTTGATAATGTATTTGTAAATCATGAAGATGAAGCTATAAAAACAAATAGAAAAAACTTAATTGCTTTAGTATATCAAGCTTTTAAAAATATTGCTGATATTAAAGAGATTACTATATAATCTAAATACAATACAAATCTCCAAAATGGGGATTTGTATACTCTACACTTAAAATTTTCAAAAAAGTATTTAAGAATAATTGATTCATTAAATAGAGAATAAGATTCTATTTATACTATTCTGTAATAAGTTTATAAACATCACTCTTTTCTATATTTAATTCATTTGCTATATCTTTTATTTTAATATTTGAATTAATATTATTTATACCTTTTGATTTTAAAGCTTTTAATGCATACTCTAAGTTTATATTTCCCATATCACTTAACTCTTGTAAAGTTTTTCTTCCTAATCTTTGAGGTGGTGGTTTAATAGCTATAACTTCAACATTAGTATTGTTATTAGAAGATGTTTTTGTAATATTTTCACTCCAACTACTTTTAAAAGTTTCTCCTAAATCTAGAAATCCTTTAAAAGGTTGAATATGTGTTAATGTACCAATAACAAAAAATGCATTTAATATAAAAGCTATTAGAAACTCTTTTTTAGTAAAAGATATTTTTTTAGTAGAGTCTTTTAAATAATTAACAATAGGTTTCCAGTTATAATAAATATGCAATATTCCAAAAAATAATAATGTAATCATGGAAGTATTATGTAATTCTTGATATTGTACTTTATCCAGACCAAAAAGATGCCAGTCTAACCACCTTGAAACTCTACCATGAGGTGCAACAAATAAAATAATACCTGTATAACTCATTATTAAAAATGAAAAACCTAAACTTAATGATGTTATTTTTCTCATGATTATAATCCTTATTATAAATCAATTCTTAGATAATAATTATATCACCTATTTACTAAATAGATATAATATATGCTTGGATATAAGATGAAATCCTTACTTATTTTACAATACTCTAAGGAGTGAAAAACTACACTATTATTATCATTTAAAGTTTATAAAACAAACAAATAAATAAAGGACTAAAATGAAGAATTTATTTTTATTAATAATACTTATTTTTACTTTCAATGGATGTGCTACTTGGAAGGGTATTAAAAAAGATAGTAATGATGCTTGGAAAGCAACTAAAGATGGAAGTTCAAAAATCTACAAAGAGACAAAAGAAACAATTCATAAAGCTACAGAGTAGTTTAATTTAATAAAATTTCATCAAAGGAACAAAAATTATTATTGTAGGTTTATTGTTGAATGATTACAATTTATAAAGGAGAACAATGTTCCTATGATGAAATAATTGATAAGATAAAATTTAATATGAATAATTGTTTGAATTTAAATGTATAATATATAATTGTATGAATATTTAGATGAAATTTTATCTTACCATTGCAGAAAATATAACAATTTACTACTATAAAAGTGGATGGGGTAGTAGGATTCGAACCTACGAATGACGGCACCAAAAGCCGTTGCCTTACCACTTGGCGATACCCCAATAATAATGGAGCTGGTGATAGGATTTGAACCTACGACCTGCTGATTACAAATCAGCTGCTCTAGCCAACTGAGCTACACCAGCAAAATAATAATTTTAATATGTCTTAAAATTATAGGCGGAATTATATTGAATTATAATTAAAATAAACTTAAAAAATAAACTTTTAATGATGAATTTTAAATTTTAATATGGTGTCAAGAGAGAGACTTGAACTCTCGACCTCCGGCTTATGAGACCAGCGCTCTAGCCAGCTGAGCTACCTTGACATATTAAAATTTTGATTGGTTGCGGAAACAAGATTTGAACTTGTGACCTTCGGGTTATGAGCCCGACGAGCTACCTGACTGCTCTATTCCGCGTCTTTTAAGTGGATGGGGTAGTAGGATTCGAACCTACGAATGACGGCACCAAAAGCCGTTGCCTTACCACTTGGCGATACCCCAAATTTAAGTCTCGAAATTATAGTCAAAAAAAAATAAATTGTCAAGTATTTTATAATTTTTTTTGGATTTTTTGATATAATATTGAAGAAATTAAATAAAAAAAGAGTTATTATGTCAGCTATAAAAAGAGTAAAAGAAGCAATTGAAGAAATAAAAAAAGGAAATATGGTCATCATGTTAGATGATGAGGATAGAGAGAATGAAGGTGATTTAGTTTATGCAGCAGCTTTAAGTACAGCAGATAAAGTAAACTTTATGGCATCAAATGCAAAGGGTTTAATTTGTGTATCTGTTACAAAAGAAACAGCAAATAAATTAGATTTAAATCCAATGGTTGAATCAAATACTTCATCTTATGAAACTGCATTTACAGTTTCAGTTGATGCAGTTGATGCAGCAACTGGTATTAGTGCAGGAGAAAGAGATGATACTATTAAAATTTTAGCTAACCCTGTATCAAAACCACAAGAACTTGTGCGACCTGGACATATTTTTCCATTAATCGCAAAAGATGGTGGAGTTTTAGTTAGAACTGGGCATACAGAAGGAAGTGTAGATTTATGTAAACTTGCAGGTTTAAATGGTGAAGCTGTTATTTGTGAAATAATGAAAGATGATGGAACAATGGCAAGAAGAGATGATTTAGATATTTTTGCACAAAAACACAAGTTAAAACAAATTTATATTTCAGATTTAGTAGAGTATAGATTATCTCATGAAAAACTAGTAGAAGAAACATCAAGTAATGAAGTGGACTTTTTTGGTTCAAAAGCAATAAAAAAAGAGTTTAAAGATCATTTAGGAAATATTCATACAGCAATAATTTTTAAAGAATTAAATGACATATCACATGTAAAGTTTCATACAATTATCCCAGATATTGAACTATTCTTAAATGGTGAAAAAGTACATTCATTATTAAAAACAATTAATTTCTTACAAGCAAAAGGTGGAATACTTATCTTTTTAAGTGATAAAAGAACAAATAAAGAATCACAAAAAGATTATGGTATTGGGGCACAAATTTTAAATAGTTTAAATATCAAAAAAATAAAACTTATGACAAGTGGAGGTAAACATTCATTTGTTGGGCTTCAAGGGTTTGGATTAGAAATTTGTGAAGAGATACAAATTGAAGGTTAATTAGAAGCTAATAGCTTTTGAATCTAAAAGAAGTAGTTTTTTAACTACTTCTTTTAATTGTTTGTTCTTATTAAAGTTGTGGACCTGCTGTTGTAAAATCAAATTCACTTTCTAAAGTAAGATATTTTTTAAAGTTTTCTATATACATTCCTGCAAGTTTTTTTGCAGTTTCATCATATGCTTCTTTATCTTCCCATGTATTTCTTGGATTTAATACTTCTGTATCTACTCCACTTAAAGTTTTAGGAATTAATAAATTGAAATATGGAAGCATTTCAAATTCAGAAGAGTTAATTGAACCATCTAAAATCCCATTTATACAAGCTCTTGTATTCTTAATACTCATTCTTGAACCAATGCCATAAGGGCCACCAGTCCATCCTGTATTTACTAAAAATACGTTTACATTATGTTTATCAATTTTCTTACCTAAAAGTTCAGCATATACAGTAGGATTTAATGGTAAAAATGCTTCACCAAAACAAGATGAGAAAGTAGCAACAGGTTCAGTAATACCTCTTTCTGTCCCTGCTACTTTTGCAGTATAACCACTTAAAAAGTAATACATAGCTTGATCTCTAGTAAGTTTTGAAACAGGAGGTAAAACTCCAAATGCATCAGCACATAAGAAAATAATATTTTGTGGATGTCCACCTTTCATATCAGGAGTGTGATTTTCTATATGTTCTAAAGGATAAGAAACTCTAGTATTTTCTGTTTTACTACCATCAGTATAGTCAACAACACCATTTTCATCATATATTACATTTTCTAAAATCGCACCTTTTTTAATGGCACCAAAAATTTCTGGTTCAGAGCTTTCATCAAGATTGATTACTTTTGCATAGCAACCACCTTCAAAATTGAAAATTCCATTATCATCCCATCCATGCTCATCATCACCAATTAATGCTCTATTTGGATCAGTAGATAATGTAGTTTTTCCAGTTCCTGAAAGACCAAAGAATAGGGCAGTGTCACCATCTTTCCCAATATTTGCAGAACAATGCATTGAAAGTTTACCTTCTAAAGGAAGCCAATAGTTCATCATTGAGAAAACACCTTTTTTCATCTCACCAGCATACCAAGTACCACCGATAATTGCACAGTTTTCTTCAACATTAAATACTACATAAACTTCTGAGTGTAAGTTATGACTTACATATGATTTATCAATTGTTTTACAAGAGTTATATATTGTAAAATCAGGTTTAAAATTGTCTAATTCTTCTTTTGTTTGTGGAACAATAAACATATTTTGAATAAAATGAGCTTGCCAAGCAACTTCTGTAATAAATCTAACAGATTTTCTACTATCTAAACTAGCACCACAATAAACATCTGTTATGTATAAATCTTTATTACTTAATTGTTTCTTTGAGTTTGTTAATAGGTCTTCATATACATCTTTTGTAACAGCTTGATTTATATCACCCCAAGAAATATATTTATTTGAGGGGTCTTGATTTACAAAAAATTTATCTTTAGGGCTTCTTCCCGTAAAGATACCAGTATCAATCATTAGTGCACCAGTTGATGAAACTTTAGCACCTTCATTGTCAACAGCGTGTTTTATTAGGGTGTCTACATCAAGATTTCTATAAACTTTCCCTACATTTTCAAGTCCAAGTGAGTTTTCTATATCAGGCATTTATACTTCTTTCCTACTATTATTATATTATTATTTAAAAATCGATAAAAGTACACCAGCAGCTACGGCAGAACCAATAACTCCAGCAACATTTGGACCCATTGCATGCATAAGCATAACATTTGAAGGGTCATATTTTTGTCCTTCTTTGCTTACAACTCTAGCAGCCATTGGAACTGCTGAGACTCCAGCTGCACCAATTAAAGGGTTTATTTGATTATCTTTTGAACTAACTTTATTCATTATTTTAGCCATTATAAGCCCTGCAGCAGTACCTGCAGCAAATGCAACTAGTCCAATTACCATAATTCCCATAGTTTCAGCAACTAAAAATTGTTCAGCAGCAAGTTTTGAACCAACTCCTAGCCCTAGAAAAATTGTAACTATGTTAATTAAAGCGTTTTGCATTGTATCAGAAAGTCTCTCAACAACTCCTGATTCTTTTGCAAAATTACCAAAACAAAGTGCCCCAATAAGTGGTGATGCATCTGGTAAAATAAGTAAAGTAAGCACTAATACAACAATAGGAAAAACAATTTTTTCAAGTTTAGAAACTTTCCTCATTGATCTCATTTTAATTTTTCTTTCTGCATCAGTTGTAAGTGCTCTCATTATTGGAGGCTGAATTACAGGAACTAAAGCCATATATGAGTAAGCAGCAACAGCAATTGCACCTAATAATTCAGGAGCTAGTGCAGAAGCTATAAAAATAGATGTTGGACCATCTGCTCCACCAATAATAGAAATAGCAGCAGCTTGTTGTAAACTAAACTCAATACCTGGAACATATTGTGAAAGTACAACTGCACCAACTAAAGAACCAAATATACCAAATTGTGCAGCTCCACCCAATAGAGCTGTTTTTGGATTTGCAAGAAGAGGACCAAAGTCAGTCATAGCTCCCACACCCATGAAAATAAGTAATGGGAAGAATTCATTTGCAATACCCATATTGTAAATAATACCAAGCATACCATGATCACCGGCAATATTTGCAATGGGTATATTAGCTAATATTCCTCCAAAACCAATTGGAATTAAAAGTAAGGGTTCAAAACCTTTTTTAATTGCTAAATAAAATAGTACAAAACAGATAATAATCATAAGTACTCTACCAAAGCTTTGAGCAAAAAGAGTCATGTCTTCTCCATGAGAATCTTTTACTCCTTCTTTTGGATTAATAATTGCGTTAAGTCCTGTAGTATGATAAAATGACTTAATTAATTCTGGTAAAGTTCTTGATTCATATTCTGCTTTTTCAGTTTGTGTAGTTTCATGACTTGTAGTAGCTGCAAGTGCATTAACACTGCAGATACTCATCAAAAAAACAAAAATTGATATAATTAGATTTTTCTTCATCATTACTCCATTTATTAGCTAATAATAGCTAAAGATTGTCCCTCATCAACTGCTTCATTTTGAGATACTAAAATTTTTGAAATTGTACCAGCTTGTGGTGCATTAATATCAATTTCCATTTTCATAGCCTCTAAGATCATTATTTTTTGATCTTTTTCAACTTTTTCACCTTCTTTAACTAAAACTTTCCAAACATTACCATTTACTGCTGCTGGAACTTCTTGTTGATCTCCTGATGTTTCTACAGGTGTTGATGATGTTTCTGCAGGTGTAATTTGAATATTAGCATCACCTTCTGCAACTGTTACATTAAATTTTTGTCCATCTACTACTACAGTGTAGTTTCCACTAGCATTATTCATATTTTTACTTTCCCCTTGTTTACAAACTTTTTCATTTTTTCTTACACTTAAAGGACTATCACCTTTTAAGAATGCAATTCCTTTTTCATCGCAAGCAGCTGCAATAAAAATATTTTCTTCTGTAGCTTCAATGTTTTCTTCATTTAATCTTTTTTCCCAATATGCCATAGTTTTCTTTTCATCTCTATCTGCTATATCTAAAGGATTTTCAGAAGTTGGTTCTAGTTTTAATTTTTCAGAAGCTAATTTTACTACTTCTTCATCTGGTTTTGTAGGAGTTTTTCCAAAGTACCCAAGAACCATTTTCCCATAACCTGGAGCAATTTGTTTCCATGGTCCAAACATCACATTTGCATATGCTTGTTGCCAATAAAATTGTGAAACAGGAGTAACAGATGTTCCATATCCACCTTTTTCTACTACTTCTCTCATTGCTTTAATTACATCTGGAAATTTATCTAAAGTTCCATTGTCTCTCATCATTTGTGTATTTGCAGTTAAAGCTCCACCAGGCATTGGTGAGAAAGGAATTAAAGGAGATACTTGAGTAGCTTCTGGTGGGATAAAGTAATCTTTTAAACAATCAGTTAAAACTTCTTGGTATTTTAATATTTTTTCAGTATCAAGTCCACCAAGATCATAGTTTTTCCCTTTTACTGCATGTAGCATTGTTAAAATATCAGGTTGAGATGTACCTCCACTAACTGGACTTGCAGCTAAGTCAATACCATCAGCTCCTGCTTCTAATGCAGCTAAATAACAAGCTATTGATACACCAGCAGTTTCATGAGTATGAAGTCTTATATGTGTATCATCACCAACAAGTTTTCTTGCCATTTTAATAGTTTCATAAATTTTTTGAGGAGAACTTGTACCTGAAGCATCTTTGAAACATATTGAATCATAAGGTACATTGCTATCTAAAATATTTCTTAAAGTTTTTTCATAAAAAGGGACATCATGAGCTCCAACACAGCCAGGAGGTAAATCCATTAAGGTTACAACAACTTCATGATTTAAACTATATTTTTTAATACATTCAGCAGAATATTCCAAGTTTTGAACATCATTTAATGCATCAAAGTTTCTAATAGTAGAAACACCATGTTTTGCAAACATTTTTGCATGCATTTCAACAAGTTCCCTTGAACCTGTATCAAGCATAACTGTATTTATTCCTCTTGCTAAAGTTTGAAGATTTGCATCTGGACCGACTATTTCTCTGAATCTATCCATCATATCAAAAGCATTTTCTCTTAAATAAAAGAATAAAGATTGAAATCTCGCTCCTCCACCAAACTCAAAGTGAGTTATTCCAGCATCTTTCGCAGCTTCAACAGCTGGAAAGAAATCCTCCATTAGAACTCTACCACCAAAGACAGATTGAAATCCATCTCTAAAAGTAGTATCCATGACATCTATATATTTCTTCGCCATTTTATATTAACCTTTAAGATTTTCATGATGTTGAACAGCAGCCATGATAGCAGCTATTTTTGTAGAATTAGAAGCAACAGGTGCTTGCGGTTTTTTTACAGGTTGTTTTTCCTTCTCAGGAAAATACTTACTTATTAAGGCAGCTTGCCCTTTAAGCACAAAAATTAAAATTATCAAAAATGAGAATACAACTCCCATTCCTAAAACCATAAACTTGAGTGCTTCAATTATTATATTTTCTTCCATATTACTCTCCGTGGTTACCACTGTAATTTGTAAGTACAATTTTATATTAAAGTAGCTTTATTAAAATTTATAAATGACCACTTTTTTACTAAAGTTTTGGATTTTTTTCAATAAGTTAACATTTAAAGAATTTTTTCTCCAAGTTTATATATAATTATATCAATTTTATATGCAATTTCTATTACAAAATCAGTAAAATTTAAAAATTTTTCTCCCATTTTTAATCCTTTGTGAAATTTTATGCCAAATTATAATATTTTTTATTAAAACTATTGAAAAATATTTCAAATTGTAATATAATTATTTAAAATTTATGTATGGAGTGATTTTATGTTGTTTGTTAGCGAAATTGTTGAGAAATTAAAAGATGTAATTAGTGCAGATGGTAAAATAGGAAAGGTTTTTGATAAAGATGTTGCAAATGAACTTGAATTAAGTCAAGCAAATTTTGCTACTATGAAAAATAGAGGAAAAATTCCTTTTCAGAATATTCTTGATTTTTGTGCAAAAAAAAGAATTTCTATTAACTGGTTACTATATAATCAAAATCCCAACTCTTTATTAGATTCTACAGATAAATATTGGATAAAATATTATCCAGACATTAGAGTAAGTGCTGGTGGTGGTGCCTATGAAGATGATGAAAGTTTAGAGTTATTAGAAGTGCCTGAATATTTTATACGAATGCTTGGTGGACAAGAAAATTTAAAAAATATTGATGCTATAAATGTTATAGGTGATTCAATGGAACCTACATTAAACTCTGGAAATATTATTTTTTTAGATAAAACTAAAATTGATTCAAGAAGAGAAGGAATATATGCTTTTACAACAATTCATGGACTCTTTGTCAAAAGAATTCAACAAAGAGTAGATGGTCAGTTAGATATAATCTCTGATAATAAAGATTATCCAAAACAAATATTAGAAGCAAATGATATTAATATTTTAGGAAAAGTTGTAGGATCTTTTGGAATGGTGTATTAATTAAAAAGCAAGTGTAGTTTGCATTTGCTTTTGGTTTATTAATTCCAATATATCTTCATATTTATATCCAATCAAATATGCAGCATTAAATTGATTTTCTTTTAAGTATTCTTTTACTTTATAAGCATCTTCAAGAATTATTTGTTTAGCAAAAAAATTATTTATATACTTATTTGTAATAAAAAGTTTTGTTCCAAATTTGTAATTTGTCTTTAAATAATTAATTTCTTCTTCAATAAAGTCAATATTTTCTTGAATTATTAGAAATTTATTACTTTTACCAAATTCAGTTTGATTTATAAATTTATCAACAAAAAGTGGTCTAAGTAAAGTTGAGTTTTTTAGTTTTGAAAAATCTACTTCATCATTTAAAAACTCCCATGCTGTAAGTAACTCTTTTATATATAGTGTTGAAACTTTTATTTTTTGAAAATATATATCTTTATAAGTAAATGATGTTTCAAAAATAGTATGTTCAATTATATTTTTAATATCTTCTTTTTTTACAAATTGTATTTGTTGGTTTTTTGGATATAAATTATTCATGAGTTTATTATTACAAAAAATAAGTTTATCTTTATCTTCTATATAATCCAAAATCTTCAATGCATCATTAATATTTTTGATAAGTTTTAATTGTGTATTTTGAGAATTTTTAAGACATTGAATAAAATTGAAAACAGTTTTTTCGCAATTGTACGCATATAAATCATAATTTGATAGTTTAAATCTTATAAGTTTAACTAAGGCTTCATCTAAATTATTAACTTTAATCCATGCAATCTCAAAATCTGTAACTGTTACATTTGAATCAACTAATATTAAAAAAGCACCATTATTTATTGCTATATTGATATCATCTAAATTTTTTGCAACAAAAAGATCACCTTCTTTTACTTTTAAAGCTTCAAGTTTAATATTATAAATAAATGAAATAGAAGGAGAGTTTAGTGTCTCTCCATCTATAATATCGATTATTGATGAAACTTTCACTAGCTTATTTTAGTTCCAGAAATTTTTGTTTTCTCAGGTCTAATTAAACATAAACCATTTTCATCTTTTGCTGCTAAAAGCATACCTTCACTTAACATACCCATTAGTTTTGCTGGTTTTAAATTTGCTACAACACAAGCTTGCGTTCCAATTAATTCTTCAGCTTTATAAAACTCTTTAATTCCTGCTAACACTTGTCTGTTTTTCTCTTCTCCTACATCTACTTGTAGTTTTAGAAGTTTTTTAGATTTTGGTACTTCAACTGCATCAATAATTGTTCCAACTTTTATTGTAGTTTCAAAAAACTTATCAATAGTAATTAGATTATCTATTTCTTCTTTTTCTTCTTTTTGTTCAACTTCATTCTTGTCTTTTTTAACTTCTGGAGCACCTTTTAATATAGGTTCTTCAATTCTAGGGAAAAGTTGTTCAACTTTTGTAATTGTAGTAGTTGATAATAAACCTTTATTTACTATTAGTTCTTTATATAGCTCTGTATTTACGTTTATTCCTAAAGATTGAGCAATCTTAGAGATTTTTTCAGGCATAACAGATTGAAGTAAAATTGCACATTTTGCCATAATATTTGTAATTAATGCTACAAGTGCCATAGCTTCATCTGTTTTACCTTCTTTCATTTTTGTCCATGGTTCATAATCACCAATTGCTTTGTTTGCTATTGTTAAAACTTTCCATATTTCTTCAAGATATCTATTGATTTGCATATTGAAGATTAACTCTTCTACATTTTCTAAAATAGAGTTAACTTCATCTAACTCTTTTTTATGATATTTCTCTACATTTGCAGAATCAATTTTAAAATCAAAATATTTTCCACTCATACCAGAAATTCTATTTAAAAGATTTCCTAAATCATTTCCCAAATCAGAGTTTATTCTGTCAATTAGTGCTTTTTGTGAAAAATCACCATCTTGACCAAAAGGAACTTCTCTTAATATAAAATATCTAAAAGCATCTAATCCGTAAGCATCAGCTACTTCTTTTGGATCAACTACATTTCCTTTTGATTTAGACATTTTTTCACCATCTCTTGTCCACCAACCATGTGCTGCAATATGTTTTGGTAAAGGAAGTTCTAAACTCATTAAAAATGCTGGCCAGTAAATTGAGTGAAATCTTAAAATATCTTTTCCAACTAAATGAATACTTGCTGGCCAAAAATCAAACTCTTTTTCATCTCCTCCATAGCCAAGTGCTGAAATATAATTAATTAGTGCATCAAGCCAAACATACATTACATGTTTTGGCTCATTTATAGAATCAGGAAGTTTTACTCCCCATTCAAAAGATGTTCTTGAAATAGAAAGATCTCTTAAACCACCTTTTACAAAATTAATAATTTCATTCTTTTTAGATCTTGGTAAAATACAATCTTCGTTCTCTTCATACCATTTTAGTAGTTTATCTTCATAAGCTGATAGTTTAAAAAAGAAACTCTCTTCTTTTACTATTGAAGTTGGCTTACCACAGTCAGGACAAAATTGTTCATCAATTAATTGTTTTTCTGTAAAAAATGTTTCACAAGATACACAATAAAATCCTTCATATTCACCTTTATATATATCACCTTTTTCATACATCTTTTCAAATGCTTTTTGAGCACCTAGTTTATGTTGTTCATCTGTTGTTCTAATAAACTTATCATAAGTAATATCAAAGTCATCCCATAATTTTTTAAATTTTCCAGATACTTCATCTGCATACTCTTTTGGTGTTTTACCCCTAGCTTGAGCACTTTGAGCAATTTTTTGACCATGCTCATCTGTACCTGTTAGAAAGTAAGTGTTATGACCAGTAAGCCTAGAGTATCTTGCTAGCATATCTGCGATAATAGTAGTATAAGCGTGACCTATGTGTGCCACGTCATTTACGTAATAAATTGGTGTTGTGATATATACATTTTTACAAGTTTCTTCCATTTTTTACCTCTTAATTAAAATTCAAATCCACCGCCAGAGCCTTTATTCATTGACTCATAAACAGCTAATACATATTTTTTTCTTAATTCGCACTCAAAAAATAAAGAGCAAGATTTACAAGATTCAAGCTCTTTTGAATTTTGGCACTGTTTTAATCCTTTTAAAGCTTCTTCTAGCTTTAAGTCCCATTCATCAATTATAATTTCGTTAGGATTATTATTTTGCATTTTCTTTATATACTTTTAAAACTTTTTTTATCTCTTCATTTGAACCAAAAAAACAAGGAGTAGTATCATGAATATGAGTAGTTTCTACTTCTAAAGCTCTTTTAAATCCATCAATTGCTTGTCCATTTGCTTTTTCATAAATATAAGCAAAAGGGAAAACCTCAAAAAGTTGTCTTAATTTTCCTTTTGGTCTATCAGTTGTTCCTGGATATGAAAAAAGACCACCACCTTTTAATAAAATTTGGTGTAAATCAGGAACCATTCCTCCTGAATATCTTAGTCTATATCCATCTTCAAAAATTTCATCAATCATTTTTTTATGAAAAGGAGCCCAGCAGTTTTGTGTAGAACCTGGTGCATTTAATTTACCTTTTTCATTAAGTTTAAGTTCTTGCATAAATTTAAACTCATTATTTATTAGTCTATACATTTTAACATCATCTGTGGCAATTACAAGTTCAACCCTTGGCCCATAAACAACATATACAGCAGCAACTAAATTATTACCTGTGAAATCATTTTCATAAATACCAAAAATTGAACCAACTGAAAGATTTACATCAACAAGTGATGAACCATCTAAAGGATCATAAGCTATTAAGTATTTTCCATTTTCATTTAAAGGTACAATTTTTTCTTGTTCTTCACTAACAATAGCTTTAATACAAGAAACATTTTTAAAAATTGCCTCTATAATTTCATCACTTGCAATATCTAATTTTAATTGAGTATCACCAGTTGAATTCTCATTTGTACTTTTACTAGTATCACCAGTTTCAATTAAATTCTTTATATCTATTGCTGATTTTTTTATAGCATCAAAAATCTCTGTCATTTTATACTCTCTTTGAATTTTTTTCTACCCATTGTATAATCTCTTCTGGGTTATTTAAGTCAAGTTTATCAATATTTGAAGGAATATCATTACTATTGATTGTCTTATCAAAAGCTATTGCATCTGTAACATCAAAATATTTTTCATCTAAAGAGTTTCTAAATATTGATATTCTAGGAAGAGGAAGAGTTTTTAAGCCCTCAACTAATAAATAGTCAAAGTCACCAAAAAGCTCAATTAACTCATCAATTGAAGAAGATTCTTGTTTAAATAAAGTTGTTCTATTTGGTGAAACAACTGCAACATTTGCACCTGTTTGAGAAAACTTATCACTATCTTTTCCTGGAGTATCAAATCTAGCTTTATCTTTTGGGTCATGTTTTACAATACATACTTTATTGCCTTTATCTTGAAGTATGTTTGATACCTTTACTATTAAAGTTGTTTTTCCACTATTTGACGGACCAGAAAAAGCAACAGCTAATTTTTTATATTTCTTATTACTCATAGGCTGGATTTTATCCAAATGATGGTTAAAGTATCTTTAGTGTAAAATAACTTTCTCAAATAAATATGGAGATAATATATGAAAAAAATTTTAATATCTAGTCTTTTTGTTTCTAGTTTACTTTTTAATGCTTGTACAACAAATCATGCATTATTAAATTTTAAAAAAGAGAATATAAGAAATTCTAATGCACTTCAATTTACTAAAAAAAGTGATATTAAAATATCAAATGAACCTAAAGTACAATTTTTTGCAAGTTATTTAAATAAAATCAATAGGGATTTAAATAATAATAAAGAAGAGTTTTTAATTGGTGTTTATTTAATAAATAGTAAAACACAAAATTTTTTACAAGAGGGTTTTCAAATTACTTTAAATGGTAAAGAAGCTTTGGATAAAATACTAGTTGATGAAAAATCTGAATTAATAAAGTCATTACCTATAAAAAATCCTTGGGGAAGATATTATAAAGTTGAGTTTGAAAAACAAGAAGAGGGTAGTATGATATTAAAACTTGAAAAAACTAATTTTGGTCAGACTCAATTAAGTTTTCAAAAATAGAAGATAATTTAAATTCATTTTTATTATCTAAATGATTTTTATAAATATAATAATTTGCCAATACTTTTTTACCATATTCTCTTGTTTCATCATAAGAGATTAGCTCCATACTCATAAATGGTTCAAAATCGTTGTTTTTTGTGAACAATCCTAACTTTTTTTGATACTTAAAATAACCATATCCACCATTATATGAGTATGCAATAAACAAAGGATTATCTAAATTCTTTTCTAAATTATCAAGATGATAGTTTGCATATTTTAAGTTTGTTTTCGCATCAAATAGTTTATAAATATCATATGGCTCATCAAGTTTTTTTGCAATGTGCTTACTTAAAAATGGCATTATTTGCATAACACCTTGTGCAAATGCAGTTGAAATTGAAGCTGGTACAAAACCACTTTCTTGTCTTGCAATTGCATAAATCAAAGCTTTTCTTTCAATAGAATACTCGTTTAAATAATTTTTATATGGAGTAATAAAATAATGTTTAGTATATTTATAATATTTATTTAAAATATAAACTAAGTATGGTTTTGTTTTTTCTTTTGAAAAAATTGTTTTATACTCTTTTAGTTTTTCTTTATTGATATTTTTTGAATTAATTATCAAGTCAACCCATGAAAATGGATCATTAGTATTGAAAGTTGAAATAGCTTCATTTTGTTTTAACGAAATATCATAAACTATGTTATGAAGCTTCTTATTTAAAAGTTCTTTTGCATAAAGAGAATATATATCAAGATTATTTGAAGAAGATAACTCTTCTAAAAACTTTTTATCATAAGTGATTAAGTATTTCCAAAAAATAGCTCTATTTTTTCCATAATCATTATAAGCTTTCTTATATGAGTTAGATAAGTAAATTAATGCTTGTTTTAAATTTTCATTATTTATTTCATTAAGTGCTAGAAAAAAAGATGTTAAAGATTTAAAGTTTGTATCATCAATACCTAAAAAAGATTTACTTAAAAGATCTAATTGTGGATTAGTAATAGAGTATTTTATTAAAGTTTCTACTCTTTTATCTTTTTTTATTTTATTTAAAGTACTTTTAGGAAGTTTATAATTAAAAAAATCCATTTTAAATTGACTACCAGTTTTTAAATAAATATCGTAAAAATTGTCAATTGAAGTTGAGATAGTTTTAGTAAAAGGTATTGATGAAGCTAAAATTTTAAGTTTATTTGCAAAAGTAGGGTATTTATCTTTTACTTTTAAAATAGCTTCATTTAATTCAACTTGAGATAATTTTGTAGCTTTATATAAAGATAATCCAGCTTTTATACAATCATCATAAGTATTTATAAGCTCTTTAGCACTTGCTTGCATACATTGAACAACTGCAGTTGTTTCATCATGATTAAATTTTTTAGCAAAAGCATAAAAAATTTGATTTGAAACATATTTTACCATACTTAATGCTTTTGATGCCTCATCTGGTGTAATATCTTGTTTTAAATATTGTAGTATATAAAAGTCTTTTGTTATGGTTTTTGGTTTTTGTTCTAGCCAATCAAGAGTTATATTAAACCCTTGTTGTTTATCAATAGTTTTTTTCCCAATTGATTCTTTGTTAGTTTCTATATTGTTTGCATATATAAATGTAGTAATAAAAACTAAACAAAGAATTTTTTTCATTTTACATCATTCCTGTAAATAACTTTCCTAAAAATGTTTCTAGGAAAATTAGAATAAAAATAACAATAACTGGTGCTAAATCCATTCCTCCAAAGACTGTTGGAATATATTTTCTTATAAACGCATATGCAGGCTCAGTTAACCTATGTAACATTTGAACAATTGGATTATAAGGATCTGGTCTAACCCATGATAAAATGGCAGATATAATAATCACCCACTTATATAAAAATATTATTCCTAGAATAACTGTAAAAACAGAACTTAATAATGCATCTATCATTTTATAATTTCTCCTAAATAGTTTTTAATATAAGGATAAATATCACTTAAATTAACTCCATTTTCTTCTTTTGTTAATAAATATCTTAAAGGCATTAATAAAGAATCATCTTTTAATCCAGTATTTTGAGTAATATAGTTTTTGAAATTATTAAAGTCATCAATATGCGGAGCTTCTTTTAGACATTTGATAATTTGTTTAGATTCATCTTCAAAATCTTTACAAAGATTTTTTTTACTAAATATTAGATTTAATTTTTCTTTGATTCCATTTAAAGTGCTTGTTTCACTTAAAAATAATTTTCCCAATTTACCAATATCAGTATCTGCAAAACCTAAAAGTTTTGATAGTCTTAAATCATCAATTAATTCTAAATGTTTTTTATTAATAGTTTTGAGTTTCTCAAAATCAAAAATTACTTTTTTATTTGATATATTTTTTATATCAAACCATTGAATAGCTTCTTCTAATGTAAAAATTTCTTTTGGAGTTTCATTTCCTAAAAAAACAAGATAATTAGCAATTGCTACTGGTAAAAAACCTTCTTCAATTAGCCATTTTATAGAGTTTGAATTTTCTTTTTCATTCAATATTGATGGCAGATGAATGTAATTTATATCTTTTTTATAGCCTAAAGAGTTTCTTATATGAATTTGTCTAGATGCACTTAATATATGCTCTTTTTTATTTATAACCATAGTAATATCATAAATCATATCATCAACAGCACAAGCATACTCTGTTGTAGGAGTTTTATCATGGTTTAAAATTATAAAAGAATCAATATCATTTGGTGTATAATCAAATTCACCATTAAAAGAATCAATAAGTTTTATATTATCAATAGGTCTTTTAATTCTTACTGTAAAAGCTGCATTTACTTCTAATATTATTTCATCTGAAAGATTTGCACAAAAATCATCATAATTGTAATTCTTTCCTTCTTTTTTTGCACTCTCTTTTAACTCATTAAGTTTTGTATCACTACAAAAACAAGAAAAAGCCTTTTTTTGAGTCATTAGTTGCATTGCTAATTTTTGATGATATTTAATATTTTCACTTTGATAAATAACTCTTGAGTGCTCTATTGAAAAAAGATTTAAAAGTTCTAATATCTCTTTATCTTTTCCTTCAATATTTTTATCTTTATTAGCATCATCTATTCTAATTACAAGTTCTTCATCTGTTTTTTTTGAAATAATATAGTTAAGTAATGCAATTCTTAAATCTTCTAAATCAATATCTTTTGTCGGGCTTAACGCTATTCTTAACAATTTACTTCCTTACAATTGAAAATGATAAATCTATAATTTCTTTATGAGATTTTATATAATTATTTAAATCTTCAAGTTCCAAACTTTGAATTTTTTCTAACTCTTTTTGAGGATAATCTTGCTTTAATCCCTTATAATAAAGATTAAATGCTCTATTTAATCTTTGTGATAATGTTTCAGTTCTTAAAGGCTCACTTCCTGTTAAAAAGTTTTTAGCTGCATCAAGTTCTTCTTGAGTAACACCTTTTTGTACAAAATCTTTTACAATTTCTGCAACTAATTCTCGTGCTTCTTTTGCACTTTCTAATTTTGTTTGTAAGTATCCAGTAAAATATGAGTGTGACTTATTTATTGATACATATCCATAAGCACTATATGCCAATCCTCTTTTTACACGTATTTCTTCCATTAATCTTGAACCAAAACCAGAACCACCTAAAATAAATGAAGCAACTTTTGCTTTGTAGTTTTCTTCATCTTGTGCTTTTACATTAAATTTACTTCCAAAGTATATATATGCTTGTTCTGTTGGTTTTTTAAGTTCTTTGATAATTGGTTTTGCAGTTATTTCAACTTTCTTTAACTCTTTTTTACCTTTTGCAGGCATTGATTTTAATAAAGTTTGGATTTTATTTTCAAGCTCTTTAAACTCAATATCTCCACCAACAACAATAATTAAGTTTGAAAGATTGAATGTACTATCGATAAACTTTTTGACATCAGTTAATTTTATATTATTAATAGATTCAATTGTTCCAGAAGTAGGGTGTTGCAATACCGTGTCTTTAAATAAGATATCTTTTAATTGATTTTTTGCAACATAATCATAATCATTTTGTTTTCTCTTTAAAGAACCAATATGAATAGTTTTGATTTTTTCTACTACATTTTTATCATAGTTTGGATCTTTTAATAATTTTTTTAGAAGTTTAAATGCTTTTTCATTTACTTCTTTTAGAGAAGACAATTCAATAACAAATGTTTCAAAACCACTTGCAACATTTAATGAAATTGCATTACTTTCTAATTCTGAAGCAAATTTTGTTGAACCTAGTTTTTTAGTACCTTCATTTAATAATTTAGCTGAAAATGAAGCAATACCATTTAAATTCTCATCTTGTATTGAACCTGAATTTTGAAAAACAAGTTGCATATTTAAAATTGGCAGACTTGTTTGTTTCTCAAATATTACAGGAATTTTTGTATTATTAATCTCTATATGTTTTATTTGTGCGCTCATTAAAATTCCTTGTAAACTAAGTAGTGTAATAACACTTTTAAATAGTTTTATTGCTTTCATAATTTGGTTTAATACCTCTCTACGATCTCATAAGCTGTATTTCTTTTAGCAGGTTTTTCACCTATGTCTTTAATTAGAGTAATCATTTCATCTTGATTCATGCAATTACTAGCTCCTGCTGCTGCTACAACATTTTCTTCCATCATAGTACTTCCTAAATCATTTGCTCCAAATTTTAAAGCAAGTTGACCTATATATGATCCTTGTGTAACCCAAGAACTTTGAATATTTGGAACATTATCTAAAAATAGTCTTGAAACTGCTAATAATCTTAGATATCTATTTGAAGATTGAGGTTTCAAATCAGGTATCTCTTCTTTTAGTTTTGTATTTGCACTTTGGAAAGACCACATAATAAATGCTCTAAATCCTTGTGTTTCATCTTGTAATCTTCTAACTAAATCCCAGTGTTCAATTATATCTTCATCACTTTCTATTGTACCAAACATCATAGTAGCAGTTGTTTTCATTCCAATTGAATGTGCAAGTTTATGTACTTCAATCCAATCTTTAACATCAATTTTTTTTGGAGCAATTACATCTCTTACTTTATCACTAAGTATTTCAGCACCTGCACCTGGAATTGAACTAAGACCTTTTGCTTGAAGTCTTTTTAAAACTTCAAGTTTTGATATTTTAGATACTTTTGCTATATATGTGATTTCAATCGCAGAAAAACTATGAAGAGTGATTTGTGGAAATTTTGTATGAATATGTTCAACTAAATCTTCATAATAATCAATTTTTAAATTTGGATGAACTCCACCTTGCATAAGTATTTGTGTACCACCAATTGCAAGTAACTCTTCGATTTTTTCATCAATTTGTTCATATGATAAAACATATGACTCATCGTCTTTTTTGTGTCTATAAAAAGCACAGAACTTACAATCAACCCAGCAAACATTTGTATAATTGATATTTCTATCAACTACAAATGTAGTAATTTTATCTGGATGAAGTTGTGTCTTTTTTTGACTTGCAAGTTTACCTAATTCGTTTAAAGAAGCATTTTGTATTAAATCTAATGCCTCTTCTTTTGATAATCTTTTGTCTAAATTTATTGGTTTAACCATTAAAAACTACTTCCTAAAGAAAATTCAAATGATGATGTATCATCACCAGATTCATCATCAAGTGGTCGTGCAAATATTAATTGAAGTGGACCAACTGGTGATACCCACTCAAATACTGCACCTGTTGAAGATCTTGTGATATCATCAAAGTTTTCTTCACCAATCATCCCGTAATCATAAAATACTGCCCATCTCATTTTTGCACTATCAACAAGCGGGAAACTTAATTCAATAGAGTTTGCAAACATTCTTTTATATGGATCTTGTATTTCTCCATCTTCATTATCTGGACCAAATGCATAAGATTTAAACCCTCTTAATGTTTTAGGACCACCAAGGTATAGTGAATCACCTTGATTTATTTGACCATTGTCTATTAAAAATTTTAAGCTAGTTTTATATCTAAAAATCCAATCTAAATCAAATTTATCTTCTAGTGAATAAAAATATTTAAAATATGAACTTGATTCAACATATTTTGAATCTCCTCCTAAACCTGCAATTTCTAATGATGTACCTGTTTTTATACCATTTTTTGGTAAATAAAAATCATCTGTATTATTAAAGTTTAAATAAGGAGTAATTGAACTTGTTAAATAATCAGTATCTTTGTAATAATTTTTTCCTTCGATTTTCTTGAAATCATCTTCATAATCATACTCTTCTTTAATAAAATCAAGTCTATATCTTGCACCTGCATAAAAGTTTCTAAAGAACTCTTTTCCTGCACCAATAGAAAATCCAGTAGATTTTTTATCTAAGTCATAAACATCTCTTCCAATTTCTGTAACAGTATTATGAATTTCAACATCACCATTGTATTTAGTATCTGCAATTGCAGGGTTTCTTAAACTAAATTGGAATTTTGATTTTTTTGCTGAAAGTTCAGTTGATAAACCAAGGCTAAGACCTGACCCAAATATATTATTATCATTAATAGCAGCATTTACCATCATCTTATCATATGAACCATATCCACCACCAAGAATCAAATTACCTGTTCTTGCTTCAATAACTTTAACCACTAAATCCATTTTATCTTCTGAAACTCTTCTTTGTTGAACTTGTACATCATCAAAATAACCAGTTCTTTTTAACTTAGAAACAGAGTCATTATAATCAGTAAGATTAAACTGATCCCCTGGTGCTAAATATACATTTCTTCTAATAACTCTATCTAATGTTCTTGAATTTCCTGAAATTTTAACATCATTTATGTAAACTTTTTTACCAGGAATAACATTAAGTATAATATCTGCTGTTGCATTTTTTTCATCTTTTTTTATATCATACTTAACTTGTGCAAAGGCATATCCTAAGTTTGCAACTTGTGTTTTTATATATTCTACATCATCTCTTAATTTAGAAATATTAAATGTTCTATCTTTTTTAAGTTTTAATTCTGGATATAACTCTTTTGATTTTAATATAGATTCATCTATATAAATAGTAATAGAGTTTGTTGTGTATTGTTGTCCTTCTTCAATGAAAAAGTCAAGTCTTGCTTGATTTGAAGCAAAATCAACTTTTAAGAAAGGATCTTTTACTTTTGCATCTAAGTATCCATTTTGAAAATATAATTCATTGATTCTTGGACTTTCATAAGATAACTGGTCAAGTTTTAACTCTCCATCATTTTGTCCAAACCACCAAGAAATATAATCTTTTTCTTTATTTGCCGTTACATTCTCAAAATTAGAATTATCAAGATTTTTAGCTCCTACGTAATTAACATTTTTAATTACGATTTCATCACCTTTATTTACATTAAATGTAAGTGAAACAGAACCCTCAGTAATAGGTTCAACTTCGATTTCTACAATTGAGTTGATATAACCTTCTTTTTCAAGCTCTTTTAATAGTATCTCTTTTGCATTTTTTGCTCTTTGGGCAGAATACATACTACCTTTTCTAAGTCCCATTAAAACTTTCAAACTATCAATATCTTCTTCTCTAGTTTTGTATCCATATATATCTAAGTTTGCAATTGATGGTTTCTCTTTAAAAAGAAACTGAAGCTTTCCATTCTCTTCTTTTACAGAAATATCATCAAAATATCCAAATTTATAAAACTCTTTAATTGCTTTATTTATCTTATTTACATCTATCTCATCACCAGCTTTTAAATTGAGTGTTTCACTTGCTATTTTAGATGAAATTTTTGTTAAATTTACATATTCAATTGAATTTATCTGTTCTGCATGAAGTAGTGTAGCTAACGTCATAGATAGTAAGGTAAGTCTCTTTTTCACATTAATCCTTATTACATTTATAATTAAAGTGGTTAATATATCTAAATAAACTTTATAGCATGTTTAAGATATAATTGTTTAAATAATTATTTTAGAAGGTGAAAATTTTGAATATAGGTATAGTAGGATTAGGACTAATGGGAGGTTCTTTAGCAAAAGCAGTTAAAAGATATGGGATTGCAAAGAAGGTTCTAGGATACATAAATAGTGAAAAAAACAAAAAAGATGTACTAGAATTAAAACTAGTTGATGAAATTGTAGATTTAGAAACTTTAAAAAAAGAATCTGATGTTATTATACTAGCAATTCCAGTTGATGGAATTATTAAGATGTTTCCATCTTTTTTAGATATTGATGATAAGACTACTATTATTGATATGGGTTCAACAAAAGAGTATATAGTAGAAAATATTCCTGAAAAAATTAGAGAAAACTTTGTGCCAGCACACCCTATGACAGGTACTGAAAAGTCTGGACCAAAAGCCTCAATTGATGATTTATATGAGGGTAAAACTGTAGTATTGTGTAACTTAGAAAAAAATGGAAATATGCATGTAAATAAAGCATTTAGAATATTCCAAGGAATTGGAATGAGAATAGTAGTAATGGATGCAGATGAACATGATGTTCATGCTTGTTTTATGTCTCATTTGCCACATGCTATCTCTTTTTCTTTAGCAAATACAGTTATGGGACATGAAGATCCAAAATCTATTATTGCCTTAGCTGCTGGTGGATTTAAAGATATGAGTAGGGTTGCAAAGTCAAGTCCTAGAATGTGGAGTGATGTTTTTAAACAAAATAGAAAAAATCTTTTAACTTCAATCGATTTATTTGAAGAACATATGAAAAAAGTTAGAAAAATGGTTGAAGATGAAAATTATGAAGAACTAGAAAAGTGGATGGCAAAAGCCAATACTTTACATGAGATACTTTAACGTATCTCTTCTTGTGTATTTATAGCTTCTTGAACTTTTATTGCTTGATAATGCTCTTTTACATCATGGCATCTAATAATTGATGCTCCTTTGTTGATTGATTCTAAATGAATTGCTAGAGTTCCAGGAAGTCTTTGTTCAATTGATGAAGTTACTATTTTATCAATCATTGATTTTCTACTTGCTCCAATTAGTAATTCATACCCCATATATTTAAAATGTTCTAAGTTTTTTAGTAGTAACAAATTGTGTTCTAAGGTTTTACCAAAGCCAATTCCTACATCTAAAATAATATCTTTAAGACCAAAACTTTCTGCTTTTTGTGTTTGTTGTTTTAAAAATTCTTCTACTTCTAAGATGACATTTTTATAAGTAGGGCTTTCTTGCATTGTTTTTGGATCATTTTGCATATGCATAATAACTGCAGTTGCATTATATTTTGCAGTTAATTTTATAACTTCTTCATTTTGTAAACCTGTAATATCATTTACTATTTTAAAACCTTTATTTAAAACATAGTCAATTACTAAAGGTTCATATGAATCAATAGAGAAAATCGCCTTTTCATAAAGCTTTTGTTCATAGATTGAATCTACTATATTTTTTACTCTTTGTAATTCAATTTCTGGTTTCACAGGGATACTTCCAGGTCTACTTGATACTGCTCCAATATCAATAATATCTGCTTTATCAGTTATTAAAGCTTCGATTCTAGTTATTGCTTGAGACTCACTAAATCTACTATTTTTAAAAAAAGAGTCTTCATTTGCATTTAATACACCCATTATTTTTGTTTTATTTGTTTTCATATTAAAATCTTTTTCTATTATTTATTGTTAAAAGCAAAGTTGTTAATACATTTATAGGACGTGAATTTAAATTAATTAATTTAATTGCATTTGAAAACATATCAAGCTCTTTTTGTGTTAAGTTTATATTTTGTTCTTTTACTTTAAAAAGCATTGATTCAACTATTGAAATAGCTTCATTTTTTGAGATTTTTTGATTCTCTTTTAAAAAATTATAAATATCTTTTAAATCAAGTCTTAATAAATCCAATTTAGATGAATTTAAATTTTGTGATTTTTTTAAATATTTATGGGGCATTCTTGAAAAAATTGTTGGTAATATTGTTGACTTTGTTGTTGTCACAATAATAAAAACAATATTTTTTGGTGGTTCTTCTAATACCTTTAATAAAGAGTTTTGAGCTTCACTTCTAAATGTTGTACCACATAATATAAGATATTTTTTACTATTTGTAGCAATATAAGCTTCTTTTACAGCTGCATTTGCTTGAGCTAATAAAAACTCATCTTTTTGTTCATTTTTTATAACTCTAGCTGAATGCGTTGGCAAAGTTGATAAAAGATATGAAAGAGTATCTTCTATACTATTTACTATTAATATAGTTGATGAATCCACTTTTATATCGTTTATATTTGTCATTACATTAGTTCTCTACATTTATTTCTGCAAAAAGCGCAGCACTTAAAGTTTTAGTATAAAGTCTAAACATTTGCAAAAGTTTCATATCTAAAGCATCATCTTTACTTCTTAAATTAAAAGCGTCTTGCATCTCTTCATCAAAAAGCCATAAAAATGAGTTTTTAGAAACTTTTGGAATAATTGCCCTTACACTTTGACTTCTCCCAATATACCAAAAACAATAGCCATTAGGAAAAGAGATACTTAACATATCTTTTATATAGTTAATATCATCTTCTGATTTAACTTCATCTAAATATTTATAAAAACCTTTTGCATCATAAAAAGGTAAAAACGGTCTATTTAAATTTTGTGAGTTTATATTTGTAAAAATATATTCTAAAAACCAATCTCTTTCTTTATCTGTAATTATAATTACAGAACAACCTTTTTCAAGTATATTCACTACAGATTTAGATACTAAAGGAGTCCATTCATATTTTTTCTCTTCTAACCAAGGAGAAAGTAATTTATCTTCTCTTATAGTATCAACTGTCCAATTTAAAAATTCTTGCACTATTACTTATCCAGATTGTAAACTTCGTGTAGTGCTCTAACTGCTAACTCTGCATACTTTTCTTCAATAACCATAGATATTTTTATTTCACTTGTTGAAATAATTCTTATATTAATATTTTCATTTGCTAAAGTAGAAAATGCTTTTGAGGCAACACCTGTATGAGACTTCATACCTACACCAACAATTGATACTTTACATATAGAATCGTTATATTCAATATTTCTAGTATCTGTTCTAAATGTTTCCATTACTTTTTTACATGCTTCAAAATCAGTAGTTGGAATTGTAAAGTCTAAGTCAGCTTTTCCATCTACTCCAACTGTTTGAACTATCATATCTACATTAATATTTTCATTTGCTAATGATGTAAAAATAGAAGCTGCAATTCCTGGTCTATCTTTAACACCATACATTCCAACTCTAATTTGGTTTCTATCTAATGCAATACCGCTAACTATTGGTTTTTCCATAATATTTTCTTCCTTAGTTATTAATGTACCTTCAACTTCTGGTGTGAAGCTACTTCTTGATATCAAATTTACATTTAATTTTTTTGCCATTTCTACTGATCTGTTTTGTAATACTTTAGCTCCAAGACTTGCAAGCTCTAACATTTCATCATATGAGATTTTATCAAGCTTTTTAGCTTTTGGTTCAATTCTTGGATCTGTTGTATAAATTCCATCAACATCTGTATAAATTTCACAAACATCTGCATTTATTGCGCCAGCTATTGCTACAGCTGTTAAATCACTACCACCTCTACCAAGTGTAGTTACTCTACCTTCATAAGTAACTCCTTGAAAACCTGCAACAACTATAATTTTGCCTGCTTTCATAGCAGTTTTCATAGCAGTTGTATCAATATCTTCAATTCTTGCTCTTGTGTGTGAAGAGTCAGTTTTTATTCCAGCTTCTCTTCCACTCATAGAAGTAGTCTTATATCCTTGTTCATTTAATGCAATTGATAAAAGTGCTGAAGTTACTCTTTCTCCTGAACTTAAAAGCATATCCATCTCAGCTTTATTTGGATTACTTGAAAAATGCTCAGCATAATCAATTAATTTATTAGTTTCTCCACTCATTGCAGAAACTACAGCAATAATATCATGTCCTTCATCACGGATTTTTTTTATAATGTTTGCTACATTTTGAATTCTATCTAAATTACCAACACTTGTTCCGCCAAATTTTAATACTTTTAACATCTTTTTTAATTACCTTTTTAAATATAACCTTCATTTCTAAAATATTTTAATACTTGTTTATACACTGTTCTTTTAAAGAATGTTATATAATCATAAATATTTTTTGTTTCAACAAATTTGTATTCGCTAAATTCAGGTATTTGAGTATTGATATTTATTTTTGCGCCTTTTTTTAACTTTACTAAATAATATCTTTGAATTTGCCCATCATATGGTTGCATTTTTTTTGCAATTGCAGGGGGGAACTCATAACTTACCCACTGCGGATATTCAGCAATAATTTCAATTTCCTTTGTTCCGATTTCTTCTTCAAGCTCTCTATAAAGAGCTTCTTTAGACGATTCACCCTCATCAATTCCACCTTGTGGAAACTGCCAAGCATTCTCTACATCGGTACGAGAAGCTATAAAAACTTCACATTTTTCAGGATATTTTGCTGATAGTACAATTGCTGCAACATTTGGTCTGTAGTTTTTACCATCTTTTTTTTCTATTGTTTCTTTTTTATCAGTCATAAATATATTTTCCCTTATAATTAGGCGAAAATTATATTTAAATTAGGATTAAAAATTGCTTTTATATATACATATTCCCTTTTGTGATAGTAAATGTCACTATTGTGCATTCAATTCTTACACAGATAAGTTTCACTTAAAACATAACTATATGAAAGCTTTAGTTAAACAACTAAAGTTTGAATTAGAGTATGTTAAAAAAGAAAATAAAAAACTAGAAACGGTTTTTATAGGAGGAGGGACTCCTAGTTCTATAAAGCATGAAGAGTATGAAGAGGTTTTTGAATTAATAAAACCTTATTTAGAAAAAAACTGTGAAATAACAACAGAGGCAAACCCAAACTCAGCAAGTGAGAAATGGCTTTTAGGAATGAAGAGTTTTGGGGTAAATAGAATAAGCTTTGGAGTACAAAGTTTTGACAATGAGAAGTTAAAAAAACTAGGAAGAGCGCATAATAGTAAAAGTGCTATAAATGCTATACAAAAAGCTAGTTGTATAGGTTTTAATGGTATTAACTGTGATATAATTTACGGAGTAGAAGCAGATAGCTTTGAAAGTTTAAAGAAGGATTTTGATACTGCTTTTTCATTGCCAATAACACATTTAAGTGCATATAGTTTGACTATTGAAAAAGGCACAAAATTTTATAATAAATCTGAAATAAAAATTGATGATGAAGAGTTATCATATGAAATATTTGATTATATAAATAAGTGTGGATTTACCCAATATGAAATCTCAAATTTTTCAAAAGCAAAAGAGTTTGAATCAAAACATAATTATGGATATTGGGAACATAAAGAGTATTTAGGTGTAGGTGCTGGTGCAGTTGGATATAAACAAAACTCAAGATATTATCCAAAAAAAGATATTCAAGAGTATATAAATGAACCAATAAAGTATGAAATTGAAAATTTAAGCAAAAAAGATATAAAAATAGAAAAAGTTTTATTGGGGTTTAGGTCTTCAACTGGCGTAAAAATAGAACTATTTAACGAAAATGAGTTAAAAGAAGTGCAAGATTTAATAGATGAAAAGAAACTTATATTAAAAGATGATAAAGTTTATAATCAAAACTTTTTATTAGCAGATGAATTGGCTTTATATGTAATAGAGTAAAGTTTCAATAAAATAGGCAAAATATTTAACAAAGGTATTATATTTGACAATAAAAGATTGTATAAAAAATTATTCAAAACAGTTAAGAGATATAACTCATATTCCCAACAAAGAAGTTGAGATTTTAATTTTACATATTTTACAAAAAAATGTTATTTGGTTACATCTACATTATAATGAAGAGTTCAAACATGAAAAAGAGCTTGAGAAACTTGTAAAAAAAAGAGCTACTAACTATCCAATGGAATATATAACAAAAAAAGCTTCATTTTATGGGGAACTTTTTGAGGTTGCAACAAATGTATTAATCCCTAGACCTGAAACAGAGCTTTTAGTAGAAAATGCAGTTGAGATATTAAAAGATATAAAAAGCCCAAAAGTATTAGAAATAGGTACAGGCTCAGGAATTATTTCAGTAATGCTTGCAAAACTTGTAGATAATATAAAAATTATTGCAGTAGATATTAATGATGATGCAATTATTTTAGCTAAGAAAAATGCAAAAAAACATGAAATCGAGCATAAAATAGAGTTTATTAAAAGTGATTTATATGAAAATATAGATGAACAAATATTTGATATGACTATTTCTAATCCTCCATATATTGCAAACAGTTATAAACTACCATTAAATGTAGAGTTTGAACCAAGAAGTGCTCTATTTGGAGGAGAAGTTGGAGATGAAATTTTAAAAAGAATTATTGATGATACATATAATAAAAAGATTAGATATTTATTATGTGAAATGGGATATGATCAGAAAAAACCTTTAGAAGAGTACTTTAAAAATTTTGATATACAAAAGTATGAGTTTTACAAAGATTACTCAAATTTTGATAGAGGTTTTAGTATTAAATTTATAAAAGGAGATAAATAATGTTTAAAGAGTTTAATTTAGAAAATTTAGAAAATAGTAAAAGTTTATTAGAAGAGAAAATAAATCAGAGTAAAGATAAAGTTGAGGAACTTTTAAAAATAGAAGAAAAGAGTTATGAAAATTTTGTAATGCCTTATCAAGAAGTAGGGGAGAACTTAAGTGATTTTATAACTCCAATCTTTCATATTGATTCAGTTAAAAATTCAAATATTACACAAAAAGTTTTAGAAGAGTGCATTCCTTTGATCTCAATTTATGAAACTGAGATGTCTCAAAATGATAATATTTATAGGTCTTTAAAAGATATACAAGATAAGGATTATATATCTTTAAGTAGTATACAAAAAAAAGTTCTAGAAAATGAGATAAAAGATTTTGAATTAAGTGGTTGTCATCTAGATGAAGAAAAAAAGAATAGACTTAAACAATTAAATTTGAAGCTTAGTGAATTGTCTCAAAAGTTTTCTCAAAATCTTTTAAATGCAACAAATAGCTTTGAAATGATATGTGAAAATTTTGAAGATGTAAAAGAGTTACCAAAGTCAGATTTAGAACTAGCAAAATTTACAGATGAAAATGATAATAAAACAAAATATAAATTTACTCTTCAAATGCCATCATATTTAGCTTATATTACATATGGAACTAATAGAGAAAAAAGAGAAGAAATTTATAAAGCTTATTGTACTAGAGCACCAGAAAATGAAGAAGTAATCAATGAAATATTGAAATTAAAAGATGAAAAAGTAAAACTTCTTGGTTTTGAAAACTATTCACAATACTCTTTAAGTAGAAAAATGGCTAATAGTGAAGAAGAGGTTGTTTCATTTTTAAAAGAGTTAGCAATTAAAGGTAAACAAAGTGCTAAAGAAGAACTAGAAGAGATCAAAACATATGCAAGTGAAGATAACATTGAAGATATTAAAAGCTTTGATATGGCTTATTATAGTGAGAAAGTTAAAAAAGCAAAATATGATTTAGACCAAGAGTATTACAGACCTTATTTTGAACAAAAATCTGTATTAAATGGATTCTTTAGTTTTCTAAATGATATATTTGAAATTAAGTTTGAAGAGGTTCAAACAAAGACTTGGGATGATAAAGTAAAAGTATTTAATATTTTTGAAAATAATAAAACTATAGCTAGAATTTATCTTGATTTAGAAGCAAGAGAAGATAAAAGAGGTGGTGCTTGGATGAATAACTGGCATACTCACTATGTTGATTCAAATAAAAAAGAACATTTACCTACAGCATATGTAGTTTGTAATTTTCCACAATCAAAAGATAATACTCCTTCATTATTAAGACATGATGATGTTGTTACTTTATTTCACGAAATGGGACATGCATTACATCATTTATTAAGTAAAGTAAATGAACCATATGTTAGTGGAATTTCTGGTGTTGCATGGGATACAGTTGAATTTCCTTCACAATTTTTAGAATATTTTGCATATGCAAAAGATGTTTTAAAAATTTTTGCAAAACATTATGAAACAAAAAAAGTTTTAGATGATGAAGCAATTCAAAGATTAATAGATGCTAGAAATTTTCAATCATCATTATCAATGTTAAGACAAGTTGAGTTTGCATTGTTTGATTTTAACCTACATCAAAAATTATACAACAATGCAGAAGAAATACAAGCTTTACTTGATAGCATAAGAGCAGAGTATAGCCCATTAATCCCACCTTCATACAATAAATTCCAACATGGATTTGGACACATTTTTGGAGGTGGTTATGCTGCTGGGTACTATTCATATAAATGGGCTGAAGTTTTAAGTGCTGATGCATTTTATATGTTTATAGACTCTGGAAATTTGTTTAACAAAGAGTTAGCCATGAAATATAAAGAGCATATTTTACAAAAAGGTGGTTCTGAAAATATGGATAAATTGTTCTATAAATTTGCACAAAGAGAACCAAGTGTTGATTCTTTATTGAAAATTGATGGAATTATTAGCTAATTTTTGTAATAATAGCTTTTTTAAATACAAACCTAAAAGAGGATTTTATAAATATGACTAATCAAGAGACTATTACAAAATTAAATGAAGCTTTAAATACATTAATAAAAGCATATGAAGAATTACAAAATGAGAATACACTATTAGAAGAAAAAATTGATAATCTTAATAAAGATAAAAAAGAACTTGAAGCAAAAGTGGGAGGCCTAGAAGATAAAAATAGAAATTTAGAAGATAATGTTAATGAATTAAATGATTCTACAGAAAAACAAAACAATAACATTAATTCTATGTTAGGTAAAATTGAAAATCTTCTAGGTAGCAAAAAAAATTCTAACAAATATGAAAAAGATAATAATAATAATAAGTTTGATTCAAGAGAAAAAGAAACCTTTATTAAAGAACAAGATAATTCTAAAAATAGTAGTTTAGATCAAATACTAGAAGAAGAAATTGACAATACTTCTGCAAATTTCAAAGAATCTAGTAATAGTGAAAATAAAATAGATTTAAATAGAATGGCTTCTTTACTAAATGGTTTTAATAATTAAAGATAGCTATGACTAAACACATAGATAAAAATACTCTTTTTAATACTTTTGGAATTGATTGTTTCAATTCATTGGAGGAGGCTATAAATAAAATGCCACCTTCAATAGTTGAGTATCATTTAAATAATTTAGATACTCATGAGTGCGAAGTTTATTTTAATAAAAGAGATATTGAAAAATCTGTTAACTTTGGAGAATATAGTATATATTTAGATTATAGTGATAATATTTATATTGAAATTGATATAGAAGAAGATAATTATACAAATAGCTTTTTTTAGCTATTTGTCTTTACTCTTTATCTTGTAATTGTGAAAATATAAGTGGTACAATTTCTTTACAACTTCCTAAATGTGGAAGAATCTTAAATTTAATATCTGGATACTCTTCTTTTAATTTATCTATTTCTTTTGGAATATCATCTTTTACATGTTTACCTGCTGCAAGAAAATATGGAAAAACTTCTATTTCGTTACATCCATTTACAATTTCATTTTTTATGCTTTTATAAATTGTGGGTTCACATAACTCTAAAAATGCATAGGTGATTTTTAAATTATCATCAATATTATTTATTATTAATTTTTCTGCTAAATTTTGTATCTCTTTATTTGAACTTTCTAATCGACTTCCATGGGCAATAATTACTAATAATTTCATATTTAAATTCCTTTAATATATATATTGTACAAATTTATCATTAATTTTAATATAGTTTTTTTGTTTTTTAAAATAATTTATAAAATTTTTATAAATTAAATAATTTTTAAATTTATAAAATTACCTCTAGTTCATGTCTAGATAACATAAAATATTATTAATAGTAGATATAAATAATTTTTTAATAGACAATTAAATAATATATATAGTAATTTTTTAACATAAATTAAAATATTTCTAGTTACAATTTCGTAAAAATTATAACTTAACAGCTAAATTATATGAAAAGGAGAAAGTTTTTTGAGTGCATTAATTCTTCAATCAATTGATGATTCAATTGTGGGAAAAGATTTTAAATATGATGATGCTTTTTTATCGATTGAACAAGAAATAGATAAAAGTCACAGTGCTTTTTTTGATGGTTCTACAGATTGGGAGTTAGTATTAAATAGTACTCAAGATTTTCTTATAAATAAAAGTAAAGATTTTAAGATTGCAACTTGGTGGATATATTCATGTTGGAAAGTAAACTCTTTTATAGGATTAGAAGTTAATCTTCCTATTTATATAAATTTCATAAATCAATTTAACGATAAATTATATCCTAAATCTATTAAAGGTAAAACAAATATTATTTTTTGGTTTGAAGAACAGTTGACTTTAGAAATAAGCCAAAATTTTACTTCTAATATTGAAGTTTTCTATGAACTTTTTATGGAACTTAACAATACTTTTAATAAATTATTAGAAAATGAAGATGTATATTTTAAAAAGATTATAAATATACTTAAAGCTAAACTACAAGAACAAAATGCAAAAGAAGAACTGAAAAAAAAAGAACAAGTTACTCAAATTAATAAACAAAAAGATGAATTAGATTCACATAAAGCAATATCTTTTTTAAGGGAATTGAAAAAAGATGCTTCAAAATTAGCACATTTTTATAGAGAAGAAGATTTTATTGAGCTTAAAGCATTAAGAATTACAAGATTCTTGTCTTGGCTTGAAACTGATGGACTTCCTTTAAATGAAAACTCAATTACACAATTAAATCCTCCTTCAATATTAGAAATCGATGAAGTAAAAAGTTTGTATAAAAATTCAAACTATGATGATGCAGTAAAGTTAATTGAAGAAATTGTGGAAGTTTCTCCTTTTTGGTTTGATGGGCATTATTATATATATAATATTTTCAAAAAATTAAATAAAGAAAAACAAGCAAATGAAGTAAAAAATTTATTAATCTATTTTTTAAAAACAAATGAAGGAATACTTGATTTAAAATTTAAAGACCATAGTAATTTCGCATCACCTAAAACTAAAAAATGGCTTAATGAAAATATGCAAGAGAATGCAAATAGTTCAAATAAAAACAATGATTGTGAGTTTGAAGTAGATGAAACTTTAAATTTTAAGGAGGCAATAAACCTAATAGATAAAAAATATATTAGTTCACAAAATATAAAAGATAAATTTCTTTTAAGATTAAAGCAAATGCAATTAGCTATAGAAAACAATAAAGAGAGTATGGCTTTAGCACTATTTGATGAACTTGAAAAATATATTGTAAAACACAATTTAATACAATGGGATGCAAAACTTGTATCAGAAGTGTATGTACTTTTTTTAAGCTCATTTAGCAACATCCAAGTAGAGAATGAACAAATAGAAAAATATTATTCACTACTTTGTAAAATTGATATAAATAGTGCATTAAAAATAAATATTTAAATTAGGAGAATATAGATGAATAAACAATCAGAATCACCAAAAGAGAGAATTAACGTCACTTATAAACCTGCAACAGGAGATATGACAGAAGAGATAGAAATTCCATATAAGATTACTTTATTGGGAGAATATAACCCAAATGAAGAAAAAAAACCTGTTGAAGAGAAAAAAGTTGTAAAAATAGATAAAAATAACTTTAACGATGTATTAAAAGCACAAGATTTATCTGTAACATTTAATGTTGATAATAAATTAACACAAGAAGAAGATTCTTCATTGAATGTAGATTTAAAAATTAATAGTATTAAAGATTTTTCACCTGAAAAAATAGTTGAAAATATCCCAGAATTAAAAGTTCTTATGCAATTAAGACAATCATTGATGGCTTTAAAAGGTCCATTAGGAAATGTACCTGCATTTAGAAAAGCTATTGAAGATGCTATTTCAAATAAAGAAGAAAGAGATAAATTGATGAATGAATTAAATCTTGGTGTTAAAGAATAAAAGGAGTTTAGATGACTACAGAACAAGTTTCACAAAACAATATTTCAGATATAGAACAATTAAGTTTATTAGATAATATTGTAGCTCAAACAAGCATAAACCAAAATGATGACAGCTATTCAGTTGTAAAAACAGGCGTAGAAGCACTTGTAGAAGAATTAATTAAATCTGATAATAAAGAAGAAAAAGTTAATAAATCTATAATAGATAAAATGATTGCAGAAATAGATGAAAAAATATCTGCTCAAATGGATGAAGTTTTGCATCATGAGCAGTTTCAGGCATTAGAATCAAAATGGAAAGGTCTTTATATGTTAGTTGAAAGAACTGACTTTAGACAAAATATTTTAATGGAATTTATAAATGTATCAAAAGAAGAATTAATTGAAGATTTTGAGGATAGCTTAGATATTACAAAAACAGGTCTTTATAAGCATGTATATAGTGCAGGATATGGACAATTTGGTGGGGAACCAGTAGGTACTATTATTGCTGATTATGAACTTTCTCCTTCAAATATGGATATAAAATTTTTAAATAAAGTAGCCTCAATTTCTGCAATGAGTCATGCACCTTTTATTAGTGCAGCAGGTCCTAAGTTTTTTGGACTAGATAGTTTTGAGGGGCTTCCTGATTTAAAAGATATAGAAGATGTAATGACATCTCCACAATTTGCAGCTTGGAAAGGCTTTAGAAAAAATGAAGATTCAAGATATGTAGGACTTACTCTTCCTAGATTTTTACTTAGACCTCCTTATGATCCAGAAGATAATCCTATTTCAAATTTTGTTTATAAAGAAGATGTTTCAAAAAGTCATGAAGATTATTTATGGGGAAATACAGTTTATGCTTTTGCAAGTAAATTAACTGATAGTTTTGCAAGTTATAGATGGTGTACTAATATAATAGGACCAAAATCAGGTGGTGAAGTTAGAGATTTACCTGTACATACTTTTGAGAGTATGGGTGATATTGAGATGAAGATACCAACAGAAGTTTTAGTTTCAGATAGAAGAGAGTATGAATTATCTGAACAAGGTTTTATTCCATTGATTATGAGAAAAGGAAGTAATACTGCTGCATTCTTTGCTGCTAGTTCAGCACAAGAGCCAAAACTTTTTGCAAATACTCCTGAGGGTAATGAAGCACAATTAAATTATAAATTAGGTACTCAATTACCATATTTATTTGCCATTACAAGAATGTCTCATTATATAAAAGTATTGCAAAGAGAGTACATTGGTTCATGGAGAGAAAGATCAGATTTAGAAAGAGAACTTAATAAATGGGCTAAGCAGTATGTTGCAAATCAAGAAAATCCAAGTGCAGAAATTAGAAGTAAAAGACCTTTTAAAGATATTGCAATTGATGTTGAAGATGTTGCTGATGATCCAGGTTGGTATAAAGTTAGAATTTCATTAAGACCTCATTTTAAATACATGGGTGCAAGTTTTGAGTTATCACTTGTTGGTAAGTTAGATAAAGAGTAAAAGATGTATAAGGGAAGTTTATTTGAAAGATTATCCTCAAGTTTTGATGATAAACAGTTTGATTCAAAAGAAGAAGCATTATATGCATCAATTGCAAATAATCTTTCAAGAATCTTCTCTACAAATGCAGGAAGTGCTGAAATATCGAAAGATTATGGAAAAGTAGATTTAAATAATATAAATTTAAGTATGAATGACTCTATTGAATTTATAGAAAAAAGTTCACAAAATGCTATAAAAAAGTTTGAGCCTAGATTGTATAAAACAAAAGTTGGAATTTTAAGAGAAAATTTAAGTTTTAATGAAATGACAATTTTAATACAAGGATATCTAGTAATAAATGGTAGAAGCAAAAAAGTAAGTTATAGAGCAAATTTATTAAAAAATGGAAAGGTAAAGATATTTAAAGATGACATTTAATGACTATTATAAAAAAGAATTAAACTCATTACGACTTGAAGGTTCAGAGTTTTCTAAAAAAAATCCTGGATTATCAACTTATCTTTCAAAAGAAGGACAAGATCCTGATGTGGAAAGACTACTTGAGGGTTTTTCTTTTCTAACAGGGAGATTAAAACAGCAACTTGATTATGAATTACCAGAAGTTTCTCATACTTTAGTTCAACTACTTTGGCCAAACTATATTCGACCAATACCATCGTACTCTATTATTAAATATGAATCAATCAAAGACTCAACTCAAAATATTAAAGTTGAAAAAAATACTGAAGTTTTAAGTAAAAGTATAAATAATTCACAATGTAAATTTAGAACTGCTTATGAACTTACTGTTATGCCCTTTGAATTACAAAATGTTAATTACTATACATATAGTAAAAAAAGTGATCTTGAATTGTCTTTTCAAATGTCAACAATTGGAACACTACAAGATTTAACATTTGAGAATTTAAGGTTACATTTAGGTGGTTCTAAATTTATTGCACAAGATTTATATCTTTTTCTAACAAACTATGTTGAAAAAATTGATTTGATTATTAATTCTGATGATAGTAAAGAACTTGCTTCAATATCAATTGATAAAAACTCAATAAAACAAGTTGGCTTTAATTCAAACCAAAATCTTATGCCTTATTCTTTAAATGTTTTTGATGGATATATTTTGCTACAAGAATATTTTTGTTTTAAAGATAAATTTTTATTTATTGATATATTAAATTTATCAAATATTAATACCATATCAAATGAAATCTTAGAAAAAAGTAGAAATTTTACTATAAAAATAACATTTTCTAAAAAGATAAAACAATCTGAAACTCCAAGCATTAGCAACTTCTTTTTGTATAGTACTCCTATAGTTAATCTATTTGAAACAGATTCTGTACCAATTAGAAAAACAAGTTATGATGAAGAGTATTTAGTAGTTCCTTCAAATTTAGATAAAAATCAAAGTGAAGTTTTTTCAATTGAAAATGTAAGAGGTTGGATTGCAAATAAGTCAAGTTATGAGGATTTTATGCCTTTTGAAACATTTGAACATAACTTATCAAATACAGAGTATTACTCATCAAGAGTTAAATTGTCAACGGATGAAGCGCAAACAAATACATATTTGAGATTTTCCAATTCAAAAGGATTAGAAGAAGATATTTTAAAAAGTAATGCAACAATATCAGTAAAAATATTGTGTACAAATAAAAACTTACCTTCTAAACTTTTATTAAAAGAAATTGATACTGCAAATCCTTTATCAAAAAGTGCAAATTTAAAATTTCAAAATATTACTATTCCTACACAAAGCTATCCACCTCCAATTTCAGGAGACTTTTTGTGGAGAGTGATTTCTAACATGTCTTTGAATTATCTCTCTTTAGAAGATATTAATTCTTTAAGAACCATCTTAGAAACTTATGATTTTTATGGAGCATTTGATAGAAAACAAAAAGAAAAAACAGCAATGCAATTAAAAGGGATTGAAAATATTTCATATGAAACTTGTGAAATGATAGATAAAGGTTTACCAATAAGAGGAACTCATATAAAATTAAAAGTTAATCCTTTAAACTTCTCTTGTCTTGGAGAAGCTTACATATTTTGTTGTGTATTAAATGAATTTTTTGCACTTTATAGTAATCTAAATTCATTTCATAAATTAAGTGTTGATATAAATAATGAAGACTATTTTCAGTGGCCTGCAAAAATTGGTTCACAAACATTAATATAGTAGAAGATTAATATGAAAATTGAAGAAATAAATAGTAGTTTAAATGAGAGTATTTCTAAATATTCATTACCACAAATTATAAGGGTTGTATGTGGATATTTAAAAGATTTTCATATAAACAAAAATAGTATAGAAGTTTATGAACTTATTAAATTTAGTTCAAATCCAAGTTTGTCTTTTCAAAAATCAGAAGTATCAAAAGTAATTCTTTTTGAAGAACAGAATGATATAAAAGCTGAAATTACTTTAAACTTTTTAGGTATATTTGGTAGTTCTTCTCCTTTACCATCTCATTATAGTGAAATGGTTTTATATAGTATTGATAGTGACTATATATTACATGATTTCCTTAATTTATTTAATCATCATTTGCAAAGGTTTATCTATCCTATATGGCAAAAACATAGATATTATATACAATATCAAAATGATTTAAAAGACAAATTTTCAAAATATATATTTTCATTTTTAGGATTATATTCAAACAGACTACAAAATAATAGTTCCTTAAATTTAAGAAAACTTATTCCATATATTGGAATTTTATTTATGAAACATAAATCAGCAGGAACTTTAAAATCGATTTTAAGACACTACTTAAATCATAATGAATTAGAAATAATTCAATGCATTGAAGATAATTATAATATACCTTCTTTTCAAAGATGTTCTTTAGGTGATGAAAACTGTAGCTTGAATAGTAGTTTTCTAATAGGAGAATCTGTTAAAAGTAAAAATGCCAAATTTCAGATTCTATTAAAAAATGTTACTAATCAACAACTACTAGAGTATAGTATTTTAGGATTTAAAATGAAAGAATTAAAAGATTTAATTGCGTTTTCTTTAAATGAACCACTTAAACATGAAGTCTGTTTTGAAGTAAAAAAAGAAGAAAAAGAGTCTCTTTCTCTTGATATTAATGCCAAACAATTTTTGGGAATAAATAGTTGGATTGGGCAAACATTCTACGATGAAAAAATAGTAATAGCACAAAAAGGATTATAATGAAATTAGAATTAAAAAATTTGATAAATAATTTAGATAAGCAAACAAAAAAATATCTTGAAAACTCAGCACAAAGATGTATTGTAAGAGGTGGAAGTGAAATTTTAATAGAAGATATTTTATATGTTTTTTTAGAAGATGAAAATAGCATATTTTCTTTGATGTTAAATCAATACAGAATTGATAAAAATGAGTTAATAAAAGTAATTCAAAAAGAAGTAAAAATAAGTATAAGTGAATCAAACAGCCCTATATTCTCTACTATTTTAGTTAATTGGCTTGAAGATTCTTATTCTTATGCAAAGCTTATTTTAAATCAAAATGAAATAACGCAATCTTCAATGATTTTATCTTTATTTGAAAATAGTATTAAATATTCAAATACAAAATACTTTAAAATATTTGAAGAAATTGATGTAGAAGAGCTAAAATCCTTAATAGAGGGATTAAATGAGAAACCAATTGAAAATAAGACTTCTAATGAAAACTCAAATACAAAAAGTGAAATAGAAAAGTATACAACAGATTTAACCCAATTAGCAAAAGAAAATAGAATTGATCCTGTATTATGTAGAGATGATGAGATAAAACAAGCAATTGATATTTTGTTAAGAAGAAGAAAAAATAATCCTATTTTAGTTGGTGAGGCAGGTGTTGGAAAAACTGCAGTAGTTGAAGGGCTAGCTTTAAAAATTGTTAATAATGAAGTTCCTGTTCAATTAAAAGAAGCAAAAATATTATCTTTAGATGTTGGTGCTTTACAAGCTGGAGCAAGTGTAAAAGGAGAGTTTGAGAGAAGATTGCAAGAGGTAATTAATAAATTAAAAGCAAGTAGTGAATTTGTAATTTTATTTATTGATGAAGCTCATACACTAATAGGAGCAGGGGGAAATGAAGGTGGTTCAGATGCTGCAAATTTATTAAAACCTGCACTAGCAAGAGGAGAACTCAAAACAATTGCTGCAACTACATGGTTAGAATATAGAAAATATTTTGAAAAAGATCCCGCTTTATCAAGAAGATTTCAAAAAATCAATCTTTTAGAACCAACAGTAACTGAAGCTACAACAATTTTAAGAGGAATTGCTAAAAAATATGAAGAAGCACATGATGTTTATATTGAAGATGATGCAATAAAAAGTGCTTCATCTTTATCTGCTAGATATATAACAGGTAGACAACTTCCTGATAAAGCAATTGATGTTTTAGATACTGCTTGTGCAAATGTAAAAATTAGTCAATCAAATATACCTTTTGAATTACAAAAAATTGCTACAAAGATATTAGAAAAAGAAAGAGAAATAGAGTTCTTACAAAGAGATGATGTAAACAAAATAAAAAATAACAAAGAAAAAATTAAGATTTTAAAAAATGAGCTTAAAGTCTATGAAGATGAAGAAAAACTCATTAGAACAAACTGGGAAAAACAAAAAGAAGTTTTAGAACAAATTGGAGAATGCAAAGATAAAAAAGAGAAAAGTAAACTAAAAACCCAACTTAAAACTTTACAAAAAAACAATATGTATATTTTTAATACTGTTAATAAAGAACAAGTAGCAAAAGTTATATCTTCATGGACAGGAATTCCTTTGGGGAATATGGTTGAAGAGCAAATAAAAACAGTTGTTGAACTTGAAGATAAAATTAAAGACAAAGTTATAGGTCAAGAACAAGCAATATCATATTTAAATAGGTTTTTGCAAATTTCAATTTCTGGATTGAAAAAAGAAGACTCTCCTACTGGTGTATTTTTACTTGTAGGACCTAGTGGAGTTGGTAAAACAGAAACAGCAAAAGCAATAGCTCAACTTATGTATGGTGGTGAAAGGTTTATCACTACTATAAATATGACAGAGTTTCAAGAAAAGCATACAGTTTCAAGACTTATAGGATCACCTCCTGGTTATGTTGGGTATGGTGATGGAGGTCAACTAACTGATCCTGTTAGAGTAAAACCATATTCAGTTATATTGCTAGATGAAATAGAAAAAGCTCATCCTGATATTTTAAATCTTTTCTATCAAATTTTTGACAAAGGAGAAGTAAATGATGGAGAAGGAAGAGTAATTGATTTTAAAAATACTACCATAATTATGACTTCTAATTTAGCAACTAAAGAAATAACAAATTATTGTCAAAATAATAAAGATAATATTTCATTAGAAGAGCTTTCATCACTTATTACACCTGTGCTTAGTGATTATTTAAAACCTGCATTACTTGGAAGAATGAATGTGATTCCGTATTTTAATTTAAATGAAGAGGCTTTAATCAAAATTACAAAACAAAAATTTGAAATAACTAAAAAACAATTACTTAAAAAAGAAATCGATTTAGAAATTGATGAAAACCTTATCAAATATATAGTTAGTTTATCAAACAGTATTGATACAGGTGCTAGAAATATTGATTTGATAATTAATACAAAAATTATGCCAAAGTTATCTAAATATTTATTGGATTCGTCTATAAATAAAAAGAAAATAAAAAATATCTCTTTAAATCTAGATTCAAAGAGTAATGAAATATTGATTAAATAAAGGAGAAATTATGATGAAAAAATTATTTTTTATTTTTTTTATAATTTTGTTTTCAGGATGTGCAAGTTTTCATGAAACTTATAAACCATTATATCAAGCTAAACCAGAGATTGAGGATTTAAAATGAAATTAATCCTTGATATAGTTAAGCATCCTCAAGAAAAATTATTAAAAAGAAATTTTCAATTTAATAAAACTGGTGGAGTAGTTGGAAGATCTGATGATATTGATAATAAACTAGCTGATACTAAAAATATTATTTCAAGTAATCATTTTTTAATACATTTTGAAAATAATCAATACTTCATTGAAGATACAAGTACAAATGGTACTTTTTTAAAAAATCCATTTTCAAAACTAGTGAAAAATGAACCTGTAAAAATAAATGATTTAGATATTTTTATAGTAGGAGAGTATGAACTTCAAGCAAGATTTACAACACTTGATTACTCTAATACACAAGAAAAGTTTAATGAAAACAAATTGATTCCAGATGATTTTTTAATTGATGATGAATTAAAAAATTTATCAATGGAAGAAGAAACTTATTCTTCTAGTGTTTTAGATATATTAAAAGAAGAAACAACTTCAAATACAATTGTTGAAACTATTTATGAAGAAGAACAAAAAGTTAGTAAAGATATTTTAGATGATCATATTGATGTTGATACATATATTAAAGATGAAAAAGTAGAAAAGATTTTTAATAAAGAGATTGCTAGTGTTGAAGATGAGTTACAAATATTAGGAAAAAATTTAGGAATTGAATTTGATAGTTTATCAAAAAAAGAGAGGGAAAATGTCTTAAATGAAATCTCAGATATTGTAATAAATTCATTAGAGGGCTTAAAAAACTCTTTATCTATAAAAGAAAAAATTACTAAAGATTTGAATATTCAAGAAAATATTAAAATGAAAAATCCAATAAATATGGGATTACTAGCTTTAAATGTAATTGATATAAACGATACTGAAAAAGTTAGCTTATCAGAAGCTGTATCAAAGTCTTTTAAAGAATTAGATACTCATAATGTAGCATTACACAGAACTAGTAAAAATCTAATTAATATCACTGCTTCAAAATTTTCACCAAAAAATTTAGAATATTATTTTGAAAGTAATAATGAAATAAATAGTTTATTACCTAAGAAATCACAACTTTGGAATTCTTATTCAAAAATGCTTAATAAAATCGATGAAAATCCAAACCATGGACAAGAGTTAATTATGAATGATTTTATAAATGAGTACAAAAATATTTTGTATACAATAAAACTCACATCACTATAAGGAAAAACAATGAAACTAAAATTAATTATTTTAACTTTAGCAATATTTATTTTAAATGGGTGTTCTACTAAACCAACACATTTAGAATTAGTTGTTACTTCTTCAAAAGATTTAAATCAAGATTTGGATGATATCTCATCTCCTTTAATGCTTACTTTTTATGAATTGAAATCAGCAGAAAAGTTTATAAAGTATGATTATTGGAGTCTTTTAGAAAGATCTGGTAGAAAATTAGGAGATGATTTGATTTCACAAACAAAGCAAGTAATAACTCCCCAACAAGAACAAACATATAAAATCTCTTTTAATGAAAAGACAAAATTTTTAGGTGTAATTGGGAACTTTAGAAAACTAAATAAAAATAAACAATGGAAATATGTTATTAATTTAGAAAAAGATGAATATAACTATATAGAGTTAAAAGTAAAAAATTTTAAGCTAGAAAGAGTAGATTAATGGAAAATAAAATAGTATGGAAAGAGGGTCTTTTTATAAGACCTCAACATTTTCAACAAAATGATAGGCACTATAGCCATGAGCTAAGAACTAGAACTATTGAAAGTAGAGCAAATAATTGGGGCTTTTTTAATCTAGATATAGATAAAACCCTTTTAAATACAGGTAAGTTATTAATTAAAAGTGCTAGTGGAATTTTACCTGATGGTACACTTTTTGAACTATCTTCTCAAAATGAAAATGATTTAATTATTGAAGTAAAAGCTTCAGATGTTGGTAAATTTATATATTTAACTTTACCTTTATATATTGAAAATAGTGATGAAATACATTTTGAAGAACAAGAAACTCTTTTAACAAGATATAAATCAAAACTAATCAAAGATATTCCAAATATTAATGCAGGAGAAAATAGTTCAAGTGATATATTGATTGCAAAATATAATTTTAAACTTCAATTTGAAGAAGATATTAATCAAGGTCTATTGAAACTTAAAGTTGCAAAAATCGGGAATGTTAGTGCAACACAAAGTGTTAGTCTAGAATCAAGCTTTGAACCTACTTTTTTACATTTAAATTCATGCGAGTCTTTATTGTCAAAAATAAAAGAGTTATCAAGTATGTTAAATTATAGAGCAGAAAAACTTGCGGAGAAAATAAGTGATACAACACTGCAATCAACGGAATTAGGACATTATCTAATGTTACAGCTATTAAATAAAGCATATGCAAGAATATCATATTATTTATCTCAAGAAAAAACTCATCCTGATGAACTTTTTTTAGAACTATCATCATTAAGCTCAGAATTAGCAGTATTTATGAATAAAACTAGAAGAGATATCGAAATAATAAATTACAATCATTATGAACAACATAATTGCTTTTTAACTTTGTTGCAAAAATTAAAAGGAATGCTTAGCATGGTTCTTGAGCAAAATAGTATTTCTTTAAATATTGAACAGAAGAAATATGGCATATATATAGCTGCTTTAAATGATAAGAAAATTTTAAATGATTCAACTTTTATTTTTGCAGTAAGTGCAAGTATCTCAACAGATAAACTAAAAGAAATCTTAACAACAGGTCTTAAAATAGGAACAATTGAAACTATTAAAAATCTTGTAAACTTTCATTTGGTTGGATTTAAGTTAAAAGCATTAAATACTGCACCAAAAGAGATACCTTACAAAACAAATCATCTTTATTTTAAAATTGAATTAACACAAGAAAATAAAAAAGAGTTAGCAAAGTCAGCTGGATTTGCATTTCATTTATCTACGCAAGTTGATGATATTTCATATGCTTTATGGGCAATTAAAGAGTAAACAATGAGTAATAAGACTATATTAGTTACAGCAGAAGATAATGGTGGTTATATAACAAACTATACTGCTACAGATGTAGAAAAAACATATACTAAACTAAAAAATAAAGCTAGTTATTTTAAAAGAAATAGAAGTTTTAATATTAATGATTTTGAAATTAGTTTTAATCCTTTTATTAGTGCATCTATTCCTATTTTTAATTATATTTATAGCTTAGATGATTCAACTGATTATTTAGAAATAAATAAAGTAAGAGAAAACTTTGTAGATAAAATCAATCATTTTAATGATAAAGCAAATGAATTTGAAATCATTGAAACAGAGATTTTAGTTACAAGATATATATTATGTACTTTTGTTGATGAAATAGTAAATTCTACTCATTTTGGTAAACAACATGATTGGGCAAATAATAGTTTATTAAGTTTATTTCATAATGAAACATATGGAGGAGAGAACTTTTTTCATCTTTTAGATAAATTCTTAAAAACCCCTGCAAAATATATTCATATTCTTGAATTAATGTATGTTTGCTTAGCATTGGGATTTGAGGGTAAATACAGAGTAATGAATAAAGGGAAAATTGAACTAAATATATTAAAAGAGAGTCTTTTTAAGCAAATAATGATAGTGCAAGGAAGAGAACCTCTCTCTTTTTATACAAAACAAGAGGCCTCAAAACAAAAATTTAGACTTTTTGATAAGCTTTCTTATCCTTTATTAATCTTAATAATTTTTACACTATTAACTATTATATATACCACATTATCTTTTAGTTTAAATTCACAAAATAATGATTTTATGAATATATTACAAGAAGATATTAAACAGATAAATTTTATAGATACTAAGGATTTGAAATAATGAAGAAAACTATATTTAAAAATCCATATTTTTGGACTATACTAATCTCTTTTATAATATCACTTTTAATTATTTTTTTATGGCCATATTTATTTGATAGTTTAAAAAGTTTGTCAAGTAGACTTTTAGTTGCATCATCAATTTTTTCTATTACAATAATTTCTATTTTACTTATAATTGTATTTAAAAAACCAGAAACAAAAGAGGTAATTGAGCAAAAAAGAAAAGAAAAAGAGTTAGAAGATGAATTCAAAAAAATAATAAATGATAAAGTAAATGATTTAAAAACTAAGTTTAAAGAAGCAATAAAGATTATCAAAAAATCTTCACTTTATAAAAATAAAAGAAATGTAAAATATGAATTACCTTGGTATTTAATTTTAGGAGATTCTAAAGAGGGTAAAACTACTCTTATAGAGTCTTCTGGATTGAGCTTTCCATTAAATATTGATTATAAAAATAAAAGTGTTGTAGAAGAGGGAAGTAGTCAAAAATTTCAATGGTATTTTGCAGAACATTCAATCTTTATTGATGTACCAGGAAATTATATACAACTAAAAGAGAATAAAGAAGATTCTATTGTTTGGAAAAAATTTTTAGAGTTATTTGTTGAAAAAAGATGGAGAAGACCAATAAATGGAATAATTTTAACTATAAGTGTAGAAAAGATTTTAAATTATTCTGAAAAAGAGTTAGAACAGTATGCAAAAGATTTAAGAGATAGATTTGATGAACTTTCAAAAGCATTTATGTCAAGTATTCCTATATATTTAATTGTAACAAAATGTGATCAAATTTCAGGTTTTAACGAATACTTCAATGATTTAAAAGAAGATGAAAAAGATGAAATTTTAGGTATAACACTTAATGAAGATGAAAATATTGAATCAGGATTAATCAAACCAAAACTTGAAGAGTTATTAAAAAGATTAAGTAGCTCTATTTTAACTAAATTGCATTATGAATGGGAAGAAAAAAATCGTTCTAAAACTTATCTTTTTACAGATAATTTTTCTCAACTTTTTGATAAAACCACTCTTTTTATTGATATTTGTTTTGCTCAAACAAGATATAGAAAATCTTTAATGTTAAGAGGTTTATACTTTACTAGTGTATCTTGTATAGAGAATCAAAATGCATTAATATCAGAAGAACAATTAGAATATAGTAATACTAATAAAAAAGGTTTTTTTATTTACAAAATATTAAAAGATATTGTTTTCCCTGAGTCTGAAATTTTAAAAATGGATGATAACTATAAGAAAAAATTAAAGCGTAATCAAATAATAGCTTATACCTTAAGCTTTTTACTAATAGTTTTTTCTACGGTATTTATAGTTAATGATTTTATTACACATAACAATACTTTAAAAAAGTTAGAAAAGAGTTACTTAAAATATAAAATACAAAGAAATAAAACTTACAATTCTGATAGTTTTAAAGATATTGCATTAGTTTTGAATAATCTTCAAGAAATAAAACAACTAGATAAAACAAAAGTTGCTAATAATTTTTGGAATTTAATCTTTTATAAAACAGATGATAGAAGAGAGAAACTTGAAACAATATATACAAATGATTTAAAACAACTTTTATTAAAAAGAGTTGAATTAGATATTCAAACTCAGATAAAAAGAGATTTAAACGATTTTGATTTATCATGGGATAATACTAAAGCTTATGTAATGCTAAAAAGAACTGATAAGTTAGATAAAAAGTTTTTAAGATTATATATGTCTAAAAGATGGAATGAATTATATAAAAGCTATCCAAAGTTACAAAATAGTTTAAACTTTCATTGGCAAAATGTTCTTAATGCAGGCTTTAAGCCACAAAAACTAAATGATGATTTATTAAAAGTTGCTAGAAATAGACTAATGAAATTTGGATTAGATGCACTAAGTTATAAAAGTTTAAAAATAAAAATAAAGACTTTAAATTTAAAAGATTTTACTTTTTCTCAAGCTTTAATTGGAAATTTAAATGTTTTCAAAGGAAGCAATTTTAAAATTCCAGGAATGTTTACTAAAGAAGGTCATTCTTTAATGATGAAAGATGGAAAAGCATTGACTAAAGAAGTTTTAGAAAATAATTGGGTATTAGGAAGAACGGAAGAGTTAACTCAAGCTTTTATTGATGCAAATTATAAAAAAATATTAAGTTTATATTATTCAGAGTATAAAGAGCAATGGTTAAGAGCATTATCTTCTTTAAGTATCCCAAAAAAAGGAAGAATAACAGAACTTAATAATCAATTGTCAACTTTTAGTTCAGCAGATTCTCCTATATACTCTATAATTCTTGCATTAAAAGATAATACAGATATCTACACTCCTACTGAAATGCTAAAATTAAAAGCAAGTTCTAATGGAAATGTTACAAGAGCCGTTGCTGCAACAGTAGCTCCAGGACAAATTGGCAGAGCTGTCGCAAAAAATGCTTTAGATAACAATAAAGATTCAAGATTAATTGATAATAGAAGTATTAAAAACTTAAGAGAGTTCTTTAAACCTTATCATCAATTATTGGATAAAAATGAACAAGCTTTAGGACTACTTCAATCAGCTACTAAAAAATTAAACAGTGTTTACAAAACAATGGTATCTTTGGATAGCTCGGTAAACTCATCTTTTGAATCTTTTAGATTAGTAAAAGATAGAATAGAAGGAAGAATTGATCCTTTTGTAGTTTCTTATAATACATTACCTATTCATATAAAAAAATGGTATTTGCAACTTTTACAAAATAATTGGTTTTTTATTTTAAAAGAAGCAAAAGTATATTTGAATAAAAAATACAAAGAAGAGTTGTTTTTATTTTATGAAGAAAAAATAAAAAATAAATATCCTGTATCAAATACTAAAAGTGATTATATTAGGCTTGAAGATTTCAATGATTTCTTCAAAAAAGATGGAATTATTGATAACTTTTATAAAAATTACATATCACTTTTTATAAAAATAAATAAATTAAATAATAGATATTCAATTAATAATCTAGATGGAGCCTCTTTAAATATAAATAAAGTATTTATAGACTCACTTATAAAATCTTTTAAAATTAAAAAAAGTTTTTTTAGAAATAGTGGTTCTTTAGGTTTTATTTTAAGTATTAAGCCTTATGTTTTAGGTGGGAATTTATCTACGATGCAGTTAACATATAATGATGACATTTTGTATTATGAACATGGTCCTATAAAAAATAAAAATTTAATATGGCCTCCAAGTAGTTTAAATAGTGTTGTAAAGTTTGAATTATTTGATTTAAATTCACAATCAGTAGTTAGTAAATATTTAGATAATGATTGGGCAATCTTTCAAATTTTTGAAAAGTTTAAAATAAAAAAAGATTCTAATGATTCTGTTATTATTAAATATGAAGATAAAAAATATACAGGTTCTTTTTATCTAAAAGGTGAAACTAGTCAAGCATTTACTAATTATAATTATTTAAAAACATTTAAATTAGCAAAGAGTTTATAATATGTTTGAAAGTGTTTATTTTACTCACCCTGGATATGTAAGAGAATCAAATGAAGATTCATTTTTTATTGATGATAAAAATTGTATATGGATAGTTTGTGATGGAATGGGAGGTCATAATGATGGGAGTTTTGCAAGTCATTTAATTACGGATTTATTTGAAGAGTTAGTTTTAACTAACTCTTTTAGCAAAAATGTTGAGATAATTCAAAATCAATTAATAAAAGCCCATCAACTTTTACAAAAACAAATAAAAAAACCAAATAATATTATTGGAACAACGGTGGTACTTTTATATATTTATGAAAATAGGGCAGTGTGCTTTCATTGTGGAGATAGTAGATGTTATAGTTATACAAATATTCTTAAATATCACACAAAAGATCATAGTAAACTTTTAAATGGTAAGAAAGTATTGACATCTGCAATTAGTGCACCAAGTAAAAGTTTTATACTTGAAAAAAGTTCTTTTTATATTGATGAAATAAATCGTTTTTTATTATGTTCTGATGGTCTTTATGATTTTATTAGTGAAGATACAATTTCATATTTTATGAAACAAAAAGAAATAAAAAAAAGTATGGATATATTAATCTCAAATATCTTAAAAACAAAAGCTCAAGATAATATAACAGCTATTATAATAAATAAGGTATTAAAATGATGAATGACCTTTTGAAAAACATTAAAAAAACATCAAAAAAACAAGATTCACAAATAAAAAACATATTTAATAAAAGGTATGTGATAAAAGATAAAATAGCACAAGGTGGTTTGTGTGATGTTTTTTTAGTAGAAGATATATATGATTTTCATTTTAATACAAACTCAAATATTGTTATAAAACTTCCAAATGCAACTACTATAAAAAATAAAGATATCTCATCATTGCTTTTTAGTGAATATAAATTTTTAAGAGAATTAAATCATCCAAATATTGTAAAAGTATATGATTTTGGGATTGATAAAAAAACTAAAATTCCTTATTTGATTTTAGAGTATATTGAAGGGAAACTATTAAATGATATTTCGATTTTTAATATGAATAAAAGTTTAAAAATAGATATTTTCAAAACACTTTTAAATACAGTTAAATATATACATTCAAAAAATATAATACATGCTGATATTAATCCTTCAAATATAATAATTGATAATAACAATAAGATAATATTAATTGATTTTGGAATTTCTTTGAGTTGTAATAATAACTCAATTCATCTAGACTATAATAAAGTAAAAGCATATAATCCAAAATATAGTGCACCAGAAATTATAAATGGAGGAATTCCTACTGAAAAATCAGATATATATTCTACTGCAGCTATTGTTTTTGAACTTTTTACATTAAAAACACCTGTTATTAGAAATAATAAAATCATTCTTGATAATTCACATACAATTCCTTTTTATCTAAAAAAGTGGCTTAATAGGAATTTATCTGCTGATTCTTCAATAAGAACTATAAATTTCAATCAATATTATAATTTTTTTACAAATTTTTTACATTTTAACTAGTTATTTAATAATTTATTTAATTATTTAGTGTTAAAATACTTTTACAAAATTTTTATAAGGAAAGCGAATGAATAATCCAATTTTTATTTCAGTTAAAGGAAGTACTCAAGGTTTAATTACTGAGGGTGCATTTACACCAGAATCAGTTGGTAACTCTTATCAAAAAGGTCATGAGAATGAAGCTTTAATTAAAGGTTTCTCTCATGATATCAAAATACCACGAGATCCACAATCAGGTCAGCCATCAGGTCAAAGAGTTCATGAACCATTAGAAATATCTAAGATTTTTGATAAAAGTTCACCTCTTTTATATAATGCATTGACAAAAGGAGAAACTTTAACAGAAGTTGAATTAAAATGGTATAGAACAAGTTATGCTGGAAAACCAGAGCATTATTTTACTATTAAATTAGAAGATGCAGTTATTGTTGATATTGCTTCATATATGGATACAGAAGAAGGACTTGAAAAAACTCAAGTTGCTCCACTTGAAAAAGTATCTTTTGCATATAGAAAAATTACTTGGAGACATGAAACTGCAAGTACTTCTGGTGAAGATGACTGGAGAATTGGTGTAGCATTAAATGCATAGTTTATAATATGTGGAAATTAAATATTTCCACATATTTAATTTTTTGTAAAGGTTTTTTATATAATTACTTTTACAATGAATTAAAGTAAGGTTTTTTTAATGTCTCAAATAGCAAATATAAATAAAAATTTACGAAAAGAAATAACACAAAGCATAAAATCAAGAATCAAGTTGTTAAACTATAGAAGTGACCTGCCAGATATACTAAATGAAAGCTTGAGTGTATATAAACTAAATGGATATAGTAAAGTAAATAAACCTTATGAATTTGAAGTAATATTTGTAAGTGAAGAGTTTATACAAATAGAAGATATAGTAGATACAGATGTAGAACTAATAATTCAAGATGAAATAAATCCTTTAGATAAAAAAACAATATTTGGAAAAGTCTATGAAGCAAGTGAAGATAGTGTAGTAGCAAGAAAACATCTGTATAAAGTAAAAATAGTATCGCCCTTGTATTACTTAGGATTAAATAATAGATATGAGATATATCATGAAAGAAAAGTAAGTACAATTTTTAGTGAAATACTAAATAGATATAATCAACTGCTAAATATAAATGTAGATGTAAAAATAGATATAAAAAATGAAGTAACAAGAGAGTATATAACTCAATATAATCAAAGTGATTTGGAATTTCTTACAATGCTTTGTGAAGAAGAGGGATATAGCTTTATAGTAGAATACTCTTCAAATAATCCATATAATATAATTTTGTGTAACTTAAATGAACATGCAATAATAAATAGCTATAGCGCAGTAAGCCAATTTAATCATAGTAAAAAATTTAGTGCAACAAATATAATAGAAGATTATTATGATAAAAATAGACCAAGCTTAGAATATAAAGTGCAAACAGGTGCAGCAATAACTTCTAGCATAAAAGATAATCAATCAACAACTCAATTAAGAACAGATATAAAAAGAAATAATCTAAGAGATAAACTAAATGTACTTGATGAGAGCTTGTATAAAGATTTGGATAAATATAATAAAATAGAAGCAAAAAGAGAATATGTAAAATCAAATATAATATATGCAACAAGCCAAGAAGTAGTAATAAATGACTCTTTGTGTATAAAATTAGAAGATGAGGCTGCAAAAAAAGTATTTGATGTAATAGTAATAGAAGTAAAATATAATGGAATTTTTCCAAATGCATTGGATGAATATATACAAAATATAAATGAAAATAAAAAACATGAACTTGAATATGAAGTAGAATTTACTTCAATACCAAAAGATATAGAGTATGTTCCACCATATACAGTAATAAAACCAAAAATAAACTCAGTACAAACAGCAATAGTAGCAAGTAGTAATAGTAATACAAAAGAAGATGTAAATACAATAGATGTAGATGAACAAGGAAGAATAAAAGTATTGTTTCACTTTGAAGAGAATAAAACAATATCATGTTACTTAAGATACTCAAACTTCTTTGCAGGAGATAACTATGGAGCACAATTTCTGCCAAGAGTAAATAGTGAAGTAATAGTAAGCTTTGTAAATGGAGATATAGATAAACCAATAATAATAGGAAGCTTGTATAATGGTGAGAATAAAGTACCATATAACCTTCCAAAAGATAAAACAAAGAGTTATATCAAAACAAACTCAATGCCACAATATGAACATAAACAAGGATATAATGAGATACTGTTTGAAGATAAACAAGGTGAAGAGTTATTATCATTTAGAGCACAAAAGAATCTAAAAACACATGTATTAAATGATGAATATAAACATGTAGAGAATAACTCAAAACTATTAGTAGAAAATGATAAAGAAGAGACAATCCAAAAAGACTCAATTATAACAGTTGGAGAAGAAGAAAGAAAGAGTATAAAAGCAAATAAAATTTTAACTGTTGAGAAAGAATCTATTACTACTGTTAAACAAGATTGTGAAGAGCATATATTAGAAGATTTTATTACTATTGTTAAAGATGATTTAAAAACAATTGTAGAAAATAATGTGATAAAACGTATAAAAGGTACAAAAACAGAATATATAGAGCAAGATGTAAAGAAAAAATACTTACAAAATATGTTTTTACAAATTGGTAAAGATTATAGGTTAGATGTAATAAATTCATATCATTTAAAGGCTAAAACTGTAAAATACCAAGCAAAAACAATTGAATTAGAAGCAACTAATGGAATTAGTTTAAAATGTGGAGGAAATGTCTTAACAGTTGATACATCTGGAATATTTTTAAAAGCAGGAACTGTTGATACAACATCATCAAATGGTGGAGTAAGTGCAAAAGATGTACCAAAAATAGAGATACCAAAACCACTATATGAAAAAGTAAGAGTAGTGGAATTAATTCCTACAATTAAAAAACAAGATGATATAACACAAGTTTTAGAGTATGAAGCTATTGTTGAGAAGTTTTATAATGGTGTTTGGAGTAAAACTACTGATTTAACTCCTGCTCAAGAAGCTCAATTACAATGGTATTTTATAAAAAACAATGATGAAGCTGATACTGATATTTTAACAGATAATCCAACAAATGATAATATTACTATTACTGGATTAAAAATGAGTGTTTCTTTAGAAGAAGAAAATATTTATAAAGTAGGACATGCACACTGTTTTGTAAGTAATAGTGAAGAAGAGGGATATACACAAACACAACTTGTAAGATATTTAGAAGTTGAAGATATAGTTAGCTCTCATGTATCACAAGAAGAGGGTGAGTGTATAGCTGTATTAAATGTAGAAGAGCCAAGGCAAGAAGAGTTAGCGCAAATAAGATGGCAAATAGAAGATACACAAAGAGAAAAATATAATGGAAAAGAGACAATCATACATAATCTAAAAGAAGAAAAAGTTCATGAGATTAATTTCTTAGCATATATTGATGGAAAAATTCAAGATGGTGCTAATACAAGATTAACTTATGATGAAAGAAAAAATCAAAAAGTAAAGAATAATACAAAAACAAATAAACAGGAAAAATAGTATGCAAAATATAATAAAAACCCTACTAATAATATGTATAACAACAGTAGTATTAAATGCACAAGAATTAAAAAAAAGTGAATATGATATAAACCAATGCATAAAAATAGAATATACAAAAGAAGATATAAAAAAATATAAAAAACTAATACAAGAGGGTGAACTACAAGGATATAGTTGTGCAGGTATATACTATGCAAGACAAGGTAACTTTGATGAAGCAATAGATTACTTTAATAAAGGAAAAGAAAAAGGAAGTATAGAATCATATGCACAATTAGGAAGTCTATATTTAAGTTTTTTACATGATAATAAAAAAGCAGTTAAAAACTTTAAAGTAGCAGCAAATGCAGGACATGGAAAATCAGCACATAATTTAGGTGTGTATTATTATAAAAACTTTAAATATGATGAAGCATATAAATGGTTTATGAAATCATATGAAACAGGAGATTTAAATTCACTATTATCAATTGGATTGATGTATGATCAACAAAAAAAGTATACAGAATCAATAAAGATATATAAAAAAGTTGGAGAATTGGGTGAACCAGAGGGATATCGTAGTTTAGGAATTTTATTTATAAAAAATAAAGATGTAAAAGATGATAAAAAAGGAATAAAGTATTTAAAGAAATGTTATGAAATGGGATATGGATTATGTGCAGCAGGACTTGGCACATACTATGAGGAAAATAAGAAAGATTACAAAAAAGCAGAAGACTGGTATAAAAAGGGATTTGAACTTAAAAATGAAGAATCAATAAATAGATTAGGTTTTATGTATTTAAAAGATATAAATAATCCTAAAAAAGCAATTTATTGGTTTAAAGAAGGATATAATAAAATTAATTGTGAAAGTTGTGCTTTTGAAGTAGGAAATATATATGCGAAGAATTTTAAAGAGTATAATAGAGCTATAAAATGGTACAAATTTAGTGCTTTACAAAATGATTTAGATTCAATATTTAATATAGCATATACATATGAAAATGACTTAAAAGATAAGAAAAATGCAATTATTTGGTATAAAAAAGCTGCAAAACTTGGTGATAATGGAGCAAAAAGAAGACTAGAAAAATTAGGAGTATCATATGAGTAATGATATAACTAAAGGAAATGCATTTCATAAAGAGGGTGAAGTAGTACACTTAAATGAATTTTGTACCAAAGAGAATGAAGCAATAGAAGAAGATATAAAAACTAGAATAGCTTATATGGTTATATCAAATGAAGATATAAAAGAGTTATTGAATTCAACTGATGATAAACAAATAATCTTAGATAAAGTAATAGAAGAATATAAACCTTATTTGATAAAAGCTGTAGAAAAAGAGAGTACTAAAAATAATAAACCCTTAATTTTCGATGATTTACGTGGTGTAAATGAAGAGATAATTGATAAAAAATTGGTAAAACTTTGTACCACTCAATTGTATAACTCAAAATCTTATGGAAGTGTATTAAAAGCAAAAAAGTATCACCATGCATATAAAAAAGTACTGCAAAAAAATCTAAAAGAAAATCTTGAAAAGAAAAGTACTTCTGCTTTGACTTTTACTAAAGATAGTTGTAATGAAATTATAAAAAAAGAAGTAAATAAAACTTCAAAAAAATTAAATAAAAATGAACAAGCATATATAGTACTATCTATGCCATATGTTTATAATATAAAAGATGGTTCTAAAACAAAAGAGTTAGAACTAATATCTTATGAAGAGAAAATAATAGCCTCTTTTATGCCTGAGTTAATAATCGAATATGGAGTATTTTTTGATGGAACAAATAATAATATATATAATATAGATTTTTATAAAAACTTTATGGAGTTTTTAAAAGAGCCTGCAAAAGATATAGAAGATAAAATAAAAAATAGAGATGGCTTAAGACGTTCAAAAGATGAATTAGAAACATTAGATAAAAAAACTATTCAATACCACATACTATTAACTGATAACCCAGAGTTTACAAAAAAAACAAAAAAAATAATTATAAATCAAATGAACAACGCTTCAATAAGATATTTTGATAATAAATCGGTTTTTATTGTAGGCAAGGATGAAATTATAACTACTAAAAAAGCAGAAAAAGATTCAAAAAAAGTATTTGATTATTTACTTGATGTAAAAAATAGTAAAAAAGATGCCCAAGAAAAAACTATTTCTGATTATATAATAAAAGAAATACTTCCAGATGATAATGAAGATAGTAGCTTTACAAATGGTGAAACAAACATAAGTAGATTATATGAATTATATGATGGAGATGATGTAAAGAAAAACAAAGATGCTCTTCCAAATACTAGATTTAAACTTTATGAAAGTGGTTCTGGAACTTTTAATCCTTTTATACAAAAAGATTATGAAGATGACTCTGTAGTTGGACTGGGTCTTGGAATGGGAGAGAGTGGAGTAATAGCACATTGTCTATACTCTTGTATAAAAATGGTTGAACAATTAAGAAAAGATTCAATAACTTATATGGATGAACTAGTTTTAGATGTATTTGGATTTAGTAGAGGTTCTACTAGTGCAAGACATTTTATTTGTACACTTTTGAAAAATACACAATTAGTAAAAAATGAAAAAAGAGAATATACAATAAAAACAAAAGATAGTAAAGATATTTTTTATGAATTTTTTGGAAGTAATGGTTATGTAAGAATTGGAAGTAAGACTATTTTTAATCCACTTAGAACAGATATAGAGTATATTAATCCAAATAACAATAATCATAGAGTTTATAATCCTTTTTATAAAGAAAAAGAGATAACAATTGAATCAATCTCTTTTAGATTTGCAGGATTGTTTGATACAGTAACACATTATGGAATTATGCAATCAAATGATTCTGATGATTTAAATATAAACTTTTTTGAAAATGATAATAATAAAAAAGTAGGGCATGTAGTTCATCTAATGGCAGATGATGAGTTTAGATATAACTTTGAAGCATACTCTATCTTTACAAATATAAATAAGCACTATTATAAAGAAAGTACAGAAAAAAGAGAAGATGGTGGTGCAAGATTTGAAGAGTTTTATGTTCCTGGAGCACATGCAGATGTAGGAGGGGGATATAATGAAGAAAATGAATTGGTTTATCTTGGTGATTTTATAATAGAAGAAAAAAAACTACCTGATTACTTAAGAAAAAATATACAAAAGTGGAATAATAAATATAATTGGTTAAAAAATAATGCATTAATACAAAAAGATTCAAAAAAAGAAATAAAAGAAATGAAAGAAAAACAAAAAGAAAGAGAAAGTGAAATAGAGAAATTAAAAAAAGAACTAGAAAAAGAAAATAAATCAAAAAATGAGAAAGAGAAACTAAAAGATGATATTGAAAAATTGGAAAATAAAGAAGGTTTTTATTACTATATAAAAAATGTATATAATTTAAATACAAGAGAAGATATTTGGGGAAACTCTTCAAATTGGGAATATCATTTACATTTATATATGTATAAACCAAAAGTATCAAATAAATATGAACATGTAGCTATGAGATTAATGTATGATAAAGCTATATATGTAGATTCAAAAACACAAAAAAATAGAAAAGATGAGTTTGAGATGGTTCCTTTTGGTAAATTTGATCATAGTTTTAAAGATGATGAAACTTTAAAAGAAACATATAAAGCACTTAAAGAGCACAAAGTTTTAAAAAAAGAGAATACAAAAATATATAAAGAGTTAAAAAACAACTATTTACACCACTCTTCACAAGTTGGAAACTTTGTAAATAAACCTTCAAATGAGAAAAAAGATGAATATGAGCTATATGGAAAGAGAGTTATTTATTCTACTGAGGGCAAAGAGTTTACTAGAGGGTGATAAGTATTTATTAAAATCGAGATTATAATAAGGATATTTATTATTTTAAACTAATATTAACTATTATTTTGTAATAATGATAAAAATTATCAAAGGTAGTTTAATGAGTATAAATATATATAGCAGTATTTATGAAAAATTAATCGATTCTAATAACAATTTAAGTGTAGATGGTTTGTTAGCAGAATATAAAATAACTCCTGGGCAATTAAAAACTATTCTAGTAAAAATAAAAGAAAATGAATACTTAGCTAAAGAAAAATCTATTATTGAAATCTTTTTAGATGAATTAAAAGATTATAATGAAGAAGAAATAGAAGTACTATTGAAAAAAAAGAATCAAACCATTAATAAAAAAGAAAATCATAACAAAAATATTGAATATTTAAAAAAAATACTGTCAAGTATTAAATGTTCTTTTATTAACAATATAGACAAACTAATAATACTATTTAAAAATAAAAGATATATTATAAAAAAGAAAAATTATATTATTGTAGGTAGTGTTTTCACGGTAGTATTTTTAGGCCTATTGACTTTTTTCACTATCCCTAATAATGATAAAATAACTGATGAAGTAAAAATTAAAACTACTAATAATAAGCCTTTTGATAATAAAACTATTGAAAATGCACTTACTCTTAAGCAAGTAGAAAAAGTACAATTAAAAGAAGAAAAATCATTACAAAATAATGAAATAGACACTAAACTAGATAATATTAAAATAATAAAAAACATTGAAAATGATACAATAACTGCAATAATAGAATTAAATCAACAAAATCAAATAAACCCAATATCTTCTATAGAAAAAGAAAAAAAGATAAAAAAAGAAGAAGAGGGCGATTTAATAAAATCTAAAAAGACAACTATTTTTAAAATTAGAGATAATTTAGCACAAATAAAAAAACATTTAATGTATGAAAATAATATGATTAAATATAAGAATAAATATTATAAAGAAAATGATATTTTAGAAGGATACAAAGTTTTTAAAATAACACCTGTGTATGTCAAGTTTGAGGATATAAATAAAAAAATTAGAAAAAGAGTACTTTTAAATTAAATAAAGGAGCATAATGCATAAAAAAATAGTTATTTCTACGACAATAGTATTTACCATGCTATTTACAGGTTGTAATGCTACAAAGCAAGAAAGTGTAGAGACACCTAAAAAGAAAGAAGAAAAACAAGTAAATTTAGATGAACTGTACAAAATTGATAAAGAAAAAGGTTATACATTTTTTAAAATGCAAACAAACCCAATTGAAGTTTTTGTTTATGATGGAGACTATAAACAAACAAATATGTTAAATGATACAAAAATAAAAAGTTCTTTTTATTTAAAGGGAAGATTACTTAGAATAGAAAAAGTATATAAAACAAAATTTGATGATCATTATGGAAAAATATCAAAAAAAGGTTTATTTGTATCAATGGATGATTTATCTATGTATGATAGTAAATAGCAATGAAGCTATTTACTATTAGATTTAGGGTATTTTAATAAAGCATATGTTATAGTTTGGAAATTATAGTAACCATTTTCAGCTACATTTAAGTGATAACACTATAAAATTAATTTACAAACAAACACAAAAACCTTTCGTCGGGTTGTTTAAATCTCAAAGAAAAACTGCAATTTTTCTTTGGGGCGTTTGTATTACTTTTTATTTCTATTCATTCCTAGAAAATTAATTAAATCCTCATCATCTAAGTTTAACAAAACTTTCTTTAAAACATCGCTTCTTTTGACTCCATAAAGCTTTTTTATCACTTTAGATTTTCGCTGTATTCTGTCAACTTCCCACGCTTTGAAAGTAAGTGTTATACCTATATTTTTCTTGGCATTGTTTAGTTTTCTTGACCTTTCTATCTCTTTTTCTTTTAGATATCTAAGTCTTTCATCTTGACTAGAAAAATTTAACTCGTCCATTTTAACAACCTTAAACTTTATTCAATCTTAAAATATTTTAAATTTATGACTATTTTATAACATTATTGTGAATTAAAAGTGTAGCAAAATAAATTTAATATAACCTAGGTTCTTAGAGAATATAACCTAGGTTCTTAGAGAATATAACCTAGGTTCTTAGAGAAACTCCTATTACTATGTAATAAGTAAGAATAAAAAAGAAATCTAATGACTAAGTAAAAAGGTTAACATAAGGCTAACATTATTTCAAGAATTAACATGTAATGAAACAAAAAGGAGAAACGCACCCCTTAGGGGTTGCTTACTCCCTCGCTTGCGCTCGGTCGCGTCCTAATACATTCGCTTGGGCTCACTCCTTAGGACGGTTAAAAGGTGTTCGCCCATGGCTCACATTGTTTGAACACTGCGCCCAGGGGCTTGTGTGAGAAAGGATATTTATGCTCCATGCGTCGCAAAATCGGGATTTTTTGAGGGCTAAAGCCCAATATTGTGTTTGCTAAAGCAAACTTTTTTAAGATTGTATCTTCTAGGGAAGATATGAAAAAACTTCATATCTTCTCTATATGGCTTTTTTAAACTAAAGGTTAGTATTGATATTAATTAGGATAGTTTTAAAGAAATAGAGCCATTTCTGTTCGATTGTGAGTATATTTCAAATAGTTTTTTATTCCATATTGTTTATGTTTGAGATTTTTAAAAAAGTAGGGCGGAAAAATTATAGTTTTTTTTACCCGCGCCCCGCCAGATTTATTCTTTTAAACTGTTTATAGTTTCTTTTGCTTCTTTTGTAGTTTGAATTACTGCATTATCAATCTTAATATCTTCTCTTGTTAATGCCTTACATTCGCCTTTTGCTTGTTTTATAGTGTAGATTAGTTGTAGGCTTTTCGCTCTTTCTCTAAGCATAATTTCCTCTTCTTCATCTGCGCTATAGATACCAAGTGTCATAACTTTACCAACAACATTTTTAGCAAGATTTTTATTTTCTTCATTGCTTAATTGTGTTCTTATCTCTTTGATTTCGTGAATAAGTGCTTCACAACTCATCGCATAGTCTGTTGCTTCAACTGTTGCAATTGGTTGTTTTGCACAACCAATCATAACAGTTGCTGCAGTTATAGCTATAAAAATATTTTTCTTCATTTTGCTCCTTTTAAGCAGCAATTTTATAGAAAAATTGTTTTATTTCTTTTTAAATGCAACAGCTAAGGCGATTAAACCTAAGCCAATTAGAATATTTGTAGATATTTTATCTATACTTTTGTTTAATTCTTGCGCGTGTGCTTTAGCTGGAGCTTCTAAGTCTAAGTTATCAAACATTTTTAGCCTTTAAATTTTTTATTTCTGCTTCATGCACTTTTACGATTGTTTTTAAATCATGCAAGTTGTTTGAGATATCTTTTAAATATTTTATCCCATAAAGAAAGCATACTTCCCAATTATTGGTTATTAGTGTTAAAATGTCTTCCATTATGCAACCTTTTTATATGCAAATAGTGCAGCCGCACCAATTGCAATTAAAGGTAAATATTTAAAAGCTTTTGAAGCGTTTTTAATGCCATTTCCCGCATTTGTAAAAACAGAATCAATCTGTAAAAATGTGTTTGAAGCTTCATCTTTTAAAGCATTTTCCCAATAGTCAAATTTTTGACTATTTGTAAACTTATAATCTGTGTATAACTCTAAGTTAGGATTATAAGTCGGGTCTTTTGCTTCTAAAGTTTCTATTTCTCCATCTTCATTTATGGTCGTCCATCTTGATTTAAACATATTAGCCAACCATATTTGGATTATTATCTTTAAATACTGCGTATTCCATTGCATTGTAATATTTACTTTGTGTTGTTGCACCTAAAACAGAATTGAAATATTTTTTATAATATTGCCATCTTCCAATTTTTGTCTTAGGTATTGCGGCCGGTACTCTAAAATATAATAGTCTTGCAAATACGATAGATGTCATCGGTGATTTTCTTAGGTCTGTATATTGTACTTTTGCAATATCTACACCTAAAAAATTTTTAATTTTTTGTCTAAGCTCTTTGAATATGTTTGCCATAAAATGGTTTTTAACATCTGTAAAAGTAGGGCGGTCAAATTGTGTTAAACCCTCGCCATATTCCTTTGAATAATCCGTGGCTTTTCCATTCCTAGACTCTACGGCAATCGTTTCAGCCAATAAAAGCTTTGCTTCTTGTTCTGTTTTAGGCGATATTACTTTGCATGCCATTGTAATTTTAGCCATTATCTCTAAATCGCCACCAATAAGCCCGTAAAATTTGTATTCTTTTGAGTGCATTTTTACACCTCCCAAAATTAGACCTAAAGCCAAAAGGGCTTTAAGCTTGTTTTGTTGCTTCATCTTGAAGCACCTCTTTAAAGTCTAAATCCTCTAAAACTGCGCCTTTGTAAGGCTCAATGATTTTTACTACTTTGTAATTAGTTGGAGGATTTTCAAATCTTAATTCAAAAACAGGATAACCGTTTTCATCTTTTGCAATTTGTACTTGCTGTATATCAACAGCAACTTCATTTTGTTTTAAAAGTTTCTCTATTTCTTCTCTTTGATTTTTTGTCATTTTATACCTTTTTATATCTTTTTATTAATGTAATATCTAACTTTAATCTATCATTCTCATAAAGTTTACTAAATACCTGCAGTCTTTTATTCTTTGTGTTTTTGAGTATTATATTTTTACTTATATCTTTGTGTTGTACATCTAAACCTGTAGCACAATAATTAGTAGTATTTACATAAACACCTTGTAACATAACATCAATTGTAAAGCCTCTTAAATAAAAATTTGACATTGTACTTCTAGGACAAATAAAAATCTCAACTTCATCGCAATCTAAAATAGTACTAATATATTCAACTCTAGAGGTTAAAGTAACAGAAATGTAACTATACTTATCTTTATTAGTGTCTAATGGATGAAAAATCTTATCTAATGCACTTAGTAGAGCAGGGCTAAAATTTTGAACATTTTGCAAATCTTGAACATTTTGCAAATTATTTAAATTGTTTATTTCTCCTATTTTGTTTACTTGTGGGCTTGGTAATATTTCAAAGTTATCACTTCTTGAACTTTGCCCAAATACTAACATTCCATTTTCAACTGCATTACAATTTACATAAATTTCTGTTACATTGCTTGTCTTTAATGCAAAGTTTTCTTTTATTGGTATTTCGTCCGCTTGGTTACTTCCTAATCGAACAGTAACATTAGCACCAGCTGGAGCGCTAAGTAAAATTAAATAATTTCTACCACCTGAGATTGGAAAGTTATTTATTTTTTCGCTTATTGGTACTCTTGCTATGTTATAGTCAACTGTACTCATTTTTTTCCTTTCTTTAAATGTTTATAGATGTAAGAACTACCAATTATTACCGTTAGTAAGGCTAATTGGTTTCTTGTTTTTTCATCTTTAAAAAATTCTTGTGCTTGTTTTTGTTTTTCTAAATCAAGACCAGCTTTTGCTAAAACTGCTTTTAGCTTTGTAGTTTCGATAATTGCTTCTTTTTCTTCTAAAGAGCCATCTTTTATTGCTTTAGCAATCTCTTCCGTGTCTATTTCTACATTTGTAACTGGTTTTACATCTATTGTATTGTAAGTGTAGTTTTTAGAACTACTTCCACCGCCACCCATGCTAATCCTTCACAAATTGATAAACTATATTGTTTCCTAATTTGCCAATAGGGACAGTGTGGTTTTTATAATCCCTATTTTTTCCTATTCTTAAGATTGGCATGTTAAAAGAAAACATAAGTTTTTCTACTTTTTTATGAAATTTTAGAAAAGCTTTATTTTTTTTCTTTGTATAAGCATATAAAGCCCAAATAAAGCCACTATCAAACATAAATACATAAGTTGTATTTGGATTTGATGGTTTATCTGCTATACAAAAACCATCTTTTATAAATGGTTCTTGAGGGTCTGCTTGACCCTCTTTTACTAACTCTTCTAAAAAATCATAATTATCTAAAAAGTACATTATTTTTTCTTTTTAGATTTTTTATTAATTAACAAATAAATTGCACCAATAGCACCAACACCACCAATAATATAAAGAAGCTTTTTATTATCATCTGTACCTATATTTCTTAATACTCCAGCTTCTTTAGGTTGCGCATCTTCTTCTTGATATCTGCTTGTTTGTGCTGGTCCACCTGTACCACCCGCAACACCAACGGAAGCGCTTAAGCCTAAACTATCATCAAGTTTAGGGCTTGTAGTTGCGTCTTGTCTATTAACTTTATCTTGTGTACTCGTTTGGTCTTCCCCAAACTGTATAATTGGACTAAAATCAATAGAACTTACAACACTACTAGTACTTTGACTACTTCCACCAAATAACCCCATGTTTAATCCTTAAATATTATAAACAATGCAAGTAACCCAATACCACCATATACTAAATTTGTGTTACTTATATTTTTTAAAGGATTGATTGAGTCTTGTTGTGCATTTTGATTAATGTTCTCATACTCTTGCGCTTTTGCACTATTGTCATTTTTGTTTGAATTGCCTTTTACTGCATTTTCAATCTCTGTGTATTTTTCCCAAACACTTCCAATGTTTTCCATCCATTCATTTGCTGTGTCTGTAACATCTCCAAAACTCCAATTAGTGGGAGTGGAGTCGCCTCCCGTGTACATTTCCCACATGCTCATAAATCACCTACTTTTCTAAAATATTTGTTTTTTGAACTGTATCAGTTAAGATATGTACATTGTTTGTTTCCCCTGGTTGTTTCTCAACATCTAAAACAACTTCTAAAGTGTTATAGCTGTTTATAGTGTCTAGTAAATCAGTCATACGACCTCTAATTGTAAAATCAACCACATAGCAACCTTTTAATAAATTGTATGCTTCGGGTTTAAACTCAAATACGTTTTTTGCCCTTAATGCGTTCGCGTCAATATCAACAAAAGTTGTATTACCAGACTTTATCTTTACACCTTTTATCATGTTGTCAACTCTTTTACCATCTACGGTAGAAACGATTTGAATTGACTTGTAAAGCTTTTGTGTAGGTAAGCTAATAGTTAGCTCATTTGTTGTACTAGTAACTTCTTTTAGTAAACTAGTTGAGTTAAAGAAACTAATTGTTTCATTTGCATTTCTTTTGTAATTAATCAAAGAAGATGACCAAACATCTAATTTTGCATTATTTACAGTTATACCGCTACCAATTGAACTATCTCCACCCCAGTTTATTAACAAGTCAAAAGTTGTAAATAATGCAGTATTTAAGATAGTATCGTGCGGTCTGATAGTGTTAAACATACTAAAAGGTATAACAGCATAAACAAAACTTTCTTTTCCAGCTCCCTCACTTGTATCTATTGAATGCATACCTCTTTGAGATGTACCAATAATATTATCTAAGTAAAGTTTTTTACTCGGAATTTGTTTAATAGTTTGATTACCATTTGCAATTACTTCAAGTTGATTTATTAACCCAAATAAAGCCTCATCTTTAAAAGTTGCACCAGCTGCATTATCATGATTTACTGTTAATTTTAATAGTAAATATTGTGTATGATAATTTCTACTTAATTCAATTCTCTTTTGAGAACTTGGACTATAAAGCGCGTGATTTTCGTATCTCTCATATAATCTTGCCATTATAATGCCCCTGCAATAACTGGTCTAATAAATTTTTTTGCGATAATAATTCCCGCCATACATCCAAGTGCTAATCCTAAATCTGTTTGTGTGAAATTCATTTGTTTTTCCCCTTTCCCTATACTGCTTTAGCTTGAGGTATCCATTTACCCGCTACATCACTTATGATAACAACTGCGAAGCCAATCATCGCACCTTTTAAAAGATTTTTTTGACTCATTTTTGAGTACTCCTTTTTTATGTTGATTTTTTAAGCCTTTTTGGCTATAATAATGGTCTTATTTGATTGAGTTCGGCAAGGACTTATTTTTGCGAGGGTTTTAAAGTGTGCTTGGGGAAATGCACTTTAAAGCCTTTTTTTTTAGCTTAAAATTTGTAGGTCTTTTTCAGTTGTTTTTATAATCTCCTTTTTTTCATCTTCAATTCTCAAAAACTCAAACTTATTAAGGTCAGCAATCATTTCAGCATAACTTGAATCGAGTAGGGCTTTTATATATTTTTTGTCATTTGGCTCTCTTAATCTACTAAAAATAAATATATCTGTTAAAGCTGTTAAATTTCTGCTTATATTAGCGGGTCTTCTGCTTGTAGTAATGATATCTATTCTGTTATGTCTACCATACTGTACAAGTTTATTAAAATAGCTCTTCTTGTCTGTTCTAGTATCAAAAAACATATCTATTTCATCTATTACAAAAGTTATATTTTTCATTTTAAATATTGTTTCTGCTAGTTCTTCAGCTTCATCAATAGTATTTACGACTAATTCTAATTTATGCTTCATAAATAGTTTATAATTATCTCTTTTCGTTATAAACTTGTGAAACTTAGATACACTCGTAAATACTAATCTTCTAATATTTTCTTCATACTGAAATCTAGGATCCAGGATAATGGTAGGCTTATCTGTTAAGATAGCTAACTTCTCTGTAAGAGTAGTCTTACCATATCCTTTATGACCAATGATTGTATAAATCTTGTTTTGTATCAAGATTGAACCTCTTCTTTTTTTGTAAATCTTGCTTTTAACTTTGTGAAGTATGTAGGAATATTATTAAATCCAATAACACTATCAACAACTAATGCAGTTCCACTTAAAGCAAGTAGGGCAGTGCTAAATTTTTCAGAACTTAGTGTTCCCTCTGCTCTTGCTTTATCTACTGTATTAACTGCGCTGTTTTTAAATAGCTCTTGTGCGATTGGATTTAACAATGCTTCTTGCCCCTCTCTTTGTTGCTTTATACCTTGTAAAACTGATAATCCAGTTGTGATAATATCTTCACTTTCATTTACTGTTGTTTTATGTGCAGCTTTTGCATTGTTATTAATTTTAGGCTCTTTATTTACTCCTAAGATAATATCAATTAAAAAAGGTTTACTTCTACCTTTTAAGCTGTTAAAAGAGTATTGACTTTGTAAAGGCTCTGCAAGTTTTGCAAGTTCTTTATTTGTCATCTTTTCAAGTTCTGCCCTTGTCTTTGTTAAACTTTGCTCATTTTCCTCAAATGGAAACTCATTTTCTGTTCCCATTTGCTCACTTATTTGCTCATATGTTTTCATTACTCATTCCCTCATCTTGCGAAATTTGCGTGTTTTGCGGCTGTTTTTGCGTTCTAAATGCACCAAATAAACCAACACCAATTAAACCAATACCAGCAAAAGCTAATACAGTTTTTAAGAAAGATTTTGTTTTTGGCTGCTCTTCCTCTTCTGTTTCATTTTCCAGCTCTTCTTTTGCTTTTTTAGCTTCTGCATTTCTTCTTTTAACTTTAGTTTCAAAATTGTTATTACTAGTATTATCCAAAGTTTCATCAGGAATAATATTATTATCCCCAGTATCTTTAACAATCTCATTTAAGTTTTCTTTTTCTTCTAAACTCATTTTTTCCCTTTACAATCTATCTTTATTTATAAATGCACTATCTACCGCGTTATTAATACCTAATTCATCTAAGATGTCATCTTTTGTATTACCATCACTATTTATAATATCTTTGATTAGTTCAACTTTTAAAGGTGTTAAATCATTCCATTTACTTTTTAACATAACTTGTAATGTGTCAATTACATCATCATTGTTAATACCTTTGTCTTTTACAGTTTCATCTACGATTGAATCTGCAACAGTTATAATAGCCCCAATTGGAGTAGGTCCCGCGATTACTTTCGCAACATCTAATCCTTTACTTAACCAATTTGTCCAACTCATTTTTGCTCCTTAATTTTAATATAATTTCTTATTTCTTCTTGTTTGTTTTGATATATAAATTCCCAGCATTTCTTTGCAGTTTCATTATCAATTAATTTGTAAGTATTTTTATTAACAATTCCATTGTTAGCAATCATTAAATAAGTAGTTTCGTTTTGAATTTTCATACGTAGTGTATATCCCGTAGCACGGTCTTTTACTGCGTTTCTGAAATGACTTACATTGTTGAAATTATCAGGAATAGGGGCATTATTATCACTTAAACCATGTTGTTTCTCAAATGCTTGTTTTCCTATGTATATTTTTCTCTTTGGTGTTCTGTTTTGTCTAGTGTCAACATATATAAGTTTTTTTTCTTTTAGATTAAATATGGCTTTTTTAATTGCACCATATTGAGGTTTGTTATTTTTGTCTAAAGTGGGCTTTTTACCGCAACATTGTGAGATTTGTTCATTTGTTAACCAACAAGACTTATCTTTACCTTTTGTAAATGCTCTAATTATCAAATAAACTCTTAATTCAACATCTGTTATACTTTCGTTCGCTAATAGTTCAGCGGGACAATTAACATCATAATTCATTTTAAATTTCATATTGTCTTGTGACATTTTTACTACCTTAAATAAGCTTAAAGAATAGTAAAATAAGAAAGTAATTTTATAAAACCGCGTTTTTATGGTAGTTTCAGCACATTAGTTTGGAAATTATAGTTTCCAAAAGTAATATATATATAAAAGGCTTTTAATGAAATATCCTTTAGATTGTGAAAATAACTTTGAAAAAACATATTTATTCTGGTTGTCACGTTTTTTAAGAAATAAGATGACAACCTTATCTAATAGACAAGTTAAGAATAAAGATAGATTAGCTCAAACATTGCAAGAGCTAATTAAAGGTTTTAGTGATATAGATAAACTAAAAAAGACAATAAAAGAAGTTAGAAATAATGGAATAAATAGTATTCATGTATATTTTATTCCTCTTGAAAAGTTATATTACTTTTTAATTAATTTTGGTGCAAAGTCATTAAAGGAGATTGATGAAGAGTTACTAAGTGATTTTTTGGCAACTGAAACTAGTAATCTTTCTGATGCAACTAAAAAAAACTATAGAATTGCATTAATCTCTTTTTTTGGATATATAGATAAGCAAAATGAAGAACAAAATGGTTTTGTTCATAGGTTTGGGATAGAATTAAAAAACTGGGGTGGTTTAGCAGGAAAATCAGGTACAAAACTACCCTCTTTTATGAAAAAAGAAGAAATTGCTAGGTTTTTAGATGGTATTGATAAATATCCATTTAGTTCTAAAATAGCTGCAAGAAATAGACTTATTATAAAAATAATACTCTATACAGGTATAAGAGTTAGTGAAGCAATAAATATTGATTTAAAAGACTTCAATAAAGATGAAGATGCCTTTATTATTCAAGTAAGAGGAAAAGGAAATAAACCAAGAGTTGTTATGATAAAAGAAAAAATTATTAAAACAGATCTTAATGAATGGTTTGAATATAGAATTTGTGATGAGAATCTTCTATTTTGTAATCAGAAAGGAAATCCTTTAAGTCAAGCATATATTAGTAGTATTGTTGAAAAAATTTTATTAAGTGTAGGTATTAGAAAAGAAAAAAATGGTGCACATATGTTAAGGCATACATTTGCGACAATGCTTTATCAAAAAAGTAAGGATCTAATCTTAGTTCAAGAATCATTAGGCCATGCAGATATAAATACTTCTAGAATTTATACGCATTTTGATAAAGACAAGTTGAAAAGAACAACAGATATATTTTAAAGTAGGTTTATACCCTACTTTCTTTTTTTACCTTTTGAAAAATCTATAATATAATCTGCTATTTCATCTAAATGAATAATATCTTTTATGGCATTTGCTTCAATTGCTTTTGCAGGCATTCCAAAGACTACACAACTCTCTTTATTTTGAGCAACAGTATAAGCTCCATTGTCAAATAACTCTTTTATTGCTATCTTACCATCATCACCCATACCTGTCATCACAACAGCCATAGCTGATCCTCCAGCAGAGTTATTTATTGATCTAAATAGAACATCGACACTTGGTTTATGATGACTTACTTTTTTTGTATCTAAAAGTCTTGTTATGTATTTACCGTCTCTTCTTTTTTCAATAGTTAAATGCATATTCCCAGGAGCTAAATATGCATGACTATTTTCAAGAATCATTCCATCTTTTGCTTCGTGTACTACTACTTCTGAATTTGCATTTAACCTTTGTGCAAAAGAAGAAGAAAAACCGTAAGGAATATGTTGAGTAATAACAATAGGAGGCAAATTTTTTGGTAAACGTTTAAATACTTTCAATAAAGATTCTACTCCACCTGTAGAAGAACCAATTGCAATTATTCTACTACCTGGAAATGTAGCAGGAAAAGATTTGATGACTTCATCGGGGTGAATTTTATATTCAACTTCATTTGATGATACTTTTTTAGGTTTTTTTAATGCTTTAGGCTTTTTTAGTGTATATCTTTTAAGTAAGAAAGTTAGATTCATTAATGTATCTTTTATTCTCTCTTGAAATTTAATCATTGATTCACCAGCTTCTGGTTTAGGAATAAATCCTACTGCACCATCATCAAAAATATCATTTCCTCTTACGCCTTCACCTGAAACAACAACTGCAGGCATGGGATGGAGCCTCATAAGATTTCTTAAAAAGGTTACTCCATCCATTTTTGGCATATTAATATCAATTGTTACCAAGTCAGGTTCATATTGTTTGATTTTTTCTCTTGCATCATATGCATCCATTGCATCTGCAATTACTTCAAACTCATCAATTGAATTTACCATATCTTTTAAGATTCTTCTCATTGAGGGTGAATCATCAATAACTAATACTGTATACATTTAATCTCATTTAAAATAGTTCGATTTCCATTTGTGTTTCATCTTTCTTTTTAATATCTTCATTAAATAGATCAACACCACCAACATATTCTTTAATAACTGGTTCTTTTGCAATTTCTGTTTGTAGAGCTTTTTCTTCATTGACAATTTTAACATCAGTTGCAGTTTTTTGTGTTACTTTAATAAAAGTGCTAAAATCATTTGTCAAAAGAATCAACCTACCATGTTCCCCTCTTGTATGTTCACTAATAAGTTTAAAGCCCTCTGCTCTACAAAAATCTTTTGCAAACTCGACATTTCTAAAGCCAATACTATTATTAGGAATTGCATTAGAAAGCTGCATAATATCTGCACCACCAGAAATTTTTGCAGTAATATTCTCTTTTTTACATCCAAGTTTATACATTTCATTTAGCATTGCTTCCACAGAATAAAGACCATATTTCATATCATCATTTGAGTTTTTTGTAGAAGGAAGCAAAAAGTGATTCATTCCTTTTATTTTTTGCACTCTATCATAAAACATTATTGCAACACATGAACCAAGAAGTGTCTTAAATGCAATTTCATCACTATCTTTACCCACTGCAAACTCACCACCAATTATTGTATGAGTATTAAACCCTTTAATCTTTTGATTAAATCTACTATTTGAGGCTCTTTCTATTCCTCCATCTTTGTGTCCAATTAAAATCAATGTATATCCTTAGTCTTAACAAAAATATTTTGTCCTATTCTTTGAACATAATTAATTAAATCGTGTGGATTTTCTGAATGACCCAGATATAAAGTTCCACCAATTTTTAAATGTGAAAATAATTTTTTAAGTATTGTTTGTTGATCTTGTACTGAAAAATATATAAGTACATTTCTACAAAAAACAACATCAAACTCTTCTTTTTTATAAGGATAAGATAAATCATTTAAATTCATTACCTTAAATGTAATCATTTTTTTTATTTCATCTTTTACTTTTATCAATATTTCTTCATTTGCAAGATTCTTTTCTACACGTCTTTTAAAATATTTAGGAGGTTTTATCCAATCTGGAAACTCTTTTGAAGATTTAGAAAATCTATAAACTCCATTTGCTGCAAATTGTAATACATTAGTATCAATATCCGTAGCAATAATTGATGCATTTATACTTTTGCCCAATTTTTCTCTTGCTTCCATAACTGTCATTGCCATAGAGTAAGGTTCTTCTCCTGTTGAAGAAGCAGAACAATACATTTTAATTTGATTTCCACTTTGTGCAAAAGTTGGTAAAACTCTATCCCTTAAATCTTCAAAATGAAAACATTCTCTAAAAAAATGTGTTTTATTTGTTGTGAATGAATTGATAAATTCTGTTGTATTATTTCCATTTTCAATCGAATCTAATAAAGCTTCTAAATCTCCACCTGTAAATTTAGTATCTCGTTTTAGCTTGTGTAATCTATTAGCAATCATAATATCTTTATTCTCTGCAAGTGTAATACCTGTCAGAGAATAAAGAATTTTTTTTACTCTATCATGTAGATGTTTAGTATCATTCATTTTTTTCTAAGATGCTTTTCTTTTAGTAGCATTTACACTTCTTTCAATCTTAATTTGTGCATTAATAATACCCAAAATATCTAAGATTAAACCAATACTTCCATCCCCTCTAACTGTTGCAGCACCTATTCCATCTACACTTCTAAAGTTTTTATCTAATGGTTTAACTACAACTTGGTGTTGATTTAAAAATTCATCAATAGATATAGCAACTTTTGTATTACCAGATTTTACGACAATTAACATACCATCTTCTAACTTATCAAAAGTAGGTTCTATTCCAAATAGATTGTGCAATCTAACAACTGGAATAAACTCTTCTCTTAACATCAGTAAATCTTGTGTACCATCACCTATTTTTTTAATCATATCAGAAGATGGTTGTAATGATTCAACAATAGAACTTAATGGTAAAATATATTTTTGATCACCAACTGCAATATCTAAGCCATCTAAAATTGCAAGAGTAAGTGGTAGCATAATTATAATTGTAGTTCCATAACCTTTTTCAGTATCTAACTTAATTGCACCACCAAGTTTTTGAATATTTGTTTTAACAACATCCATTCCAACACCACGACCAGAAATATCTGTAACTTCTTTTGCAGTACTAACCCCTGCTCCAAATACTAACATTGCTTTATCACTATCAGTCATTGAATCAAACTGATTATTATCAATTTGTCCATTTTCTAAAGCTTTAAGTGCAACTCTTTCAGCATCAATTCCTCTACCATCATCTTTAATAGTAATGATCATCTGACCATTAGCTTGTTCAGCAGAGATAGAAATAGTACCAGTTTCACTTTTGCCATTTTGTGTTCTTTCATCTGGAGTTTCAAGTCCATGGTCAAGAGAGTTTCTAATAATATGCATTAATGGATCAGTTAATCCTTCAATCATTGCTTTATCAATTTCTACTCCATCTCCATAATGTTTAAATGAAACTTTTTTACCAAGTTTTCTTGAAATATCTCTAACAACTTTTGGAAATTTTGAATAAATTGATTCCATTGGTACCATTCTAATACTCATAATTGAATCTTGCATATCTCTAATGTGTCTTTCTAGAAGTTCCAATCTTTCTAAAACTGCATTTCTAGTTTTTGCTTCTTCAATTGAAGTTGAAAATTGTGTTAACATTGCATTTGTAATTACTAAATCTCCAACATTATTCATTAATAAATCAATTTTATCAAGATTAACTCTAATATTATTATTTGAAGAAGTTTTTTTCTCTTTTTCAGGTCTTGCTTTTCTATCCGGCTGTTTAGCCGTAGTTTCTTGTTTATCTATAGGTTTTTTTACCTCTTCTTTTACGGGATGCTCTTCTTTTTGCTCTATTTTAGGTTTAGAAACTTCAGTTTCTACTTCATTTTTTTCTATTTTTGAATCAGGAGTAATTGCTGGCATTTCATCAAAAAATCCAAAGTTTTCTTCATCTTCATCATAAATACTTTGTGAAGAGTTATCATCCATGCTTAATTGTGCACTTTCATTTAAATCATCATCAAAAAAACCATAAGGAGTATCAGTAGAATCATCTAAATCATCATCTGCAAATATCCCATAAGTTTTATGATCTCTTTGATCATTTAAATTATCATCAAAAAAACCAATATTTCTAGTCAAAGATTCATCATCAACTTCATCATTTATAGTGGAATTTTGCTCTGTAGTTTTATTCTCTTCTATTTTTTCTGTATTTGCAGTTTCTGAAGCCGATTCTGGATTAACTTTATCCCCATTTATATATGCTCGAATATCTTTAAGCAAAGAAGAAGTCATATTTTCAAAAGTATCTCGATCAAGATCTTCTGCAACTTCAAGATCTAGAACTTCTCTCATTACATCTAAACTATCTATTAAAGTTACTGCCATCTCTGGTTGAAATTCAATTTGATGATTTCTTAGTTTATCCATCATATTTTCTACATCATGAGTAAACTCAGCAAAAAGAGTCAATTCAACTGATGCACCACTACCTTTTAATGTATGTACATCTCTGAACAGTTGACCCATTTGATCATCTGTTAAACTTCCATTTGTTTCAGCTTCTAATAGTACATTATCAGCAGATTCAAAAAGCTCTTCTGCTTCTTCTACAAACATTTCTCTATACTTAGATATATCAAAACCAGACATAACTTATCCTTTATCTACTTTAATTACTTAATAAATTATCTACTTAAAACTATATTAACCGCTTTTAACAATTGATCTGGAACAAAGGGTTTAACAATCCAGCCCGTAGCACCTGCTGCTTTACCTTTTGCTTTCATTTCATCACTTCTTTCTGTTGTCAATACTAAAATTGGTTTATTAGCATACTGAGACAACTTTCTTAATTCAGCTATTAATGTAAGTCCATCCATATTTGGCATATTCACATCAGTAATAATTAAATCATACATTGAAGCTTTAGCTTTTTCTAGCCCATCAACGCCATCAATTGCCTCCGTTACATCATTGTAACCACCTTCGTTAAGTGCATAATTCAACATATCTCTTAGCATTGTTGAGTCATCTACTATTAAAAGCTTAGCCATAAAAAACCCCTTGTTTTCTTATAAATAAATATTATTTTTTATATCTTAACTAAAGAAATATTAATTTAGTATTAAAATTTTTACAATAGTGTTGAAGCTAATTCTATTCTATCTTTCTTCACATTTAATACTTTAATTTTTACTTCTTCTCCTACACTTAAAACATCAGATACATTTTTAACTCTCTCTTTTGAGATCTTAGATATGTGTAGTAGACCTTCTCCGCCTTTTGGTAAAGATATAAATGCACCAAAATCTGTAATTCTCTCAACTTTACCTTCTAATACTTCTTCTGGTGTATAAAGCTTACCAAAATCAATATTTTTGCCACTTTCTTTTCTTGAAGTTGCATTATTTGAAATTGTTTTTATATGCTCACAAGCATCAAGTACATTCTGTTTATCCTCTCCACTTACTTTTACATTTCCGCTATCTCTATCTAAGTCAATTGAAACAGAGAATTTTTCAATTATTTCTTTTATAGTTGAACCAGCTTTTCCAATTACAACCATTATTTTACTTGGATCAATTGCGAATTGTTCAACTAATGGTAAGGCATCACTTGGAACAATCTCTTTTGCAGCTTCTTCCATAAGATTTAAAATATGTAATCTTCCTTCTTTTGCTTGAAGTAATGCTTCTTTTAATACATTAAGTTCTATTCCACCTAATTTAATATCCATTTGAAGTGCTGTAATACCTTCACTTGTCCCTGCTACTTTAAAGTCCATATCTCCATCATGATCTTCAAGACCCATAATATCAGTTAAAACTGAATATTTTTCATCTTCTACTACCATTCCCATTGCAACACCAGCAACTAAACCTGAAATTGGAATACCAGCTGCTTTAAGTGCCAAAGAACCACCACAAACAGTAGCCATAGAAGAAGAACCATTTGACTCAAGTATTTCAGATACTAATCTTATTGTTTCATTAAAATCTTTATCAATTGTAGCTTCTAAAGCTTTTTTACCAAGATTCCCATGACCCAATTCTCTTCTACCTACACCAAACATAGGTTTTGCTTCACCAACTGAAAAGCCTGGAAAATTATAATGTACCATAAAGTTTTCCATAGATGTAGATTTATTTGTTAAAATTTCATACATTTGCCCATCTTTAGGTCCTGCAATTGTTCCTATAACCAAGGCTTGAGTTTCACCTCTTGTAAATAAACAAGAAGAGTGAGTTGAAGGAAGTATATTAGTCTCTATAGAAATAGGTCTTACATCTTTAAGCCCTCTTCCATCAGCTCTAACTTTGTCTTCAACAATCATTTTTCTTACTATCTCTTTTTTTACAATTGAAACTGCTTCATAAACTTGAGCAAGATTTATATTTTCATTTTCTTTATACTCTTTTTCTAAAATATGTTTTGCAAGTTCTTTTAATTCTACAGCTCTTTCACTCTTTGCAAGTTTCTTAATAGCATCATTTACATTTGTATTATAATTGTTTCTTACATTATTAATTATTGCTTCATCAATAGTAAACTCAATAAGTTCAACATTTTTTTGTTCTTTACAAACTGTTTCAAATCCATTTTCATAAGTTGTATTAACTTCTTTTAATACATTTTGTGCAATTTCTATTGCTTCTACAAGATTATCTTCATTCACTTCATTTGTTTTATGAATTTTTGTAAAAGCTTCGATATCTACTTCAACCATCTCTTCACTTGAAATTGATTTCATTTCAATCATTAGTAATTCTTCTTTAGAACCAGCTACATATAAATCTAGTGTAGATTCTGTCATTTGATCAGAAGTAGGATTAACTATATATTCATTATTAACTTTTCCAATTCTTACACCTGCAATAGATTTTTTAATAGGTAAATTTGAAGTATATAAAGCTGCACTAGCTGCATTTAAACCTAATGCTTGTAAATCAACATCTTTATCTGCACTTAGAACAATAACAGTAATTGTTGTAGGATATACATATCCTTTTGGGAAAAGTGGTCTTAAACTTCTATCAATTACTCGTGAAGTTAAAGTTTCAAATTCACTTGGTTTTGCTTCTCTTTTTATAAATCCACCTGGAAGCTTAGCAGCAGCATATGTTTTTTCTACATATTGAACAGTCAATGGAGTAAAATCCTCTTCTACTGGATTATCAAATTCACTTACTACTGTTGCTAATACAACTGCATTCCCCAATCTTGCTAATACTGATCCATTAGCTTGCTTTGCTACTTTATCAAATTCAAATATTTCATCTTTTCCATTTAATTCAAACTCACACACTGTTGACATACTTTTCCTTTTATTTAATATTTTTTATATCTTCAAAATTAATATTTTCTAGTTTATCATAATAAAAATCTATAAAAACAAAATGATCTAATTTTTTAACATAATATAAATCATCAGCAATTGACTCTATTGTTGGAACACTAGCACTTGGTAAAATTGGTGTTGCAACAGATACAGACTTTGCACCTAAATTAATTGCGGTTTTAATACAAGCCATCATTGTAAGTCCTGTATTTAAACCCTCATCTACTAATAATACATTTTTATTTGTTAAATTTTCTATTCTTTTATCTTTTCTATATAATTTAACTGTTTTCATTAATTCATTATCATAGATTTGTTTAGACTTTGAGAATATAAAATCTAAACTAATTTCAAAAGATTTTGCAAGTTCTTCATGAATTACAACTTCCTCTGACTCAGTTACAATTGCTATTTCACAATCTTCATTATTTGGAGCCATTATTTTACTTGACAAAATCAAATCAAAGTTCGATTCAAGTTTATTTGCTATTATTTTTGCAATTGGAACTCCTCCATACGAAGTTGCAAAAACTGTCCAATCTTCAAGTTTCATACTTTCAATTGGCAATACATCAAGTAATCTAAAAGCAGCTACATCTCTATTTTTGAAATATATTTGCTCATTTTGCATTTGTATTATTTCTCACTTTTTCTTAACTTATACTCTTGTTCTAAACCACCAATTGGTTTTAGTAAGAATTGTACATAAAGAATATCTTGTTCTTTTCTATCATATAATTTACTAGAACTAGCTTCCATCTCTTTTTCAAATCTGAAATCTAATCTCCAACAAATATCATTTATAGAGAATAAAACACCTTGTTTTGTTCTCATACTCTCTTCTAAATTGTAATTTGTATAGTATCCAATAGAGTAATCGTTTGATATTTTATAGTTTGCATCAACTCTATATGATTCTAGGTCTTCTTTCCCTGAGTTTGGAGTATCTTTTGACATATAATAACCAAGTCTTAGACTAAAATCATTATAATTAAATGAAAAAGAAGTAGAGTTCTCAATAAAGGCGTTGTCTTGGTGATTATAAATGACTTTATTAGAAACTTTCCCTAGAAAATAGTTATAAATTAATTCATTTTCCATATTATCAAGTTTTGGATCATCAAACTCATCAAAAATTATTGATTGCTTTAATTTATGATTGATAATTTGTTTTAAATCTTCATTATCATAAATTGATTGATTTAAACTAAGTTGAATACTTCTTTTTGTTTTTGATATTGGAAAAAAGTTCAATTCAGAAGTAGTATTATTTATGCTATATAAATCTCCATCATCTTCAATTGTTTTAGCATCTACATAAGCAGCACTTAAATTAACTGTATGTAAAAAGTTTTCATAAGGTTTAATTAAATCTGTACTAACTCCAACACTAGTAATATTTTCAATAAAAGTTCCATCTTCTAAATTAGTAGTAGTATCATCATATTGTAAATGATTAATTACTGTTTCATTTTTAAGTGTTAATTGTAAATAATCATCAAAAAAAGACATTGAATAAGAAATGGGTATATTTATATCATACCTATTAGCTGTGATTCCTTCTTCTCTATAATAATTTGTATATCTAATATCAGTTGAATATAATAAATTATCTAAAATAATTGGTTGCGAATATTTGTGAAAATGTGCTTGAGGTAACTCTTGCATTGTTTTTGCATTTGATTCTTCAGTAGTATCAATATAATGTCTAAAATACATACCTGTATAATACTTTGAAGTATTATAAAAATAGTTTATTTTAGATTCAATCTTTTTTTCATTATCTTCATCATCTCTTGTTCTATTTTCTAAGTTTCTATATTCAATATCATTTAACCATGATATATCCACAAATAGACCATCTTGAGAATCTGCATCTGAAAAAAGTTTTGTTCTTTTATAATCAATATTCCATCCATAATGGTTTTGATTTTCTAATTCATTTTCTTCAAAATAATCACTATCTTCTTTAAAAAAACCTGCACCAACTTCTAAAGTTGAATATTGTGAATCTGCATATCTAAAATAAGTATTTAAACCCTTACCTCTTTTTGAACGATATTGAGGAACAAGTTCAATATCATAATTTGGTGCAGGTGCAATAAAAATTGGTTGTTTATACATAAAACCTTCATCACTACCATATCCTATTGTAGGAATTAAAAGACCTGTTCTTCTTGTATTATCAGTTGAAAACCCAAAATAAGGTGTATATAAAACAGGCACATCTTTTATATAAAGTCTTGTGTTAAAAGTACTAAGCCATTTAGTTTCTGAATTATATTCAGCACTAGATACTCTAATACTCCAATCAGGATCTTCACAGTCACAACTTGAAAGTATAGATTTTTCTAAAGAAACTATTTCATTTGTTTTATTAGATTTTGTTGAGTTTATCCAAAGGTTTGTTTCACCCTCAAAAATCAAAGTAGGTTTTTGAAATAAGGCATTTGTTTTATTATCTAAAAAGGCGTAGTCACTTTGAGTTTGGATTTTGTTATCTTTAATAATCAAAACATCATCAAAAAACTCAAATGTTTCATTTTTTTTATTATAAATAACTTTTTGCGCACTAGCATAATAATTTGATGAAAAAATAACAACATCACCATACGCAGTAATTAAATTATTTTGACTATCAACTTTATTAGCAACCATTTGAAACTTATCATCATTTACTTCTTTTGCATTACTTGAAGTACATAATGCAACTAAACATATAAAAACTAATTTTTTAAACATCAATTATTAGTGTCCTACCAATTTTATCATGAAATGTTTGTCTACCTTCACTAAAAAAACCTAACAAAAATCCTATGTAAAAGAACATTTCACTTAATATTCGCCCTGCTGATCTAAACATAGAATTAAGCAAAGATACTCTTCCTAAATGATTATAGTCTATTACTTTAATCTTAACTATAATCTTCCCAACAGTTGCACCATAATACCAAACAAAAAAAGAGTGGTAAATAAACTTTACAAATAAAACTGGCCAAAGAAATTGATTCATAATTGCTAAAACAACAGCAGGATCATTAGTAGTTGTTACAATAGTATCCCAAAATACGATAACAATAAGAAAAGTAATTAGTAAATCATCAATAACAAAAGCTAATGCTCTAGATCTTAAAGAAGCTAATTCTAAATTTGAATTATTTAATTCACTCATTTGAACCTACTTCAAAGCTTGATATGCAATATCAGTTCTACATTTCTTACCGGCAAAATGAACTTGTCCACATAATAAATAAGCTCTATCTCTTGCTTGTTTAATTGTTTTTCCAAAGCCTACACAAACTAAAACTCTTCCACCCGTTGCCATTAGCTTGTCATCTTGTTTTGCCACACCTGCAAATGAGATATGAGTATTATTAAGTATATCTTCATCTACTATATTATCAATAATTATTTCTGCTGGTGCACTACTTGAGTATGGATAATTTCCACTTGCCATAACAACACCAACACTAAATTCGTCTTTAATTTTTATATCTAATGAATTTAAATCTTTAGTTGCACCTTTATAAAAAAGTTCAGAAACAGGTGTTTCAAGTAAAGGCATTAATATTTCGCACTCAGGATCGCCAAATCTAACATTATATTCTAAAATAATTGGTTCACCTTTTACTACCATCACACCAATAAAAAGAACACCTTCAAAAGGTGCTCCTTCATTTTTCATACCATCAAGTGTAGGCTTTACTACTCTTTCTTCAACTTTTTTATAGATATCTTCATTAACAAGTGGTGTTGGAGCATAAGCACCCATTCCACCTGTGTTAGGGCCAGTATCACCATCGCCTATTCTTTTATGATCTTGAGCTGCTGGTAATATTTTATAATTTTCACCATCACAAATTGCAAAAATAGATAGTTCATATCCATCTAAAAACTCTTCAATAACAACATTTGTACCTGCATCGCCAAAAGAGTCTCCACTTAGCATGTCAGAGGCTGCTTTTTTTGCTTCATCTTTTGATTGAGCAATAATTACACCTTTACCTGCACATAAACCATCTGCTTTTACAACTATTGGTTCATTCATAGTATCAATAAAATCATGAGCTTCATTTTCGTTATTTGTTTCTAGAAAAGCAGCTGTTGGAATATTATATTTTTTTAGTATATTTTTCATATAAACTTTTGAACCCTCAAGCATAGCTGCAGCTTTACTTGGCCCAAAAATAGTTAAATTTTCTTTTTTAAATATATCAACTACACCATCAACCAATGGAGCCTCGGGACCTACAATTGTTAAATCAATGTTATTTTCTTTCGCCCAAAAAGCCAACTCATTATAATCTTTTATATTAATATTCTTACCTAAATCTTCAGTAGCACCATTTCCTGGCATAAAAAATAAGTTATGTTTTTCTTCTTTGTAGATACTAAGACCTATGGAATACTCTCTTCCACCACTCCCAAGAATTAATATATTCACTAGATTTCCTTAAAATTTGTAGTTTAAATATCCAAGTAGCCGTTAACCATCAAATGGCCCACAAAAGCCAACGATAGGAGTAAGAACACTATTTTAGGAATGCAAACAAAAGAAGCATTACACACCATAGTATTACAACTACTCACACAAATAAAGTATCGGACCCTCAACAATGGAAATCCCGTACTACTTAGATGAATTTATTTTAGCTAAATGTGGTTGAAGTAAAGATTAAAACTAAAGTTTCTGAGCAAGTTTTACACACTCTTCAACACTCGTAGATGAGCTTACAAAAAAATCAACTTCATTTGGTAAAAACTTAGCTGTAGTATTTCCAATTACGATAGCAGTAAAGCTATCATGCCAATTGAATTTTTTAAAAAAACACTCTACACTTGATGGTGATGTGAAAATAAAAATAGAGTTTAATTCAAAATCTCTTTTTTTTAGTTCATCATTACAAATAGTTTCATATATAATCTCATCATCAATATTTATCTTATTTTCTTTTAAAATCGAAATAAGATTAGATACAGTTTTTGAAGCTCTTAAATATAAAGTTTTTTTATTTTCTAAATGATTAATTAACTCTTTTGCATAATCATTTCCATGGCCACTTTTACCTATATACTCAACTTTTCCATTTAAGCTTTCAATAATCTTTGCTGTTTTGGGTGCAATTGCATAACAAGGAATCTTTTTCCAATCACTTGAAAAAGAATCTATTGAGTAAACAGCATTTTTTGAAGTAAAAATAATTGCATCATATTTGCTAAAATCAATATCTTTTTTTATATATCTTATTTTAAAAACCTCTAAATTTTCAATATTATTAAAAGAAAGATTATTTAGCAAATATATTTTTTTCATTGTTTATTAACCTTGAAAATAAGTATCATTTGAATTATCTTCTTCTCTTTCACCTTTTTTTCTTACAATTATATGTATTGGCGTACCCTCAAAATTGATATTATCTCTTAAATAATTAATTAAATATCTTTTATATGAGAAGTGTAATAAGTTAGGTTTATTCATAATAAGTGCAATTCTAGGTGGATTTGATTCAAATTGTGTTGCATAATATATTCTTAAATAGTTTCCATTAGGACTAGGTAAAGCATGTCTTATTAGTGCTTCTTCTACTATTTTATTTAACATAGAAGTAGGTATTCTTTGCGAATAATTGTTGAAAATATCAATAATTTTATCTTTTAGTCTTTCAATACTTCTTCCAGTTTTTGCAGAAACTGCAATAATTGGAGCATATAATAAAAATTTAAATTTTCTTCTTATTTTAGTTTCCAATTCTTTAAAAGTCTCTATATTCTCATCCCATTTATTTAAAACAATTATTGTTCCAAGACCATATTGATCAACTAATCCTGCAATTTTTTCATCTAAATCATATAACTCTTCTGAGGCATCAAGTACAACTAATGCTAAATTTGCTTTTTGTAACATATCTTTTGTTCTCATTAGTGCAAACTTTTCAATTCCTTCTATTTTACCTCTTCTTCTAAGACCAGCAGTATCAACAAATGTAATTTTTTTATCTTTGTATTCAAAAGACTCATCAACTGGATCAACAGTAGTCCCAGATATAGGAGAAACAACAGAACGTTCTTCTCCAATTAAAGCATTTAAAATAGAACTTTTACCAACATTTGTTCTTCCAATGATAGCTACATTTATATCATTACTTTCAACTTTTTTATTTATATCATCTTCTGGATTTATAAAATCTTCAATTCCCGTATCTAACTCTTTAAAGTCTATAATATCACTATTGTTAGATTCTTCTTCTATTTCAGGTAATTCTTCAGCTATCCAATCAAAAAGTCTTTTTGTTCCTCTATTATGAGATACAGAAATTCCAAAAAGATTATTATCATCAATTCCAAATTCATAAAAAGACCAAAGTCTTTCTTTTTCATTATCATTATCTATTTTATTAACAACTAGTGCCAATTTTTTACCAAGGTTTTGAAGCTCATAAAATAGTTCTTTATCTTTATCATCAGGTATTTTTTTGCCATCTACCATAAAAAGTATTATATCAGCTTCTTTTGCACACTCAACTGCTTTTCTTTTTACATTACTAAATATTGCATCATCTGTTTCATCAATACCTCCAGTATCAAGCATCAAAGCTTCTTTTCCAAGTATTTCAATTTCATGTTTTCTAATATCTCTTGTAGTACCTGCTAAATCTGATACAATAGCAATTCTTTTTTTTGCAATTCTATTAAAAAGTGAACTTTTACCAACATTTGGTTGTCCAATTAAAGCAATTTTTTTTAGTTGTTTTTCCATTTAAACTATATCCTAATATTTAAAATTAAAAAAGGCATTAGCAAAAAGCTAATACCTTAATAGCGAAGATTTACTTAGTCTATTAATATAGACCAAATTTACCTTCAACTTTTGTTTTATAAAGTACTCTTAAATTATCATCTTTGTCGTAAAATACTTTAAATAAATCTTCACCAGCTTTTAAAGTTTCCAATGCTTCTTCAATATCAATTGGTTTATATGAAGCCAATTTAACTGGAATTATTTCATTTTCAAACTTTTCAAGCTCAATAGCAATTTGATCTTCAACAGCAGCAGCCTCAACTTCTGTTAATTTAGTTGCTTTATGAGTAGTGATTTTGTCATGGTGTCTTCTTAATACTTTATTAACTCTATCTACTGCAATATCAACTGCAGAGTATAAGTCTTTATCTTTTTGTTTTACAACAATCGTATCAAGATGAGCAACATTTATCGTAAACTCAAATGTAAATGCTTTTTTCCCGTTCTTCTCATCTTGTGCAATTATTGAGTTAACTGATATTATATCTAAATTATATTTTTTAAAAATCTCTACTGAACTATTAATATAATCTTTGATTGGTTCTGTTAATTCTATGTGTCTTCCTACAATACTTGTATTCATAACATACTCCTTTATATATATTTTATTAATTTTAACATAAACAAAATAAAAGTCTGTTGTTATTTTTGTTATTTATTCAACTAAGTAGTATTAAATAAGAATTTCTCTATTGCCTTTTGCATTTGGTTCTGATAATACACCAGATTTTTCCAATTGTTCAACTATTGTTGCAGCTCGATTGTAACCAATTCTTAATTTTCTTTGTATATAAGATATAGAAGTTTTTTTATCTGTTAAAACTACTTGCTTTGCATCTTCATATAATTCATCAAGTTCACCAAGTTCAATTCCACTTGAGTCAGAGATATTAGAAGAGTTTCTATCTTTTACAAAATTCATATCATATTCAACTTCTTTTTGCTCTTTTAAAAATTCAACAACTTTTTCTATTTCTGTTTCCATAGACCAAGGAGCATGTATTCTTACTAGTCCTGACATACCAGGAGGAGTAAATAACATATCCCCTCTTCCAAGTAATGATTCTGCTCCCATTGAATCTAAAATAATTTTAGAATCAACTTTTTGCCCTACTTTATATGATAATCTACTAGGTAAATTTGCTTTTATTAAACCTGTAACTACATCAACAGAAGGTCTTTGTGTTGCTACAATTAAATGAATTCCACTTGCTCTTGCCATTTGTGCTAATCTTGCAATTGAGTGTTCTACATCTTTTCCACTTGTCATCATTAAATCTGCCAACTCATCAATAACTACAACAATATAAGGAAATGGCTCATACTTATCTTTTTTTGCTTTTTCATTATAATTTTCTATATTTTTAGTTTTTGTTTGAGACATCAAAGTATATCTTCTTTCCATCTCCGCAACCATATTTGATAAAGCATTAATTGCATCAGTTGGTTTTGTAATTACTGGTGTCAATAAATGTGGAATATCATTGTACATAGAAAACTCTAACATTTTTGGATCTATCATTACAAGTTTTAAATTATCTGGTGAATTTTTATATAAAAGAGATAAAATCATTGCATTAATACCAACTGATTTTCCTGAACCTGTAGTTCCTGCAATTAGTAAATGCGGAAGTTTTTTTAAATCAGTTATAAAAGGTTTTCCCACAATATCTTTACCTAAAATCATAGTTAAAGGAGATTTTGAATTTTGAAAAATTTCACTTTCAAGTAACTCTTTAATAAAAATTGTTTGCATATCTTCATTTGGAACTTCAATTCCAACAACATCTTTACCTGGAATTGGAGCTTGAATTCTAATTGTTTGTGCTTTAAGTGCCATTGCTAAATCATCTTGTAGATTTAATATTTTTGACACCTTTACATTAGGTGCTGGTTTAAATTCAAAAGTTGTAACAACAGGTCCTGTATAAGTTCTGACTACATCACCTTCAATTTTAAACATTAGAAGTTTTTCAAGCAAATCTCCAATTTTTTGATCAATTACTGCTTCTGAAACTTTTGATTTTTTATCTTTTGGTGAGTTTTGAAAAAACTTAGTAGGAGGTAACTCAAAATCTTTTGGTTTTTCAGTTTTACCTAATTCTATATCATCTAAAAGTCTTTTATTCTCTTCTAACTCATCAACAATAATTCCATGTTGTGTAGTTAGTTCTTCAATTGAACCTATCTCTTCTAAATTTTCTAAATCTTTATTATTAGTATTAACATTTTCTTCTTTTATAATATCTTTTAATTCTTCTAATTTTTCAATATTATCAAGTGTTGGTTCAATAACAATCTCTGCTGTATCTCCTACTTCTTTTACACTAACAGCTTCATTACGAAGATTTTCTTTTTTTACAGATTTATTTTTTAATTTTCTTTTTGTCTCTTCAGCTTTTTTAATTTTTGCTCGATTTGCACTATTTTGCTTTTCATTTGATTTAGGTAATGAAAAAGTAGGAATTTTATTTTTAATTGAATTCATAGATATCTCATTACTTTCAAAAATTACTGTAAAAGTAATAACAAATCCTACCAATACAAAAATCCATAAACCAGCATTTCCAATAAAAGGACTTAGGTCACTCACAATTATATTTCCAATTAATCCACTATGTTGTTTTGTTGTTACAACTAGTGATTGTAAAGTTAAAGAACTAAACAATAAAAGCAACATAACCATTACTTTTAAAGAGAAATCGCCTAAATCAAAATACTCTTTATAATTTATTAAATACAAAGGATATAGAAATAAAAATAGATATACATATGATAAATATCCAAAATAATTGTGTGACATCTGTGCGAATAAATAACCTATTTTTCCAACACTTTGTTGTGTTGAAACAAATATTGAATATTCTAAATAAAAAATTATAAAAAGAAAAATTAGTGATAATATTTTTTTAACTATTTTAAAGCCTTTATTTTTTCAAAAGTTTTGATATTTTACCTTGAAGCCTTAGCCATGTTTTATGTTCCATTAAAGGAAATCCTGCCCAAAACTTTTTAGGAGTAGTAATACTTTTAGTTACTCCACCTCTTGCAGCTATTGTTGTAAAAGGTGCTATTTCTAAATGTCCTGCTGTAGCACTTTGTCCACCCATCACTACATATTCATGAAGTATAGTCGAACCTGAAAGCCCTACTTGTCCAGTAAGAATTGTACCCTTTCCTAGCTTACAATTATGTGCAATATGTACTAAATTATCAAGTCTTACATTATCTTCTATTATTGTAGATTTAAATGCAGCCCTATCAATTGCACAATTAGAACCTATATCAACATTGTTTTTTATAATTACATTTCCATTTTGATAAATTTTTATGTAATCAGCTCCAGAAATTGCAAACCCAAAACCATCACTACCTACTATAGTTCCAGCATGAATTATACAGTCATTTCCTACTTCGCAATCTCTGTAAATACATACATTTGGGTATAAAATAGTATTATTACCTATTTTTACATTATCCCCAATAAAAACACCTGGCATAATTGTACAATCATTACCTATTTGTGTGTTTTTTCCTATATATACATTATCTAATACTTTAGTATTTTCACCAACAATTGCATCTTTCCCTATAGTTTCTACTACATTTGGAGCAAAATATTTACTAGCTTTTGCTAAAGCCACATAAGGCTCTTCACAAACTAAAGCTATTGTATCTTGAGGTACTTTATTTAAAAACTCTTTTTTAACTAAAACTGCACCAGCTTTAGTTTTTTCTAAATCATTTATATATTTTTTATTTTCTAAAAAAGTTAATTCATTTTTATTTGAATCTAATAGTGTATTTAAAGAAGTAATTTCTAAATCATATTCACATTTTATATCTAATGCTTGAGCTATATTTTTTAAATTCATTTTTATCCTTTCAAGCAAAAGAAGATAGAAGAGGTTTTCTTCTATCTTTCCATTGCAACAACACCACTTTTTACAACTTCAAGTGGGTTAAATCTTGTATTCATTATATTTGTAAAATTTGCTATTCTATGTGGTTCATCTGTTGCAGATATCACAATAGCCTCCTCTGTAACATTTTGAATATGTCCATTATAAGCTCTTGCTATAACTTCTACATCACTTATTGGCTGATCAATTGGTATTTTAACTAGTACTGTTTCTTTTTCGATAACATTTCTATGTTCATTTACTTTAAGTACAGGTATTAATTTATTCAATTGTTTTACAATTTGATCAATAATTCTTTTATCACCTGTAGTGACAATAGTCATTCTAGAGTATTGTGTATCAGAAATAGGAGCGACTGTTAATGAATCAATATTATATCCACGCGCTGAAAAAAGTCCTACAATTCTTGATAAAGCATTATGCTCATTTAAGACAATAACAGAAATAACTTGTCTTATGGTTTCTGTATCATAGTAATGGTTAAAATTATTCATTGTTATCTCCTATTAGTGTCATCTCATTTAAAGCATGGCCATTTGGAACCATTGGTAATACTTCTTCATTTCTTTCAACGATAACTTCAATCATAGCTGGCTTTTTCTTTTCAACAGCATCTTTTAAGGCTTTATCAAACTCTTCTTTTGTTGAAACTCTATAACCAATTCCTCCAAATGCTTCTATAAGCATTTTAAAATCTGGTTGCATTGAAAGGTCAGTTTCAGATAATCTATTTTCATAAAACATTGTTTGCCATTGTCTTACCATTCCCAAATAGTTATTATTTAAAATAATAGTAATTACTGGTAAATTAGATTCAACACAAGTCATAAGTTCTTGAATATTCATCAATATTGATCCATCACCTGTAAAATTAATAGATATTTTATCAGGATTACCTTTTGCAACACCCATTGCAGAAGGAAGACCAAATCCCATTGTTCCTAAACCACCACTAGTTATAAACTGTCTTGGAAAAGAGAATGGATAAAATTGTGCTGTCCACATTTGATGTTGACCAACATCAGTTGAAACAATTGCCTTGCTTCCTAAAATTTCACCAACTCTTTGTATTGGCCATTGAGGCTTAATAACAGTATTTGAATCAATATATCTTAAAGGCTCTTTTTCTCTATACTCTTTAAGTAAAGCAACCCAATTTATATAATCATTAAATTCAAAATCACCCATTGTATTTATCATACCTGCAACAGTAACTTTTAAATCCCCTACAATAGGATAATCAGCTCTTACAAGTTTTGCAATAGTTGCTGGATCAATATCAACATGTATAACTTTTGCTTTTGATGCAAACTCATCAAGTCTTCCTGTTACTCTATCATCAAACCTTGCTCCCAATGAGATTAAAAGATCAGTTTCATATGCTGCCATATTAGCAGCAAACTCACCATGCATACCTAACATTCCAATTAATAGTGGATTGTCATGACCCATAATACCTCTTGCCATAAGAGTTTCCACAACTGGTATATTAGCTTTTTTTGCAAATTCTCTTATTTCATGTCCGCAATTTGCTAATATTGCTCCACCACCAACATATAGTAATGGTTTTTTTGATTTTGAAATAGCAGTCATTGCTTTTTTTAATTGTCTTTTATTATAATTTACCGTTGGCTTATATGTAGGCAAATTAATCTCTTTTGGATATTCAAAATTTCCAGTTTCTGCTGTAATATCTTTTGGAATATCAATATGAACAGGTCCAGGTCTTCCTGTACTTGCAATATGAAATGCTTCTTTTATAATTCTAGGTAAATCTTCAATTTTATTTACTAAGTAATTATGTTTAGTACATGGTCTTGAAATACCAACTGCATCAATTTCTTGAAAGCCATCTGTCCCTATTATAGCAGTAGGAACTTGTCCTGAAATAACGACGAGAGGAATAGAATCCATATAGGCAGTTGCTAGACCAGTTACTGCATTTGTAAATCCTGGTCCACTTGTAACTATTGCAACACCAACTTTTCCTGTTGATCTTGCGTAACCTTCTGCTGCGTGTATAGATGCTTGTTCATGTCTATTTAAAATATGTTCAAAATGATTTTGTTTATATATTTCATCATAGACATTCATAATAGCGCCCCCAGGGTAACCAAAAACAGTTTTAACCCCTTCTTGGTGTAATGATTCAATAACCATTTTTGCGCCAGTCATTTTCATAATTCTTTCTCCCTCGTTTAATTAAAGCGTAAATTGTACAAAAACATTCATTAAACTGCCTTTAATCAGCATCTTTGCCTATTTAATTTAGCTAAAATTTAGTAATTTTTAAGTAAAATAACTAAATATAAAATAGGAGTTACACATTATGGATGTAAATAGTATCAGTAGTAATGTTTCAAACCTCAATTCTTTGCCTCAACAGCAGTTAAATAGAACTTCTCAAAATACTAGAATTGAGCCTATTTCTAATGATGCATTAAACTTATCTATAAGTGAAGCTTACAATCTCAAAAGAGATGAATTATCAAACTCGCTACAAACATTTAATGAAGGTATTGCAATAACTGCTATTGCTAAAAATGGGATACAAAAACAACAAGAAATTCTTTCAAATATTGAAAAAACGATAACTGATGATAAAATTGAAGACAAAAATCAATTAAAAGAGCAACTTACAAATCAATTAAAAGATTTTACTTCTATCGCACTTGAAACAAAATATAAAAGAGAGTCTATTTTATCTACACAAGACTCAAATCAAGAAAATAATAATTTTACAATTGACACAAAAGAAGCTTATTTAGAAATAAATAAAGTAAATACACCTGTAATATCAAATGAATTAGCAAATGATATACAAAATAGTGATTTAAATAATGAAGAAACTGTAAATACTATTGTTGGTAAACTTAATACAAGTGAAAAGTACTTAAATGATTTATCTAATCAATTTGATCAAACATCACAACAAATACAAGAAAATGCAAAAGATATATTAAAACAACAACAAAATTTAGTTACTAATAATCAAACTAATAACATAAATTTTGGTAAAGAAACAAGTGATTTTACAAAAAACAATCTTTTTGCAAATATGGGTTATTTAGCAGTTTCACAAGCGAATATCGTTCAAGAACAAAGCGTTAGATTATTGTCATAATTTATTTAATTAGACATTGATTTATTGCTACACCTTCTCTTAAGCCATCATCTAAAACAATCGATTCTTTTTTATTTAATGCTTCAAAAATAGCTTTGTAAATATATACGCCAACTTCAATAAACTCAACTCTTCCACTTCCAACAAGACTTGTGATTGTTTGTTTTGAAGAGTTTCTAAAAAGCTCTAAACATTCATTTAAATCATTTAAATCTACTATTGTTCCATTAACTAAACTTTTATCATAATGAAAAAAATCTTGGCCTAGTTTAATTGCAGCAATAGTAGTAGGTGTACCAGCTGTTGCTACAAAAGTATATTCTTCTAAATCTATTTGTAAAGTATCAATAAAGTTTCTAATTTCTTTTTTTCTTAAATTCAAGTTATCTTCTAAAAGTTTATAATCATTGAACTTTTGAGTTAAAGTTACTATACCAAAATTAAAACTATGCGCTTTATAATCATTTTTAGTATTTACTATAATTTCAGTAGAACCACCACCAATATCAAGTAAAACAAATTTTTCTGATTTTAGTTTTTCTCTTTTTAATGCATATTTAACGGCAAGTAAAGTAAGTCTTGCTTCTTCATTACCATCTATAATTTTAAATTTAGCACCAGTCTCTTTTGAAAAATATTGAAGAACTTCTTTTGAATTATTTGCCATTCTCATAGCAGCTGTTGTAACACAAATTGCTTCTTTGGGATTGTAATTTAGTTTCTCACTTGAGTAGTTAATTGTATTAATTACTCTTTCTTGTGCTTCTTTTGAAATAACTCCAGTATCAACTAAACCATCAGCCATTCCAACAACTTGATTAAATTCTGAAATAATTTTATGATTTAAACAATCATAGACTAAAACTCTAAATGAGTTTGAGCCTAAATCTATTGCAACAACTTTCTCCATTAGGGATGAGGGATTTTAATTTTTGAATTTAATAAATATCCGATTATTATCATCGAAATAAGAACAAACTCTTCTGAAATAAATCCACTTAACCAAATAAGATAAACAACCCAAAGTAAGATAGCTCCCAAAGGAGTAGGTATACCAGTAAAATATTTTTCTACTTCTCCAACATCTGCATTTAAATTAAATTGAATCAATCGTCTAAGTCCTGAAATAATATAAAAAATAAATGCAAACACAACTAATGGTGTAAATAAAATAAGCTCTTTACCATCGATTATTGCAAAATATATAAACATTGTAGGAACAATAACAAAAGATAAAAAATCTGCATAAGAATCGAGTTGAACCCCAAAATCTGTAGATAGATTATACTTTCTTGCAATTTTTCCATCTAAGATATCAAATCCACCTGCAAGCCAAGCAAAAAGCGCTGCTCCAAAAAACTGATTGTGTGTAAGAAAATAAATAGCTAAAATACCTGAAGCGATATTGAAAAATGTCACTGTATTTGCTAAGTTAAAATGATTATTTTTATTAAATAAAAAAGTCAATTACTCTCCTTTTAAAGTGTAAACTGGTTTCTACCATTTTGTTTTGATTTATATAAGTTTTCATCAGCAATTTTATACAATTTATTTGCTGAAATATAACTGTTAGGCTCATAAATAACTGCACCAGTTGAAATTGATACAATATTTAAAATTTTACTTGATTTATGTTCAATATTTAAATTAATTATTTTTTTATTTATATCTGTTAAACATTCAATCAATATATCTTCATCAGTATCAAATAAAACTACTCCAAACTCTTCGCCACCAAGTCTGAAAACATATTCATACTCTTTATTAAAGTACTCTTTTAAAGCCTTTGCAACTTTTTTTAATGTTTGATCACCTAAATCATGACCATATGTATCATTATACTGCTTAAAAAAATCAATATCTACCATAATAAAAGCACTTTTCCAATTATTTGCATTTGAAATAAAAGGTAAGTTATCAAAAATATTATCAAAGTACTTTCTATTATATAATTTTGTCATCGAATCAGTGATTGATTCAATTTTATATTTTTTTGTTAATATTGTTAATTGATTATCTTTTTTTATTATTTGATAGATTATAAAAATTATTATAGCAAAAGAAAATATAATTATAGCTATAAAATTATAAAAAAGATAATCTTTCATACTTGAATAATCAACTAAAAATTCCCTTCTTTGTTTATACGCTATATCAACTTCATGATCTTTTAAAAAGTTAATTTGTTTTATTACTAATTCATAGATTTTTATTTTATCAAGTTTAAAAGAGTTTACAATAAACTTATCTATATCACTTACAATTTTTCTTTCTTGTTTAGTTTTGTATGCTTTATTATAATTATTCCAATTTTTTAAAATTACAGTTTTTTCTGCTTCTATATTACACTTATTATTTGTTATTTTTTTACATTGAATTATAGTCTGATAATTTTTTAAAACTAAATCTAAAGTTATCAAAGGAACAAAATTTCCAAAATATATATTATCAATTTGTTTTTTTAGTCTGTCAATTTGTGAATTAAATAAAAAACTAGCACTGATTAAAGCAAAAATAATAATTGTTACTAAAAGTAAAAGTTTAAAAGATAATGATTTAAAAAATTTATTCTTCATAGTAAAAATTATATCCAAAATAAGTTTAACCATTATTAATTTTTTGATTGTCAATAATACTTTACAAAACAATATTAAATATGCTAAACTTAATAAAATAAAAAAAAGAGTATGTTATGCTAATAAATGATAATTTAACTGTTTCATCAATTTATCAACAAATTGCTCAAAAAAAAGCAGAGCTTGCAAATCTTGACAAAGAAGATTTAACAAAATCTTTTTATGAAAAGAGTGATTCAGTTAACTTAACAAATAGTGGAAATTATGATGAGGAAGATTATCAAAGAGTTTTAGATAAATTTGAAAATCTTGATTCAAAAACTAGGTCACATGAGCAATTGCATGCATCTCTTGCACATACAAAGGGTGCGATTTCTTATAACTATCAAATGGGACCTGATGGAAAATTATATGCTACAGGTGGTCATGTAAGACTTGATACTTCCATACCAAAAGATGAAGCTGCAGCAATTGCAAAGTTGGATAAGCTTCAAAAAGCTTCAGCTGCACCAGATGGATTAAGTAGTGCAGATGCTTCAATAGCAAGAGCTGCAAATTTAAATAAAATGCTTCTTTTAAGCAAAGAACAAGGAGTAGAAAATGCGAATTGATAACAGTATGAACCTAAATGCAATGGTTGCAACACAAGCACAAGTTACACAAAATGCACAAACAATTGCAGATATGTCAAATGTAGTAGCTGATCCTCAAAATCAAGAAGTAACTCAAGATTTAATTGATGCTATTACTTCACAAATTCCAAATACAATAGCATACAGCGCAAATGCAAATGCAATACAAACACAAAATGAAACTTCAAGTATGTTATTAAATATAAAGGCATAAAGAATGGATAAAATAAATATAGTTTGTCCTCACTGTTTAAAAGTAAATAAGATTCCTAAAAAGGATTCATATATAAAAGCAAACTGTGGGGAGTGTAAAAACTCTTTATTAGATACAACACCTATTGAATTAACACAAGAAACATTCGATCATGTTGTAGTAAATTCTGATATTCCAGTTATAATTGATTTTTGGGCACCTTGGTGTGGACCATGTAAAATGATGACTCCAATTTTTAATGAAGTTTCAAACAAATATGCTTTAAAAGCATTATTTGTAAAAGTAAATACAGAAATAGAACAAACATTAGCTTCAAAGTTTCTAATTAAATCAATTCCAACAATTGCTATATTTAAAGAAGGCAATGAAATAAAAAGAGTTAATGGTGCATTAGATCCATTAAAACTTTCTAGTTTAGTAAATGAAAATCTATAAGTTTAAAACTTATAGATTAAATTAAGACCAAAGATATCTAAACCACTATTATCATCATCTAAATCTGCATTTGATATATGATTATATCTTAAAGTAGTCGATAAATGTTTGTTTATGTTATAACCAAATACAACACTCTCTTTAAATTGAAAGTTCATTCCAAAATTTCTATGTTCAAAAGACTTATTACTTAAATAAGCAACTCCTAAAGCACCTTGAATAAAAAACTGCTTATTAAAATCATAAGTTATAACTGGCTGAAAGCTTGTAATATATAGTTCATCACTAGTATTTGTAGAATCCATATAATCAAATGCAAACTCTAAAGATATAGGAAGATTAAAAAGTTTATAATTTGTATCTTTTATCAAAGAAACATCATAAATATTTGAATCATAACTAGTAGTTGAATATCCAATACCTACTTTATCAAAAGAAAATAAGTAAGATGCACTTAATAGTAAGAGTATCAGAAGTTTTTTCATTTGTTCTCCTTATATAAAATAATTATTTAATATAATATAATTTATTTTAAATTACTCTTTATAAGGTCACAAAATTGTTCTAATTCATTTTCATTGAATACTTTTATCCCATTTTGTCTTAAAAGTTTAACAGTTACACCCTCCCCTTCTTTTAACACTGAGTTAAAAGTTCCATCATAAATTTTATTATTTCCACATGAGGGAGAGTTTGATTTTAATATGGCAATTTTTATGCTATTTTTTTTACAATAAGATAAAGTATTTAAAGCACCTTGATTAAACATGTAAGTTACATCTAAGCCATTAGTTGTAATAACTTTTTCTTTAATTATTTCAGCAGGAGCTCTTGGAGTTGTTAAGCCTCCACTAAGCTCTGGGCAAATAGAAAAAACATTAAACTCATTTATAATTTTTAAAAAGAGTTCTTTGTTTTTTATAGAAGAACTTGAACTTTTTCCATCATACCTTACCTCTTCACCTAAAAGACAAGAAGAAATTAATATATTCAATATTAGTCCTGTTTATTATTGTCTAAGAACTCTTTTTGGAAAAATGTAGAAGTTTGAATATTATTAAATGCAGCTTTCATTGAAATAAACATTTGAGGATTCTCTTCTTCCATTTGTTCTAACAATTTTTTTGTTTTTTCTCTTGCATGAGGCATTTTAATATCAAATCTCATTGCTGGACAAGCTTCATCTCCAATTACACTAATCTCATTTGATTGGGCAAATGCTCTTAGTTGTCTCTCTCTACAAAAAATAAGTGGTCTAATAACTTCTAAACCATTTTCTGCTTGATATATTGGTGGCATTGATCTTAAAGCACCATTATATAAGAAGTTCATAAAAAATGACTCCATTGCATCATCTAAATGGTGCCCTAAAGCTAATTTATTATATCCTTGCTCTTGTGCTGTTGTATATAAGTACCCTCTTCTCATTCTTGAAAAAAATGAACAAAAAGATGAATTTTTTCTAATTTTTTCACCAGCAATTTCAAAAATTTCAGTATCTACTATTTCATGTTCAATTTCATATTTTTTACAGTGATCTGATAAAAATTGTATTTGTTCACCCATTCCATAAGTTACAGTTACAGCTTTAAATTCAAATTTAAAAGGTGCAACTCTTTGTAGATGTTTTAATGCATGAAGAAGAGTTGTAGAGTCTTTACCTCCACTAAATCCAACCAATACCTTATCACCTTCTTTAATTAAGCCATACTCTGCATTAGTTTTACCAACAAGTTTTGAAATTTTTTTACTTAATTCTACCAATTTAAATTTCCTATCTATCAATTTTTTCGCAATTATATCAAAAAGTTTAAAAAATGAAATAAAATAGATTTAATTTATAAAAGTATTTAGAAATATAATAAGTCCACTACCTAAAAAGGTAGTAGATTTATTATAAGTATAAAGCAGCTAACCAACCAAATAAAATTAGTGGTATATTATAATGTATAAATGTAGGAACAACACTATCCCAAATATGATCATGCTGTCCATCTACTCCCAAACCAGATGTGGGTCCAAGTGTTGAGTCAGATGCTGGGCTTCCTGCATCACCTAAGGCTGCAGCTGTCCCTACTAAAACAGCAACAGCTAAAGGAGAAAAGCCAAATTGCATTGCTAAAGGAACATAAATTACTGCTATAATTGGAATAGTTGAAAAAGATGAGCCAATTCCCATAGTAACAAATAAACCAACAACTAACATAAATAATGCAGCTAAAGATTTATTATCACCAATTACAGAAGTAATAGATGTAACTAAACTTTCAATTCCTTGTGTTGCTTTCATAACTTCTGCAAATCCAGAAGCTGCAATCATTATAAAACCAATCATTGCCATCATATGAACACCCTTAGTAAAAACATCTTGTGTTTCATCTACTTTTATAACTCCCCCCATCATAAAAATTATAAAACCAACAAGAGAACCAACAATAATTGAGTTAGTGTATAATTGTAAAGATAAGGCTGCAACAATAGCAATTAAGGCAGTAAAAATATATGAAGCTTTCATCTCTTGATTCTCAGGTTCAATATCTTTGATTTTTTTTATAGAATAATCTCTTGGTTTTTTATATGTAAAAAATATTGCGATTAAAAGTCCTAAAAACATCCCAGAAACTGGAATGGCCATAATTAAAGGAAGTTGTTCAACTGCAATAGTAGCTCCATTTTCAACAAGATTTTTATGTAAAATATTATTTAAAAATATTCCCCCAAATCCAACAGGAAGTAGCATATAAGTTGCTGTTAAACCAAATGTTAATACACAAGCAATTAATCTTCTATCAATTTTATATTCTGCAAAAACATGTAGTAAAGGAGGAATTAAAATAGGAATAAATGCAATAT